>NZ_CP113116.1:2401257-3601886 GCF_026625985.1 Mycobacterium sp. Aquia_213
GCCGCGCGCTCGATGACCTGGACCCCTGCACCGGAGCCCGACACCACGTACAAGGTGTCCGAAGCTTCGTCAAAGGCCAGCGAGTTGGGTTGCTGCACAGTTGGGTAACGCACCTTTTCGACGGGAATTCCGGTTGATAAATCGTAACCAATAACCATATTCGATGCGGTTTGTGACACCCAGGCCAAATCGGGAGAGCCGGCCAATCCGTACGGGGCCTGCCGCACCGGGTAGGCCTGCCGCAGGATCAGCGGGTCGACCCCGTACACCAGCAGTTCGTCGCCGCGGGTGTCGGCCACCAGGACCCGGCCCACCGGATCGGCGGCCATGGTGGTTGCGCCGGCGCCGGCCCGCAGCGACTGAGCGACATGTCCGTCGGCGCCGATCGTCGTCACCGAAGTCTGACCGCGATCCAGCACCACTGTCGTATTGCCTTGTGTGACAAGCCAATCGACCCGGGCGAAGATCTTCGTCCGGTTCTCGACCGCGGGGCTCCCCGAGCCGCCGGGCGGGGCGAGGGTGTACACGGCGCCGTCGGCGCTGCCCAGCACCAGCTTGCCGTCGGCGCGGCGCGCGATCGCAGTGAAGTCCACGTTCGGCGCGGCATTCACCTGTGCGGTGTGGCCGCCGGCCAGATCCACCGCGAAGTAGCCGCCGTGGGTGGCCAGGTAGGCGGTGCCGTGACCGTCGCCGGTCACCGCGGTCGCCGGGCCCGGCAGCCCGATGACACGCGGCGCGACCTGCCCTGGACCGAACACCGCGAGGCTGGCGGGTGCTCCCGGATCGCTGCCGGGCGTCAGCACCGCCAGCTGGTGCGTGCCGTCGTCGAAGACCGTCGCCGCGGCGGGCCCGGCCAGCGGCCGCACCGTGCCGGACGGAGTCTGCGATGCCGGTGGCGACTGGGCGGGATGCGCCGCTTCGATGGTCGGCGGGGCGCTGGTGAGCGGATTCGATGAACAACCAGCGACCAACGTCAGCAAAGCTATCAGTCCAACAAAACATCGTTGAACTGCAAATGTCTCGTATCTAAGCCGTGATAGCAACAACCAACCTTGGTTCGGCGGACATTGAATACAAATTCTAAGGAACGGTTCCGCATCCAATAGGGCCATGTTGCCCACATCTGCCGTACTGGAGAGGTATGGTCGGATTATGACCGTCACCGCTGACCGGCATACCGCAGACAAGGAGTTTGCTGTCGAAGACATTTCGACAGGGATCTTTGCGAGCGGATATGGGCAAGTCGGTGACGGACGCAGTTTTTCGTTTCACATTGAGCATCGCTCGCTCGTCGTCGAAATTTACCGGCCACGCCTTTCCGGGCCCGTTCCGCAGGCCGAGGATGTGGTCGCGACCGCCGTGCGGGGCCTGGTTGACATCGACCTCACCGACGAGCGCAGTTTGACCGCGGCGGTGCGTGACTCGGTCGCGCGAGCAATCCCCGTGCCGCGCTAGTCGCCCTCGGTAGCCGCCACCCGCACCAGGTACGGTCGTCGTCGTGGCAGCGGTTTCGGCGATGTCGTGGTGGCAGGTCAGCGTGCTGTCGGTGGTGCAGGGTTTGACCGAGTTCCTGCCGGTCTCGTCGTCCGGGCACCTGGCGATCGTGTCGCGGGTCTTTTTCGCCGGGGACGCCGGCGCCTCGTTCACCGCGGTCAGCCAGTTGGGCACCGAAGCCGCCGTGCTCGTCTATTTCGCACGCGACATCTGGCGCATCCTCATTGCCTGGTTCAAAGGACTGGCCGCCAAGGCACGGCGCGATCTCGACTACTGGATGGGCTGGTACGTCATCATCGGCAGCATCCCGATCTGCGTGCTGGGCCTGTTGTTCAAGGACGAGATCCGCTCCGGGGTGCGCAACCTCTGGGTCGTTGCGACGGCGATGGTGGTCTTCTCGGCCGTCATCGCGCTGGCCGAGTACCTGGGCCGGCAGACCCGTCACGTCGAGGAGCTGAACTGGCGCGACGCACTGGCGGTCGGGGCCGCGCAATGCCTGGCGCTGATCCCGGGCGTGTCCCGATCCGGGTCGACGATCAGCGCGGGGCTGTTTCTGGGACTCGACCGCGAGCTGTCCGCCCGGTTCGGCTTCCTGCTGGCCATCCCCGCGGTGTTCGCCTCGGGGCTGTTCTCGCTCCCGGACGCCTTCCATCCGGTCACTTCGGGCATGAGCGCCACCGGCCCGCAGCTGCTGGTGTCCACCCTGATCGCGTTCGTCATCGGGCTGAGCGCGGTCGCTTGGTTCCTGCGGTTTCTGGTGCGGCACAGCATGTACTGGTTCGTGGGCTATCGAGTGGTGGCCGGCGCCGTCGTGCTGATCCTGCTGGCGACCGGAACGGTGGCCGCGACATGACCGTCATCCTGTTGCGTCACGGCCGCTCGACCTCGAACACCGCGGGCGTCCTGGCCGGCCGTTCCGAGGGCGTCGATCTCGACGACAAGGGCCGCGAGCAGGCCGTGGGGTTGATCGACCGCATCGGCGACCTGCCGATCCGCGCGGTGGTCACCTCGCCGCTGCTGCGTTGCCGGAACACGGTCGCGCCGCTGGCCGAGGCGTTGTGCCTGGAGCCGCTCGTTGAGGATCGGCTCGCCGAGGTGGACTACGGCGAGTGGACGGGCCGCAAGATCGGCGAGCTGGCCAATGAGCCGCTGTGGCGGGTGGTGCAGGCGCACGCCAGCGCGGCGGTGTTTCCCGGTGGCGAGGGGTTGGCGCAAGTGCAGTCGCGCGCGGTCGCCGCGGTGCGCGAACACGACCGGCGGCTGAGCGAGGAGCACGGCGGCGACGCGCTGTGGGTGGCTTGTACTCACGGTGATGTGATCAAGTCGTTGATCGCCGACGCGTATGGGATGCATCTGGACGGGTTCCAGCGCGTCACCGCCGACCCCGCGTCGGTGAGTGTGATCCGGTACACCACGCTGCGGCCGTTCGTGTTACACGTCAACCACACCGGTGGACGGCTGGCCGCGGCATTGCGGGCCGGACCCCCACCCAAGACTGACCCCGAAAGCGACAAACCCGAAGAGTCGCAACAACAACCGGCCGAGGCGGAGCCGTCGAGCGACGCGGTCGTCGGGGGATCCACTGACTAACTCGGTTGCAGCAACCGAATCGAATCGCCTTGCGACGGCAACAGCCGGTATTTTGGAGGTGCCATGGCTCGCGCAATCCATGTATTCCGCACACCCGACCGCTTCGTGGCCGGGACCGTCGGTCAGCCCGGAAATCGCACCTTCTACATCCAAGCGGTGGGCGACTCCCGGGTGGTGTCGGTGGTGCTGGAGAAGCAACAGGTCGCCGTGCTCGCCGAACGCATCGGTGCGCTGCTGCTCGAGGTGAACCGCCGATTCGGCACACCCGTCCCGCCGGAGCCGGCCGAGGTCGACGACCTCAACCCGCTCATCACACCGGTCGACGCTGAGTTCCGGGTCGGGACGATGGGCCTGGGCTGGGACTCGGAGGCCCAAACCGTGGTGGTCGAACTGCTGGCCGTCACCGACGCCGAGTTCGACGCCTCGGTGGTGCTCGACGACACCGACGAAGGCCCCGACGCGGTGCGGGTGTTTTTGACCCCGGAGTCGGCGCGGCAGTTCGCCACCCGATCCAATCGCGTGATCTCGGCGGGACGTCCGCCATGCCCCCTGTGCGACGAACCGCTGGACCCCGCGGGCCACATCTGCCCGCGCGCCAACGGTTATAACCGCAGTGCGCTACTGGGGTCCAACGATGAACCCGAGGAATGACGATCGAGAGGTCTTGCGGGACGGCGAGCTGACGATTCTCGGACGGATCCGCTCGGCCAGTAACGCCACCTTCCTGTGCGAGTCCACGCTCGGCGAGTCCAGCGTGCACTGCGTCTACAAGCCGGTCTCCGGTGAGCAGCCGCTCTGGGACTTCCCTGACGGGACGCTGGCCGGCCGCGAACTTGCCGCGTATCAGGTTTCGACGCAGCTGGGCTGGAACCTGGTGCCCTACACCATCATTCGCCACGGTCCGGCAGGGCCGGGCATGTTGCAGCTGTGGGTGCAGCAGCCCGGCGACGCGGTGGACAGCGATCCGCGGCCCGGGCCGGATCTGGTCGACCTGTTTCCCGCGGGCCGGCAGCAGCCGGGTTATCTGCCGGTGCTACGGGCCCACGACTACAGCGGCGACGAGGTCATCCTGATGCACGCCGACGACATTCGCTTGTGGCGGATGGCGGTTTTCGACGTGCTGATCAACAACGCCGACCGCAAGGGCGGGCACGTCCTGCGCGACCTCGAGGGCCACATCTACGGCGTCGATCACGGGGTCTGCCTGCACGTCGAGAACAAACTGCGCACGGTGCTGTGGGGATGGGCCGGCAAGCCGATCGACGATCCGACCCTGGCGTCCGTCGCCGGCCTGGCCGACGCGCTGGCCGGCGAGCTCGGCGATGCGCTGGCCGGGCAGATCACCCGGACGGAGATCGCGGCACTGGGCGCGCGGGCGCACGCGCTGCTGGACAACCCGGTGATGCCCGTCCCCAATCGGCATCGGCCCATTCCCTGGCCCGCGTTTTAGGGTCCGGTATTGCCGTCGGCGATACTGAAGCGGTGAGCCCGGCCGCCGATGAGATGACTGACGCCGAATTGGCCGCCGATCTCGCCGCCGACGCGGGGGAACTGCTGCTGAAAGTGCGCGAGGAGATCGGGTTCGGTCATCCCTGGATGCTCGGCGACGCGGGCGACAGCCTGGCCAACGAGCTGATCCTGCGGCGGCTGCGCGCCGAGCGTCCCGACGACGCGGTGCTCAGCGAGGAAGCCTATGACGATCTCAAGCGGCTCAAGCACGACCGGGTGTGGATCATCGACCCGGTGGACGGCACCCGCGAGTTCTCCACCCCGGGGCGTGACGACTGGGCGGTACACATCGCGCTGTGGCAGCGTCCCACCGATGGCCGACGCGAAATCACCGATGCGGCAGTCTCTTTGCCGGCCCGGGACAACATCGTGTATCGCAGTGACACGGTGACCGACAGCCAGGCGCGGGTCGGGATTCCACACACGTTGCGGATCGCCGTCAGTGCCACCCGGCCACCGGCCGTGCTGCATCGCATGCGGCAGTCGCTGGCGATCCAGCCGGTCGGCATCGGCTCGGCCGGCGCCAAGGCGATGGCCATCATCGACGGTGACGTCGACGCCTATCTGCACGCCGGCGGCCAATGGGAATGGGATTCGGCGGCGCCGGCGGGGGTGGTGATGGCCGCGGGTATGCACGCGTCGCGACTGGACGGCTCGCCGATGCGCTACAACCAGGAGGACCCGTACCTGCCGGACTTCGTGATGTGTCGCGCCGAAGTGGCGCCGATCCTGCTCGGCGCCATCCGCGACGCCTGGCGCTAGCGGGTCGTCAGCGGGCCGTATCGTCACCGGGCTTAAAGTCGACAGCATGCAGTCGTGGTCTCCCGCACAGGTTCCGGTGGTGCCCGGACGCGGCCCGGAGCTACGGCTGTACGACACCGCCGACCGCCAGGTCCGCCCGGTGGCGGCCGGGAGCCCTCCCGGTTCAGCCGCCACCATGTACGTCTGCGGGATCACGCCGTACGACGCCACGCATCTGGGCCACGCGGCCACCTACCTGGCGTTCGACCTGATTCACCGGCTGTGGCTGGACCTGGGGCACGACGTGCACTACGTGCAGAACGTCACCGACGTCGACGACCCGCTGTTCGAGCGGGCCGCGCGCGACGGCATCGGCTGGCGTGAGCTCGGCGATCGCGAGGTGGCGCTGTTCCGCGAGGACATGACCGCGCTGCGGGTGTTACCGCCGCGCGAGTACGTCGGAGCGACCGAAGCCATTCCCGAAGTCGTGGAGCTGGTCGAAAAGATGCTGGCGTCCGGCGCGGCGTACGTCGTCGACCCGGAAGTGGGGGAATATCCGGACGTCTACTACCGCGCGGATGCCACCCCGCAGTTCGGCTACGAGTCGGGCTACGACCGCGACACCATGCTGCGGCTGTTCGCCGAGCGCGGCGGCGACCCGGACCGCGCCGGCAAGACCGACCAACTCGACGCGCTGCTGTGGCGGGCCGAGCGACCCGGGGAGCCCAGCTGGCCGTCACCGTTCGGCCCGGGCCGGCCCGGCTGGCACGTCGAATGCGCGGCGATCGCGCTCAGCCGCATCGGCAGCGGCCTGGACATTCAGGGCGGCGGCACCGACTTGATCTTCCCGCATCACGAGTTCACCGCCGCACATGCCGAATGTGTAAGGAATGAAAGGCGATTCGCTCGCCACTACGTGCATGCCGGGATGATCGGCTGGGACGGGCACAAGATGTCGAAGAGCCGCGGCAACCTGGTATTGGTGTCGGGGCTGCGTGCGCAAGGCGCCCCGCCGTCGGCCATTCGGCTCGGTCTGCTGGCCGGGCACTACCGCGCGGACCGGTCGTGGAGCCAGCAGCTGCTCGACGAGTCGGCCGTGCGGCTGCAGCGCTGGCGCACCGCGACGACGCTGCCCGCCGGCCCGGATGCCACCGACGTCATCGCCCGGGTGCGCAAGTACCTGGCCGACGATCTCGATACGCCCAAAGCGATTGCCGCACTTGATGGTTGGACCACCGACGCACTCGAGTACGGCGGACACGACGAGGACGCGCCAAAGTTGGTGGCCTCCGCGATCGACGCGCTACTCGGCGTGGAACTGTAATCGCTGCGAAAGGTTGTTGACGGCCATGACATCGCTGCAGGGCAAAGTCGTTCTGATCACGGGAGGTGCCCGGGGAATCGGCGCCGAGGTCGCGCGCCGGTTGCACAACAGGGGCGCCAAACTCGTGCTGACGGACCTCGACAAAGCCGAGTTGGACACGCTGGCCGCCGAACTCGGTGGTGACGATCAGGTGCTGACGATGGTCGCCGACGTGCGCGATCTGCCCGCCATGCAGGCCGTCGTCGACAAGGCCGTGGAACGCTTCGGCGGTCTCGACGTCGCCGTGGCCAACGCCGGCATCGCCAGCTACGGGTCGGTGCTGCAGGTCGACCCGGAGGCTTTCCGGCGGGTGCTGGATGTCAACCTGCTCGGCGTCTTTCACACCGCGCGCGCCACGCTGCCCGCGCTGATCGACCGGCGCGGCTATCTGCTGATCGTCTCGTCCCTGGCCGCGTTCGCCGCGGCCCCGGGCATGGCGTCCTACGACATGTCGAAGGCCGGCAATGAGCATCTGGCCAACGCGCTGCGCCTGGAGGTCGGCCATCGCGGCGTCGGTGTCGGTGTGGCGCACATGTCCTGGATCGACACCGCGCTGGTCCGCGACACCAAGTCCGACCTGGCCTCGTTCGGCGACTTCCTCAAGCACCTGCCCTGGCCGTTGAGCAAGACCACCTCGGTGGACAAGTGCGCGACGGCCTTCGTCAAGGGCATCGAGGGCCGCAAGGACCGGGTCTACTGCCCGGGGTGGGTGGTCGCATTCCGCTGGCTCAAGCCGGTGCTGTCCAGCACCGTCGGTGAACTACCCGTTCGCAAGGCTTCCGCCGAACTGGTGACCCAGATGGATGCCGAGGTCGCCGCGCTCGGCCGCTCCACGAGCGCCTACAACGAGGAACTCGGCAAGGCGTAGCTCACCAGCGCGCGGCGGAGGCCGCCACTCGCTTGCGAACCAGGTACCAACCCCCGATCAGCGCCGGGATGATGACGATCAACGCTGCGACGCTCGAGGTGCCGGCCGGTTCGTCGAACGCCATCAACACCACAATGCCGACCAAGAACACCAACGTGATGTAGCCGCTGTACGGGGTGAACGGCATCCGGAAGGCGGGGCGCTCGAGGGTCCCCGCTTGTGTTTGCTTGTAGAACCGAAGCTGACACAACACGATCATGGCCCAGGACGCGATGATGCCCAGAGCGGCGTCGTGCAGCACGATTTCGAAGGCTTCACCGGGGTTGAAGGCGTTGAGTGCGATACCGCCAAGGCAGATGACGGCGGTCATGGCGATACCCCCGTAGGGCACGCCGCGTTTCGTCATGCGGCTGGCGAATTTGGGGCCGCTGCCGCTCATCGCCAGTGAGTGCATGACGCGACCGGTCGAATAGAGTCCGGCGTTCAGGCTGGACAGAGCGGCGGTGAGGACCACGATGTTCATCAGGTCACCGGCTCCGGCGAACCCGATCTTGGAGAAGAACGTGACGAACGGGCTCTCGCCGGCCTTGTAGGCGGTGTAGGGCAGCAGCAGCCCCAGCAGGGCGACCGATCCGACATAGAACACCGCGACGCGGAAGATCACCGAATTGATCGCGCGCGGCATGATCTTCTCCGGCTCGGCCGTCTCGCCGGCGGCGATACCCACCAATTCGACTCCGGCATAAGCGAATACCACTCCGGAGGCCGTCACCAGCAGTGGCACCACACCGGTCGGGAACAGCCCGCCGTGGTCGTCCCAGAGGCCGGGCCCGGTCTCATGCCCGTCGATGTGGAATCGCCCGGCCAGGAACACAATTCCGACGATCAGGAACGCGACGAGTGCGACAACCTTGATCAGCGCCGCCCAGAACTCGAACTCGCCGAACCATTCGACGGAGATCAAGTTCATCGACAACACCACCACCAGCGCGATGAGGGCAAGAACCCACTGTGGGATCGGCCCGAAGGCCCCCCAGTGATGCAAGTAGGTGGCGATCGCGGTGGTGTCGACGATCGACGTCATCGCCCAGTTCAGGAAGTACATCCAGCCGACGACGTAGGCGGCTTTCTCGCCGAAGAACTCGCGGGCGTAGGAGACAAACGAACCCGACGACGGACGGTGCAGCACCAGCTCGCCCAGCGCGCGCAGCATGAAGAACACGAAGATTCCGCAGAACGCGTACACCAGGAAAAGCCCGGGGCCGGCCTTGACGAGTCGCCCGCTGGCACCGAGGAAAAGCCCGGTGCCGATCGCTCCGCCGATCGCGATCATCTGAAGTTGTCGGGGCTTGAGCCCCTTGTGGTAGCCGGCCTCTTCGTTCAGAGGCCCCGAAGAGTGCGCATCGGGTTCAGGCGTGTCGGGCAGCGCGGTCATGGGGGTCCAATCGTCGTCGTTAGCCCAACCCGCGGGTCTCCCCGAAGTGCCAAGAACCGGGGTTTGTCAATCCGGTTGGTTTGTCAGCGATCTTTTCGTAGTCGGCCGAGGAGGGCAACAGGAGAAGCCGCTCGATTACCGCCCGAATCCCGGGCGGCGGCGGCGCAGGTAGCGCTCGAACTCGGCGGCCAGCGCGTCGCCGTCGATCTTGCCCAGGGCTTCGTTCACATCGACCTCGGCGTCGCCGCGTTGCTCCAGTGACTGCACGTATTCGGCGAGGTCCTCGTCTTCGGTGGCCATCTCAGTGACCGCCAGCTCCCACTCCTCGGCCTGGGCGGGCAAATCGGCCAGCGGAACCTCGATATCGAGCACGTCCTCGACGCGGCGCAGCAGTGCCACCGTCGCTTTCGGGTTCGGCGGGTGCGACACATAGTGCGGGACCGCGGCCCAGAACGTCACGGCCGGGATCCCGGCCGCCACGCAGGCGTCCTGGAATACCCCGGCGATCCCGGTCGGCCCCTCGTAGCGGGTCTCCTGCAGGCCGAAACGTTCGGCCGACTCGGGGGAGTAGGCCGCGCCGGAGACCGGTACGGGCCGTGTGTGGGGTGTGTCGGCCAGCAGCGCGCCGAGGATCACGACCGTGTCGACGTTGAGCTTGTCGGCGATGGCCAGCAGCTCGGCACAGAACGTGCGCCAGCGCATGTTGGGCTCCACCCCGTGCATCAATACGATGTCGCGGTCGCTGCCGGGTGGCCGGCAGTGGGTGATCCGCATCGCCGGCCACACCAGTTCGCGGGTCACCCCGTCGACCTGACGGATGACCGGGCGATTCACCTGGTAGTCGTAGTACGCCTCGTCGTCGATCTCCACGATCGGGTGGGCTTCCCAGATCGCGTCGAGGTGCTCCAGCGCATCGCTGGCCGCGTCGCCGGCGTCGTTCCAGCCCTCGAACGCCGCCACAACAATTGTGTTGTGGAGGTCGGGGAGCGCGAAGGCTTCCGGGCCACGATCCGGCGGGGTCACAGAATCAGCCTAAGGCCTGCCCGCTCGGCGGCGACTCCAGCCGCGCGGCGGGAAGCACAACCGGCCGGTACACCAGGGCATTTGCATAGCACGACTATGCTTGTGAGGTGATTGCCGCGAGCCAACACGACAAGCGGGCTGTGGTCGATCGCAGCGATGAGCTGGGCGTCCAGACGTCGATTGAACGGTGACGACGTAGACTTTTCTGGGTCGAGAGGCGTTGCAACGGTTCCGGGTTCCGCCGGTATCCGCCACGCTCGGCAGAGTCAAGGACGCCTTCCGTTACGGAAGGAATGTGTGTGAACGCCTTTGAGCCGAACATCCGCCCCGACTGCACCGACGAACTGACCGGTGCGCTGGGCCAGCGGATCATGGTGATCGACGGCGCGATGGGCACGGCGATACAGCGGGACCGGCCGGACGAGGCCGGCTACCGCGGCGATCGGTTCACGGAGTGGCCGACCGCTCTGCAGGGCAACAACGATCTGCTCACCCTGACGCAGCCGCAGATCATCGAGGGGATCCACCGCGAGTACCTCGAGGCGGGCGCCGACATCCTGGAGACCAACACGTTCAACGCGAACGCGATCTCGCTCTCCGACTACGACATGGCCGAGCTGGCCTACGAGCTGAACTACGCCGGCGCTGCCCTGGCGCGGGCGGCCGCCGATGAGTTCAGCACCCCGGAGAAGCCCCGCTACGTCGCCGGTGCCATCGGGCCGACGACACGGACCGCGTCGATCTCGCCGGACGTCAACGACCCCGGAGCCCGCAACGTCTCCTACGACCAACTGGTTGCCGCCTACCTCGAAGCCGCGAACGGCCTGGTCGATGGTGGTGCCGACCTCCTCATCGTCGAGACGATCTTCGATTCGCTGAATTCCAAGGCGGCGGTGTTCGCCCTCGAGACGCTGTTCGAGGACCGCGGACGCCGCTGGCCGGTGATCATCTCGGGCACCATCACCGATGCCTCCGGGCGGACGTTGTCCGGTCAGGTCACCGAGGCATTCTGGAACGCGATCAGACATGCGAAGCCGATCGCGGTGGGCCTCAACTGCGCCCTGGGCGCGCCGGAGATGAGGCCCTACATCGCCGAGATGGCCCGGATCGCCGACACCTTCGTCTCCTGCTACCCAAATGCCGGTCTGCCCAACGCCTTTGGCGAGTACGACGAGTCCCCGGAGCGTCAGGCCGGCTACATCGCCGAGTTCGCCCAGGCCGGCCTGGTGAACCTGGTCGGTGGTTGCTGCGGAACGGCGCCGCCGCACATCGCCGAGATCGCCAAGGTCGTCGAGGGCAAACCGCCGCGCGAGCTGCCGGAGATCGGGGTGGCCACCCGGCTCTCGGGCCTGGAACCGCTCAACATCACCGACGACTCCCTGTTCGTGAACATCGGTGAGCGCACCAACATCACCGGCTCCGCCCGGTTCCGCAACCTGATCAAGGCCGAGGACTACGACACCGCGCTGTCGGTCGCCCTGCAGCAGGTCGAGGTCGGCGCGCAGGTCATCGACATCAACATGGACGAGGGCATGATCGACGGCGTCGCCGCGATGGACCGGTTCACCAAGCTGATCGCGGCCGAGCCGGACATCAGCCGCGTCCCGGTGATGATCGACTCCTCCAAGTGGGAGGTCATCGAGGCGGGCCTGAAGAACGTGCAGGGCAAGCCGATCGTCAACTCGATCTCCATGAAGGAGGGCGAGGAGAAGTTCATCCGCGAGGCCCGGTTGTGCCGCAAGTACGGCGCCGCCGTCGTCGTGATGGCCTTCGACGAGCAGGGTCAGGCCGACAACCTGGAGCGCCGTAAGGAGATCTGCGGGCGTGCCTACCGGATCCTGACCGAAGAGGTCGGCTTCCCGGCCGAGGACATCATCTTCGACCCGAACTGCTTCGCGCTGGCGACCGGTATCGAAGAGCACGCGACGTACGGGATCGACTTCATCGAGGCCTGCGCCTGGATCAAGGAGAACCTTCCCGGGGTGCACATCTCCGGCGGCATCTCCAACGTGTCGTTCTCGTTCCGGGGCAACAACCCCGTCCGCGAGGCGATCCACGCCGTGTTCCTGTACCACGCCATCAAGGCCGGCCTGGACATGGGCATCGTCAACGCCGGTGCGCTGGTGCCCTACGACTCGATCGACCCCGAGCTGCGGGACCGCATCGAGGACGTCGTCCTGAACCGTCGCGAGGATGCGGCCGAAAGGCTGCTGGAGATCGCCGAACGGTTCAACAGCTCGGAAAAGGCCGACGACCCGGTGGCCGCCGAGTGGCGATCTCTCCCGGTTCGCGAGCGGATCACGCACGCCCTGGTCAAGGGCATCGACGCCCACGTCGATGCCGACACCGAGGAACTGCGGGCCGAGATCGAGGGCGCCGGTGGTCGCCCGATCGAGGTGATCGAGGGCCCGCTGATGGACGGGATGAACGTCGTCGGTGACCTCTTCGGCGCGGGCAAGATGTTCCTGCCTCAGGTGGTGAAGTCGGCCCGGGTGATGAAGAAGGCCGTCGCGTACCTGCTGCCGTTCATCGAGGCGGAAAAAGAGCAGAACGGCACCGCCGCCAGCAAGGACACCAACGGCACGATCATCATGGCGACGGTGAAGGGCGACGTCCACGACATCGGCAAGAACATCGTCGGAGTTGTGTTGCAGTGCAACAACTATGAAGTGATCGACCTCGGTGTGATGGTGCCCGCCCAGAAGATCCTGGACGCGGCCAAGGAGCACGACGCCGACATCATCGGCTTGTCCGGACTGATCACCCCGTCCTTGGACGAGATGGTCAACTTCGCCGTCGAGATGGAGCGCGAGGGGCTTCAGATCCCGTTGCTGATCGGTGGCGCGACCACCTCACGCGCCCACACCGCGGTCAAGGTGTCGCCGCGTCGCAGCGGTCCGGTGGTTTGGGTCAAGGACGCTTCCCGCTCGGTGCCGGTCGCTGCTGCGCTGCTCGACGACAAGCAGCGTCCCGCCCTGCTGGAGGCGACCGAGAAGGATTACGCATCGCTGCGCGAACGGCACGCCCAGAAGAACGAGCGGCCGATGCTGACGCTGGAGAAGGCCCGCGCCAACCGGACGCCGATCGAGTGGGACGGTTACACACCGCCGGTACCCGCGCAGGGCATCGGCGTGCGGGCGTTCGAGGAGTACGACCTCGCCGAGCTGCGCGAATACATCGACTGGCAGCCGTTCTTCAACGCCTGGGAGATGAAGGGTCGGTTCCCCGACATCCTCAACAACCCGGTCTCGGGCGAAACCGCCCGCAAGCTGTACGACGACGCCCAGGAGATGCTCGACACCCTGATCAAGGAGAAGTGGCTCACGGCCAACGGCGTGATCGGCTTCTTCCCGGCGAACGCGGTCGGCGACGACATCGAGGTCTACACCGACGAGACCCGCACCGAGGTGAGGACCCGGCTGCACAACCTGCGCCAGCAGGGCGAGCACCGCGACGGCATCCCGAACCGTTCGTTGGGCGACTTCGTCGCGCCCAAGGACACCGGTCTGGCCGACTACATCGGCGCTTTCGCCGTCACCGCGGGGCTGGGCGGCGGTGAGAAGATCGCCGAGTTCAAGAAGGCCAACGACGACTACAACGCGATCCTGCTGGAATCGCTCGCCGACCGGCTGGCGGAGGCGTTCGCCGAGCGGATGCACCAACGGGTCCGCAAGGAGTTCTGGGGATTTCAGCCCGACGAGCAGCTGGACAACGAGGCGCTCATCGCGGAGAAGTACCGGGGAATCCGCCCGGCCCCCGGCTACCCGGCCTGCCCGGAGCACACCGAGAAGGCGACGATCTGGGAGTTGATGGACGTCAAGGAGCGCACCGGTATCGAGCTGACCGAGTCGATGGCGATGTGGCCCGGTGCTGCCGTCAGTGGCTGGTACTTCTCGCATCCGCAGTCGCAGTACTTCGTGGTCGGCCGGATAGCACAGGACCAGGTCGCCGATTACGCGAAGCGCAAGGGCTGGACCCTCAAAGAAGCCGAGCGCTGGCTCGGCCCCAACCTCGGCTACAACCCGGAGGACTGAGCCCTACCATGTTCATGCTGGTGCGAGAGTTGAACCGCGTCGTCGATATCGCCGTGGAAGCCGTCAACGTCACGGTCCTGCATGTCCGACGCATCGTGGCGGCGCCGGCAGGCCAACTAAGGCGACTCGTTCAGCTCAGCACTGCCGACAGGTAGCCGGAGGAGCCACCGAACGAGGCCAGCTCGTCCTGCGGAAGTTGAAAACCGTTGGCGGAGAAGGCCTGCTCGGTCGTTCGGATGTCGACCCGCCAACCACGCTCGCTGAGGTAGTCGCCGGCGCTATTGCGATCACCGGTGTAGAACAACTCGGCCAGGTTGATCTTGGAGCCGATCCGCCGCGACCTCTCGGTCAGCTTTTCCGCCCAATCCGCGGGGATATTGCTGAAATCCATGTGCTCGCAGGCGATCCGGCTGCCCGGTGCCGACAGCGCGGCGACGTTGTCGAACAAGCGGTCCTGCGCCTCCGGCGGCAGATAGACGAGCAGGCCCTCCGCGCTCCACGCGGTCGGCTGTGCCGGATCGAGTCCGGCGTCGACGAGCGCCGCGGGCCAGTCGTCGCGCAGGTCGATCGCGACCGTGCGACGTTGCGCAGGCAGCTTTGCGCCCAGGTCGGCCAGCGTGCGGGTCTTGAAGTCGATCACGCCGGGTTGGTCGATTTCGTAGACCACGGTGTCCGCCGGCCACGGCAGTCGGTAGGCCCGGGTGTCCAGACCGGACGCCAGAATCACGGCCTGCCGCACACCGGCATCGGTGGCGTGGGCGAAGAAGTCGTCGAAGTACCGGGTGCGCACGGTGATCTGGTTGAGTACGGCCTGCCGGTTCATCACGGGATCGTCGGTGTCGCCGAGCTTTCCGTCGATCAGCTTGATGAATGTCTCACTGCCCACCGCGCGCACCAGGGGATCGGCCCACGGGTCGTTCAGCGGCGCATCCGGACCCTGCGAAGCCATCGCGCGCTGAGTCGCGACCGCGGTGGCGGTCGCGCCCACGCTGGACGCCAAATCCCAGGTGTCATTCTCGGTGCGCGCCATGCCGGTTCCCTTCCGCGTACGTCTGTGCGTTAGTTAGATGACTTAACCACCGCTACTGTACGCGGGGACCGGCGGGGCCGCCGACTAGATGCGCAGCACCGGGCCGAGCGCGGAAAGCGGAATGTGCGCCTGCACGGTGCCGCCGTCCATGTACCACTGCGGCAGGCCCGGTGAGAAGTTGATCGGCTCGTCGTGGCCGACGGGATAGTCCGGCATGTAGAGGATCAATTCGTCGGGTGTCAGCGCCCACGCCTTGTACGCGCCGGAGTAGACCTTGTCGGGAGTCCAGCGGTCGATGATGAACGGGTAGGTCCCCGGATCGTGCGGCGGCGGCGCCTGGTTGAGTGCTGTTTCGATGAACGGGTGCGCCAGCGGCGGGATGGCGGTCAGCGGGTTCGACGTCGTCACATCCGAGAGCTGCAGCCGTCTGCCGGTGGCCATGTCGAACGTGAAGGTCCGGTAGGCGTTGTTGGGCTTGGGTCCGTCGGCGTGGTAGTCCTCGTGGAACACCGCGCTGAGCAGGTTGCCGTGCTGGAAGATCTGGTAGTTCTCCTCGCCATAGCTGTCGGCGGCCATGTGCGCGTTGGCGTTGCGCCAGTTGTTGACCAGGGTGTGCAGGTAGTCGCGCACCACGCCGCTGGTGATGGGGTTGTCGATGAGTTCGCCGGGCACCGCGACCTTGATGTCGCGGACGGCGTTGCGTTCCGACGTCACCGTGGTGTGGCAGTACTGGCCGTCCCAGTCGCCGCCGAGCTCGCCGCAGAACGACGGCGCCGAGGCCCGCGCGATGGCCGCGTGCGGAATCGCCGTCGCGGCGAGCAAGAGAAGTGTTGCGCTCAGTCTCTTCAGCATGGCGTGACTCGTCGGCTCAGAGGAGCTGGACTTTGCTTGCCCGCCAGCGGCCGTCGACTTTTTCCATCGTCATCTTGATCCGGCTGCGGTCGATGCGTGGATCTGGCGACTGCGAATTGGCCACGGTCTGGTCGATAAAGACAAGCACCACAACCTTATTCGCGGATTCGGACTGAATCGCCGAGTCCACCACCACCCCGTGTGCGCTGGCCTTGTTGTCGATCAGCAGCTGCCGGAGCTGCACGCTGGACTGGGTGTACATGTCTTTGAACTCGCCGGTCGCACCGTCGAGCACCTGGCGGAAGTTCTCGTCGACCTTGGTGGAATCGATGCTCGTCAGCACCTGCGCGTAGGCAATCGCGGCCTGTTGAGCCTGCTGGCCCGCCTCTCTCACCTCGTGCTCTTGCCATAACTTCCAGCCGAGGAAGCCGTTAACCGCAAGCGAAGCAACCAGTAACAGCGGCAGCGCGCCGCGGCGCAGATAGCGCCCCCAGGGCCGCTCGCGCAGCGGGGTCTTGTCGCCCTTCTCCTTCTTGGCCCCACGCCCGAACGGAATATCCTCGTCGTCCGAATCGGTCGCTTGGGTGTCCTCGACGTCAACGTCGTCGTCTTCGGCGTCGGTGCCCTCGACGTCTTCGGGTTCGGCTTCTGCGCCTGGTACTTCGGGCATTTCGGCCTCGGCAACTCTCTCGGATGTGGCGGTCACAATCAACTCCTCTGTCAGAGTTTAGGTTGGTCCTAGTGCGGCGGTTCGATCGGCAGCGGGGGTCCGCCATAGGGCGTGGGAATCGTGAAGCGGCCCTTCGGTGTTGGATCGGTTCTGCGACCCAGGTCCGCTCCCAGCGGCGGGCCGGCCGTGTCGTCGCCGCCCGGGCGCGGCGCGTTCTTGGCCCCGCGGATCGACACGGCGGGGTCGGTGTCGCGGCAATAGGTGTACATGAACGGCTCGTAGTAGTCCGCGGCCGACGGCGGATGCGCGGGCGTCCCGTAGTCGCACACGTAGCGGGGGTAGAGGTCGGCGATCGCCCAGACTCCGTGGTCGTGAAAGGCGCTGGACACCGCATCGAGCACCGAGCCCCGGTAGTCGGGGAACAGCGCGTTGAGCGCCGGCACCCGCTGGTAGAGCAACTGCGACATGGTGGCCATGCTGCCCAGCAACTGCACCATCGTGTCGGAGTTGTCGGAGAACAAATTGTCGACCGCCGACAGGGTGCGCGGCGTCTGTGCCGTCAGCCTCCGGTAGCCGGCTTGCATTCGAGCGACCCCGGTCAGCGTGCGGTTGAGTTCGGTTGCGGTGGCGGCCAATCCGGCGTTCTTATCGCTCGCCAGGGTGAGCACCACCCGGCTGGCCTTGATGATGCTGGTCGTTTGGGGCAGCACCGAATCGAGCGTCGACAGCAGGAAGGTGCCGCCGTCGACGATGGCGGCCAGTTTCGCCGGGCCCTGGATGCTCAGGCTCAGTTCTTTCTTGATCAGCTCGACTTTGCGCGGGTCGACCTGGGCCAGCAGTCCGTCGGCGTCACCGAGCAACCGCGCCAGACTCACCGGAACGCTTGCGTGGGCCAACGTGATCAGGCTGCCGTCGTGGAGATACGGCCCGGCATCGGATTCGGCTTGGAAGTCGATGTACTGCTCGCCGGCCGGTGATAACGCCGACACGTGCACGACGCTGTTGGCCGGGACCCGCACCTTCGACGTGATGCTGGCGATGGCGTTGACCCCGGTGTCGGTGATCTGCAATGACTCGACGCGGCCAATCCGCACACCGCGCAGTGCGACATCCTGATTGGGCAGCAGGCCACCGGATTCCGGCAACTGCACGGTGACCCGGTAGGACGACGCCAGCGGTGCTACCCGCAATGCCCCAATCAGCAGGTAAGCGGTTCCGACCACCAGGGTGAGCACCAATCCGGCCACCGACAGCCAGACCTGTTGGCGGTGTGCGGCCCGCACCACGCGGACCACGACGTTGGCGACTTCGGCGATCACGGCGGCGGTCCCGGTGGCGGCGGCCCGGGCGCCGGCGGGGGAGGACCGGGGGCGATGTCGATTTGGCCAGGGATATTCGGGTCTGGCATGACAGGAACCTGCGGTGAGTTCGGACCCCGGCCGACCACGCGTTCTTGCAGACGCCACAGGGTGTACTTCAGGGTGCCGACGAGCAGGTTCATGTTGTAGTGGTGTGGTCCGTGCAGCCCGATGTCGCCGGGATAGCCGATGTCGGGCAGCGATCCGAGGATCAGTTTGTCGACGCCTACGTGCACCGAGATCGCGCTTCCCGAGGTCGATTTGACCATCGGGGGGATCATCCGGTTGATTGCGTAAAAGCTGGTATCCGGGCTGACCGCAACGTCGTTGGCGGCCCCGGCGATCGTGTTCAGGTCGCGGATGATGCTGCGGCCGCTGGTGTCGGTGCCGCCGATCGACGGGAACCTGGACAGCAACCGTGAGGTGTCGCCCACCTGCACGGCCAGGTTGGACAGCTCGGCGGTGTTGTCGGCCAGGGCCGCGGTGGCGGGTCTGGCCGCGGTCATCAGGTCGGTGATGGCCCCGTCTTTGGCATCGAGTTGCTCTGCCAGACGCGACAACTGGGTCAACGCGCTCGAGATCTGGTCGGACCTGGTGTCGAGCGTGCCGACCAGTTGGTTGGACTTGCGGATCAGCTCTCCGAACGCCTGGCCCTGGTCGCCGGTGGCCTTACCGAAACCGTTGATGATGTTGGTGAAGTTACGTACGGCTCCGCCGTTCACCAGAATCGCGGCCGAGCTGAGCACCGATTCGACCGTCGCTGCGGCCGCCGTCGAATCCAGCCCGATGGTGTCGCCGCCCCGCAGCACCGGATCGTCGGCGGGGTCATCGGCCGGCGGCTTCAGTGCCACGAACACGTCGCCCAGTGGTGTGGCGGTGCGTAATTCGGCGGTGCTGCCCCGCGGTAGCCGCACGTCGTTTCTGATCCGCAGCGTGGTGATCGCGGTGTAGTTGTACGCAACCATCGCTTCGACCTGCCCGACGTCGGCGCCGGCGAGTTTCACCTTGGCGTTCATCGGAAGGTTGAGCGCGTTGGAGAACACGGCGGTCAGGGTGTATCCGCCGGAACCCAGTCCGGGAGCCGGAAGTGGAAGGCTGGCAAGGCCATTCGTGCCGCAGCCCGAGGTGATCAACACCGCGGCCGCGATGGCGAGGCCGCGCCGCCCGGCTGTCATTTCTGCCCCATCGCGGCCATGCCGTCCAGCACATAGGTCAGCCCGAAATCCGGTCCGAAGTCCTGGATTGTCCCCGTGCTGCAGCCGAGCTGCCGAAGGCCCATCAGGTTGCAGATCTCTTTGGTGTACTGGCTGTCGAAGACCAATCGGTCGGTCAGGAAACGGGCGCGCACGGCGCCGTTCGCCCGGTCGATCATGTTGTACGCGTTGTCGGCCAGCATCGGCGCCACATCGAGGAGTTCGGCGAGGCCTCGCCGCTGGTCGGTCACCGTCTGCAATGTGGAGTTGCCGTTGAGCAGCGCCCGCTTGATCGTGTCGCGGTTGGTGTCGAGCAGGTCGCCGGCCCGCTGGATCAGCTGTTCGAATCTCTTTCCGGTAGTGCCGCTTCCGATGTCCTCGTCGGCCATGATCTGGCTGACTTGGTGGATGGTGGACGCGAATTCGCGTAGTTTGCCGTCATTGGCGGCCACCGCGTCGAACAGCGTGCTGATGTTCTTGACGATCGTGGTGATCTGCTCGCGGGTCTGGGCGCCGCCGTCGCTGGACAGGCGCAGCGCCGTGGACAGTTGGTCGAGCGCCGATTTGATCTGCCCGCCGTTGCCCTCGACCACCTTGGTCCCGTTGTTCAGCACGTCGGCGACGGGCCCGCCGCCATGGCCGTCGCCCCCGAGCGACTTGGTGACCTTGTCGAGAACGCTGAGCACACGGCTGAATTCGACGGGGGTCTTGGTCCGGGTCAAGCCGATCGTGTCGTGGTTCTGCAGCACCGGGCCGCCACGGTAGGGCGGCGTGAGCTCGATCTGCCGGTCGGTGAGGATCGAGGTCGACACCGTGACGGCTTGGGCGGTGGCGGGGACCTTGACGTGGCGATCGACGGTGAATTCGACTTCGACGTAACCACCCTTGGCATTGATCTTGGTGATCTTTCCCACCGGCATTCCCAATACCGCGACCACATTGCCCTCGTAAAGTCCTGAGGCGCTGTCGAATTGGGCCGTCACCGTGATGGCGTCCGCGTCAGGCGTCAGGTACCACCAGCCGATTCCGACGGCCGTGGCGAGCACCGCCAGGGTGGCGCAGATGGCGACCGCCCTGGACCGCAGCTTCGATGCCGTCACTTGCAGTCCTTGAAGTATTGGATCATGCCGAACTGCTTTGCGCGGCCGCTGATTGCGCACATCCACGAGTCGACGAGCGGGACGTTGTTGGCGTTGAAATTCACCGCATTGCCCTCGCCGGTGAGGTTGGCCGCCTCACGGAAGAAGATCGGACTGATCTGCAGCATGTTGGCCAGCAGGTCGTCGTGTTGCGCCATCATGCCGGTGAAGTCGCGCATGTCCGCGATCAGCGAGTCAAGACCTGACCGGTCGTTGACCACGATCTGGCTCATGGTGTCGACGAGGCTGGTCAGCGACTGCATCATCGCGTGGAAAACGGCTCGCCGCGCGACGAATTGGCCCAGCAGGTCCTGCCCCTGGTTGACGAGATTGCCGATGCCGGCTTGCTGGCGCCGCAAGGTGTTTGTCACCCGTTCGGTGCTTCCCAGCAGCTGGCCCAGTTGGTCGCGGCGCACCGCGATGATGGACGACAGCGATCCGATGTTCTTCATGGCCTGCGGCACCACCGCGGGCAGGCCCTCGAGCTGCTTGCCCAACACCGCAAGCGACTGGGCGAACCGGTCGGAATCGACCTGCTCGAACGTCGTGGTGGCGTCCTGCAATGCGGCTTGTAAGTCGTAGGGAACGTCGGTGTGGGCCAGATCAAAGGTATTGTGCGGCAGCGTGTTCGAGCCATTGGGCTGCACCGAGAGATAACGCGAGCCCAGGATGGTGGTGACCTTGATCGTGGCCCGGGAATCCTTGCCCAGCACGATGTTGTCGCGAATCTTCAGACCCGCCTCGACGTGGTCGCCGTCGAGTTTCATGCTGGTCACTTCGCCGACCGGGATGCCCGCGACGACGATCGGGTTGCCGGCCCGCAGCGAGGCGGCCTGCAGGAACTCCGCAGTGTAGTGCCGGTAGCCGGCGCCGAGCGCGTGCACCGCCAGCATGGCCCCGATGACTACCGCGACCACCGCGACGGCGATAAACCCAAGCCACGTCTTGTTGTAGCTCTCCAGCGGACGCTTCTTGTTCTCAGCCACCGGCAGTGCTCCTGCATCTCGGTGTGTGCCACATCTTGTTGCCGGGGGTGGCGGCGGCGACGATGATCGGCACGACGTCATTGAGGCCGGGGAAGAATCCCATGAAGTTGACGTCGCACACGTAGGCGTTACCGTAGGCGCCCTGGTTACCCACTCGGACAAGCCCTTTCAGTAGCAGCGGGATGTTGTCGCCGAAGAACGCCACCTGCGGCTCGACATCCATCAGGTGTCTGGCCGCACCGGGTTTGCGATCGATGAATTCGCGCAGCGCCGGATACACGTCGGTGGCCGAGGCCGAGAGCCGGCCCATCACCCGGGACAGCGAACCCGCCGAGGACACCAGCTCCGGACGCCGCCGGTCGAGCTGGCCAACCACCTCGCGCGTTTGGGTGATCACTCCGTCGAGATTGTCGTTCTGCCGAGCAAGGTTACCGACCACCTTGTTGAGGTTGGTGATCACGTCACCCAGGGCTTGATCTCGCCCGGCGAAAGTCTCTGTGAGGGTTGATGTTTGGCTGATCAGCGTGGTCAGCGACGCGGTGTCGCCCTGCAGCGACGCGATGATGCCCTTGGTGAGGTTGTCGGCATCCTGCGGGTTTAGCAGGCTGAACAGCGGTTCGTAGCCGTTGAGCAGCGCGGTGACATCAAAGGATGGTTCGGTGCGTTCCAGCGGCAGCACACTGCCCGGCGGGAGCAGGCTCTGACTGCCCTCCGGTCCCAAAGACAGCCCGAGGTAACGCTGTCCGACGATGTTTTGGTAAGTCACGGAGGCGACGGTGTTGCCGTACAGGTGCTGATCGGTTTGCACCACGAACGCGACTTTCGCGAGTTTCCCGTCGAGCTCGACGCTTTCCACCCGGCCCACCCGCACCCCGGCCATCCGGACGTCGTCGCCTTCGCGCAGCCCGTAGACATCGGTGAACAATGCCGAATACTTGGCCGTGTCGCCGGCAACGTCACGTCGCAGGCTCACGTACACCAGCCAGGTGAGCGTCAACGCGACGACCATGAACAGCGTGAGGCCGATCAGCGGTGCCCGGAATTTCATCTCGGCCCTCCGGGTGCGGGTTTCAGCGAGACCGTGGACCCGCGAGCCACCGGTCCCAGCAGTAGCTCGGTGGCCGGCGTGGCGGTCTGGCCGGTGATCACGCTCAGCATGTTGCGCTCGTACTGGCTGCCGACGGGGCCCACGTTGCCCCCGAAGGACGATTGCGGTATCCACGGCGCCTTCGGCGCCACCGGCGCGACCCACGGTGCGTTCGGCGACGGCGTCGCGGGCGCCCCGGGCGATGGGTTATCGGGGTTGGCGCTGCCCGGTACCGGCGGCGACGGTGGAAGCCAGGATGGCAGTGGGGGATTGGGATCGGTCAGGTTGGGGCTCGGATTGATCAACGGCGGTCCGACCGCGACGAGGTTTCCGTCCGGGCCGATGATCGTGCCCGGCGGCGGCGCGAGATCCTTGGGCGGCTGATAGTTCTGCGGCAGCAGCACCTCCGGCATATCGGGGCGCACCGGCACCAGCGGTGCGGTAAAGCAACTGGGCCCCTTCAGCTCTCCGTAATGCGGGCAGTCGGCGCGGGTGTAGGTAGACGAGGGGGTAAACGTCAACATCGCGCGCATATTGCCGACATCACGGCCCGGTACCCAGACCTCCTCCATGAACCTGTTGGCCAGGTTGTCCAACTTGGTGACCGCGGGCACGAAATTGCTCGACCGCATCGCCAACACGCCCAGCACCGGCGTGAAATCGGCGGTGATCCGAATGAGCTGGTCGATGTGGTTACCGAACGATTCGCGTGTGGTCCCGACCGTGTTCTCGGCGCCGGAGAGCAGCGCGGCCAACTGCCCGCGCGTCTCGGCAAAAGTCTGCAAAGGTTCGACGGCCTGGTGCAAGGCGTCGACAAGATCGGGTGCCGTCTGTGCGAGTCCATGCGCCGCGTCGACGAGTGCGGAGACGGTCGACGGCCCGGTGTCGGTGCTGACAATCGAATTGAGTTGGTCGAGAAGGCGATTCAATTGCGCCCCGGCATTCAGCAGGGGGACGCGGCGGTGGTCGGTGGCGGCACCCAGCGCGGCCAGGATCCCGATGGACCTGTCGTCGCGGCCGCGCCCGGTGGCGGCCAGCAGGTCGCGCAACTTGCTGACGGTGGTCTGAAACAGGACGGTCGGAAGCCGGGTGTCTTCGGGGATGTGCGCGCCCGGGTGGATCGCGGCGCCCGGGCCCTCCTGATTTGGGGAGCCCACCAGCTGCACCGACGACACCGCGAAGACGTTGCTGGGAACCACGCGAGCGGTGACCGCGGCCGGAATCGACTTGGCGAATGCAGGTTTGAGATCGATGTGGACGTAGTTGGGTTTTCCGTTGGACGCGGGAACCACATCGTCGACCATCCCGACGAGCACGCCGTGATACTTGACGTCCGACTTCTGCGGCAGCCCGTCGCCGACGTTGACCAGATCGGCGACCACCCGGACGTAGTCGTTGAGCCGGCCGGTGGACTTGAGCAACATCGCGACGGTAAGCAGGGCCGCGACCACCACCACCGCCGCACCGGTGGCAAGTAACTGACGGTCCGAGGGCCCGCGGCCGTCCGGCTCAAGAGAATTCGGCATCAACCACCGAACCTTGCGCCCGCGTCGACCCCCCACAACGCCATGGTGAGCAACATGTTCACGATGATCACGACGGTGATGCTGGCCCGCATGCCATGCCCGGCGGCCACGCCGACACCCTCGGGCCCGCCAGTCGCGTAATACCCGTAGTAGCACTGAATCGTGGACGCGATCCACACGAAGATGATGGCCTTGATCAACGAGTAGACGATGTCCTGGCCGGCCAGCATCAGCGTGAAGTAATGCAGGTAGGAGCCCGTCGAGCCGCCGCTGCTGATCCCCACCACAAGCTGCGTGGTCAGGTAGCCGATCGCCAGGCACGCCACATACAGCGGGACGATGGCCGCCACCGAGGCGATCAGCCGAGTCGTCACCAGATACGGAATCGGGCGAATCGCGATCGATTCCAACGCGTCGATTTCCTCGGCGATCCGCATCGACCCGAGCTGAGCGGTGAAGCGGCAGCCGGCTTGCATGGCGAAAGCCAGCGACGCCATCAGCGGTGCCAGCTCGCGCGTGTTGACCAACGAGGAGACGAACCCGGTGGCCGGCCCGAGACCCAGCAGGTCCAGGAAGTTGTAGCCCTCGATGCCGACCAGCGCGCCCACGGTCATCCCGAGCACGAGGGCCACGCCGGCGGTTCCGCCACCAACCACGATCGAGCCGTTGCCCCAGGTGATGTTGGACAGCAGTCGCAGGAATTCGCCGCGGTACTGTCGCAACGCGAGTGGCACGGCGACCAGCGCCCGGATGAAAAAGACCAACAGATGGCCGAGCCGAATGATCGGAACCGTGCCCCTGCGATACAGCCGGATAACCGGGACGGTGATCGGCGCAAAGGGCCGATAGGCAGAAACCGTCATGTCACAGGCCCGTCCTGGGCACCAGCATGATGTAAAGCTGGCTGATCGCGACGTTGACGATCATCAGCAGCAGGATCGCCTCGACGACGGCCGCGTTGACCGAGTTCGCGACGCCGGTCGGGCCACCGACGGTGGACAGGCCCTTCTGCGCCGACACGACGGCCACGATGGCGCCGAAGATGACCGCCTTCACCAACGCCAAGATCATGTCGTCTGGCGTCGCGAACGAAGCGAAGGTCGAGACGAAACTGCCCGGGGCCCCGTTCTGAAAGTACACGTTGAACATGTAGCTCGCGAAGAATCCGACGAAGCACACGACACCGGTGAGCGCGACGCCGATCATGATCGCCGCGGCGAACCGCGGCACCACCAGCCGACGGATCACCGAGACGCCCATCACCTCCATCGCGTCGGTTTCTTCGCGCATGGTCCGCGAACCCAGATCTGCGGTGATCGCCGACCCGACGGCCGAGGCCATCAGCACGGCGGCGACCAGCGATGCGCCCTGCCGGATGACCGCCAGTCCGCTGGCCGCGCCGGCCAGCGAGGTGGCGCCCACCTGCCCGGCGAGCAGGGCGAACTGAATGGACAACGTGACGCTGATCGGCAATGACACCAGAATCGTCGGCAAGACGGCGGTGCCGGCCATAAACGCGCCCTGGCGAACAAATTCCTGCCATTGAAATCGGCCGGTCACCAGGTCGAAAAAGAAGTATTGAATGGTGCGCACACCAAGGACGAACTGTTCGCCCACTGTTGTCAGCGAGGCAAGCGGATGACGTTTGACGTATCCGGCAGACCAGTCCTGGATGGCGGTAAGGCCGTCTTGTTGTGCCGTCATTCAAGCGCAGCCGGAAGTCCGTCTAGCAAACCTAAGCTATCGGTCATCGCGCACCAGCTATCGCCACCATTGGCGCTCCCCCCACCAACAAATGCACGAGTGCAGAACGCGGGGAGTCGGGTGCCGTGCAGCGCATTGTCATAACGGTAATGTCACCAGGCTCCGTGAACTGCGGTTCTCGGTGTGTGCTGTATCACAGTAGCCCACTTGATAGGCGCTTTCAATAGTGTAGAGTCACTCACCTGAGATCGTCACTGGACGGTACCGACGCGTTGGAATGTCAGCTCGACGAAGGTAATGGCATGCCCTCAGCAAACACCGGATCACTACGGGATCGGCGCCGCGCGGAGTTACTCTCTCAGATCCAGAACACTGCATATCAGCTTTTCGCCGAACGCGGATTCGATACGGTGACGACGGAGGACATTGCCGCGGCTGCCGGAATTTCCATCAGTACCTATTTCCGGCACGCACCCACCAAAGAAGGCCTGCTGGCTGATCCCGTCCGCGAGGCGATCGGTGAGATCGTGGGTTCGTACAACGCGCGACCCCAGGACGAATCGGCCGTCGAAGCATTGCTTCACGTGTTTGTCACGCGCGCCCGAGACGCCGACGAACTCGACAATCTCGATACCTGGCGCCACGCGATCGCCACCGCGCCGCACCTGTTGAGCAAAACGGTGCTGGTCAGCGAAACCGACCACGATATGTTCATCGAGCAGGTCGCCGCCCGGATGGGTGTTGATGCGACCGCGGACCTTCGCCCGGCGCTGTTGGTTGATACAAGTTTGGCCACAGTCAAATTCGTCCTCGATCGCTGGCTGACCTCGGATATGTTCGCGGGCCAGCCATTTCACCTTCAGCTGGAGGCCGCGCTGCGCACCACGCTGGCTGGATTCGACTAACGGTTCTCGGCGCCGCGAAACAGGCTGTGGGGCTTGCGGATCGCCCGTGCGAGTGGTCACCAGCGGAAACCGAGGTGACTTTGCTCGTTGCCTCGTGAAACAATCGCTGGCCGTGAAGACATTCGAGGATCTGTTCGCCGAACTCGGCGATCGTGCCCGCACCCGACCGGCCGGCAGCGCCACGGTCGCCGCGCTCGACGGCGGGATTCATGGGCTGGGCAAGAAGATCCTGGAGGAGGCCGGCGAGGTGTGGCTGGCCGCCGAGCACGAATCCGACGACGCATTGGCCGAGGAGATCAGTCAGTTGCTGTACTGGGCGCAGGTGCTGATGATCGCGCGCGGACTGTCCCTCGACGACGTCTATCGGAAGCTGTGAGCATGTTGCGGGTTGCGGTACCGAACAAGGGCACGCTGAGCGAGCCGGCCAGCGAGATCCTTTCGGAGGCGGGCTATCGGCGGCGCACCGATTCCAAAGACCTCACCGTCATCGACCGCGTCAACCACGTCGAGTTCTTCTTCCTGCGGCCCAAAGACATTGCCATCTATGTCGGTTCGGGACAGCTCGATTTCGGCATCACCGGGCGAGACCTGGTGCTCGACTCGGATGCGCCGGTGCGCGAATGCCTGGCGCTGGGTTTCGGGTCATCCAGCTTCCGTTATGCGGGACCGGCCGGGCTGGACTGGACGACGGCCGATCTGGCCGGTAAGCGAATCGCCACTGCATACCCGAATCTGGTGCGAAAAGACCTGGCGAACAAGGGAATTGAAGCAACCGTCATCAGGCTCGACGGCGCCGTGGAGATTTCGGTTCAACTCGGGGTGGCCGACGCGATTGCCGACGTGGTGGGATCCGGCCGCACCCTGAGCCTGCACGACCTGGTGGCCTTCGGTGAGCCGCTCTGTGATTCGGAGGCGGTGCTGATCGAGCGCGCCGGCTCCGACGGCGACGGCGCAGCGCGAGCGGCGCGCGATCAGCTGGTTGCCCGGATTCAGGGTGTGGTGTTCGGGCAGCAGTATTTGATGCTCGACTACGACTGCCCGCGCTCGGTACTCGACAAGGCCACGTTGATCACGCCGGGGCTGGAGTCGCCGACCATCGCCCCGCTGGCCGACCCGGACTGGGTGGCCATCCGGGCGCTGGTCCCGCGTCGGGGCGTCAACGAGATCATGGACGAGCTCGCGGCCATCGGCGCCAAAGCGATTCTGGCTTCCGATATCAGGTTCTGCCGATTCTGACTGATCCTGCCCGCCCGGCCCCGGCTGTGTTAGCGTCCGGCTAGGGGGAGGGGGCCCGCTGGGCCGCCCCCTCTTACCGTTGCCGCGCTGTTCGTTCCCAGGAGGGGTCGCCGTGACACATGTCCTTGTTCTGTTGCTGGCTTTGCTGATTGGCGTCGTCGCCGGGTTGCGCTCCCTGACGGCTCCCGCCGTGGTCGCGTGGGCGGCCTATCTCGGTTGGATCGACTTGCACGGCACCTGGGCCTCCTGGATGGCGAACATCATCACCGTCGTCGTATTCAGCGTTCTCGCCGTCGGCGAATTGGTCAACGACAAGCTGCCCAAGACGCCACCCCGCACGGCGCCACCGGTGTTCGCTGCCCGGCTCGTCATGGGCGGGCTGGCGGGCGCGGCACTTGGCGCCTGGCCGCACTGGACCTTTTCCGCGCTCGGGGCCGGTGTCATCGGCGCGGTGCTCGGCACCCTCGGTGGCTATCAGGCCCGCAAGCGGCTGGTGGCGGTCAGCGGCGGGCGGGACCTGCCGATCGCGCTGCTCGAGGATGCGGTCGCGGTCTTGGGCGGGTTCGCCATCGCTGCGCTGACGGGGCACGAGCTGGCCGAGTACCTCGTCTCGGCCGTTAAGTGACCGCGCATTTCGATGCGATCATCGTCGGTGCCGGCCAGGCCGGCCCTCCGCTTGCCGGGCGGCTGACCGCCGCCGGCCAGCGCGTCGCGATCGTCGAGCGCAAGCTGATCGGCGGCACCTGTGTCAACAATGGGTGTATTCCGAGCAAGACGCTGGTCGCCAGTGCGCACGTCGCCCAGCTGGCTCGTCGCAGCGCCGAATTCGGTGTCGCGACCGGATGGATCAGCGTGGACATGGCGAAAGTCAAGGCCCGCAAAGACGGCATCGTGCTGGCCGACCGTAAGGGCGTCGAGGACTGGCTGGACGGCATGGACGGCTGCACCGTCTTTCGCGGCCACGCCCGTTTCACCGATCCGCACACCCTGAGTGTCGACGGCGAGGAGCTGCACGCCGACCGGATCTTCCTCAATGTCGGTGGCCGCGCGGTGGCCCCCGACATCCCGGGCCTGGACGAGGTCGACTACCTCACCAACGTGTCCGTCTTCGAACTCGACACGCTGCCAACACGTTTCGTCATCATCGGCGGCAGCTACATCGCGCTGGAGTTCGCCCAGATGTACCGGCGCTTCGGGTCAGCGGTCACCGTCGTGGAGCGGGGTCCGCGGCTGGCCTCCCGCGAAGACGAGGACGTCTCGGCCACCATCAAGGAGATCCTGGAGGCCGAAGGCATCGACATCGTCCTCAATGCCGACGACGTGCGGGTCAGCAAGAGCGACAACGGATTCGAACTCACGCCTCGCGCCGGTGCCGACCCGATACCCGGAAGTCATCTGCTGGTGGCGGTGGGGCGCCGGCCCAACACCGACGACCTCGGCCTGGACGCCGCCGGTGTGCAGACCGACGCGCGCGGCTACATCGTCGTCGACGATGCACTCAAGACCAACGTCGATCACATTTGGGCGATGGGCGATTGCAACGGCAAGGGCGCATTCACCCACACCTCGTACAACGATTTCGAGATCGTGGCCGCCAACCTGCTCGACGACGATCCGCGCCGGGTCAGCGACCGCATCACCACCTATGCGCTCTACATCGATCCGCCGCTGGGGCGCGCCGGGATGACCGTCAGCGAGGTCCGAGCGTCGGGCCGCAAGGCGCTGCTCGGGAGGCGGCCGATGACCAGGGTCGGCCGAGCCGTGGAAAAGGGTGAGACGCAAGGCTTTATGCAGGTCGTCGTCGATGCCGAAACCGGTCAGATCCTCGGAGCGGCCATCCTTGGGGTCGGCGGCGACGAGGCGATTCACGCCATCCTGGACGTCATGTCGGCCAAGGCGCCGTACACCACGCTGTCGCGCACGATGCACATCCATCCCACCGTCAGCGAGCTGATTCCCACCATGCTGCAGGAGATGTCACCGCTCGACTAGCGGGCCGCGATTATGCCGCCGGTTCGGTTGGATGTGAAATAGCTTGCGCCCGCACGTTATCCGGCCAGCCGGGATAGGGCGGCGGGGTGCCGCCGAAAACCGGACAGTACTCGTGGTGCGGACACCAATCGCACAACCGTGACTTGCTCGGACGGAAATCGCCTGTCGCACCAGCGGATTGGATGGCGCGCCAGATCGCCATCAGGGTCTTCTCGAAGCGCAGCAGCTCGTCGAGCTCGGGTGAGTAGTCCAGCACCTGGCCGTCGGCGAGGTAGATGAGGCGCAGCCGGGTGGGCGGCACACCGCGGGTACGCAGCAGCGCCACCGCATAGAACTTCATCTGGAACATCGCCTTGAATTCGGCCAGCGCTCGCGCCTCCGGTGGCGCCTTGCCGGTCTTGTAGTCGACCACCCGCAGCTCGCCGGTGGCGGCGACGTCGATCCGGTCGATGAACCCGCGCAGCAGTGTGCCGTCGGCAAGCTCCACCTCCACCCGCTGTTCGCAACACTGCGGATCGAACCGGGTCGGGTCTTCCAGCCGGTAATAACCGAACAGCAGCGCGCGGGCTTCCTCCAGTACCTGGGTCCGCTGGGCGGAGTCCAGCTCGGCGAACCGGTCGGGCTCGGCGGCCATCACCTGCTCCCAGGCGGGCTCCACCAGCGAAACCGCGGTCTCAAGGCCACGTGCTGCCGCGGGCAGGCCGTAGAGCTGCTCGAGTGCGGCGTGCACCACCGAGCCGCGGATCTGTGCCGTCGACGGCGGCTCGGGCAGCCGGTCGATCGCCCGGAACCGGTACAGCAACGGGCACTGCTTGAAATCCGCCGCTCGCGACGGCGACAGTGCCGGTCTCGAAGCCGGTCTCGAAGCCGCCCCCGCCTGGTCTTGCGGCTGGTCGGTCATATTCGCAGCCTAGGACGCACTGCCGACAACCCCGAGCATCGCCAACGGCGAGTCGGCTGGCACGCTGAACGGCGTGTCCAACACCGGTCCATTCGTCGTCGGCGAGCGCGTCCAGCTCACCGACGCCAAGGGCCGGCACTACACGATGGAGCTCACGGAAGGCGCCGAGTTCCACACCCATCGCGGCGCGATTCCGCACGACACGATCATCGGGCTGCAACAGGGCAGCGTGGTCAAATCCAGCAACGGCACCCCATACCTGGTGCTGCGCCCCCTGCTGGTCGACTACATCATGTCGATGCCGCGGGGGCCGCAGGTCATCTATCCCAAGGACGCCGCTCAGATCGTCCACGAGGGCGACATTTTCCCGGGTGCCCGCGTGCTCGAGGCCGGAGCCGGATCCGGTGCGCTGACCTGTTCGCTGTTGCGCGCGGTGGGGCCCGACGGGCAAGTGGTCTCCTACGAAGTGCGCGCGGATCACGCCGAACATGCGCGGCGCAACGTGGACGTCTTTTTCGGTCGGGCGCCCGCCAACTGGGAGCTGATCATCGGCGACGTCGTCGATTCCGGGCTGCCCGACGACTCGTTCGACCGGGCCGTGCTGGACATGCTCTCGCCGTGGGAGGTGCTGGACGCCGTGTCGCGGCTCGTCGTCGCCGGCGGGGTACTGGTGATCTACGTCGCCACGGTCACCCAACTGTCGAAGGTGGTGGAGGCGCTGCGGGCTCAGGAGTGCTGGACCGAGCCGCGCGCCTGGGAGACGATGCAGCGCGGTTGGCATGCTGTCGGCCTGGCGGTCCGGCCCCAGCACACGATGCGCGGGCACACCGCGTTCCTGGTGGCATCCCGACGGCTGGCGCCGGGAACAGTGGCCCCGATGCCGTTGGGCCGCAAGCGTCCGGGCCGGGACGGCTAGCCCTAGTCCTCGCTGTCCTCGCTGCGCATCAGTGAGCGTCGCACCGACAGCAGCTCGAACTCGGGATGCGCGGCGACCAGACGTTCGGCAGCGTCCAGGACTTCGACCGCGTGGGCACGGTCACCGGACACGACGGCCACCCCGATGCCCGCTCGCCGATGCAGATCCTGCGAACCCGTCTCGGCGGCCGACACGCCGAACTTGCGGCGCAGTTCGGCGACAACGGGACGGATCACCGAGCGTTTTTCCTTGAGCGATCGCACGTCGCCCAGCAATACGTCGAATTCGAGCCAGGCGATCCACATCAGGGCGACGGAGGCGGGGCAGGCGGAGGCGGGGCCGGCGGCTGGACGGGTTCCGGCGGCGGAGGCAGGGGAAGTGTCAGGCTGAGTGGGGGAGGCGTCGGGGTCGGCGAGTTGCCCAGTGCCAACAGCATTTCCGCGGTCCGGCGGGAAAGCTGCCAGCCGCCCTGAAAGGGCGCGAACTCCATCGGAAAGGCGAACGCGCCGCTGCTTCCCTTGGCGGTGTTGACGCTGACGAGGGACACCACGTTGGCCGGATTCTTGTCCGACCACGCGATGTTGTTGGCCACGAAACTCATCGGCAGGTAGCCGTTGTCGCGCAGCGCGTTGATGAACTTGTCCAGCGTGGCCGCGCTCTCCGGCGTTGCGCCTTCGACGAGGGTGACCTTGTTGATGCCCGGAACGTTCGGGTCGACAAGCCGGTTCAGCACTTCGACGAGAGCCTCGGGCACCGGCAGGGGAGCGGTCGGGGGAGCCGTGACGATCAACGGACTGGACGTCGGCGCGGTCACCGCCGAACGAGTCGACGGCAGCACCTTGGGCTCGCTGTGCGTGCACGCCGCGAGCCCCACAGCCGCCACGGCGGTGGCGGTGCTCAGTGCTACGGACAGGTGTCGCTGCATCCCTCGAACCGGCCGGGCTATTCGGCCACGCCTGATTCTTGGAGGGTGGCGGTTGCTGCGATCGGGCCAACTGGTGCAATGGAAGTCACAGTTGGAAACATTGCGTTGATGACCGCGACCACGGCAAGGCCTGTGGTGAGGGGTTTTGCGGTCAAGGGGTGTCCTTCCGGTGGTCCCAAATCGACGCCGAGGTTACCAGCGGGAGTAAAGACGCGACTTTTGATGGCTTTTGAGTTCACGCATGAACGGCCAATCGCCGGTAGCGTTATAAGGATCCACCGCATCAATTCGGGGCGGGAAAGGAGCGCAACATGGGTGAATCAGAGCGTTCTGAAGCATTCGGGGTCGATGACGAAACCGGTATGTCCAGCAGCGATGCCGCCGAGCTTGAACAGTTACGTCGCGAAGCAGCGGCACTGCGCGAGCAACTCGAGCAAGCCGCCGGGTCGGCAGGCAGCACGCGCTCCGCGCGCGATGTGCATCAGCTCGAAGCCCGCATCGACTCGCTCGCCGCGCGCAATTCCAAATTAATGGAAACTCTTAAAGAGGCGCGGCAGCAGTTACTTGCGTTGCGCGAAGAGGTCGATCGTCTCGGGCAGCCGCCCAGCGGCTACGGCGTCTTGCTCTCGTCCCACGAGGACGAAACGGTGGACGTGTTCACCTCGGGTCGCAAGATGCGATTGACCTGCTCGCCCAACATCGACGTGGCGTCCTTGCGCAAGGGCCAGACGGTCCGGCTCAACGAAGCCCTGACCGTCGTCGAGGCCGGCACGTACGAATCCGTCGGCGAGATCTCGACTTTGCGCGAGGTGCTCAACGACGGCCACCGCGCATTGGTCGTGGGCCACGCCGACGAGGAACGGATCGTGTGGCTGGCCGACCCACTGGTGGCCGAGGACTTGCCCGACGGCGTTCCCGACGCACTCAACGATGACACCAGGCCGCGCAAGTTGCGGCCTGGCGATTCTCTACTGGTCGACACCAAGGCCGGCTACGCCTTCGAGCGCATCCCGAAGGCCGAGGTCGAGGACCTGGTGCTCGAAGAGGTGCCCGACGTCAGCTACCAGGACATCGGTGGTCTGACCCGCCAGATCGAGCAGATCCGCGACGCCGTGGAGCTGCCGTTCCTGCACAAGGACCTGTACCGGGAGTACGCGCTGCGTCCGCCCAAGGGTGTGTTGCTGTATGGCCCGCCCGGTTGCGGTAAGACGCTGATCGCCAAGGCGGTCGCCAACTCGCTGGCCAAGAAGATGGCGGAGGTGCGCGGCGACGACGCCCGCGAGGCCAAGTCGTACTTCTTGAACATCAAGGGCCCCGAGCTGCTGAACAAGTTCGTCGGTGAGACCGAGCGCCACATCCGGCTGATCTTCCAGCGCGCCCGCGAGAAGGCGTCCGAGGGAACACCGGTGATCGTCTTCTTCGACGAGATGGATTCGATCTTCCGCACCCGCGGTACCGGCGTCTCCTCCGACGTCGAGACCACGGTGGTCCCGCAGCTGCTGTCCGAGATCGACGGCGTCGAAGGGCTGGAGAACGTCATCGTGATCGGCGCCTCCAACCGTGAGGACATGATCGACCCCGCGATCCTGCGGCCGGGACGTCTCGACGTGAAGATCAAGATCGAGAGGCCCGATGCCGAAGCGGCACAAGACATCTTCTCGAAGTACCTGGTCGAGACGCTGCCGGTGCACGCCGACGACATCGCCGAGTTCGACGGCGACCGTGGCGCGTGCATCGCGGCGATGATCGAAAAGGTCGTCGAGCGGATGTACGCCGAGATCGACGACAACCGGTTCCTGGAGGTCACCTACGCCAACGGTGACAAAGAAGTCATGTACTTCAAGGACTTCAACTCCGGGGCGATGATCCAGAACGTCGTCGACCGCGCGAAGAAGAACGCGATCAAGGCGGTGCTGGAGACCGGCCAATCGGGCCTGCGGATCCAGCATCTGCTCGACTCGATCGTCGACGAGTTCGCCGAGAACGAGGACCTGCCCAACACCACCAACCCCGACGACTGGGCGCGGATCTCGGGCAAGAAGGGCGAGCGGATCGTGTACATCCGCACCCTGGTCACCGGCAAGTCGTCGAGCGCGTCGCGCGCCATCGACACCGAATCGAACCTCGGCCAGTACCTCTAGGGACTCAATCCCTAAGCGGTTCAGTCGAATTCGAACGAGTAGCTGTTCGTCAGGTCATCCTGCGTCACGCGGGCGGGGCGAGTCGTGGTGTCCACCCGCAGCGTCTCGGTGAGCACGCGCGGCACATAACTCCACCCCTCGGGCAGCGTCAGCCGGTCGGCCAGCCCGGCCAGCTCGGCCCGCGACAGGTTGGGGTCGGCGACCTGGCTCCAGGTCTGCATGACCCAGCGCTTGCCGTCGGGATCGATCAGCTCGTAGATCTGTTCGCCGGCGTTGAAGACGAAGACCGTATTGCGGGTCACTTCGTTGACGGTGTACGGCGCGGGGTTCATCGACGACAGCTGCACGGTGGCCTGCTTGATCATCTCTATCCCGCCGAACGTCATCCGCTGCTGCGGACCGTCGGCCTGCTTCTCGATGGCGTTCATCAGCCAGTAACGCGGGCCGTTCAGCAAGGCCGCTGCGGCGCCGTGTTCTTGCGCGATCGCCTGGGGGTCGAGCTTGGACCACAACTCGGCCGGACAGTCGTTGAGTCCGAAGCTGTTGTAGACGGTGGCTTGTGGGCCGGATTCCCCGACCTCGACGAGAAGTACTTCGCCGTAACGCTTCCCGGACAGGTCGGACACCAGGCTGAAGTTAATCGGGGACCCTGGCGGCGTCAACAACGTCCGCGCTGTCGGACTCGTCGGCGACGTTGCCGAGGTAACGGTTGCGCGCCGCGAGCGCGGTGTGCAGGTCGTCGATCAGGGGGTCGAGGAACATCCCCCGGTACTCGTCGTCGTCGACCGCTCGCGCGCTGATGTACATGAACGTCAGCGCGCCCAGGAAAAGGCACATGTGGATCAGCGAGTCCGGCGCCGGAAAGGTCATGCCCAACACCGTCGTGGTCATGTCCTGATGGTGTGTCCACTCCTTGAGCAGCGGTGGCGTGAGAATGATGACGCCCAGAATCAGGTACATGGTGGCGCCGACGCCGGCCACCACCAGAATCTCGATCAGTTGCGAGGTCGCGAGCAAGAAGACGGCATTGAGGCGCTCCGACGGCTTGAGAGGTGAGCCCGCCGCGGGGCCGTGCATGGTGGCGAAGGGGGTGTTGACGAGGCTCTGGCTGCCTTCGGGCAGCGACGCCGTCGACCTCAGCAGCGGGCGCACCCGCTCGACGGTCTTGGACACCACGAACGCCGCCGCGATGCCCATCAGAAAAACGATGGCCAGCGTCAGCCGCTCCCCGTTGATGTTCGCGGCCATCAGCCAGACGTAGGTGTTGAAGAACACCAACGCGGTCAGCAGCACGATCGGCAGGGCCCGGATTGCCAGCGTGCCGACCGTCGAGAGGTGCTCGAACGTCATCCGCACCGCCCAGGCCAGCACCGACCCGACGCCGCAGCCGGTCAGCAACAGCACCACGACCAGGATGACGGCGTCGCGGGTCAATTGGATCGGGCCGGATTCGAAGATCCCGCACCCGACCGCGACGGCCAGCGCCGCGGTCGCGACGGCCGCGCGGGTGCGCCCGCTCGAGATCCGCGACACCAGCCAGCCGAGCAGGGCGGCCAGCGGGAGCGCGACTGCCAGCAGCGCGAGGATCGCCCACTGGCGGGTGGTCGGTGTCCCGTTGATGAAGACCTCGTTGCCGTCGCTGATCAGATAGACGCCCAGCAGGCAAACTTCGACCGCCGCCCACGCGGCCAGCATCGGAGCGCACCGCGGCCAGAGTCGTCGCCAACGGCCCCGCCGGGTCAGCACCGACGGTAGGCCGCGCTCCAGGAACCATCGTTCGGCCGCTGCCTTCTGGCCGTCCGGTGTGCGGCGCTGAGTTAAACCCACACCGGGTCACCCTAGTGGCGCAGCAACCGGTGCGCTGGTCGTTTTCGCGCAGGTCAGAATTTGTCCGGTGGCGCGCTCGGCAATCCCTTCGAATTGTCTTTGGGCCTTGGGTATTTCAACAATCCGCGGCCCGTCGTCGGCGGCGGTCGCCTTGCCCCGGCGTGGGACGCATCGTCGGGGGCCTACCCTTGACGCATGCAACGGATTATCGGGACGGAGGTCGAGTACGGCATTTCGTCGCCGTCCGACCCGACCGCCAACCCGATTCTTACTTCGACTCAGGCGGTGTTGGCCTACGCGGCCGCCGCCGGCATTCAACGCGCGAAGCGCACCCGCTGGGACTACGAGGTGGAGTCGCCGCTGCGCGACGCCCGCGGTTTCGACCTGAGCCGCTCGGCCGGGCCGCCGCCGGTGGTCGACGCCGACGAGGTCGGCGCGGCAAACATGATCCTGACCAACGGGGCGCGGCTCTACGTCGACCATGCGCACCCCGAATACTCCGCGCCCGAGTGCACCGACCCGCTGGACGCGGTGATCTGGGACAAGGCCGGTGAGCGGGTGATGGAGGCCGCCGCGCGCCACGTCGCCAGCGTGCCCGGGGCCGCCAAGCTGCAGCTCTACAAGAACAACGTCGACGGCAAGGGCGCCTCGTACGGATCGCACGAGAACTACCTGATGGCGCGGCAGACGCCGTTTTCGGCCATCATCGCCGGTCTGACGCCGTTTTTGGTGTCCCGGCAGGTCGTCACCGGCTCCGGTCGCGTCGGTATCGGCCCCTCCGGTGACGAGCCCGGATTCCAGCTCTCCCAGCGCTCCGACTACATCGAGGTCGAGGTCGGGCTGGAGACCACGCTGAAGCGCGGCATCATCAACACCCGCGACGAACCGCACGCCGACGCCGACCGGTATCGCCGGCTGCACGTGATCATCGGCGACGCGAACCTCGCCGAGACGTCGACCTACCTGAAGCTGGGCACCACGGCGCTGGTTTTGGACCTGATCGAAGACGGCCCCCAACACGGGATCGACCTGAGCGACCTGGCGCTGGCCCGGCCGGTGCACGCCGTGCATGCGATCAGCCGCGATCCGTCGCTGCGCGTCGCGGTGGCCATGGCGGATGGCCGGGAGCTGACCGCCCTTGCGCTGCAACGGCTTTACCTCGACCGGGTGGCCAAGCTGGTCGACGGTCGCGACCCGGACCCGCGGGCGCTCGACGTCGTGGAAACCTGGGCGCACGTGCTCGACCTGCTCGAGCGCGACCCCATGGAATGCGCTGAGCTGCTGGACTGGCCGGCCAAGCTGCGGCTGCTCGAGGGTTTCCGGCAGCGGGAGAACCTGAGCTGGTCGGCGCCCCGGCTGCACCTCGTCGACCTGCAATATTCCGATGTCCGGCTGGACAAGGGCCTGTACAACCGGCTGGTCGCGCGCGGCTCGATGAAACGTCTGGTCAGCGAACACCAGGTGATCGAGGCGGTGGACAACCCGCCGACCGACACGCGCGCCTATTTCCGCGGCGAATGCCTGCGTAGGTTCGGGGCCGATATCGCCGCCGCCAGTTGGGACTCGGTGATTTTCGATCTTGGTGGTGATTCGCTGGTGCGCATCCCGACGCTGGAGCCGCTGCGGGGCAGCAAGGCGCACGTAGGAGCGCTGCTGGACTCCGTGAACAGCGCCGTCGAACTCGTGGAACAACTGACGAGCTGAGCCTGGTTAACCGAAGAACGTCGGGTAGGACCGGTAGGGTAGAGATACCAGCGGGCATGCTTACGCGGCTAGTAAGCGAGCCCAGACGAAGCAGGAGGCGGCGATGGCGCAGGAGCAAACAAAACGCGGCGGTGGCGGCGGCGACGACGATGACGTCGTTGGCACCACGGCCGCGGGCCAGGAGCGTCGCGAGAAACTCACCGAGGAAACCGACGATCTGCTCGACGAGATTGACGACGTCCTAGAGGAAAACGCGGAGGACTTCGTCCGCGCGTATGTCCAAAAGGGCGGACAGTGACCTGGCCTTTTCCCGACCGCCTGCCCACTACCTCGGCTCTACCCGGATTCTCTTCGGTAAATACGTCCTCATTCGCTGACTTGTTGCGCCGTCAGGCGCCGGAATTGCTTCCGGCGGTCCTGGGTGGCGGCGGTGGCCACTCCGGTGGTGATGCCGGGAATCTGCCGCACGGCACCACGATCGTGGCCCTGAAATACCCAGGCGGTGTCCTGATCGCCGGTGACCGGCGTTCGACCCAGGGCAACATGATCGCCGGGCGGGACGTCAAGAAGGTGTACATCACCGACGACTACACCGCGACCGGCATCGCCGGCACGGCCGCGATCGCCGTCGAATTCGCCCGCCTCTATGCCGTGGAACTGGAGCACTACGAGAAGCTGGAAGGCGTTCCGCTCACGTTCGCCGGCAAGGTCAACCGGCTCGCGATCATGGTGCGCGGCAACCTGGCCGCCGCGATGCAGGGGCTGGTGGCCCTGCCGCTGCTGGCGGGTTACGACATCCACGCGGCCGACTCGGAAAGCGCCGGACGCATAGTCTCGTTCGACGCCGCGGGCGGCTGGAACATCGAAGAAGAGGGTTACCAGTCGGTGGGTTCGGGGTCGATCTTCGCCAAGTCCTCGATCAAGAAACTGTATGCCCAAGTCACCGATGTCGATTCGGCGCTGCGGGTAGCCGTGGAGTCGCTGTACGACGCCGCCGACGACGATTCCGCCACCGGTGGCCCGGATCTGGTTCGCGGTATCTTCCCGACGGCGGTCGCCATCGGCCCCGAAGGGGCGGCCGATGTGCCCGAGCGGCGCATCGCCGAATTGGCCCGCGAGGTCATCCAAAGTCGCTCGCGCGCGGACACTTTCGGCCCGGATGGCGGTGAGAAGTGAGCTTCCCGTATTTCATCTCGCCTGAGCAGGCGATGCGTGAGCGCAGCGAGCTCGCGCGCAAGGGCATCGCTCGGGGCCGCAGCGTGGTGGCACTGGCCTACGCCGGCGGCGTGCTGTTTGTTGCGGAGAACCCGTCGCGGTCCTTGCAGAAGATCAGCGAACTGTATGACCGCGTGGGCTTTGCGGCCGCGGGCAAGTTCAACGAGTTCGACAATCTGCGGCGCGGCGGGATCCAGTTCGCCGACACCCGCGGCTACGCCTACGACCGCCGTGACGTCACCGGCCGGCAGCTGGCCAACGTCTACGCGCAGACCCTTGGCACCATCTTCACCGAGCAGGCCAAGCCGTACGAGGTGGAGTTGTGCGTCGCCGAGGTCGCACACTACGGCGAAACCAAAGCGCCTGAGATGTACCGGATCACTTACGACGGTTCCATCAATGACGAGCCGCATTTCGTGGTGATGGGCGGCACCACCGAGCCGATCGCAACCGCGCTCAAGGACTCGTACGCCGAAAACGCGGACCTGCGCGACGCTTTGGGGATCGCGGTCGACGCGCTGCGGGCCGGGAGTACCAACGGCGGCGACGAGCCCAGCCTGGAGGTGGCCAGCCTCGAGGTCGCCATCCTAGATGCCAGCCGGCCGCGCCGGGCGTTCCGCCGGATCGGCCGGTCCACCCTGGAAAACCTCCTGCAGGAAGCGGATCCGAAGGGTTCGAAATCGGATTCGGAGCCGTCGGATTCCGACGGCGAATCTTCGGATTAGACCCGCGGGCGCGGCTTGCTGACCGTCGCCCTGACACAACAAGTACCCTCGATGTTGTGCAGCGACGAATCATGGGCATCGAGACCGAGTTCGGTGTCACCTGCACGTTCCACGGCCATCGCCGCCTGTCCCCGGACGAGGTAGCCCGCTACCTGTTCCGCCGGGTGGTGTCGTGGGGCCGCAGCTCCAATGTCTTCTTGCGTAACGGCGCTCGCCTGTACCTCGACGTCGGCAGCCATCCCGAGTACGCCACCGCCGAGTGCGACAGCCTGGTGCAGCTGGTCACCCACGACCGGGCCGGGGAATGGGTGCTGGAAGACCTGCTGGTAGACGCCGAGCAGCGACTTGCCGACGAGGGCATCGGCGGCGACATCTACCTGTTCAAAAACAACACCGACTCGGCGGGCAACTCCTACGGCTGCCACGAGAATTACCTGATCGTGCGGGCCGGTGAGTTCTCCCGGATCTCCGATGTGCTGCTGCCCTTCCTCGTCACCCGGCAGCTGATCTGCGGGGCCGGGAAGGTGCTGCAAACCCCCAAGGCCGCGACGTTCTGCCTATCGCAGCGTGCCGAGCACATCTGGGAAGGCGTTTCGTCGGCCACCACCCGTAGCCGGCCGATCATCAACACCCGCGACGAGCCGCACGCCGACGCCGAGAAGTACCGGCGGCTGCACGTCATCGTCGGCGACTCGAACATGTGCGAGACCACCACGATGCTCAAGGTGGGCACCGCCGCGCTTGTGCTGGAGATGATCGAATCGGGCGTGCCGTTCCGCGACTTCTCGCTGGACAACCCGATCCGCGCCATCCGCGAGGTCAGCCACGACGTCACCGGCCGCCGCCCGGTGCGCCTGGCCGGTGGGCGTCAGGCCAGCGCGCTGGACATCCAGCGCGAGTACTACACCCGCGCTGTCGAGCACCTGCAGACCCGCGAGCCCAACGCGCAGATCGAGCAGGTCGTCGACCTGTGGGGCCGGCAACTGGACGCCGTCGAAAGCCAGGACTTCGCCAAGGTCGACACCGAGATCGACTGGGTGATCAAGCGCAAGTTGTTCCAGCGCTACCAGGACCGCTACAACATGGAGCTGTCCGACCCGAAGATCGCCCAGCTGGACTTGGCGTACCACGACATCAAGCGTGGTCGCGGCGTCTTCGACCTGCTGCAGCGCAAGGGCCTGGCGACGCGGGTCACCACCGACGAGGACATCGCCGAGGCCGTCGACAACCCGCCGCAGACCACCCGCGCCAGGCTGCGCGGCGAGTTCATCAGCGCCGCTCAGGCGGCGGGCCGCGACTTCACCGTCGACTGGGTCCACCTCAAACTCAACGATCAGGCGCAGCGCACCGTGCTGTGCAAGGACCCATTCCGGGCGGTCGACGAGCGAGTCAAACGCCTGATCGCGAGTATGTAGGCCAGATCAGTTTCGGGCGCTCTCCTGCGCTTTGACCGCGACCAGCTGGTTGTTGATTGCGGTGGACGCCCCGGCACGGTCTTTGTGGTTCTGCTCGTAGCGCAGTAGGGCGGCCAATGCGCCGGAGTCGGTGAGTCCTTGGACCTCGGACTCCACCTCGTCCACGGTGAGGTCGTCGTAGTTGGCGATGGGCAACTCGTCTTCGCTGAGGCCGCCGGCGAATACGCGGGTTCGATGCAGCGCGGACGCGATGCTGCTTGCTCCCCGTCGGGTGGCGATCTGCTCTGCTTGCTGAAGTCCGGCGTCGCGGCCGGTGGTCAAGGAATCCACGGCGGCGTCGGTGACGGTGGCGACGCGCGAGCGGGTGCGGGCAACGGCCTCGGCGGCTGCGTTGATCCGCGCGGCAGTCCAGCGGCTCGGGTAATTGGCGGCCCTGGTGATTCGACCCACCGCCGTCTGAACCGGCGTGGGGCGCACGGCAGTGACCTTTCCAGCGGCTTCTTGGGCAAGCACCGAGTTGATCCACTCGATGGTTTCGTGATGCGCAGCCTGCAGTCGTCGCGCAAGCAATTGGGTATCGACATCCTCGGTCGCATGGGCGAGCACCTCGAGATAGGTTGCGCGGTCAAGCAGTTGATGTTCCAGGGCGAGATCGCCGAATAGTGCCGCCGCTATTGGCTGCCCTTGTTCGAATACGGCCTTGGCCAGCGCGGCAGCCCGGCCCAGCGCTGGGGTGACCACGTCGGGAACACCGCCGAGTTCACGCAGCGCCGCCGCGATCAATCCCGCGCGTTCTTGCGCGTTCGCCGCGTTCGTCGTGAATTGTTGGCGCACTGTGTCGTTGCGGGCCTGTGCCAACCGGGTTTGCGCGATCTGAATCTCGGTGTTGGTCAGTTGATGCAGTATGCGAAGTTGGCCGACGAGCTTCGCGGTGTTGGTGTCAGTCATGCTTTCTCCTGAAGAGTTCGGGCGTGGTAGCGCGAAACATATTGTCGCGCTTAAATTTCGAAAAATTCATGGCGAGCGAAGTGATGTGGCCCGCCGAGTTGATCAACGGCGGGCCACACCAAGAACGCTTACTTGAATATGTCCTTGACGTTCTCGCCGGCCTTCTTCACGCTGGACTTGGCCTGGTCCTTCTTGCCTTCGCCTTCTGTGTCCTTGTCGCCGGTGATCTTGCCGGCCTGCTCCTTGGCTTTACCCGCAACGTCCTCAGCGGCATTCTTGATCTTGTCGGTCATTCCCATGGGTGTTTCCCTTCTGTGGTGATCGGCCGCGAAAGCGGACGACCGTCAAACGACCCCGAGGGTCGCCCTGGACTGGCTACCCGGATCAGCCCAGGCGGCAGATACTGTGTTATTCCCTTGTGCTGCAAGCATTACCCAGGCGTCCGATCGATCTGATTGGACGCGCACCGCGGCGTCGTAATCGCGAAAGCCCTTGGCAGTAATGTCGTTTCGAGATGGGATTTAAGAACGGGTCGGTTCAGCAGCGCAGCATAGCTGCGCCCAGTCACGTCGGAGGCACGGTAACGGGGCCACCGGAATCGACTGGCTTGTTAGAAGTCCGGCCTGAACAGATGCTTGCGGCTCATACTTAACCGCTCCGGACTGGGAAGTACCAACTAGCGCAACGCTACGCGCTGCTGGGCCATTTGGCCACTCCGGCAATTGGATACGGCTTCGCCGGTTCGGGCGTGGAAAACCGGGTACCCTTCGACTCAGTCGACACGCCGACCAGCCCGCACGCTTCACCGGCAGCTGCGACGGCAAACTCGAGAGCCCGGGTGTATCGCCACTAGGTGGTCAGAGAATGGTGGACCGATGATCCCGGGAACGAAATCTCAGGTCAGTTGCGCTGACTCGGCCGATGCGTGTCCGGATCACCGTGACAATCCGTGAGCAACTGCTGGCCGCGGTCGGTGGCGAGCGGCGGCTAGAAGCAGGAGACCGGTTGTGCCACGCCTGCGTGAACCTCCTCGAGGTCGATGCCGCGGCAATCTCGCTGGTCTTCGATGGTGCCAACGCCGCAACGCTGGGGTCGAGCGGGTCGCTGGCGCGGGCTTATGACGAGCTGCAGTTCACTCTGGGTGAGGGGCCGTGCTTGGAATCGGTAGCCCTTCGGGCTCCTGTCCTGGTAGTCGACCTGGCCGACCCGGACGAAGTGCGGTGGCCGGCGTATGGGGCCGCGATGCTGGGCTACCAGATCCGAGGCGTGTACGCGATGCCGGTTCTGGTTGCGGGCGAATATGTCGGAGCACTGGATCTGTTTCGCGCCCACCCGGATCCGTTGGGCGCCGAGCAACTGGCCGGTGCGGTGGCGGCCGCCGAGTTGGCAGCCATCCCGGTACTCGATCTGATGAATGCAGACCTGCAGGCCGCAATGTCCGATCCGAGCAGCGACGCATGGGTCGAACTGAACACGCTGTCGCGCGCGGAGGTCAGCCAGGCCACCGGCATGCTGATGGCGCAGCTCGAGATCGACGCAACAGAGGCCCTGGTCCGGCTGCGGGCACACGCGTACGCGACAGACCGCAGCGCCGTCGACGTCGCCCGCGACATTCTGGACCGACGGCTGACGCTGGAGGAGGATTGATGTCGTCATCGTCTGAAGTGTCAGGGCCCGTCGGGACGTCATGCGGGAGCATCCGAGAAGGAGCCGAAGATGACCGACGCTAGCCGGGAGACTCGAGTTCTGGACGCTGTCGTGACGCTCGTCGACAGCCTGCTGGACGACTTTGATGTGGTCGAGCTGTTGACCGAACTCACCGAACGTTGCGCGGAGCTACTCGATGTTGCCGCCGCCGGGTTCCTGCTGGCTGATCCGTTGCAGAGCCTGCATCTGTTGGCGGCGACTTCGGAGAAGGCGCGCGATTTGGAGCTCTTCCAACTGCAGGCCGACGAAGGACCCTGTCTGGACTGTTATGCGAGCGGGCAACCGATTTCGGTGGCGGATCTGGCCGCACAAACGGCGCGCTGGCCGCGGTTCGTTCCGGCGGCTGTCGAGGCCGGCTTCGCCTCGGTGCATGCGGTGCCGATGCGCGCGGCCGGCATCGTTTTGGGCGCCTTGGGCTTGTTCGGCACACGTCCGGGCGAACTTAGTGCAGCGGACCTGCTGGTCGGGCAAAGCCTGGCACACATCGCGTGTGTGGCGATCGTGCAGGAACACGCCCCAACTTCGTCCGTGGTGGAGCCACGACTACGCAACGCGATAACGGCTCGCATCGTGATCGAGCAGGCTAAGGGATTTGTCCGCGAAAGACTCGACGTATCAGTGGAAGACGCGTTCACATTGCTACGTCGCTACGCGCGCGCAAACGACGATCATCTGACGGACGTCGCTCGTCGGCTGATTGCTGAGCCCGAGTCTCGTCCGGCAATGCTCGCCGCCATGGCGACGATGAATTCCTCACTGCCGTAGATACTTTCAGGAGAAATTGTGGCGGGCGCGGGCCCGCCGCACAGATAGCTCGACCAGTCGCTCGGCGACCAGATGCAGCTTGACGTTCTCCTCCTGGCTGATCTTGATCAGCCGATCGAAGGCTTCCTCCTCGCTGGCCCCGGATCGGCCGCGAATGATTCCGACGGCCTGGTCGATGACCGACCGGCTACCCAGCGCCCGCTGCAACTGCTCGGCCCGCTGCTGGGCCGCCATCAGCAATCGCGCGTTGTGGACCGTCACAGCCGCCGGCCCCGCGAACTTTGTGCCTATGGCCACCGCGTGTTCGGCGAATGCGTCGAGGGTGTAGGCGTAGGCGTTGATGACGCCGATCACCCGCTCGCGGAGTAGCAGCGGCAGCGATAACGCCGAATTCACGCCCAGGCGCACCACCGCGCTGCCCAGGCGCGGCCAACGTGGGTCATCACTCATGGACCCACTGACGCAAGGACGTGCGGTGTGCATCGAACTAACGCACGGGCCCTCCCCGTGACGCTCGTACTGAAGTGTGTCGACCTTGCGGACGAACTCGGCGGTCACGGCCCACGACTGGGCACGCAGTGGCACCGCAGACGGGTGGGCCACCGTCACACCGGCGCCGTCAGCGCCAGGGATTGCATGGGCCGCGAATTCGGCTATCTGGGTGAGCGACTCGTCCAGCGTCGACGCGTCGACGACGATCGCGGCCAATCCGCTCAGCCCCGCCTGCAAATCCTCTTCGTCGGCGCTATATTGCTCTTGCGTGAGCTCAGCCTCGGGCGGGGGCATCCGACCCGGCTGGCTGTCGTACTCGGCCAACACCGCCCTCCTTCCTCAGCTGCGCGAGCGAGCTCCTCGATAACGCCGACAGAGTTTCCTGCGCCCGAGTTAATGAAACTCCACCGCACCCCTAAGCTGCTATGGGTGGCGACCTCGAAAGTCGAACGACTGGTAAATCTCGTCATCGCCCTGCTGTCCACTCGCGGCTACATCACCGCCGAAAAGATCCGGTCCAGCGTGGCGGGTTATTCGGAAAGCCCCAGCCTCGAGGCGTTTTCCCGGATGTTCGAGCGCGACAAGAATGAACTGCGCGACCTCGGCATCCCGCTCGAGGTCGGCCGGGTGTCGGCGCTGGACCCCAGCGAGGGTTACCGCATCAACCGGGATGCGTACTCGCTGCCGCCGGTCGAGCTGACCGCGGACGAGGCGGCCGCGGTCGCCGTTGCCACCCAGCTCTGGGAGTCACCCGAACTGATCACCGCGACCCAGGGCGCGCTGCTAAAGCTGCGCGCCGCCGGCGTCGACGTCGACCCCGACGCTCCGGTGGCTATCGCCTCCCCGGAAGGTGTGCCGGGTCTGCGCGGGTCGGAGGAAATTCTCGGAATCCTGTTGTCCGCCATCGATTCCCGACAGGCCGTGCAGTTTCCGCACCGGCCATCGCGCGCCGAGCCGTACACGATGCGCACCGTCGAGCCGTGGGGCGTGGTCACCGAGAAGGGCCGCTGGTATCTCGTCGGCCACGATCGTGATCGCGACGCCACTCGCACTTTCCGGCTCTCCCGCATCGGCGCCGAGGTCGAGCCGATCGGCCCGGCCGACGCCGTCACCGTCCCCGACGGTGTCGACCTGCGCAAGATCGTCGCGCAGACGGTGGCCGAGACACCGACCGGCGGGCAGGCACTGGTGTGGGTCGCCGACGGTCGGGCCACCGCGCTGCGTCGTGCCGGACGGTCCACCGGCGCCCGGCAACTGGGTGGCCGCGACGGCGAGGCGATCGAGCTCGAGATCAGCTCCACGGACCGGCTGGCCCGCGAGATCGCCGGATACGGGGCTGACGCGGTCGTGCTCGAGCCGCAGCCGCTGCGTGACGACGTGTTGGCCCGGTTGCGCGCCCAAGCTGAGGTTCCGGCATGACACCGGTATCCACCCGCCTGGTCCGGCTGCTCAACATGGTGCCGTATTTCCAGGCCAATCCGCGGATCACCCGCGCCGAAGCCGCCGCGAAGCTGGGGGTGTCGGAAAAGCAGCTGGAAGAGGACCTCAACCAGCTGTGGATGTGCGGCCTGCCCGGTTACTTCCCCGGTGATCTGATCGACTTCGAGTTCTCCGGCGACACCATTGAGGTGACGTTCTCGGCGGGCATTGATCGCCCGCTGAAGCTCACGTCGCCCGAGGCCACCGGCCTGCTGGTCGCACTGCGGGCGCTCGCCGACATTCCGGGCGTCGTCGATCCGGAGGCGGCGCGCAGCGCGATCGCCAAGATCGCCGCCGCGGCCGGGGCCGTCGGGCAGGACGCGACGAGTGCGGTGACCGCAATCGACGAGCCGGCGCCCATCGAGAACCGGGCCGCGGCCGCCGTGCGCACGGCCGTGCAGTACAAACACGCGCTGGCCATCGACTACTACTCGGCCTCGCACGACACCCTGACCAGCCGGATCGTCGATCCCATCCGGGTGTTGCTGATCGGCGGGCACAGCTATCTGGAGGCGTGGTCGCGCGAAGCCGAGGGCGTGCGGCTGTTCCGATTCGACCGGATCGTCGAGGCCACCGAGCTGGGCGAGCCGGCCGCCCCACCCCAGCCGGCGCTGCAGGCGCCGCCCGACACGTCGCTGTTCGACGGCGATCCGTCCCTGCCGTCGGCCAAGCTGCGGGTGTCGCCGTCGGCGTCGTGGATGTTCGAGTACTACCCGATGCGCGAGGTACGCGAGTTGCCCGACGGATCCTGCGAGGCGGTCATGACCTACGCCTCCGAGGGCTGGATGACCCGCCTGGTGCTGGGCTTCGGCCCGGACGTGCGGGTGGTTGAACCGCAATCACTTGCGCAGCGGGTACGGGATGCCGCGGCGGCGGCCTTGGAGTCTTACCAGGCAGTGACGTCCTGACCCCTCGGCGCGGGCACACCGGCAGAGGGCTGCGCTGCGGTAGCATCGGGTGGACGTCTGGAGGTAATAAAAGTGGGCAGTCTCAGTCCCTGGCACTGGGCGATCCTCGCGGTCGTCGTGATCCTGCTGTTCGGTGCCAAGAAGCTCCCGGATGCAGCGCGCTCGCTGGGCAAGTCAATGCGCATCTTCAAGTCCGAGCTGAAGGAAATGCAGTCGGAAAACAAGCCCGACGCGCCTTCCATCGAAACCCCTGCGGCGGCTCCCCAGCCCGTGCAGTCGCAACGGGTCGACCCGTCGGCGGCTTCCGAGCAGGGCCACACCGAAGCGCGCCCCGCCTAGCGGGACATCGGCCGCGGTGCCTGAGCGCCATTGACCGAGCGTCGTGAAAGCATTCAAGACTCCAGCGCGCACTGCTGCGTTCCTGAAGCATCTCAACCCGCGCAATAGGCGCAGTCGGACCAATCCCGACGCGACGATGTCGCTGGTCGACCACCTGACCGAGCTGCGCACCCGGCTGCTGATTTCGTTGGCCGCGATCATGGTCACCACGATTTTCGGGTTTATCTGGTATTCGCATCCGCTGTTCGGGGTGGAGAGCCTGGGCGAATGGTTGCGCCATCCCTATTGCTCGCTGCCGCAGTCGGCGCGCGCGGACATCAGCGCCGACGGGCAGTGCCGACTGCTGGCGACCGCGCCGTTCGACCAATTCATGCTGCGGCTCAAGGTCGGCATGACGGCGGGGATCGTGATGGCCTGCCCGGTGTGGTTCTACGAGCTGTGGGCGTTCATCACACCCGGGCTGTATCAAAAGGAACGCCGCTTCGCGATCGGGTTTGTGATCCCCGCCGCGCTGCTGTTCGTCGGCGGTGCGGTGCTGGCCTACTTCGTGCTGTCTCAGGCGCTGGGCTTCCTGCTGACCGTCGGCAGCGACGTGCAGGTGACGGCGCTGTCCGGCGACCGCTATTTCGGCTTCCTGATCAATTTGCTGCTGGTGTTCGGATTCAGCTTCGAATTCCCGCTGCTGATCGTCATGCTCAACATGGTCGGGGTGCTGCCCTACGAAAAGCTCAAGGCGTGGCGGCGCGGCCTGATCTTCGGGATGTTCGTGTTCGCGGCGGTGTTCACGCCCGGCTCCGACCCGTTTTCGATGACCGCGCTGGGGGTCGCGCTGTCCGTGTTGCAGGAGCTGGCCATTCAGATCACCCGCATCCACGACAAGCGAAAAGCCAAGCGCGAAGCCCAAACCGCGATCCCCGACGACGAAGCGTCGGTCATCGAGCCGGCCCAGCCGATATCCGAGCCGGCGCCCGAACCGTCGTTCATCGCCGGGCAACATGACGACGTCACGTAAATGACAGCAGCACCGAACGGTGGCGTGACCGAACTGACCGAGCTGCCTCGGTTCGCCGCGGAACTGCCGTTTGCGCTCGACGATTTCCAGAAACGGGCCTGTGCGGCGCTCGAACGGGGCCACGGCGTATTGGTTTGCGCGCCAACGGGTGCCGGCAAAACGGTGGTCGGCGAATTCGCCGTGCACCTGGCGCTGGCCGCCGGCGGCAAGTGCTTCTACACCACCCCGCTCAAGGCGCTGAGCAACCAGAAACACACCGACCTGACCGCGCGCTATGGCCGCGACCGGATCGGGCTGTTGACCGGCGACGTGTCCCTCAATGCCGATGCGCCCGTGGTGGTGATGACCACCGAAGTGCTGCGCAACATGCTCTACGCCGATTCGTCTGCGCTGCAAGGACTTTCCCATGTGGTGATGGACGAGGTGCATTTCCTTGCCGACCGGATGCGGGGTCCGGTGTGGGAGGAGGTGATCCTGCATCTGCCCGACGAGGTGCGACTGGTCAGCCTGTCGGCGACGGTGAGCAACGCCGAGGAGTTCGGTGGCTGGATCCAGACCGTGCGTGGGGACACGACCGTCGTGGTCGACGAGCACCGGCCGGTGCCGCTGTGGCAACACGTTCTGGTCGGCCGGCGCCTGCTCGACCTCTTCGACTACGAGAACGAGAAACCGGCCGCCGATCGTCACCCGAAGGTGAATCCCGAACTGCTGCGCCATATTGCGCACCGCCGCGAGGCGGACCGGATGGGGGACTGGCGTGGTCCTCGCCGGCAGTCGGGACGGGGCAGGCCGGAGCGGCCGCGTTTTTACCGGCCGCCCGCGCGGCCCGACGTCATCGCGACGCTGGACGCCGAAGGGCTTTTGCCGGCGATCACGTTCGTGTTCTCCCGCGCCGGCTGCGACGCCGCGGTGCAGCAGTGTCTGCGCTCGCCACTGCGGCTCACCAGCGAGGAGGACCGCGCCCAGATCGCCGAGGTGATCGACCACCGGTGCGGAGACCTCGCGGAAGGCGACCTCGCGGTGCTCGGCTATTACGAGTGGCGGGAGGGGCTGCTGCGCGGTCTGGCCGCCCACCATGCCGGGATGTTGCCGGCCTTCCGGCACACGGTCGAGGAACTGTTCACCGCCGGCCTGGTCAAGGCGGTGTTCGCCACCGAAACCCTGGCGCTGGGCATCAATATGCCGGCCCGCACGGTGGTGCTCGAACGGCTGGTGAAGTTCAACGGCGAGGCGCATGTGCCGTTGACGCCGGGGGAGTACACGCAGCTGACGGGGCGGGCCGGCCGGCGCGGCATCGACGTCGAGGGCCACGCGGTGGTGCTTTGGCACCCCGCCGAGGAGACCTCCGAACCCTCCGCGGTAGCCGGGCTGGCGTCCACCCGGACCTTCCCGCTGAAGAGCTCGTTCGCGCCGTCGTACAACATGACGATCAACCTGGTCCAGCACATGGGCCCGGAACAGGCGCATCAGCTGCTGGAGCAGTCGTTCGCGCAGTACCAGGCCGATCGCTCCGTCGTCGGATTGGTGAAAGGCATCGACCGCGGCAAGCGGTTGCAAGACGAGATCGCCGCCGAGCTCGGCGGAAGCGACGCCCCGATCCTGGAATACGCCCGGATGCGCGCGCGGATCACCGAGATGGAACGCGCGCAGTCCCGGGCGTCGCGCCTGCATCGGCGACAGGCGGCCAACGAGGCACTGTCCGGGCTGCGCCGCGGCGACATCATCACCATCACCAACGGCCGGCACAGCGGCCTGGCGGTGGTGCTGGAATCGGCACGCGTCGGCGACGACCCCCGGCCGCTGGTGCTCACCGAACACCGTTGGGCGGGGCGGATTTCGTCGGCCGACTACTCGGGTGCGTCGGCGCCGTTGGGCTCGATGTCGTTGCCCAAGCGGGTCGAACACCGCCAGCCCCGGGTGCGGCGCGATCTGGCTTCGGCGCTACGGTCGGCCGCCACTCCGCTGGACGTTCCGTCGCGCCGTCGCGCCGCGGATCCCGACGGCGGCTTCCACGACCCGGAGCTGGCGTCGTTGCGCGACGAGCTGCGCCGCCACCCGGCGCACAACAGCCCCGGCGTCGAAGCGCAGGTCCGCGATGCCGAGCGTTTCCTGCGCATCGAACGCGACAACGCGCAGCTGGAAAAGAAGGTGGCCGCCGCCACCAACTCGCTGGCTCGCACGTTCGACCGGATCGTCGGGCTGCTCACCGAGCGCGAGTTCATTCAAGGCTCCGCGGGTGATCCGCGCGTCACCGACGACGGCCGGCTGTTGGCCCGGATCTACAGCGAGAGCGACTTGCTGGTCGCCGAATGCCTGCGCACCGGCGCGTGGGCGGAGTTGAAGCCGGCGGAGCTGGCCGCCGTCGTCTCGTCTGTGCTCTATGAAACCCGCGGCAGTGACGGCCCCAGCGCTCCCTTCGCCGCCGAGGCGCCCACGCCGCGATTACGGCAGGCTCTGCAGCAGACGGCGAAGTTGTCGTTCGCGCTGCGGGCTGACGAGCAAACTCACCGCATCGCGCCGAGCCGCGAACCCGACGATGGATTCGTCACCGTCATCTACCGGTGGGCGCGGACCGGCGACCTGGCCGGCTCGCTGGCGGCGGTCGACGCGACCGGCAGCGGTTCGCCGTTGTTGGCAGGGGATTTCGTACGGTGGTGTCGCCAGGTGCTCGATCTGTTGGACCAGGTTCGCAATTCGGCGCCGGACGCTGAGGTGCGGGCGACGGCAAAGCGCGCGATCAACGATGTTCGGCGCGGCGTCGTCGCAGTTGATGCCGGGTAGGCTGGCTCCGGGCTACCGTTTACAGGGCCAGGACACAAGGTGATTGAGGAGAAATGATGAGCGGACCACAGGGATCGGACCCGGGCCAGCAGTGGCAACCGCCCGGCGAGGGTGGCGATCGCTCCCAGGAACCGACTCAGGTGGGTCAGGTGGGCACGCCCTGGCAACAGCAGCAACCGCCGACCCAGGAGGGGACCTGGCAGGCGCCGGCGTACACGCCGCCCGCCGAGTACCCGCAGTACCAGCAGCCGACTGAGCACGCCTACCAGCAGCCGTACCCCCAGCAACCGCAGCCGGGATACGGGCAACCCGAGCAGCAGCAGTACGGCCAGTACGGTCAGCCGGGCCAATATGGCCAGCCCGGCCAGTACGCCCAGCCGGGTCAGTACGGTCAGCAGCCCGGCCAGTATGGCCAGCCGGGCCAGTACGGCCAGCCCGGGCAATACGGTCAGCCCGGCCAGTACCCGCAGCAGTACCCCGGTCAACCGCAGAAGAAGCGCTCGATGGGGCTGATCGCCGGCGTGGGCGGGGCGATCGCCTTTCTGCTGATCGCGGTCGTGCTGGTGCTCGGTTTCTGGGAACCCGGCTTTTTCGTCACCACCAAGCTGGACGTCAACAAGGCGCAGACCGGCGTGCAGCAGGTCCTGACCGACGAAACCAACGGGTACGGCGCCAAGAACGTCAAGGACGTCAAGTGCAACAACGGCGCCGACCCGACGGTGACGAAGGGCGCGACGTTCGACTGCGCGGTGAGCATCGACGGCGCTCAGAAGAAGGTGACCGTGACCTTCCAGGACGACAAGGGCACCTACGAGGTCGGCCGGCCGCAGTAGCGCGTCACTGCGGCAACGAGTCGAGCGCTTTCTGCAGGCGGGCAATCGAGGACCCCACGCCGAATTCCGTCGCCAGGGCCGCGGTGCGCTGCGGGTCGGCGGCCACCAGCGGTAGCTCGTCGGTCTGCGTCGACAACGCGATCGGTGCGTCGGTGGCCACTCGCACCACCTGACCTGCGGCTTCGATGTAGTCGGTCGCGCCCAGCAGTTTGGCCCGCACGCCCTTGGCGATGTTGGACTTCGGGTCGTGGGCGGCGGCCAGGATCTGATCCAGCGAGCCGTGCTGAGCCAGCAGGGTGGCGGCCGTCTTCTCGCCGACGCCCGGGACGCCCGGCAGGCCGTCGGACGGGTCGCCGCGCAACAGCGCGAGTTCGGCGTAGGCCGGCCCGGCCCTGTCGATTGGCACTCCGTATTGCTCGGCGACTTCGGGCGGGCCGAACAGGGTGGCCTTGGCCAGGCCGCGGCCCAGGTAGAGCACCCGGACCGGGACCGGATCGTCGGCCACCACCTGCAACAGGTCGCGGTCCCCGCTGACCACGACGACCGGGTCGTGGCGTTCCTTGGCGGCCAGCGTGCCCAGCACGTCGTCGGCCTCGAAACCCTCGGAGCCGGCCGTTGAAATCCCGAACGCGTCCAGGAGCGCCATGATCATGTCGACCTGGGGCGACAGCTCGTCGGGCACCTCCTCGATGTCGGGTGTGCCTTCGGGTTCGGGTTCGGCCACCCGATGCGCCTTGTACGACGGAATCAGGTCCACCCGGAATTGCGGGCGCCAATCCAGGTCGAGGCAGACCGCCAGCCGATGGGGCCGCTGCTGGGTGATGACTGTGGCCATCGAATCGATGAAGCCGCGGACGGCGTTGACCGGCCGGCCGTCGGGGGCGGTGATCGACGACGGCACCCCGAAGAACGAGCGGAACCACATGCTGGCGCCGTCGAGCAGCAACACAGGTGCAGGCATGCGGCTATCCTGCCAGCGCGGTTAGCCTGGCTGCCATGGACTCTCACCGATTCGACGCCGAGGTGTATGCCCGTCGCCTGGCCGCGGCCGCCGCGGCGACCGCCGACGCCGGACTCGACGGCCTGGTGATCACCCCGGGATATGACCTGCGCTACCTCAGCGGCTCGCGCGCCCAGACGTTCGAGCGGCTGACCGCGCTGGTGGTACCGGCTTCTGGTGATGCGACCATCGTGGTGCCGCGGCTGGAGCTGGCTTCGTTGAAGGGGTCGGCCATTTCGGAACTGGGCTTGGCGGTGCGCGATTGGGTCGACGGCGACGACCCCTACCAGTTGGTTCTCGGGGCGTTGGGCGGTGGCCCTTCGGCGACGGCTGTCACCGATTCGATGCCGGCGCTGCATCTGTTGCCGTTGGCCGGGGTGCTCGGCGTGTCACCGGTGCTGGCCACCGACATCCTGCGCACGCTGCGGATGGTCAAGGAGGAGTGTGAGATCGACGCGCTGCGCAAGGCCGGTTCGGCCATCGACCGGGTACACGCGCGGGTGCCGGAGTTTTTGATCCCGGGCCGTACCGAGGCCGATGTTGCCGCCGACATCGCCGAAGCCATTGTCGGCGAAGGGCATTCGGACGTGTCGTTCATCATCGTCGGCTCCGGCCCGCACGGCGCCGATCCGCACCACAGTTATTCGGACCGCGAACTGCAGGCCGGTGACATCGTCGTCGTAGACATCGGGGGAGCCTACGAGCCCGGTTATCATTCCGACTCGACGCGCACCTACAGCATCGGCGAGCCTGATGCCGAAGTCGCACAACAGTATTCGCTGCTGCAGAGGGCCCAGCGGGCGGCTTATGAGGCGGTTCGTCCGGGGGTGACTGCCGAGCAGGTCGATGCCGCTGCTCGCGGGGTGCTGGCCGAGGCCGGACTCGCGGAGTTTTTCGTGCACCGCACCGGTCACGGCATCGGGCTCTCGGTGCACGAGGAGCCCTATATCGTCAGCGGCAATGACCTGCCTTTGACTGCGGGGATGGCTTTTTCGATCGAACCGGGCATCTACTTTCCGGGCCGCTGGGGGGCCCGCATCGAAGACATCGTCGTCGTGACCGAAGACGGCGCGCTGCCGGTCAACAACCGGCCGCACGAGCTCGTCGTGGTGCCGGTGTCTTAGCTGGAGTGGCTGGGTCGCACGGCCCGCAGGTCCCCGGAGTTGTGCGCCTCCATGTCGGTGAAGCTCGCGGCGGCTTTGTAGGCTTTGCCGCCGACATCGGTCAGCGTTTCCCCGTGGGCCTGAAGGCTTTTCACGTGCTTACCGTGGGCCACGCTCACCGCTTCGTGAAACTCCTCTGCCGCGGAAAAGTCGCCGAACATGCCCGACATGAGCGGCCCTCGCGACAGGCGATCAGCCGCGTCCTGGGCGTGCCCGCCGGCGCGGTGGGACTGACTTCCACCCGAGTGCAGTAATCCCGTGTCGACGTACATGGCGGCCCCTTCCGTCAGTGCTGAGCTTGCCCAATTGTCTTGCTGCAGGCCTGGAACCAGGCCAGGTGATAGTTGGCATCGGACTTGTTGCCCACCACAAGCGCTTCGATGGCGGCCAGCAGCTGCCAGTTGCCGACGTCGTGGAAATCGACGTTTTCGGGGTAGCTATCCAGCACGCGGGTGCTGACCTCGCGCAGATGCGCCTGCAGGAGTTCAACCTCTTTGTCCAGCACGCCGGTGCCGCTGGTAGCGGCTTTGGCCAGGGTGTGGGCCAGTCGCGGCAGGCCGTCGCGCCACTGGGTTGCTTGGTTGAGTTCCCAACCGAGTTCGTTGATGTCGGGCAGGCGTCGAGGGCGTGTCGATGTGGGGACCGGCTCGTCTTCCTCGGCAATGTGGTGGATCGGGGTGTAGCCGGCGGCGAGAGTTACTTCGCCGAGCAGGGTTTCGATGGCGCCGCGCCGGCGTTCGGGAGATAGCAGCGTGACCGCGGCCGGGAGCTCGATGCCCGGCGGGATCCAGCCGCTGGCGAGATCGGTTGTGAGGACTGTGGTTTCGTCGGGGCGATCGCCGGCTGCCCAGGCCAGCCGGGGTTGCTGACGGGCGACCGCGGCGACCAGTCGTTCCAGCCGGGCCCGCTCGGCGGCGTTGGCGGATGCGGCGCCGGCGACTGCGCCGGTGGCGGTCGCCGCGACGGCCTCGGTGCCCAGACTCGACGGCGACGAAGGAGTTGCGGGAGGGGGAGTTTGGCGGACCATTGTTGGCCCGGCGGGGCTACTTTGGCCGGCTGAGGGGTGGACCGGCGCGGAGCTTGCCATCGCCGACGGCGGTGGGCTCGATGGGATAACAGGCGCTGAGGCCGCGGGGATCGTCGGCCTTATGTCGGAGGCGTACGCAGGCAGTGGGCCCGCGGGTGCGGCCGGGGCAGCTGGTGCCGATGGTCCCGCGACGACCTGCGGTGCCGGGGTTGCGTCGGGGGCTGCTGCATGTGCGATCGGCGCGGGGGAGTCGTATGTCGGCGCGTTGACCGGGACACTTCCCATGCCAGCGGTTGGCGTCGTCGGCGTGCCCTGCGGTTCCGGGGGTTGAGGTGGCGGCATTGCGCCGGCGGTCGCCGAAAGTGGTGTTCCTGCTTGCATTCCCTTGTCGAAACTGTGCATCAAGTCGGACGGGGTCACCGGTTGGACCGGGCTTGCAGGCGCCGCTGGTGCACCGGTTAGGGGTGTTGGGCCGGCTGCGTGAAGGCTCGGGCTCGGCCCGCTCATCATTGGCGATCCCGGTACGGAAGCGCCGCCCGGGGCTGATGCAGACGGCATAGGGCCCGCGGACGGTGCAGGTGCTACGGGTCCTGGCGATGAAGCCGGGAGGGGGGACCCTTTCAGGCCTCGTGTAAGTCCGGTCGGATTGCTTGAGGAGACGGGAACAACCTGTCCTTCGGGGGGTTTCAGACCTGGCGTGAGATTCGTTGGACCGCGGGCAACGGCGGGGGAAATCTGCCCTGAGGGGGACGGGGTCGATTTCAGACCTTCCGTGAGGTCAGTGGGATTACGGGAGACGATAGGTGCAATCTGCGTTCCAGGACCGGGAGGTGATTCTCCTTGAGGGCCCTCGATGCCAGGGGTGGGGCCAGTCGGGGACCCATGGCCTTGGAGTACGCCTCTCACCTGCTCCTCGAGGTCCTTTTGGTCATCGGGTGCTCTGAACATCCGACCGACGTCAAGGCCGTGGTTTTGGGCGAACTGGCGGGCTGACTGGCCAGATCCTTCGGCATCGAGGATTTGTTGCATCGCGTCAAAGACGTTCCCGGAGTATTTCGCTGCAGCGATGTTGGCAAGCGCCCGATACTGCTGTACTGCGGCGACGATCTGGGGCACTTTGGCTTCCACAGGCTCTTTGGAGTCTTCTATCTCTTTGATTCGCTGATTGCCTTCTGCGGCAATATTGGTCAGGTCGTGCTGGAGGCTGACCATACTGTCGTAGGCGCTGCCGTAGGCGTTCTCCTTGGCGCCGTTCTTTTGAGCAACCTGTCGCGCTTGATCTTCGCCCTGACGGTAAGCATTGCGAAGATCGTCGGCTGTATGCCCCCGCTGGTCGGCGAGGGGACCGGATTGGGCATGACGCAGCGTATCCGCAAAATTCGAAAACCCTGTCTTGATACTTCCCCGATTGGTTCTGCCATGTGAAAGTGCCATCAGATCTTGGTCATCTACCCATTGATCACCAACGATGGGAATTGAGTATTTTCCGGGAGGGAAAATCACTTGCAAAGTCTTTCAACTGTCAACGTAGCCTCATCGGCGGCGCGCACCGTCGGCTCCATTTCTGAATCAGGAGCGCTATTCAGATAGTCAATCGTGAGTTCTGGAAAAAGATCTGTTAGTTTCCGGATGGCCGTTGCGAGCTCGCTTGGTGTTGCCGGTTGGGCGGAAAGCACCGTCCGAAGATGTGTACTTCCTGCGAGAAGCGCTTGTCGACCAGTCAGCGCGTAAACCTGTTGCGCCGTGGGGTCGCTACCCATATCTCGGCCCGTGCTTACCTTGATCGCGCTGTGTACTTTCTCGTAGGCCGCGCACACCTTGGCCTTCGCATCGGCGGTTTGTTGGGCTGTGTAGGTCGGAGGCGATGGAGGTTTGGGTTGCACAGGTCGGAACCAGCCGACGATTGCAATTGCGAGCGTCACCAAGAGAGCGACTATCAGAAATGCGAACATCGGCCACTGTCGCGTGCGTGGCGCTGGCAACGATGGTGGCCAAGATGGCGGGGGCGGCGGCATTGGTGGAGGCGGAGTGAAGTGCGACACGGCCTGATCCTATCGCTCGTCGACGATTGCCAAAGCAATTTGCATACCAGCGCCGTTGCAACGGGAGTACGTTATCCGACCGTATCGCAAGGGATCTGGTGCTGAACTAATCGCACGCGCCGTTCCTCTACCGGCTTGAGTCTGGATCATCGTCATCGCGCTTTTGGTCGGGCAAGATAATGCGTCGACTCGTAACTGGTTTTCCTTCAACACGTTTGACGACCTCGGGAGTCGGCGGCGGAGTTGTGATGCGACCTTGGACGGGAGCACCGTTCTTAACCGAAGGCGCGACAATGCGTTTGGTGTCGGGCTTCTCGTCTTTCCCGCCGCCACCCGCTCCGTGCATGGCGCCCGGCGGCATCATCGGCATCGCGCCCATCCCACCCCTTGGGGCGGAAGTCGGTGCCGACGCACTGGGCGGCGGGACCGAGCCGGTACGCGATGACGCAGGCTCGGTGCCGGCGGACGGAGCGGGAAGCGGATTGAGACTCCCCGTCGGCGTGGTGGCGCCAAGCCCGCCGCCGCCCAAACCGCCACCGCCTGCACCGGCGCCGCTCGTGGAACCCGTCAATTCACCGGGAATTGCCGCGCCGGCTGCAGCCGCTTCTCCGCTGTGCTGCATCGCGCCCATGCCGGCTTGCATCATCTGCTGCCCGATCTGTGCAGCCTGCTGCGGAAGTTGGCTCAACGGCTGCAGCAAACCTTGCATGGCACCTGAGATACCGCCCGCGACGCCAGAGATCATCTGCGGAATCTGCTGCGCCATCTCGGCGGGGCTGCCGACCTTCGCGGCCGACTCTGCTTCATTTGCAGGGAACTTGGCCATGGCGTCACCGATTTTCGCGTCGCGTTCGGCATATCCGGTTTGAGCGTCGCCCATGTCGCGGGGATCGCCGCCATTAGCTGCAAGACCTAGCGCTCTCAGCAGCTGGCTCAAGGGGACCTGACCCGTGGCCAGTTGATCGGGCGTGATCCCCGGTGGCAGCGGACCGCCACTCAACTTGGCCAGGTGCTCGAGAATTATGCGAATTTCATCGTCACCACTCATCGCATCCTCCCGAGCGCCGTCCAGTGGAACTAGGCGCTGCCTTGGTTGGATTGGGGCGCAACGGTGCCCGCGCAGCACGGCTGGACCGCTTCAGTAGCGAACCCGTGCCGGTCAACATGTTCAACCATCCCCAGTTTCAAACTTTCCCATGTCGTCACGATCGCGAAACCGAATCCGTTGCCCGAATGCCGCAGATCCGTCAACTTAACGTGCCCCCATGCCCTGATGGCGAGGCTAATCATGGCATCGTTGCCGGTCAATTCACTGTTACAAGCAACTGCCCGAAACTGGTAGGTAGTACCCACACGCATGGGGGTGTTGACGAACGAGTTGTGGCCAACGCCCGGCCACGGCTAGCGTCGTCCCGCAATCCTTGGGTGAAGTGCGGCGCCCGAACGCACGGGCGACAATCCCGCGCATGCCCATCCTCGCGGTAGACCCGGATGCGCTGTTCGCTGCGGGCAGCGCTGCCGTCGCTACCGGCGATGGTTTGGCAGCCGCAATGGCGGTATTGACGGCTGGTTTCGGAGCCAACACGGGTCTGGATGTCGCCGGTGAGGTATTCGGGCTGTCGTATCAAGGGACAGCGGAGTCGTTGTTAAATGCCGCCGCGGCAGCAATCAATGCGTGCCGGCGCAACGGAGTGATGATCCAAGTCGACGCGTCAAACTGGTCGAAGGCGGAAGCCGCCTCGCGGCTGGGTGGTGGTGCCAGTGTGTTGCAGGCGCCAGCGGAACCGGCGAAGGTCGGCGCGCCAGGGCCGCCGGGAACATTGGGGCCAGGAGAGCCCCCTCCGCTGCTTTGGGCGGTGGTGCAGTCCTTCGTCGACGATGTGTGGCCCGACGGCGATGTGGCGGCGATTCATGCCGCGGCCGGGTGTTGGCGCGCGTTCAGCTCGGCGGTCAGCGGAATGCAAGGAGCGCTCAATGGATCGAGGACGCTGGTCGGTACGCAGCAGATCCCCGAGGGCGAAAAAATTGATCACGTTTTGTCGCAAATCGGCGTCGCGATGGACAAGTTGGGGGCGGGGTGCGTGGCGATGGCCTTCACCCTCGACGATTTCGCCAACCAAGTCGCCAAAGCCCAAAACGATATCCGAAATCTGTTGCACCGCTTGGAGTCGCTGACTGACATCTGGCATGACGTGGTCTCGGTACTCGATGGCGACGCGTTCGAAGAAATCAAAAAGATCGCGCGGGACGTCAACGCCGTATTGCATGACTTGGGCCGGGAAGCAAGGGCTTTCGAGCAGGGGATCAAGCTGCTGATGCAGATGGCCGACGGCCTTGTCGTCGACATGGAAAAGCACATGCGCGGCCAGTTCACCCACTTTCTAGGTGACGCGGTAGGAAACCAGGTCGCCACTGTTTTCGACACTTTCGTGAACGCAAATGAGGGAGTTGTCAAAGGAGCCGCCCAAGCGGCCCTAGGCCTGGGCGATTTAGCAGCGCCGTGGTTGCTCCTCGATCCCAAGGGAGCGGAGACCACGTGGAAGGACATGGTGCAGAGCCAGTTCAAAGCAGGCACGCTCAACCTCATTCTGCATCCACAGGAAGGCGGGGCGGCTAACTTCCAGATGTGGAAATCCCTTCTGCACCTGGATGATTGGAGTACCGCTCGCCCGGGGTTGGGATTCGGGGAGAACCTCTTCGATGGCGCCACGCTTTTTCTTCCTGGAGTCGGAGAGGCCGGTGCGGGGGCGAAAGCAGGATCTGCGGCTGCGCGTGGCGCCGAAGATGCCGCAGAAGGCGCAGGCGCGGCGGGGCGGGTCGGCGAGGTCGGGGAGTTTGCGTCGACGACCGGTGCGCTAGGCGACATTGGCAAGGCCAGCACCAACCTGACGAGAGACCTCGACAACCTCAAACTCGATCTGCCCAAGACAGATCTTCCGGCCGGCGGCCGTCCGGTCAGCGCGCCACCGGTCGAGGCTCCACAGGCGCCGCCACCGCGGCCCGTGGAACCCGCGCCGCCGGGCACGCCAGCACCTCATTCGCCAACGGCGCCGGGCGGATCGGCCCCGGGTCGCCCAGAGTCGCCAGTCGGTCCGCACGAACCAGCGTCAGCACTTGCGGGCGGCCCACGAGAGCCCGCATCGGTGTCGGCCGCACCCACCGAGCACTTACCGCCACGCAATCCGCAGCTCGAAGAACCCAATCCGTCTCGCGTCCCGCTGGCGGCCGATGGTGCTCCGCTTGAAACATCGCCAGCCGCCGCGCCATCAGCGCAGCAGACACCGGCGCTCCCATCTGCGGCACCCAACGGATCGCCGTCACATTTGACGCCTTCCAGTGCGCCATCCGCCGAGCTACCTGCGCCAGGTCGCGGCGGATGGCGCGGGCTCGGCGAGGACGGCTCCTCAGGCGGCCCGCACGTTGCGCCACCAGGCGAAGGAACCCCTCACGGACGTGGCGACGGCCGCAGCGACGCACCAGCATCCCCGCACGACGGAGAGCGGAACGACGGGAAATCGGACGATGGGCGGCTACACGACGGCGAGTCAAACGATGAGGTCGAAGGCGAGGCGCATCAAAGCGAAGGGGATCCGTACGCGCTTCCGCCTCCTGAGCTTGTCTCTCCGCCCCCAAACGGCGCCTTTTTCTGGTCCGGACGAACCTCTGAGGGACTCGGTATTGGGCCTGTATCTGCAGGGGGTAACGGCGCCGCGGATCTGTACGCGGGCTCGCATGAGGGGACCACCTTGGAAGGGCTATTGGAGCGAAATGGTGTAGTGCCGCCCAGGTGGAGCTTTGACGACCCGGCTGCACAAGATTGGTGGTCGCGAGTTTCTGGAATGTTCGCCGAGAACGTCGTAGGCCAGGTTCACGCCGTTATCGGATCGAATCTTCGTACCGGTAGCGTCTGGGAAACAGTCGAACTACCAAGGCTTATGGATAACCCGAATGTGACTAGAATTGTGATCATTGACCCTGAGAACGGTTCTGTGACGATTATCTTCGAGCGCTGAGGAGCTGAACCTTGAACCCAGACACCCTTAACTCCGCGATCGTCGTCGCTGTGAAAGACACCGCTGTTCCAGGGGTAGACAAAACTAAGCTGCTCCGAGTGTTTGGATCAGCCGAGGCAGAAATACTGGGTGTGCAGATTTCCGATCTCATTCGCGAGGCTGTCAGTATGCCCATCGAATGGGGCAACATGACGTTGGAAGAAGGGGTTAACGATATCTTAAGGCGATTTCACGAGCGGCATCCGGCGCTATCGGCGGAAGCGCTTCACGAGATAGGGCGATGCGTTGGGTGGAATCTTCGGTAATCACGACATGATCGAATATTAGATCTGGAGCGATCGGTCGGCGTACGAAGAGGGGAGCATCACGTGAGTAAGAAAATTGGTGGGAAGACTTTTACCACACCCGAAGAACTGGGCCGCAAGCCGCCGACAGAGGATGAGTTAGCGCGCGCCCGCGAGATCTTCGCTGAATTCCGGCGACAAAGAGATGCCGTCCCGCCAGAAGATCGAGTGACCGAGTTGTCACCCAAGTTCTGGGACGAGACTTCAGGCACAGAGTTTGAGCGCCGCGACCCCGAATCGCCTTAGCTATTCGCCGCGGTCGAGCAGATCTGACGACCCGAGCACCCGCTCCACCTGAACTTCGATGACCACGCGCCGGGGATTGGGCCGGGGAGTGCGGTAACGCTGCGCATACCGCAGCTCCGCATCGCGCACGGCATCGGCATCGTTGTTGACCTTGGCGCGGCCCTCAAGCGAAAGCCAGCGCGCGCCGTCGACCTGGCTGAGCACGGCCATCCCCGCCCGATCGGCGTTGACGGCCTTCTGCGAGCCCCCAGTCGTGATCACCCGCGCGATGTGAGTCACGGGGTCGAAGGTGAAACCGACGGCCACCACATGCGGCGAGCTGTCCGCGCGGAGCGTGGTCAGCATCGCCAGATGACGTTCGGACAGAAAGGCCAAAGCGTCGTTGGTGAGCCGTGTCGTGGTGTTCGCCATCACCGCTCACGCTAGCGCAGGTCATAATCGCAGCCGTGGACGACACGGGCGCAGGTCCAGTTCTAATTCTGGGCGGCCGCAGCGAGATCGGCATTGAGCTCGCGCGACGGCTGGCTCAAGGGTCGACGGTGGTGCTGGCCGCACGCCGAGCCGATCAGCTCGACGAGCAGGTCGCCGCGGTCAAAGCAGCCGGCGCGACAGCAGTGCACACCAGGGAGTTCGACGCCGACGACCTGGCCTCGCATGGCCCGTTGATCGCAGAAGTCATCGCCGAGCACGGACCCATCGGCACCGCGGTGCTGGCCTTCGGAATCCTCGGCGATCAGGCTCGCGCCGAGGCCGACGCCGCCCATGCCGTCGCCGTTGTGCACACCGACTACGTCGCTCAGGTCAACATGCTGACCCTGATCGCGAAAGCCATGCGCGCGGCCGACCGTGGATCCCTGGTGGTGTTCTCGTCGATCGCCGGCGCACGCGTGCGTCGGGCCAACTACGTCTACGGCTCGGCGAAGGCCGGCCTGGACGGCTTCGCCAGCGGCCTGGCCGACGCGCTGCACGGCACCGGGGTGCACTTGCTCATCTCGCGGCCCGGATTCGTGATCGGGCGTATGACAGAGGGCATGACGCCGGCGCCGCTGTCCAGCACTCCCGAGCAGGTCGCCGCCGCGACCGCGCGGGCGTTGGCCAAAGGTCGGCGCACGGTGTGGATCCCATGGGCGTTGGGGCCCGCGGCGGCCGTGATGCGGATGCTGCCGCAATTCATCTGGCGCAGGATGCCGCGATGATCGTCGTGGTCGGCATCGGCGCCGACGGCATGCCAGGACTATCGAACGCGGCCCGCATCCAATTGCAAACGGCCACGGTCATTTACGGTGCCGAAAGGCAACTCGGATTGCTCGACGACACGGTGACCGCCGAGCGCAGGGAGTGGCCGTCGCCGATGCTGCCCGCCCTGCAAACACTTCCCATCGACGACGACATTCACATCGTCGCCAGCGGCGATCCCCTCATGCACGGCATCGGCGGCACCCTGATCCGCCTCTACGGCGCCGAAAAAGTGACAGTGCTCCCACACGTGTCGGCGGTGACGCTGGCCTGCGCCCGGATGGGGTGGAACGTCCAGGACACCGAGGTGATCAGCCTGGTCGCCGCACCGCCGAGCACCGCGGTGCGCCGCGGCGGCCAGGCGATCGTGCTGTCGCAAAGCGGCTCCACGCCCAATGTCGTGGCCGAGCTGCTCACCGTGCACGGCCGTGGCGATTCCGCGTTCAGCGTGCTCGAACAACTCGGCGGCCCAGCCGAATGCCGCCGCGACAGCACCGCACGCCAGTGGGCCGACACACCAACCGGCGTCGACGACCTCAACGTGATCGCCATTCGCTACCTGCCCGACGAGCGCATCGCACCCCTGCCCGACGATGCGTTCGCCCACGACGGCCAGATCACCAAACACGGCGTCCGGGCGGTCACCCTGGCGGCACTAGCGCCGCGGCCCGGCGAGCGGTTGTGGGACGTCGGCGCCGGCTCGGGCAGCATCGCCGTCGAATGGTGTCGCAGCTGGCGGGGCTGCAGCGCCGTGGCTTTCGAGCACGACGAGCAGCGTCGCATCAATATCGAATTCAATGCCGCGGCCTTCGGCGTCGCCGTCGACGTGCGCGGCGAAGCACCCGACCAGTTCGACGGCGCCCCAGCGCCTGACGCCATCTTCATCGGCGGCGGCCTGACCCGTCCCGATCTGCTCGACTCCTGCCTTGAACAGCTGCCAAAGGGAGGGCGCCTGGTCGCCAACGCCGTCACCATTGAATCCGAATCGCTTCTGATACAGGCATATTCACGCCTCGGCGGCGAATTGCGACGTTTTCAGCTTTACCAGGGCAGCCCGCTGGGAGCCTTCACCGGCTGGCGTCCGCAATACCCGGTCACCCAGTGGACGGTGACGAAGTGACGGTGTACTTCATCGGCGCCGGCCCCGGCGCCGCCGACCTGATCACGGTCCGCGGCCAACGACTGCTGCAGCGATGCAAAACATGCCTGTACGCGGGTTCGATCATGCCCGACGACCTGCTGGCCCTCTGCCCGCCCGGCGCGAAAGTCGTTGACACCGGCCCGTTGACGCTCGAGCAGATCGTCGCCGAACTCGCCGACGCCGACGCCGCCGGCCACGATGTCGCCCGGCTGCATTCCGGTGATCCGTCGTTGTATAGCGCGCTGGCCGAGCAATGCCGCCGACTCGACGCGCTGCGCATCGGCTACGAAATCGTGCCTGGCGTACCGGCTTTCGCCGCGGCAGCGGCGGCCTTGAAGAGAGAGCTCACCGTCCCGGGAGTGGCGCAGACGGTCACCCTGACCCGGGTATCGACGCTGTCGACAGCGATGCCGGCGGGTGAAGACCTACAAACCCTTGCGCAATCCGGCGGCACCCTGGTGCTGCACCTCGCCGCCGCTCAGATCGACACCATCGTTGCGCAACTGCTCACCAGTGGGTGCCGGACCGAAACACCCGCAGCAGTAGTGGCTTTCGCCAGCTGGCCGCAGCAGACAGTGCTGCGCGGCACGCTCGAAACCATCGCCGGCCAAATGCGCGAGACCGGCATCACCAAGACCGCCGTCATCATCGTCGGCGATGTGCTGGCCGCCGAGGGCTTCACCGACAGCTACCTGTACTCGACCGCGCGCCGCGCCAAAGGCCAACACTGATGCGGGTGCTGCTGCTCGGCGGCACCGGCGAGGGGCGCGCGCTCGCCAAAGCCCTGCACCCCGGCGTCGACGTGATCAGCTCGCTGGCCGGCCGGGTGCCGGATCCGGTGCTTCCCGTCGGTCCGGTGCGCGTCGGCGGATTCGGCGGCGTGGCGGGCTTGCAAAAATGGCTACAAGAAGAAAACATCGACGCCGTCGTCGACGCGACCCACCCGTTTGCGGCCACCATGACCGCCCACGCCGCAGAGGCATGTGAGCGGGCCACAATCCCGCACCTGGTGCTGGCCCGCCCGGCCTGGGATCCAGGCACGGCAGAAGTCGTCGAATCGGACAAAGAAGCCGCGAAAGCCATTGCGCAAAACCAATATTCGCGGATATTTCTCACCACCGGCCGCTCCGGAACAAAAGCGTTCCAAGGCAGCGATGCGTGGTTTTTGATTCGTGCGGTCACCGAACCGGACGTCGACTCGTTGCCGCGCCACCGCCAGCTGCTGTTGTCGCGCGGGCCGTATCGCTACGACGACGAAATCGCCATCATGCGCGATCACCGGATTGACGCCCTGGTGTCCAAGAACAGCGGCGGCGACATGACCCGGGCAAAGCTGGATGCGGCTGCGGCGCTGGACATTCCGGTGGTGATGGTGGACCGCCCACCACTGCCAGATGGAATCAACGCGGTGGGAACCGTCCGGGAGGCCGCGGATTGGGTTGCCGGACTGGGCTAACCGGTCCGGTCGTCGCGTTCCGCGTCGGCCAGCAGGGCATCGCGGGCACGGGCGACGCGGGACCGGATGGTGCCCACGGGGCAGCCACACACGGCGGCGGCGTCGGCGTAGGGCAGCCCGAGCAGCTGGGTCAGCAACAGGGCTTCGCGCTGTTCGCGGGTGAGGTTGGCGATCATCGTCGTCACCTCGACCAGGTCCTCGAAACCGCGCGCGTGCCGGTCGCCGTTGTGCACCTGCTCGGGGTTGGCACCCGCGGCGGAGCGCGGCCGCGACTGGACGTGGCGAATGTGATCGGCGACCACGCGGCGCGCGATCGAGAGCAGCCAGGTGCGGGCGCTGGAGCGCCCGGAGAACCGCTCGATCGCGCCGATCGCCCGCAGGAAGGTTTCCTGAGTCAGATCGTCGGCGCTGCCCGCGTCGGATAGGTAAGTGACGAATCGCCACACGTCTTGCTGAGTGGCTTTGATGAACGCCTCGAGTGCTCGCTCGTTCCCGCGTGCGGCGGCCAAGGCCAGGTCGGTAACGGCCTGGTCGTCGCTGGACGCGGTCATGGCCAACCACCTTAGTTGCGCGGGTTCGGTCAGTCTACGACGGACTGTCGTAGAGTTCGCGCTGGGGTCTGAAGACCGGTTGATCGGCCGCAGGTGGCCGCGCCGCCGACCGACGAAACTGGCGGGCAGCTCGCCATCGAAAGCGTCGAAATCGGATTCGCGTGGTCGGCGCCCGCCCGTCCGCTCGCGCGCCACCAGCACCGCGAACGCCAGGCCCAGCAGCACGGGCACGTGGCTGGCAACGCGCGTCGCGGTGACCTGTCCGTCGAGCGCGTCGGCGGCCACGTAACCGATCAGCCCAAGCGAATAGGCACCGGCAATCGCGGCGACCCCGGTCGCCATCACGGGCCAGATACCGGCGGCAACCATCGCCGCGCCCAGCGCGAGCGACCACGCGGTGGATTCGTGCAGCAAATGTTCGCCGGACATCGCCCCGTGCATGTGGTGCGACACCATGCCGAAGTTGACTCCGCCGATTTGGGCAGCCGCGATCGCCACCTGGAATACACCCACAGCGATAAGTCCCCATCGCGCGTAACGCGCTCGCACCGCCCGCATCCAGCCGTGACGCGCTTCGGGGTCCTCGTCGATACTCGCCATGATTCGGGCGACCAGGTCCGGTCCGTCTCCGGGCTCGATCGAGGCGAGCCGTCGAGTCTGCGTGGCCGCGCCGATCAGCCAGGTGCGGCACCCGCGACACGTCTCCAGGTGGGCGTCGACCTGCTGCGCGAGCACTTCGGGACGCTCGCCGTCCAATCGGGCGGAAAGCGCCTCACGCGCAACGTCACACCGCATCCCTGCATCGTTGCGCATGCGTGCGCCGGGCGCAAAGAAGAAACCGGGTGGAACTAAAACGCGTCGGGCAACGACCACTGAAGACAAGCATCGCCAGCCCCCATCGCCATCAGGCCCACCGAAGAGGTACTCGTGCCGCCGCTCGCCCTGGAAGGCCCGCTTCAATGACCGCCCCGATCTGGCTCGCGTTTCCACCCGAGGTGCACTCCACCCTGCTGAGCAGTGGGCCCGGACCTGGGCCGTTGTTGGCGGCTGCTGGTGCGTGGTCGGCGCTGAGCACCGAATACGCCGACGCCGCCGACGAACTCACCGGGCTGCTGGGTGCGGTGCAGGCCGGCGAGTGGCAGGGCCCGAGCGCTGAGCAGTACGTCGCTGCCCACGCCCCGTATTTGACCTGGCTGCTCGCCAGCTCCGCGGACAGCACGGCTGCGGCCGCGTTGCACGAGACAGCCGCCGGCGCCTACACGGCCGCGCTGGCCGCCATGCCCACGCTGGGCGAGCTGGCGGCGAATCACGCCATCCACGGCGCCCTGGTCGCCACCAACTTCTTCGGCCTCAACACGATCCCGATCGCGGTGAACGAGGCCGACTACGCGCGGATGTGGGTGCAGGCCGCGACGACGATGAGCGCCTATGAGGCCGTCAGCGAATCCGCACTCGCCGCGGTTCCGCCGTCGACGCCCGCGCCGCAGATCATGATGGCGGCCGCGGATACGTCGACCACCCAGCAGCAAGCCACCACCGCGGCGCAGCAGTATCCGTCCTGGATGGATCAGCTCGAGGCGTGGCTCCGGCAGTACACGACCAGTTTCGCGTGGCCCGTGTCCAAGGACCTCAACCCCGGCGGCTGGCCCTTCCCGCCGGTGCCTTGGGTCAACAGCCTCGCCTCATTTTTCACGCAGCTGGGACTGTCGCCCACTCTCGCAAGTGCCATGGGCTGGGCCATCTTTCACACCCTGATGATCTTCTGGCCGTTCATCCAGGTCGCGGTTCAGCTGGCCGTCGTCGCCATCCCGGCGATGATGGTTATTGCCGCTGCGGGAGCCGCCGGTGCGGCGGCGGGCGCGGCGGCGATCGCGGTGAGCACCGCGGTTCCCCTGGCGATTCAGCCGCAGCTGCCCGCGATGGCACCCACGCCGATGCCCACCGCGCCGGCCCCGGCGGGATTCGGCAATGTGCCGAGCACCTCAAGCGCCAGCGCACCCGCGCCCGCCCCCGCTTCTGCGACGGCCGCCCCCTCGCCCGGAGCCCCACCGGCCGGTGCCCCACCCGGAGTTAGCTTCGGTCCGACCAGCACTACCGGACTCGGGGCGGGCCTGTCCGACGCGCTCTGGGCCGTCGGCCTGTCGGGCTTGTCGGGGAGCAGTAGTGCGAAGAATCGCTCACGCCGCAAGTCCGAGGAGCCCGCGTCGGACGACGCCGACGCGCCGGGTGCGGCCGCGGCGGCATCCGCCAAGGAGAAGTTGAAGGCCCGGCGGCGTCGGGCGCAAGACGCCAAGGACAAGGCCTACCGCTACGAATACATGGACCTGGAGGACGCGCCTGCCGGGCCGGACGACGAGCCCGTCACCTCGGTAGGGGAGTCCGGCGCGGGGCCGCTCGGATTTGCCGGGGCCGCAGTCAAATCCGGTGCCGGCCACGCCGCGGGGCTCACGACGCTGGGCGGCGACGGGCTGAACGACGGACCGTCGGTGCCGATGCTGCCGAGCAGCTGGGGCCACGACGGCAAGTGACCGGCTTCAGGTCGGATAACGCCGGGGCGTGAACACCTTGTCGCCGGAATCGCCTGTGTACCACTGGGTTTGAGACGATCCGACGATCAGCAGGCAGCGCATGTCGACGTCGGCGGCATCCAGGTCGGCCAACCGCACCACCCGGACGCTTTCGTCGGGCCCGGATACGTTGCGCCCGATCACAACCGGCGTTCCCGGTTCGCGCTGGGTCAGCAAGACGTCGCGCATGGCGCCGACCTGCCAGGTCCGGCTCTTGGACGCCGGGTTGTAGATGGCCAGCACCAAATCGGCGGCGGCCGCGGCGGCCAGGCGCGTCTCGATCACGTCCCACGGCTTGAGCCGGTCCGACAACGAAATCACCGCGTAGTCGTGCCCCAGCGGCGCACCGACCCGGCTGGCGACGGCCTGCGCGGCGGTCATCGCCGGGATCACGCGGACCTCTACTCCGGGCCATTGTTTGGCCTCTTCCAGGACGGCGGTGGCCATCGCGAACACTCCCGGATCGCCCGACGACACCACTGCCACGGCACGGCCCTGTTCGGCCAGCGCGCAGGCCAGGCGGGCCCGCGCCGGTTCGTCGGTGTTGTCGCTGGGATGGCGCTGCTGACCGTCGCGCACCGGGACGCGATCCAGGTAGTTGCCGTAGCCGATCAGGTCGGTCGCGGCGGCCAGCTCGCGTCGGCTTTGCGGTGTCATCCAGTCGTTGTCGCCGGGACCCAGTCCCACGACCGCGACGGCCCCGACCGGCGACCGTTCGAACCGCCGCCCGCCCGGCAGCATGGCCAATGAGAAGTACGGCACGCTGGCCTCGTCGACGTCCGCGGCCGGCGAAATACGTTGCGCGGCGGTGCTGGCCCGCTCCACATAGAACGCCTCGTCCAGCCGTCCGGACGCCGAAAGTGCTTCCCGGACAGCGTGATACGAGCGGCCGAGCTTGAGCACCACCGCAGCGTCCGCGTCGGCGAGCCGCCGGGTCAGCTCGGCGACCGGCAGGGTGCCCGGCAGTATCGACAGCACCTCGTCGCCGGCCACCAGCGGCGTAGCGACGGCGGCCGAGGCGGCGCTCACCGACGTCACCCCCGGCACGATGACGGCGTCGAACCGCTGGGTCAGCCGGGTGTGCAAATGCATATAGGAGCTGTAGAACAGCGGATCGCCCTCGGCCAGCAGCGCCACATTGCGTCCGGCGGCGAGGTGCGCGGCGATGCGCTGGGTGGCTTCGACATAGAAGTCCTCGATCGCACCGGCATAGCCGCCGGGATGATCGGTCGTCTCGGTGGTCACCGGATAGACGAGGTGCTCCTCGATCTGGCCCGGCCGGAGATACGGTTCGGCGATGCCGCGGGCGATACTGCGGCCGTGCCGGGCGCTGTGGTAAGCGACCACGTCGGCCTCGCCGATCACCCGGGCGGCCTTGACCGTGACCAACTCCGGGTCGCCGGGTCCCAGCCCAACGCCCCAGAGTGTGCCGCGACTTGTCATTCGGCGTCGCTCGCGATCGCGTTGACGGCTGCGGCGGCCATCGCGCTGCCACCGCGACGACCTCGCACCACCAGATACGACATTCCGCGCGGGTTGTCGATCAGCTCCTGCTTGGACTGGGCCGAGCCGACGAATCCCACCGGCCCGCCCAGCACCGCCACCGGCGCCGCGGCTCCCTCGTCGACGAGTTCGAGCAGCCGGAACAGGGCAGTGGGCGCATTGCCGATCGCCAGCACCGCGCCGTCGAGTCGGTCAGCCCACAGTTCCACGCCCGCCGCCGAGCGGGTGATGTGCCCTCGCTTGGCCAGCTCGGGTGCGCGGGGGTCGGCCACCAACGACACGACCTCGTTGCCGGCAGGCAGCCGTGCCTTGGTGATCCCGGCGGCCACCATCGACGAATCGCACAGCACGGGGGCGCCATCTCGCAGCGCGGTCCTGGTCCGCGCCACCACGGAGGCCGTGAAGGCGACATGCTCGGCGACGTCAACCTGCCCGCAGGTGTGGATCAACCGGACCACGACCTGCGCTATGTCGGCGGGAAAACGTGCCAGGTCGGCCTCGGCGCGGATAGTCGCGAACGACTGGCGATAGATCTCCGCCGCATCGCGGATGTAGTCGAGCACGTGCTCACCCTAGCTACGCAGCAGCCGGTATCCGTCCCCGGTGGCGACCAGCACCTGGCCGGTCGGCGGGCTGCCGCACGCGCGCTCGCAGCCGACGAAGTGCCGATGCACCGCGGAATCAGTCCCGACGAGGTGCGCCGCGTCCGCCCGCACGTCGGCGGCCGAGCGTGCGCAGCCGGGGCTTCCGGTGCAGGCGCTGACGTCCAGCCAGGGGGAGTGCTCGTCGAACACCAAGCCCAGCGGCGCCAGCACCCGCAGCGCGGCGTCGGCGACACCTTCGTCCAGGTCGCAGACCAGCACCGAGCGCCACGGCGTGATCACCATCGGGGCCTCGATCACCGCTAGATACTCCGCGACCTGCGCGGGCAGCACACCCAGTGGTACCGCGGCACCCAACGCAACCCGGCCTTCCTGACCGGGCCAGCCCTGGACTATCCAGCCCACCGGCGGCTTGGTGACGGGCGCAAAGGGGGCGGCGCTGAGCTCGGCGCCGGGCAGCAGATCGTCGATGTCATCCAATTCATGGATTCGCCAAGCATTTTCGCGTATCTCGGTGAACCGGACGGCGACCCCGACCAGTGTCGCGACCACATCGTCGGCGGCCATTCGCAGACCGGTGTCGCGTCCCATCAGCAACAGTGCGTAACCGTCTTCGCAAACGTGCACCCCGACGTCGGCGCCCAGTCCGGACACGTCGGCGCGGCCGTCGTCGATGCTGAACCAGAACCGGCCGCCCAGGTCCACCAGCTTGGGCTCGGCGCAGATCGCCGTATCCAGCGCGCTCACCCAGGCTCGCACGTCCGCGCGTCCGCCGGCGCGCCCGGACAGCGGTGAGGCGACGATGTTGCGCACGCGTTCGTGTGTCGCAGACGGCAACAACCCGGCGTCGGCGATGCCCTGGGCGACCGCCGCCACATCGGTGATCGCGCGCAACTGCACATTGCCGCGGACGGTCAGCTCCAAGGTGCCCGAGCCGAAGCCACTTGCCAGGCCGGCCAGCGCCGCCAGTTGCGGGGCGGTGATCATCCCGCCAGGCAGGCGCACGCGGACCAGCGCGCCGTCGGCGGCCTGATGCACCTGCAGCGCACCAGGGCAGGCGTCGGTGTCGCGATTTCGGGCCACGTCTCCACGGTAAGGCAGAGCGTAGGGGTGAAAACACCAATTGTCTGGCCCGTTCTCGACCCCACAGCCGGGCGCCGCGTCACTACCGTCGGCCTCATACGGGGGAAGTTGGTGATGATCATGACGCAGCAGCGTCGGGTGAAAGTCGCGGTAATCGGCGCCGGGGTGTCGGGCCTGTGCATGGCGGCCAAGCTGCAGGACGCCGGAATCGAGTCGTTCACCGTCTTCGAGAAGGCCGACGAGGTCGGAGGTACCTGGCGCGACAACACGTATCCGGGTCTTACCTGTGACGTTCCGTCGCGGTTTTACTCCTACTCGTTTGCGCCCAACCCGAATTGGTCGCGGTTGCTGTCGCCGGGGCCGGAACTACAGGCCTACTTCCGGCGGGTTGCCGACGAACGTGGCATCCGGCGCCACATCCGTTTCGGCTGCGACGTCACCCGCGCCGAATACGAGGACGGGACATGGCATCTCACCACAACGTTCGGCGAAGAGACGTTTGACGTGGTCGTCGCGGCGACCGGCATATTGCGCATACCTAACTATCCCGACATTCCGGGTCGCGAGACGTTCGCCGGGGTGGCATTCCACTCGTCACGCTGGGATCACTCGGTTACTCTGCCGGACAAGCGAATCGGCGTGATCGGGAACGGCTCGAGCGGTGTGCAGATCATGGCGGAGCTGGGCGACGGCAAGGTGCGCCACTTGACGCTGTTCCAGCGCACCGCGCAGTGGGTCTTGCCGCTACCCAACGCGCGGTACTCGCGGCTGACCCGGCAGCTACTGACCCGCGTGCCGGCGTTCAATGTGCTGGGGCACTGGTTTTGGGGCAACTTCTCGCGGCGTGTGTTGGGCCGCGCTCCGATCCGTCCGGGATTGCGTCGCAGTCTGGTCCAGGCCAGCTGTCGATGGAACCTGCGCTCGGTGCGCGACCCGGAACTGCGGGCCAAACTCACCCCGTCGTACCAGCCGATGTGCAAGCGGCTGGCGATGTCGGGGCGCTTCTACCGGTCGGTGCAGCACCCCACCGTCGACGTGGTCACCGATCGGATCGACCACATCGAGCCCCGAGGCATCGTGACCGTGGACGGCACCCTGCACGAACTCGATCTGCTGGTCTACGCCACCGGGTTTGACGCCCGCGCCTATGTGCGTCCGCTGCAGCTGATCGGGGAGGGCGGGATCACCCTGGACGAGGCATGGGCCGACGGGCCGGTCGCGTATCGGTCGGTCGCGGTGCCGCGGTTTCCCAACCTCTTCATGCTGATCGGTCCGCATTCGCCGATCGGCCACCAGTCTTATATGGCCATCGCTGAGGACCAAGCCGACTACGCGATCTGGTGGATCAAACAGCTGCGCACCGGTTTGGTGCATTCCGCCGCGCCGACGGAAGTTGCGACCAAGGAATACAACGAGCGCCTGAAAGCCGCTATACCGCAGACTATTTGGGCTTCAGGGTGCAACAGTTGGTACGTGGGCAAGGATGGCCTGCCCGAGGTGTTCCCCTGGACACCGGAGACCCATACCCAACTCCTGCGTCGACCCGAGCTTGCCGACTTCGACGTGCGCACCAGCTGATTTCAGAACGGCGGCGGTTGATTTCGTTCGGCGACATGAGCTGCGTTGAGCGCACGTTCGGCGTTGATGCGGTAGATGCGATCTTGTTCCCGCGTATGTCGTCGTCTGGGCATCATCACGCCATGAGTGGCGCGCGGATGATCAACCCTTGGCGCCGTGGGTAATTCACCGGTCGACGTGCACAGCGTGGGGAAGAGTAGTCGGCTACCGGCCCGGGTGGTGTAGGTGTGGCCACTGGGCGACGTCCAGACAACGGTGCCGTCGGGCCGCTGCTCGTCGCGCCAGGCTGTCCAGAAAGTCTTGAGCAGATGATGTTTTCGGCACAGACACTTGAGATTTGACGGATGGGTGGGGCCGAACGGATACGGGATCGTATGGTCGATGTCGCAGATCTCGGCGGGGCGATCGCAGTTGGGGAATCGGCAAGTCAGGTCGCGGCATCGCACAAACGCGTCTAGCGCCGCCGAAGGGCGATAGCCCGGCTCCGCCGGCTTGTCATTGCCGGGATGACGCACCGGCCGCACCTTCGCACCGTTCCGAATCAAGTCAGCGAGCCGTGGCGAGGGAACCGTTCCGCCGCCCGTGATCAACGCCGAAGGCCGGTTGTCGCCTTCGGTCGCCGCCTGTGACGGCATTTCGCCCGACATATGCACGTCGGGCTCATCCCCGAGTGCCGACGCCTCGGCGACGACGTGGACGACGACACCCGCCGCCCGCTCGTCGCGCTGCACACCCGCCCCGCATTCGGCGTTATCGCAGCCGCAGGCGAGCCGCTGGCCTCCCGCGGCCAGGACACCCAACGCGTCCGCACGGCGCTGCGCAAGCGTCCGTGGGTCGTCGTCGCAGACCTCGTGCGCCATCTGCAGCAGCCGCCGGTCCAAAGCGGCCGCGTCGCTGGAGTACAGCCGGCCCCAGAACGCGGCGGTTCCCGACTCGTCATTGGCCAGGTCGATCACCACATCGCGGCTCCGCGCGGCGGCGCGAATGCGCCGCAACGCCCCGGGGTCATGGCGGTCGACTATCGCATCGATGGCTTGTGCCGTCTTGTCGATCGACAGCGGCCCATATCGGACCGCATCTTTGGCCAGCGCTGCATCGACAAGCTGCAGCGTGTCCGCGTCTTTGATCAGATCCGTGTGCCACACGATGGCAGCGGCCAGCCGCGCGCTGATCGCACCGTCGGCGAAGACTGCCGACACCCGAGGAAGGCGATCGCGCAGCGCGATGGCCAAATACATCTGACCAGAAGCCATGCCATGGCTAATTCCTTGTGCAGCAGAGATTTCGGCGGCCATCGCATCCCAGTTATCGCACGACCAATCGACATGGTCGACGGGGCCCGCCGCGCGGCGGCGCACCAGTTCGGCGATAGCGGCGAGTCGGCGCGACGAAGCGGCGGCTTCGGCACGCGCCCACCCCGCGATGGCCGCGACCAAAGTCTCGTCGTCGGCGCGCACCAGCGCGTCTGCACCTTGCAATTCATCGAACATACTTTCGAATATTAGCTGCGGGCACCGACAAGTCCGGTCGCCACGGCGACACCGTCGTGGCGCTCAAAATCCGGCATCGAACATGCGCGCTCCGGTGCGGTTTGTGGCAAAGTTTGCTGAGGGGGACAACTCGGCCACGGAGAGCTGTGATGTTCGGCATAGCGAATCGTTTAGCACCCGTCGTCCCGGCCGCCCTCGCGTTGGCCGTTGTCGCGACCACGCTGTCGCCGGCAGTAAGTAGAGCAGCCCAATGTGGCGAAGGGACCCGGTACGACGCGCCGTCCAACACCTGCGTCGTCGCCGCGCAGGCTGCACCGCAAGCTCTGCCGCCCCCGCAGGCTCCGCCGCCTCCGCCGCCTCCGCCGCCTCCGCCGCACGTCTGGGTCAGCATCTGCGCGCCCATCCGATTCATCAGCATCTGCACCGGGACCTGAACGGGCGCTGTGCCCCCGGTGGTCGCCTTGCGGTACGAATGACGGGTGGCTGAGCCGACGATCGTCCTGCTGTCGACGTCCGATACCGACCTGATCAGCGCTCGTTCCAGCGGGAAAAACTATCGGTGGGCCAACCCCGCGCGACTGTCCGACGATGAGCTGCCCGATCTCTTAGCCGACGCGGAGATCGTGGTGGTCCGGATCCTCGGCGGCTACCGCGCCTGGCAAAGCGGCATCGACACCGTGATCGCCAGCGGGATTCCGACGATTCTGGTCAGCGGCGAGCAGGCCGCCGACGCCGAGTTGACCGGACTGTCCACGTTGGCCGCCGGCATCGCGGTGCAGGCGCACATCTACCTGGCGCACGGCGGCGTGGAAAACCTGCGCCAGTTGCACGCTTTCCTGTCCGACACCGTGCTGATGACCGGCGTCGGCTTCACCGAGCCGGTGGTTACCCCGACCTGGGGTGAGCTGGAGCGGCCGCAATCGCGGCCCACCGATGGTCCGACGATCGCGGTGCTGTACTACCGCGCGCAGCATCTGGCCGGCAACACCTCCTACATCGAATCGCTGTGCGCGGCGATCGAAGATGCCGGTGGGCGACCGCTGCCCGTCTATTGCGCGTCGCTGCGCACCGCCGAACCCGAACTACTGCAACGGCTCGGCGATGCCGACGCCATGGTGGTCACGGTGCTGGCCGCCGGGGGACTGAAGCCCGCGACCGTGTCGGCCGGCGGCGATGACGACAGCTGGAACGTCGAACACCTTGCCGCCCTGGATGTTCCGATCTTGCAGGGCCTGTGCCTGACAAGCTCACGCGATCAGTGGAATGAGAATGACGACGGCCTGTCCCCGCTGGATGTCGCCAGTCAGGTGGCGGTGCCCGAGTTCGACGGGCGCATCATCACCGTCCCGTTCTCGTTCAAAGAGATCGACGACGACGGGCTGATCTCGTATGTGGCCGACCCGGAACGGTGCGCACGGGTCGCGGGCCTGGCCATCCGGCACGCGCAGCTGCGGTATGTCGCCCCTGCCGACAAGCGCGTGGCCCTGGTGTTCTCGGCGTATCCCACCAAGCACGCCCGCATCGGCAACGCGGTCGGACTGGATACCCCGGCCAGCGCGGTAGCCCTGGTGCGGGCCATGCGTGACCGCGGTTATCGGGTCGGCGATCTGCCCGGGATCGATGCCAACGATGGCGATGCACTGATCCACGCGCTGATCGAACGCGGCGGGCAGGACCCCGACTGGCTCACCCAGGAGCAACTGGCGGGCAACCCGATCAGGGTTTCTGCCAAGGACTACCGGGACTGGTTCGCCACGCTGCCCGAAGAATTCCGCGAGGTGGTCGAGACCCATTGGGGGCCGGCGCCTGGCGAACTGTTCGTCGATCGCGCTAATGACCCCGACGGCGAGATCGTGGTCGCCGCAATGCAATCCGAGAACCTGGTGCTGCTGGTGCAGCCGCCCCGCGGCTTCGGCGAGAACCCCGTTGCCATCTACCACGATCCGGACCTGCCGCCCAGCCACCACTACCTGGCCGCCTACCACTGGCTGGACGCTAGATTCGGATCGCACGCCGTGGTGCACCTGGGCAAGCACGGCAACCTGGAGTGGCTGCCGGGCAAGACGCTGGGCATGTCGGCGGCCTGCGGATCCGACGCGGCGCTGGGCAACCTGCCGCTGATCTACCCGTTCCTGGTCAACGACCCCGGCGAGGGCACTCAGGCCAAGCGACGGGCCCACGCGGTGCTCGTCGACCATCTGATCCCGCCGATGGCCCGCGCCGAAAGCTACGGCGACATCGCACGTTTGGAGCAGCTGCTCGACGAGCACGCCAACGTTGCCGCCCTTGATCCCGGCAAGCTGCCCGCCATCCGTCAGCAGATCTGGACGCTGATCCGGGCCGCCAAGATGGACCATGACCTCGGCCTGACCGAGCAGCCCGAAGAAGACACGTTCGACGACATGATCCTGCACGTCGACGGCTGGCTGTGCGAGATCAAGGATGTCCAGATCCGTGACGGCCTGCATATTCTTGGGCAAAAGCCCACGGGCGAAGCGGAACTCGACCTGGTGCTGGCCATCCTGCGGGCCCGCCAGCTGTTCGCGGGCGAGCATGCACTGCCGGGTTTGCGACAAGCACTCGGTCTCGCCGAAGACGGCACCGACGACCGGACCACCGTCGATCAAACCGAGGCGGTGGCACGCGGCCTGGTCGCGGCGCTGCAAGCCAGCGGCTGGGATCCCGAGGCCGTCGATGGGATTACCGACAATGCCGAGGTGGCCGCGGTGCTGCGGTTCGCGGCCACGGAGGTGGTGCCCCGGCTGGCCGGTACCGACGCCGAAATCGACCAGGTGCTGCGGGCGTTGGACGGCCGATTCATTCCGGCCGGCCCGTCCGGGTCGCCGCTGCGCGGCCTGGTCAACGTGCTGCCCACCGGCCGCAACTTCTACTCCGTCGATCCCAAGGCGATACCGTCCCGGCTGGCCTGGGAAGCCGGTGTCGCGCTTGCCGATTCACTGCTGGCTCGATATCACGGCGACCATGGGGAGTGGCCGCAATCGGTCGGGCTGTCGGTGTGGGGCACCTCGGCGATGCGCACCGCCGGCGACGACATCGCCGAAGTCCTTGCGCTGCTGGGTGTTCGGCCCGTGTGGGACGACGCGTCGCGCCGCGTGGTCGGCTTGACGCCGATCCCGCTGGCCGAGCTGGGGCGCCCGCGCATCGACGTGACCGTGCGGATCTCGGGATTCTTCCGCGACGCGTTCCCACATGTCGTCACGATGCTCGACGATGCGGTGCGCCTGGTCGCCGAACTCGACGAGCCCGCCGACGGCAACTTCGTCCGCGCGCACGCGCAGGCCGACCTGGCCCAGCATGGCGACCAAAGGCGGTCCACTACAAGGATTTTCGGGTCGAAACCGGGAACCTACGGCGCCGGGCTGCTGCAGCTGATCGACAGCCGGAACTGGCGCGACGACGCCGACCTCGCGCAGGTGTACACCGCCTGGGGTGGGTTCGCTTACGGACGCGACCTCGACGGCCGCGAGGCGGTCGACGATATGAACCGCCAGTACCGGCGAATTGCGGTGGCCGCCAAGAACACTGACACCCGCGAGCATGACATCGCCGACTCCGACGACTACTTCCAATACCACGGTGGCATGGTCGCGACGGTGCGAGCGCTGACCGGTAAGGCGCCGGCCGCCTATATCGGCGACAACACCCGGCCCGACGCGATCCGCACCCGCACCCTGTCCGAGGAGACCGCGCGGGTGTTTCGGGCCCGGGTGGTCAATCCCCGCTGGATGGCCGCGATGCGCCGGCACGGCTACAAGGGCGCGTTCGAGATGGCGGCCACCGTCGACTACCTCTTCGGCTACGACGCCACCGCAGGCGTGATGGCCGACTGGATGTATGAACAGCTCACCGAGCGCTACGTGCTGGATCCGGAGAACCGCAAGTTCATGACGGAATCCAACCCTTGGGCATTGCACGGCATGGCCGAACGCCTGCTGGAGGCGGCCGGGCGCGGCATGTGGGCCGAGCCGCAACCGGAAACCCTTGACGGTCTGCGCCAGGCGCTACTGGAATCCGAGGGCGACCTCGAAGGCTGACCTAGCTCGTCGACCAGTTCGTTGGCCGTTGCGGCGGCGAGATCGACGCGATTACGGTTCGCCGGGTCCGATTGGACGAGCTGTGCCGCGTCGCGCAGCCGACTGCTGAGAATGTCAACGTTCCCGAGTAGGTTGAGACCGTGACGCCCACCTTCGCCGACCTCGCCAAGGCGCAATACATCCTGCTGACCACCTTCACCAAGGACGGGCGACCCAAGCCGACCCCGATCTGGACCGCCGTAGACGGCGACCGGCTGCTGGTGATCACCCAGGAAACCTCGTGGAAGGTCAAGCGGATTCGCAATACGCCCCGCGTGACGATGGCGACCTGCACGATGCGCGGTCGCCCGACGAGCGAGGCGGTCGAAGGCACCGCGGCCCTGCTCGACAAGTCGAACACGGGCACCGTCTACGACGCGATCGGCAAGCGTTACGGCATCGTTGGCAGGGTCTTCAACTTCTTCAGCAAGCTGCGCGGCGGCATGGAAAACAACATCGGCCTCGAACTCCGAGTGGCCCAAGGCTAAAGCCCTCCATGGGTACGGTGCTGATCCCGATCCCGGACCGCGACTTCGACCCGACCGAGGTCGCCGTCAGCTGGCGGGTCTTGACCGACAACGGTCACCGGGTGATCTTTGCGACCGAAAGCGGCACGGCCGCGGTGGCCGACGACATCATGGTCACCGGTCGGGGTTTGGATATCTGGTCCGCGCTACCGGTTTTGGGTTCCTTACCGCTCGTCGGGCTGGTGCTGCGCGCCGACACGAACGGCCGCGACGCGTACGCCGCCATGGTGCGATCGCCGGAGTACCGCCATCCCGGCCGCTGGAGAAATGCCACGCTGGACGGCGTCGATGCGGTGCTGCTACCGGGCGGTCACCGCGCCCGTGGAATGCGCAGCTACGTCGACAGCGGCATCCTGCAGCGCCTGGTGATCGAAGCCTTCGGCCGAGAACTGATCGTGGCCGCGATTTGTCACGGTGTGCTGCTGGCCGCGCGCAGTGTCGATCCCGGCACGGGTCGCTCGGTGCTCTACGGACGCAAGACCACCGCGCTCACCTGGGCGATGGAGGGGCTGGCCTGGCGGCTGACCCGGATCACCCGATTCTGGGATCCGGACTACTACCGGACCTACCCCGAGCAGCCCGGTCAACCCGGTGGCTACATGTCCGTGCAGTCGGAAGTCACTCGCGCGCTTGAAGATCCGACGGATTTCCGCGACGTCGAGCGTGGCACGCCGCACTGGCGGCGGAAGTCCTCCGGGATGGCGCGGGACACCGCGACCGACTCGCGACCCGCATTCGTCGTCGACGACGGCAACTACATCTCGGCGCGCTGGCCCGGTGACACGCATACCTTCGCTGGTGTCGTGTCGGACAAGTTGAAAACGTAGCGCTACCGCAGGTGCTCACCGAAGAACGAGAACACCCGGCTCCACGCGTCTTCGGTCGCGTCGTCGTCGTAGCCGAAGCCCGCGATCCTCAACAGTGGTTGGGCGGGAAGGGTATTCGCGAAGCTGTGCCCGACGCCGGGATAGACCTTGACGTCGTTGGTGATGTGTTTGGCGGCAATCACTTCGCGCAACTTCTCGGGCGCGCCCTTGCCCAACGGGTCACGCGCGCCGAAGCTTGCCACGATCGGGCACGCCCCCTCCAGCGTGTCGTTCAGGTGACGCGGCAGGGGAGCGCCGTAGAACGGCGCCGAAGCACCAAAACCCCTGGGCGACATGACGAGTGCAAATTGACCGCCCATACAGAAGCCGGCGATTCCCACCTGTCCGGAGCAGTCCGGCCGGGCTTGCAAGTAGTCGCGGGCAGCAAGAATGTCGTCAAGCGCGCGGCCACGCTGTGTCATCAGTTCACGCATGACCCGGGTGATGCAGCGGACGCGCCCGCCCCGTGCGTACATATTCGGAGTCACCGTCACAAAGCCCGCCTGGGCGATTCGGTCGTTGGTCGACTCCTTGTCCCGGCCATAGCCGAAGGCGTCATGGATCACCACCACCCCCGGCCAGGGGCCATTTCCGGGTGGAATGCTCAGCAGCGCATCGATCGGTCCGTCAGGGGTATCGATCTCAATCGTGGTCATATCGTCATCTAACTGCAGCCGCGTCACCGATCACTAGGGGAACTCGAGTGCGACCCGCGGACGTTGGGATCACATGGTGAGCCGGTTGTTACTCCTCTATGCCGTCGTTGAGCTGGCGGCGATCTTCGCGCTGGTCTGGGCCGTCGGGTGGGGCTGGACCCTGCTGAGTCTGCTGGTCACGTTCGTTCTCGGCTGGGGGCTGCTGGCCCCGATCGCGGGGTCGCAGCTGATTCGCGACATCGGGCAGATGCGCTCCGGTCTAAAGGAACCACGCACCACCCTGGGCGACGGCGCGCTGGTGACCGTGGCGACGGCGCTGGTCCTCGTTCCCGGATTGGTCACCACGGTTTTGGGGACGTTGCTGCTGCTTCCGCCGGTGCGTGCGGTCGCCGGGCCCGGATTGACCGGGCTAGCGCTGCGGGGTCTGCAGCGACGCGCACCGCTGGTCAGCTACGCGTCGACCTTCACCGAGACCTTCACCGGTTTCCGTCCCGACTCCGCGGGCGACGGCCGCGACTACATCGACGGCGAGGTCATCGACGTACACGACTTCGAGTCGACCGCGTTGCCGAAGGACCGGCCCGCCGACGAACACTGGGGCGGCCCCCGATACGCCGCCGGCCCGAACTGATTGCCTCGGGCGCTGCTGCCCGTATTTTTGCGATGTGACCGCGCTTCCGACCACCCTGCTGCTGAACGGGCGGGTGCACAGCCCTACCCATCCCGATGCGACCGCGATGGCGGTGCGCGGCGACGTCGTTGCGTGGCTGGGCAGCGATGACGTCGGTCGCAGGCAGTTTCCCGACGCCGAGGTGGTGGACCTCGAGGGCGGCTTCGTGGCTCCGGCATTCGTGGACAGCCATATTCATGTGACCGCGACCGGCCTCACGCTGAGCGGGCTGGACTTGCGGGGGGCCACCTCGCGCGCGCGGTGCGTGCAGCTGGTCGCCGAGTATGCCGCCGCGCACCCCGGCGAGGCGATATGGGGACATGGCTGGGACGAGTCGTCGTGGCCCGACAACAGCCCGCCGTCCACCGCCGATCTGGACGCGGTGCTCGGCGACCGACCGGCCTACCTGGCGCGTGTCGACGTCCATTCCGCGCTGGCCTCGACGGGGCTCCGCAGGCTGGTGCCGGACCTCGCGGCAGCGCGCGGTTTCGCCGCTGACGGGCCGCTGGCCGGCGCCGCGCACCACCTGGTCCGCCGCGTCGCCCGTGGCCTGCTGACGGCCGCGCAGGTGGAAGATGCCAGGTCCGCCGCGCTGGGCGCCGCGGCGGCGTCCGGCATCGTCGCCGTACACGAATGCGCGGGACCCGAGATCGGTGGCCTGGACGACTGGCTGCAACTGCGCGCCTTCGATCACGGTGTCGAAGTGATCGGCTATTGGGGTGAAGCGGTGACCACCGCCGGGCAGGTCCGCGCGCTGATGGAGCAGACCGGTGCCCGCGGGCTGGCCGGTGACCTGTTCGTCGACGGGGCCCTGGGGTCGCACACCGCCTGGCTGCACCAGCCCTACACCGACGCCCCGGAGCGGGTCGGCACCTGTTACCTCGACGCCGACGTCATCGAAGCGCATGTCCGGGCATGCACCGAGGCGCAGGTGACGGCCGGTTTCCACGTCATCGGCGACGCCGCGGTCTCGGCGGCGGTCGACGCCTTTGAACGAGTCGTGGCCGACCTCGGCGTGGTTGCCGTCGCCCGCTGCGGGCACCGGCTGGAGCACCTCGAGATGGTGACCGCCCACCAAGCCGCCAAACTGGGCGCGTGGGGCGTTATTGCCAGCGTGCAGCCCAATTTTGATGCGCTCTGGGGAGGTCGCGACGGCATGTATGCGGATCGTCTCGGCCCGGAACGAGGCAGCGGGCTCAATCCACTTGCGCTGTTAGCATCCCAAGGCGTGCCACTCGCGCTAGGTTCCGACGCCCCCGTGACGGGACTCGACCCCTGGGGAAGCGTGCGCGCGGCGGTCCATCACCACACCGCGGGCAGTGGCGTCTCGGCCCGGGCAGCGTTCGCCGGCGCCACGCGCGGCGGTTGGCGCGCGTGCGGTGTCCGGGACGAGAACATGGGCGCCCTGGTGCCCGGTGCTCCCGCCTCCTACGCCGTGTGGGACGCCGGCGAACTCGACGTCCACGCCCCGGACGACAGCGTCCAGCGGTGGTCCACCGACCCGCGGTCGCGCGTTCCCGCGTTGCCCCGGCTAGACCCGGCCGATGACCTGCCGCGATGCCGGCAAACCGTCCACCGGGGTGCTGTCATCCATGGCTGACGAAAGGCCCGGTTGGGACGACCCACGCGAGGTCGAGCCGGATGGTCCGGGCCTGGCGGGTCGAATGGCCGCCGCAACGGGCCATGGAATAACACGGCTGGGCAAGGGGGCGATCGCGCGACTCCCCGGCATCGGGGCCGCGCTGCTACCCCGGCTCACGCGGCTGGTGGCCACCGTCGGGGGCGGAGCGCTGCTCTGCGCCAGCTTCCCGTCGGTGAACTGGTGGTGGGCCGCCGTCGTTGCTGCCGCGCTGCTGGCGTGGGTGCTCAAACACCCCGCCACCACGCTCGTGGGTGGATTCGGCTACGGATTTCTGTTCGGGCTCGCGTTCTATGTGCCCCTGCTGCCGTGGATCAGCTTGCTGGTGGGCGCCGTGCCGTGGCTGGCGTTGGCCACGATGTGTGCGCTGTTCCCCGGCCTCTTCGGCTTGTTCGCGGTCGTGGTGCGTCGACTGCCCGGCTGGCCACTTTGGTTCGCATTGCTGTGGACGGCCCAGGAGTGGCTGAAGTCGATCTTCCCGTTCGGCGGCTTTCCGTGGGGCTCGGTGGCCTATGGCCAGGCCGACGGCCCGCTACTGCCGTTGGTCCAGCTCGGCGGGGTGGCGTTGCTGTCCATGGGCGTCGTCCTGCTGGGCTTCAGCGTGACCGCGATCGCGTTGGAAATCGCCAACTGGTGGCGAACCGGCCGGGCACGTGGTGGCGCCTCGGCCGAGGCCGCGGGCGAGGAAGGCGAGCAAGCCGCGGATGCCGCACCACCGCCGCCCGCCGTGGTGCTTCCCGGTGTTTGCTTCTGTCTGGTGTTGTTCGCCGCGGTCATCGTCTGGCCGCAGGTGCGGCACTCCGGTGCCGGATCGGGTGGCGAGCCGACGGTCACCGTAGCGGCCGTGCAGGGCAACGTGCCGCGGCTCGGCCTCGGCTTCAACGAGCAACGTCGAGCCGTACTGGACAACCACGTCGACGAGACGCTGCGGCTGGCCGAGGACGTCCGGGCCGGGGCCGCCCCGCAACCGCAGTTCGTCATCTGGCCCGAGGATTCCTCCGACATCGATCCCTTCGTCAACCCCGACGCCGCCCAACGGATCGCGGCCGCAGCCCATTCGATCAACGCGCCGATCCTGATCGGTTCGGTGCTCGCGGTGCCGGGCCACGACGAAGGACCCGGACCCGTCCAGTACACCAACACCGCCATCGTCTGGAATCCGGTGACCGGCCCCGCTGACCGCCACGACAAAGAGATCGTGCAGCCGTTCGGCGAATACCTGCCGATGCGGTGGCTTTTCGAGCATCTGTCGAGCCAGGCCGGCCTGGCCGGCAATTTCATCCCCGGAAAAGGCAGCGATGTGGTGCAGATCGCCGGCGTGCCCGTCGGCGTGGCCACCTGCTGGGAGGTGATTTTCGACCGGGTGCCGCGCAAGGCGGTGCTCAACGGCGCCCAGCTGCTGGCGGTGCCCGCCAACAACGCCACCTTCAACAAGCGCATGAGTGAGCAACAGCTGGCATTCGCCAAGGTCCGGGCCGTCGAGCACGACCGCTACGTCGTGGTGGCCGGCACCACCGGGATCAGTGCGGTGATCGCGCCCGACGGCGCCGAGCTGGTCCGCACCGACTTCTTCCAGCCCGCTTACCTGGACATCCAGGTGCGCCTCAAGACGAAGCTGACGCCGGCAACACAATGGGCCCCGATTGTGCAGTGGGTCCTAGTTGCGGCGGCCGGAGCGGTCATTCTGGCCGGAATACGGCACAATAGGAGCTTCCCGCGTTCGATTCGCCTCAGGTCCAGGCCTCCGGCTGAATCGGCAGACGACGGGGCAGCCCCGGACGAACCCCGGTCCGACGAGGAAGCCCCGACGACCGCGCACGACGCCCCGCCGGACACAGACGGCGACTACACTCCGCTCCACCAGAAGGGCGGCCGACCACCGCGTTATCTCGGGCGACACAGAGGAGATAAATGACCACCGGCGAGCAGGCGACCCGGGTCCCGGGCAATCGTCCCAGCCAGCGTGTCCTGGTTATCATCCCGACCTTCAACGAGCGGGAGAACCTACCGCTGATCCATCGGCGGCTGACGGATGCCTGCCCCGATGTGCACGTGCTGATCGTCGACGACGGCAGCCCCGACGGGACCGGCGAGCTCGCCGACGAGCTGGCCGCGGCCGACGGCGGCCGCACCCACGTCATGCACCGCACGGCCAAGGATGGCCTAGGCGCCGCCTACCTCGCGGGTTTCGGCTGGGGTTTGAGTCGGGAGTACGCGGTGCTCGTCGAGATGGACGCCGACGGCAGCCACGCGCCCGAGCAGCTGCGCCGGCTGCTGGATGCCGTCGACTCCGGAGCCGACCTGGCCATCGGTTCGCGCTATGTCGACGGGGGAGCGGTGCGAAATTGGCCGAAGCGGCGCTGGGCCCTGTCCTGGACCGCCAACACCTACGCGCGGCTGGCGCTCGACATCGACATCCATGACATCACCGCCGGCTACCGGGCCTACCGCCGCGAGGTGCTCGAGGCGATCGATCTCGACGGTGTGGACTCCAAGGGCTACTGCTTCCAGATCGATCTGACCCGGCGCAGCCTGGACAACGGATTCATCGTCGTGGAGGTGCCGATCACCTTCACCGAACGCGAACTCGGCGTCTCCAAAATGAGCGGATCCAACATTCGCGAAGCGCTGGTGAAGGTCGCGAAATGGGGCATTGAGAGTCGCAGGAACGGCGCTCGCGCCGCCCGCGCTGAAGACCGCAGCTAGTCGATCGGGTGCGACGCCCCGGTCAGCCGCGTCGCTTCGACCGGATCAGATCGAGGCGCTCCTTGAGCAGCTCTTCGAGTTCTTCGACGGTGCGGCGCTCCAGCAGCATGTCCCAGTGCGTGCGCGGCGGCTTGACCTTCTTCGGCTCGGGCAGATCACCCTCGATCAGGGTGCCTTCCATGCCGTTGCGGCACAGCCAGGTGCCGGGAATGTCGGCGTCGTCGGCGAACGGAACCTCGAATTCCTCGCCGTTCTCGGTGCGGTACTTCGCGAGCTGACGCGGAGCCAGGTCGTGGTTGCGGTCCGTCTCGTAGCTCACGGCTCCGAGGCGACTGCCCCTCAGTACACGATCAGCCATGGCTGCTACTCCTTTTAATTCCTCTGAGCTCTAATAGCTCCGGTGCCGCGATTCTATTCGCATAGCAAACGTTAGGACGTTCTGCGTAGTTCCCGAGCCGACACGCGGCGTACGCGACTCGACCGTCAATGATACCGGGATCACGGAGTGCGGCCGACTAAAGTCGGCATGCGTGAGCCGCCGTTCCCACCCACAACCATGCCGCTGGTGCGGTCGAGACGTGACGGAAGTCGGGATGGGTCGCCGCCGTCAATACTGTCGCCAGTCTTGCCGGCAGCGGGCCTACGAGCAGCGGGCTTCGATCAACCGGGGTGAGGTGATGGCCCTTCCCGTCGATGCCGTGGTGCTGTCGGCGGACGACGCATCCGACCTGTCAGATCGCGTCTACCAGGTCCGATGCGCCGCGGAGGATGTCGCCACAGCGTTGGACGAGGGCGCCGCGGCGACCGAACTGCGCGAGCTGTGCAAGGTGCTGATTCGTGCGGCCCAGGCCGCCGACGGCTGGCGTCGAGCAGTCGTCTGACCGCGCTGACCACGACTGATGGTTAGCCGGGTACAGTCGCGCCATGGACTGGGTGCCAGGCGTATGGCGCGGTCAGCGGGACCGCAGCCCAACCGGCAGCGCACAATTCCCCTTGGACACGGCGTTCCGCACGTCGAATCCGATCCTCCTTTAGCGACCGGGAGTATCGGACGTTTTGAAATCCCGTCGGAGTTGGCCATACTCACCAGCGACATTCTTGGGTCGGAATGCAGCGCGACGTCGCGCCGCGCAGCAACTGCCGTGACTCGGCATCCGGTGGTTGGCAATCCCATGTTTGGGAACGGCCAAATGGTAGGCAAGGGGTACTGAGGTGGATCAACTCCAGCATGCGACCGAGGCGCTGCGGAAAGCGCTGGTCCAGGTTGAACGCCTGAAGCGCACCAACCGTGCGCTGCTGGAGCGCTCCAGCGAGCCGATCGCGATCGTCGGCATGTCCTGCCGCTTCCCGGGCGGGGTGGATACGCCCGAGAGCCTGTGGCAAATGGTGGCCGACGGTCGCGACGTGATCTCGGACTTTCCGGCCGATCGGGGCTGGGAGTTGGCCGGCCTGTTTGACCCCGATCCCGACGCGCGTCACAAGACCTACGCCCGCACCGGCGGCTTCGTCGACGACGTCGCGGACTTCGACCCCGCGTTCTTCGGCATCGCACCCACCGAGGCGCTCGCGATGGATCCCCAGCATCGGATGCTGCTGGAGCTGTCGTGGGAGGCACTGGAGCGCGGTGGAATCGATCCCAGCGGGCTGCGCGGCAGCGCCACCGGAGTGTTCGCGGGACTTATCGTCCAGGGCTACGGCATGCTCGCCGAGGAGATCGAGGGCTACCGGCTGACCGGCATGACCTCCAGCGTCGCCTCCGGGCGGGTGTCGTACGTGCTGGGCTTGGAGGGCCCGGCGGTATCGGTGGACACCGCGTGCTCGTCGTCCTTGGTGGCGCTACACATGGCGGTCCAGTCGCTGCGGTCCGGCGAATGCGACCTCGCCCTGGCCGGTGGCGCCACCGTCAACGCGACGCCGACCGTCTTCATCGAGTTCAGCCGCCACCGCGGGCTGGCGCCCGACGGCCGGTGCAAGGCCTACGCCGGGGCGGCCGACGGAGTCGGCTGGTCCGAGGGCGGCGCCATGCTGGTCGTGGAGCGGTTGTCGGATGCGCGTCGGCTGGGCCATCCGGTGCTGGCGGTGGTGCGCGGCTCGGCGGTCAATCAGGACGGTGCTTCCAACGGGCTGACCGCGCCCAACGGTCCGTCGCAGCAGCGGGTGGTGCGCGCGGCGTTGGCCAATGCCGGGTTGTCGGCCGCCGAGGTCGATGTCGTCGAGGGCCACGGCACGGGCACCACCTTGGGCGATCCCATTGAGGCGCAAGCGTTGTTGGCGACCTACGGCCAGGATCGCAGTGAGCCGCTGTGGCTGGGCTCGATCAAGTCGAACATGGGTCACACCCAGGCCGCCGCCGGGGTGGCCGGTGTGATCAAGATGGTGCAGGCGATGCACCACGAAATGCTGCCCGCGACTTTGCACGTGGATCAGCCCAGCCCGCATGTGGATTGGTCGGCGGGCGCGGTGTCGTTGTTGAGCGAGGCGCGGCCCTGGCCGGTGGCCGAACATGCACGCCGCGCGGGGATCTCGTCGTTCGGGATCAGCGGCACCAATGCCCACGTGATCGTCGAATCGGCCCCGGCACAAGAGCCGCGGGAGCCTGTCCCGACGCCCGTCGTAGTGCCGTGGGTGCTGTCGGCAAAGTCATTGCGGGCCTTGTCATCTCAGGCGGCTCGGTTGGCTGCGCACGTAGCAGCCGATGACGATCTCGACGTCGCCGACGTGGCGTGGTCGTTGGCGGGCCGGGCGACCTTCGAGCACCGGGCCGTGGTCGTCAGCGGTGACCGCGACCAGCTGTTGGCCGGACTCCAGCAGTTGGCCGGCGACGACCCGGCAGGCACGATCATCCGCGGCGCCGCACAGCCCGCGGGCAAGCACGTCTTCGTCTTTCCCGGCCAAGGCTCCCAATGGGTGGGCATGGGTATCGAATTGCTCGATACCGCACCGGTATTCGCTCAGCACATCGGCGCATGCGCGCAGGTATTCTCCGAATTCGTCGACTGGTCGTTGATCGACGTCCTGCGTGGCGGGCCCGACGCTCCGGGCATGGACCGCGTCGACGTCGTGCAGCCGGTGCTCTTCGCGGTGATGGTGTCGCTGGCCGAGCTGTGGAAGTCGGTGGGAGTCAATCCGGATGCGGTGATCGGCCACTCGCAGGGCGAGATCGCCGCGGCGTACGTCGCCGGTGCGCTGTCGTTGCGAGATGCCGCGCAAGTGGTGACGCTGCGCAGCAAACTGCTGCGCTCGCTGGCCCACTCCGGCGGCATGGTTTCCATCGCGTGCAGCACCGAGCGAGCGCGGGAATTGCTGGCGCCCTACGGCAATCGGATCAGCATCGCCGCCGTCAATGGCCCGTCCGCGGTCGTGGTGTCGGGTGAGGTCGCCGCACTGGACGAACTCATCGGTTTCTGCGCGGACCTGGATCTGCGGACCCGCCGCATCGATGTGGACTATGCCTCGCATTCGGTTGAGGTCGAGGCGATTCGTGACGAGCTGACCACAGTGCTGGCCGGCATCGAGCCGCGTTCTGCGCGGGTCGCCTTCTTTTCCACCGTCTCCGGAAGTCGTTTGGATACAGCCGGTTTGGATGCCGCTTACTGGTATCGCAACATCCGGCAGACGGTGCAGTTCGACCAGGCGGTGCGTACCGCCTGCGAGCACGGGTACCGGACCTTCATCGAATCCAGCCCGCATCCCGCGTTGATCGCCGGCATCGAAGACACCTTCAACGACAGCAGCGCCGCCGGCGACACCGAGGCCATCGTCATTCCCACCCTGGGCCGCGACGACGGTGGGCTCCAGCGGTTCCTGACGTCGGCGGCCGCAGCCTTCACGGCGGGTGTGACCGTGAATTGGCGCGGGGTATTGGGCGGCGCGGGCTTTGTCGAGCTCCCGACGTATGCCTTTGACCGACGCAGGTTTTGGCTGTCCGGCGAGGGCATCGGGGCGGACGTCGCAAGCTTGGGACTGGGAACCAGTGAGCATGCGCTGCTCAGCGCGGTCGTCGAGCTGCCTGCCTCGGGCGGGGTGGTGCTGACGGGCCGCTTGTCGCCCAGCTCGCAGGGTTGGCTGGCCGATCACGCCGTGTCCGGCACGGTGGTGTTCCCGGGTGCGGGGTTTGTGGAGTTGGCCATCCGCGCCGGCGACGAAGTCGGCTGTTCGACGGTCGACGAGCTGACGCTGCAGGCGCCGCTGATGCTGCCGGTCGCCGATTCCGGATTCGGCTCGGTAGCAGTGCAAGTCGTGGTGGGCGCGGCAGAAGAATCGGGTCAGCGCAGTGTGGCGATTTTCTCGCGCGTGGACGCCGACTCCGGGTGGGTGTGCCACGCCGAGGGGGCATTGAGCTCCGCTGCCGTCGAGCCGAGTGCCGATCTGTCGGTATGGCCACCGGCGGGTGCGGTCGCGGTGAACGCGGCCGACGGCTATGAGCAGCTGGCCGCCCGCGGGTACGGCTACGGCCCGGCGTTCCGGGGATTGACCGCCACCTGGGTCCGCGGCGATGAGGTGTTCGCCGAGGTGCGGCTGCCGGACGCGGCCGGTGGGGTCAGCGGGTTCGGGGTGCACCCGGCATTGCTCGATGCGGCAATGCATTCCATGGTCATGGCGCAGGCGGCTGACAACCAGGCCACCGACGTGGTGTTGCCCTTCGCCTGGCAGCGTATTTCGTTGCATGCCGCGGGCGCGTCCGCGGTGCGTGCGCGCATCGCACCGGCGGGTCCTGCTGCGGTGTCGATCGAGCTAGCCGACGGGCTGGGGTTGCCGGTGCTCTCGGTGGGCACCATGGTGGCCCGCCCGGTCAACGAGCAGCAACTGCGCGCCGCGCTCTCCAGCTCGGGCCCCGACCGGCTGTTCGAGGTGGTGTGGTCACCTGTGTCGGCGACCGCCGCTAGCAGTCCGGTTTTGCCCCACCAGCTGCTTGAATCCGTTGCAGGCGAAGATGATCCGGTGTCGGCTACCTACCAGCGCACCCACCAGGTGCTGGCGGCGGTGCAGTCGTGGTTGACCGAACACGACTCGGGTGTCCTGGTCGTGGCCACCCGCGGCGCGATGGGGCTGCCGGGGGAGAACGTCACCGATTTGGCGGGCGCCGCGGTATGGGGACTGGTGCGTTCGGCGCAGACCGAGCATCCCGGCCGGATCGTGCTGGTGGATTCCGATGCGCCCCTAGACGACGACACGACGGCCGCCGTCCTCGCGGCCGGTGAGCCTCAGGTATTGCTGCGCGGCGCGACGCTTTACGGCGCACGGGTAACCGGCAGCCGCGCGGTCGACGGCATCTTGGTGCCGCCCGCCGACGGACCCTGGCGGCTGGGCATCAGTAGCGCGGGCACCTTCGAAAACCTGCGCCTGGAGCCGGTTCCCAACGCTGGAGCCCCGCTGGAGCCGGGCCAGGTTCGGGTCGCGCTGCGCGCCATCGCCACCAATTTCCGAGACGTCATGATCACGCTGGGCATGTTCACCCACGATGCGCTGCTCGGCGGTGAGGGCGCGGGCGTGGTGGTCGAAGTCGGGCCTGGCGTCACCGAATTCGCGGTCGGCGATTCGGTCTACGGATTCTTCCCCGACGGCAGCGGCACGGTGGTGCCCGGCGATGTACGGCTGCTGCTTCCGAAGCCCGCCGACTGGTCCTACCCCGAAGCCGCCGCCATCTCGGCGGTTTTCACCACCGCGTACATGGCGTTCATCCATCTGGCCGACGTCAAGCCGGGTCAGCGGGTGTTGGTGCATGCCGCCGCCGGTGGCGTGGGTATGGCTGCCGTGCAGCTGGCCCGGCACTTGGGCCTCGAAGTGTTCGGGACCGCCAGCCGTGGCAAGTGGGACACGTTGCGGGCCATGGGCTTTGACGACGACCACATCGGTGACTCGCGCACCCTGGAATTCGAAGAGAAGTTCCGCGCGGTCACCGGCGGGCGCGGCATGGACGTGGTGTTGGACTCGCTGGCCGGTGAATTCGTCGATGCCTCGTTGCGCCTGGTCGCCCCGGGCGGCGTGTTCTTGGAGATGGGTAAGACCGACATCCGCGACCCCGGCGTCGTCGCCCGGGAATACCCGGGCGTCCGCTACCGCGCCTTCGACCTGTTCGAACCGGGCCGTCCCCGCATGCACCAGTGGATGCTCGAGCTCGCCGAACTGTTCGAGACCGGTGCGCTGCGGCCGCTGCCGGTGACGACTTTCGATGTGCGACGCGCCCGTACGGCGTTGCGGTACCTGAGTCAGGCCCGCCACGTCGGCAAGGTCGTGATGACTCTGCCCGCCGCTTGGGCGGCGGGGACCGTGTTGGTCACCGGCGGGACCGGGATGGCGGGTTCGACGCTGGCGCGCCACCTGGTGACGCACCACGGCGTGCGGCACCTGGTGCTGTTGAGTCGCCGCGGCCCGGAAGCGGCCGGATCTGCCGAACTGGTCGCCGAATTGGAGGCGGCCGGGGCCCGGGTGCAGGTGGCGGCATGCGATGCGGCCGACCGGCCCGCCTTGGCCGCGGTGCTCGCCGAGATTCCGGCGCAGCACCCGCTCTCGGGAGTGATTCACGCCGCGGGTGTGCTCGACGACGCCGTGGTCACCTCGCTGACGCCCGAGCGGGTGGATCCGGTGTTGCGGGCCAAGGTGGACGCGGCCTGGAACCTGCACGAGCTCACCCGCGATCTGGATGTGTCTGCGTTCGTGATGTTTTCGTCGATGGCCGGCCTGGTGGGTTCGTCGGGTCAAGCCAACTACGCGGCGGGCAACACGTTCCTCGACGGGTTGGCCGCACATCGGCGGGCCCTACGGCTGCCGGCGATCTCGCTGGGGTGGGGCCTGTGGGACCAAGCCAGTGCGATGACCGGCGGCCTCGACGCCGCCGACCTCGCCCGACTGAGCCGCGATGGAATCTTGGCGTTGTCGTCGGACGAGGCGATGGAATTGTTCGACACCGCTTTGATTGTCGACGAACCGTTCATCGCGCCCGCTCGCATCGACCTGGCTGCGCTGCGCGCGCATGCCACCGCGGTGCCGCCGATGTTCGCTGACCTGCTCAATGCGCCGGCCCGGCGTCAGGTCGACGACTCACTGGCCGCCGCGAAATCGAAATCGGCTCTGGCGCATCGTCTGCACGGGCTTGCCGAGCCCGAACAGCACGCCGTGCTGCTGGATCTGGTCCGTTCGCATATCGCGACGGTGTTGGGCAACACGGCCGTCGAGGCGATCGACCCGGACAAGGCGTTCCAGGACCTCGGCTTCGACTCGCTGACCGCGGTCGAAATGCGCAACCGGCTGAAAACCGCTACCGGACTGGCGCTTTCTCCCACGCTGATCTTCGATTACCCGACGCCGAACGGACTGGCCGGCTACATCCGTAAGGAGCTCGCCGGGGTTCCGCAGGAAATCACGCATGCGCCGGTTGCCGCGGTCACCGGCGATGACCCGATCGTGATCGTCGGCATGTCGTGCCGCTATCCGGGCGGGGTGACGTCTCCCGAGGACTTGTGGGAGATGCTGACCGAGGGCCGGGACGTGCTCACCGAATTCCCGAGCGACCGCGGCTGGGACCTGTCCGGCGTGTACAACCCGGACCCGGATGTTCCGGGCACCTGCTACACCCGCACCGGCGGGTTCGTGGACGGCGTCGCGGACTTCGATCCCGCCTTCTTCGGCATCGCGCCCAGCGAGGCGCTTGCGATGGATCCGCAGCAGCGAATGTTCCTCGAACTGTCCTGGGAAGCCTTGGAGCGGGCCGGGATTGAACCCGGCGCGTTGCGCGGAAGTGCCACCGGCATGTTCGCCGGGGTGTACACCCAGGGGTACGGCATCGGCGCCGCACCCACCGCAGAGGGTTTCCGGCTGACCGGTCAGTCCTCGAGCGTGGCGTCGGGCCGGGTGTCGTATGTGCTGGGGCTGGAGGGCCCCGCGGTGTCGGTGGACACCGCGTGCTCGTCGTCCTTGGTCGCGCTGCATATGGCTGCGCAGTCGCTGCGTTCGGGCGAGTGCGATCTCGCCCTCGCCGGCGGCGTCACCGTCAACGCCACGCCCGACATCTTCGTGGAGTTCAGCCGGATGCGCGGCTTGTCGGTGGATGGCCGGTGCAAGGCGTACGCGGGAGCCGCCGACGGCACCGGATTCTCCGAAGGCGGCGGCATGCTCGTCGTCGAGCGACTGTCGGATGCGCGTCGGCTGGGCCATCCGGTGCTGGCGATCGTCCGCGGTTCGGCGATCAATCAGGACGGTGCCTCCAACGGGTTGACCGCTCCCAACGGACCGTCGCAGCAGCGAGTGGTCCGCGCGGCATTGGCCAGCGCCGGGTTGTCCGCGGCCGAGGTCGACGTGGTGGAAGGCCATGGCACGGGAACCAACTTGGGCGATCCCATTGAGGCCCAGGCATTGTTGGCGACCTACGGGCAACACCGCGCCGAGCCGCTGCTGCTGGGATCGATCAAGTCGAACATGGGTCACACCCAGGCCGCCGCGGGCGTGGCCGGTGTGATCAAGATGGTGCTCGCGATGCGTCACGAGCTGCTGCCGGCGACCTTGCACGTGGATCAGCCCAGCCCGCACGTGGATTGGTCGGCGGGCGCGGTGTCGTTGCTGACCGAGGCGCGGCAGTGGCCGGCGGATCACCCACGCCGCGCGGGCGTGTCATCGTTCGGCATCAGCGGCACCAACGCGCACGTCATCATCGAGGCTGCTCCCGCGGGCGTCGACCAGGTCGTCGATCGGCCCGCCGTGCCGGTGCTCCCGTGGGTGGTGTCGGCAAAGTCCTTGTCGGCGTTGGGTTTACACGCGTCTCGGCTGGCCGCACACCTGCGCTCCCACGGTGAACTCGAAGCCGCCGATGTGGCATGGTCCCTGGCGGGCCGGTCGAACTTCGAGCACCGGGCGGTCGTCGCCGGCGCCGGTCGCGACCAGTTGCTCGCCGGCCTCGACGAACTGGCCGGCGGTGAGGTCGGTTCGGTCATCCAGGGCAGCGCGGCCCCAGGCGGCAAGACCGTCTTCGTCTTCCCCGGGCAGGGCTCCCAGACTCTGGGCATGGGAATGGGTTTGCACGCCGGGTACCCGGTGTTCGCCGAGGCGTTCAACAGCGTGGTGGCCGAACTGGACCGGCACCTACTGCGGCCCTTGCGCGACGTCATCTGGGGCCAGGACGAAGGCCTGTTGAACACCACCGAATTCGCCCAACCGGCGTTGTTCGCGGTGGAAGTCGCGCTGTTCCGGCTGCTCGAATCCTGGGGTGTGCGTCCCGACTTCGTGCTGGGTCACTCGATCGGCGAGTTGGCGGCCGCGCACGTCGCCGGTGTCTTGTCCCTGGAGAACGCCGCCGTACTGGTGGCCGCCCGGGGCCGCTTCATGCAGGCACTGCCGGCCGGCGGGGCGATGATAGCTGTGCAGGCCACCGAATCCGAGGTGCGCCCGCTGCTGGTTCCCGAGGTCGGTATCGCGGCCGTCAACGGGCCGGGTTCCGTGGTGATTTCGGGCGACGAAGACAAGGTGACCGCGATCGCCGAGCGGCTCCGTGCCGACGGCCGCCGCGTGCACCGACTGGCCGTCTCGCACGCCTTCCACTCTCCGTTGATGGATCCGATGGTCGACGAATTCGGCACCGTCGCGGCCGGACTCGCGATCGGCAAGCCCACCATCCCGATCGTGTCGAACGTGACCGGGCAACTGGCCGGAGACGACTTCGCCACGGTGACCTACTGGAAGCGGCACGTGCGCGAGGCGGTGCGATTCGCCGACAGTGTGCGCGTCGCACACACAGCCGGCGCAACCCGTTTCGTCGAGGTCGGACCCAGCAGCGGCCTGACGGCATCGATCGAAGAATCGCTGCCCGATGCACCGATCTTCACGATGTCCGTGCTGCGCAAGGACCGTCCGGAGCCGGAAACCCTGACCAGTGCGATCGCACAGGGGTACGTCGCCGGGATGGACGTGGACTGGCGCGCCGCAATCGGCCAGGCCAATTTCGTCGAGCTACCCACCTATACCTTTGAGCGACGGCGGTTTTGGCTGGCCGGCGACGGCGCCCCGGCCGACGCGGCCGGTCTGGGCCTGGCGGCCGGCGAACACCCGTTGCTGGGCGCGGTGGTCGAGCTGCCGGCGTCGGGCGGGGTGGTGCTGACGGGCCGGTTATCGTCGAGCGTGCAGACCTGGTTGAACGATCACGCCGTCGGTGGCGTCGTGCTGTTCCCCGGAGCCGGATTCGTCGAGCTGGCGATCCGCGCCGGCGACGAAGTGGGCTGCGGAGTCGTCGACGAACTGAATCTTGCGGCGCCCCTGGTGTTGCCGGCCGGCGGGTCGGTCGCGGTCCAAGTGGTGGTCGGCGGCCCCGATGACGCGGGAACCCGTGCGGTGTCGGTCTTCTCCCGCGCCGAGGCGGGCTCGGGCTGGTCGTTGCACGCCGAGGGCATGCTGCGCGTGGGTTCGGCCGAGCCGAGCGCGGACCTGTCGGCGTGGCCACCGGTCGGTGCGGTTGCGGTCGACATCGGCGACGGCTATGAGCGGCTGGCCGAGCGCGGATACGGATACGGGCCCGCGTTCCGCGGCTTGACCTCGATGTGGCGCCGCGGCGACGAAGTGTTCGCCGAGGTGACACTGCCCACGGATGCCGGAGTGTCGGTGGCCGGGTTCGGGGTCCACCCGGTGATGCTCGACGCCGCATTGCACGCGGTGATCCTGGCCTCTGAGGGCGACGAACTTGCCGAAGGCTCGATGATGGTGCCGTTCTCCTGGCAGCAGGTGTCCCTGCACGCCGCGGGTGCGGCGGCGGTGCGGGCGCGGATCGTGCCGGTGGGAGATCACGCGGTTTCGATCGAACTCGCGGATGGCCTTGGACTGCCGGTGCTTTCGGTGGCGTCCATGGTGGCCAGGCCCGTGACCGATCAGCAATTGCTGGCCGCGGTCTCCAACTCGGGCCCGGATCGGCTCTTCGAAGTCGTCTGGTCCGTGCAGCCGTCGTCCTCGGTGCAACCCATCTCGGTGTCCGCCTGGGGCGCAACGGAATTGGAGGCCGCCGAAGGCCAGCGCTCGGCGGTGGTGTTCGAGTCGGTGCCGGTCGCCGACGACATCCTGGCCGGGGTGTACGCGGCCACCCGCGCGGTGCTGCCGGTGCTGCAGACGTGGCTGGCCCGCGAGGGGGCAGGGACGCTGGTGGTGGCGACCCGGGGCGCGATGACGTTGCCGGGGGAGGACATCACCGATCTGGCGGGCGCCGCGGTGTGGGGCCTGGTGCGTTCGGCGCAGACCGAGCATCCTGGCCGGATCGTGCTCGTCGATACCGACGGACCGCTCGACGACGAGGCGGTGGCCGCGGTTCTGGCCGCCGGTGAGCCGCAGGTGTTGTTGCGTGGCGCAAAGCTTTACATCGCCCGCGTGCACGGCAGTCGCGCCGTCGGAAGTCTCTTGGTGCCCCCGGGCGATGGCCCGTGGCGGCTGGGCATGAGCAGTCGCGGCACATTCGAGAACCTGCGACTGGAGCGGATCCCCGACGCCGACGCGCCGCTGGGGCCCGGGCAGGTTCGGGTAGCGCTGTCGGCCATTGCGGCCAACTTCCGCGACGTGATGATCGCGCTCGGCCTCTACCCCGACCCGGACGCGGTCATGGGCATCGAGGCGTCCGGCGTCGTGGTCGAAACTGCTTCGCCGGATGACCGTTTCGCGATCGGCGACCGGGTGATGGGCCTGTTCCCCGATGGAACCGGGACCATTGCCGTCACCGATCAGCGACTGCTGGCCAGGGTGCCGGCCGGATGGTCGCACACCGCCGCCGCGACCACCACAGTGGTTTTCGCCACCGCCTACTACGCGCTGACCGATCTGGCCGCGGCCAAGCCCGGCCAGCGGGTGTTGGTGCACGCGGCCGCCGGCGGCGTCGGAATGGCCGCCGTTCAGCTGGCCCGGCATCTGGGTCTGGAGGTTTTCGCGACCGCCAGCCGCGGTAAATGGGAAGCGTTGCGGGCCATGGGCTTTGACGACGACCACATCTCCGACTCGCGCAGCCTGGAGTTCGAGGACAAGTTCCGGGCGGTCACCGGCGGGCGCGGCATGGACGTGGTGCTGGATTCGCTGGCCGGCGACTTCGTCGACGCTTCGCTGCGGCTGGTCGCCCCCGGCGGGATCTTCCTGGAGATGGGCAAGACCGATATCCGCGAGCCCGGCGAGATCGCCCAGGAACACCCGAGTGTGCGGTACCGGGCCTTTGATCTCTTCGAGGCGGGACCCGAGCGCATTCAGCAGCTGCTGGACGAGCTGGCCGCGCTGTTCGGCGAGGAAGTGCTACGTCCGTTGCCGGTCACCAGGTTTGACGTGCGACGCGCCCCGGCGGCGTTGCGGTATTTGAGTCAGGCCCGACATGTCGGCAAGGTCGTGATGACGCTGCCGTTCGGGCCCGGTAGTGGGCTGGGTGCGGGAACCGTGCTGATCACCGGTGGGACCGGGATGGCCGGCTCGGCCTTGGCCCGCCACGTGGTGTCTCGGCATGGTGCGCGCAACGTGGTGTTGGTGAGCCGGCGGGGACTGGATGCCCCCGGGGCCGCGGAGCTGCTGACCGAGCTCAGCGCGACCGGTGCCCAGGTGCAAGTGGTGGCCTGTGATGTCGCCGATCGCGAGGCGTTGGCCAAGGTGATCGCCGATATCCCGGTGCAGCGACCACTGTCCGGCGTGATTCACGCGGCCGGCATGCTCGATGACGCCGTCATCGCCTCGTTGACCCCGGAGCGGGTGGATGCGGTGTTGCGGGCGAAGGTCGATGGGGCCTGGAACCTGCACGAGTTGACCCGTGACCTGGATGTCTCTGCATTCGTTCTGTTTTCGTCGATGGCCGGGCTGGCGGGAGCGTCGGGCCAGGCCAACTACGCGGCCGCCAACTCGTTCCTGGACGGGTTGGCCCTGCACCGGCGCGCGCGCGGGTTGCCGGCGATGTCGCTCGGCTGGGGCCTGTGGGATCAGACCAGTGCCATGACCGGGGCGCTGGGCGCCGCCGATCGTGCCCGGTTCGGCCGGGACGGCATTGTCGCGATGTCTTCCGACCAGGCACTGGAATTGATGGACACCGCCCTGATTGTCGACGAGCCGTTCCTGATGCCTGCCCACATCGACCTTGCGGCGCTGCGGGTGAAGTTCGACGGGGGAACACTGCCGCCCATGTTCGTCGATCTGATCAACGCGCCGACCCGGCGCCAGGTCGATGATTCGCTGGCCGCGGCCAAGTCGAAATCGGCTCTGCTGCAACGCCTCGAGGGTCTGCCCGAGGACGAGCAGTATGCCGTGCTGCTGGATCTGGTGCGCTCCAACATCGCCACGGTGCTGGGCAACTCCAGCCCCGAGTCCATCGATCCGGACCGAGCGTTCCAGGAGCTCGGCTTCGACTCGCTGACCGCCGTTGAGATGCGCAACCGGTTGAAGTCCGCTACCGGCCTGGCACTTTCGCCGACGCTGATCTTCGATTACCCGAACTGCGCCGCGCTGGCCAGCTACATGCACTCCGAGCTCATCGGGACATCGGAGGAAAGCACTCCGGCCGCCGCGCCCGGGGAAGCCGACATTCAGCGGGTGGTGGGGTCGATTCCGGTGAAGCGACTCCGGCAGGCGGGTGTGCTGGAGTTGTTGCTCGCCCTGGCAACCGAAGACGGCACCGCGCAGGGGGCGCCCGCGGGCGTGAGCACCGAAAAGGACATCGCAGAAATGGACCTCGAGGCCCTGGTCAATGCGGCATTGATGGACGACGACGAATAGCCATGAAAATCGGTAGTCAGTGAGAATCGCGGTCACCGGGGCCAGTGGTGTGCTCGGCCGCGGTCTCACCGCCCGATTGCTCAGCCAGGGTCACCAGGTTGTAGGAATTGCCCGGCACCGGCCGGAAAGCTGGTCGAGTGCAGCCGATTTCATCGAGGCAGACATCCGGGACGCGGGCGCGGTCACCCGCGGCGTCGCCGGCGCGGACGTCGTCGCGCATTTCGCGTGGGCACGCTGCCCCGGACCTGACGAACGTATCGGCCATGAGGTCAATGTCGGCGGCACGCTCAACGTTCTGCAGGCAATGGCCGAGACCGGTTCCAGGCGTATCGTTTTCGCATCGTCGGCACATGTTTATGGCTGTGCCGACGCGCCGAAAGCCGAACGGGAGCCGATGGTTCCGGTGCTGGCCGACGGCGTGCACCAGGCGCGGGTCGAGGACCTGCTCGGCGAATCGGATGCCGAATGGGTCGCGATCCGCTCCGCGCTGATTGTCGGCCGCAACGTCGACAATTGGGTGCGCGGGCTGCTGGCGTCGCCGGCGTTCCCCGAGGGGTCCAACGATCGCCGCATGCAAGTCGTCCACCTCGACGATGCGCTTCGGTTATTCGCCCGCGCCGTCCTGGACACCGGCATCGCCAATGGCCCAATCAATCTCGCCGCCCCGGGTGAGCAGACGTTCCGTCAGATCGCCGCCGTACTGAGGCGCCCGATCATCCGGCTCGGCGGCCCGTTGCGGTCCTTGGGACGACACGGCGAACTGGAGCTGGTGCGAAGCGCCCCGCTGATGGATACCGCACGATTGCGCGAGCAGTGGGGATTCCAGCCGGCATGGAACTGCGACGAATGCATCGACGACTTCGCGCTGGCGGTACGTGGCCGCCTCACGCTGGGCAAACGGGTTGTGTCGCTGCCGTGGCGGTTGGCCAATGTTGCGGACCTGCCTGCCGTCGATGCGGCAGCCGATGACGGTGCGGTCCCCAAATTAGCTGGCCCACAGGGGGATAACGGCGAGTTCGATACCCCGATCGACCCGCGTTTCCCCACCTTTCTGGCCACCAATTTGTCCGAGGCGCTGCCGGGCCCGTTTTCGCCCGCCTCGGCATCGGTGACCGTGCGCGGATTGCGTGCGGGCGGTGCCATCATTGCCGAGCGGCTGCGGCCGGGCGGAATGGTCCAGCGCGAAATCGCCATGCGCACCGTCGCGGTGTTCGCCCACCGGCTGTACGGGGCGATCACGTCGGCGCACTTCATGGCCGAAACCGTGCCGTTCGCCAAGCCGTCGATGATCGTCAGCAATAGCGGGTTCTTCGGCCCCAGCATGGCCTCGCTGCCGATCTTCGGTGAGCGGCGTCCTGACGAAATCGGCTGGGCTCGAAAGCAACTGCGAAATACCCGCAATATCGGGGTGTTCGGCGTCAATCTGGTGGGCCTGAGCTCCGGTGCGTCGCGCGATACCCACGACTTCATCGCCGATGTCGATCGACTGGAACGGCTGGCCGACGATGTCACCCACCTCGACGATCGCCGGCTGCTGAGCCTGATCGTGTTGGCGCGCGACCACGTTGTGCACGGATGGGTGCTGGCCTCGGCGTCGTTCATGCTGTGCGCCGCGTTCAATGTGTTGTTGCGCGGCTTGTGCGGTCGCGACACCTCCCCGTCCGCAGGCCCCGAACTCGTCAGTGCGCGATCGGTCGAGGCCATGCAACGCCTGGTGGTCGCGGCACAGCGTGATCCGAACGTGGCTCGACTGCTGGCCGAACCGGGGGAGCGGCTGGACAAGCTGGCCGTTGACGCCCCGGAATTCCACGCCGCGGTGTTCGAGGAGCTGGAGCTGATCGGCCATCGTGGTCCGGCAGAGCTCGAGATGCTGTCGACGAGTTACGCCGACGACCCGGAGTTGCTGGTCCGGATGGTAGCCAGGGCAATGAGTGCACCACCGACGCCACCGCCGCAGCACCCGCGGATTCCGTTGCGGGCCAGGCCGGTAGCGCTGCTGGCGGCAAGCCAACTCCGCGACCGGGAAGCGCGTCGCGACAAAGTGGTGCGGGCCAACTGGGTGCTGCGTGCTCTGCTGCGCGAGTACGGGCGCCGGAAGGTGGAGGCCGGGATCTTCCACACCGCCGACGATGTGTTCTACCTGCTGGTTGACGAACTCGACGCGCTGCCCGCCGACGTCGCGAGCGTGGTGGCCCACCGCCGGGCCGAACACCGCCGGCTGGCGACCGTCGCTCCGCCGACGGTATTCAGCGGGAACTGGGAGCCGTCCATCACGTCGACGCCGGCCCTTGTCAGCGGAGACACCCTGCGCGGTGTCGGCGTGTGCGGGGGACGGGTGCGCGGCCGGGTGCGGATCGTGCGGCCCGAGACGATCGACGACCTGCAACCCGGCGAAATCCTCGTCGCGGAGGTCACCGACGTCGGCTACACCGCAGCATTCTGCTACGCCGCGGCCGTGGTGACCGAACTCGGCGGCCCGATGTCACACGCCGCGGTGGTGGCTCGCGAATTCGGCTTCCCCTGTGTGGTCGACGTCCACGGCGCAACCAAGTCGTTGCCGCCGGGCGCACTCATCGAGGTCGACGGCACGTCGGGCGAAATTCATCTGCTTTAACCAGCCTTGGCATTCATTAGGCCGCGGGGAAGCGTCAGCGGCAAGTCGTTGTAAGTTGCGATGCCTGGCGGTGCCGCGACTACTGCTGCAATCGCATTGACAGCGCTTGCCGACGCTCCCGGTGGTCCACTGAACAACTCGATGGGGGGACTGCTCGCCGTACCTTGACGTCACGGTCGGGTCTCCCTTGTGAGAATGCGCACCGGCAGCCGGGGCAGGGTGCTGGTCGGGGAGGGCCAGATGATTTCGGGCCGGTACCCCGGCGCGAGTTCGAAATGGGGTATGCGCTTCAGCCATTCGGTCACGACGACGTTCATTTCCATTCGCGCCAGGTGGGAGCCGACGCAGCGGTGCGGACCGCCACCGAAGCCCCAGTGCTTGTGCACCTTGCCGTCCAGTACCAAGTCGTCACCGGAGATCGCATCGCTGCCGTCCCGGTTGATCGCGCCCAGGCACAGCCGCACCCGAGAACCCGCCGGCAAGGTGACGCCGGCGATGGTGACGTCCTCGGTCGTCACCCGGGGGACGACCGGGGCCGAGGATTCCAATCGGACCATCTCCTCGACGAAAACACCGATCGTATCCGGGTTTTCGCAAAGGCGGGCGCGCACGCCGGGACGCCGGGCCAGCTCCAGCATGGCCGCCCCGATGGCCGACGTGACGGTGTCCAGACCCGCAAGCACGAAGAAGAAAGCCATGCCGAGGGCCTCGTCGTCGGTCAGTGCGTCCTCGCCCACCAGCACCTGAGAGAGGACATCGTCGCCCGGATGCCGGCGATGCTCGGCGACGGCCTCGGTGAGGTAGGCAAACAGCTCCAGAGCTGGTGTCAGATCAGGGGATTCGCCAGCCGCATTCGGGATGCTCAATTCGATGATGGCGTCTTTCCACCGGATCAGCCGCTCGCGATCCCGCAGCGGCAAGCCGAACAACGTCAGAAATACCTGCGACGGATAGGGAGTCGCCAGCTCGGACATCACCTCGCACTCGTCGCGCTGCGCGATCGAGTCGACGATGTCGATCGCTTGGGCCTGGATCGACGGCAGGATCGCGGCGAGCGCATGCGGACTGAAGAACGGCTGCAGAATCCGACGAAACCGGGTGTGCTCCGGGGGATCAAAGGCCGCCGGCACCAGCGGCAACGGACTCCCGACCACCTCGAATGCTTTCTTGGAGGAAAACACATTCGGATTGCGCAGTGCGGCAAGCACATCCGCGCGTCGGGTCAGTGCGTACCAGCCGTCACTCAGCACCACCGGGCCGGCGTCCCGCAATGCGGCCCAGCCTGCGCCCCGGTCGAGCGACATCGGCAGATCGGTCAAATCGACTACCGGGATACCCTCGGTCATGCCTCGTTCCTTTCGATGCTCACGGCAGGTTGGTAGACAGGAAAGTCAGCGGTAAGCCGACCACCGACAGATCGACTTCCTCGAGATAGTTACCGTCGCCGGAGAAGCCTTGCCGGAAGCGGGTGGTCGAGCCGTACCGTTGGGCAATGCTCTCGGCTTCCGACGCTCCGGGAACCTGGACCACTACCGTGTAAACACCGTCACCATGTCTCGCCAGGAATTCGCGCACCGAAGTCGCCACCGTCGCAGTGGATTCCGTGTTCGGACTGATCAGCTCGATGCCCCGATTCCAGTCCAGCAGTACCCGAAGCCCGAGTTCGTCCAAGGCGATGTCCTCGAAGCTAAAGCCCAGCTCCCGGAACAGGTCTCCCACGGTGTCGTGCCGTTCACGCGCGACCGCGAAGACGACGTGATGCAACCGCGATGAGTCGCTCATCGTCGCGGGCCGAACTCTATTGGCAGACTTGTCGGTCCGCTCATGCCAAGCATCGGTTTCCACGGGGCAGGTCCGACGCGGCGGGCGTCGGGCATGCGCCGCGCCAAGATCTTCAGCCCTTCGGCCAGCTCGAGTCTGGCCAGGTTCGCGCCGAGGCAGTAGTGCACGCCACCGCCGAAGGTCAACACCGCCGGCGCACCCTCGCGGGTGATGTCGAAGCGATCGGGATCCTGGTAGATTGCGGGATCGCGGTTTGCCGCAAAGGAATTCACAAAGATATACGTGCCACTCGGGAAGCTGAATCCGCCCAACTCGACGTCCTCGGTCACGGTGCGGACGGTGTTGCACACGGCGGGCGAGTGGCGCATGCTTTCCTCGACCGCCGACATGGCCAGTTCCGGGTGATCGCGTAGCAACGCCCATTGCTCCGGGTGGTCGAGCAACACCTGCGTGGATGCGGCCAGCTGATTGCGGGTGGTATCCGTTCCCGCGAGCAGCAAACCGGCCACCGTCAACCGCAGTTCGTCGGCGTTGAGCCGGTCGCCGTCGTCCTCGGCCCTAATGAGATTGGAGAGCAGGTCGTCGGTCAAATGGTGGCGTCGGTCGGCGACCATCTCATCGACGTAGGCGTCCATTTCGGCCCAGCCGCGAAGGACGGCCGGCATTTCGTCGACGAGATTGACCGAGAAGTTGACCATCTTGAAGATCTCTTCGGCCCATCGGTCGAAATGCGTCCAATCCGCGCGCGGGGCACCGAGAAGGGCGCAGATGACGGGAATGGGATAGTGCCGGGCGATATCGGTGACGATGTCACAGCGGCCCGCGGCGGCAACGTCGTCGATCAGCTCGTTGATCACTTCGCCGATCGTTTCGTCCAGGCCCGCGATGGCCCGCGGCGTGAATGCCCGTGATACCAGGCTTCGCAGCCGATGGTGTTCGGCGCCTTCCGCGCAGATGATGCTCCCGACGACCCTGTCCCAGAGCGGCCCCGACGTCACGCCTTGTGCGCTCAGGTGAAGACCCGGCGGGATGATGAATCGGGTGTCGCGCAGAATATTTCGGGCGAGATCGTAAGAGAGCACTTCGGGACCGAACGGCCCGATGGCGATCGGCGCCCGTTGCTGTGCCGCCCGAATCCGGTCGCAGACCGCGTGCGGCGATTCGGTGACGTCATACTCGAGCGCCGGAAGTCCTGCCTCGAAGATGCTGGGCGCACCGGTGGTGGCGGTCATGTGCACGTCCTTTCAGTTGCGCGCCAGCACTCCGCGCGGAAGCAGCAGGGGCAGGTCGTTGTAGGTGGCGATGCCGGGCGGCGCGGCGACGACAGCCGGTATCGCGGTGATGGCCGGCATGGCGGTGATGGTCAAGCCGAGCATGATGTAGTCGTCGATCGATTCGCCGTGAAAGTCCGGCGGGGGCTCGAAACTCAGCGTGCTCTTGATCGTTGGGCGGCCCTGGACCGTGACGGTGTAACCGAAACTCGTCGACCAGGCCGGGTCCAGGGATTGGCCTTTGGTCCACACGCCGCGAACCTCGACCACCTCACGCCCGGCGAAAATTCCCTTCCACCGGACGTCGATGCCCGCGACGCAGCCCTGCTTGATGGTCCAGTCACCGGGCAACAGCAGATCCTCTGTGGTGTGCGCATATTCGGATTCGCACCGGATGTCGTCGAGTTGGACTCCGAGAGCATCGGCGATCACGAGGACCGCCTCGCGGAAGATGCCCGATCCCTTCTCGGTGATCGTGTGCAGGTCGGGCTGGTCGATCGGATAGCCGAAACCCATCGGTATCTCCGTCGCCGGGGAGTTGTAGATGGTGGTGTCGAAGGATTCGACGATGGAGATTCGGTCCACCCGATCGGAGATGCCGGCCGTGACGATCGCGAAGAGCTGGATGAAACCCGGGTTGATGCCGCTACCGAAGATGGTCGAACCGCCGCGCGCACACGCTTCGGTGATCCGTTCCCGGTCAGGGCCCAGTTGGTGCCCGGTGATGAACTCCGATGTGGTCACGATGTTGATCCCCGCTCCGAGAATGCGGGTCACTTCATCGACATCGGCGAACATCGGGTTGTAGACAGCACAATCGGGCTTCAGGTTCAGCAGCGCCTCGACGTCGTCGGTTGCCCGCACCCCCATGGGTTCGATGCCGCACAGCTCACCGACGTCACGGCCGACCTTGTCCGGAGACCACGCGTAGCAGCCGACGAGCTCCAACAACGAATTCTCGGTGATCGCGTGCACCGACTTCTTGCCGACATTGCCTGTCGTCCACTGAACGACGCGGTACGTCAAGGGTGCGACCCGGCCTGCTGTTGAGCGGCCTGGCGAGCCAGCCGATCGTTGTGGATCCTGACGAGTTCGCGGAATCCGAGCCGGTGGTACTTGGGTATCGGCTGAATACCCCACACGTCCTGAGCGGTGGCCTTACCCTCGGCGCCCTCGGGCGGTCCGAACGGCGGGTAGGGGTACTTGCACTCCAGACTGTCGTTGGAGTAGCGAATCTTCAGCAGCTCGCTGCAGATCTCGGTCAGGCTCAGCGTCGGGTAGCCGTAGTACACCGCCATGAACGGCAATGTGAAGGCGCCTTCGATCACGAGTGCCACCAGGCAGACCAAGACGGCCCGCTTGATCCATTTGTGCATGCGTGCGTAGTAGGGCGTGGTGCCCGGCTCGAGATTCTCGGAATCTTTGGTCGGTTCTTTTTCGTCGGTAGCTGACTCTGCGGTCATGACAATGCTCCTTAAACCTGTTCAGTCGGAGAAGATTTCGCGGTTGACCGTGTGCAGGTACGGAATCGCGAGGAATGGAGTGATGTAGAAGATGTCATAGAGCCACCAGCCGATGACCGGAAACACGACGCCCGCGTAGCGCACGTCGGCGAACATCGTCATGTTGAACACGTAGGCGGACCAGATCACCACGCCCATCCAGCAGGTGACGACCATCCACTGATGGCCCCACCGCTTCATCTGCAGGAATCCGATCGCCGCGGCCACCCGCATCGAGAACACCGTGAGGATAAGCCCTGCCACATAAGCCTTTTCGCCCGGACCCGCGGCCCCACCGATCCAGAGCTCGTTGTAATGCCAGAAGTAGCCGGCGTCGAACATGTTGCCCCAGCCGACCATCAACACCCGGTTGATCAACGTGTGGTTGGCAACCAGGTCCAGGGCCCAGCCCAGGCTGTTGAGCATGCCGTCGATCAGGGTCAGATAGCCGATCAGGGTCACGATCATCGGCCGAACCGACAGGCCGGCGCGCAGGGCCTGGCGCTGCAGCCACACGCCGCGCATGAAGATGGGAAACCCGATCAGGCCCGGAGCCCACATGCCCATCAAGGCGGCGCCGACGATCATCCACTTGTCGGCACGACGCTGAGCCAGCCGGGATTCGTCGTGGTGATCCTCCAGGCTGACCGAGCTGCCCGTCGGAGCAGCGACGGATCCGTTGTCCGAAAGACGATTGCGCAGCGGCAGATTCACAGGTCCCACCACCCGCGCGCAAAGGACATGTACAGCTGGACTCCGAACATCACCAGGAGGTAGCCGTATATGACGATTTGGAAGACGATCAGCGCCCTCTTGCGCTTCTGCTCCTGCTGGTTCATGGCGAGTTATTCCTTTCTCGGGGCTTCACGGGCCGTGCTAAGGCGAGGTGTTCGAAGTGGCCAGCCTGGCTGCCGCAACTTCGCGGAGCCCGTCATTGATGGCGCCATCGCTGCTCAGCGGGGCCAGGATGCAGGCTTGGGCGGCTTCCAATTCGCCTGCGCCCGCGGCGATCAACTGCGCCGCGGTCACCAACACCCGGGTGGACGGCGGCTCGAAGTGAAACGCCTCGTCCGCGGTGCGGATAGCGAGAGCGCACTGCACCAGCCGCATGGCCGTCGCCATTTCTACGCCGGCCTCGGCGACGATCACCTCCGCCTCGCGGTCGGCGGGCAGATAATTCATGCCCAGCGTGACGAATCGCTGCCGGAAAGAGGGTTTGAGTTCCTTGAGCGAGCTGCGGTATGCGGGGTTGTAGGAGCACACCAGCATGAATGTCTCTGGCGCCCTGACTACTTCGTCGGCCCGGTCGAGATACAGGGCGCGCCGGTGATCGGTCAGCGAATGAAGGATCGCCAACGAGTCGTGGCGGGCCTCCACGACCTCGTCCAGGTAGCAGATCGCGCCGGCTTTCACCGCTCGGGTGAGCGGCCCGTCGGTCCACACGACGTCACCACCGGTCACCATGAATCGGCCGACGAGATCCGAGCTGGTGAGGTCGTCGTGGCAGCTGATGGTGACCACTGGCCGTCGCAACAGCACGCCCATGTGCTCAACGAACCTGGTCTTGCCGCACCCCGTCGGACCGGTGAGCATCACCGGCAAGCGCCGCTGAAATGCCAATTCGAAAAGCTGAATCTCGTTGCCGTTCGCGAAATACGTGTCGGTGCTCATCGGTTCTCCTCTCGTGGGGCGCTGGCTGGGATCATGCGGCGACCAGCTCACGATGCACGTGGGCCAGCACCCGAGGGAGTTCCTCGATTCGTCGAATGCGCTGGGACCGGCGAGGTCCGAAGACTTCCGGGAGGGGGTCGACCCGCGTAGGTCCGACGCCGACGTAGTACATCGACACGCCCGCGTCGTTCGCCTCCTCGACGGCGTGCGCGGCATCCGCCCAGGCGTAGCGGCCCTCGTAACCTTCATCGGAGATCAGCCCGTCACCGATGACGATCAGCAGCCGCCGCTCGGACGGCTGCGCGAGGAGCCGGCTGGTCAGATGGCGAAGTGGGGCACCCAGCCGCGTGTACCCGCCGGTCTGAAGCCCGAGCGCACTCGGCCGCACAAAGCGACGGTCTTCGAAGTCCTTGAGGCAGCGGACTTCGACTCGGTGACGGGTGTTTCCGGTGAACACGAAGATGCCATGGCGCTCGCGGGCGCGGTTCATCGCGCGCGAAAGTGCATCGGCACAATCCAATTCCAGCCGGAAGATGCGGCCGCCGTGCACTCCCAGCGAGGAACTCCCGTCCAGCAGCAGGGCGGTGGTGACGTCTCGGCTGCCGGGCAGCAGGTCACGGAAAATACGTGGTTGGCGCGCCTGGCCGGTCACGGTATCGATGTAGTGCCGGACGTATTGTTCGACATCGAGATCGGAGCCGTCTTCGAGGCGATTCTTCATCGCGCGATGAGTGTGTTCTTCAAACCATTTCCGAAGGTCGGCGGGGATGGAGCCGGGTTGGCGAGCGTGGCCGGTGTGTGCACGCTCCAGAACCGCGACGTGGTCTCGCAGGAAACTCTTTGTCCACGAGTTCCATTCGGGATACGGAATTCCGGGCCGGTGATCCGGTGTGATGTCGAGGTCGTTGTCCTGCGGGCGGCTCGGCGGCGGCAGGTTCGGATTGCGGACGCCGCCGTCGCCGCCGACGGCGACCGAGTACGGCCGCGGAAGACGCTTTTGCGTTGTGGTCCAGGGCATCCGGCCGAAGCTGCGTCGCAATTTGTCGGTCAACCCCTGCGGCACGGTGTAGGCCAGCGGCAAGTCGCCCAGCAGCGCAGGAACGGTCAACGCCTGCCCCGTGGCCGCCAACGCAAGTGCGCGGTTGAGCATCTCCTGGGCAGCCATGTCACCGTCTTCGGCATGCATCTGCGGTAGTGCGCGGCGCATCTCGGGCAGCAGCCCCGGCCAACGCGACGCCATCCAGCCCAGGGCGACATTGGCTTCGACGAGGGTGAGTGCGCACAGTTCGCGGGTGGACAGCTCGTTCAGCCGATACTCGGTAATGCGCTCTTTGGATGGCGAACATTGCAGGGCCACGCCGCATGTCAGTGTCCTGCGGGTCCAATCGGGCAGTGCGGGGTAGGGGACGTGAACGAAGGTAAGCGCCGCATTGAGCCCAAACCCGCGCCGGCTACCCGTAACGAGCCGGGCGCCTTCGCGGCGTTGCTCACTGAGCGCGACCGCCGTCACGGCGCAACTTTTCTCCAGCGCCATGGTGTGGGCATCGGGGCTGTCAGTCATCGGCGCAACCCCACGAATTTCGGGCCCGCGGGCGCGCTCAGAACGTGCCGATGTTGGAGAAGAGCCAGTACCAGAACCAGATGATCAGGCCGGTGCCGCCCCACGCGGCGACGTAGCGCAGGATCTCCCAGACATAACCCATGATTTAACCTCCTCGGTGATGCATTCCGACCCGACTGATGCGTGAATTCGACTGGCGGTGAAGACATCCGGTTTGCAGCCCCCGGAAGGTGCACGGTGATGGCGGTCATCAGAGGCTTTCAGTCGGAGAAGAGCTCGCGGTTGACGGTGTGCAGATAGGGGATCGCCAAGAAGGGCGTGATGTAGAAGATGTCGTAGAGCCACCAGCCGACCACCGGCAACACGACTCCGGCAAAGCGCACGTCGGCGAACATGGTCATGTTGAACACGTAGGTAATCCAGATCACCACGCCCATCCAGCAGGTGACGACCATCCACTGATGACCCCAGCGCTTCATCTGCAGGAAGCCGATGGCAGCGGCGATGCGCATCGTGAAGACGGTCAGGATGAGACCGACCTCCATGGCCTTTTCGCCGGGGCCGGCCGCGCCGCCGACCCACAGCTCGTTGTAGTGCCAGAAATAGCCGGCATCGAACATGTTGCCCCAGCCGTTTAACAGCACGCGGGCCAGAATCGTGTGATTCGCCACCAGGTCGAGCGCCCATCCCACGGTATTGATCGCCGCGTCGATGATGACCAGATAGCCGAGCAACGTGACCAGCATCGGCCGAACCGACAGCCCGTCGTGCTGCGCGCGGCGCAGCAACTGCACACCCCGCAGGAACAGCGGCAGTCCGAAGACGCCCAGGGCCGCGGTGCCGATCAGAAGGCTGCCGGAGATCAGCAATTTATCGGCTCGGCGCTGCGCGAGCGCCGATTGCTCCAGGTGCTCGTCGAAACTCAGCCCCGGTGGGGCAGAGCCGCTCTCGCCGACGGCCGTGGCATTACCGCCCCCATCGCGCTGGTGCAGCTTCGGCAGGTTCACGAACCCTCCGCGTCGTCGAGGCTGATTGAGTACGTTCGTGGACTATAGCACTGACTGAAGTCAGCAATGTAGCCATCCTGGCTAAGTCGATCATGACTGGACTTGGGCTTACGTTAGCCGGATTGACCCTGATATTGCGCCTGTCCCGGGCCACGTATTCCGGTAAACGGCTGACAGAAGTCAGCTGTTAGGCGTTGACACATTGTTGGAGAAATGCCTACGCTCAGCGAGCGCACGGCCGCTGTCGGTGCATCCAAAGGAGTAGCAATGACGCTCACCCAAGAGAAGGCAGTGACTCGAAAGTCGCCGGCCGACCGGAAGTATCGCGTAATCCAATGGGGCGTAGGCAATGTCGGGACGGTAGCGCTGCGCCATTTCGCCCACAACCCGGCCTACGAGTTGGTCGGAGTGCTCTGTAATCGTCCGGAGAAGGTCGGCAAGGATGCGGGCGAGCTCTGTGGCAAACCGCCGACCGGTGTGCTTGCGACCAACGACAAGTCGGCCATCGAGGCTCTTGATGCCGACTGCGTGTTCTACGCGCCGCTGTGGTCGGATCCCGATGAGGTCTGCCGCCTGCTGCGCGGTGGGAAGAACGTGGTCGCTTCGGGAGGTGCGTGGTGGTACCGAACCGAGCACAGTCAGGCGGATATCGACAAGATCCACGCCGCGTGCCTGGAGGGCGGGACGTCATTTCACGCGGGTGGTGTCAATCCCGGTTTCGCGGGCGACCTGCTTGTTCTGACGCTGGCCCGAATCGTCAGTCAGATCGACACCATCCACATCTACGAAGTCGTGAATTTCGGCAGGGACACCCTGAAGTACTTGCACGAGATGGGGATGGGGAGCGATCCCGCCGGATTCGAGGACGGCCCGAACCTGCTGGGCCAGGCTTGGCCTCTCTTCGCCCAGTCGATGGCAATGATCGTGGAAGGCATGGGCAAGACCGTCGATAAGTACACGACTGAGGTGGAGCTTGGCGTTGCCACGCGTGACATCCCCTTCGAGGGCGGTGAGACCAGCGACATGCCGGGCTTCAAGGGCGTGATCGAAAAGGACACGGTCGCGCGCCAGCATCACAAATGGTCAGCGTGGGTGGACGGCAAGCCGCTCATCGTCTTTCACGAGATCTACACGATGGACACGTTCGATGCCATTGAGCCACAAGAAGATTGGCCGCAGCACTACCACTACCGCATTGTGATCGAAGGCGACTCGTCCACCGAGCTGATCCTGCAAGGGGCACAGGACCCCAACGGTGGCTACGCGCTGCCCGGCTACACCTGGACCGCGATGGGCCCCGCGAATGCGATTCCCGCTGTCTGCGATGCGGCGCCGGGGTTCATGTCGCACAACGAACTCGGACTCATGCCGCTGCGCGGCGTGATACGCCCCTGACCCCCGGTTACGGCCGAAGACTGCGCAACGTCCTCGCGACGTAGTCTTCCAGCAGGGTGTGGCCGGTCGGCCAGTGGTTTGTGGTGATCAAGAGGGCGTACAGGCCGAGCAAGAAGAACACCGCGCTGTTCATCGGATTAACGTGTGCATCCGTCTCGCCGCGTTCTTGCGCACGCGCGATCTCCTGGGCTACCAACACGATCAAGGGGTGATCCCTGCCGTCTTCGGTTTGCGGACGGGTTTGCGAGAAGTGCAGTGCGAGAAAGTCATTGAAGAGCAGATCGCCGAGTCGGCGCTCCAATCCGACCACCAGGCGGACCGCCTCATTCAACGCCGAAACCAGATCGTGCTTGGACTTCAAGAATTGCGCGAACTGCTTGGCAATACGTTCTTCTTCCCGGTGTTCCAGCTCGAGCAGCACGTGCTCCTTGGTGGGGAAGTGGAAGAAGAAGGTCCCGTGTGCGACGCCCGCGGCGGCCACGATCGCACTGACGTCGGCCTCGGCCATTCCGGCGCGGGCGAACTCCGCGATCGAGGCGCCCATCAAGCGCTCTCGCGTCTGCAAGCGCTTGGCCTCTCGGGCAGACACCCGATCCGTGACAGCCATTTCTTTCCTCACAATTGACCTGACTCATATAAGAGTGTCGAGGCGAACCACCCCATTATGCCGTGTTCGAGCCAAAAAGGCTTGCATAACTTGGCCATTGTCGCGCCATCCGCATCGCCACCGACAGTCATCCTCGGTATTCATTGACTTTAGTCAGCAAGGTTCATAGATTGAACCCGCAGACGTCACACACGATCGAAGGAGCTCGGCATGGCGTTGGAGCAGTTCCGGCTGGATGGACAGGTCGCGATCGTCACGGGTGCGGGCAAGGGTGTCGGGGCGGGCATCGCCCGGGTGTTGGCGGAGGCCGGGGCCACGGTCGTCGGAACCGCGCGCACCGAGGCGGATATCGTTGGCACGATTGAAGGTATCGAGGCCGCGGGCGGCAAGGGGCTGGCACTCGTCGCGGACGCGATCAGTCGTCCAGACGGAGAGCGCGTCGTGAACACGGCCGTCGAGCGGTTCGGCCGCATCGACATTCTCGTCAACAACGTCGGCGGCTCCACCTATGCGCGGTTCCTGGACATCACCGACGAAGACTTCCGGCACACCTTCGACTGGTGTGTGACGTCGGCCTTCATCATGAGTCAGCTCGCGGCCCCGCACATGCTCAGCGCCGGGCACGGTTCCATCATCAACATCTCGTCGGGCTCCGCCCGATTCGGCATCCGGGCGCTGACCGCCTACTGCGTCGCGAAGGGCGGCCTCGAAGCGCTCACTCGCGCGATGGCACAGGAACTCGCCCCGAAGATTCGCGTCAACGCCATCGCCCTGGGATCCTTCGCCACCGACGGGCTGAAGGGCAGCCTGGATCTGATGCCCGGGTCGCTGGAGAAGATGCAAGAGTCCACGCCGCTGCATCGCCTGGGCGATGTCGAGGACCTCGGGCGGCTCGCGGTGTATCTATCCACGCGCGACTGCTACGCGACCAACGCGACTTTCCACGTGGACGGTGGCATCGACTCGAACAATTCGCCACTGCCGATTCCCGACTATTAAGCCCGTCGGGTGCCGAAAGCGATACAGTATCGACCACGGGAAGGTGAGGTAGCAGTGCGCAGAGTCATTCAATTCTCCACCGGAAACGTGGGCAAGCATTCGCTCCGGGCGATCATCGGCCGGTCGGACCTAGAACTGGTCGGTGTGCACGCCGCTAGCGCTGAGAAGATCGGCAAGGACGCGGCGCAGCTGTGCGGACTCGACGCACCGACCGGCATCGTCGCCACCGACGACATCGACGCGCTGGTGAGCCTCGGCGCCGACTGCGTGGTTTACACGTCACAGGGCGAGACGCGGCCGATGGAAGCGATCGAGCAGATGTCCAAGTTCCTGGCCGCGGGCACCAACGTCGTCGGCACGTCGATGGTCTGGCTGGTCACGCCGCACCACGCCGAAGACTGGTTGCGCGAGCCCCTGCAGCGCGCCTGCGCCGCCGGCAACACCTCGCTCTACGTCAACGGCATCGACCCCGGCTTCTCCGGCGATACGCTGGTGCACTCGGCGGTCAGCCTGACTACTCGGGTGGATTCGATCACCGTCCAGGAGATCTTCGACTACGGTAACTACGATGATGCCGAGTTCACCGGCGCTGCAATGGGTTTCGGATCAACCGAAGACGATGATTCGCCGATGATGTTTCTGCCCGGGGTGATCGTGTCGATGTGGGGCGGTCAGGTCCGCAGTCTGGCGGATCATCTCGACATCAAACTCGACGAGGTTCGCCAGCGCATCGAACCCTGGTACACGCCCGAACGAATCGAGTGCACGATGATGACGGTGGAGCCGGGCCAGATGGGCGCGGTGCGTTTTGCCACCGAGGGCGTGCGCGACGGCAAACCGGTGATCACCCTCGAGCACGTCACCAGGCTCACCACCGCCGCGGCGCCCGACTGGGAGTTCCCGCCCGAGGGGCACACCGGCGTGCATCGGGTCGTCGTCGAGGGCGAACCGCGGGTGGAAATCAACACCCACGTTTCCCATCCTCTTTACGATTCCACTGATGCCGGCTGCATCTCGACGGCCGGTCGTGCCGTCAATGCGATCGAGTGGGTGTGTCGCGCGCCGCAGGGACTTGTCGCGGTGGAGGACATTCCGCTGTCCGCAACGATGCGCGGTGCAATGTGGAGTGAGCACTAGCCGGCTCCGAGGCATGACGACATCATCGCCGGGACGCGTTGCCGGTAAACGGATACTGATTACGGGTGCTGCTCGCGGTATGGGGCGCAGTCATGCGCTGCGGCTTGCGCAGGAGGGTGCGGATCTCATCCTGGTCGATATCTGCCGATCCTTGCCGCAGCTTGAGTATCCCTTGGCCACCGAGGACGATCTGGCCGAAACGGTAAGACTGGTAGAAGATTTCGGCCGTCGCTGCGTTGTTCGCGTGGTCGATGTTCGCGACGAGGAGCAACTGCGTAAGGCGGTCGACGACGGCGTAACTGAGCTGGGGGGCCTCGACGGGGCGGTGGCGAACGCCGGTGTGTTAACGGTGGCGCCTTGGGACAGGACAACTGCCGATCAGTGGCGCACGGTGGTCGATGTCAATCTCATCGGGGTGTGGAACACCTGCGCGGCCGCGATACCCCACGTGCTCCACCAGGGGGGAGGCAGCCTGGTGAATATCAGCTCTGCGGGAGCGATCAAAGGCTTTCCGCTGCAGACGCCCTACACGGCGGCCAAGCACGGCGTCGTCGGCCTGACGCTGGCCCTGGCGAATGAGCTTGCGGCACAGAATGTGCGGGTCAACACCGTGCTTCCCACCGGTGTGCCGACCGGGATGGTTCCGCCGTCATTCGGTGCGCTGCTGGGTGAGCAACGGTCCGACCTGATTCCCATCTTCGTCAATGCGATGCCCACGCCGGCCGTGCAGCCCGCCGACGTCAGCAGCGCCGTGCTGTACCTGCTATCCGACGAATCCCGATATGTGACGGGTCTGGAGTTCAAGGTCGACGCCGGGGTGACCATCAACTAACGCGCTTACAGCGGCCACCGGTTCGGCTCGGAGGCCTGAAGAGGAGGCGCGGGAGGCAGCGGCTGTCGATCGCCGGTCGATATCGCGTCCAGAATGAGCGCGAGGTAGCGTCGCCACCCGTCGCTGGTCGCATCCATCGTCGACAGCACGCTGTAAAGCATCCCGATCAATCGCAGCAAGTCTTCGGCAACCAGGTCGGTACGGACGATGCCGGCCTGCTGGCCCCGGCGGACCAGCTCGTTGAGCGCTTCCAGCAGCGAGTCGGAGATATCGGCGGTCAGTGATCCGGCCCGCTGCGCCGCGATCAGTAGGTTCTGCTCCCGGGCGCCGAGGGAGATGGCCGTCTCGATGAGTTGGGTGAGGCCACGCAGTGCGTCTTCGCTGCGGCGGGCGCTGTCGATCACCGGCGTGAGGTCCTCGGCGATGCTTTGATCCAGCGCGGCCCGAACCAGATCGGCCTTTGCCGGAAACCTGCGGTACAGGGTGCGCTCACCGACGCCGGCGTGGCGTGCGACCGCTTCCACCGGGGCGTCGGGCCCCAGGTCGGCATAGACTTCCCGCGCCGCGCGCAGGATCCGCTCGACGTTGCGGGCGGCATCCGCTCGCAACGGGCGATCTGCGAGCGCTGTCATCGCAACAGCCTAACTGACAGTTGACTGCCGACAAGGGGGGTTCTAGGCTTGGATAACTGGCAGGCAACTGACACTTAATGGGAAACGCAGGTTATGTCAATATCTTTCGAGACTCCCGAGTCCTACTCTGACGCCGATCTGCCCGTGCTGCCCGTTCCGCGGGCCGCGCAGTGCCCGCTCGCGCCGCCGGCCGAGTTCGTCGACTGGCGCGAACAGCCCGGGTTGCAACGGGCGATGTTCCAGGGCAACCCGATCTGGGTGGTCAGCCGCTACCAGGACATCAGAGCGGCGCTGGTAGATCCGCGCTTGTCCGCGAAGACGATTCCGGACTCCATCATGCCGAAGGACGCCGACAACAAAGTCCCGGTGATGTTCGCACGGACCGATGATCCCGAGCATCAGCGATTGCGGCGCATGATGACCACCAACTTCACCTTCCGGCGTTGCGAATCGATGCGGCCGCAAATCCAGGAGACGGTCGACCACTATCTCGGCCGGATGATCGAGCGCGGCGCGCCGGCCGATCTGGTAATCGAATTCGCCTTACCGGTACCGTCATTGGTGATCGCGCTGCTGCTGGGAGTGCCGCCCGAAGATCTCGCGCTCTTTCAACGCCACACCACCACCGGGCTGGACCAGAGGTCCAACGACGAGCAAAAGGGCCAAGCCTTCGGGGCGATGTATGCCTATATCGAGGAGTTGGTGGAGCGCAAAGCGCGCGAACCGGGCGACGACTTGATCAGCCGGCTCGTCACCGAATACGTGGCGACCGGCCAGCTCGACAATGCCACCACGGCCATGAACGCCGTGATCATGATGCAGGCCGGCCACGAGACCACCGCCAACATGATCTCGTTGGGAACGGTTGCGCTGCTGGAACATCCCGACGTGTTCGAGCGACTCGGGCAGACCGACGATGCTGCCGTCATCGCGAATATCGTCGAGGAGCTGATGCGCTACCTGACTATTGTGCACAGCCAGGTCGATCGGGTGGCCACCGAAGATTTGACGATCGGTGGTCAGCTTATTCGCGCCGGGGAGTACGTCATGATGAACCTTCCCGCCGGTAACTGGGACGCCGATTACGCCGACAATCCCGAAAGCTTCAATGTCGACCGAAACACCCGCGGGCACTTAGCCTTCGGATACGGCGTGCATCAATGCATCGGGGCGAACCTGGCCCGCGTCGAGATGCAGGTCGCGTTCGCCACGCTGGCGCGTCGGCTGCCCGGCCTGAAACTGGCGGTATCGCCGGATGAGTTGCGCTTCAAAGAAGCCAACATCTATGGCATGAAAGAACTTCCGGTCAGTTGGTGACGATGTACTCGTGCTGCAATCCAAGCTCAATGATCGGGAAACGCCGCTGATGTCAACAACTTCCGATCTGAGCTCCGACACCGACCTTCCGGTCATACCCGTACCGCGCGCTGCGCACTGCCCACTGCATCCGCCGGCTGAGTTCGCTAACTGGCGCGAGGAATCCGGACTGCGAAGGGCCATGTACCACGGCCAACCGGCCTGGGTGGTGAGCCGGTACCAAGACATTCGGGCGGCGCTGGTCGACCCGCGTCTGTCCGCCGACACCATCCCCGAATACCTGAGGCAGAAGAACACGGACAACACGCCGGTCATGTTCGCCCGGGTCGACGACCCCGAGCATCATCGGTTGCGGCGCATGCTGACCGGCGACTTCACCTTCCGGCGTTGCGAAGCGATGCGACCCCAGATCCAGGCATTGGTCGACCATCATCTCGACGTGATGATCCGCAACGGGCCGCCCGCGGACCTGGTGCGTGACTTCGCCTTGCCGGTGCCGTCATTGGTGATCGCGCTACTGCTGGGGGTGCCGTCCGAGGATCTCGCGTCATTCCAGCAATACACCGCGGTTGGGCTGGATACGAGGGCATCCGACGACGAAAAGGCACACGCCGGTGCCGCGATGTTTGGCTACCTCCTGGAATTAGTGGGGCGCAAGGAACAAGATCCGGCTGACGACCTGATCGGCCGCTTGGTTGCCGACTACGTCGTGACAGGCCAGCTCACGCGCGAGACGGCGGCCTTTTCCGGGATGACCCTGCTGGTCGCCGGCCACGAGACCAGCGCCAACATGATTTCACTGGGAACGGTTGCGCTGCTGGAACGTCCCGAGATCTTCAAGCTACTCGGCGACACCGACGATCCCGCCGTAGTCGCCAACATCGTCGAAGAGCTGATGCGTTATCTGTCCATCGTGCACAGCCAGGTGGATCGGGTGGCGACCGTGGACTTCGAACTCGGCGGACAGTTGATCCACGCCGGCGACATGGTCCTGATGAATATTCCCGCCGGGAATTGGGATGTCGAGTTCGTCGACAATCCGGAATTCTTCGATGTAGAGCGAAATACTCGCGGTCACTTAGGGTTTGGCTACGGCGTGCATCAATGCATCGGGGCGAATCTCGCTCGCGTCGAAATGCAGTCAGCATTCACCACGTTGGCGAGACGCTTGCCCGGGCTGAGATTGGCGGTAGCTCCGGATGAGCTGAAGTTCAAAGAGGCCGATATCTACGGCATGAAAGAGCTGCCGGTGAGCTGGTGAGGATCCGATGACGAACGATTTGCGATTCGATGAGCAGGTTGCCGTCATCACCGGCGCCGGCGGCGGCCTGGGCAAGCAGTACGCGTTGCTCCTCGCGTCGCGTGGCGCGCGCGTCGTCGTCAACGACATCGGTGGTTCGGTGACCGGCGACGGATCCGACGCCACCACGGCCGACGCCGTCGTCGACGAGATCCGCGAACTGGGCGGTGCGGCCGTCGCCGACAGCCACAGCGTGACGAGTGCCGAAGGGGGACAAGCGATCATCGATGCCGCCGCGAGCACGTGGGGGCGAGTGGACATCGTGATCAACAACGCCGGCATCGTCCGCGACGCACCGTTCGAGGACATGACGGCGGATCGGTTCGAACCGTTGCTGGATGTGCATCTCAGGGGTGCGTTTCACGTGACGAGGCCGGCCTGGAAAGTCATGCGCGAACAGGGATATGGGCGAATCCTCAACACGACCTCGGCCGCCGGAATCCTGGGCAACGCCGGCATGAGCAACTATGGTTCGGCCAAGACCGGGCTGCTCGGCTTTACCCGCGTTCTCGCCGCCGAAGGTGCCGACCACAACATCAAAGTCAATGCCGTCGCGCCGATCGCCTACACCCGGATGCTGACCCACTCGATAGACAGCGCCGGACAGCCGAACGACGAAGCGTCCCAGGCGGTATTGGATGACCTGGTGAACCAATATCTGAAGAAGCTGGATCCCGGGCTGGTAGCTCCGGTGGTCGCCTTCTTGACCCACCGAGATTGCCCGGTGTCGGGCGAGATCTATACCGTTGGCGCAGGGCATGTTTCGCGGTTCTTTATCGGGCGGACGAAGGGCTTCTACAGTCCCGAACTGTCCATCGAGGATGTGCGGGATCACCTCGCCGAGATCCGCGACGAAGCCGGATACACGGTGCCTGGTGGACCTGCCGACGAGATGGCCGAACTCTTCGCCACTCTCATGTCTTCCTGAGCTGCGGCCAACGTCGAGTTGTCGGGCCACAAGCCGGCGAATTCGCCCAACAAGTCGACGTTCGAAATCAGCAGCCGAACGCGATCCCGATCCCGTCGGGCGGCGGCACCGACCGCAGACAGCCGAACTGCTGGATTCCGGCGCCGCTGAACTTTGCGGCCGACTGGCGGGCGTAGTTCACGCAGAACAGGCCGGCCGGGTCGGCGCGACAGCGATAGTCGTCGTAGGACAACGTGTCCCCGGCCGCCAACTCGGCCCCATCGCCGTTGACGAACGGACCCGGGTCGGCGCGGGCCGCCCCGATCTGCAGTTGCATCCCGTCGAAGGTGACCCAACCGCCTTTCCACTCGCCGTAGGCCGTCTCCGGCCGGGGCGGGGGATGGGCCAGATCGACCAGACAGGTCAGTGCGCCGCCAGTGTGCGCGGAATCCGTTGTACACGCGACCGGGCGCCCAGGAGGGCTGGCCGTCACGGTGAAGGCGACGTCGTTACCGAGCTGCGTGGTCACGCCGTCCCGGGTGACGGCGTGATAGCGGGCCGGATCGGCGGGATGACCTGCCTCGATCCATGCGATGACGTCCGAGATCGGCGCGCCGGACGCCGGTGGCGCCGTCTGCCCCGGCGGTTTACTCCCCGGCGAGACCGCGGTGGTCGGGGAGAAACCCGAAACCGCCGTCGTGTTCGGGGTCCGGCTCTGCGCCGACTGGCCCCCGCCGCTGTGCGAGCATCCGGCAACCAGTACCGAGAGTGTGACCAACGTGGCCATTCGCATCCCGACAGGCTATCCGTCACACCGTGGATTTAACCGCTCCGCGCGCCCTACATACGTAGTGTCGGCTACCGTCGGCGTATGCACGAGCGCACTATCCGCGCACGCACCGCCAACGGCATCGTGGAGGGCTTCACCCGCGACGGCGTCAACCGCTGGCGATCCATCCCGTACGCCCGGCCGCCGGTCGGGCGGCTGCGCTTCCGGGCACCGCAGCCGGTGCAGCCGTGGTCGGGCGTGCGTCATTGCCACGGTTTCACCAATTGCGCGCCCCAGGAGCGCCGCTACACGTTGCTCGGTCTCTCGGGTTCCGGAGGCAGATACCAGTCGATGAGCGAGGATTGCCTCACCCTCAACGTCGTCGCGCCGGAGTCAGGCCACGACGGACCGCTGCCCGTCATGGTCTTCATTCACGGCGGCGGGTACATCATGGGCAGCTCGGCGGTGCCGCTGTACGACGGTGCGGCGATGGTCCGCCGCGGTTGTGTCTACGTCTCGGTCAACTACCGCTTGGGTGCGCTGGGATGTCTTGACCTGTCGTCGTTGTCCACCCAGGACATCACCATCGACAGCAACCTGTACCTGCGCGACCTGGTGATGGCGTTGCAGTGGATTCGGGACAACATCGCGGAATTCGGTGGCAACCCAGACAACGTCACGATCTTCGGCGAAAGCGCTGGCGCCTGCATCGCCGCCACGTTATTGGCCGTCCCGGCCGCCGAGGGCCTGTTCGCCCGGGCGATCGCGGAAAGCCCGGCCTCGGGCCTGGTGCGGTCGAAGGAGATTGCCACCCAGTTCGCCGCCCGGTTCGCCGATCTGCTCGGTACGCGCCCCGAGGACGCCGCCGGCACTCTGATGCAGGCATCCCCCGCCCAGCTCGTAGAAACCCAAAATCGCCTGATCGAGCAGGGCATGGAGAGCAAGTTGGGCGCCTTCCCGATCGGCCCGGTGATCGGCGACGACATCCTGCCCATCGACCCCGTCGAGGCCATGGAGTGTGGTCGGGCGCATCGGGTCCCGCTGATCGTGGGCACCAACGCCGACGAGGGCCGGCTGTTCACCCGATTCCTCAAAATGCTGCCCACCAACAAATCGATGATCGAAGAGTTGTTGGCTGACCTGGAACCGGCTGTCCGAGAACGCATTACCGGCGCTTATCCGGGTTACCCGTCGTCGGCGGCATGCATCCAGCTGGGTGGCGACTTCGCCTTCAGCTCGGCGGCCTGGCAGCTCGCCGAGGCGCACAGCGGTCACGCGCCCACGTATCTGTATCGCTACGACTACGCGCCACGGATGCTGCGCTGGTCCGGGTTGGGCGCGACCCATGCCACCGAGCTGCTGGCCGTTTTCGACTTCTATCGAACCCGACTCGGCGCGTTCCTGACCGCGGCGGCCGATCAGCGCGCCGCGCTTCGGGTGAGCAACCAGGTGCAACGCCGTTGGCGAGCGTTCAGTCGCAGCGGCGTCCCGGGTGACGACTGGCCCGCCTATACCGTCGACGACCGCGCCGTGATGGTCTTCGACCGCAAGAGCCGCATCGAGTTCGATCCGCACCCGCATCGCCGGATGGCATGGGCGGGCTTCTCATTGGCGCAGTGACCTGGCACGCTGGCGTGGCACGCTAAACCGTCAGCGAAACTCGGCAGAGGACGTCAATGGAGACCCAGCCCGTCGAACGACCCAGCGATCTCACGGCTTCGTGGCTGACCGCCGCGATCGGCGCCGGAGAGGTCGCCGACTTCGAAACCGAGCGCATCGGCACCGGCCAAATGAGCGAGTGCTACCGCGTAAGGCTCAGCTACTCCGATGGGGCCGCGGGACCCGAGTCGGTGGTGTTGAAGGTCGCCGCCAGTGATCCGGTGAGTCGGCAAACCGGGTTGGCACTGGGCCTCTACGAGCGCGAAGTTCGTTTCTACGCCGATCTCGCGCCACGCCTGGGCGGCCCGATCGCGCCGTGCTATCACGCCGCCATCGACACTTCGACGGGGGTCTTCGATCTGCTGCTCGGCGATGCCGTTCCGGCGGTTGTAGGAAACGAAATCGCCGGTGCCACAATCGAACAGGCCACCATCGGGGTCGTCGAGCTGGGGCGGCTGCACGGCCCGCTGCTCGGCGACACCTCGCTGGCCGAAGCGTCGTGGCTCAACCGCGACGCCCCGCTGAGCCAAGCCATGATCGCCCCGCTCTACGCCGGCTTCCTCGACCGCTACGGCGACCAGATCGCGCCGGCACACCGCTTGGTGTGCGAGCGCCTGGTCGGCGCGTTCGACGCCTACCTGGCCGCCGAAACGGAGCGGAACAAGATCCTGGGCCTGGTGCACGGCGACTATCGCCTGGACAACATGCTGTTCGGCGCCGAGGGCGCCGACCGGGCGCTGACCGTGGTCGATTGGCAGACCGTCTCCTGGGGTGCGCCATTCACCGACCTGGCCTATTTCCTCGGCTGTGCACTGCCGACGGCGGATCGCCGGGCGCACTACGACGCGTTGCTGCGGGCTTACCACGAGGCGCTCGGGCCGCAGGCACCGATCACGCTCGCCGACATCGCCGAAGGTGTGCGCCGGCAGGGCTTTTTCGGCGTGATGATGGCGATCGTTTCGTCGATGCTGGTGGAACGCACCGAGCGCGGCGACCAGATGTTCATGACGATGCTGCAACGGCACTGCGATCACGTGCTCGATACCGACGCGCTGGCGACGCTGCCGAACGCGGTGGCGCCGGAGCCGCTGCGGCCATCGGATGACGACGAACTCGCGCATGTCCCGACCGACGAACCGCTGTGGAGTGAGAGCTGGTATGCCGACTTCGTCGATGCGGCACAGGGATTCGGCGGCTGGTTTCGGATCGGTCTGGTCGCCAACCAGCAGGCCGCCTGGGTTCAGGTACTGCTGTGCGGACCCGACCTCCCGACCGTCGCCGTGCTGGATTACGAAGTTCCGCTGCCCGAGGACCCGTGGGTGTTGTCCACAGATGCCTTCGAAATCGGCCACTCCGCCACTGCGCCGCTGCAGACCTATCGGGTCGACGTGCGGGCGCAGGGGCAGTCCTACTCGGACCCGTCGGCGTTGTTGCGGGGCGCACCGGGAACGCCCGTCGACCTGACGTTGAACCTGGTGTGGACCACCGACGGCGCCCCGTACCAGTACCGGGTGACAACCCGCTACGAAATCCCTTGCACCGTAACGGGAACCGTCACCATCGACGACACCACCTACCAGATGGATTCCGTTGCGGGACAGCGCGATCACTCGTGGGGAGTCCGCGACTGGTGGAGCATGGACTGGATGTGGAGCGCGCTGCACCTCGGCGACGGCACCCACCTGCACGGGTTGGACCTCGACATCCCGAATGTTCCCCCGGTGGGTATCGGCTATATCCAGGACCCCGACCGAGAAGTCACCGAACTCCACACCGTGACCAACCCACGATCCTTCGGCGCCAACGGTTTACCGCTCAAAATGACCTTGAGCCTGGAACCCGGTGGGCTCACCGGCGACGTGGACATCCACGGTCACGCACCGGTGCTGCTGACCGGACCTGACGGACAGGTGAGCGAGTTCGCCCGCGCCTGGGTCAGCATCGACACCGCGGACGGGCGGACCGGCGTCGGCTGGATGGAATGGAACCGCAACCTCACGCGACAGACCTAGGCGCGGTGCCGACCGCCGCGTCATCACCCGTCGTGGTGATGGGCGTCTCCGGATCGGGCAAGTCGACGGTGGGTTCCGCACTCGCACAACGGTTACGCGTGCCCTTCGTCGACGCCGACAGCCTGCATCCACCGGCAAACGTCGCCAAAATGACTGCCGGGCAACCGCTTAACGACGACGATCGCCGTCCGTGGCTGGACAGAGTCGGGGAGTGGCTGGCCGATCATCGCGATGGTGGGGTAGCGAGTTGTTCGGCGCTCAAACGCGGCTACCGCGACCTGTTGCGCGCCCACAGCCCGCGGGTCGTGTTCCTGTATCTGAGCGGCTCGCCAGGGATGATCCGCGCTCGGCTGGCCGCCAGGCCGGACCACTTCATGCCGGCCGCGCTGTTGCGGTCGCAATTCGACACGTTGGAACCGTTGGGCGCCGACGAGTCCGGGGTCACCGTCGATATCGACCACGATGTCGACACCATCGTCGACATATTTCTGGCAGGTTAGGCGATCACCAGGGGAGCTTGCGACGACGGGTCTTGACCGGCGCACCGACTCGTTCGCGCGCGGCGTCGGCCAACTCGTTGCCGTGCGCGCGGGCGGTATCGGCCCATTCCTCCCCGCGGGCTCGGGCGGAGTGGGCCAGCTTTTCGCCGCGCTTGCGCGCCTCCCTCGCCAGCGGTGCGGCCTTGTCGGCCGCCTCGTCCGCCAGCTTTTCGCTGCGTTTGCGCGCCTTTTCGGCCTTCTCGGCGATCTCGTCCGCCAGCTTTTCGCCCCGCTTGCGGGCCTTCTTCGCCAGCGGTGCGCTGCGTTCGGCGGCGGCGCTGGCGAGCTCGCGGCCCCGGTCCAGGGCAACCTCGGCGTACGGCGCGCCCCGTTCGGCCGCGGTGTTCGCGAGCTCGCGGCCCCGGTCGAGGGCGGCTTCGGCGTACGGCGCGCCTCGTTCGGCCGCCGTGCTGGCCAGTTCGCGACCGCGTTCGGCGCCGAGTTGCAGTCCGTGGGCGATTTTTTCGCCGAGATCGCCGAAGTCGGTGTCGAACAACGCGTCGTCGGATCCGGGTAGTGCCGAGGACACCCGCTCGGAGAGGCGCTCGGCTGCCCGGCGGCCGCGCCATCCCAGCGACGGTTTGCCCGCGGTATCGGCAGACGCGATCATCAATCCGCCCAGCAGGCTGAGGTCTTTCAGGAACTCGCGACGGCGCTCGGCTTTGCGCTCCGGGTCGTGCTCATTCCAGAAGGAATAGGTGCCCAAGTTGGCCGGCAGCACCGTCAACGCCAGTACGGCCGAGGCAACGCGCGGCATTTTGCCGGTGGCCAGCAGCAGCCCGCCCCCGATCTGCACACCGGCGGTTATCTGGGCGAACGTCTGGGGGTCGGCGGGGATGCTGCGGGCCACCTGATCGGGCAATGCCTGCAGACCGTCCACCGCGGGTGCGGCGGCCTCCGCGGCTGCCTTGGGATTTAGTAGGGATTCAACCCCTTGGCCGATAAAGGCAACTGACAACAGGGGCCGTGCAATTCTGCGGATCACCATGGCTGGGGGGTTACCCGACCGTTCGGCAAACAAACCGACGCGCCCATTACCGCAGCTGACGGCGATATGGTGGAGCGCGTGCGAGCGTTGATCATCGTCGACGTGCAAAACGACTTTTGCGCGGGCGGCTCGCTGCCCGTCACCGGCGGCGCGGAAGTGGCCGCCGCCATCAATGACTATCTGGCCGGCGAGCCCGGCTACCAACACGTCGTGGCGACCAAGGACTTCCACATCGACCCGGGGGACCATTTCTCCGACCACCCGAACTATTCGTCGTCCTGGCCACCGCACTGCATCGCCGGAAGTCCCGGAGCGGAATTTCGTTCCGACCTCGACACCCGGCCGATTGAGGCGGTATTCCACAAGGGCGCCCATGCGGCGGCCTACAGCGGCTTCGAGGGCGCCGACGACAACGAGACGTCGCTACTCGACTGGTTGCGGCAGCGGGGCGTCGACGAGGTCGACATCGTCGGTATCGCCACCGACCAGTGCGTCCGGCGAACCGCCGAGGACGCGGCACGCAATGGCTTACGCACCCGGGTGTTGGTCGATCTCACGGCGGCGGTTGCGCCAAGTTCGGCCGCCCAAGCCCTTGCCGAAATGCGAAGTGCGGGAGTCGAATTGATAGAGGTCGTCTGATGGTGGTGCCACTTGATCGAGAGTCCCTGCTGGCCGCGGTGGAGCGCTCGCCACGGGCCGCCGCCGCGCACGACCGCGCCGGTTGGGTCGGATTGTTCACCGAGGACGGGCGCATCGAAGACCCGGTCGGCGCACGGCCGCACCTGGGGCGGATCCAGATCGGGAACTTCTACGACACCTTCATCGGCCCCCGCGAGATCAAATTCCATCGCGATCTCGACATCGTCTTCGGCACCGTCGTGCTGCGCGATCTCGAGCTCGAGGTATCGATGGGTTCGGCTGTCACGATGTACATACCCGCTTTCCTGCGCTACGACCTGCGAGAAGCGAACGGACAGTGGCAGATTACTCATCTCCGGGCGTACTGGGAGCTGCCCGCGATGATGCTGCGGTTCCTGCGGAGCGGAGCGCAGGCGCTCTCGCCTGCCCTGGCACTGTCGCGAGATCTGCTGGGCAATCAAGGGCTGTCGGGAACTGCGGGCTTCATGAGCGGCTTTCGCCGGGCGGGTGCACGTCAGAAGAGGCTGGTGCAGACATTCCTCGGTGCCGTTTCGCGCGGCGATACGTTGGCCGCTGCACACGCGCTATCGCCCTCCGCCACAATCACTTTGGGTGAGACCGATCCGCTCGACATCGCCGAATTCGCGGCGGAACTCAACGGGGCGAACTGGACCAAGATGAACGGTGCGGGGTCCACGGTCACCGTCTCGCTCAATTCGAGTCACGGGCGCGGCATTATGTTCGCGGACCTGAGCCGACGCGGCAAAGCGATCAATCAAATCCGCTATTTTCCTGCCTGAACGGGCGTCCTGATTCGGTCTCTACCAGCATCGCGCGCAGCCACAGCCGAGCGCGCAGGTCACCGCCGCCCCTCCGACGACGCGCATCGCGTGATTGCATGTATTGCCGGGGACCTGACGGGTGCCGTAGAAATAGCTCTCATGAAACAGAGGCAAACGATGAGTGTGGTCCGAACCGTTGGCGTTGGGGTGGCGATCACCGCCTTGCTGACCGTCACGACAGGCTGTGGCAAAGACGAAAAGCCATCTTCCTCGTCGTCGTCGACGTCCTCGTCGACCTCCGCGGCGTCGTCGAGTTCGGCAGCATCCTCATCGGCGTCGAGTGCGGCGCCTTCGGGAACCGCACCTTTGGCGGACTACTCCAACTTGCTGGTCACGGCCGCCGACATCGGCGCCGACACGACATTGGGTCCGCCGGAGCAGAACCCTGGCGGCGTGGCCGGCGTGGCGGTGACCTTCAGCAACACCTCCAAAACCCACACCATCACCGATCTCCTCGTCATCTTTGCCGACGCGGCTTCGGCCGCCCAAGGAGCCAAAGATCGCCCGGCCTCGCTGGGCAAGTACGTCACCGGAACCGCGCAGCCGTTTTCGGTGGGGACGAACGGGGTCATCGTCGTCGGCCCGTCGCCCGACAACACCAAATCGGTGACCTACGTGGTGTTCTCCGAGGGCAAGGCCGTCGTCGACCTGGAGTTCGACAGCGGACCCAATGACGCCGCTCCGCAGGACTTCGTGCTGGACGTGGCCAAGAAGCAGGACGACGCGGTCAAGACCCGCCTGACCAGCTAGTAGCCCTGGATCACCAGCAGCGCCAGCGACGCGGCTGACAGGCACAGGAACGCGCCCGGAAAGGCGATGTTGTACAGGACGCGTGCCCGCAGGTGCGTCAGCACCGCGCCGACGAAGTAGAGGACCAAGCCGGCCGCGGCCGCGACTGCTAAACCCGGTAGACCCACCAGACCGGCAAGCAGTCCGACGGCCCCGGCGAGCTTGGTCGCCCCCAGCGCCGGTAGCCAGGAGGGTGGCACACCGACCTCGGCCGAATTTGCCAGGACGAATTTCGCGGGGATGAAATCGGGTACGGCGATGCCGGCCGTGATGATCGCGGTGATCAGCGTGATCACCAGGGACGCGGTGTGCATTCGAATCTGGTCCTTTCCATCGTTGCATCCGTTGTGGTGCAGCTACTTCCGCACCGGCGAGCCGGTTGCGCCGCGGCGCGCGCGCCGGCGCACAATCGGTATGGTCATGGTGCTGGTCTCTGCTGCGCAGAATTCGATCGATGCGGTCACCTTCTTGACGACTCCCGTGTGGAAAAGGTGACCCATGACCGAAAACCTGGTGGACCTCGACGATCTGGCGCAGCGGTTCGAGGCCGACCGTCAGCACTTGCGGGCGGTGGCGTTTCGGCTGCTCGGCTCGATGGCGGATGCCGACGACGCGGTGCAGTCCGCGTGGCTGAAGGCCAGCCGTGCAACCGGCGTCGGCGACATCGTCAACCTGACCGGTTGGTTCACGAAGATCACCGCGCACGAGGCGTTCGACCAGCTGCGGGCACGCCGGCGCCGGGCCGAGCAACCGTTGGCCGACGCCGGAGAATTCGACCGGCCGGCCGTCGCCGGGCCGGCGGACGAGGAGGCGCTGCTGGCCGATGCGGTCGGCGGCGCGATGCTGGTGGTGCTGGACCGCCTCTCGCCCGCGCAGCGCGTCGCGTTCGTCCTGCACGATGTTTTCGCCGTGCCCTTCGAGACGATCGCCGACGTGCTGGACCGGTCGCCGACGGCCGCCAAGAAGCTGGCGAGTCGGGCCCGTGCGCGACTGCACGACGGCTCGCCCGCCCAACGCCCTCACCTGGCCCAGCACCTCGAGATCGTGGAGGCGTTTCTGGCGGCGTCGCGCGGCGGCGATATCGCCACGTTGCTCGAGCTGCTGGCTCCCGACGTGGTGCGCAGGGTCGATCGCGCGCTGGTTCCCGACGACGTGGCGGCCGAGGTGTGCGGAGCTCGTGAGGTCGCCGAGGAGACGCGTCAGTTCGCCCAGCGCGCGCGGGCCGGCGTGGTCATGGTGATCGACGGTGTCCCCGGCATCGTGATCGCGCCGCGCGGGCGGGTGCAGATCCTGTTGCAGCTCGCCATCGGCGCTGACAACCGCATTCACGCGATCGACATCACCGCCGACACCGATCGTCTGCGCCGGGCGGTACTCGCGCTGCCGGGGTGCCCGTCTCAGGCATATTCCAGCCCCATCGGGTACCAAGGACATGGGACACGGCCGGTGGGGTCGTCGATGATGGGTCGAGAACGGGAACACGATGCTCGATAGGCCGTTCGGACGGCGGAGCTTGATGCGGGGCGCTGGCGCGCTCACCGCCGCGGCTCTGGCCCCCTGGGCCGGCGGCTGTGCGTCCGACGACGACGCGTTGACGTTCTTCTTCTCGGCCAACCCGGACGAGGCCGCCGCCCGCCTGCGTGTCGTCGCCGAATTCGAGCGCCGCCACCCCGACATCAAGGTTCGGGTGGTGCGGTCCGGGCCGGGAGTGATGCAGCAGTTGTCCACGTTTTGCGCGGGTGGCAAATGTCCGGACGTGCTGCAGACGTGGGAGTTGAGCTATGCCGAGTTGGCCGCCCGGGGAGTGTTGCTGAACCTGAACGACCCATTGGCGCGCGAGCAACCGTTCGCCGCCCAAATGAAGGCGGACAGCGTTGGGCCGCTGTATGACACGTTCGCGTACAACGGTGAGCAATCCGCTTTTCCGGAGCAGTGGTCCGGAAATTACCTGTTCTACAACAAGCGGCTCTTCGCCGACGCCGGCGTGGCGCCCCCGCCCACGGCCTGGGACAAGACGTGGACTTTCGCCGAATTCCTTGACACGGCCCAGGCGTTGACCAAGAGGGACGCATCGGGGCGAGTCACGCAGTGGGGTTTCGTCAACACCTTTGTCTCGTACTACTCGGCCGGATTGTTCGCCCTGAACAACGGCGTACCGTGGTCGACGCCGCGGAGAAATCCGACCCATTTCAATTTCGACAACCCGGCGTTCATGGACGCGGTGCAGTTCTACGCCGACCTCGCCAACAAGCACAAGGTGGCACCCAACGCTTCCGAGGTGCAGTCAATGTCGACACCCGATCTGTTCGCGGCGGGCAAGGCGGCGATCGCGCTGGGGGGTCACTGGCGATACCAGACCTTTATTCACGCCGAGGGATTGGATTTCGACGTCGCCCCGCTGCCGGTAGGGCCGTCCCTGCCCAGTGGCCATAGCGCCTGCTCCAACATCGGCACCACCGGACTGTCCATCTCGGCGAGCAGCCGACGCAAGGACCAGGCTTGGGAATTCGTCAAGTTTGCCTGCGGCCCCGTCGGTCAGGCGATCATCGCCGAATCCTGCCTCTTCGTACCGGTGTTGCGCTCGGTGCTTGCGTCGGATGGATTCGCCAAGGCCCACCAGGGGATTCGCAATCTCGCGGTGCTCACCGAAGGGCCGTCCTACTCGGAAGGTTTGCCCGTTACCCCGGCATGGGAAAAAATCGTGGCGCTGATGGATCGCAACATGGGACCCGTCTTGCGTGGGTCTCGCCCCGCGACCTCGCTGACCGGGTTGTCGGGCGCAGTTGACGAGGTGCTGCGAAACTCATGACAGCGGTGAACAAATCAGCCGTGCTCCCGGCAGCCACCGCGAGACGGCGTCCCCAGGGGCCGTATCCGTCGCGGCGACGAGCCTGGGCGGGACGCATGTTCGTCGCACCCAACCTGGCCGCGGTTGCGGTGTTCATGCTCTTTCCGCTCGGGTTCTCGCTCTACATGAGCTTTCAGCAGTGGGACGTGTTCAGAGCACCAAAGTTCGTGGGCATGAAGAACTTCGAAGACCTGTTCACGTCCGATCCGTTGTTCGTCATCGCCATCCGCAACACCGTGGTCTTCACCCTCGGGACGGTGATACCTACCGTCGTGATCAGTCTGGTCGTCGCCGGCGTCCTGAACCGAAAAGCCAAGGGCATCGCCATCGTTCGGACCATCGTCTTCATGCCACTGGCGATCTCGTCGGTGGTGCTGGCGGTCGTCTGGCAGTTTGTCTTCAACACCGACAACGGGCTGCTCAACATCATGCTCGGCTGGGTGGGGATCGATCCGGTCCCGTGGCTGGTTGACCCGAATTGGGCGATGGCCTCGCTGTGCGTGGTCGCGGTGTGGCGGAGTGTGCCGTTCGCGACCATCATCCTGCTGGCCGCGATGCAAGGAGTACCGCAAACCGTGTACGAGGCAGCCAAAATCGACGGCGCGGGCGAGATACGGCAGTTCTGGTCGATCACCGTGCCGCTGATCCGCGGCTCGGTGTCGTTTGTCGTCGTCATTTCAATCATTCACGCGTTCCAGGCTTTTGACATGGTCTACGTCCTGAATGGCTCGAACGGCGGCCCGGAGACGTCAACCTACGTGCTGGGCATCATGCTGTTCCAGCATGCCTTCTCTTTCCTGGAATTCGGGTATGCATCGGCGTTGGCATGGGTGATGTTCGCGATCTTGTTGGTATTGACCTTGGTGCAGTTGCGGCTGACGCATCGGCGATCTTGGGAGGCTTCTCGTGGCCTTAGCTGAGGGAGTGTTCAAGCGCAGTGCTTTTCGCGCGGTGGTCGTCTACACCGCGCTAATCACCATCGCCTGGTGCTGGCTTTTCCCGATTGCCTGGGCGGTGTCGGGCTCGCTGAAGAGGGAGGGCGAGATCAGCGAGCCAAAGCTGCTGCCGTCCAACCCGCGGTGGTCGAACTACACCGACGTGTTCAACGTGATGCCGTTCTGGCGAATGTTTTTCAACACCGTGCTGTACGCCGGATGCGTCACCGCCGGGCAGGTCTTCTTTTGCTCACTGGCCGGATATGCCTTCGCGCGGCTGCAATTCCGCGGCCGCGACACCCTGTTCGTGCTGTACCTGGGGACGCTGATGGTGCCGCTGACCGTGACCGTCATTCCGCAGTTCATCCTGATGCGGACGGTGGGATGGGTGGATACGCCCTGGGCGATGATCGTGCCCGGCTTGTTCGGCAGCGCATTCGGCACCTACCTGATGCGGCAGTTCTTCCAAACGCTGCCAGGCGATCTCGAGGAGGCCGCTATTCTCGACGGTTGTTCGCCGTGGCAGATCTATTGGAGGATTCTGTTGCCCCATGCCAGGCCCGCAGTGATGGTGCTCGCCGTGCTCACTTGGGTCAACGTCTGGAACGACTTTCTGTGGCCGCTGTTGATGATTCAGCGCAACAGTCTGGCCACGCTGACTCTCGGCCTGGTGCGGCTGCGGGGGGAGTACGTTGCCCGCTGGCCGATCATCATGGCCGCCTCGATCATCATCATGGTGCCGCTAGTGATCATCTATGCGGTCGCGCAGCGTTCCTTTGTGCGCGGTATCGCCGTGACCGGACTTGGGGGGTGAGGCGTGGCTTCGGTGAGCTGGGAGCAAGCGACGCGGCACTTTCCGGGCGCGGAACGTCCGGCCCTGGATGGCCTCGACTTGTTCGTCGGTGACGGCGAGTTCGTCGTTCTGGTCGGACCATCGGGATGTGGAAAGACGACCTCGCTGCGGATGGTGGCGGGATTGGAAACGCTGGACGCCGGATGCGTCCGCATCGGTGAGCGCGACGTGACCCATGTCGATCCCAAGGATCGCGATGTGGCGATGGTGTTCCAGAACTACGCCCTGTACCCGCACATGACCGTCGCGCAGAACATGGGTTTCGCGTTGAAGATCGCGAAGATCCCGAAAGCTGAGATCGGCGACCGGGTTCTCGCCGCGGCGAAAATGCTTGATCTGGAACCATATCTGGATCGCAAACCCAAAGACCTCTCCGGTGGGCAGCGCCAGCGGGTGGCGATGGGACGCGCGATCGTGCGGCGCCCGCACGTGTTCCTGATGGACGAGCCGTTGTCCAATCTCGACGCCAAACTGCGGGTGCAAACCCGCAATCAGATCGCCGCGCTGCAGCGACGGCTGGGGACGACAACCGTCTACGTCACCCACGACCAGGTCGAGGCCATGACCATGGGAGACCGCGTGGCAGTCCTGTGCGACGGCCTGCTGCAACAGTTCGCGGCGCCACGCGAGCTGTACCGCAACCCGGCGAACGTGTTCGTGGCCGGATTCATCGGGTCTCCGGCGATGAACCTGTTTACCTTGCCGATCGTTGATTCTGCTGTGTCGCTGGGGGATTGGCCGATCCAGCTACCGCGTGAGATTGCCGACAGCGCGAGCGAGATCGTGGTCGGGGTCCGGCCGGAGCATTTCGAGCTGGGCGGTCTGGGTGTCGAGATGGAGGTCGACGTCGTCGAGGAGTTGGGCGCCGATGCCTACCTCTACGGCCGAATCACCGACTCCGCGAAGGCAATCGACCAGGACGTCGTCGCCCGCGCCGACGGGCGCAATCCGCCCCAAAAGGGCAGCCGGGTGCGGCTGCATCCGGAAGTCGGGCATGTGCATTTCTTCGGGGTCGACGGCGAGCGGATCTCATGAGCACGGCGCCCGTCGATCTGGTCTGCGAGGGCGGCGGCGTTCGGGGTATCGGCCTGGTCGGGGCGGTGGACGCGCTGGCCGCGGCGGGCTACCGGTTTCCGCGCGTCGCCGGCACGAGCGCGGGCGCGATCGTCGCGTCGCTGGTCGCCGCCCTGCAGGCGGTAGGCGAACCACTGACTCGGCTCGCCGAGATCATGCGTTCGCTCGACTATCGAAAGTTCTTGGACCGCAACCTGATCGGGCACGTGCCGCTGATCGGTGGGGGACTGTCACTGCTGGTCTCGGACGGGGTCTACCGCGGTGCCTATCTCGAACACCTGCTGGCCGGCCTGCTCGGCGACCTGGGTGTACGAACCTTCGGCGATCTGCGCACCGGCGAGCAATCCGAACAGTTCGCGTGGTCGTTGGTCGTGACCGCCAGCGATCTGTCCCGGCGCCGGCTGGTGCGGATTCCGTGGGACCTCGACTCCTATGGAATCGACCCGGACGAATTTCCGGTGGCACGCGCGGTACACGCCTCGGCGGCGATTCCCTACGTGTTCGAGCCGGTTCGGGTGGGCGGCGCTACCTGGGTCGACGGCGGGTTGTTGTCGAGCTTTCCGGTGGAGCTGTTCGACCGGGCCCAGCCGCGGTGGCCGACGTTCGGGATCCGGTTATCGGCGCGGCCGGGCATTCCGCCCACCCATCCGGTGCACGGCCCGGTTTCGTTGGGCATTGCCGCGATAGAGACGCTGGTGAGCAATCAGGACAACGCCTACATCGACGATCCGTGCACGGTGCGGCGCACCATCTTCGTGCCCGCCGACGAGGTGAGTCCGATCGACTTCGATATCACAGCCGGCCAGCGCGACGCTCTGTACCAGCGCGGATTGCTCGCGGGCCAGGAGTTCTTGAAGACGTGGAACTATGCCGACTTTCTGGCGGCCTGCGGCGCGCCGGCGGCACCGGACTAACGCCGCGCGTACCCGATCGCATCGAGTCGACGCTCGACGCGCTTGATGTCGTCGAGTGAGGGCATCGCGTCGGTAATCCGGAAGATGGCGACTCCGATGTCGACGGTGCCGATCGGAGCCGGCCGCCGGGCCATGAATTCGTCTGTGATAGCGACGATTTCGTCGTCGGTTACCCGACGGCGCAATAACGCCGCCAGCGGCAGATAACCGGTCTTCGGCATTCCGGTCGGGTAGCCGGCGCGCAGAAACGCGACAGCCTTCGACACCAGATCGGCCATCCCCATGACTCCACCTCGTTCACCGCGGCGCGTTGAGCGCTCTAAGTAAGGTAGCAGTGACCTCGGGGTTTGCAAGTAAAGCAACGCAGTCCTTACGCAGATTGCCTTGATTTTTCCGCTCCATTAGCGCCGGCCGCCGGCGTCCATGGGCGCGCCGGTCACGAATTTTCGCGGCGCGCGTTCCTAGTATTGCCGCGTGATGGATCGCTACGGAACCGATGTTCTGGCCGCCGGGCGGCGCAAGCCGCGCTCGACCGAACATCCCGCCGAGCTGGGCCTCGTGGTCGAGGACGTGGAGACCGGCTACGTTGGTGCCGTCGTCCGGGTCGAGTACGGACGTATCGACCTGGAAGACCGGCGCGGCCACGTCCGGGGCTTTCCGCTCGGGCCCGGCTATCTGCTGGAGGGCCGTCCGGTGATCCTTACCGCGCCGCGCCGCGCGGCGCCGGCCGCCGCGAGCCGGACGGCCTCGGGTTCCGTCGCGGTACCGGGTGCTCGTGCCAGAGTCGCGCGGGCCAGCCGGATCTATGTCGAGGGCCGCCACGACGCGGAACTCATTGCGCAGGTCTGGGGCGAGGATCTGCGCATCGAGGGTGTCGTCGTCGAGCATCTTGGCGGCGTCGACGACCTGGTGGGCATCGTGGCGGAGTTCGCTCCCGGTCCCGGGCGCCGGCTCGGGGTTCTCGTCGACCACCTCGTCGCAGGTTCGAAAGAGGCGCGGATCGCCGCGGCCGTGCGCCGCGGACCCGGCGGCCCCGACACACTGGTCGTCGGCCATCCCTATGTGGACATCTGGCAGGCGGTGAAGCCGCAGCGGCTCGGCCTGACGGCCTGGCCCGAGGTGCCGCGGCACACCGAATGGAAACACGGTGCGTGCCAGGCGCTTCGATTGCCGCACGCCAGCCAGGCCGACATCGCCAGGGCGTGGCAGCGCATCCGGTCGCGGGTGCGCGACTGGAACGATCTGGAGCCCGCGCTGATCAGCAAGGTCGAAGAACTCATCGACTTCGTGACGGAGCCCGGCCGCTAGACGCGTCCGACCGCGCAGGAAGGCCCAGCGCCGCGGAGCAGACCAGTACCGTGCCCAGTGCGATCACGTTGAGGATGGCGTCGCGAGTGCCGTACATGTGCAGCATCTGCAGGTGATAGGTCAGATGCAACGCGTTGAATACCGTCCAGCTCACCGCCGTGACAACCCGCAGCGTTCGATTTGAGAGGTAGACGAACGTCAGCGCGCTCAGTGCGGTCAGGGCCAGGTACATGCCGCCGACGTCTTTGACGAGATGTTCGTTGTACGGGCCGAGGACGGGGAGCCACCTAATGCCCATGCCGGGAAAGCTGTTGTACCAATGCAGCGGCGCGAAGTACGCCCAGCAGCCGACGAACGCGCCGCTCAGCGTCAGTACCAGCAGACCGGCACGGTGCAGGATGGGATTCATGAAAGCTATGACGGCGCAACGTCGGTAGATGTGACACCCGCCCGGCAAGAAACCGCGGCTTAATCGCGACAGAAAGTTAGGGTAGGCTAAGTCGAACGTCCCGATGCACGGGATGGGAATCGGACGCATGCAGGGCGTATTCGGCGTTTTCCTCGGCACGTTCCTCATCGGCCTGCGCGAAGGCCTGGAGGCGACGCTCATCGTGAGCATCGTCGCCGCTTTCCTCAAGCGAAATGGGCAGTCGACCCGCCCGATGTTTGCCGGCGTCGCCTTGGCAGTGCTGATCAGCGTCGCGGTGGGCGTCGCCCTGGATCTGGTCTCGGCGACACTGCCCCAGGCCCAGCAGGAGATGATGGAGACGGTCATCAACGCCATTGCCGTGGTGTTTGTGACTTCGATGATCATCTGGATGAACCGCAATGCCATGCGGCTCAAGGGCGAACTCGAACGTGAAGCCCAACAGGCACTCAACCGTGGCGGTGCGCTGGCTCTCGTGGTGATGGCGTTTCTCGCCGTCCTCAAGGAGGGCTTCGAGACGTCGGTGTTCCTGCTGGCGGCCGCGCAGACCTCCCACGGCAACCGGTGGTTTGCCGTGCTGGGCGGCGCGGTAGGGATCGGGGCGTCGATCCTGCTCGGCATCGGTCTGTACTTCGGTGGTCTGAAGCTCAATCTGGGGCGCTTCTTCCGGGTGACCGGGGTGTTCCTGGTGCTGATCGCCGCCGGACTCGTGCTGGGCGCGCTGCGTACCGCACACGAGGCGGGCTGGCTGACCATCGGCCAGCGCCAGGTGCTCGACTTCTCGGCCTGGATACCGAGCCAGTCCGTGCTGGGCGCGTTGCTCGCCGGCGTGTTCGGCATACCCACCGACCCTCGCCTCATCGAGGTGCTGGGCTGGGTGCTGTACGCGGTGCCCGTGCTCGTCGCCTTCCTGTGGCCTTCGCGCCTCGCCGCGACGCCGCGAGCCCGCTGCCGGCTGCTGCTGGCCACCTCGGCGGTGCTGCTTATAGGCGCGGCGGCGCTGGCGATCGCGGTACCCGCCGGCAGCACCGCACCGGCCGCGCGGGCTCGCACTGTTACGGACCGGTCCGGCCACACCGCGCAGGTGTCGATCGTGACCGGGCCGCACGGACGCGAGCTGACCGTCGCATCGGCGGGCGCCTCGGGCGTCCGCAGCATCCCGCTTATCCCGGCAGGCGACCAAACCGTCGACGGCCTGCCGGTACAGGAATGGCAGACGTCCGAGGCCGCCGGCGCCGATGGTGCGCCGGCAGTCACGTTGGATCAGTTGCTCAGCATGACGGGGGGACGGCTGCCGGTCGGTCTCGCGGTTGGCCGCACTCCGGGGCCGTTTCACGGGCAATGGGCGACGACCACCGTGTATACCGTGCTCACACACGGCGATTCAGTGGTCAGCGCGCAAGCGGCGAGCAACCGCACGGCGATTCTGACCGGCGGTGGGTTGACCGGGGCCAAGACCGTCAGTCTCGGCGCCCTACCGACGGACTGGGCCACGTCCGATGCCGACAACCACTCGACCGCGGCCGAGATCGTCGCGAGCGACCGGAAACGTGGGGAGCGGCAGCTCTGGAATGTCTGGCTTCCCCTGGCGCTAGCCTGCCTTGCGCTGGCTTGTGCCGTTGGCGCCATAATCTCCATGCGCGGCGACGCGCGAGCCGAACAGGAGAGGAAAACGAGTGATAGCGAATCTCACCGTCCGGACAAGCTCGCGGTCTCGTGAATTATGGTTGACCGCACCGCTTTTGGTCGCGGTCACCGTGTTCGCCGCGACTGCGTGCAGCCACTCGAACGGCTCCTCGAGCCCGTCTAGCCCGTCGAAGAGCGGCGGAACCAAGGCGGTCAAGGTGACGATGGCTAACAGCGGCGGAAAGGACGGCTGCGCCCTGGACACGACCAGCGTGCCGGCCGGGCCGGTGACGTTCACCGTGGTCAACGCCAGCGCGCCGGGCATCACCGAGATGGAATTGCTGCGGGATCAGCGCATCGTGGGGGAGAAGGAGAACCTCGCGCCCGGCCTGGATCCGGTGTCGTTCACCATCACCCTGGATGGCGGTTCGTATCAGCTGTATTGCCCCGGCGCGAGCACCGAATATCAAACTTTGACGGTGACGGGCCAGGCCCCGGCGGGGCCGACGGGCACGGTGGCGAGCATCCTCAGTCAGGGCACCAAGGACTACGCGGCCTACATCGTCAATCAGATCGGCCAGCTCGGTGACGGCGTGAAGGCGCTCGACGCCGCGATCCAGTCGGGCAATCTCGACGCCTCGAAGGCGGCCTACGCCAAGGCCCGATTGTTCTACGAGCGTGCGGAATCCAGCGTCGAGGGCTTCGTCCTGCCGGGCTTCGCGGTCGGAGACAACGCGGGCAGCCTGGACTATCTGATCGACATGCGTGCGTCGACTCCCGTGGATGCCAAAGTCGGGTGGAAGGGTTTTCACGCCATCGAACGCGACCTCTGGCAGGGTGGCGCGATCACCCCCGGTACCAAGGCCCTCAGCACCGAATTGGTGGGTAATGTCGGCAAATTGACCACCGTGGTCGCCAGCCTGCAATACAAGCCGGAGGATTTGGCCAACGGCGCAAGCGATTTGATCGAAGAGGTGCAGAACACCAAGATCACCGGCGAAGAAGAGGCGTTCAGTCACATTGACCTGGTCGACTTTTCGGGCAATGTCGAAGGCGCACAACAGGCTTACGCCTCGCTGCGACCGGGGCTGGATAAGATCGACGCAAACCTGGTCAATCAGATCGACCAGCAGTTCCGGGCGGTACTGAATGTTCTGGACGGCTATCGCGACCCGTCGGCGCTGGGCGGCTACCGGACCTACACTCCCGCGCTGCAGGCCAGCGATGCGCCGAAGCTGACCGCGGTGATTCAGCCGCTGCACCAGAGCCTGTCCACCGTCGCTCAAAAAGTGGTCTCCGCCAACTGACAATGGCTGACGACGAGCTGGCCGAACCCGCCGACAGCGCCGAGACGCCGGCCGATGCCGCATCGGTATCTCGGCGGCGGATGCTCGGCGGCGCGATGCTGGCCGGTCTCACCGGCACCGCAGTCGGTGCCGTCGGCGGCGGGTTCGCCGGCTATGCGTCCGCGACCGCGCACCGCGGCGACGATGACGACGTCGTGGACATGCGCCGTAGCTATCCGTTCTACGGCCAGGTCCATCAGGGCGGAATCGCCACGCTCCCGCAGCGTTACGCCGTCTTCATGTCGTTCTCGCTGGCTGCGGCCGCCGCTCGCGCCGATCTCCAAGCGCTGCTGGCACGCTGGTCGGCCGCGGTCGCGGTCCTGCAGCAGGGTAAGCCCATCGGCACGGTTCAGCCGCAGGTCGAGGTGCAGCCCCCCACCGATACCGGGGAGGCTTACGGGCTGAGCCCCGCCAGTCTCACTGTCACGATCGGGTTGGGGCCGTCGCTGTTCGGTGATCGGTTCGGCCTTGCCGCGCGGCGTCCGGCGGTGTTCACCGATCTGCCCCCCCTCAACGGCGACAACCTCGATCCGCGGCTGCACGGTGGCGACCTGTCGGTGCAAGCCTGCGCCGACGACCCGCAGGTCTGCTATCACGCCGTCCGCAATCTGGCCCGCCTCGGCCGCAATATCGTGTCGCCGTTCTGGGCGGTGCTGGGGTTCGGGCGCGCCTCGGCCGGCCCCGGTCAGCAGACCCCGCGAAACTTGTTGGGATTCAAGGACGGTACCCGCAATGTCACTTCCGAGGCGGAGTACGGACGATTCGTCTGGGTCGACAACAGCGACCAGCCGTGGATGAACGGCGGAACCTATCAGGTCGTCCGCAAGATACGGATGCTGCTGGAGACGTGGGACGTCGACCGGGTCGGCAACCAGCAGAAGATCTTTGGCCGTACCAAGCAGGAAGGGGCGCCGCTGAGCGGTAAGGCCGAATTCGACACGCCGAACTTCACCGCCAAAGGCGCCGACGGTGAACCGCTGATCGACCCGCTGTCACACGTCGGCCTGGCCGCCCGGGAAAACAACGACGGCATCATGATCCGTCGACGCTCCTACAACTACACCGACGGCCTGGACCCGAACGGCCAACTCAACGCCGGATTGCTGTTCGTTTCGTATCAAAAAGATCCGCAAGATTTTATCCGTTTGCAGAACCGGCTCGGCGCCAACGATCTGCTCAACGAGTACATCCGTCATATCGGATCAGCTATCTTCGCGGTGCCGCCCGCTCCCTCGGAAGGCCACTACATCGCCCAAAGCCTGTTCAGCTGAGCAAATCTTGTCCGCTCGCCGCGGGCCACCGGTGGCCGCGTCGTTTCAGGCGTGTGATGTCTGGTGTCGTCGCGCTAAGTGAATCGGGCCGGCCGTCACAAACCGAGCCCGCCAAGCACTAACGGTGTGGAGACCAAGATCAGCGAGAAACGGAGGAACTCCATGACCGACGCGCTCGTCATCGACGCGGAAGGGCTCGACCGGCTGTCCTGTAATGCCAAGGCCGACCCCACCACCGGCAAGAAGACCCTGAAAGCCACAACGGTTTGCGAGGCCGGCTTTCGCAACATGACCTACGTGCGCGACCTCGCGCCGCTGCTCGTCGGCGAGCCGCCCGCGCTGCTCGGTGACGACTCCGCACCGAATCCATCCGAGACGGCCCTGGCCGCCCTGGGGTCCTGCATCTCGGTCGGCCTGTTGGCCAATGCCACGCACCGCGGCGTGACACTCACCAAAATCGAGGTGGAGATGGAAGGCGACATCGACATCTCCGCGGTGTGGGGAGTCGGCGACACCCCCGACGGCAAGGTTCTCGGCTTCACCGCGGTCCGCTGCAAGGTGGCGTTGGCCGGAGATACCGACGACGAGACGCTCAAGCAAATCCACGACAACGCCATCGCCTGGTCGCCCGTGGTGAACACGTTCCGCCGCCCGGCAAGTGTCGACTCGACTTTCGTCGTCGACTAGTCCCGGGAAACACACCGAACAGGAGGCCTGCCGTGACCGCAACCGTGGATGCCGCAGTCGAGCGGCTCGATCCGGAGCTGCTGGCAGACATTCGTGCCCACGCCAGCGCGCTGGACCGCGGCGAGGAAACCTCCCGCCGCAGCTTCACCCGGCTGGGTGCCGCCGGCCTGCTTGGCCTCGGCGCCCCCGGAAACACCGACGGGCGGCTCCAGCAGATGGCCGATGTCATCGGCCTCATCTCCGGAGAGTGCATGAGCACGGGCTTCTCGGTGTGGGCCAATCGAATGACGCTGGAGTATCTGCTCACGGCCGCAACGCCTTTCAGCCTCGCGGCGGCCCAGCCGGTGCTTGCCGGAACCACGCTGGGGGTGACCGGAATGGCTTCGGCGTTCAAGGAGGCGGCCGGCTGCGGCAGCCTGGATCTGACCGCGGAAGCGGTCGACGGCGGCTACCGGCTGAGCGGATCGATCCGGTGGGCCAGCAACCTCTACCCCGACTCGACGATGGTGACCGCGGCGCGCACCGATGCGGGCGAGAAGTTGATCGTGGCGCTGCGGCTGGATACTCCGGGCGTCGTCCTCGGTGATCACTTCGACCTGTTGGCGATGGGAAGCACCGCGTCGTCGTATCTCAAGTTGGAAAACGCGCATGTCAGTTCGGAACAGGTGCTGTCCACGGACTTTGATGCGTTCCTGCAGACGGTGCGACCGACTTTTCTGGTGCTGCAGTCGGCGATGTGCCTGGGGCTGACCAGGACCACCGTCGAGCAGAGCAAGCTCGGGCTGACCGGAGTCAACTCGGTGTTCACCGCCGACGTCGACGCGATTTCGGACAAGCTGGTGGCGGCGGAGGCGACGCTGGCTCAATTGGCCGGCGCGGTCGGCGGGGCGAAGTCGCCGACGAAGAAGGAGCTGCTGTCACTGCGCCTTGCTGCCGCCGAATTATCCAGTGCCAGTGCCAATTTAGAAATCCGCACCGCAGGCGGCAAGGGGTATGCGAGCCGAACTTCGGCCAGTCGTCGCTACCGGGAGGCGGCGTTCATCCCGGTGCAGTCGCCGTCGGAGGCGCAACTGCGCTGGGAACTAGGAAGATGCGCTTGAGTTCGGGCCGATCGTGACCCCGGTGGCGATGCCACCGGAGGACACTGCGCATCTGGTCGGCGGGATTCCGCTGGCCAATCTGGTTCGCGATTTTCATCGGCCGATGGTGAATTTCGCTCGCACGATGGTGGATTCGGCGACGGTAGCCGAAGAAGCGGTGCAGGAGGCATGGGTGCAGGTCTTGCAGTCGTCGGCTTCTTTCGAAGGCCGCTCCTCGGTGGGCACCTGGTTATTCGGAATCGTCAAGAACACCGCGTCGCGGCACCGGCGCCGCGAGTCCCGGATCCGCGACCACGAGGTGCTGGCCGCTACCGAGACCGACCCACTGTCGGGCCGGATGCATCCCGCCGGCCACCCCGACGCCGGTCACTGGAGTCTCCCACCATCGCGGCGCTTTCTTCCGGAGGACCGCACCGTGGCCCAGGAGCTCATCGGCTACCTGCGGGCGGCGCTGGACGCGCTGCCCGAACGGCAGCGCCAACTCATCATCCTGCGTGACCTCGTCGGAACCCCGGCCGACGAGGCCGCCGAGATTCTTGACCTCTCCGCGCAGGGGCAGCGCGCACTTCTGTACCGCGCCCGGGGCAACCTTCGCAATGAACTAGAGAAGTGGTACCGCCAATGACCTTCCACGACAACATAGTTCCCGCGATCGACTGCGTCGATTTCGTCCGACTGGTCGACGACCTGGTCGACTCGGATCCGGACCAGTGGGGTCCGATCGTAGCCAAGCATCTCGACGAATGCCCGCCGTGTCTGGTGTATCTGCAACAAATGGTCGACCTCAAAGTGCTGCTCAACCACGTCTTCGAGGGCGAGAAGCTCAGCGAGGACGACATTGCGGGGGTCGTTACTGCGATCACCAACTTCCGGGACGGCCAACACGGCTAGCCGAGCCGAAGGCCCTCTGTCCCGGCGGTTGGGGACTAAAGCCTCACGACCGACGCCCCGCCGCTCAATAGCGTTACTCCTGACGAAAGGAGTACGAAATGTCGGCACCGGTCAAACAACTCGGAATCGTCGTCGCGGTCGACGGCTCACCCGCGTCGAACGCCGCCGTCGTCTGGGCGGCCCGCGATGCGGCGATGCGAACCATCCCACTGACACTGTTCCACGCGGTGGTGACGCCCACCTCGACATGGCCGCCCGTTCCCTACCCCGACTCGCTGTTGGTGAAGTTGGAAGATGACTGCCGCCAGCAACTCGCGCACGCGCACAAGCTGGCCGAAGAGGCGATGCCCACGGACTGCAAGGTCACCATCACGAACGAATTCGCGTATTCGACTCCGGCGCTGGCCCTGATCAAGATGTCCGACGACGCCGAGATGATCGTGATCGGCAGCTCCGGTCGTGGGCTGCTGGCGCGCGGTGTGCTCGGTTCGGTCAGTGCGACCGTGGTGCGCCACGCCAACTGCCCGGTCGCGGTGATCCGTGACGAAGACGTGCCCGACCCGCAGCACGGCCCCGTCCTGGTGGGCATCGACGGCTCACCGGCCTCCGAACTCGCCACGGCGATCGCGTTCGACCAGGCGTCTCGCCGCGGCGTCGATCTGGTGGTACTGCATGCCTGGAGCGATGTCGCCGTGCTGGGGCTTCCCGCATTCGACTGGGAGGCGGTCGAGGCCGAGGCCGAGCGCAGTCTCGCCGAGAATTTGGCGGGCTGGCAGGAACGCTATCCCGATGTCACGGTGCGCCGACTGCTGGTCCGCGATCTGCCGGCCCAGCAGCTGATCCAGCAGGCGAAATCCACCGAGGCGCAGCTGGTGGTCGTGGGTAGTCACGGCCGCGGCGGTCTCACCGGCCTGATCCTGGGCTCGGTCAGCAACACCGTGCTGCATTCGGTGCAAGTCCCGGTCATCGTCGCGCGACCGACGTAGCGGCCTGGTCGAACGGCCCGGCAACGACGCCGGCTGCCCAGGTGCACAGCGCGGAGACGTCGCTCCCGGCGCGCATGACCGTCCGATCGGGGCGGACCAGCGCGCCGGTGGCGCGGCCGTCGCGCAGCCAGCGCGCGAGGGCGTCGCCCGGCTGGGTCACCAGTACGACGACGCCGCGCTGCCGCAAGGCGGCTTCGTCGGCACCGCCCGGGCTGCGGGTGGTGATCAGGGCGAAACCCGTTCCCAGCACGTCATCGAGCCGTTGACCATCGGGCAGCCGCGGGTTCGGGCACAGGGTGCCGCCGAGGTGGCCGGGTCGGCGTGATCTGCACACCAGAGCCGACGACGGCAACGCCGGTGTGGTGGAGTCGACGACCTTGTCGCGCAGGCCCGGGATCAGCCGCACCCGGGGCAACACCACGCGGCGCAGCGCGTTGCCCACCCGGGCACCGCCGGTCATCGCACGACCGACGTTGAGCGCCAACCGAATCAGGCTTCTGGTGTGCGGCTTGCGCTCCTGCTCATAGCTATCCAGAACGGCCGGGGCAAGGGTGCCGTGCTGAACCCCGGCAATCTTCCAGGCGAGATTCATCGCGTCACGCATCCCAGCCCCCATGCCCTGGCCGATGAACGGGGGAGTGAGGTGCGCCGCGTCGCCGAGGATGAAGATGTTTCCGCGGCGCCACCGCTGGGCGATCTGGGCGCGAAACGTGTACTCCGTGACACGCAGCAGCGTCAGTTCGCGGTCCTCGACACCGGCAGTCCAGGGCCTGATCAGCGGACGCAAGGCGGTCAAAGTGGCGAAGTCATCGGCATATTCGCCGGACAGCAACTGAAACTCCCAGCGGTATCGCGCCGTTCCGATGCGCATGTAGGTCCCCGCGCGAACCGGGTCGCATACCTGATGCACACCTTCCCACTGGCGCAAGTCGGCGTCGGTGGCGACGTCGACAACGAGCCAGCGTTGTTCGAAGTTCAAATCTCTTATAGTCGAGCCCATTTGGGTGCGCACCAGGCTGTTGGCTCCGTCGCAACCCAGCAGGTAATCGGTGTCCACCTGGTGCACGGTGCGGTCGGTGCGGTCGGTGAAGGTGACGCGCACGTATTCTCCGGTGTCGGTCACATCGGTAACCTCGGCGTCGCCGCGCAGCTGGGCGCGCGGGTGGCGCTTCAGGTTTGCCCTCAGCAGGCTCTCCAACTCCGGCTGGTCGAACATGTTGGCCTGCGGGAAGCCGTTGCGGCTGCGGGAGGTGTCGCGGGTGAATTCGGCCAGGACGCGGAATCGATCGTCGAGCAATCGCAAGCCCAGTGTCGGCCGTGAAATGGCCGCGAACTCATCGGCGATGCCGAGCCGGGCGATCACGCGGTAGATCTCGTCGTCGAGGTGTACGGCGCGCGGTTGTTGGTAGACGCCGGGCCAGCGATCGAGGACCAGGCTGTCCACTCCGTATTGCGCCAACAGGGTGGCGGCGGTGATGCCGGTCGGCCCCGCACCGACGATGACGACGGGGATGCGGCGAATAGCCTTGGGGTTCATCTGAATCGGATGGCGTTGCGCTGTGTGCCGAGGTCGATGGCGCCGTCATCGGTGGCTACCGACGCCTCCACGATGTCCCCATGCTGTAGATAATTCGGGTTGCCGGCCTGACGGCTGAAGAACACCTTCCATTTGAGCGAGGTCGGCAACAGGTTTCCGATCATGGCCAGGGGCTTGGGCGGGGCGCTGAGCGCGGTGCCCGCGGGAGTACCGGTGAGCACCAAGTCGCCGGGTGCGAGTTCCTGGAATTGAGTGAGTGACTGCAGCGCCTGCAGCGGCCGATACAACATGTCTGGATCGACGAGCGCGTTCTGCCGTTCGACGCCACTGACGCGCAGGCGCAGCCGCAGATCGCCGAAGCGAGCGAGCTCTTCGGCCGTCAGCAACACCAGCTCCGGACCGACCGGGGTGAACGTCGGATACGACTTGGCCTCGTAGAACTGGGTTTGTGGAAGCTGGACGTCGCGGGCGGAAACGTCGTTGGTGACGACCAGCCCCGCGATGAACTCGGCTAGGTTCGCGTCGGAAATGGTTGTGCCGACCGGAATTGCGCGTCCGATCACCATCCCGATCTCCACCTCGTAGTCGAGCAGCTGGACGTGTGGGGGTTTGACGATGTCGTCGAACGGGCCGTTGATCGACGCCGAGGCCTTGCGGAAGAAGGTCAGCGGTACCGAGGCGGGATCCATGCCCGCGTCCCTGACGTGCGACTCAAAGTTGGTCATTTGAGCCACTACTCGGCATGGTCGGGTTACCGGCGACAGCAACGTGAGGTCGTCAATCGCAACGGTATCCGCGCTTGCGGCCGCGTCGATGGCCGCGCGATCCGACAGCAGCGCGCCGGTCGTCGTCGCGGTGGTGTCGATCCTTGCCGCGCCGGTTTCGGTCTTGAGCCACCAGGCGTCAGCAGTGCGCAGTACGGAAATGGTCATGATGTGGGTACTTTCAGTAGGCCGACGACGCGGTTGATATCGAACTCGTTGTTGGCGCGAAGAGCGGTGAACATCGAAACCAGTTCGTGGCGAGCCGATTTCAGGTCGGTTCCGAGGAAGTCTTTGGTCGCTGCCGGACCCCACTGGGCCAGGCCGGAGGCGCTGAAGGGTGCCCAGCCGGGCTCGACGGTGTTGTCGAACAGGTCCCCGTCGGCGAAGTGCTCGACCAGAAAGCCGTCGGGATCGCGCCAGTAGTCGAATATCTGACTGCCCTGGATGTGCCTGCCGATTCCCCAGGACCGAAAGTAGCCGCGCTCTTGCAGGTATTCGCCGCCCGCCGCCAGCGCATCGAGATCGCTTACCTGAAAAGCCGAATGGACGTAACGGTTCGCCGGGCCCAAAGCCAGCGCTAGCGTGTGGTGATCGGCGGGCGTCGAACCTTGATCGCAGCGGATGAAGCTCATCGTCGGTCCTCGTTTGCGCTGACCGGGGAAAAACAGGAAGTCGCTGACGACCATGCCCAGGTTGTCCAGATACCAATTCAGGGTTTCGAGGTACTTCGTCGTCTGCACCACCAGGTGGCCCAGACGCTGCACCCGAGCGGGTACGCGTGCCGGACGCTGAGCGGTGTTGAGACGTAGCGGGTGTTCCCCGAAGTTGAACGTGTGGGCCTGCTGACTCGGCAGTTCCGGCAGCTCGTGCGTACCGGCCACGACGCGTACCGCCATCCCGGCGGGGTCGATCAGGTCGACCGACAGGCCGCCGAGGTTCTCCGGCAGCGGCCGCGCGCGGGTACCGCATGCTTCGGCCAGTCGCAACACGTCGGCTTCGCCGCCGGCCCGAAAGGCCGCGCAGGTGAATCGCGTTCGCTGCCCGTGCCGCACGATCACGCACGGTGCACCCGCCTGGGTGCCGCGCAGCTGAATTTCGTCCGGACCACGTTGCGCCGCCTGAAACCCGAAAGCCCGCGCGAATGCCTCGGAGCGGGGCAGGTCCGGCTTCTCGAATTCCAGCCACGCGATGTCGACGACCCTGATCACCGGATTTCGGGACCGGCCGGTGTGTTCGCCGGGGAGTGCGCCCTGCTCGCTGTGCAGGTCCCGGTGCGTGTGCTTGGCTTGAGAAAACATAACTGACGAAATCGTCACATACGGGACAACGTCCGGTCAAGGTTTCTGACGAAATCCTCAAAAGTGATGCATACTCGTTGAGATGAGCGCGATGCCCGACGAAGCAGATCCGCCCAATCGCTTGGAGCGGCGCAAACAGCGCACCCGGGCGGCGCTGATCAAGGCCGCACAGCGGTTGATCGCCGAGGGAAGACTCAACGTTCCGGTTCTCGAAATCACCCGCGCCGCCGACGTCGGGATGGGCTCCTTTTACAACCACTTCGACACCAAGGAGCAGTTGTTCGAGGCCGCGGTCGCCGACGTGCTGGACGCCCACGGGGCGATGCTGGACCGGCTCACCGAATCGATCGACGATCCGGCCGAAACCTTCGCCGCCAGTTTCCGGCTGACCGGTCGGTTATTTCGGCAGCGCCCTCAGGAGAGCGAGATCCTGCTGGCGCACGGACCGGCATTGCTGTCGTCCGATCGTGGGCTGGCTCCGCGCGCGCTGCGCGATATCAAGGCCGGTGTCGATGCGGGCAGGTTCAATGTCGACGACCCGGAACTCGCTCTCGCCATGGCCGGCGGTGCGCTGCTGGGACTCGGCAAGCTGCTGCGCGACGACCCGGGCCGCGACGACGCGCGGGCCGCCGACACCGTCACCGAAAACGTACTGCGCCTGTTCGGGCTCGGTGCCGACGAGGCCCACGAGGTCTGCCGGCGCCCGCTGCCCGACGCGTTCGCCGAGGCCTGAGCCGCTTGATCACACGTAAATCGGTGTCACGTCGATGAATACGCGATAGTCGTCGATTTTCCGTCATCGTCCGCGTGATCCATGGTGTCGACGATCTCGAAAACGTGTTGTGGCCGTGGGTAATTCAGCTCAGTCAACGGACGATGTGAAGCGAGCGTCAGCGATTACGGGTGTCGATTGACCACAGGGTTGCACAGCCCGGGCATTGGAGGTGCACCCGCATCGCGTGATTGCTCAACAGATACTGCCAATGCGAACCGCAATTGCGGCTGCTGCGGCACTCCGCACACTTGTCGCGGCCCCAGCCGCAATTGGGGCAGGGTAGCCACGCACGCCGAGAAGCATCGGCGTGCGGATCAATCGGCAACGCAAGTGTCACGGGCAAGCCCTCCTATCCGCGCATTAGGTTAGGCTACCCATACTATTAATGCAAAACGCGGGCCTTTAGGAGCTCACCCGGTCGTATGCGCGGGCGCGGCGGGTCGCGGGCTGACCTGCTTGGGGCGAATCGCCACCAGCGCCACCCCGACGGCAAAGACCGCAGCGGTCACCCACGGAAAGCGCCCGTCCGGGGCGAACCCGTCGGCGGCGACGAACTCCAGGCCATATGCCGCCAGCACGGCACCCACCAGCATGATCGGTTCGCCCCAGCGCTCGGGGAGCGGGATGCCGAGTAAGGGGAGTGGTGCGGCGAACAGGCGTCGTCCCCACCACAACAACACCAGCAAGACCGCCGCGACCAGCCCGAGGATGGCAATCCATTCCAGCCGCCCCAGCCACCATGCCGCCGTGCCCTCCGCCGGCTGCGGAATCAAGCCGGCCGGGTAGCCGACGACCGCCACGATCACGACGGGAATCATGTGCCACAGATAAAGGGCCATCACGTTGTTGTTGCCAACGGCGAGCACGCGCCGGATCGGGCCCGCGCGAAGGATGCGGTTGAGCGCGGGTGCGGCCGCCATCGCTAGTCCGGCCTGCGCGCATCCGAACGCCAGCATGGCCACCGTCGGCGGTGAGGTGTTCTGCACGGCCTCACCGGGAATGCCGATCATGCTGACCGGATACCCGGCCAGCCAGATCAGCAGTGCCAGCGCTGCCCCGGATCCGGCGGCCAGCAGCAGGGGCCTACGGCCGCCCAATAGCCCACCATGCCAAGCGATTCCGAGCTGATAAAGCGTTCCCCAGCACAACAGGTAGTTCAGCCAACCGAGGTCGTGCAGGGGGCCCTGCTTCAACATGGTGTCGACCACGGTAACCGCCACGGCGATCGCTGCCGGCACCCAAAGCCCCCAACGGCGTTGTGCGGCAATCGCAATCGGAGTCAACGACACCACCAACACGTATACCGCGAGAAACCACAGGTGCATCGCCACCGCCCAGCCCGCGTATTCGAGTAGCGAAGCGCCGACGCCGTACGCCGCCGCAGCCACCACGACCGCTGACACCAGCGCGACGTACACCACCGTCGGGCCCAGAACCCGGGCGAGCCGACGCCGCAGCCAGGCCTGGCGCGACACCGCACCGCTTTCGCGGTGATGCGTCCAGGACACCGCGCCCGCATAACCCGCCACCAGGAAGAACACCGGGACCGCCTGGAACGGCCACGTCAGCCACTGTGTCCAGGGCATGTCGACGAGCGGATTCTGTCGTCCGAATTGTCCGTCGTGGTAGGTCACGGAGCCGGCCAGCCAGTGCCCGAGCACGATCAGGATCACGCCCGAGACGCGGTAGTAATCTGCCGCCAGATTGCGGACCGGGCCTGCGGTATTTGCGCGGTCCATCAGATCGCGGGAAGCTCGACGCGGTACACAGCGCCACGGTACTCGACCGCAGCAGGTCGCATCGATGGTCAGGCAGGTCAGCCAAACCGGCCGGAAATGTAGTCCTCGGTGGCCTTTTGGTCAGGCGTGGAGAAAATCTTCTCGGTGTTGTTGATTTCCACCAACCGTCCGGGTTTGCCGGTGGCCTCCAGGTTGAAGAACGCGGTCTGATCACTGACGCGAGCGGCCTGCTGCATGTTGTGGGTAACGATGACGATCGTGTAGTCCTTTTTGAGCTCAGCAATCAATTCCTCGATGGCCAGCGTCGAGATGGGGTCAAGCGCGGAACAGGGTTCGTCCATTAGCAACACACTGGGTGAGACGGCAATCGCCCGTGCGATGCACAGCCGCTGCTGCTGGCCACCGGATAGGCCGCCGCCGGGCGCGTCCAGCCGATCTTTGACCTCGTTCCATAGGCTTGCCCCGCGCAACGACCGTTCGGCGAGCTCATCGAGACTTCGCTTCTTGTGCATTCCTTGCAGTTTCAATCCGGCGAGCACATTGTCGCGAATCGACATGGTGGGAAAGGGGTTTGGTCGCTGGAAGACCATCCCGACAATGCGGCGTACACCAACCGCGCCGACCCCCGCACCGTAGATGTCCCAGCCGTCGAGCAACACCGATCCTTCCACCCGGCCCCCCGGGATGGTCTCGTGCAGACGGTTCAGCGCCCGCAACACGGTGGATTTGCCGCACCCGGATGGTCCTATCAGCGCGGTGACGCTTCGAGGATTGACCGTCATGTCGAGGTCGGCCACCGCCTTGAAGGAGCCGTAGTAAATGTTGAGATCCCGGACTTCCACCCGTTTCGCGCCCCTGCGTTGGCCAGGTTCCCTCGCCGCTTCCGTCGCGGCGGGCGCTGGCGGGGCGGTGTGTTCGGGACTCCCGATCGCCGCGTCGTCCGTTGTCATGTTGATGTCTTGTGTCACGCGATCCTCCTGTGATGTCGTTCGCGTTCAGACCCGGCCGATTGCTCATGCTCTAGGTTCGACCACATGTCCGCGACCAACGCTGGTCCGGCCGGCGATCCATCGGGCCGCCACGGTGAATAGCAGGACTATCACCACTAGCGTGAGCGCTCCTGCCCACGCACGGGCCTGGGCGGCTTTGTATCCGGTGATGGCGTTACCGAAGATCTGTAAGGACAGTGTCGACATGCGCTTCGTTGGATTGAGTTCGACGAACAAGTCATTGCCGAGCGCGGTCAGCAGCAGCGGCGCCGTTTCTCCCATGGCGCGCGCGAACGCGAGCATGACGCCGGTGATAATTCCGGAACTGGCAGCGGGCAAAACAATCGACACAATGGTGCCTGCTTTGCTGGCGCCCAATGCGAGGGAGGCTTCGCGCAGTTCGCGGGGCACGAGCCGCAGCATTTCTTCGGTCGAGCGAATCACCAGCGGCAGCATGACCAGTCCGAGGGCTATTCCTCCGGCTATGCCAGAAAATCCGAAGAACACCACCCACATCGCATAGACCAGCGCTCCGGTCACGATCGTTGGCACGCCGACCAGGATGTCGGTCAGAAAGCGTGTCACCCTTGCCAGTTGGCCTCCGTATTCGACCAGGTAGATCGCTGCAGCGATACCGAGGGGCATCGACAGCAGCGTCGCGATGCCGGTAACGATGAGGCTTCCGATGATGCCGTTGAGGAAACCTCCGCCCGGCTGGCCGGGATTGCCGGGTGGGGTCTGGGTGAGGAACTCCGGGCCCAGGTACCTCAGTCCCTGACCGGCGACGTAGACCAGCACCCAGACCAGCACGCCGACGGTGCCGATCATCACCAGTAGCAGCACGGCGTGCATGAACAAGTTGGTGATCTGACGGCGGCGCTCGCCGGGCATCGCGTCGACCTCGGACAGTCCCTCCAACGGCTCTTTTTCGGTCGTCGTACTCATGCGATGTGCTCCGACACCCGGCCGACGATGCGCTTGCCGATCACGTTGACCAGCAAGGACAACAACAGCAGCGCGAACGCCACCACGAATAGTGAATCCAGATGAAAGGGCTGGTTGGCTTCGGTGAACTCATTGGCGATGACGCTCGGCATGGTGGATCCCGCGCGCATTATCCCGTGCGGGATAGTCAACACGTTGTTGCCGATCAGCATGGTGACCGCGATCGTTTCGCCGAACGCGCGGCCTAGACCCAGGATCGCAGCGCCGATGATCCCCGAACGCGACCGCGGCAACACCGCGATGCGCATCATCTCCCACTTGGTGGCGCCCACCGCCAGCGCTGCCTCTTTTTCGGCAGCCGGTGCGGTGTCGAAAACTTCCCGACAAATGGCGGTGACGATGGGCAGCACCATGATCGCGAGGACGACGCCGGCCGCGAACACGGAATATCCGAAAAATGGGCCCTGGAACAACCAGCCGATCACCGGGATGTCCGACACCGACGTCAATCCGCGACCGATCGGTCCCAGCGCGGGGATCAGCGCGAACACCCCCCAAAAGCCGTAGACCACGCTTGGGATCGCCGCGAGCAGGTCGACCAACGACGACAACGGTCGGCGAAGTACCGCCGGCGACAGATTGGTGATGTAGAGGGCCACCGCGATCGCAACCGGCACCGCGATCACCATCGCGACCAGCGAGGTCACCACGGTCCCGTAGACGAACTGCAAGATCCCGTAAGGATTCGGCTCGGATAAAGTCGCAACTGCTTCCGATGGCGCCCATCGGGCGTGGAAGAAACTCAGCGGCCCGTAGTGCGACAGTGCCGGCCACGCCCTTATCAGAAGGAACACAGCGGTAGCTACCAAGACCGCGATCACGGTCAGCGCCGCGGCGGCCATCAGCCGTCCGAACACCCCGTCGATGAACCGGCCGTCCGATGATGGTTCCGACGTGTCGGGCGGGGACAGGACTTCCGCGGTCAAAACTTCCCCCTGGGGGCGTTCCGGCTCATTTCGTGACCGGGCCGCCGTTGAGGGTGATCTTTTGAACCATGCCCATTGCCAAACCCTGCAGATCCTTGCCCAGCGGCGCGTAGTTGACGCTGGCAGCATCGTCCTGTCCGCTAGACAGGGTCCAGGAGAAAAAGTTGACCAGCGCCTTTGCCTTCGCCGCGTCGGTCTGGTTCTGGTACACCAACCCGTAGACGGTGCCGGTGATCGGGTAGGCGTTCGGATCGGACCCGTCGGTCAGGCTCACCCGCAGGTCTGGTGGGTAAGCGATGCCTTGGGTGCCCGCGGTGATGGTGGCTACGCAGGGCTGAATGAAGTTGCCCGCCTTGTTTTTCACGACGCCGTAATTGAGGTTCTGCGCCAGCACGTAGGCCAACTCGACGTAGCCGATGCTTCCGTCGGTCTGGTTGATCACCCCGGAAACTCCCTCATTGCCCTTGCCGCCGATGCCCACCGGCCACGCGATGTCCTTGCCGAAGCTCCTATCGGGGCCGCCGAGGGTCTGCACCCAGGTCGGGCTTTCCTTGGTCAGAAAATCCGTCCAAACCGCGGTTGTGCCGGAGCCATCCGAACGATGGGCCACCGCGATCGGCTGGTCAGGCAGGGTGGTGCCTGGATTCAGCGCGACGAGCGCAGGGTCGTTCCATTTGGTGATCTTCCCGGCGAAGATCTTGCCCAACGTGTCACCGTCGAACTTCAGACCGGTTTGGACGCCCTTCACGTTGTAGGTGGGTACGACGGCGCCCAATGTCAAAGGGATGTGCAGGATCGCGCCGAATTTCGCGGCGGCCAGCTCGCCGTCCTTCATCGGGGTGTCGGATGCGCCGAAGTCGACTGTGCCGGCGACGATCTGCTGCACACCGCCCCCCGACCCGATGGGCTGATAGGCGACCTGCACCCCATCGGATTGTGAGTAGTTCTTGGTCCACACCGACATGGCCGGCGCGACGAACGTCGACCCGGCGCCTGACAACCTGTTCGCACCGCCGTCGATCTTGGGGATCGTCCTCGGGTAACCGGGCTTGGCGGCCGCCTGCTGGCCGCAAATCTGGCCCGCTAGGCCCTGCTGGGTGCTGCTGGCAGCGCCACCGCCGCTGGTGCTTCCACACCCTGTCAGCCAGGTCGCAGAAATAGCGACCACGGCAGTGATCGTCATGTTGCGGAGGAACATCAACCCCTCCTGAATTCTGCGATGCCGGTGGCATCACCTTCATCGAAGACCGACGACATGAACAGGTAGCGTTTCAAGGCTGACGGGGAGATGAATGCCGCAACGCCGCTGCAAGCCAGCTCGTCACGGCGCCCACTCGATATGGGTTGCAGCCGGCGCTACCGCGGTCTCGACAAGAACCCCAGTGAGTGACTGAGGTTGTATTCCGCAGCGCTGGTCAGTCCCTGCTGGAGTTCCCATTCGTAGCCGCGGATCGCGAGCAAGTAGGCGTGGGGAACGGTTTCGAAGCACTGCTGGGTGGTCGCCAGGATTGCCGGCACCGAGATTGCGTGCGAGGTGAAGCTGAAGTCTAGCTTCGGCTCCGGACAGCTCACGGTGAACGATTTGACCGCAAGGTCTTTCGTGGCGTCCACGAACAACACTCGCGTAAATCGGCTGATCAGATCGGCGTCTTCGAGGCTCAGCTGATAGGTACGGCGCAGGCGTGCGCGAGGCCGAGGATGGATTTGCTCGAGCCGGTCGATGAAGGCCCAGCCCAACCCGTCGTCCTGACGTCCGGCGTTGCCGATGCCGTAGATCAGCGACGTGGGGTTGTCGAACAGCCCAAGAGTGACACAGTCGGGTTCAGCGCACGCGCTCATCGAGCACCCGCCCCTGCGAGTCGACAACGGTGACGACCAAAGGCATCTGCCCCAGGGCGTGGGTGGCGCAGCTCAGGCAGGGATCGTAGGCGCGGATCCCCACCTCGATGGCATTCATCATGCCCTCGGTGATCTCAGCCTGGCCGCCGAGATAGTCCTCGGCGACACTGCGTACCGTCCGGTTGAGCACCTGGTTGTTCTGGGTGGTGGCCACGATCAGGTTGGCGAAGGTGATATTGCCTTCGCGATCGGCGCGGTAGTGGTGCAGCAGGCTGCCCCGCGGGGCTTCCACCACCCCGACCCCCTCTCCGGTCCAGGCATCCGCACCGGGTGACACCACGAGGTCATCCTTTTGCAGGTCGGGGTCGTTGAGCAAGCTCTTGATCACCTCGGCGGCGTGGATGATTTCGATGGTGCGCGCCCAATTGGTGTGCAGCGTCATATTGTTGGCGCGTCCACCGGTGTAGGCGTGGAACTTCTCCAGCGCTTCGGCGGCGATTGGGGTCGACAAGGATTGGGTGACGTTGAGCCGGGCCAGCGGGCCCACCCGCACCGACCCGGCGTCGCGGCCGAGGTCGGTGAGGTAAGGGAACTTCATGTAGGTCCACTTCTCGACACCCTCGGAGAAGTGCTCGAGATAGTCGCGGTAATCGAACTCGCGGATGAGCTTCTTCTGCTCGTCGACGACCCTGAGCCGCCCATCGTAGTAGTCGACGTTGCCGTCATCGTCCACCAGACACATGTTGAGCGCCGGCACATTGGCGAAGCCGTCGACTTGGGCGCGGTGCTCGTCATGGAAGTCGTAGAACATCTGCAGACCCAGCTGAGCGTCGTCGATGACCTCGTCGATGGAGGACAATCGGTCCTCGCCGCGCAGCAAGCGGTTCACGTCGCCCGCTATGAGGCTTTTGTTCACGCCGCCGGGCACCGCGGAAAGGCCGTGCATGCGCTTTCCGAAGACGGCGGCGATGACCTCCTGGCCCCACTTACGCAGCCGGACAACACGTCTCATGAGATCGGGGTTGGCCTCGATCAGTCCGATTAAGTTGCGCTGCGCGGGCGCGGCGTCGATCCCGAACAACATCTCCGGTACCACCAGATAGAAGTAGGCGGTGACGTGTGATTGCAGCATCTGTGCGTAGTGACCCAGCCGGCGCATCTTGATTGCGGTCGGGGTGAGACTCGTGCCCGACGCCGGCCCGACGCCGATCATGTCGTCGAGGGCCTTGGCCCCGCCAAGGTGGTGGCTGACGAAGCAGATCCCACAGATCCGCTGCATCAGAACTGGTGCTTCCCAGTACGGGTGGCCCTGAATGAACTTCTCGTAGCCGCGGAACTCCACCACGTGCAGCCTGGCGTCGATGACGTTGTGGTCGTCATCGAGTTCGATGACCACCCTTCCGTGTCCCTCGATTCGGGTGACCGGATCGATTACGAGTGTTTTCGCCATACCGGACATTCCCCGATCAGTCGAAACGGTTGAGGGACTTGGGCAGATTCACGGGACGTCCGTTGACAAGGTCCTCCAGGACGTCGAGGATCGCGTCCGCCTCCGGCGGGCAGCCGGGGATGAAGTAGTCCATCTGTACGACCTCGTGGCACGGGTAGACGTTGTTGGTCAGAATGGGAATCCGACGGTCATGGGGCACCACCGGGCTGGCGGCGGGCGGCGCCGTCGGGGAGTTCGTGTAGGCCTCCGCCAGACAATCCTTGAGCCCCACCAGGTTACGCAGCGCCGGGACACCACCCCAGATCGCGCAGGCGCCGACCGAGATCAGAACGTCGCAGTTGTCCCTGAAGTGCCGCAGCGTCTCGATATTGTCCTCGTTGGCGACCCCGCCCTCGATGAATCCGATCGCGCACCGCTCCGGGATGCGCTTGATGTCGGTGAACGATGATCGCAGTATGGTGATTTTGTCCAGCAGGTCGATCATCCGCTCGTCGATGTCGAGCAACGACAGGCTGCATCCCCAGCAGCCGCACAGGCTGATCATCGAGACCTTGATCTTCCCGGCGCGCTTGGCGGCCAGTTCCGGGTCGAGCGGGGTGGCCGGAAGTTCGTGCGATGCAACCTCATTGGTTTCCGGCGTCGTCACTTTCGTTGCCTCCGTGATGGTTCCAGTGCCCGGTCCTTCACCGACTCGACTTCGTAAAGCCGCTCGCCGATTGGCTCGTCATAACCCGCCCCTTTTTCGAGTATCGTTCCCACGGGACAGATGTCGACGGCCTCGCGGACTTGTTCGGGGGGCATCTTGTTGGCCAGTTCGACATCGATCTCGATGCGGGCATCCGCGCCGCGGCCGCTGATGCTGAAAATCTTCTTGCCGGTCTCGTGATCCCGGACGAACTCCACACAACGCTGGCAGAAGATGCAGCGGTCGCGCTCGAGCCAGATTTTGTCCGCCGCGTGTGCGGCAACCCGCTCGGGGAACTGGTAGGGGAAACGGGACACCGTCATGTGCACCTCGTAGCCGACCGCCTGCAGCGTGCACCGGCCGGACTTCTCACAGCTGGGGCAGTTGTGGTTGCCCTCGGCGAACAGCATCTCCACCAGTGCCTTACGCGCGTCGGTGGTCTCGGGGTCATTGACCTCCACTCGCATCCCGTCGCTGACCTTGACCGCGCAGGCGGGGGTGACCGCGCCGTTGACCTTGACCGAACACACCCGGCAGGTGCCCAGGACGGGATGTTCGGGCAGATAGCACAGGGTGGGGATGTAGACCCCCGCCTCGGCGGCGACATCGACGAGCGTCGCGCCCTCCTCGCAGGTGACGGTTGTGCCGTCGATCTCGATCCGGACGCTCACGGCGACTCCTGTGGTGCGAGCGCGGCAACGGCTTGGGCATAACCGGTCAGCTCAGCCGCCGAGTCGAAGGACGGCAGCAGGTTGCCGTTGCGCTCACGAAGTCGGGCCGAATAGATTTCCGGGAACTTCTTCAGCGTGGTCAGGATCGGATTGGGCGAGGTGGCACCGAGTCCGCATCGGCTGGTTTTAGCGACGATCCCACCCCAGGCAACCATGTCGTCGAGATCGGATCGGACGGCCCGACCCGCGGCTACCAGGCCGACCTTCTGCTGCAGCATCACATTGCCCGCACGACAGGGCACACAAATGCCGCAGGACTCGTCGACGAAGAACTGCATGAAGTCCGCAACGATGTCGATCAGGTCGCGTTCGTGGTTGAACACCATGAAGGAGCCGTTGCAGGACAGATCGTCATAGGCGAGCCTGCGGTCGGCGTCGGCGGCCACCGAGAGCATCTCGCCGGAAGGACCGCTGATCTGTACGGCCCGGGGGTTGTCGGCGCCGACCATGCCGAGCACCTCGCGCAACGTGACCCCCCACTCCGTCTCATAGATCCCGGGCGCGGCGCAGTCGCCGGCGACGCTGAGCAGCCGGGTGCCGGTTGACCCTGGTACCCCCATTGCCGCGAACCACCCGGCACCTTCCAGCATGATCCGGGTGGCCGCGGCGAATGTCTCGACGTTGTTGACCACCGTCGGCTTGCCCAGGAAACCGTGCTCGACCGGGAAGGGCGGCTTGAGTCGCGGCGTTCCCCGTTTACCCTCACAGGACTCGAGCAGCGCGGTTTCGTCGCCGCAGATGTAGGCCCCGGCACCCAACTGGATGCGGATGTCGAACCCGTCGTCGAGTACTCCACCCTCGCGTAGCTCCGTCAGCTGCCGTGTGAGGTAGTCGCGCAGATACGCGTACTCCGCGCGAAGGTAGAGGATGCCGTGCCGGGCGCCGACGCCGTGGGCCGCGATCGCCATGCCCACGAATACCTGCTTGGGAGAGTAGGTCAGCAACGCCCGGTCCTTGAAGGTCCCGGGCTCGCCCTCGTCGGCGTTGCAGATGATGTACTTCTCGGCGCCGGTGGCTGCGCGGCAGAAATTCCACTTGTTCCCGGTGGGGAAACCCGCGCCGCCCAGCCCCCGCAGCCCGGACTCGGTGATGGTGGCGATCACGTTCTCGGGGGTCATCGCGAGGCAGCGGTGCCACAACGCGCTGTAATCGGTTCCACCGCAAAAGAACACCGGTCCCGACGTATGAACGGTGGTGCGTGTCAGCGCATCGACATACGCCACGTCGTCGCGTGGCAGGCCAGCCGGATTGGCGATCTGCGCCGGCGAGTCACCCCTTCTCAGTCCCTCGATGATCTCGCCGACCGAAGCCGGTGTCAGGTCGGTGAACACGACATCGTCGATGAGCATCGCCGGTTCGTGGTCACTCAACCCGATGCACGCGGTTTCAAACAGCCCGAAATCGGCAGAGCCGAGCCCGCCGAATCGTGTCTCGGTGGCGAGTTCCAATGCGTCATAAACCTGTTGGTAGCCATGCATTTTCGCGATGACGGTGTTGCTCAGATAAATCCGATGACGCCCCGACGGTGTGGTGTGGAAGAAATGGTAAAACGTCGCGGTCTCCAGAACATCTTCGACGGACAGCTCGAGCCAATCGGCAATCCCGGCGGCGGATTCGGCTGAAATGTAGCCGAATTCGCGTTGCACATCCCACAAGATGTCAATGAGCCTAGTGCGGTCTGGCTCATGCCGATTGAGAATCGTCGCGATACCGGAAGTCATCGTTGCTGCACCACCCTGTCACTCAGGGTATCGGGTAGTCGCTGCTGTCTGCTTGTTGTAGCGCGCTGACGTAGTCCAGCGCTCGCGGGTGGTCCCGTCGGCGCCGACCGGTACCGCGAGCAGGCCCTTCGAAGGTCCGGGCGCGGGTCGATGGAACGCGCCACTGCTCATCGAGCCGGCACGAGCTGTTTTTCCACCTCGAGGACCTGGCGGGTGGTCTTGATCACCGTATCGGGGTTCAGGCTTATCGACTCGATGCCGAGCCGGACCAAGAACTCGGCCATGTCGGGGTAGTCCGAAGGCGCTTGCCCACACAGGCCCGAGTGGATTCCGTTGCGGCGGCAGCCCTCAACGGCCAGGCGAATCATCTCCTTGACGCCCTCGTCGCGTTCGTCATAGTCGAAGGCCACGATCTCGCTGTCACGGTCGACGCCGAGGGTGAGTTGAGTAAGGTCGTTGGAGCCGATCGAGAAGCCGTCGAAGCGCTTGGCGAATTCATCGATCAGGATCACGTTGTTGGGGATCTCGCACATCGCGTACACCTTGAGCCCGTTCTCGCCCCGGCGCAGACCGAGGTCGGCCATCGTCTGCAGGACGAGGTCTGCCTCGACGATTCGACGCACGAACGGGAGCATCAGAATCACGTTTGTCAGGCCCATCTCGTCGCGCACACGTCGCATCGCGCGGCACTCGAGCGCGAAACCCTCGGCGTAGGTGGGATGCGCGTAGCGCGAGGCACCGCGGAAGCCGATCATCGGGTTGCTCTCCGAGGGCTCGAAGGCTGCTCCGCCGATCAGGCTCGCGTACTCGTTGGTCTTGAAGTCCGACATCCGCACCACAACGGGCTTGGGCCAGAAGGCGGCGGCAATCGTGCCGATCCCTTCGGAAAGGCGTTCCACGAAGAACGCGCTCCCGTCGGGATAGCCCTGCGTGAGCCGGTCGATCGTCCGACGCGCCTCGGCGTCGTCGACCTTATCGGGGTGCAGCAGGGCTAGCGGGTGAACCCGGATGTACTCGCTGATGATGAACTCCATCCGAGCGAGTCCCACTCCGTCGTTCGGCAGGAACGACGTCTTGAAGGCGAGGTCGGGGTTCCCGAGATTGATCATGATCTGGGTTCGCGGCCGCGCCAGATCCGCCACCTCGGTGCGGTCCACATGGAAGCCGATCGCACCCCGGTACACGCGGCCCGTGTCGCCCTCGGCGCACGACACTGTCACGACGGCGCCATCGGGCACGCACGTGGTTGCGTCTCCGGTGCCGACCACGGCGGGTATGCCGAGTTCGCGGGCGATGATCGACGCGTGGCAAGTGCGACCGCCGCGATTGGTGACGATCGCTGCGGCGGTCTTCATGACCGGCTCCCAGTCCGGCGTGGTGGTGTCGGCGACAAGCACCTGCCCGGGCTCGAATTCGTCTAGCTGCGTGAGTTTCTCGATCCGTTTGACCGCACCCGAGGCGATCTTCTCGCCGACCGAGCGCCCCTCGGTGAGTACTTCGCCGCGGCCTTCGAGCGCATAGGACTCCAGCGCCGTCGTGCTGTGTTGGGAGGCCACCGTTTCCGGGCGAGCCTGGACGATGTAGAGCTTTCCGTCCAGACCGTCCTTAGCCCACTCCATGTCCATCGGCCGCCCGTAGTGCGCCTCGATGGTGCACGCGTAACCGGCCAGCTCCAGGACGTCGGAATCGGTGAGACAAAACCGAGCTCGATCGGCCTTTGGTGTGGGGACGTTTCGCGTGGTGTTCTTCGTCTCGCCCTCGACGAGGATCATCTTCACGGCCTTGTCACCGATGAGGCGGCGCAACACGGCGCGGTGGCCGGCGAGATAGGTCGGCTTGTGGACGTAGAACTCGTCCGGGTCGACGGCACCCTGAACCACATTCTCGCCAAGGCCGTAAGCGCCCGTCACGAAGACGGCGTCGCGAAAGCCCGACTCGGTGTCGATGGAGAACATCACGCCCGACGAAGAGATATCGGAGCGCACCATTTTCATCACGCCGATCGACAGAGAGACCTTGAAGTGGTCGAAGCCCTGATCGATTCGGTAATGAATGGCGCGATCAGTGAACAGACTGGCAAAACACCGGCGGCACGTGTCGAGCAGACTCTCTTCGCCCTTGATGTTGAGATACGAATCCTGTTGGCCGGCAAAGCTCGCCGTCGGCAGGTCCTCGGCGGTCGCCGAGCTCCGCACAGCGAGACTTACCTCCTCGCCGTACTCCTGCTGAAGCTTGCCGTAGGCCTCCAGAATCTCGGCGGCCAGATCCTCGGGAAGCCCGGCGCCGTACACGATCTCACGGGCGCGCTTGCCTTTGCGCGCCAGCGCGGCGACGTCGGCGGGGTCGAGCTCGTCGAGTTCGGCATGGAGACGGTCCCAGGCGCCAGCCTTGTCCAACATGTAGCGATAGGCCTGGGCGGTGATGGCGAATCCGTGTGGGACGCGTACGCCCTGCCCGGACAGCTTCTGGAACATCTCGCCCAGCGACGCGTTCTTTCCGCCGACGAGTGACACATCGTCGATGCCAAACTGCTCAAAAAAGCGGACGTACCCGGATGTACTCATGACCTGTCCTCTCGTAGCGCGTCAAGCAGTCCGCTCGACCCGCGCTTACCTGCAATAGCGCCACAAATGCCAACCTTTCACGGCGGTACGTACGGTGCCAGGGCCGAAGGTCACCCGAACGGGTGACGGTACGACGCTAGGTGGCTTCGGCGGCCGGGATGCATGCTCTCCAGCATGCAGTCAGTCAGTCCGATGCAGCGCTGGATTTGGTGCGGACCCACGCACTGATGGTGACGACGAGCAGGACTGCTGCCAGGAAGCCACCGGCGATTCCTGAGATCAGTAGCGGCAGTTGGCCTGTCGCGCCCCAGAGCAGACCGGCCCACAGACCAGCGGACAAAGCCGCGAAGCCCGTCGCGCCCTGAAATATGCCTTGGGCGCTCGACTGCAGTTCGGCGGGAACGAGTCCGGAGATCCATGCCTTTCCGACGCCGTCGGTGCACGCGGTGAACAGCCCGTACAGCCCGAGGATGAGCCACGCCGCGACCTTGTCGGTGGTGAGTCCGAGCCCGGTGTAGCCGGCGGCGAAAAAGACCATGCCTATCCCGAATACCGTAGGTTTCGGGATGCGATCAGCCAGTGATCCGGCCGGGTAACTGCCCAACGCATATACCATGTTGTATCCCACGTAGGCCAGTATCACTTCGGCCACGGAGAATCCGATCTCCTTGAGACGCAACAGGATTAGGGCATCGGGGAAGTTGACGACGCCGAAGGCTGTCAGCAGCACGATCACCCGCCAATACCGGCCTGGCAGATCACGCAGGGTCGCTGCCAACCGTCGTGGCCGCACCCGCTGCGCCGGTCGGGGACGCTCCCGCACCAACGCGACCAGGGCCACACTGAGGACGGCCGGAACGATTGCGACATAGAGCAGCGGCGAAATCTCATGGTCGAGCAACTCGTATCCGGCAAGCCCGATTAACGGTCCAGCAACCGCGCCCAGTGTGTCCATCGCGCGGTGAAACCCGAACACGCGGCCGCGGCTGGCTTCGTCGATTCCGTCGACGAGCAGTGCGTCGCGCGGTGCACCCCGGATACCTTTGCCCACTCGATCGACCACGCGTCCGGTCAGGACCCCGGGCCACGCACCGGCGACCGCAACGATCACCTTGCCGAGCGCGGCCATCCCGTAGCCCGCAGCAATGAGAGGACGCCGCGCAAATCTATCCCCGAGTGGTCCAGCCGCCAGTTTTGTCAGCGACGCGGTTCCCTCGGCCGCGCCTTCGACCACTCCTACGACGGCCGGTGGCGCACCGAGAACTGCGGTCAGGTAGATCGGTAATAGCGGGTACAGCAATTCGCTTGCGGTGTCCTGCAGGAACGAAACAGCCGATAACACCCACACATTGCGCGTCAGCCAGCTTCTGGTTTTGGCCGCATGAACGATCACAGGTAGGCGTCGCCGTTCACCACGGCCGCGCATGATGACCAGATTGGGCTATCTCGGGCGCTCGCCGATACCCGAATGGCGATCGTACCGCCAACATCTGCCGCCTCCCGCCGCATGTGTCGGTTGGGCTGTCAGCCGGGAAATCGGACCGTGGTCCCAGGCATCAATTGAACGACTCGGCCACGACATTCCACTTCGACTCCGGCGGCGTCGCGTGGATCCACACTGATGATCACGCCCTTTCCGCTGACCCGCAGGTGCAGGTGCAGACCCCGATAGTGGATCGGGAATGCCAGCACGCCAAGTGCTTCCGGCCAGTGCGGGGAGAGGATGATGCGGTTGGATCGGGTCTCCACCCCGGTAAAGCATCGCTGCACGAGGTCGACGCTGCCGGCCATGGCCGCCAGATGGATGCCTTCGGACGTGGTGCCGCCCTGGATGTCTGAGACGTCGGACTTCAGTGCCTGTTGGAAGAACTCCATGGCGCGATGGCGGTTGGCCCGGGCGAGCACCCAGGTATGCACCACACCGCTGAGCGTCGACCCGTGCGACGTGCGGGCCAGGTAGTAGTCAACCATTGCTGGGACCTTGTCGGGCATAAAGTGATAGCCAAGTCGCTCCAATAGCTCACCCAACTCCGTTGCCGACAACAGATAAAGCAGCATGAGGACGTCGGCCTGCTTGGAAGCCTTGTAGCGGTTCACGTCGTCGTTCTCCGCCTCGAGGATGCGGTCGAGGCGTTGGATATTGCCGTACTGCCGCCGGTAACGGTCCCAGTCCAGTTCCTCCAACTCGCCGTATCCCTCGAACTGGCTGATGAGGCCGTCGTGGAACGGGACATACATCCGTCGGCTTACCTCTTCCCAGTGCGCCAATTCCGTGTTGTGCAGTCCGAGCGTCTCTCTTAAGTCGAGTCGGTTCGGCAGCGGTAGCAGTTTCAGTGCGTCGAGGGCCCGCATGATTACCCAGACCGCCATCACGTTGGTGTATGCGTTGTTGTCGATGCCGTCGTGAGGCGCGTCGGGATAGCCCGAGTGGAATTCGTCGGGCCCGATGACGCCCCGGATGCTGTAGCGTTCGCGTTCCTGGTCGTACGTGGCCCTACTTACCCAGAAGCGTGCGATCTCGGCGAGCATCTCCGCGCCATAGTCGATCAGGTAGGCGAGATCCCCGGTGACCTGATAAAAGTTCCACGCGCTATAGGCAACGGCAATGCCGATGTGGTGCGCACGGGCGCTGGAGTCGGGGTTCCACCGGCCGCTGCGCGGATTGAGGTGCAGGCGTTGACTTTCCTCGCGTCCATCGCTGCCGGATTGCCACGGGAACATCGCACCGGAGTAGCCCGCCACCGTGGCGGCGTGACGTGCCTCGGGCAGGCGCCGGTAGCGGTAGGCCAGCAGCGACCGGGTGATCATGGGCAGCCGTAAATTGAGCACCGGGAAGATGAACAGCTCATCCCAGAAGATGTGCCCGCGATACGCCTCTCCGTTAAGTCCACGAGCCGGTACGCCGACGTCGAGGTCGCAATTGTTGGGTGAAACCGTCTGCAGCAGATGCAGGAGATGCAGTCGCAGGATGCGTGATTCATCGGTGAAGTCTTCGAACTCGATGGACATCCGCTCCCACAGATGTAACCAGGCATTCAGGTGCCCGTCGCGCAACTCAGCGAACCCGCCGAGTCGGCCCAGCCAGCGCTGGGCGTCGACAGCGGGTTCGGACGTCGCGACATCGCGCCCGGTGAAGATGGTCACGATCTTCTCCACGGTCAACTCGTCGCCGGCCGATACCTCGACGGCGATGTCGTGACCGATTTCGGCTGCCTGGTCGACAAGGCGGTAGGTAGCCGGGACGGGGGTCCCGTCCCGCCAGACGATGCTTCGCGACGCCATGGCAATGGGAATGCGCGATTGCGTCGTCTGAACGGTCAGCAGCACAGAATTGGCCGAGATCTCCCGTTTTTCTACCAACCCAAGATGCTGGTTGGCCAAATCGCGATATCGCTCCACGAGCGAATTCGTCACGTTGCCGTCCAGCGTCGAGCGAATCTCGATGGTGCCCGACCAATCCTCAGCGACGATCGTCGTCTGCAGGGCGCCGACGTGGGGCATGTGCATCGCGGCAAATCGTTGCTGGGTCAGCGAACTGGTGCGTCCGGCGTCGTCGCAGAAGCGCACCTCCCTGGTCAGTATCGCGCCGCGTAGGTCGAGATTCTGTCGGTAGGACAACACTCTGAGCGCGTCGATGTCGAACCAGCTGCCGCCGTCGACGCGGAAGGTCAGGGCGAGCCAGTTGGGCAGGTTGACTAGACTCTCGTTGTCGATTTCGGTGCCCGATACGTCGTCGACCAGACGGTTGTAAACACCGGCGGTATAGGTGCCCGGATAGTGCACCTGATCGGCCTTCGATTCGGGCGCTGCGCCCCGGGTTGCGAAGTAACCATTTCCCACCGTGCACAACGACTCACGAAGCTTCTCGCTCTGTGGGTCGTACCCCTCATAGGTGAAATCCCATGCTGTGGAAGACTTCTCACGTTTAATCGCAAGCCAATTCGATCCGCGCTGCACGAACTCCCGTACCTCATCGGGACTCTGCAGAGCGAAACGGGCGGCCGTCTTTCGGTCGCCATCCTCGTCGTGGCGCACCACGATCCCGATGCCGTCGAATTGGATTGCGTCGAAAGCGTCTTCGTCGGTGAGGTCGTCGCCGATGTAGATCGGCAGCATGGATCCCGTAGCGTCGATGCGATCGCGAATCCAGGCCAGCGTGGTCCCCTTGTCCCAGTCGATGTCAGGCCGCAGCTCGACGAGCATGCGCCCGTTGGTCACGCGTAGGCCATCTCGCTGTCCGAGCTTCTGTGTGGCAGAGACGATCTCGCCGATGTGCTCAGGTGCGACCTCGCGGTAGTGAACCGCGACGGCGAAACGCTTGTGTTCCACCCGTACTCCGGGGATCTCCGCCAGGCTCGTCCCTAACTCGGCGGCCGCACGCTCGAGGACACCGACGGCGGTGGCGGCCGCTTCGTTTCGGTGATAAGTACCGTCCGGTCCGGTCAGCTCAAACCCGTGGCTGCCCGCATACCAGATACCCGGTATCGGTACGCGGGTGCGGATATCGGCGAGGTCGCGGCCGCTCAATATGGCGACGGGGCATTGCGATGCCAAGCTTTCCAGCGCCTTCTCCGCTCCGTCGACGAGAGTGGCCGCGCTGGGATCGGCAACGATGGGGGACAAGGTTCCGTCGTAGTCGACAAACACCACCGGTTCTCGGACGCCCAGAACACCGATGATCTGACCGTACGACTCCACCGCATCGGGAAGCTCCGAGATCCGCCTGTCACCCGCGCGAACAGCGACGTCCTCCAGATCCGCAACCACGACGTCGGCACCGCCCCCCAGTAGTCGGTCGGGATTCCCGGACGGGTCGACACCGATGACAAGCGCGAAGCCGCCGTCCCGGGCCGCCGCTATCCCGGCACCGGCGTCGTCGACGACGACAGACCGTTGCGCACGCGCACCGAGTCGACGAAGGGCTTCCACGAGGAACGCGGGAGGGAGGCCATCGACACAGACACCGAAAAGGTCGTCAATCCCTGCGGATTTCAAGAGCTGTTGACCGCCTGGGCACAACGAATAGACCGCCGTGGCGACCCCCGCGTCGAGTAAATTTCGCACCAGGTTGATCGTCGAATCGAACAGCCGAACACCAGGAGTGTCGGCCAACACAACGTCGAGGTTGAAGATCACGGCGTCGTGGTAGCGCGGGTCGACAGTGACCGGCAGCGTCATGGCGATGTCTTTCCTCGAGCGGACAACCATTGGTTGCGATCGACATCTATGGGGTCGGCGACCATCTCGAAGAACCGCTCGACATCTTCGCGGAGGCAGTGCGCAGTGCCGGGAGTCAGCAGCATGGCCGAACCGGCAGCGATGCCCAGCCGCACCGCCTTGTCGAGTTGCCAGCCGCGGCTAAGTCCCACGGTGATACCGGCGGTCATGGCGTCGCCGGCGCCCACGCCGCTGCCGGAGGGTACCTTTACCGGCGAATAACGTTGGCTGCCAGTCGGTGTAGCAAGCAGAGCGCCCTCGGACCCGAGTGACACGACGACGAACTGAGCGCAGCCGCGGTCGATGAGTTCGTGCGCCGCGGCGAGCTGCTCTGATTCGCTGACGAGTTCCCGTCCGAAACATTCGCGTAGTTCTCGTACGCTCGGCTTGAGCAGAAAGACGCCCGAAGAGATGTGTCGCAGTCCGGCGCCGGACGTGTCGAGAATCAGCCGCGCACCGCGCTCGCGACAGATGTCGGCGACCCGCTGATAGAAGTCGGCAGGCACGCCGGGGGGCAGGCTGCCGCTCGCCACGACGAAGTCCGCGGATCCTGTCGCGGCGCTCAGTGTTTCGAGGCACTCGGTCTGCTCGGCATCGGTGAGCAGCGGACCCGGGAGCACGAACCTGTACTGCTGCCCGGTCGTGTTCTCGTCTACCGTGAAGCTTTCCCTGGTCGAGTGAGCTATGGTGACCCGCTGCACCGGCACCCCTGAGTCGGCGACAAGATCGGTCACCTTGTCGCCGGCATGGCCGCCCGCCGGAAAGAGCGCCGATACCGACGCGCCGAGCACGTGGGCGACTCGCGCGACGTTGATTCCGCCGCCGCCGGGATCGTAACGGGGCAGCCCGCATCGCATTTTGTCGGTCGGAATGACCCGATCGGTGTGCGTGGTGATGTCGAGGGCCGGATTCATCGTCAGGGTCACGATTGTGGTTCCCGGCCGCGTCGGTGCCTTCATTGCCATTGGCTCAACTCTCTCGGGGCAGTCGTAAGCGACACCTGAATCCGACCAGTTGACCAATGCCGGCGGTAGAGACGGAAGTCCCACGCCCCGTGGGTCGTTCGTCGGCATTCAACTGAACGGCCGGACAAGCCATCACATTCAGGCCAGCGGTTCGCGTGCAACAATGACCGGCACGCGGGCCAACAGCACCACTGCCGCGCTGACCGAGCCCAACAACATTCCGGCGAAGCCGCCGCGGCCATGGCCGCCGACCACCACGAGCTGAGCTGACTCGGACGCATCCACGATTCCACGAGCCGGTTCACCGCGCACGATGAGCCGGCTAACAGTGACATCGGGGAAGCGCTCACCCCAGCCGGCCAGACGCTCGGCCAGTATCTCGTCCTCCACCGCCCTCAGTGCCGGCCAGCCGGGGCCGGGCGAACTGACCATGGTGTCGAACACACTCACATCGCTCCACGCGTGCAAGGCCGTCAGCCCTACCTTCCGGCGCGAGGCTTCATCGAACGCGATCGCGGTCGCCAACTCCGACTCGCGCGACCCGTCAATTCCCACCAGCACCGGGGCCCGCGCGGCATCGGCATTCAATTGGACACCATCGTGGATAACCGCAACCGGACAATGCGCATGATAGACAAGCCCGGAGCTCACCGAACCCAAATGGCGGCCACGCAACGTGCCCGTACCGAGGCAACCCACCACAACCAAGTCGGCGTCTTTAGACAGGTCGACTAGAGCGGGAACGGTAATCGCACAAGGCATTTCGCAGTCGATCTTTGCTGAGCCACGCTGACAGCTTTCCTCCGCCGTCTTGAGCGCTTCGTCGAGCACTTGTCGCCCTTGCTGGCGCTGCCCACGCATCCACGTCGGGACCAATGACGATTCCAGCCATGTCCCCGCTGTCGCCGGAACGACGTGCACCAACGTCAGCGGAACATTGCGCAACTCGGCGTCGCGGGCGGCCCACTGGACCGCGACCTTAGAGCCTGGCGAGCCGTCGACGCCGACGACGACCCCCGGGTGCGTACTCAGTGTCGACACGACATTCTCCTTTGCTTTTCACAGGATGGGTCGCGACGGCACGGGCCACCAGAGCATTTCGGCCCTCAATAAGGGGCGATTCAGATGAGGTCGGCACTTTTGGACCGTTGGGATAACGTTAAGACGCTGGTCAGGTGCGAGCCGGGTGCCAGGAGTGCAGAGACCCGAGCAGTGCGTTCTTCTTGTAGTGGTGATCGGTCATTCGCCGAAGGATGCTGTCGAGGACGACGACCGCGTCGTTGATATACGGCCCCTTGTTGAGCATCGCGCACTCGGCGCGTTCGCTCATTGCGGCATCGCTGATCTCTGCGCGGGCGGGATTCCCTGTCTTGGTGAGCTGTTCGAGTATTTGGGTGGCCCAGATCACGGGGAGGTGCGCGGCCTCGCACAGCCACAGAATCTCTTCTTGCAACTCGGCCAGGCGTTCGTACCCGCACTCGACGGCCAGGTCCCCACGCGCGATCATCACACCGACGCGCGGATGACGCATCGCCGTGAGCAGCAGTTGGGGAAGATGTTCGAATGCTTGCCGCGTCTCAATTTTCAGCACGATTCCCAATGAGTCGCCGCCGAGGCGGCTCAACGCGTCGAGCAACTGCTCGACATCGGAAGGGTCTCGCACGAAGGACATCTCGACGAGATCGGCCAGCTCGACCACCGTTGACAGGTCAGAGAGGTCCTTCTCGGTCAGGGCGGAGATCGGGAGGTTGACGTCGGGCAAGTTGACTCCCTTGCCGCCACGGAGGCGGGACCCCGTGTCTGCTGCGTGGTCGATCCGCAACCTCAGCACGTCAGGACCCACGCTGACTATCTCGCCGCTGATCCGGCCGTCATCGAGGTGCACCTTCTCCCCAATGCGTGCATGACCGAAGATCTCGGGCAGCGTGCAACCAATGCGCGGAACGGACTCGGCGGCCAGGGGCGCGGGCGAACAATCGCTGGTCAATTCGAGGATGTCTCCGCGATGCAGTACAAGGCTCTGTTCGGTTTGTGGAAGTTCTCCGAGGTGTGTCGAATCCTTGACGCCGCGGACGCGCAGCTCAGTCCCGGTGGCGAGGTAGGTGGTCTTGTCGACAACGACGACGAATCCGGCTGGGGCACCTGATTTCTGAGCAACGGCTTTCAGCGTCAGACTGCGTTTCGCGCCCCGGGTGTCGTGCAAGAGGACAACGTCGTCGTCGTGGCGTCGGCTGAGCCATTTCCCAGACACCGGCAGCGACACCATACCGGCTTCGGGTGGCTCGATCGGATCTTCCGCCGCAGTCAGCCATGCCCGAGCCGGGGCCGTTTCCTGCCCAAGCGCGTTCCTGCGTGGCCGCAGTTTCACGCAGCGCGGCCCGGGTTCAAGCGGTCCAGTCCGCAGCTTTGGCCCCGCAAGGTCCATCGCGACCAAACATGTTCGGCCGGTTGCTTCGGCCACTTGCCGAACACGCTGTGCCATGGAGCGCCACGCATTTGCATCGTCGTGTGCACAGTTGATACGTGCGACGTTCACGCCGCGTTCAACCAACTCGCGAACTAGGTCGGGATTGGTTGCGGCCGAGGAGGGGAGTGTGACCATGATGCGGGTCACGCGATCGGCCGGCTCCGGGCCCAGCAGCTGCTGTGTTCGGTGGCGGAGTAGTTCGGGACCGTGCTCGACGCTGGTACCGGTCAGTGGGGGCTGTTGCCAGGCGTCACCGAGCATGGCGCAGATCGCCGACCTCACCAGGAGCAAGGTGGCCTCGACATGAGGCTCGCTCCGGCCTAATGAGGACAGCCCGAAGGCGGCCAGCCGGGCTTGTAGGTCGCGGAGATCACATTGCCGAATTGCCCAATAATGCAGCATGTTTCGGGCACTTGATAGATTTTCGGGCGCCACGCCCTTCAGCCACCAGGACCACAGTGATTCAGCTGCGGCCAATCCCGCCAGGAGGTCGTCCACGTCGTCGCGCAACTGGCTCAACTGCCGGCTTGCGGTTGTCACGTCGGTCTGCGTATTTGACACCTGCGCTCCAATTTATTCGAGTGCTCCGACGTCCGGCGGCGGTTGTCCAGCCCGAGGTTACGGAGATCCCGGCGAGGGACCTAGGGGCATTGGTCCCCGATTCCCGATGACATTGAATCCACAGCATCACCGCCGCTTCTCAGCTTGACACGCCGACCCCGAACACCCGGGAAGGCGAGGACCTTGTCCTCTGCTGCTCAGCACCACGGGTGGTCAGACTCGTGGTGGCGTGCAATCGATGCTGCGCCCAAACCACAGAACTACGAGGAGATCATGATGGCTATTCGGGTGGGCGTGAACGGCTTTGGGCGTGTCGGCCGAAACTTCTTCCGTGCGGTGGACGTACAGCGGGCCGCAGGTACAACCGACATCGAGATCGTTGCGGTGAATGACCTCACGGACAACAAGACTCTGGCGCATCTGCTCAAGTACGACTCCGTACTCGGACGTTTACCGCACGACGTATCGGTCGACGGCGACGATCTTGTGGTGGGAGAGCAACGGATCAAAGCGTGGTCCGTCGCCGACGGGCCGGCGGCGCTGCCGTGGGGAGATGTCGGCGTGGACGTCGTAATCGAGTCGACCGGTCGGTTCACCGCCGCGGAGCAGGCCCGCGGTCACCTGCACGGCGGAGCGAAGAAGGTGGTGGTGTCCGCTACGTCAAAAGGTGCAGACCTGACCGTCGTTATGGGTGTTAACCACCGCGACTACGACGGGACGCAGACAATCGTGTCCAACGCTTCGTGCACTACGAACTGCCTGGCGCCGATGGCGAAGGTGCTCGACGAGGTGTTCGGGATCGAGCGCGGACTGATGACCACCGTCCACGCATACACCCCGGATCAGAACTTGCAGGACGGTCCGCACCACGACCTCCGCCGCGCCCGCGCCGCGGCGATCAACGTCGTGCCCACGTCCACCGGGGCCGCACGCGCGATCAGCGTGGTGCTGCCCCAGCTCGAGGGCCGGCTCGACGGGTACGCGCTGCGGGTGCCGGTGCCCACGGGTTCAGCCACCGATCTCACCGCCATCGTTCGCGAGCCGGCGACGGCCGAGGCAGTCAACGCCGCGTTCGCGGCCGCCGCCGGCGGTGAGCTAAAGGGCTTCCTCACCTACACCGAGGACCCGATCGTGTCCTCCGACATCGTGACCGACCCGTCGTCGTGCGTCTTTGACGCCGGGCTCACCAAAGTCACCGGTGATTTGGTGAAGATCGTCGGCTGGTACGACAACGAGTGGGGTTACTCCCACCGCCTCGTCGACCTGACCGGCCTGGTGGCTTCCACCCTCTGAGCCGCTGGGCCGATCGCCTAACCATGTGCATCGTGCGGCCCCGGGTACGTTGGTGTCCACCAACGCTTCGCATGATCAACCCCCAGTTTGCGGAAGTCTGAGAACGGATCCGCCGCGACGGCCCGCTACGGCAGGAGAACGTGCCATGAAACAAGCTCACCTCGGCGACCTGCAGGTCGGCCGGATCGGCTTGGGCGCGATGGGCATGTCCGCCGCCTACTCGATCGGCGGCTTTGACGACGCCGAGTCCATTCGCACGATTCACCGTGCCATCGATCTCGGTGTCACGGTGATCGACACGGCCGAGGTCTACGGCCCTTACATCAACGAGGAGCTGCTCGCCCGAGCGCTGCAGGGCCGGCGAGACAGCGTGGTGCTGGCCACCAAGTTCGGCTTGATCTCGCACACCGGGCGCCACGGCCTCGACAGCAGCCCCGCCAGCATCCGCGTCGCGGTCGACGGATCGCTGAAAAGGCTGGCGACCGACCACATTGACCTGTACTACCAACACCGCCTGGATCGCGGCACCCCGATCGAGGACACCGTCGGGGCGTTAGCCGAATTGGTTGCTGCCGGCAAGATTCGGCACATCGGTCTTTCCGAAGTCGGTGTGAACACCATCCGCCGCGCGCACGCGGTGCACCCCATCGCCGCCGTGCAATCGGAATACTCGCTGTGGACCCGCGATCCCGAGGACGGGATCTTGGCGGTCCTGCGCGAACTGGGAATCGGGTTCGTCCCGTACTCACCGTTGGGCCGCGGCTTCCTCACCGGCGCAATCCGTTCCAACGCGGAGCTTCCCGACAGCGACTACCGCAAGACCAATCCGCGCTTCTTCGACGAGAACTTTCAGCACAACCTGCGCAGCGCGGACGAGCTGCGCGACATTAGCGCCGACGTCGGTGCCACCCCGGCTCAGGTCGCATTGGCCTGGCTGCTGGCCAAGGGGCCCGATATCGTGCCCATTCCGGGGACCAAAAAGGTTGCGCGCCTTGAGGAGAACGTCGGCGCCGACGGTGTCGAACTCTCGTCCGAGCAGCTGGCCCGGCTCGACCAACTCACCCCGGCGACCGGCGGCCATCACGCCGAAGCGCAAATGGGATGGATCGACCGCTAGGCCCTCCTTACAGCGAACCCTTCAGCGCAGCAACGGTTTCCAGGTCATCGAGGGCCGCGACACCGCGCCGCAGGCCTTCCATCGCGATGTCTTCGACCTGCATTCCGCCCATCCCCGCGGTGATCAGCGGCGCGACATACGCGTACAGCGAGCCTTGCCGGTAGCGCAGCCAGAGGTCTTCGCGGTCCAGGTCGGGTCCACCGGCCGCGGCCAGCGCCTGCCGGTAGACGTCGAGCAGCTCACGCTGAGCGGCACGGCGGTCTTCCGGTGTCAGGCTGGTGATCAGCGTGTAGGCCAGCTCGCGGGACGGATGGCCGCGTCGCACGGCCTGCCAATCCAGCAGTCCCGCCTCGCCATCGCGGAAGTACATGTTGCCCGGATGAGCGTCGCCGTGCATGACGGTATGCGGGGGAGTGTCGATCACGGCGGCGACCGCGCGATAGTTCTCGGCGATGAATCGACCGTTCTCCACCGGAATGGTGGTGCGCTCGCTGAGCCGCTTCATCGAGGTCGACATCAGCGCGCCGGTCAACAAGGAAGTGACGTCACCCGACGGCGTGTAGAGCCACCCCAGCGGATCGCGCCCGTTGTAGCGCATGCGGTCCCAGAAGGTTCCGTGCAGGGTCGCCAATAGCTCGAGGATCAGGGCGGCCTGGTCGGTGGACAACGGGTGCAAGGTGTCGGGAAAGACGCACGACTCGGGGAGGTCTTCCAGCACCAGCAGGTATCGGCCGGTCCACGTGTCGAAGGCCGCGCCGTAGGCGACCGGGACACCGGCGAGCTCGGGGGCGAGCTGGCTGTAGAAGCGCACCTCGGTGTTGCCCAGCCGGCCGAGCTCACCCATCAACCGGGTCGCGGCGGTCTGCGCGGTGATCTTGACGAATACCGACTCCGGCACGTCGTCGCCGGTCAGCACCAGTCGCGCCCGCGACGACGTGCCCGCATCGCTGGCCAGGACACGGATCGACCTGACGTTGCGGCCCATGACACGCGAGAGCGCCGCGGTGTTGAGGTCGCCGACCGTGCGGGGCAGCCCCGCTCGACTGCCGACGACGGCGTCAGCGGTCACCCGGCCGATTCCCCGGCCGAGATGTGCGGCCAGGCCGACCACGGAAAGTGTCTGATCAAGCGCCTTTGTCATGACTGTCCATCCTGTGTGCGCCGCCACCGGATCCACGAAGAGACAGGCGGGCGCATACGAGTTGCCAAGACAAAAATAGCTTAATGTCTGGACATCAGACAAAGCGAGACTAATGTCTGATCTGTGGCACCAGGGCCCGCACCAGAAACTGCTCGACGAATTCGCGTTTGTCGGCGACCGGGCGGTGCCGCCAGGCCGGCGCCAGGAGGAACAGCGTCGTCGCGCTCAGCCACTGGACGATCGAGCGGGGATCCAGGTCGGCGTAGAGCTTGCCCGCTTCCTTCCATCGCTGCAGCAGCGGCCCGTAGTGCACCAACAGCAGCTCCTCCATTGGCTCTGCCCCCTGCTGGAGAGCCGCGGTCACCGCGGTGCTCTCGGCGGCGAACAGCGCCTCGTTCAATGCATTGCCTGCCACCGACTCCACTCGCGCCAGCACCATCACGGGCAACGAGCGCGCCGGGTCTTCCGGGTGCCGCAGCGAGGCGACCAACTCGCCCAACGCCGTGTCGACCCGTGCCAGCATCAAACCCAGCAAGACCTCGTCACGGTTGGGGAAGTACCGGTACACCGTCGAGCGGGATACCCCGGCCTCGTCGGCCACTTCGGCCATCCGGATCTGGGCGTTGCCCCGACGCACGATGCACCGGCCCGCGGCTTCCAGCAGACGCCTGCGCGCCTCCTCGTCGTCGAGGATCGCGCGGTCGTCGCCCCACCACCGGCTCGGCTCCATGGCAGCGATAGTAGGGGATGTGTTGTGCCATTGAGTATCTGATGCGCGGGGTTTCGTCAAAAACTTTTCATCGATGTGGCTTGTTCTTCAAAACCATTCGGTGACAATAATTTTCGCTATCCGGCAGAAAGGCATTCATGGGTTACAGCGCCGCCGACGAGTCATTCACCCATCAGCTGCCAACGACGTTCGATCAAGTGCACGATCCCGATCCGACGTGGTCGGACCGCTGCTACTTCTTCGCCGCCTCGCCGGACGGCGCCCTGTTGCTGGCCAGCGGCTACGGCAACAACCCGAACACCGGCACCGGGTTGGGATACGTCAAGGTCAGCCTGGCCGACGGCCGGCACTGGGATCTGCTGGCCGGCCATCCCCTCAGCGGTGGCGGTCGCGACGATCTGAGTGCCGGGCCGATGCGCTGGACCTGTGTCGAGCCCCTGAAGAAGTGGCGTCTAGACGTGGAGCCCAACGATTCCGGCATCGCGTGGGAGCTCTATTACGAGCCCACCGCGCCGATGTGGGAGCTGTTGCCGATGAAGGTGCGTGACTCCGACGGCCGGATGCTGGCCGACATGTACCACATGAAAGAGCCGGGGCGGTGGACCGGCTGGGTGCAGATCGACGGCGAGCGGATCAGCGTCGACGGATTCCACGGCGGCCGTGATCGCACCTTCGGGGTGCGCGTCTCCGACAAGATCGATTTCTGGCTGTGGCTCGACGCCGGTTTCGAAAACCGGGCAATCGAAGCATGGATCATCGAATCATCCGATGGCACAGTGAACTACGTCGACGGCGGCATCACCCACAATGACGGCACGCTGTCCAAGCGGTTTGTGAAAATCGAGCACGACGTCGAATTCGACGGCGACCGCAAACGGCCCGCCCGTGCTGTGCTCGTCTTCACCGACGAGGACGGCAAGACCTACCGGGTCACAGCCGACACACCGCATCAGGACGTCAACGCCTACTACGGCCTGCCGATGGCGCACTGCCAGTATCAGGACCTCGGCGAGGGCGCGTACTTCATCCACTTCCATTGGGACAGCAATGATTCCGCGCAGCTCGGCGAGACCGAGGGTAAATCGATGGCGCTGGATCAGCTGATGCGGTTTGAACTCGACGGCGACACGGGCTGGGGCATTTTCGAGTTGCTGATGGGCGGCCGGGGCTATGCCCGCTACCCGAACTGGGCGGCGATGGACATGTCGGCCTTCACCCAGACCAAGACGCCGGTCGAACGGCTGTCCGAGGACGGAGCTCGCCAATGACGCAGGACGCCAATGTCGCTGAGCGTTTGACCGCCTGGCTGCGCACCCAACTGCCCGATGCCGACGATGTCCGGGTCGAGGGCCTCGACCGGGTGAACTTCGGGCATTCCGCGGAGATGATGGTGCTCACCGTCGTGACGGGGGATACCCGCCGCGATGTGGTGCTGCGACTGCGCCCCAAACCGCCGGCGCTGCTGGAACCCTACGACCTGGTGCGCCAGTTCTCGATCCTGCGCGCGTTGCAGGACAGCGCGGTTCGTGTTCCGAGGGCGCTGTGGCTGGAGGGCAGCGGCGACGTCCTGGGACGGCCGTTCCTTGTGATGGAGCGGGTGGGCGGCGACGTCTATGAAATGGAAGCACCCGCCGAGGCCGCCGCGACGGTGGTGCGGATGTGTCAAAGCCTGGCCGAACACCTTGCGGCAATTCATTCGGTCGACCTCGAGCAGACCGGGCTCGACGCGCTCGACGACGGCAGCAACCACCTGCACCGCGAACTCGACCATTGGGCAACCGAAATGGACCGGGTCAAGCGGGATTCATTACCCGCGCTGGAACGGCTCCTGCAGGCATTGCGCGACAGCCTGCCCGCGCCGTGCCAGAAAGTCACCCTGGTGCACGGGGACGCCAAACCGGGCAACTTCGCGTTCACCGGCGGTGAAGTCAGTGCGGTCTTCGACTGGGAGATGACGACCGTCGGTGACCCGCTGACCGACATCGGCTGGCTCGAACTGCTCTGGATGCAGCCCGTCGGCATTACCAGCCACCCCGACGCACTGGGCATCGAGGCACTCCTCGAGCATTACCAAATGGTCAGCGGGATCACGTTGCAGAACCGGTCCTGGTACCGCGCGTTCAACGCCTACAAGATGGCCGTCATCTGCCTGATCGGCGCGATGCTGGTCGACGGTGGGCACAGCGACGATCAAAAGCTGATGCTCGCCGCGTACGGCACCTCGATGTTGACCCAAGTCGGGTTATCGGAGTTAGGCATCACCGAGTCGATCGAGGACGGTCCGGTACTACCGCGTGAGGAACGCATCCAGCAGGTCCAGGCAAACGTCCGCTAGTACGGACCGGTCCGGCTATTGTCCACCCGGGGCAATGATGGGAGAAGTGCCATTACGCGCGAGAAGAAACTGGTGATCGGGGCCAGCGGCTTCCTGGGATCACATGTCACCCGTCAGCTTGTCGCCTCGGGTGCCGACGTCCGAGTGATGTTGCGCCGCACCAGTTCCACCAAGGGCATCGACGACCTCGAGGTCGAGCGCTGCTATGGGGATGTCTTCGATGACGACGCCTTGCGCGCGGCGATGGCCGGCTGCGATGTCGTCTACTACTGCGTCGTCGATGCCCGGATGTGGTTGCGCGACCCGGCGCCGTTGTTTCGGACGAACGTGGAGGGTCTGCGTCACGTGCTGGACACGGCCCTGGATGCCGATCTGAAGAAGTTTGTATTCACCAGCACCGCAGGCGCTTTGGCGATCAGCGACAGCCGGGCGGTCACCGAGGAAGACCCGCACAACTGGGACGAGGGCGGGGCATACATCGAAGCGCGGGTCGCGGCCGAGAACATGCTGCTGTCGTACGCGCGGGACAAAGGGCTGCCCGCCGTCGCGATGTGCGTATCGACCACCTATGGCCCGGGCGATTGGGCGCCCACTCCGCACGGTTCTATGCTTTCCCTCGTCGCCAACGGGCGGTTTCCGTGCTATCTCGAGTATTCGTCCGAGGTGGTGGGCATCGAAGACGCCGCCAGGGCGATGCTGCTGGCCGCCGAACACGGACGAAGTGGCGAACGCTACATCGTCTCCGACCGATACATGAGCGTGCGCGAGCTGCACGAGATCGCCGCCACCGCCGTCGGCAGACGGCCGCCACGCATTGGCGTCCCGATGTCGGTGCTGCGCGCCGGCTCGCGGGTCAACGACGCGTTGGCCCGGCTGCTCGGCCGCGACCTCCCATTCGCGTACGCCGGAATGCGGATGGCCGAACTGATGTCGCCCCTGGACCACGGCAAGGCCGAACGCGAATTGGGCTGGACACCCGAGCCCGTCGAAGACTCGATCCGCAAAGCCGCGGTTTTCTTCGCCTCGCGCAACTAGTCTGCTTGCCGATCGGCGTGTGCCAGCGCCGCCGGGCCGTACTTGTTTTCGATCATCGCCCACGGGTCGGCGTAGGGACCACGGCCCTCTGCGCGGTTCTGCAGTTTGATCGCGATGCGCAGCACCGGCCGCAATAGCGGACCCAGGACGCGTAAGACGATGCGGACCATTCGCTGGGATTCACCGACCCAGGCCATGGTCTGCTGCCAGTCGTGCTCTTGAAAGTCAAGCAGTGCCTGCGCTTCGGTGGTGTCATACCAGCCGGTGAAACTCCAGCCTCGGTCATCGTCAGGATCGCCGGGCAGCCCCACCGACGGACCGAGACGACCCAGGCCCACGGCCGTCATCAAGTCACCCTCGAGCTCATGCTCGAGCATTACGCACGTTTCGTTTCCGCCGATCAACAATGCCTTGCCATTGATCGTGGCTTCGCGATCGACACCGTTGGCAAATGCCAGCGCCGCATCTCGCGCGTCCACCGCGTGCAGGCGATTGTCAACGGGCATGGAACGCATGATCACCAGGTTGTCGCCATCGATGCCGCCGGATTGGGTGTCCGGTGAGATGACGCCGGCCAGTCGGTACAGCGCGTGCGGGAGACCGCTGGCCCGGATCGCCGCCTCCGCCAGCACTTTGTCCTGCCCGTACTGATCGATGGGGTTCACCGCGGTGTCGGGGGTGATCCGCTCCGGATACCGGTGCGGGTTACGCGAGCCGTAAACCGCGGCACTGGACGCCATCAGGAACAGCGGCGGGCGGGACAGGGCCGTGGCCGCCGCCAAGAGATTCTCGGTGCCGCCGACGTTGACTTTCCGTGCCAGCGTGGGATTCCGGTACGACACCGGTGAGACCACCGCCGCAAGGTGAACGATGGCTCCCGGTTGATGCGTCATGACCAGCTCGCGCACCGCTTCGGCGTCCGTCAGGTCGACGTAGGCGGGAATCAGTGCCCCGGGTGCGGCGCCGGCCGACAATTCTTCTTGCACCGCAAGGGTTTTGTCGTTGCGCAGGTCGGTCGCGATGACCGTTCGCCCTCGATCGAGCAGGATCTGCGCGCAGCGCTTGCCGACCTGTCCGAACGCGCCGGTGACCAGGATGGTGTCGACAGTCATGGCCTCTCCTATTTCTCCAGCAGCCGGTTGGCGAACTTGGCGGCCGTGTTGCGGATCCGGTTGGAGATGTAGAACGAGAACACCGGCGTGACGATGTCCTCGCGCAACCGAGTTAACTTGGAGCTCTTGATAAGCCACTGCCCGGCGACGTTTTCGTAGCTTTCGTGGTAGTGGCCGTGGCCGACCAGGCTCAGCCCGGGCCCGAACCGCACGACATCTTGCAATGCCCATACGCCGCGCGCCGTCGTCGGCGACGTGAGCTCGATTTCGGGGGCGTGTACCTGATGTGCGGTGGACTGCGAGGGGCGTCCGATGCTCTTGCGGGTGAACGCGACGAAGTCGTCGGCGCCGGCGATCAGCTTGCCACCCGCCTCGGAGGTGTCGCTGACGAAGTCGTCGGCGAAGATCGCCCGCCACGCGGCCCAGTCCTTGGTGTCCAGGTAGCGGCAGTAGCGGGCTTTGAGCTGCTTGATGGACTCGATAGCCAGCAGCGTGCTGGCGTTATCGTCGGCGATCACGTGCCAAGCCTGACATTGACGTACGAGCCGAACAGCGGCGGGGCCAGTCAGCCCTTGAAGTAGACGATCTGATGCGTGGTGGCCAGTAGCGTGCCGTCGCGACTCCAAACTTGCGCGCTCTGATCGAAGTATCCGCGTGAGAAGCGGTTCGCGTGGGCGCACGCCAGGACGTAGTCGCCGCCGAGGGCGTCAAGTTGGTGTTGGTCGGCATGGAAGTAGGTCGTGAGCGAGATCGTCCCGGCCGGCAGGACGCCGCCGAGGCGTTGAAACACCCGCGGATAGAACACGTCACACAGCGCGGCCAGTGCCGGGTAGTCGACCGGGCGCTCCTCGCGGTCGCGCACCCACAGCATGGTCCCCGACGTGGCACTGGGCTGTGCGTTCTCGCCTGGAAGAGGGCCTTCGGCGAACCGCATGTCGTAGAGGCGCGCCCAAACGACGACTTCCCCCTGACGGCTGCTAGGAGCAATCTGCTCTGGCGCGGGCGCGCTCGGTGGAGGGGCTTCGGTGTCGCTCCAGGTGTCGCGGCGGACACCGAACACCGCGGTCGCCGTGGTCTTGACGTCACCGTCCTGACTGAGTTCGGCTATCCAGTGCTGAGTGCTGCGACTGGTGCGCGCGGCCCGCAGCGAGATGTCGAAGTCGCCATCGGCGACGGGGCCGGCGAAGTTGATGGTCACCGCCAGCGGCTCGCCAATGCGGTCGGGGTGAGTCTCGATCGCACGCACCAGCACTGCGGCGGTAATGCCGCCGAATGGGCCGACCATGTTCGCCCACTCCGGACGAGTCCGCCCGCGCCTGGTGTCGGCGTCGAGGACATCGAGCTCGATGGCCCTGTCGAAAGGGTGGGTGGGCGTCATGCTCACGGCAGACTACTTCGCGGCGACCCAAACGCCCGACACGGGGTTATCAGATTCGCCCGACGTCTCCGAAACCGGTGTTATTTTAAGTTCTCGCTGCGGGTGCCTGGGAGGGCCGGTATGACAGAGTCGTCGACGCGCGAGTTGCTCACAGCACTCGTGGCCGCGTTCGGCGATGCCGAGCGCGTCACCGAATTGCTGGCGCCCAAAGCGCAGTGGTGGATCACCCCGACTGTCGGTGTGCTGGGCAGCCCGACGGTGGGGCGCGACGCGATCCGCGCCGGCATGCGAATCATCTTCGGCCAGCTGTACGCGGAGGTGCATACGACGGTGCATCACGTGCTCTGCGACGACGACATGGGTGCCGCACGTTTCACGATGCGGGCCACCGCGCTGTTTGCCGGCGGGCAACCCTACGAGAACGAATACTGCGTCTGGGTTCAGGTGCAGGACGGCTTGATCGTCCGGGTATGGGAGTACCTCGACGTTGCCCATGCGACAGGGCAATTCAGCTCCTGATCATGGCTCCCGGTGCGGGGGTGTTGCGCTGACGCATGACACCCTGATTACACTGTGATCTCGGTGTGAGGAAGTGCCGGTGTCGCGATTGCGCGACCGATGGTGAGGAACGCGATGGCCTGGGATTTCGAGACGGATCCGGATTTCGCTGAAAAGCTTTCGTGGATGCGCGATTTCATCGATTCCGAGGTCATCCCGCTGGAACCCATCCTCGCCGAGATCTCGACCGAGGATTGGCAGCCGGTCAAGCGCTATCTGCAGGACAAGGTCAAGGCGCAAGGCTTGTGGGGCCTGTTCCTCGATCCCAGCCTGGGCGGCGCGGGGCTGGGCCAGCTCAAGCTCGCGCTGATGTCGGAGCTCATCGGACGGTGCATGGTGTCGATGGAGCTGTTCGGGGTCCAGGCGCCCGACAGCGGGAACATGGAGCTGCTGGCACACGGCGCGACCGAAGCGCAAAAGCAGCGCTGGTTGTATCCCAACCTCAACGGAGAGATATCCAGTGCGTTCGCACTCACCGAGCCATTCCTGGCCGGCGCCGACCCGACCGTCATCGCCACCACCGCCGCGCTCGACGGCGAGGACTGGATCATCAACGGCCACAAGTGGTTTACCACCAATGCGTCCTGCGCGGACATCATCTTGGTGGTAGCGGAGACCGACCCCGCCGGCCGGCCGCACCGGCACGCCTCGATATTCGTCGTCCCGACGGGAACGCCGGGGTGCAATATCGTTCGCGACATCCCGACCATGGCCCACCCCGACCCGGAGTTCGGCCGGCGTGGCAATCATGCCGAAGTGGTGTTCGCCGACTGCCGGGTGCCCGCGGATCATCTGGTCGGCCCGCGCGGCGGCGGTTTCGTGCTGGCGCAACAGCGGCTCGGCGGCGGGCGTATCCACCACTCGATGCGCTGGCTCGGGCAGGCGCAGCGCGCCCTGGACATCATGGGTGAGCGCGCGGTCTCGCGCCGTTCGCACGGCCGATTGCTCGGCGAGCATCAGATGGTGCAGGACTATATCGCGCTGTCGCACACCGAGATTCAGGCAGCGAGGCTGCTGACCTTCCAGACCGCCTGGAAAATGGACCGCCTCGGTGCGGGCGAGGTCCGCGCCGAACTGGGAATGATCAAGGCGCACGTATCGAAGGTGGTGCTCGCCGTTCTCGACCGCACTATCCAGGTGTGTGGGGCATTGGGGTACTCGGGGGACCTGCCCGTCGAATCCTGGTATCGGATGACGCGATTCGGATCGATCGGCGACGGGCCCGATGAACTGCACAAGTCGGTGCTGGCCCGGCATGTGCTCAAGAAGTACCGGCCAGTGCAGGGTTGGCCGACCGATCATCTGCCGTCGCGGCGGCCGGCAGCCGAACAGAAGTGGCAGGCACTACGCCAGGAGGCAGGCATCGCATGAGCATTCCGGACCGTCAACGGGCCATCGTCATGACGGGGCCCGGCGAGCCCGTGCAGACCGTCGAAATACCGGTGCAGGAGCCCGGACCCGGGCAGGTATTGGTCAAGGTCAATGCCTCGAGCCTCAACTTTCACGACAATGTCAATCTGATGGGCCTGCTGCCCGGGCCCTGGCCGCGCGTGCCGATGACTGATGGCGCCGGAGAAGTGGTGGCCATCGGGGCGGGAGTCGACGGGCTGCGGCCCGGTGATCGCGTCATGGGGGCCTTTCACCCGGGTTGGCATGACGGGCCGCCCAACCCGGAAGCCAAGCATGAGGTGCCCGGCGACAACTGCGACGGGTGGCTGCAGCAATACCGGGTCGCCGATGTGGCCGGCCTGGTCAGTACCCCCGCGCATCTCAGCGATGTCGAAGCAGCGACGATCCCGTGCGCGGGTGTGACGGCGTGGAGTGCGTTGGTGGAAGCCAACATTGGTGCTGGTGACGTCGTGGTGACCCAGGGCACCGGTGGGGTATCGCTGTTCGCCGTGCAACTCGCCCGGGCGCGGGGCGCCACCGTGATCCTGACCTCGTCGTCCGACCACAAGCTCAAGGTCGGATCGGATTTGGGGGCAACGCATCTCGTCAATTACCGGACCACCCCGGCCTGGGAGACGGAGGTGATGCGATTGACCGACGGTCGCGGTGCCAAGCTCGTCGTGGACCTCGGTGGACCCGCGACGCTGGCACAGTCGCTGCACTCGGCAGCCGTCGGCGGCACGATCGCGGTGATCGGCGTGCTCAGCGGATTCGACATGGCATCCATCGCGGTCGCCGAGGTGATGCTGAACAACCTGCGCGTCATCGGAATCACGGTGGGCAGCGTGCGCGCTCACCGCGAGATGTGCGAGGCGGTGTCCAAGGACGGCATCAAACCGCACATCAGCCACGTCTTCGACTGGGAGCACCTCGACGAGGCGCTTCGGGTGATGCGGGCCAACGAACATATCGGCAAAATCGCCCTGACCATCACGTAGCCTCGCGAGGAGGGTAGACGTGCCCAGCGAACTGGAGCTCGACGCGGACCAGATCGTCGCCGCCGCAGTGGAAATCATGCGGGAAAGCGGTCTGGACGCCATCAGCATGCGCAGCGTGGCCACCCGCCTGGGCGTCACGCCGCCGCCGGTTTACTCCCGAATCGGCAACAAGGACGCGCTGATCGATGCGGTTGCCGAGCATATGCTCGACGACCTGGCGCCCGAGCTGGAACGCGACGAAACCTGGCCGGACTATGCCCGCCGCTGGACCCGCCAACTTCGCGAACGACTGACCGACGCGGCCGACAGCCGGCTCTTCCTGCAGGCGAAGCGTCCGGCCTATCTGAAAGCATCCCGCCCGCTACTGAAAAGCATGCGCCGCGACGGCATGTCGACCGACATGTCGGTGCGTGCCTGCCGGCTGTTGACCTGGGCGGCCGTGGGTTTCGTCGCCATGGATCATCCGCCGAGCACGAACTCGACGCGCAAGCGCGGCCGCCTTGCCGGCAGTGACCCGGCGGGGGTGACTCGCGAGGAAGTCGACGAGTTGTTCGCCACGCACATCGACTACGTGATCGAAGGTATTCGCCGCGACAGCGCTTAGCCTGCGGTGTTGGCGCCGTCACGGATTGTACGATGCAGCGATGGCCAAGCCGCTGATCCCGGCCGAGGACATCCTCACGCACGCGCTGGACCTGCTGGATTCCGAAGGCATCGAGGCTCTCAGCGTCCGTCGACTGTCGGCCGCACTGAAGATCTCGCCGCGGACGCTGTATCAGCAGGTCGGCAATCGCGAAGCACTGATCAGGGCGCTGGTCGCCCGGCATTTTGCGCAGCTGAAACTCGACTTCAAGGAATATGACACCTGGGAGTCGACGGCGCTGCATTGGTGCCAGGCGTTGCACGACACCCTGCGTGCCCATCCGTTTCTGACCGAGCTGATGACCATCGATGACCGCAGCGCCGTCACCGAGTACGTCAATGCCCTGCTCAAAGCCACTCTGCAGGAAGGGATTCCACGCCCGCTGGCAACCGAGTGCTGCCGCGGCCTGGCGCATATGACGATCAACCATTCCATCGTCGACGTGCGCGGGCTGCGGGAGGCGAAGCGCTCCGAATCCGAGACGGCCAAGATCGAACAGAATTTCCCCCGGCTGGTCGAATGGGTGATCTCCGGGGTGCGGGCCGAGGCGGGCGGCGTCGATGCCAAGACGAACCGGTCCCGCTGATCAGCCGGAGACGCCGCCGTCGATCGTCATCAGCGACCCGGTGGTGTAGCTCGACGCGTCGGAGAGCAAATAGACGACGGCTCCGACGATCTCGTCGGGTCGGCCGACCCGTCCGAGCGCGATGCGACGCACCAGCTCCGGCAAGAGGTCGGGGTTGCGGACGAAGCCCGACGCCGCGTCGGTATCGAAGGTGCCGCAGATGATCCCGTTGACCCGCACGCCGGCGCCGGCGTATTCGATGGCCGAGGCGGTGGTCAGCGCGTTCAGCCCGGCTTTGGCTGCTGCGTAGACCGTGGTGACCGGGGTGGGTTTCACCGACGCCAGCGAACTGATGTTGATGATCGACCCGCCGCCGGTCGCGGCCATCGCCGTGGCGGCCAGTGCCGTCAATCGGGTCGGGCCTTTCAGATTGACGCCCATCACCTTGTCGAACAACACTTCTGAGGTATCCAGCAGTGAGGGGGCAAGCGGGCTCATTCCGGCGTTGTTGACCAACCCGTCCAGCCGGCCCCAGCGGGAAAGGGCCGCCTCGAGGACGCCGGGCAACGATTCCCAATCGCCGACATGGCACGCCAACGGATAGGCCTGCCCACCCGACTCGGTGATGGTGGCTACCAGTGCCTCACACGAGGCGATCTTTCGGCTCGCGATCACCACTCGTGCACCACGCTGGGCAAGCGCGACACTCATCGCGGCGCCCAGTCCGCGACTGCCGCCCGTGACGAGAACGACCCGGTCAGCCACGTCGAACAGGTGGTCGGTCATTGCGCGAACCTCCTTGCCCGGCTAAGCAATTCATCGATGACCGGCCCGAAGAACTGGTGGATCGGATTTCGGGACTCACCGCGCAGAAATTTGGCGTAGGACGCCTCCAAGACGATCGCCAGCTTCCACGCACTGAACACCTGATACCAGTCGAATTGTGACAGGTCGCGGCCGGTGGCCTCGGCGTACCGCGAGATCAGTTGATCCGGTGTCTGGCAATGATCGCGGTCCATGCCGTGCGGCGCGTCCGGCGATCCCAGCGCGATCGGGTTTCCGGCCTCAGGCCAGAAGATCATCGCCCAGGCCAAGTCGATCAGGGGATCACCCACCGTGGTCATCTCGAAGTCGACGACGCAGGCGACCCGGGGTGGCGGTGCCGGCGCCCAGATGACGTTGTCCAGCTTGTAGTCCCCGTGCATCACGGTGAGGTCGCCGCCGGCGGGCAGGTTGTCGCGCAGCCACCCGGCGAGCTCGTCCACGCCGTTCAAATCGCGGGCCCGGTACCGCGCCAGTTGCGCCAGCCATCGATCGACCTGGCGCGGCAGAAAACCCTGCGGGTGCGACAGTTCGGCCAGCGCGGTACCTGCCCAGTCGACGGCGTGCAGCGCAACCAGGGTGTCGATCAGCTGTTCGCCGATCAAGCCGTGTGACGACGGATCACGATGCAGCGCTTCGGGAAGTCCGTCGCGGCGGATCACCCCACCGTCGACGTACGACATCACGAAAAACGGGGCGCCCAGGATCGCGGGGTCGTCGCTGCGAGCCAGCACCGTGGGCACCGCTATCCCGGCCGCCCCCAGCGTCTCCATGATCCGCGCCTCGCGGATCACCTGGTGGGCGGTGTCGGAAACCGTGGCCAGCGGCGCCCGTCGCACCACCCAGGCCTGCCCCAGCCGGTCGACGCGGAACATCTCGCAGCTGCCACCGCCGCGGATGGGGGTCACCGACACCTCCGCGGCCTCGCCCGTCGCCTCGGCCAGCCAATCGCGAAACCGCGCGACGTCGAAACCCGTTGCGGCAGTGCCCATGCCCCGATCCTCCGATCGCCGGTTAAAATAACGCCGATTCCGTAAACTTACCAGTCCGGCGGCCGATCCCGGGATGGTTCGCAACGCCGTCGACGGGATACATGATCGGCCGGGGGGAATCGATCTGTACAGTGATTCACCGGTGCTGTACAGTCGCCCAGCACAAGCTGAGCGTTCGGACACGACAACGGCGTCGGGAGGTCATCGGCGATGACGCACAGACGAATTCGGCGGCGTCGGTGACTGCCGAGACCGCTGAAACCGTAGCGGAATTTCGCAGCCGGGCCAGGGCTTGGTTGGCCGCCAACATGCCGCGCCAGGGTCCCGCCGAAGCCGCCCTGCTCGAACGCGACGCGGAGGCGTCCTGGCACCGTGCGCGAGAACTGCAAAAGACGTTGTACGACGGCGGATTCGCGGGCATTTGTTTTCCGCGGGAGTACGGCGGACTCGGACTGGGCTACGAGTACAAGAAGGCCTTCGACAGCGAGGCGCAAGGCTATGAAACGCCGTTGCTGCTCAACGTGCCCTCCTTCGCCATCTGCTGCGCGACCATCCTCGACGTGGGCAGCGAGGAACAGAAACGCACCCACATCCAAGCCGCGCTGCGCGGCGACGAAGTTCTGGTCCAGCTGCTGTCCGAACCCAGCGGCGGGTCGGACCTCGCCGGCGTGATCACTCGCGCCGATCGCCGAGACGGGCGGTGGGTCATCAATGGCGCCAAAACGTGGAGCACCTGGGCGTTCGCCGCGGACTACGGGCTATGCCTGACCCGGACCGATTGGGACGCGCCCAAACACGAGGGGCTGACCATGTTCCTGGTGCCGCTTGCGCATCCCGGAATAACGATCAACCGCATCCAGCAGATCAACGGCTCCATCGAATTCTGCGAAGAGTTCTTCGACGACGTCGACGTGGGAGATGACGCGGTCGTCGGTGAACCGGGCAAGGGGTGGGAAGTCGCGTCGCGGCAGCTCTACCATGAACGCCGCAGCATGGGCGATGGTTCCGAGTACACGAGTGGGCCGGGAATCTCTGAGGCCGAGGATGTTTCGATCGATCTGCTGTCGCTGGCCGAGAAGACGAACCAGCAGGACAGCGAACGCGTGCGGGAGATGACCGGGCGTGCCCTGGTCCACCGCACGGTCGCGCGCCAGCTCAGCGAGCACGTCTTCCACGCGGTGGCCAGCGGCGCCCTGCCACCGACCGCGGGATCGATCATTCGCTTACAGATGGCCGCGGTCCACGATGTCGAAATCGATACCGCGATTGCCGTCGCGGGTACGTCGGCGGTCGTCGAGGACGATGCGCAGCTGCTGGATATCGGTATCCGCTACCTGGGCCGCCAGATCGCCAGCATCGGCGGCGGCACCACCGAAATGGCGCGCAACGTGATCGGCGAGCGAGTGCTGAACTTCCCTCGCGAGTACGCTGCCGATCGCGGCGTGCCGTTCAACCAAGTGCGACGAAACAGACAGTCCTGACCCGCTGCTCGAGAAAGGTGGCGAAAATTGAGCGACCAACTGCGAGACATCCGGGAGTTGGCCGGCGACGCCGACGCCTATCGCGATGAGCTGTTCCGCCGCTGGACGGGTCTGCTCAGTTACCGCTACATCGGTCGTAGGCACTCGTCGATGGACATCGGCGACGTCGACGACACCGTCGTGATCCGTCGGGACATGCGCAACGAGGCAGGCGGAATCATGGTTGCGCCACTGGCCATCTCATCGCCCGAGGGTTGTCAGACCGACATGGTCGCGGTGCCCAACCCGGTCATCGCCTCGGTGCAGATCATCGATCCCGGCTACGACGTCTCCCGGGTCGAGATCGTCGGCTCCGGCGTCGTGCACCAGGGCCGGACCATGGGCTACGGACGGTGCAAGATCGTCGACGCCGACAACCCGGATCGGGTGATCGCCTTCAACGAAGGCCAGGGCGCGATCATCGGCATCCCGCCGGAAGGCCTTGACAGGATGGATGTTTCGGGCACCGAGCTGGTTGTCGAGGACTCGCCCGACCTGCCGCCGTTATGGGCCGCCTTCGGTGCCGCCCGGCGCGACGACGGGCACTGGGTGCTGCCCGCGCTCAGCGCCGAACTCGCTTCGCCGGACGCGGCGCTGCACATCGGTCCCCAACACGTCGTGCTGGAGACCGCGGCGACCGACCTTGCGGCCGATCTCGCCGGCACCCGCAAGGTGCAGGTCGTCAGCTGGCACGTGATGTTCATGTCCCGCGGCAAGGTTGGGCCCTTCCGCGTGGAGGGCACCGCGCACGCCGGCGGGCCCGGACGGATCGGGGTGCGCATGTTGCTGCACGACGAAGGCAATGCGGACAAGCCCGTTACCTCTGCCGCGGCGATCTTCGAGGTCGCCGACTGACCCTTCGCCTGGGTGTACCAACGAGATCTCTAGATCATTGGCTGATACAAGACAATTGGTGGCTTAAGTCCGAAAAGGCCTGAGCCAGCGCAATTTGTTCACCAACGTTGTCGACCTCGACATGGGACAGACCAAAGCCAATCAGTGTGTGACCCCGCCACCGCATGCGGGCCACGGCCCGGCTCCGGCGATTGTGTTCGTCGGACGTGATGGTGACTGCCACTGTCTGGCTGCTCTGGGAGGTGTTGTAGTGCATAGATTTTCCTTGCATTAGCCCCGCCCCGGCGGCGGATTGGTTGTCGAGTGCTAGAGATTGACGGTCAATACGTCGGCTAGCGGTCGGCGCGGGGTCGGTGGCGGGTAGTGCTCATTGCCGGGGGCGCGGCCGATGCGGACCAGGACCTGGGGCAGTGGGTGCCCGGTCAGCCCTTCGACGACGTGTCGGCTGGTTTCGAGCTCGGTCAGGTGGGTGAGGGTGCAGGTGGCCAGTCCAGCCACCGTAGCTTCCAGCAATATCGTCGACAGTGTTTCTCCGCACCCCAGCAGGTCGCGTGGGGAGCGATCATGTGCGGAGATCACCAAGATTGTCGACAAGTCGGTCGGCGTGTGAGCGCGCCGTTCAGGGTTATGGCTGAAGGGGAAAGTGCGCGCTACGTCGACACGGTCCCCTTCGGCCGCTGAGACCAATGAGTCATAGGGAATGCCCTCGCTCGCCTCGAACGGCGCCGTCCAGCGCTGCAGTGTCGCGAAATAGGGGGAGTCGTAGAGGCGCAAGATGTCCGTCATATCGGTTGCGTCAGCAAGCTCGCCGCGATCAGCGTCGTCGATGACGTCTACCAGCGCAACCGTGTCGTCTATCCGGCTTCGCAATTCGGCTTCGAAATCGGTCCAGTCCGGGACGGGGTCGAACGGAAGGCGATCGGTGCGGCGCGTGGCGATGGCGTCGGCGCGGCGTCGTTGTTCCTCGGTCACGACGGTCATCTCCGTGAGCGTGATCGAAGCGAGATGCTCGACGTTATTGGGGTCTGGACAGTGACTAACATGGGCGTTCCATCCGGCAGCGGCCATCGCGACGCGCAGGTGGTCGAGTGCCGCCCCGCAACTGATCAGCGCTTGCCGTTCGGCGGGATCGGTTTGCACCACGCGGGCCGGATCCAAGTACAAATGCAATCCGGCGCGGTCGAGGCGCCAGAGCCAAGGCTGGCTATTGTGGTAAGAGGGTGCTCGGCAAGCAAGCGCGACCGCGCCTTGGACCACGTCCGTTGCAACAGTTGTCATCGACGTCACCTGGATCTCCCGTCATATGCTGAATCGATATCGACTCTGCTCGAAGAAGCTGGCCACCGGGCAGAGTCCTTGGTCCCTAATCGCGACAATGGGGGCTTAAGACTCTCCGCGGAAGCGACTTTCGCCGCCCAATACAAGACTCGCACCGACGGTGCTGCAGTATCTTTGGTTGCGCCGACGCTAAGTCGCCGCGTCCGTGGCGCTGCAATCTCGCTCTCGGCTAGTTGCGACTGCGGGCGACAATCACGGGAATCTGGGCCGCGTGGGTCACCGCCGTGCTGACCGATCCCAGTAGCATTCCGGCGAATCCGCCGCGGCCGTGGCTGCCCACTACGACGAGCTGGGCCGACTCGGACTCATCGAGGAGGTGGCGGGCCGGGTCGTCCCACACGACCCGCGGATGAACGGTGACGTCCGGATAGCGTTCCCGCCACCCTGCCAGCCGCTCCGCCAGGATTTCATTACGCAAAGCCTCTTGCGCCGACCACTCCATACTTGGGGCCGCCGATAGGTCCGGGTCTCTCCACGCGTGCACTGCGACCAAGTCCACGCCACGCCACGATGCCTCGTCGAAGGCGATTGCGGTAGCCGATTCCGACGCCGGCGAACCGTCGATGCCCACCACGACCGGCAGCTTGGAGGGATGCAGCAGGGATTGAGCCTCGTCATGGATTATCGCGATTGGGCAGTGCGCATGGTGGATTAAGCCCGTGCTGACCGAGCCGAGCAGGACCCGATGCAAACCGTGCCTCCCGCGACAGCCCACCACTACCATGTGCGCATCCTTGGAAAGGGCGACAAGCGGGGCCAGGGGCACCGAAAAGAACAACTCGGTCTTAATTTGAGGGGCGCCCAGGCCACCCTCGCTGCTGCTTTCAACAACTTTGATCGCATCGGCGAGGAGTTTCCGGCCGTACTCTTCCCGTTCGCGGTCCTCCTCGGCGGGGGGAAGCGGGACATCTGCTAAAAGCCATGGTGCCGGGCCCCATGCCGCAGTGACCTCAACGTGGACCAGGGTGAGCGGCACATTGCGCATGCGTGCCTCGAAGGTGGCCCACCGCACAGCCGCAATGGATGACGATGATCCATCGACTCCGACCACGATGCCCGGAGATGTTGCGCTATCAGACATTCGCGGTAATCCTCCTTGTTGCTGTGCAAGCGAGCGATGCGAATAACGCTAACCGCTCGGTGGCCGAGCGTCAGGAGTAATTGGTCCCCGCCGTATAGGGCATCAGACCCCTGCGGCGTGTCCTCTCAGCAAGATTGACGCGTTAGCTTGGGCAGCGCCAATACGATTACCGGATGACACCACTTCTCGCCCCCGCCAACGGACACTGACGTGCAGGGGTTCGGTTTCCAAACACTGGCGCTGCTGACGGCAATAGGTTTCGCCGGCCCGTTGCTTGCGGCGTTGCCGCGCTTGCGGATTCCGGTGATAGTCGGTGAGCTGATCGCAGGACTCGTCGTCGGTAAGACCGGCCTCGGCGTCATCGATGCCGCCAACCCGACGCTCCAATTGCTCGCGAATATCGGCTTCGCGCTGGTGATGTTCGTGGTGGGTACGCATGTACCGATCCGCGGCCACGAGATGCGCTCGGCGCTGCCGCTGGCAATGGCGCGGGTGCTTCTGGGCGGTACCGTCGCGGTCGCTCTTGCTGTTGGCCTGGCGGCGGAGTTCGGCACCGGCCACGCGGCGCTTTACGCGGTGCTGATGGCCTCTTCGTCCGCGGCACTGGCATTGCCGGTGATCGATTCGCTGCGGCTGCAGGGACCGCAGGTGCTCTCCGTGACCGCACAGATCGCTGTCGCTGATGCTGCGTGTATTGTGTTGCTGCCGTTGGTGATCGACGTGCGGAGCGCGCCGGCGGCAGCGCTGGGTGCGTTGGCGGTCGCGGGGTGCGCAGCGATTCTTTTTGTACTGCTGAGCGCGATCGACCGCAGGGGCTGGCGTGCGCGCGTTCACGCGTATTCCGAAAATCGTCGGTTTGCCCTGGAATTGCGGACCAGCCTGATCGTGCTGTTTGCACTGGCGGCGCTGGCCGTCAGCACCCACGTATCGGTCATGCTGGCGGGCTTCGCGGTGGGTTTGGTGATCGCGGCGGTCGGGGAACCGCGAAGGCTGGCGCGTCAGCTGTTCGGCATCACCGAAGGTTTCTTCAGCCCGCTGTTCTTCGTTTGGCTTGGCGCCTCGCTGCAGGTACGCGAGTTGGCTGCGCACCCGAAACTCATTCTGTTAGGGGTAAGCCTGGGGCTGGGTGCTGTGCTGGTGCATAGCGCGGGGAAGTTACTCGGCCAGCCGGTGACGCTGGCGGTGCTGTCGGCCGCGCAGCTCGGCGTGCCGGTGGCCGCGGCCACGATCGGCACCGAGGAACACCTCCTCGTCGCGGGGGAAGCATCGGCGTTGATGTTCGGCGCCTTGCTGACGATCGCCTGCGCATCGATCGCGGGCGCCGTGGCGGCGCGTGGCCAGAGCGCCGCAGCAGCAGACAAATCCGTTCACACGGACCGGCCCACATAACGCGGCAAGGGTCCGAAGGCCCTTGCCCCGAAGATGTGGGACTGATCGACTCAATACCGAATCCGTCGGGCGGGTCGGGCTCTAGTGCGTGATGGCCGTGCGGTTGTTCGAGACGCCGGATGTAGCTATGGCCGGAGGACCTTTGGATGGTTGGCGACACGGAACCTGTGGCCGGTCGCTGGAATGCGCGGGTGCGCTCGCTCATCGAACCGGCCCTGGTGGTGTTTACGGTGGGTGCGTTGGCCGCCGGTGGGATCGCCTGGCTGGGCGATTGGCGCGGCGTGGCCAACGGCTTTTGGATCGCCGGCACGGTCCTCGCGGTGGTGCCGGCGTTGGTGTGGGTACTGGTGGCGTTGCGCCGGGGCCGGGTCGGCGTAGACGTCATCGCGGTGCTATCGCTAGTCGGCACCCTGCTGGTCGGCGAGTACCTGGCTGGCGCATTGATCGCGGTGATGCTGGCAGGTGGCCGTGCGCTGGACTCGGCGGCCGAACACCGTGCGTCACGTGATCTGCGGGCGTTGCTCGAGCGTGCGCCACGGTTCGCTCGACGACGGATCGGAACGCAGGTCGGCGTGATCCCGCTGGCTGACGTGCTCGCCAACGACTTACTGGTCGTCGGCCCCGGCGAGGTGGTGCCGGTGGACGGACGCGTCGCCGATGTGGTGGCAATACTCGATGAGTCCGTGCTGACTGGCGAGTCGCTGCAAGTGGAACGCGATGTCGGCGAACCGGTCCGCAGTGGTGTGGTCAATGCCGGCAGCGCCTTTGAGCTGCGTGCCACCGCAACAGCCGACGAGAGCACGTATGCCGGCATTGTGCGATTGGCTCGGCAGGCCGGTGCGGAGAATGCGCCGATCGTGCGGTTGGCCGACCGTTACGCGGCGTGGTTTCTGCCGCTGGCGCTGGTGCTGGCCGGAGCGGCGTGGCTCGCCAGCGGGTCAGCGGTGCGAGCCGTGGCGGTGCTGGTGGTGGCGACCCCATGTCCGTTGCTGCTGGCTGCGCCGGTGGCCATTGTCTCCGGCTTGTCGCGGGCATCCCGTGCCGGAGTGGTGGTCCGCGGCGGAGGCGCATTGGAAAACCTCGGGCATGCAACGACTTTGGTGATGGACAAGACCGGAACGTTGACGATGGGGCGCCCGGTGGTCGTCGACGTGGTGGCCGCGCCGGGCCGCGACACGACTGCGATGCTGCGGCTGACCGCATCGGTGGACCAGCTTTCGCCGCACGTACTCGCCGAGGCCATTGTCACTGAAGCACTTAGCCGGGGTTTGCAGCTGTCACTACCCACCGATGTGGTCGAAGAGCCCGGCCGCGGCGTCACCGCCACCGTCGATGGGCGTCGGGTCACAGTCGGCAAGCTGCCGGCCGACGCGGTGACCGGCGCGTGGGCGCGAGCAGCGGTCAATCGCGCCCGCCTGGACGGCGCAGCGATCGCCTGGGTCTGCGTCGAGGGCGCGCCAGTGGGTGCGGTGTTGTTGCGGGACCCGTTGCGCCGCCAGGCGCCGCGCACGGTGCGGCGGCTGCGCGAGGCGGGACTGAACCGGTTGATTATGCTCACCGGCGACCGCGCCGAGCCGGCCCGTGAGGTCGCCACCGTCTTGGGATTGGACGCGGTCTATGCCGACCAGACCCCGGCTGACAAATTCGCCGCGGTGCGCACCGAAACCGAACGGGCGGTGACAGTAATGGTGGGTGATGGCGTCAACGACGCCCCCGCGCTGGCGGCGGCCACGGTCGGTGTGGCGATGGGCGCACGTGGAGCCACGGCATCCTCGGAAGCCGCTGATGTGGTGTTGACCACTGATCGGCTCGACCGATTGGCCGATGCGATGGATATTGCCCGTTGGTCACGGCGCATCGCGGTGCAAAGCGTCGTCGTCGGCATGACCCTGTCGCTGCTGGCCATGGTGATCGCCGCGTTTGGCTGGTTACCGCCCGCCGCGGGTGCGCTGCTGCAAGAGGGTATTGACGTCGCCGTGATCCTCAATGCGCTGCGGGCCTTGCGCGGGAATCCGGCCACCGAGGTGCAGCTGGCCGCAGGCACCGAGCAGATGCTGCACCGCTTCGCCGCCCAACATGACGAACTGCGCGACGCCATCGGACTGTTGCGTGACAGCGCTGATCGGCTGGCCGCCGGCCCGGATGCTGCCGCGCTGCAGTCGCTGGCCGCGGCGCATGCCTTGCTGACCGAGCGGATTCTGCCGCACGAACGGGCTGAGGAAGCTCAGCTCTACCCGGCGCTGGCCCGCCCCCTGGGTAGCGGCGAGGCCACCGCCACGATGAGCCGGATGCATGCCGAGATTCAGCGGCTAGCCGATCGCATCGCCACGCACCTGGCCGTGGCACAGTCGGCCGGGGCGATACAGCCCGATCAAGCCGAGGACTTACTGGCATGCCTATATGGGCTATATGCACTGTTGCGGCTGCACTTCGTTCAGGAAGAAGAAAGCTACTTCGTTCTCGCCGAGGACGATAAAACATGGCACCCGAGAAAGCGACCCGAAATCACGGCCTAAGCGACGACACCTGACTGATTGTCCGTGGCGAAACTCGTTGTTAATCCACATATCCCGACCCACCTTCGGTGTCAAGGTTTATTCGGCTCTAGTGGCCGGGTTGGGGAAGTGGTCGGATCAACCTCAAGGCTGATCGAGGACCTCGCCTGAACGGCGTGCGTCGGTTACTGCGCGGCAGCCTACGCCGTGGGCGACCGATTATCTGTTGATGTGTTCATCGCAGCTGCCGCGTAGCTTGCCGGGAGTAAACCGTTCCTACCCTCGCCGGTCGTGGCACAAAGTCCTTTTGGACTGAGGACGTCGTACTCTCGCGCGGCCGACGCAATTTCACGATCGTTGACATATCAAGGTTTACCGAAGGGACGATAGCCATGAACGTGCACTTTCCCGACGCGGGCACAATCCGGACGGTGTTGGCTCTGGCGTCTCGAGCTCCCTCCGTCCATAACACTCAACCGTGGCGGTGGCTGGTGGGTGCGCAGAGCCTGCACCTCTACTCCGACGCGGAGCGGCAGCTGCCCAACATCGATCCCGATGGCCGAGACTTGATCTTGAGTTGTGGTGCGGCGCTCAATCATTGCGTGGTTGCTTTCGCAGCGGTTGGATGGCGAGCGAAGGTGAACCGCCTCCCAAATCCCGCTGACCCCACACACCTTGCGGCGATCGAATTGTCACGCTCGACCGCTGATCCCGTCGATATAGCGCTGGCCGCGGCGATCCCGCGGCGGCGGACCGACCGGCGCCACTACAGTGCCTGGCCGGTACCGATAGGCGATATCGGTGTGATGGCCGCGCGAGCTGCTCGAAACGGCGTAACGCTGTGCGAAGTCGAAGATACCGATAAGTTGCATAAGATTGTGACTCAATCAGTTTGGGATCACATGACTCATGACTATCTTGTCGAGCTCACCGAGTGGAGCGGACGCTATGCCTCGGTGGCCGGTGTGCCGGCGCGCAATACACCAAAATCCGACCCAAGGGCGAAGATTCCGAGTCGGCTCTTTGCCGGTCCGGCGCTGGCGATGCCATCGGGCTCGTCGCCTGCCGAGGACAACGCCGTCGTGCTTGCGTTGGGAACTCGTGACGATGACAAGTTGGCCCAGTTACGCGCCGGTGAGGCCACTAGCATCGTGCTCCTCACCGCCACATCGATGGGTTTGGCGAGTTGCCCGGTCACCGAACCGCTGGAGGTCGCCGAAACACGCGAGGCCGTGCACTCCGAAATCTTCGGGAGTAGCAACTATCCGCAGATGCTGTTGCGGGTTGGTTGGGCGCCGATCAACGCGGACCCATTGCCGTCGACACCGCGACGCGAACTCTCCGAATTCGTCGAGTGGATGGCGGATCGCGAAGAAAGCGTCGGCGAATAGAACTGAATTCCAAGGGCTTTCACCCGGGCTGCAGACCGCCAACCCCGCGAGCGGTACGGTTGCACCGGCCCAAGGACTCTGTTGGCTATTCCGCTTGCCCCGTGTGGCGGCTGGCATCACCTACGGGGTGCGTGATCGCCTGTACGCCGAGGGGGCGCGTGAACGTCACGCGGTCATCGCAACGGTTATTGAGACGGGAACTGGCGTTTGACTCCACCGGCGTCCAGTGAGCCGATCGCGGCACTTAGCAGTGCGGTGACTTCATCAGCGATCGCGATAAGGGCTGGCTCTCCGGTTACCTCGAGCAAGATACCCGGATCCATTGCCTGAACGATCACCGTGCCCGGGTTGTCGGGGTCGGCGCGTACCACCACGTTGCATGGGAGGAGCAGCCCGATCTCTAGGTCCACGGTGATTGCTCGGTACGCCAAGGCAGGATTACAAGCACCCAGGATCAGGTAATCGTCCATCTCGACGCCGAGCTTGGCCTGGAGTGTTGCTTTCATGTCGATCTCGGTAAGCACGCCAAACCCGTGTTCGACAAGGGCTTCTCGAGTGCACGCGACCGCATCTTCGAACTCGGCTGCCAAGTTCGCCAATAGTGCAACGCCCATGCTGAATTCCTTTGGTGTGTGGTCGAAACCAAAACCGGGGGCTTGAATTTATTGTGAGGGCTTACGGTGGCGGCTCTGCTGAGCGTCTGTTGGCCGAGATGACGACCTCGCGGTCAGCTTTGAGGTTTTCAGATCCCATGAGGGCTATCCGATCGTTTAAACACCGCCCGCGATAGGGACGGAAGTCCCGAAAATTTATGACTTCCGTGAACTTCGCGAATTTACTGACATGCTGGCGGGTATGCGGCTTTCGATGCCGACAGCCGATCTCACTGTTCGTAGAGAGCGGAGAGCCGGTCCGCGAACTTTTCGATGACTACCTTCCGGCGAAGTTTCATGCTCGGTGTCAGGTCGCCGGCTTCGACGGAGAGTTCGCGGTCGATGATCGTGAATCTCTTGATCTGTTCCCAGCGATTCAGTTTCATATTCAAGGCATCGATGTAGTCGGCGATCAGATCCTGCGTCTTCTCATCGCGCGCTACTTCGGTGAACGACATGCCCGCCAAACCATGCTGACCGGCCCAATCGACGATCGCCTCGCTGTCAAGGCTGACCAGCGCCACGCAGTAGGGCTTTGCCTCCCCGTAGACGAGAAGCTCGCTCACATAAGGACAGAGGCCCCTGAATTTCGCGTCGATCGCCGATGGCGCTGCGTACTTACCCTGCGAGGTCTTGAATATGTCCTTCTTGCGGTCGGTGATCCGCAGATAGCCGTCGGAGTCAATCTCTCCGACGTCGCCGGTGTGGAACCAACCGTCCTCGTCGAGTGCCTCGGCGGTGGCGTCCGGCAGATCGTGGTAGGCGGTCATCAAACCAGGTCCCCGGATCAAGATCTCGCCGTCGTCGGCAATCTTTGCCTCGGTGGCGGGGAACGGCCAGCCGACCGTTCCGAATCTGTATGCGTTGGGGCGGTTGATAAATGATGCGGCAGCAGTCTCGGTCAGGCCGTAGCCCTCAAGGATGATGATGCCGACGGCGTCGAACCATTGCGCGACGTTACGGTCCAGGGCGGCGGCCGCCGAGACGAAGAACCGCAACCGGCCACCGAAGCGCTCGCGAATGGTGGAGAACACCAGCCGGTCGGCGAGCTTGTAGGCCAGCAACGACGCCAACGAAGGGTTCTTTCCGGCTTGCCGGGCTTCTGACACGCGCACGCCGATCCCGATTGCCAAGTCGAACAACGTTTTCTTGAGCCTGCCCTGCTCGGCCACCATTCCCTCGATGCGGGCGTGTGCCTTTTCGAAAATGCGCGGTGCTGCACCCATGATGGTGGGACGCAGGGCCGCCAGGTTGTCGACAATCCTGTCGACGCGGCCGTCGATAGCGGTGGGAAAGCCGATCTGCAGCGGCAGTGCCAGCATCACTTTGCCGAATGCGTGTGCCAGCGGCAGCCACAGGAAGTTCAGGTCTTCGGGGCCGAGGATGTCGAGCGCGTCAATCGCCGCGGCGGTGTACGTCCACGCTCCGTGGGTCAGCCGCACGCCCTTCGGCCGCCCGGTGGTGCCGGAGGTGTAGATGAGGCTGGCGAGTTGGTCCGGGCCGACGGTAGCGACCCTATCCTCGACGGCGCTCGGCGAGTCGGCGAGTAGTTGCTTACCCAACTGCTCCAGCTCGCAAAGGGATATCACCCAGTCTCCGTCGCCGTTGCCGTCGATCATGACGACCTTCCTCACATCGGGCAGATCGGCACGGTGCTCTAGCAGCTTGTCGAGCTGGTTTTGATCCTCGGCGATCGCCACCCGGCTTCCGGAATTGGACACGATGTACGCGGCATCGGCGGCCATGGTCGTCGGGTACACCGTGGTGGTCGCGGCGCCGGCGCACATCACGGCGAAATCCGCGAGTACCCACTCATAGCGCGTCGACGATGCGAGCGCGACCCGATCCTCCGGGGCGATTTCCAGTGAGATCAGCCCGGCGGCGATGTGGTGCACGCGTTCGGCGACCTGCTGCCAGGTCACGCTCTCCCAGCCGTGGTCGTGTGGATAACGAAAAGCTTCCGTATACGGGGTGGCGGCAACGCGGTCGAGGAACATCCGTGCCACCGACGGCGCGCGATTCTCGATTTTAGTGAAGTCGGGCCTCTCCAATGAGGTGAGTGATGTTTTCATGTGCCTAATCCATTGCTGCCGAACTGAATACCGTTGGCGTCGTATCTCACCCTTGATCTTGCTGCGATCCGGTAGGTTGGGATAGTGACAAAAGTCACGCGGAGATCGGAAAACGTCTCTTTAGGAAGGCCAAGAGCCCGACTACCGGAATGCTTTGGCCTTGCGCCGGAGTTATCGAGATGACCGCTGTACCAACGGATCACCGTCGGCGGTTGGCAGTGGAGCGGTGCGCATGAGGCACTCGGCCGGGTCGCCAAGCGGCCTGTTGTGAGCGCCGTCAACACGGCGGACCTTGCGGCGCTGCACATGTTCGCCGATATCCCCAGTGCGGACCTTGCGGCATTGGCTGACAACCTGGTGCCCCTGCATACGGCCGCCGGCGAGGTCCTGATGCGGCAGGGTGAGCGAGCGGTGTCGTTTGCGATTATCGCGTCGGGTCGAGTCGAGATCAGGCATGTCGGCATGGATGGGCAGATTGCGGTGACCCAGTTGTCGCCAGGGACGATTGTCGGTGAAATTGCTTTGCTGCGAAACGCATCGAGAACGGCGACGGTGGTCGCGAAAGATGACGTGCGCGGCTACGTCGGATACGACGGCGCCTTCGAGTGCATGCTGGCCATGCCGGTCGTCGCGGACCGGATGGTCCGTACCGCGCGGCAGCGGTTGGCCGCATACATCGCCCCGATACCGGTATCGGCCAATGACGGTGCACGGCTAATGCTGCGTCCAGTCCTGCCCGGTGATGCCGTGCGGTTCAAGAGCAACGGAGCCTTCTCGCGCGAGACGCTGTACCGGCGATACCAGGGTAGTGCTCCGACCGAGGCACGGTTGGCGTACCTGTTCGAGGTCGATTACGTCGACCACTTCGTCTGGGTCGTTACCGACGGCGTGGACGGGCCGGTCATCGCCGACGCACGCTTCATCCGGGATAAAAGCGACCTCGCCTCGGCGGAGGTCGCGCTCACCGTGGCGGACGCCTACCAGGGCCGCGGGATAGGAACACTGCTACTCGGTGCGCTAGCGGTCGCTGCGCGCATCGACGGCATCGAGCGGTTTCACGGCCGGGTGCTTTCCGACAACCCGCCCGCGCGCGCATTGGGCGACAAGGTCAACGCCCACTGGGAGCAGGAGGAACCCGGAGTGGTCGTTACGAGGGGGGAGATCCCTGCCCCCGATGACCTACCCCTCGATCACGACACGCGCCGACTCATCCAGCAGGTAGCCCGCCAGGTGATCCGTGCGTTCGATTGACAAATGACCGATGGCCGAACGGTGTCCGCGGACAACCGTTCGGCCATCGGCCTTGGATGACCGAGGCGTTACGGCTGTTTGCCGCCCACTGCCTCGCCGGCGCTTCGCACTACGCTGCGTAAGAACTCGATACGCCCGCTAACCAGTTCCTCGGTTAAGTCCAGGGCGGCGTCGATGACGTTCTTGCGCCGCGACTCATCAGGGACCTCACCGTGGACCTGATCGACGAACTTGCGGACGGCGTCGATGGCCTGCTTACGGCTTGCTTCGACCGATTCGAGCACCTCGTCAGACAGTTCGGCCCAGCGTGACTCCGTCTTTTCCGGTGTCTGTGTCATTGTCAGTCTCCTCAAATCTTCTGTGTATCACTGCAAATCGTGTTGCAGCCGAAGGCAATTGATGCCATACCAAACGCTATGGACTCCCCGTCGCTGGCACGAGTGCCTAAAGTCCTTCCTCGCCTCATCGTAGGTCCTGAATCGGCGGCGTCGAATGCTCGCTGCGACGCTGCGCCACGAAAGAGGGGCCCTTCGGCGTTGTGGGCGAGGACTTTTGGCCGCTGAATGATGACGCTGGTGGCTCTAGCGTTGTTGGCACGCGCGTTGCTGCTGCAACGCTGCCGGCGTAACGGATTGAGGTGGTCGTCGTGAGCCAGGGTGCGATAATTCTGTTGGTTTCCGGGTTTGTCGTGGTGGTGCTGTTGACGATTGCCTCAATCAGGGTGGTGGAGCAGTATGAGCGCGGTGTGCACTTTCGGCTTGGCCGAGTCATTGGGGTTCGCGAACCCGGGCTGCGATTGATCATTCCGCTCATCGACCATCTGTGGCGGGTTTCGATGCGCATCGTGACCATGCCCATTCAGTCGCAGGGCATCATCACCCGTGACAACGTCAGCGTGGACATCGCTGCCTACTTCCGCGTTGTCGATGCGCGCAAATCCGTCGTCGTCATCGAGAACGTCAATTCCGCCATCAATCAAATCGCACAGACCACCCTGCGCAACGTTGTCGGGCAACATTCCCTCGATGAAGTGCTCGCCCAGACCGAGAAGATCAACGGCAGCATCCGCCAGATCCTCGATACCACCACCGTGGATTGGGGCGTGGAGGTTACCTTGGTCGAGCTCAAGGACATCCAGCTTCCGGACAGTATGAAACGTGCAATGGCCCGCGAGGCCGAAGCAGAGCGAGAGAAGAGAGCCAAAATCATTGCTGCAGAGGGGGAAGCGCGTGCGGCCGCAGCTCTCGGCGATGCGTCCGACACCATGATGCAGCACCCGCTGGCCTTGCAGCTGAGAAACCTGCAGACCCTGGCAGAACTCGGTGTCGAGAAAAACACCACCGTCGTGTTCCCTGCCCCATTGATGAGCGCGATCGGAGAACTCACCGGCTTCCTGAACCGAGAGTCGAACGCTTCGAGGTCCACCCAGCCCAATGGTCAACTCGACGAGAAGCTTGTCCACGCCGCGACGCTGAGTTAAACGATCTCCCGGGCCGCCTCGGCCCCGTATGCTGAGACTCCTTGCAGCGAAGGGCCTTTGCAGACCTGGCGGCAATATCTGCCGGCATGGTGTGCAGAGCATATTGGTGTGCTCGCCGAGGACTATTGGCCCTGGTAAGCCGTCCAGCGCAGACGCAGACTGGCGAGATGGCAAACGTAACAGCAACGATAGAGCGGACGGTGGCGCTCGTTGCGGTGCTCTATGCCGCGCGACAGTACTACCGCAATTGGGGCACGACCAAGGAAGAGTGCTTGCTGCGGTTGCCCGGCGACGCACTGATCGGTGATCCCGTCGTTCAGACCACCGAAGCGATTTACATCGACTCGCCGCAATCAACAGTCTGGGCCTTATTGACGCAGATGGGTCAGGACCAGGAGGGCGCCGAGCGCATCGGTCGAGAATTGCAACATCTTGAGCCGGGGGATGTTATGCGGCTGGCTCCTAGCGGCTGGCCGGGGCTCAAGAACGGGCTGAGGATGTGCATCGCCGAGATCGAGCCCGAACAGTACATCGTGCTCAGGGCCACGCGACCAAGTCTGCTCTGGGACGCGGTGTTGTCGATCCATCTCCTTCCGCATTGGGAGGACCGTGTCCGGCTACTGGTGCGTGTACGGATCGGCTTGCGCCGCCCAGGCGAAGTGCTTGCCGTGGAGCTGGCCAGGCCGTTGGTCGCGTTGACGACGCGACGATCTCTGATCGAACTCAAGCATCGGGTCGAGCGGCTGTCTTCGACGCAACGGAGGCCCGTCTTGACATCTGTTAAAGATGTTGTGCACCAACAATTGTCGGAGGTCGAAGGTGCGTGACGCCATTCCGCTCGGACGAATTGCCGGGTTCCCGGTAAAGGTTCACTGGAGCGTGATAGTGATCCTGTGGTTATTCACGTGGAGCCTGGCGAGCACGTTGCCCAGCACCGTCAAAGGGTATTCGCACCTAGCGTATTGGCTGGCCGGTGCGTGTGGCGCGGTGGTGTTGCTGGCATCGCTGACGGCACACGAACTCGCACACGCCGTCGTCGCCCGTCGTATGGGGGTCAGCGTGGGGGATGTGACGTTATGGCTATTCGGGGGTGTGACGACTCTGCAGGGCGAGGCGAAAACACCGAAGGCGGCCTTCCGGATCGCATTCGCGGGCCCAGCCACCAGCCTTGGGCTTTCTGCGGCATTCGCCGGGCTAGCAATGGGATTAGCCTCCGTCCACGCCGCGGCCATCGCGGTCAGTGTTACCTGGTGGTTGGCCACAATCAACTTGGTGCTGGGCATGTTCAATCTGCTACCCGGTGCCCCGTTGGACGGCGGCCGGGTGGTGCGGGCCTATCTGTGGCACCGCCACGGCGATAGCGTGCGCGCCGCGGTGGGCGCGGCGCATGCCGGGCGAGTGGTTGCCATCATCCTGATCACGTTGGGGTTGGCCGAGTTTCTGGCGGGCGGCCTTATCGGTGGCGTCTGGTTGGCGTTCATCGGCTGGTTTATCTTCACTGCCGCTCGCGAGGAAGAAATGCAGGTAACCACTCGGCAGGCCCTTGCCGGACTGCGGGTCGCGGATGCTATGACCGCTAACCCGCATAGCGCCCCTGGCTGGCTAACAGTGGAGGATTTCATCCAGCGCTACGTGCTAGGCGATCGTCACTCGGCATACCCGGTTGCCGAGCGGGACGGTTCGACCATGGGTTTGGTCACGCTGCGGCAGCTGCGCGAACTTGCGCCCAACCGACGCACCACGACTAGCGTGCGTGAGATTGCCCTACCGCTACCTAGCGTGCCGACCGCGACCCCACTCGAGCCGCTTGGTGCGCTGATTGACCGGCTATCAGCGGCCGGTCACGGTAGCCGTGCCCTGGTCATCGATGGCGGCCTAGTGGTCGGCATCGTCACACCAAGCGATCTTGCGCGGTTGATCGATGTCTATCGGCTCGCCCAGCCGGGGGCGGGGCCGGGACGGCCGACCGCGCTTCGTCACGATGCGAACAGCCCAACAGTTGGTTCGAGCAATCTCTGAACAGGAGCGCGGACGATGAAACCGATCATTGTGGGAATCGATGGTTCGCAGGCCGCGATCGCGGCCGCGTTGTGGGGTGTCGATGAGGCCATCGGCAACGGTGTGCCGCTGCGTCTCGTCTCGGTTATCAAGAAGACGCATCCGTCACCGGACGAGTATGCGCGGGATCTCGAGTATGCCGAGAATTCGCTTCGAGAAGCGCAATTCGCGGTTGAGGCCACACGAAAGCTCGTCAAGGTCGAAACCGAGATCCTACGTGGGCCGGCCGGCCCGGTGCTTGTGGAGGCATCCCGCGATGCCGAGATGATCTGCGTCGGCTCCGTCGGGATCGGGCGCTATGCCCGCTCCGTCTTGGGTTCGACAGCAACCGAACTCGCCGAGCTGGCGCATTGCCCGGTCGCGGTGCTGCGGACGGATTCCGACCAGCCGCCGCCCGACATCAATTGGATCGCGGTGCGGATGACCGACACACCCGGCAACGATGGCGTCGTCAAATACGCGGCGTGGGAGGCGAAATTGCGCGGGGCGCCGATGCTCGTCCTTGGAGGCCGACCCGAGGAACTCACCGAGCATGCCGACGGCGCGTTCGAACATCGGGTCCAGGATTGGCAGCAGCGTCATCCCGAGATACGCGTCTATCCGATTACGACCAAGTCCGCTATCGCCAGTTTCCTGCAGACCAACCACGAGCGAGTTCTGCTTGCGGTTATCAGTGGCGCCGAGGCCGATCAGGTGGCGCAGCTGGTCGGGCCTGCCGGGCATCCGCTCTTCCACCACCCTGAATGCTCAGTGCTGGTGGTCCGCGGGTAAGCGCCAATACCAATGAGATATCTACGCTGACTCGCGCGCCACGATTACCGGAACCCGCGCCATCTGGGCAACGGTTTCGCTGACCGAGCCCGAGAGCTGGGCTCCTTCGGAGCGTTGAACGAGCTGGCGTGCCGGGTTATCGCACACAACGTTACGATGTACCGGCACATCGGGATATCGTTCCTGCCAGCCGGCTAAGCGCTCAGCTACGATCTCTTCCGCGATCGATTCGGTTGCAGCCCAGTCGATGCCCGGAAACTCCGAGACATCGGCATCGCTCCATGCGTGCACGGCGACCAGCCCCACATTCCGGCGTGAAGCCTCCTCGAATGCGGTCGCGGTAGCCAACTCCGATGCCGACGAGCCATCAATGCCGGCAAAACCGGCGCTTGACTCGGATGGGATGCCACTGGGTCCTCGTCGTGCACGATCGCGACCGGACAATGCGCGTAACGCAGTAGTCCGGAACTCACTGAGCCCATGGGCCGACCCGGCCACCGCCCATTTCCGTGACAACCGGTGACCACCAACTGTGCGTTTCTGGACAAGTCGACCAACGTGGGAACCGCTGCCGAAGAAAGGATTTCGCTGTGGATCTCAGTGGAACCGCCACGCTGCGACGCTTCTTCAACCAGTTTGAATGCGGTGTCGACGAGTTGGCGGCCGCGATCACGCTGCCAGCGCGCCAGGCCCGCGGGTAACCGCACATGCGGAAATGTCGCGATCTCAGGCGAGATTGCGTGCACGAGCGTTAGTGAGATTTTGCGTAGCTCCGCGTCTCGTGCCGCCCACTGCCCGGCCAGCTTCGCGGCCGGTGATTCGTCGACTCCGACGACGATTCCCAAAGATGCGTTAGACGACATGTCAACCTCCACCCGTTGGCGTATCGGCGGACTTCATCGGGCATCGTCCGTTACCCGGCGCACGGGAGGTCAGGAGTTGATGTATCCGTCGGAGCCACTGGTTGACCCGGCGCCGGCCTCCAACCGACGTAGCTTAGATACAGCCCAACGAGTCCGATGAAGACGTCGACGCTCACCCACAAGGCACTGACACGGATCGCGGCGTCGGCCGCCGCCATGAACGCATGCGGAAAAGCCATGAGAAACAGCGCGCGGAGTGCCAAGACCCAGCCCACCACAGAGATGGTAACCGCCGCCGCGCCGCGCCAATACTGGTGCAGCGCAACGATGACAAGAGACGCCAATAGCAGAAAGGCGCCCGTCACCCATGGCCACGCGGCGTTGGCCTCGAAGTCCGAAAGCAGTGCTCGCATGTCCGATACCCGGGCCACCGTCGTGGCCGCGATGATGACGAAGAACGGGCCGAGCACGCGAGCGAAGGTACGTGTCCGGACCTGCTGTTGTTCTGACGTATCCATCTGTCGCAGCTCCATTCATGACATTGCAACCATCAGGCAATGTCGTGATGAGACGCCTACATCCCATATGCACATCTGAGCACGTGAGTGAAGCCCTTCGCGAGTGACAGAAGGCCCAAGTATTCGGGACGTTCGGGGGCCGGGGCCACTGAGCGTGGTTGCCGGAACTGGTCCCGGTTGGCCCACGGTGACTTTGGCCTCTAGAACGGGCCCTTACACGGAGGAGACGATGATGCTGCGAGAGAGCGGATCCGTCTCAAGGAGGAGTTCATGATTGAGCTACTGCAAGGCTTTCCCGATAACGTCACTGCGTTCGCATTGCACGAGCACGTGACGAAGGCCGATTACGACGAGGTGCTGATACCCGACTTTGAAGATCGGCTGCGTCGGCACAAGAAGCTGCGCATCTATATTGAGATCGCCACTGACTTAGCGGGTTTCGATCCGGGAGCAGTCTGGGAGGACCAGAAGCTAGTACCGGACGTTTCCCGAAGCTGAAGCCGGTAAAGCACGCGGTTGGATTGCTGAAGACTAGGAATCGGTGTCGGGAAGCGGCGAGCTTAACCAGAAAGGGCTGACGCGTGTCTGACCAGTTTGGTGCCTCTCGGCGGCCGCGGATACCGCCAACCGGGCGAGCGCGCCGTGAAGATTAGCCAGGGCAGCGGCGAGGCTACCACGGAACGGGGTCGCGAACGGGTCTTGGTCCGAGTTGACATCCCGGCAATTCGCTTGATCAGCACGCTGGTGCTGATGTGCGTCTTGGGCTGGTTGGCGGTGTTGATCGTGCGCGATTTCCTTGGCTACGAGCGAGTCGCTCCAGGCCGGTTCGGATGGTCAGTCGCGTTACTTGCCGCGCTGGCCCTGATCTCGCGCGGCATCGTCCTGGGTCGGCCGGTGACCACCGGACATGCGTTGACCGCCGCAGCGGCGGTGTGCGCGGGGGTGGGGGCACACTTCTTGTCATACGGATTATTCGGCAACATTCTGGCCGCCAGCAGTGGGCTCGTGCTCATGTGGCCTACCAAGGCGCAACCACAACCGGAGATGCTGGAGCGGATATGGGCGCTGGTCAACGTCACACGCGCGGACCCGTTGGCGCCGTTTGCCATGCATTCGACCAAGAGTTATCACTTCAATTCCGACAAAACGGCGGCAATCGCTTACCGCACCCGGCTTGGATTCGCCGTCGTCAGCGGCGACCCGATCGGCGATGCCGCCCAATTCCCGGCTGTGGTTGCCGATTTCGTCCGCATGTGCCGCGGCCGGGGCTGGCAGATCATCGTATTAGCTTGTGGCCAGCGGTACTTGGGATTGTGGAGCGATGAGACGGTCGGGCAGCCGATGCTCGCGGTGCCGATCGGGCGCGATGTCGTCGTCGATGTCCGCCACTTCACCTTGCAGGGGCGCAGATTTCGAAACCTTCGCCAAGCAGTGCAGCGCAGCCACAACTGCGGCATCACGACTGAGATCGTAGACGAGCAAGAGCTGGACAGCGCGCTTATCGCCGAACTGACTGAGGTGTTACACGCAGCGCACCGTGCCGCACGCACCGAACGCGGATTTTGCATGAGTCTTGACGGGGTCCTGACGGGCCGTTACCCGGGCGTCAAATTGGCTATCGCACGTGATCGTTGCGGGTGTGTTGTGGCCTTTCACCGATACGCAACCGCCGAACGAGGATCAGAAGTCAGCCTCGATGTGCCATTCCGCCGGCCAGGAGCCGCCAACGGCGTTGACGAGCGACTTAGCGTCGACATGATTGCTGATGCGAAAAGTCATGATGCCCTGCGCGTTTCGTTGGCCTTCGCGGCGTTCCCGGAGATTTTCGACACCGACCGTCGGGGTGCGTTGCAGCGCGTCGCGTATCGGTTGACTCATCTGCTGGACCCGCTGATCCGGCTGGAGTCCCTTTACCGTTACCTGCGTAAGTTTCACTCGCTGGCCGAGCGCCGCTACGTGGTGTTATGTGCCCACCATATTCCCGGGGCGCTAATCGTGTTGTTGTCGTTGGAGTTCATGCCGCGCCCGCGCCACCTGCGGTCGGCTCACCGCGGCGCTACGTAGCCATCAGGCGTGAACGGACTTCTCCATTCGTGGCGGGCCGAATTGGAACCGGCGGCCGGTAACCGTCTCAGGAATCACCCGCACATAATGCGACTTCTCAGAAGTCGTCCACGGCAATACCTGGGCGCGCTCGGCTTCCTCGATCTCCTCGTTGCTACGAAGCGAGCGTGCAGTGCCCTTCACGATCACACTCCAGCCCTCCGCGACATTGTGGTCATCGACCTCGAACACGACGTGATTGTTTATCGCGGTGCTGACCAACTTGGTGCCCTCTGCGGTGCAAAACAGGATCGATCGGCGCTGAACGGCGTAGTTCACCGGGAAGATCTCCGGCTGGCCGTCCACGCTGGTGACCAGCCGCCCCAGTGTCACACCTGCCAGCAGATCCCAACATTCGTGCACCGGCAGGACGGTGCCCCCGTCATCGCTTTGGATTTGATCTGTCATAGCGATGAGGCTATCGGAGAACATCGAGCAATTGCGGGTGGCGAAAGTCCTGACTTGCGTGGACCAAAGTTGCTCGACCGTCGAGCGGGCCTTCCGTCCGGGCTGGCCCCTCCGCGTTGCGGTATCTAGCGGATCTGAAATACGTCCGCCAACGGACTCCGGGGTGTGGGCGCGGGAAGGTCTTCCATAGGCGGCGCAATCCCGGCGCGGATCAGTACCTGCGGCCAGCCGCTCTGTTCGATCAGGCCGCGCACGATATCGCGGCTCTCATCAACTTCGATCAGATGGGTCAGTGTGCAGGTCGCCATGCCGGCCATGGTGCATTCCAGCAACACTGCCGACAGCACTTCGCCGCACCTCAGGGCGTCCGCTTTGGTGTCTTCCGGGGTAGACAACACAAGGATCTTTGACCAGTCCACCGCGACCTCGGGACGCCGATTCATATGGCTTCTGACCGGAAACCGACGTCCGACGTCGACGCGGCGGTCTTCCTTGTCGGACGCCAATGCGCTCGGAGGAACGCCCTCGCTCACTACGAACGGCGAAGTCCACCAATCTAATTCGAGGTGATACGACAAATCGTCGCGGCGAACCTCTTCGGCAAGCTCTGCGGCGTCGACGAGCAGCGGGCGCGCGTCATCGGAGAGCACGTCAAGTGTCACCAGGTTGTCATCGATCGTGCCGCGAAGGACGGGCTCGAAGAAATCCCAATATGTTGGCCGCCCCAGCGGCAGCCGATCGGTTCTGCGTTGCAGAATCGCTTCGGCGCGGCTTCGTTGAGTATCGGTGACGTGATCGACGCGGCCGAATTCAATCGATGCCAGTAGCTCAGGGTCGTCCGAGTCGGGAAACCGCTCGATTTTCGAGTGCCAGCCCGCGGCCAGCATGGCGACACGAAGATGATCGAGCGCTGTGCCGCAACTGATGATTGCTTCTCTGCCCGAATGGTCCGTGCCCGGAACTGTCCGGTGACGATCGGCGAACAGTCGCAGAACGCCGTCCTCGGCCACCCACCGCCAGGGCTGGCTGTTGTGCACGGACGGGGCACGGCACGCCAGTAGCACCGCATTCTTGAGGACGTCGGCGTCCGGTGTCGCCTGCATGAGTCATAACCCTTCGCGGAGTTCACGGTTCGCGATTGACGTTAGAAGACAACTGTATTGGTGACTAGAGTCATACGTCCCGGTCAGCAGGGTCAAGCGTCGCCAAGAACAGCCAGCGCCAACCGTCGTCGACAACTCGATCGTCATTTCGCCAACGAACCGAGCCCGGACTGCCGCACGAGGTCCAACGACCCAACGCTGGGGACAAAGGACTCTGGCGTCAAGTTGTCCGTCCGCCAGAGGATCGTGCCATGCACGCGGAAGGTTGGGAACGATGACCGAAATGATGGCGGACGTCAAGGAGATGACGACGGCAATCGAGCTGGCCTGTCGCGCGCCCTCGTTGCACAACAGCCAGCCTTGGCGGTGGGTTGCCAGCAGCTCGAACGTCGATCTCTTCGTTGACCCAGAGCGAACAGTGACCTCGACGGACCCGTCAGGTCGCGAAGCGCTCATCAGCTGTGGTGCAGCCCTTGATCACTTTCGAATCGCGATGGCCGCTGGTGGTTGGGACACCAACGTCGAACGGTTTCCCAACCCGAACAATCTTGACCACCTTGCCTCAACCGACTTCGCCTCGGTCGACTACGTCGCGCCGGCCCGGCGCGGTCGTGCCGACGCGATATTGCGTCGCCGGACCAGCCGACTGCCGTTCCGTGCGCCGAAGCGCTGGGCGTCGTTCGAGCCCGTATTGCGCAGCTCATTCGACAATGACTCGGTCATCCTTGACGTGCTGGCCGACGACGCGCGGCCGCGGTTGGCGCAAGCGGCTCGGCTCACCGAAGCCCTGCGCCGCTACGACGATCACTATCACAGTGAATTGCATTGGTGGACTTCACCATCAAGAGGATTCGAAGGAATACCCAGTAGTGCGCTGGTGTCGGAGTCCGACAACCGCAGAGTCGACGTGAACCGTCGATTCCCCATCGATCCATTCGATGAGCGGAGTTCAGCCGGTACCTACGATGAAGCCAAAGTCCTGGTGCTGTCCACCATTACGGACACGCGCGCCGATTTCCTTAGTTGCGGCGAGGTCCTTTCGGCGATCCTGCTGGAGTGCACGATGGTCGGACTGGCAACCTGCCCGGTAACGCACGTCACGGAGTTGGAAGCCAGCCGGGAGATAATCAGAGATCTCACCAGCGGTCCCGCAGCGGTACCTCAGGTTTTGATTCGGGTTGGGATTGAGCCTGAGGGTGAGTTGGCCCCCGAACCGACGCCGCGGCGACCGTTGAGCGAAGTGCTGGAGATCTGTCGCTAAGCTCCATCAGGGCGGGCAGCTGTTCTTCGCCGAGGAGTGCTGCAGTACAACGGGATTCAATCCATCGCCCGGCTTACCAGATGTGCCGGCTGACGCGCGACGTGTGCGGCACTGGGCTTTGTCTTGCGCGCATCGCCGGCATTGGTGTCAGCTCAGTGCCGTGCCGAAGAGGTGCCCGACCCCGTAGGTGAATGCAAGCCCCGCGGCGCCACCGATCACCACACGCAGCACGGCCCGACGCACGTTGCTGCCGCCCATGCGGGCACTGAGTGCCCCCGCCAGACCTAACGCAATCAGGACGGCGGCGAACGTCACCGGTACCCGCCACGCGGCTGGTGGCAACAGAATCGACAGCAGCGGAAGCAACGCTCCAGTGATGAACGCGGCGGCCGAAGCTGCCGCGGCTTGCCAGGGATTGGCCAGGTCCTCGGGATCGATCTTGAGCTCGGCATCGACATGGGCCGCGAACGCATCGTGGGCGGTTAACTCCTCGGCCACCTGAGCTGCGGTCTGCGGCGAGACACCCTTGGCCTCAAAGATGGCGGTCAGCTCGGCCAGCTCGGTGTCGGGCATCTGGCGTAGTTCATGGCGTTCTTTGGTCAGCATGGCCTGCTCGCTGTCGCGTTGGCTGGACACCGAGATGTATTCACCCAATGCCATGGACACCGCGCCGGCTACCAGACCGGCCAGCCCGGCGGTGAAAATCGGGCCACGCTGTGCGGTGGCTCCAGCAACACCGACCACGATGCCGGCCACCGAGACGATGCCATCGTTGGCGCCCAGTACCCCCGCTCGCAACCAGTTCAACCGTGCCGATGCGCCCGCACTGTGTGGCTCGGCCGGATGGCTCCGTTCCCCGGACGTCGCCGCGTTCACTTGTTCGGCAGTCGACGGCGCCGACTCCGTTTCGCGTCCCTGATCATCAACCACGCCATAAAGCCAACCGCACTCCCGCGCGTCTCGCCAGCAAGCAGAGCCTCACCAAAGTCGCAGTTGGAGCGGCATATGCAACTCCACCGTTTCGGCCGTCGGCAGCGTTATGATCGCGATCGCCGCACCTTGCCGCCATGCCAGGGAGTCCCATGAATGTTGTCAACGGCCTGCCGGCCCACGCCCTGCTTGTGCACTTTATCGTGGTACTTGCACCACTAACTGCTCTGCTTGAGATCGCTTGCGCGCTCTGGTCCACCGTTCGGCGGGGACACCTCGTGTGGCTCACGCTGATCCTCGCCATCGTCGTCACGGTGTTGACGCCAATCACCACAAACGCCGGTGGATGGCTGTACGACTTAAGGCGCAACCCTGATCCAATCCTGCGCGAACACGCCGAGCGGGGCGACACAATGATCTATTTTTCTCTTGCGCTGCTCGTCGTCGCGATTGCACTTGTGGCGCTGCGCTTTACTGAAGGTCGAACTCAGAAGTCCGGATCGCTCACTAGAATCATTGTGGCGATTGTGGCCCTGGCCGTTGGAGTTTCGACGATGATTCAGATTTACCGCATCGGTGATGCCGGCGCCCAGTCGGTGTGGGGCAATGAAATCGCACATCTGAGGAAGGCCAACGGAACGTAGCACCTAACCCGCATGTGCTAAATCGCTTCCGACGCTGATGGTTTAGGCCGACTCAGACTTCACTTCGAGATAATCTTTCACCCCGAACAGGTCATAGAGGCGCCGACGCTCAGGCCGTAGCTGCGGGGCCGCCGCTTCTGCGGAGATGATCTCCGGTTGCTGCACGCGATAGCTCTGGCCGTGAGCCCGGATGGTCGCGTGCCCGTCGGCCAGGACGTTTCGCAGCCAGTCGACGCCGACCCCGTAGGGGAGGGGAATGATGAAGCCGTCCGATATGTGTTCTGTGGCGATCGGCGTCGCATAGTGCTTGCCGGAACGGCGCCCAGTGTGCTCAATTACCGAGGCATACCAGTACTTTCGCCCGGCCAACCCCAGCATCAGCGGATTGAGCACATGTTTGTTGAATACCCGAACGTTATCGAGGACCTTCACCGTTTCTCCTAAGGTCTTTCCTGGCACAGATCAAGTGCAATGCCCGAATGAGACCGCAGCGCAGTGGTTCTCGCGGTGCGCTACCCGCGGCCGCGTGCGAGCTGCGCGTCCTTTTCGATGAGTGGTTGTCAACGCACGCTACTGATTCGATCGATTCTTCCGGCTCGCGGATAGGGTCCGAAGTCCCGAAGTTCGCGCCGAGAGGGCCTGCACCACCCTCGGGGCCCGCCCCCGCGAGGGGAACAAGGGACCTAGGGGCGGGGACTAAGGCCTCTGATCAGCCACCGGCGTCCTCCGTACCGTTCTGCATAGCTCTTCTCACTGCCCTTCGTCGCCGGGAGTCCATGATGTTCGACAGGTATCCACCGAAGTCGGTCGTCGTCGGTGTCGACGGATCGCAAGCGGCGATTCGCGCCGCCCGGTGGGCTGTTGACGAGGTGGCTGGCACCGACACTCCTGTGCGTCTGCTCTATGTCAGAAACGCAAACCCGGGTGCTAGCACGGACGAAGCAATAGCGGCGCTAGTTGCAGCGGAGAAGGTTGTACACAAGGCGTGCAGCGCCATTGACGAAATGGGCAAGCCGGTGAAGGTCGAGACGGAAATCGTCGACGGGCAGCCGGTGGCGGCGTTGATCGCTGCGTCCCGTTCCACGACATTGTTATGTGTCGGGGACACGGGAGCCGCGCAGCACGCGGACGTCTGGTTGGGCTCGACTGCCAAGCAATTGGCGGAATCTGGCCATTGTTCGGTAGCGATCATCCGAGGAGACCGCCGCGATACGGGCGTGGCGGGCCATGGCTGGATAGTGGCCCTTGCCGACGATTCGCCAGATGGCGTTGACGTTCTGCAGATGGCGCTGCACGAAGCCCGGCATAGATGCGCTCCATTGCGGCTTTTGACGGCCGCCGAATCGCCGTCCAGTGAGTTTCAGGATCGGGATCCCGTAAGGGGGGATTCTCATATGAAGCGTTGCATGGAAACCTATCCCGAGGTCGAGATCGACACCGTTCGTTTGGAAGGGTCTCTCCTCGACTATCTCGTCGAGCATGCTGCGTCTATCGAGCTGGCCGTGGTCGGCTCCGCCCAAACCGGCGAACTTCGCGAGCTGCTTAGCAACCGTGGCGCGCTGGCCCTGCGTGACAGCGATTTCTCGCTGCTCGTCGTTGGCGTGGAACGGCCGGGCAGCTGACGGCAGCCGCGTCCTGACCCGCTGCGGCGAGAACCATAGATCAATGGGGGACTTCAGGCCCTATGCGCTAGCCGCCACTGCCGAAAAGATCGAGACACGCTGACGACGCATCCAGAGCAGTATGCGAACAAAGGGAAGTGAAATGCCTTCTACGCTGGGCGAGTACAGAGTGGTGCAGGCTCCCGCCGAAGGGCGATCATCGCGGCCTGATGCTAAGGCGGGTGGCGACCGCCAACCCGGATGGGATTGGCAGCACCCTCGGTCCAGCAGACGCGGCACTCGTCTGAGGATTCCTGAACGCAACCAGGTGAACTGTGATCAAGCGTTCATCATCGTTAGTTCGCTGTGGCCGTTTCGGTGGTGGTGTCGCTCTAGCCAACCTGTCAGTGCAGTCCGCGCACACGGGGAAGAGTGAAATGGCTTCTCCGCTGCTACCTATTGACTCTGAGGCAAACGTGCTCGCCTCGGAATTCATGGACTCGGCCTATGCCGACGATACATATGCCGACTGGCCGTTGGATCGACGCCTGGACGGCTTTCTTAATCGCCGGGGATTGTCCCGTATCACCGAAAACGGCGATGCATATGACCTTGTGCTCGACCGTGTCATGGCCTACATCGGCGAAATGCAACAGCCAGCTCGATGAGTGTCGTGAGATGAGAGAGCAGACGAACGACTCCCAAGCCGAGGACTTCGGTCTCTTTCGGCGGACGCGGCCACTTGGTCGAATGAAGCAACTCCGATAACTGACAATGAATCTGACAATGAATATGGTGCGCGAATGACCAGATCAGCTGATGTCACCCAGCATTCGCCGCGACGCGTGTTCCGCGATCGCCGCGAGGCCGGCCGAGTGTTGGCAACCCTCCTCAGCGCCTATCGCGGCCGACGGGATGTGATCGTTCTGGGCCTGGCGAGGGGTGGAATGCCTGTCGCGTGGGAGGTGGCGGCCGCGCTGCACGCCCCGCTTGATGCGTTTATCGTGCGCAAACTCGGTGCCCCCGGTCACGAGGAGTTTGCGGTCGGAGCGTTGGCGAGTGGGGGGCGTGTCGTGGTCAACGACGACATGGTGCGGGGCTTGCGCATTACGCCCCAGGAACTGCGCGCCGTCGCCGAGCGTGAGGGGCGGGAACTGGTTCGGCGTGAGGCCGCGTATCGCGGCGGACGCCCACCGCTCGACGTGACCGGCAAGACGGCCATCCTCGTCGATGACGGGTTGGCCACCGGCGCAAGCATGTTCGCGGCGGTGCAGGCGTTACGCGAAGCCGAGCCCGCGCATATCGTGATCGCGGTGCCGGCGGCGCCGGAATCCACCTGCCGGGAATTCGCCGGGTTGGTCGACGACGTCGTGTGCGCGAGTATGCCTACCCCATTTTTCGCTGTCGGAGAGTCGTTCTGGGATTTCCGCCAAGTCTCCGACGAGGAGGTTCGCCAGCTGCTGGCCACGCCGACGACGGAGGTCGCGATTAGCAGGCCCGCTATGCCAACACCGGCCGAGGTGATTAGCAGCGTGGCCATTGATGCCCCGGACGGTATCCCGCCGCCCGAGACCCTGGAGCAGCTCATTGGTGACGCGCGGATCGTCTTGATCGGCGAGAGCTCACATGGGACTCACGAGTTCTACGAGGCTCGGGCCGCGATGACGAAATGGTTGATCGACGAAAAGGGTTTCTGCGCCGTCGCCGCGGAGGCCGACTGGCCCGACGCGTATCGAGTGAATCGCTTCGTCCGCGGGCTTGGCGCGGATGAGACCGCCGATGACGCGTTGAGCGGATTTGAGCGGTTTCCGGCTTGGATGTGGCGCAACACCGTCGTTCGTGACTTCGTCGACTGGCTACGCATACGCAATCGACGGCAGGAATCAAACGGTCAGCGGCAGGCCGGCTTCTACGGGCTTGATCTCTACAGCCTTCACCGTTCGATGCACGAAGTGATCACCTACCTCGAGGAAATCGACCCGAAGGCGGCGGGGCGCGCGCGGGAGCGCTATTCGTGCTTTGATCACGCTTCGGCCGACGACGCTCAGGCGTACGGCTTTTCGGCGGCCTTCGGTGCTGGGCCTTCGTGTGAAAACCAGGCAATCGAGCAGCTGGTTGACATCCAACGCAATGCGTTGGCCTATGCGCGCCGGGACGGACTGCTCGCCGAAGACGAATTGTTCTACACGCAGCAAAATGCACAAACCGTGCGCAACGCCGAGATTTACTACCGTGCGATGTTCAGCGGCCGCGTCACCTCGTGGAACTTGCGCGACAAGCACATGGCGCAGACACTTGACGCGCTGCTCAAACATCTAGACCGCCACCAAGAGGTGCCATCGGCACGAATAGTGGTGTGGGCACATAACTCTCATGTTGGGGACGCGCGGGCGACCGAGGTCGCAGCCGACGGCCAGCTCACACTTGGTCAACTAGTTCGCCAGCAGTATGGCGAGCAGTCGCGCCTCATCGGGTTCAGCACGTACGGCGGCACGGTGACGGCGGCCAGCGAATGGGGCGGTATTGCCGAAAGAAAGGCCGTTCGCCCGGCGCTCAATGGCAGTATCGAGGAACTGCTGCACGAGACCGGCAGGAACGCATTCCTGGTATCGGCAGACATAAGTCCGGAAGTCGCAGAACCTCTCAGCGTAGTTCGATTGGGACGCGCCATCGGAGTGATCTACCTGCCCGCCACCGAACGGCAAAGCCACTACTTCCATGTCCGGCCGGCCGACCAATTCGATGCGATGATCCACATCGATAGGACCCGTGCGCTCGAACCGCTGGAACCCACGAGTCTCTGGATTGCCGGCGAAACGCCGGAAACGTATCCGACTGGTTTGTAACCAATAGCGATCGGGCCACCGATATTCCGCGGTTCCGATGCGTGCGGGGAGCGGTGTTTGGAGCGGGCGATGCGATGGTCGCGGCAATTCACGCATGTCCAGGGCTGGCCGACGTAACCCGTTGCAGCTGAAGCGTCATCGGTACCGAACTAGATCTGGGACCAAGGACGGCCCAGGTAGGGCCCAATGGCCCCTCCCTAAACCGTAGCGCCTCAATAGCCTGGGATCAGGCCTCCAAAGGGGCGGCCAACCGATCTACGAATCCGAAAGCCTTGCGATGAACGAGCTACCTACCTCTCGGCCAGTCGTAGTCGGTATCGACGGCTCGAAGGCGGCGATACACGCGGCGCTCTGGGCGGTCGATGAAGCGGTGAGCCGCGATGTCCCCTTGCGTCTCCTGTACGCGGTTGACCATTCTGACGCCCAGGACGCAGAAGTGAATGCCATGGCCGGCAGGCTGGCCGCCGCGGAAACCGCGATCCGGCGCGTACTCACGTCGATCGAAGGCACGGGCCCTGCGGTGAAGATCGAGACCGAGATCGCCCAAGGGGCGCCAATCGGATCGTTGATTCGCGCGTCGGCATCAGCATCGATGGTGTGTGTGGGGGCGGTCGGACTACGCCACTTTCAAGCGGGCAGGATGGGTTCCACCGCTGCAGCTCTGGCGATTTCAGCGCGGTGCCCCGTGGCGATTATTCGCGGCCAACATGACCACCCCGCACAGCCTCCGCATGAGATTGTCGTCGAAATAGACCATTCCGCCGAGAACGGTGTGCTGCTGGGCGCTGCCATGGAGGAAGCGCAGCTACGCAACTCGACCGTGCACGCAGTAGTGCGCGCGCAGACGACATTGGGCGATGACGAAGAGGCGCGCGACTGCGATCGGCGCGCACGCGCTGACCTGGATCGCCGGCTGGCTCGATGGAGGCGACGCTATCCGAACCTCGCAGTCGACGCGGCGGTCATCCATGGCGACTTTTTGGATTACCTGGCTCACAACTGCCGAACGCCGAAGTTGGCGGTCGTCAGCGCTCGGAACCATGAGCATCTCAACGAACTTTTCGGGCCGATCGGCAGTTCCATACTGCAGGGCGCCGAGTGTTCGCTGCTCATCGCCGATCACCAACATTTGTGAAATTGGCCGACTATGCAGGGTATGGGACATTGAATCGGGCTTGCATGATCGTTGCCATCGAAGGGTCAGCAGGAAGGACTAGCAATGGTTAGGGTTTTCTTGGTCGATGACCATGAAGTCGTTCGTCGTGGCCTTGCCGATCTGCTCGCATCGGACCCTGAGCTCGAGGTTGTTGGCGATGCGGGGTCGGTGTCCGAAGCGATGGTGAGAATACCGGCATCGAATCCCGACGTCGCTGTGCTTGACGTGCGTCTTCCCGATGGCAACGGAATCGAATTGTGCCGTGATCTGTTGTCCGAACTCCCAGAGCTGCGGTGTCTGATGTTGACGTCATTCACGTCCGATGAAGCGATGCTCGAGGCGATTTTGGCCGGCGCCAGCGGCTACGTCGTCAAAGACATCAGGGGTATGGAGCTGGCGCAGGCGATCAAGGACGTCGGTGCCGGCAAATCGTTGCTGGATAACCGGGCGGCCGCCGCGCTGATGACAAAACTTCGCGGCGCCGCGGAGCATAATGACCCTTTGTCTGGACTGACCGAGCGTGAGCGAACTCTGCTTGGGCTCCTCAGCGAGGGATTGACCAACCGCCAGATCGCCGCCCGGATGTTCCTGGCCGAGAAAACGGTGAAGAACTACGTATCGCGCTTGCTGGCCAAACTTGGGATGGAGCGGCGCACCCAAGCGGCGGTGTTTGCAACGAAGTTGGACCGGCGATCCAACCCGCCGGCGGCGGGAACGACGGGGGATTGACCAGCCATCGTCGTCTGCGATGGGTTTGCTGATGACATCGCCGGCGAGCGGTGCCGGGCCGCCGACCTCTGTGCTATTGGGGTCCGGCCGAACAGGGACTAAGCTGGCGACGGGCATCTTCGCGTTGCTCACCATCGGACTTGTCGCTATGCGCAACACGCGCAGGTTGCCGCGGGGCCAAAGTTCTGGAGGTATCTGGTCGGGTGGCCAGTGACGAAAGCGGCTCGGCTTTTGCCGGACTGGGCCAGCGCGGTTTGGTAAGCAGGATGCACGAGCAACTCGATGAGTTGCTCGCGGCGCGCGACCAAATGGAGCTGTTGCTGCGCGTGATCCTCGAGATCGGTGCAGATCTCGATCTGGATGCAACGCTGCGTCGGATCGTCCTCGCCGCCAGGAAATTGACCTTTGCCCCGTACGGCGCACTTGCGGTACGTGATGCCGACGGCGTCCTGGTCGCATTTGTCCACGAAGGAATCGATGCGGACGCGGCGCGGCAAATCGGCCCCTTGCCGGTTGGCAAAGGAGTCCTCAGTCTGTCGCTCCTGGATACGCCGGCGTTGCGTTTAGAGGATCTGACCAAGCACCCGGCTTCGGTCGGGTTCCCCGAGCACCATCCTCCGATGCGGGCATTTCTTGGCGTGCCGATCTCTATTCGGGGAAGGGTATTCGGCAACCTGTATCTGACTCACGATGAGCCGGGTCGGCTGTTCTCTGAATCCGACGAAGTTGCCGCTCGCGCTTTGGCGCTGGCCGCCGCGGTCGCTATTGACAATGCGCAACTATTCGAGCGCGAGCGGACCTCCGTGAAGTGGATGGACGCGAGCCGGGAAATCACGACCGCGCTACTGTCTGTGGGCGAACCGAACCAGGCCCCTTTGCATTTGATCGCCGAACGCGCGCGCGCGATAACCGAAGCCGAACAGGCCATTGTGCTTGTTCCGGTCGACGCTGACCTACCCGTTGACGAAATCGACACGCTGGTTGTGTCGGCGGCTGTGGGGCTGAATGCCTCCGAGGTTATCGGCCAACGGATCCCGGTGGATAGCTCCAGCAGCGGCGGCGTTTTCCGCTCTGGCATGCCGATGATCACCGAGGCGTTGAGCTACCCGATTCAGGCGTTCACCGATGTCGGGCAACGTAGCGCGATCTTGATGCCGTTGCGGGCCAACGACGAAGTCGCTGGAGTGATCGCCGTCGCCCGCAGCGCAGACCGGCCGCCATTCGATGACAGCTACCTCGATCTGGTGAGTGATTTCGCCACCCACGCTGCGATAGCACTCATGCTCGCGTCGGGCCGCGAGCATGCGCGGCAGCTGACGCTTGTGGCCGAACGTGAGCGCATCGCGCACGATTTGCACGACCATGTCATCCAAAGGCTGTTTGCCGCAGGCATGGATCTGCAGGGCACGGTTGCCCGGGTACGCTCGCCCGAGGTTGCCGACCGGCTGAACCGCACGCTAGATGATCTCCAAACCATCATCGAGGAGATCCGCACCACCATTTTCCAGCTGAGATCTCCATCAGAAAATGGCGACGGCTTCCGGAATCGGATTCAACGAGTTGTTGCCGACCTGACCGAAAATCGCGACATTGTCACCACAGTGCGCATGCGGGGGCCGATGACCGCCGTTGGCGGCGAACTTGCCGAGCACGCCGAAGCGGTTGCCGCGGAAGCCATCAGTAACGCCGTTCGCCACTCCGGTGCGTCACGACTCACGGTCGAGGTCAGCGTTGCCGACATGTTGACTGTCGACATTATTGATAACGGCTGCGGCATGCCCATCGACAACCCGCGACGCAGCGGCTTAGCCAATATGGTCTACCGCGCTGAACAGGTCGGCGGCCGGTGTGAGGTCACCAATCCACCGGAGGGCGGTACCCGGGTTCACTGGACCGCTCCGCTGATCGATCACTGACAACGGAGTTCACGGGACGACGGCGCAGGCTCACGGATCGCCAAACCTGTTACCCCGCTTCTATCGAGCGACGCTGAGGCACTCGCGCCCGGTGTACGGGACTAATGCCGCCGGGCGGGAGCCTAACGGCCCTGCCAGACCTGGCCGGCCACCAATAACGTCAGGTGCATATTGATAGATGCGGCCGCAGCAGACCGCGCAGTAGGGGTTCGAGGTGAAAACCATGGTCGATCGACTGGTGGAATTCGCGGCTACTGCGCAGCTACTCGACGGACGGCTCATATCGTTGCGTCGCCTGAACGCCGACGACACCACGGCCGCTTTGGCGCTCCACCAACACCTCAGCGACTTCGATCGGTACTTCCGCTTCTTCACGCTGAACCAAATTGATCTCGACAAACTCGTTGGCAAGATGACCGAGCCCGCACCAGGGCAGTACGCCTTGGGCGCATTCGACGGTGAGCGGCTGCTCGGTGTCGCACATTACAAGGTCGTGGGTAACGACCCGAAAGTTGCTGAAATCGCGGTAGTCGTCGCTCATGAAGATCATTCAGTTGGCGTGGGAACGGCCTTGCTCAAACGTCTGGCCCAGATCGCTCGTCCTCATGGAATCTGCCGGTTTGTGGCCGACGTTCTGGGCGAGAACCATCTCATGCTCAAGGTCTTGTTCGATCTCGGCTACCCGTGCGAGCCAATAGGTTACGGATCGGTCCGCCACGTGGAGATCGAGCTACCTGATTTTGTTGCCGAGATGCCAACAGCTGCCAAAAGTGTTCCATAGCAAGGAGTGACAAAATGCCGGCGACCTCAAGCTCAGTCGGCAACAGTCCCGGTGACTGTCGTCCGTCGAAGCTAGCGCGCAGAGGTCGACGCTCTTACGCGGAAAGGGACTTTGGTCCTTTCCTTTGAGGGCGTTGGGCTGACGTGTCTCTCGCCGTGTCTTGGCTAGCCTCATGATTTTATGACCTACGTGATCGGTGCTTCTTGTGTGGATGTGAAGGACAAGTCCTGTGTTCAGGAGTGCCCCGTCGACTGCATCTATGAGGGCGCGCGAACGATGTACATCAATCCCGATGAGTGCGTGGACTGCGGCGCTTGCAAGTCGATTTGCCGCCTCGACGCGATTTACTGGGAAGGAGATCTGCCCGATGACCAGGCACAGCACTTGGACGACAACGCTGCCTTCTTCAGCCAGGTACTCCCAGGACGGAATTGCCCACTGGGCTCGCCGGGTGGCGCCGCCGAATTAGGTCCGGTCGGTGTCGACACGCCGTTGGTCGCTGCCTTGCCTCCCTCGACCGTCGGTAAGCACCCGTAACGACTGTTCGTCTAGCGCACGACGAGAACCGAGCGTCCGGCGTGCCCGAAATGGGGGTTGATCGGACCCACCACGCGGGCGACTTTGTCGGCGTCCGAGCTGTCGACCACCGCAAGCTGAACCGATTCCTGCGTGTTTGTGAGGAATTCGGCGGCTCCACCTCGTGCGGCCGCCGGACGGACGTGCACCTCGCGATACTCAGCTGCCCAGCGGCCAAGGCGATGTTCGAGCTGCTGGTACGGAATTTCGCCCAGGCCCCAACGCCAAACTCCCAGCGCCAAAATTGGAGCACCGCGAAGCCGCGCTTCCCTGAATCCGTGCTCGAGTACGGCGTCGTTGTCCGGTGATTCGTCGACAACGACTGCGATCGACCCGGAACCCGACTCGTCGGCGCCACGGTTGTGGCGAATGATCGCCACCGGGCACTGGGCCTTCTGCGCAACCGCGTCGGCGGTCGAGCCGAGAACCCTGCGGGCGATCTGCCCGATCCCAATGGACCCTATGCAAATCATTGCTGCGTGGCGTGATTCGCCGATCAGAGCGTCTGCGGGCGATCCGTGCACGAGGTCGGTTTCAATTTTGACGTGTTCACTGATCGCATGCAGCGCAGCGCAGGCGGCGCGAAGCGCTGTTTCGCCGTACTCGATATCCAGACTCTCATCACCTGCGGCTCCATCTGCCTGTCGTTCGGGGATTGCGTGGATCAGGCGCAGCGGCACATCGCGGCTAATTGCTTCGGCAACTGCCCATTTGGCCGCGTTGATCGCTGCGTCGGAGCCGTCGACACCCACAACAACCCGTTGTGGCGATTGCGGATGGTTCATTGCATCCTCCGATTGAGAGCCGTGTTAGCGGGATATCCCGCGCTCAATTGGAAACGCTATTCGGCGGTGGGACCCCTCAGCAGGGCCGTTGGGCCCCCCTTCCGTGGCGATGGTCACCCGCCGGGTCCGTGCACGCAGGGGAGACGCTATGTCCGAGAGGTCAACCAAGGGTCAGCCGATGAAGGCCTCCCGACCATGGGGTTGGGGACGAAAGTCTCATGACTGACCGGCTGTTGGGTCCGTAGCGTTCTAAGTGACTGAGGGAGAACGAAATGGCGGCATCCGAGAAGCGTTATGGCATCGTCGTTGGGGTCGATGGGTCGGCCGCCTCGAATTTCGCCGTCTGCTGGGCCGCACGCGATGCGGCGATGCGACGTATTCCACTGACCTTGGTTCACATGGTGAACCCGGCTCTGCCGGTGTGGCCGCAGATGGACGTTGTAGCCGACACATTGACATGGCAGGACGACTACGGCCGTCGCGCTCTCGAAGAAGCGGCCAAGATCGCCCAAGACGCTGCGAAGGCCTACTGCCGCATCAGAATCGTGTGCGAGCTGAGGCACGAATCCCCTGTCCGGGCGTTGATCGGACTGTCCGAGCAGGCAGAGATGGTCGTCGTGGGCAGCAATGGGCGCGGTGCGGTCGCGCGGGCGTTGCTTGGTTCGGTCAGCTCCGGTGTTGTGCGAGGTGCACGCTGCCCGGTCGCAATCATTCGTGACGAAGACCCATTGATGCCTGATCCACTACACGCTCCGGTGCTGGTGGGGATCGATGGCTCACCGGCCTCGGAGCTTGCGACCGCCATTGCGTTCGACGAAGCGTCGCGTCGCGGGGTCGAACTGAAAGCGGTGCACGCATGGAGCGACACCGCGCTGTTCGAACTGCCCAGGGCTGATTGGTCGGCGGCCAGGTCCGAAGCCGAGCGGGATCTTTCTGAACGCCTTGCGGGCTGGCAAGAACGGTACCCGGATGTCGCGGTGCATCGACTCGTCATCCACGACCAGCCGGCGCGGCAGCTGATCGAGCAGTCGGAATCGGCCCAGCTGTTGGTCGTGGGCAGCCACGGCCGAGGCGGTCTGAGCGGCGTCCTGCTCGGATCGGTCAGTAACGCGGTCGTTCACGCGGTCCGTATGCCGGTGATCGTCGCGCGGCCGTCCTAGGCCGCCCAGGTCGCAGGACTATGGGGTAGCTACTAAAGCCTCATGATCGACGACTGTTCCCGCAGTAGCGTTTTCAATGACTGAAGGAGAACCAAATGACCGCTTTCGAGAGGCGTCACGGGATCGTCGTAGGAGTCGATGGATCGGCCGCATCCAATGCCGCCGTCGTTTGGGCAGCGCGTGACGCGGCCTTGCGAAATGTCTCGTTGACCCTGGTCCACATGTTCAGCACATTCGTGCCGACCTTTCCGCAGATCCCGATGCCGAGCGGAGTTGCGCTATGGCAGCAAGACGACGGTCGCCAAGCCCTCGAGCAGGCGATCAAGATCGCCCAGGACGCCGTCAAAGCAGACCAGAAGCTGGTAATAGCAACTGAAGTGAGGCCTTCACCTCCGGTGCCGACGCTAATTGAAATGTCGGAGGCGGCCGAGATGGTCGTAGTCGGCTCCAACGGACGCGGCGCGGTGGACCGGGTCTTGCTCGGTTCGGTCAGTTCGGGTTTGGTGCACGGCGCGCGGTGCCCGGTCGCGGTGATTCACGCCGAGGGTTCGGTCCTTCCGCATTCCGATCACGCTCCGGTTCTGGTGGGAATCGACGGGTCACCGGCCTCAGAGCTGGCAACGGCCATCGCGTTCGACGAAGCGTCACGGCGCGGTGTCGAGCTGAAAGCCCTGCACGCGTGGAGCGACGTCGAGTATTTCGAGCTGTCTGGACATGACTGGACAGCGGTGAGCGCTGAAGAGGAGCGGAATCTGGCCGAATCTCTGGCGGGCTGGCAAGAACGCTACCCCGACGTCACGGTGCAGCGCCTCGTTGTTCGTGACCGGCCCGCCCGGCAATTGGTCGAACTGTCAGAATCGGCCCAGCTGGTCGTTTTGGGCAGCCACGGTCGAGGTTGCTTGAGCGGCGCGATGCTGGGTTCGGTCAGCAACGCGGTCGTGCAAGCCGTTCGTGTGCCTGTGATCGTTGCTCGGCCTTCCTAGGTTTCTCCGCGAAATCCCCTTAGAGACAGCGAAATTACGATCATGGCGGTTGCGATCAGGGCCAACGGGTTCACCGGCTCGGGGACGGCAGAGATGCCTTACGTGGATGTGCACGAAACACACACGGGTGTGGTGGTATTGGTCGGTGACCGAGCGTTCAAGGTAAAGAAGCCGGTATTGACCGACTTTCTCGATTTCCGGACAGTTCAACAGCGTGAGCGCGCATGCGTCCGGGAAGTCGAGTTGAATAGCCGCCTATCTCCCGACAGCTATTTCGGCGTCGCGCATCTCAGCGATCCGGACGGAGGGCCGGCCGAACCGGTCGTCGTCATGCGGCGGTACCACGACGACGACCGGTTGGCGTCCGTGGTGACCCGTGGCCCCGACGAATACGTTCGCGGCGTACTTGACACCATCGCCGCCGTGCTCGCTGGCTTTCACGAGAATGCCGAGCGAAGTCGGGTGATCGACGCCCAGGCCAAGGCGGGCGCGGTGGCCGGACGCTGGCATGAGAACCTGTTGGAACTGAATCACTATGCGGACAAGTCAAATTCGATGGTCTCCTACGAGTCTCTCTCGCGGATTCAGCGTCTTGCCGCCGAATTCAGCTCTGGCCGCACCCCATTGTTCAGGCGGCGGATCGAAGAGGGGTGCATTGTTGACGGCCACGCCGATCTGCTCGCCGACGATATTTTTTTCGCCGACGGCGAACCGGCACTACTCGACTGCCTGGAATTCGATGACAAACTGCGTTACGTCGACCGCATCGATGACGCTGCTTTCTTAGCGATGGACTTAGAGTTCTTGGGCCGCAAAGACCTTGGCGACTACTTCCTCGCGCGTTACGGTGTGCACTCGGCCGATACGGCGCCATCGTCGCTGCTGGACTTTTACATCGCCTATCGCGCGGTGGTAAGGGCGAAGGTCGACTGTATGCGGTTGTCACAGGGCAAATTGGATGCTGCGGTAGATGCGTCCCGGCACCTAGCCATTGCGACCGAGCACCTTGAACACGGCAGCGTTCGTCTGGCGCTGGTCGGTGGGAATCCGGGAACGGGCAAGTCGACCGTTGCCCGTGCGCTGGCTGAAAGAGTTGGGGCGCAAGTAGTTTCAACAGATGACATACGCCGGGAACTACGGGAAGCGGACACCATAGTCGGGGACTCAGGCGCTCTTGATGCAGGGCTGTATAGCGCCAATAACGTCAGAACGGTCTACGACGTGGCCCTGGACCGGGCTCGGGAGTTGCTGGGTAACGGGCAATCAGTCGTTCTCGATGCCACCTGGCGGGATCCGCATGTTCGTGCTCACGCTCATCAGCTCGCCACGGAAACACTTTCGTCGATGGTGGAACTCGTGTGCGTAACAACGGCGGACCTGGCGGCCCAGAGAATTACGACTCGGCTGCGGGGAAACTCCGATGCGACTCCGGAGATTGCAGCAGCGTTAGCGTCCCGGTACAACGGCTGGGACACCGCGTACCCGGTGGACACCTCTGGATCGGTTGAGCATTCTGTCCAAGCTGCGTATGACGTTTGGTGTCAAGCGATCTACGCGCCGGGTCTGCGGACGATCACCGCTCGATCCTGATTGAGTGCGCGATTGCATATAACCGGGACGAGTCGATCGCGTCTCGGCGAAGCGCTCCGCACGCGCGCTCAATGTCACCGCATGCCCGGCAGCCAGCAGCCGCCCGGCGTACACACTGCCGTGACTCTGACGGTGGGCAACCGCGTGGCCTCGGGGCAAAGCCGATACTCCTAGCCGTCGCGGTCGTACGCCGGGTCCTGCGCGTAGGCCTTGCGCGCTGCGCTCACCGGGCTGGCTTGCAGGTGGAGTCGAACGTCTCGGAGGTTAAGGACCAATGGCTCTGTCAGCAAGCGACACGAAATCCCTAGTGTCGACTCACAGACTCAATGAGGTGGTTGACATGCCAGTCAAGGTGCCGGATTGTCACGTGATCCGGGACGCGGTGAGTCTCGCATGTCATGCGCCTTCGCTGCATAACAGCTGACGTTGAGTTGCGGTGCGGTCCTTGATCATCTCCGAGTCGCCATCGCCGCCGTCGGCTGGGACAGCGCCACGGCGCGCCTTCCCGATCCGGACGAACCGAATCATCTTGCGACACTTATATTCCAACCCATCCAGACGGTGACTGAGGCAGATCAGCGGCGCTCGGCTCGCTGACGACCAGTAGCCGCCGAAGGAGGTATCGCTGATGGTTCGGCATTGGCTGGTGATGGAAACCGACGGACAAGGGGTGCCGGCACCGTTCGTCGCCCGGTTGGCAGGTGCCGGCCGGCATCTGCCCGAGACGCACCTCACCACAGACGAATTAATGGCGACCACACGGCATCGCACCCACATCGATCTGGAACGGTTGACCGGGATCCGCGAGCGCCGGGTTTCGGTGGGCGACGAGGATTCCTACACTCTGGCCACCTCCGCGGCACTGAACTGTCTCACCACTGCGCAGCAGGATCCAGCGTCGCTTGACGTGGTTATCAGCTGCAGTATCACGAAGCTCCGCGGGGGGTTTACTCAGTGGCTTGAACCGACTATGAGTAGTGCTGTGGCGTGCGGCATCGGGGCGTCGCGGGCAATGACCTTCGATGTTTCGAATGCGTGCGCCGGGATGCTCACCGGGGTAACAATTTTGAACAATTGGATCCGGCAGGGCATCGTCGAGCGCGGACTGGTGGTCAGCGGAGAATACATCTCCCAGCTCGGCCATAACGCGGCCCGTCACATCCGCAACATCATGAGCAAAGAGCTCGCCTGCCTGACCCTTGGTGATGCCGGCGCGGCACTTCTGCTGGAGCGGGCTCCCGCCGGCTCAGCGGGAATCGTCCTTGCCGGGTTCACCACGGTCGCCGATTACAGCCGGCTCTGCTTGGCGTATCCAAAGGGCCACGATCCGGGCGCGCGGATGTTCACCAATTCCCGCGCCATCCAGAAGGCCGCGATTGCCAACACTCCGCTGCTGCTGCACGAAGTTCTTGACACCGTTGGCATTTCGATTCACGACATCGACCACGTGATCACCCACCAGACTTCGGCACGTGCTATCCGCAAAGGAATGGTCCGAATGTCGGAGTCGTTCGGCGACAGTCCGCGGCACGACGCCGTGATCACCGTCGACCGGTACGGCAACACGGCATCGACGACCCATACGGTGGCCCTCGTCGAGGAACTCGAGGCGGGACGAATCGAGGCCGGAGAAAGGATCGCGCTGCTTGCGCTGGCCTCGGGGCTGGAGATCGGCGTGGTTTTACTGACCCTGGATGAGGAGTTGGTGAGCCGTTATGGGGACAGTCATTGATCGAGTCGACATCGCGCACCCCCGCTGGCGTGACCGGCACAGCGCGCTGCACATCGCGGTCGGTGCCGCCAAGGACTGTCTGCAGCGTGCCGGATGCGATCCCAATGAATTGGATCTTGTGGTCAATGCGGGGATTTACCGCGACCGCAATTTGGGGGAGCCTGCGCTGGCCGCGCTGATTCAGGATGACATCGGGGCCAATCCCGAGGATCCTCACGATGACGGTCACGGCACCTTCTCTTTCGATATCGCCAACGGCGCCTGCGGACTACTTACCGCGCTGCAGATCGTCGACGGATTCCTGCGAACGCACAGCGTCCGCCGCGCGCTCGTCGTGGCCAGTGATGCCGATCCGGGTCATGGCATGAGCGAGCACTTTCCGTTTTCGGCCGCCGGTGCGGCGTTGCTGTGCGGATGGACCGATGACAGTTACGGCCTTCGCGGTGTGTCCTGGGTGAATGTCAACGATGCGGCAGATGGTGCCGAGATATTCTCTGCAACAGTCGGATTCGCTGACGCGCGTAACGTTCTTCGGTTCGCTCAGTCAGCCGCGATGGATGAGCGATTCGCAGCGGTGGCCGCGCAGGCGGCGCACGCCTGCTTGGAAGCGCAATCCGTGCGGCTGTCCGATATCGACATGATTGTCGCTGCACCTGCGCGGCACGGGTATCGCACCGCGTTGAGCAGCCGGCTGGGGGTGCCGGTCGACCAGATCTGCGTCGCTGACGATCAGCGGGTGCATACCGCCGCGCTGGCGGCGGCGTTCGAGCGGCAGGTCGACCGGCTGTCGGCGGGCGCGCAGGTTCTGTTCATCGCCGCCGGTGCAGGCACCACCGCGGGTGCCGCCCTGTACCGCCAGCCGCCGCCCACTTTCAGGACTTTCGACCCTCACCGCGGGCAACGCGAGAGAGCACAGTAGCGAGATGGAGCATCTAAGTGCCCTTGATGCCACTTTCCTCGAGGTAGAAGACTCCGATCCGCACGTGAGTCTGGCGGTCGGCGGCGTGTCGATCATGGCAGGGCCGGCTCCGAGCTACGACGAGTTCGTTTCGGTGTTCGCCGAACGGGTACCGACAATCCCGCGCTGCAGACAGATCCTGCGGACTCATCCGCTCGATCTCGGCTCACCCGAATGGGTGGATGACCCGCACTTCGAAATCTCGCGGCACCTGCACCGTCTCGCATTGCCACATCCTGGCGACGATGCCGAATTGTTCGAGATGGTCGCGACTGTGATGGAGCGGCGCCTTGATCGCGAGCGCCCGTTATGGGACTGCTGGATCATTGAGGGGCTGAGCGGCAACCGGTGGGCCGTGCTGACCAAAATTCACCACTGCATCGCCGACGGCATCTCGACAACGCAGATGCTGGCGAAGTTCAGCGATGGCGGCGGCGGCGACAGCTTCGCCACCGACATTCGCGCGGCCAGGGAGCCGGTCCGGCATTGGCTTGGTCTGCCGAAGGTGAGCTTGAACCCGTTGAGCTGGGTGAGCGGGATTGCCCGGAGTGCGTTTGCCGCAGTGGCCGCAGCCGAACACATGGCGGTGGGTGCGGCCGAACTGACGGCCAGTCTGCTCAGCGCGACGCCCGAATCGTCGCTGAACGGACCCGTCACGACGATGCGACGCTACAGTGCGGCCCGGGTTCTGTTGGCTGACCTGCGGGAGGTTTCTCAGGCATTCGACGTGACGCTCAACGACGTGGCGCTGGCGGCAATCACGGACAGTTACCGCAGGATTTTGCTTGACCGCGGTGAGCAGCCCGGCCGCAACTCGTTGCGCACACTTGTTCCGGTTTCGGTCCGCGCGACGAGCAAATTCAACATGACCGATAACCAGGTCTCCGCGATGCTGCCGTTACTGCCGGTCGATGAGGCGGACCCGGTGCAGCAGCTGCAGCTGGTGCACAGTCGGCTTGCGCGGGCCAAGGCCAGCGGTCAACGCGAAGGTGGCAGCGCGCTGACTTCGGCGGCCAAAAGTGTCCCGTTCGCGTTCTCGGCGTGGGCCATTCGCTTGCTGACCCGGTTGCCGCAAAAGGCGGTGGTCGCCGTGGCGACCAATGTTCCCGGCCCACGGAATAGGCAAAAACTGATGGGCCGGCAGGTGCTGGAAGTCCTGCCGATACCTCCGATCGCTCTTCAGCTGCGCACCGCCGTCGCGATGCTCAGCTATGCGGACAACTTCGTGTTCGGCATTACCGCCGACTACGACACCGCGCCCGACATCGACGCGTTGGCCGCGGGAATCGAGGATGGGGTTGCGCGGTTAGTCATGGCCAGCGGCGCGCGTCGCCGCAAACGCGGATCCAACCCGCGTCGGACAAAGTGAAATCCTTTACTAGCCAAGCCGTCTGGCGTCGCCAGGGCGTGAGCCTGACGCTTGGGCCAATGAGTAATTCGGCGCTCGGGCGAGGGACTTTCGGCCACGACGCCGGCCGTGATACTAGACGAGTCTGAGTTTAAGCTGGCCGCGGAGCGGCCCCCGATGAAGCCATTAGGAAACCGAATAACCATGGCGCACCGTGCATCGCCCGCTTTCGTCGATTTGTCCGCACTCTTGTCTTCGGTGTCGGACGAGGCACTGCTTGCTGATTCAGCGCTGAGGGCACTGATGGTCGACTACTCCTGTTACCAATTGCACCTGGCCGATTGGCACGCGCGGCAGCCGCCCAGGCGGCACGGCGAATTCAAAGACTGGATCATCGAAGGCCGGACACTGTTCGACGGGCTCGACGAACTGAAGCAGATCGCCCACAGCCACCTGCGACGAGACTGAGGCCGCAATCGATGGCTTCGGTGGATCGGCGTTGGCCGAAGTCATCGAGAACGGAAGGTCTGGTCATACAACCCTGCGTATATGTATGGTGATCGCCAGCGTCTAGGCCTGGCGCACCGACACGACAGGAGATATGTAGTGGCAGAGCGGTTGGCGGGAAAGGTTGCGCTGATTAGCGGGGGTGCGCGGGGGATGGGCGCCTCGCACGTGCGGATGCTGGTGGCGGAGGGAGCCAAGGTCGTGTTCGGCGACATCCTCGACGACGAAGGCAAAGCGGTAGCAGCGGAGGTCGGCGACTCGGCTCGTTACCTGCACCTCGATGTGACCAAGCCCGACGACTGGGATGCAGCGGTGGCAACCGCGCTGCGCGAATTCGGCGGCATCGACGTGCTGGTGAACAACGCGGGCATCATCAACATCGGAACCTTTGAGGACTACGCGCTCTCGGAGTGGCAGCGGATCCTCGACATCAATTTGACCGGTGTGTTTCTCGGTATCCGGGCCGTGGTCAAACCGATGAAGGAAGCCGGACGAGGCTCGATCATCAACATCTCCTCGATCGAAGGCATCGCCGGCACCATCGCCTGCCACGGGTACACCGCGACGAAATTCGCTGTCCGGGGTCTGACGAAGTCGGCGGCGCTGGAGCTTGGGCCCAGCGGAATCCGGGTGAACTCAATCCATCCCGGCCTGATCAAAACCCCGATGACCGATTGGGTTCCCGACGACATCTTCCAGACCGCGCTGGGCCGGGCCGCCGAACCCAAGGAGGTCTCGCACCTGGTGGTCTATCTGGCCAGCGACGAGTCCAGCTATTCGACAGGGTCGGAATTCGTGGTCGACGGCGGCACCACGGCCGGGTTAGGTCACAAAGACTTCTCCGCTGTGCAAACCGATGAGCAGCCGGAGTGGGTTACGTAGCGGCAGTTACAGATTCGGGCTCCGTGGCGGGCTTCGGCCAGGGCGACGGGATCGGGCGTTGCCGCACTCGTTGCGGCCACCAGAACCACTTGCCTAACAGCGCGGCAATGGATGGCGTCATCAGCGACCGCACGATCAGCGTGTCGAAGAGCAGGCCCAAACCGATGGTGGTGCCCACCTGGCCGATGACGGTCAACTCGCTGACCGCCATGGTCATCATCGTGAAGGCGAAGACCAACCCGGCCGAGGTGACCACCGAGCCGGTGCCGCCCATCGACCGGATGATTCCGGTGTTCAAGCCGGCGTGGATCTCCTCCTTGAACCGCGCGACCAGTAGCAGGTTGTAGTCGGCACCGACGGCGAGCAGGATGATGACCGACATCGCGAGCACCATCCAGTGCAGCTCGATGCCGATAATGTGCTGCCAGATCAGCACCGACAACCCGAACGACGCGCCCAGTGAGAGCAAGACGGTGCCGACGATGACCGCCGAGGCCACCACACCTCGGGTGATGATCAGCATGATGATGAAAATCAAGCAGAGCGAAGCGATTCCGGCGATCAACAGGTCGTAGGTGTTGCCGTCACTGAGGTCTTTGAAGATGGCCGCGGTGCCCCCGAGGTAGATCTTGGAGCCCTCCAGCGGCGTGCCCTTGAGCGCTTCGTAGGCAGCTTTCTTGATGGCGGCGATGTGCGAAATGCCTTCTTGCGACATCGGATCGCCGTCGTGGCTGATGATGAAGCGCACCGCATGGCCGTCGGGGGAGATGAAATTCTTCATGCCCTTTTTGAATTCGGCGTTGTTGAAGATCTCCGGCGGCAGGTAGAACGAGTCGTCGTTCTTGGACGCGTCGAATGCCTTACCCATCGCGTTCGAGTTCTTCTGCGCCTCGCTTTGCTGATCCTGCAGACCCTTTTGGGTCGAATACATGGTCAGCATCGTGACTTTCATGGCCTTCATGTTTTCCAGCATTGCTGGCATCAGCGCCACCATCTGAGGCATCAAAGTGTCGAGATGATCCATGACGGGCAGCAGGCTCTGGATGTCATCGGTCATCGTGTCGACACCGTCGAACAGGTCGAAGACGGATCGTAACGAGTAGCACACCGGGATGTCGAAGCAGTGTTTTTCCCAGTAGAAGTAGCTGCGAATCGGTCGGAAGAAATCTTCGAAATCGGCCATGTGGTCCCGCAATTCAGAAACATCCAGGGTCATCGCATGCATCTTGGCGACCATCTGGTGCATATCGTTGGCCATCTTCGCGGTGATGTCTGACATCTTTTGCATGCTGTCGATAGTCGTCTGCATCATGTCGGCCTGTTTGAGCATGTCGGCCATCTGGTCTTCTTGGTACTTCTGGTTCATCTGCTGGCTGACGCCCTGCATGCTGATCTGGAACGGGATTGAGGTGTGCTCAATCGGTTTTCCCTCGGGGCGGGTGATGGCTTGCACGCGGGAGATTCCAGGTACCCGGAAGATCGTCTTGGCGATCTTGTCGATGACCAGGAAGTCCGCGGAGTTGCGCAGATCGTGATCGCTTTCGATCATCAGCACTTCGGGGTTCATTCGCGCATGCGAAAAGTGCCGATCGGCGGCGTCGTATCCCTCATTGGCGGGTAGATCGGCAGGCAGATAATTGCGGTCGTTGTAGTTGGTGCGGTAGCCGGGCAGGGTCAGCAAGCCGACGAGCGCGACCCCGATCGTCATGACCAGGATCGGCCCGGGCCAGCGCACCACGACGGCACCGACCTTGCGCCACATACGAATACGCTGCGTGCGCTTGGGCTCGAGCGTCTTGCCGAAACGGGTTGCCACCGCGATGACGGCGGGACCGAGCGTCAGTGCCGCCGCCACCACGACCACCATGCCGATGGCCAGCGGGATTCCCAGCGTCTGGAAATAGGGCAGGTTGGTGAAGTGCAGGCAGAACGTCGCGCCGGCAATGGTCAAGCCGGAGCCCGCCACCACGTGTGCGGTGCCGTGAAACATGTCGTAATAGGCGTCTTCTCGGGAATCGCCCTTACCCCGGGCTTCCTGATAGCGGCCGATCAAGAAGATCGCGTAGTCGGTGGCGGCCGCGATCGCCAACGTGACCAACAGGTTGGTGGCGAACGTGGAGAGCCCGATGATGTTGTGGTAGCCCAGGAACGCGACCATTCCGCGCGCGGCCGACAGCTCCAGCACCACCATCACGAGCGTGAGCAGCAGCGTGATGACCGACCGATAGACCAACAGCAGCATTGCGATGATCACGGTGAACGTGCACATCGTGATGAGTTGGACGCTGCGATCACCCGCCATGTGCTGATCCGCTGAGAGCGCGGCGGGCCCGGTGACGTAGGCCTTCACGCCGTTTGGCGGGGGCATGCTTTTGACGATGTCTTGGACGGATTCGACGGAGTCGTTGGCCAACGCTTCGCCCTGATTACCGGCGAGGTAGACCTGGACGTAGGCGGCCTTGCCGTCGTTGCTCTGCGCGCCCGCCCCGGTCAGCGGGTCGCTCCACATGTCCTGAACGTGCTCAACGTATTTGGTGTCGGCGTCGAGCTTCTTAACGATCGCGTCGTAGTAGGCGTGAGCATCGGCACCGAGCGGCTTTTGGCCCTCGAGGACGATCATGATCGAACTGTTGGACTTGTATTCGTTGAACACCGCGCCCATGCGTTTGGTCGCGACCACCGATTGTGCATCGTCGGGTGCCATCGACACCGAGCGCATCTTCCCGACCGTGTCCAGGTCGGGGACGATCGTGCTGAGCACCGCAATGAGCCCGATCCAGCCCAGGATGATCAGTACTGCGAATTTCCGGATGAAACGCGGGATCTTTTCCCGCACTGGCTCTTTAGCCGCGGGAAGGGCGTCGGTGCGCGTGTCGTTGAACGTTGTGCTCATGCTGATTTCACCAGGCAGAAGGTCAGGGCGTGCACGCCATTGGTTATCTTCTCGTCCTTGATTTCGTCATCGATGGTGATGCGGCAACCGAGGTAGTCGCCGTCGCTTTGCGCTGAGAGGTTCGGGAAGACCGTCGGGGCGGTTGTGCTGAGGACCAATGTCCACGGCAGTGGTGCACCGTCGATCCGCTTGGGGTCTCCGGACAGATCCAGATAGTTCACGTTGGCGTGGCTTGCCGAGCCGAAGACCTCGTATTTGACGACCTTGGGTTTGAACGGCTTGGAGTCCTCGAGTCGCGGGCTCGTCAGGATGCCGGTGTCGTTGGCGCCGAAGAAAGACTTGACCCGCACCACGGCAAAGCCGCCCACCATCACAACCGCCACGATCAAGAGCGGCAACCATGCGTTCCGCACAATCTTGGATAGCAGCAACTACGTGAGTCCTTTTCTCGTCACCGTCGGGTGGCCAGCGCCCGCGTAACTTGCAGGCATTCGTGCGCACGAGCGGCATGACTCAGCATCGGATTTCGGTCCTAGCCGTGAGTTGCGCGCCCGATCGTTGCTTGCAGATGACGCTGACGGCGCGCGCCGGCAGTCGTTTCCGGTACCGACGCGTGCCTCGCTTTGCGGAAGCGTCCCCGAACACCGCCACCAGCGCATAGTACATGATGTGCATATCTTGCACATCATGCAACATTTGCCGGCGGTGTTTCAGATCACTTTGTAAAGATGCTGTTCACGAGCGCGGCGGCCCGCTCGACATAGGGCATCGGCGTGTCGTCGGGATCCACCGGCTCGCTGTTTGCCCACTTTTCGAGGCCCGAACGCACCGCGGTCAACGCCAGCGCGGAAATCAGGGCGGCCATCTCGTCGTCCGGCTTCATATCCTGGCGGCGCACGATGATGTCGGCCAGCTGAAGCTGAAAGCGCTCCAGGTCGGCGAGGAACGCGGCCAACACCGCGGGGGAGGTTTTGGCGAGTTCGAGCATGTGGGCGGCCTGCTCGCGCAGCGGGGGCACGTCGCGCAGATGGTGCGCGGCCAGGGTGATCAGCTCGGCCAGCACCACTGAGTAGGGAGCGGGTCCGGCCGCGACGAAATCCGCGGCCAGCTCGGGCGGGATGTCCGAGGGGCCGTAGGCGATGGCCGACTCTTTGTTCGGGAAGTAGTTGAAGAACGTGCGCGTCGAGATTCCGGCTTCAGCGCAGATTTCCTCGATGGTCACCTTGTCGAATCCACGCTCGAGGGCCAGCCGCACCGAGGCGTCGCGGATGTCTGCGCTGGTCTCGCGGCGACGCCGCTCGCGCAGTCCCATCGGGTTGGCCATACCCCCATAGTTGCACGTTCTGCACATTTTGCAGTCAACTAGCCTGATTCGACTACCGGCCGGGTCGGCTCGAACGACCGTTGCCTGCGGCGCACGATCGCGAAATTCGAACGCGTACACCGCAATTTCTGGGTAAGCGCTTAGCCTGGCTGGTCTTCTGCCGGCGCGGCCAAGGCGGCCCAGAGATGGTCGCGCTGGCTGGCGAAGAACTTCACCGAAATCGGCGCCTTGTCGACGATGTGGTCGAACGCGTGGAACGCGCCGGGGGCGATCTCCTCGTGGACGGGCACGCCTGTCTCGCGCAGCCGCCGCCCGTAGTCCAGACACTCCTGGTGGTAAAGATCCAACGTCCCGACACCGATCCAGGCCGGGGCCAGCCCGGACAAATCCGGGCGACGCCCCGGGGCCGCCTCGACGGGGTCTGCTCCGTCGAGGTACCACTGCCAGGCCAGTTGATTGTCGGTTTCGGTCCACATGATGCGCTTGGGGCCGTCACGGTTGACGCCCGTGCGATCGTCGAGCATCGGGTAGACCAGCATCTGATAGGCAAGCTTGATCTCGCCGCGATCGTGTGCCCGGTGTGCCAACGCGGCCGCGAAATGTCCGCCGGCGCTTGCTCCGCCGACCGCGATTCGGTCCGGGTTGACCCACGGCTGGCGCGCCAGCCAGAGCAGCGCCGCATAACAGTCTTCGAGCGGTGTCGGGTACGGATGCTCGGGTGCGAGTCGGTGCTCAACGGCTGCCACTGCGACACCGGTCAGGCGAGATAGCTTGCGGCAGAACTTATCGTCCTGGACGGCGGTCCCCATGATGGTGCCGCCGCCATGGATCCACAGCAGCGCGGACGCCCGCTCGGGGAGGCCGGCTGGGCGGTGCATACGAACTTTGACGTGTTCGTTGACCCTGACCACCGGCACATCGCGGAGTCGGCCGGCGTTGCCCAGGGCCAGCATGATGGCCCGCTGGACCTTGTAGCCGCGATGCAGCGCGTATCCCCGGGGCAGAAAGCGGGCCACCTTACGCAGATCGGGATCCAGCGCCTGCGGCGAGGTGAAGGCGTTCTCGGGCAACGCGTTTGCCATGGGTGTTCTCTGTTCCCTTGCGCCGACTGGCCAGTTTGACCATACACAGCGGGAACAATGTCAGGACCATGGGTTATCGGGCGGAGTCGTCAATCTGAACGGGGTATCCGGCGCGCAAAATTCGCATCGTGGACGGCGGGGTGAGCACCGTGGCCTCGCCGCTGTTGGGGCGAAGCAAATTGTGCCGATAGGAGTTGTCTTGGCCCCAGAGCGCGAGGTGGTCACCGACGACGGCCGCCGGTCCGGAATCTGTGGCAACGAATACTCCGTCGGGCAATTCGTCCCACGCAGCGCGGTGGCCAGTCTTGTCCATCCGTTCGTGGTGCAACGCAGCGTCGATGTCCTTAGCGTAAAGCGGTGTCGTGCAATGTGTTTCAATCCATAGCGATCGGTAGGTCTGGTAGGCGCGGTGTCGGCATTCGCCGCACGGGCGGTGTCCGGCAGCCAGCGCCACCGCCTCGTCGAGGAAGAACAGCGGCGTGTAGCGCTTCGTTTCCCACTGCGCGACTCGGCGGCCCCGGAACGACAGCACGCAGGTGATCCAGGTCTTGTGTTGATGATTGCGAACGATGTCGCGGGTGCCGCGCCCTTCGTGCAGACGCCCACGGTTGCCCATCCAGGCGCCCCGGCCTCCGACGGCGATGATCTCGCCCAGTGGTGAGACGCGGTTGCGCGCCGGCCTTTCCGTCGTCATCCCTCCCGCTCGAGGTCGAGCAGCGTGCGTTTGGCGACGGGTCCGCCCCGGTAGGCGCCGACGGTTCCATCGGATCGGATCACCCGATGGCAGGGCACGACGATGGGGATCGGGTTGGTCGCGCACGCGGTGCCCACCGCGCGTACCGCCTTGGGGGAGCCCGCCAGTTGCGCCAGCGCCGCGTAGCTCGCCGTGGCGCCGTAGCCGACGTCGGTATTGAGGTGTTCCAGGACCGTGCGTCGAAATCCGTGCGACAGCGACCAGTCCAGCGCCACATCGAAGCTGTGCCGGCGGCCGGCAAAGTATTCGTCGAGCTGTCGCGCGATCGGATCCAGCCGCATCGGCGCCTCGAGCATCCGGGGGCTGATCCGCTCGGAGAGCGCCAGCAGCACGCCGTCCTGATCCTCGTTCGCGAACGCCACCCGAACCAGTCCGAGCGGGGTGGCCGCCACCAACAGCGGCCCGACAGCGGAGTCCACTGTGCGGTAGGCGATGTCGAGTAGATCGCCGGCCGCGGCGTTCGTTTCCAGGCGGGCGTGCAGGCGCTGCAGATGGTCCGGGTCGACGGGGTAGTGATGGGCGAGGTCAGTCGGGGTCATGGTCATTCCTTTGCAGTGTCGATGAGGGGATAGGTGCGCCGCAGGGTGGCGATGCCATCGGCTGCCGCCCGGCGGGCGGCAGCGACGCTGCTGTCGAGGATCGTTGCGATCTCCGCGTAGGGCAGGCCGGCCAGATAGTGGTAGGCCACGGCCTGGCGTTGCTTGGGTGGCAGCGCACCGACGGCCGTGTCCAGGTCGAGATCGTGGCCATCGGCTCGTTCCCCGGCGGGGGAGTCGGGGGTATCGGCGACCGGGACGGCCCGTCGTGCCGCCGCGCGGGTGATGTCGATGGCTTTGCGGTGCGCGATCGTGACCAGCCACGCCTCGACGTTGGCGTCGCCCGGCAATTGCGGGTAGGCCTTCAACGCCGACAGGAAGGTGTCCGACCAGGCGTCGTCGGCGTCGCTGTGGCCGACCACGGCGCGCACCACCCGCAATACCGTCGCGCCGTGCTGCGCCACGACAGCCTCAAAGGGCAACTTGACGTGCTGGTCGGCCTTCACCGTGAGATTTCCTCCTGCTCCTGATGTGAAGACGTCGGCGCATCGTGGAATGTGAGAAATCAATTCGCACCTCATCTCACGCTTTCGGACCGCTCATCGTCTACCGATAAAGGAGGTTGAACGATGACAGCACGACACACGAGGATCGACAGCCCGTTGGGCGAGCTGACCCTCGTCGCAGACGATGGCGCTCTGAAGGGTGTGTATTTCCGGCACCATTGGCACCCGCCCACAGCGGACGCCCTCGGTGAGTATGTGGAACCGGCGGCCGACGAACTGTTCCGTCGCGCCGGCGAGCAACTGCGGGAGTACCTCGCTGGACAGCGCACCGGATTCGATCTTCCAATCGCATTGGCGGGCGACCCGCTTCGGCGCCGAATCTGGGATCGGCTTGTCGACATCGGCTACGGCCAGACGAAGACATACGGCGAGCTGGCCGCCGAGCTGGCCGACGGCACCACCGCCTACGAAGTAGGCCAGGCCGTCGGACGCAATCCGCTGAGCATCGTCGTGCCGTGTCATCGGGTCGTCGGAAAGGACGGCGCGCTAACCGGTTACGCGGGCGGCCTGAAGCGCAAACGATTCCTGTTGGAGTTGGAGGAGCCGTCACCCGCGATGGCTGGCAAGCTGTTCTGATGCCGTCGACCTGGCGTAAGCGCGTCGATGCCGCGGACTGGGAGGCCGTCACCGCCGACCTCGACGATGTCGGCGGTGCACTGCTGCCGGAGCTGATCAACCCCGCCGAGTGCGCTTCGATGATCGATCTGTACGCCGACGACAGTCTGTTTCGCGCCGTCGTGGATATGGGCACACACCGCTACGGGCAGGGCGAGTATCGCTACTTCAAACAGCCCTATCCGGGTCCGATCGAAGACCTGAAACAGGCGCTCTACCCACGGCTATTGCCGATCGCCCGTGACTGGTGGACAAAGCTCGGCCGCCAAGCCCCGTGGCCCGACACGCTCGACGAATGGCTGGACATGTGCCATCGCGCCGGACAGACCAAAGCCACCGCATTGATGCTCAAGTACGGCCCGGGCGATTGGAACGCTCTGCACCGAGACCTATACGGAGACCTCGTGTTTCCGCTGCAGGTCGTCATCAATCTCAACGAGCCGAGCGTGGCGCACACCGGAGGCGAATTCCTGCTCGTGGAGCAGCGGGCCCGGGCTCAGTCACGAGGGACAGCCACAACGCTGCCGCACGGACACGGCTACGTCTTCACCACCAGGGAACGGCCCGTGCGATCGACGCGAGGATGGTCGGCGGCCCCGGTACGCCACGGTGTGTCCGCCGTCCGTTCCGGCCGGCGCTACACGCTGGGACTGATTTTCCACGACGCGGCCTGAACACGGTTGTCGCCGGCTACGGCACGATGGTGGGCATGGAGTTGTACGACGTCATGCGATCTACCCCGGCAGTGCGCGAATTCACCGACGATCCGCTTCCCGATGAGGTTCTCGGGCGCATCCTCGATCACGCCCGCTTCGCACCGACCGGCGGCAACCGGCAGGGCGTGCGCGTCATCGTGTTACGCGATCCGGACACTCGGTCCGCGTTGGCGGATCTCGGGCTCACCGCTGCGCGCCGCTACACTGCGCAGCTCGCCAATGGCGAGTCCCCGTGGAATCCATTGCAGCCGACCAGCGTAGCCGCGTCCGCGATCGAGGCGGCGCAGCCGCCTGCGCAGATGTCGGCGCCGTTTCGTGAGGCGCCGGTCGTATTGGTGATCCTGGTGAACCTCGCTGTGGTGGCCGCCACCGATCAGGATCTCGATCGGATCGCGGTGGTACCCGGCGCTTCGGTGTACCCGTTCGTATGGAACGTGTTGCTGGCCGCGCGCAACGAAGGCTACGGCGGAGTACTCACCACGATGGTTGTCGCCGAGGAGCCGCGGGCAAAAGATCTTCTCGGCATACCCGACACATATGCCATCGCCGCGATGGTGCCGCTAGGCAAGCCCGTGCGCCAAGTGACGAAGTTGCGACGACGGCCGGTCTCCGAATTCGTCACCTCGGACCGGTTCGACGGAGCGCCCTTCGGCGGCTGACGACAAGGCGTATGCGGCGATCTGCCCCTCGCCCTTAGGCTGTGCCTACTTGCTATTAGGCTGCGGCTACCACGACGTCGCCTTCGCGGATGTATCGCTGCTCAATAGCGAAGTCCAGCAGCAACTTCCGCATGTTTTTGCGGCCACGGTGGATGCGAGACATGACTGAACCCAGTGGTATGTCCAGGATTTCGCCGATTTCCTTGTATCGAAAGCCTTCAACGTCGGCGTAGTAAACGGCCAGCTGCTGCGACTCGGGGAGTTGCTGCAGTGCCTGGCGAACCTCCGGGTCGCCGATCGAATCGAGCACTTCGGCCTCGGCCGACAAGCGTCCGGTGGTCGACTGCGGGGGCCCGGCGGGAATCAGAAAGTCGGTGACGTCGCCGGCCAACCACTCCACTGGACGACGTTTGGCGGTGCGGTAGTGATTGATTCGCGTGTGGTTCATGATCGTGAAGAGCCATGCGCGCAGGTTGGTGCCTTCCCGGAAGGACGCGAATCCGACGTAGGCCTTGATCATGGTTTCCTGGACGAGGTCTTCGGCGTCTGCGTGGCTTTGGCTATACCGGCGTGCCGCACGGAATAGCTGATCGCGCAACGGTATGACGTCGCGTTCGAATCGCGCTGCAAGATCATCGAGATGCGGGCTCGGCGTGGACTGCGACATGATCGTCAACCTCGTAATCTTTGCGCTCGGTTGTGTCTTTTCATCAGAGCAACGAAGCGTGATCGTGTCCAATGAATGGTTCTGATCCGAGCCATCAAAATTAGAGATGGGCGTTGGATAAGGCCTTTCAGCCCTTCCAGACGCGACCAGATGGCGCACCAAAAAAGCTGTCGGCTAGGGCGATTGGCATGTCGAACGCTGGTCAGGACGCTGCGTCGACGCCAAGATCAATTCGGCGAGCTTCGCGGCGGCCGGCGAGATCCGTGCCGGCCCACCCATGGCGAGGTAGATCGGCCACACAATCTCTGGTTGCAACGGCACCGCTCGGAGGTTCGGAAAACGGCTGGCGTCGCTCGCGGGCATGAACATGGTGCCCAATCCGTGCTCCACCAAACTGGATGCGACCCCGTCGTTGACCGCCGCTTCGTACCGAGTGCGCGCCGCGATGCCGGCTGCCGTGAAGGCGTTCTCCACGACGCGGCGCAGGCCGAATTCGGCGGGGAAGCCGATCAGGTTCTCGTGGGCGAGCTCAATGATGGCGATGCGGTCGCGCTGCGCCAAATGATGATCGGGCCTACAGACAAAGACCATCGGCTCCTCAGCTAGCAGCCGCATGTCAATACCGGTTGGGAAGCGGTCCGGGGCGGACACGAAGGCAAGGTCGAGCGAGCCTTCGGCAATCGCCGACAGATGTGGGGTCGAACGCGGCGTGCTCAGCCGCAGAATGATCTGGACGAATGGATAAGTGCGGTGGAATTCACCCAATACCTTAGGGACGTCCAGCGCTCCAAAGGATATGAGTGAACCCACTTCGACGGTCCCGGAGAGCGCGCCGAGGTAGTCGTTGATGGAATCCTTGGCCAGCCGAGCGCTGTGAATGATGCGGCGCGCATGCTCGCGGAACAACTCACCGGCCGGGGTGAGTTTGATCTGCTGCTTGGATCGATTGAACAGTTCGACGCCGAGTTCCCTCTCCAGCTTGCTGACTGATGTGGAGAGGGCGGACTGAACGACGTGGACCCGTTGTGCGGCACGCGAAAAGTTCATTTCGTCTGCCACAGCAATGAAGTACTCGAGCTGACGTAGTTCCATCCCGCACACCCTGTCAATGGAGTTGAGGAACATGTCAGAAGGCATCATCGGACCTGATGCTGTGCGCACGCTCCAACGAGATGTAACACCTGTCAAGTTGCATTCCGTGCGCTGCCGGCGCATGCGGATTCGTGCCGACGCGATGATTGCCTGTGGCCGCCGGAATGGCGATACTTCAGGGGCCCAGACAGGTGCTCATAGGAGACGATGAAGTGACACGAATCGCGCCATCCACCGCCTTTGCCGAGGTGCCGACCGCAGACCTCGGTCAAGGGGATCGGATCAACCTCGGCGTCGCTTCCATCGTCAGTCGCCTGCCCGCGGCGGCCGAGGCACTAGGCGCGTTGACCGCTGCGCTTCGTACCAATGGAAGTTTGTCGCCCCGGCTGCTCGAACTGGTGCGGCTGCGCATCGCGTTTTTCAACCAGTGCCGAAGCTGCATCGCGGTCCGCTACCAGAGCGCGATCGACGACGGGCTCGACGAGGATGCGGTGTGCTCGCTGGAGCGACCGGCCGACGCGGACAATTTGTCGAACGCCGAGCGATCGGCTCTTCGCTTCGCCGAGTTGTTCGCGACCAACCATCTCGCGATCGACGACGCGGTCTACGACGAGTTGCGCAAGCACTTCAGCGAGGACCAGCTGGTCGAGCTCGGCCTGCACTGCGCGATAGCTCTGGGAGTCGGCCGGCTCTCGGCGACGTGGGACGTCAGCGACGATCTGCCCGAATCGAACGGGTCGTCCGAACGCCTGGCTCCCTGGAACTCGGCGTCGGTCGTCGCGACCGGTTAATCGTCCAGAGGGACGACTTCCGAATCCTTGATGTCGGCAATGGGCCCGAACAGCTCGGCGGGCGCGTCAGGCGTGAGCGGTCGGCCGGTCTGAACCCGACGCGGCCAATCCCGATTAGCCAGCGCGGGTTTGGCCAGGGCGACGACATCGGCGATTCCGGAGTCGATGACGGCGGCTGCGTCGCGCGGGTCGTCGAGGTGGCCATTGACGATGAGCGCGAGTCCGCTGTATTGCTTGGCAAGCTCGGCCAGCGTTTTGCCGGTGCCTCCGAAAGCGGGTGCCAGGGCACGGTATTCGGTGGTGTGAATGTAATCGATGCCGGTTTCCCCCAGAGCGCTGAAGATGACGGCCGCGTCGTCCTCACCGCCAGTCCACTTGTAACGGTTATCGGAGACCTTCCCCTGCGAGATACGAATACCGGTGGCCATGTCGGCGCCGACGGCGTCGGCGACGTCATGGCAGACCTCTGCTGCGAACCGGGCCCGGTTGGCGACGCTGCCGCCGTATTCGTCAGAGCGGGTGTTCAGGTAGTCGGTGAGGAATTCGTCGACGAGGTAGCCGTTGGCGCCGTGGATCTCCACGCCATCGAACCCGGCGTCGCGCGCCATCCGCGCTGCGTTGACGAATCCGGCGCGGACCTGACCGATCTGCTCGGTGGTCATCTCGTCAGGAGTCTGGTACGCCCCGGAACCGCGATAGTTCGCGGCCTGCTCGCCTTTCGGTCGGACCGCGGACGGCCCCCAGGTAGCGGTGGTGCGCGGATTGCCTTGTGACTGGCTGCCGGCATGCATCAGCTGGGCAAAGAATTTCGCGCCGGCGGCGTGGACGCCGTCGACGATCCGCTGCCAGGCTTTGGCCTGCGCGGCGGTTGCGATTCCGGGTTGGAAGAGGTAGCCCTGGCTGGCCTGCTCGTCGGTGTAGATGCCTTCGGTGATCAGCAGACCGAAACCGCCTTCCGCGAAAATCCGGTAGTAGGTGCCCATCCGATCGGTGGCCAGGCCTTCGGCTGTCGCGCTCACTCGGGTCATCGGCGATAGAGCGACACGGTTGGTGAGGTCGACACCTCCGATGGTGGTCGGGGTAAATAGCGATTCATGCGAAGGATGCTGCTGGGCGGTCATAGAACCATCCTTACAAGATTCCGATCCTGCTATCTTCTGCCAACTCGTGCCGACGACCGACTTGAGGAGCGGCGGCGGGCGGACGAGTTGACGGTGGGCCAGACAGTCAAACGTCACTGTGACGTAATCTGTTGGGGTGCTGGGCTTTTCAATCAGAGGTTACGCCGACGATACTGTCGTAGGCGGTGAACATTGGCGAGAGTCGCCGGGCCGGCGAAGGGGCGCAGTACGGTATCGAGTCGAGCGCGCACGGCATCGGTATCGAGGCCCATCCCGATCGCTACGAGACAGTTGGCTGACATCCCTGGTGGTGCGATCGCAATGTGAATCACCGAGCCGACCAGGTTGACCGCATACGTGTGGGTGGCTGCTCCGTATCGCACCGACACGGCACCCTTGATCCGATATGCCCCGGCAGGCGGATCCTCGAGCAAGTCGATCAGCGCGCCCGGGTCGATTTCGCCTTCGCTCGTCGCGGTGACCGAGTCGGCTTGGGAGTTGTCGTGGTCGTGGTCGTGATAGGTCGGGGCATCGACGAGCAGTTCGCGCAAGGAGAGCTGGCCCCACTCTTCGTTTGCTCCCGATACGTCGTAGAGCATTGCAGGATCGATCTGGCCGCCGATCGCGCCGACGACGGTGGCACGTGGATTGCGTTCTCGCACGCGTCGTTGGATCCGCTCGACAGTCGCAGTCCGATCGTCGCGGGGGAGTTGATCGAGTTTGTTGACGACGACAAGAGAAGCCGCGCCGTAGCGGGCCGGCGACGTTTGGCCGACGTCGACGGTGTCGAAGTGTGTCGCGGCGTCGATGACATCGACCAGTCCGCCGAACCGCACGCCGGTTACCTCGCTGAAACCGATGATCCGGGCGACCGAAACAGGTTCGGCCAGACCGCTGGCCTCGACGATGATGGCATCCAGATTGAGTCGAGGATCGGCGAGCTTGGTCAATGCCTCGTCGATCCCGCCGTCATCGGGCAGGCAGCAGATGCACCCGCCGGCGATGGAGGCAGGCTCGTCGACTTGCCCGGTCACCAGCATGGCATCGACATTGAGTTCACCGAAGTCGTTGATGATGACGCCGATTCGGGCTCCCGGGCTGCGAAGCACATGATTGAGCAGACTGGTCTTGCCGGCACCAAGATGGCCCGTCAGGCAGATGACAGGGATCGCTCGCACACTTGTCCTTCACGTCTCATCGGCTGCCGAGGTCCGGGTGGGGCGGTGACCGTAATGCTAATGATTTTCAATAAGCTGTAATGAGCCGGCCCTCGGATTCTGTCAGAACCTCTCGGTCGATGCGGGCTGCGACTGTGACGTGGCACCCAAAAGTCGTGCAGCCCAATGCCATTCGTCACAGTGACGTTTTGTCGACACCGGGCGGGGAAGGGAACCGGCGGCAGGGGCATGGGTGTCGAGTCGGTGGTCACGGCTGTCGCCGGCGTTGGCGCTCTCCGGAATCCGGTCCGGCGCGGGTGGGGTGGCGGTCGCCGGCTCGATGTGGACACGTTGCCCGATTTGCGTCGGATCAATTATGGAGCCTGAAGAGCCCTGTCGCGCAGAGCAATTCGTCACAGTGACGTTTTTCGATAGATCTCGCGGATGGGGCAATGGGCCTTTAACTAACTCGATTAGGGTTCGCCAACTAACTCCATTAAGGATCGCATGATCCGCCACAGCGGCCATGGCGCGGCCGTCGTTGCATGGGCCATGGTGAGTCGACTAAGCGTCGTCGAGGAGCCCGTCAGATGGGCCTGCGCGGCGGGACTTGATCGGCGTTCAAGTCGAACTGCGCATATGGCTTATGCCGATAAGCGACATTATGTCAGGTTGGGTAAAGCGAAATGCCCTGCTCAGCGGCGCGCCGCCACTACGCTCTGCTCACCGTCATCGGCCAGGAAACCGAACTGCTCAAGTTCGCCGCCCGTACCCTCGCAGGACTCTCCCAGCGCCTCGACACGACCTGCGGCGCACTCGTCGACGGTCACTGCACGGCTGGAAAGCTCTTGCGGCATCTACAGCCTGCTCGGAGAACGCCTCGCCACGAAATTCTTCCGGCGTCCTACCCAGGGTGACGTTGCCGCGAGGCCACCGTTGCTCATGGCGCAAGCGGGCCCTCCGCGCAGGGAGTAAGCCGCTGCATATTGCCAGGTAGACAGGTCGACTACCAAGACCGACGGGGCGCGCCCGTCCGTGCCGTATCCGGTGCTAACTCAGCGTCAAGATCGCGACCGCGGCGACGCCAATCACCGTCACAAGGGCCACCAAAATCACCGCGACCGCCGCGCGCACGATCGCTTCTTCCGTGAGTCGCCAGCGCGGATTCAATTCGACGACAACGGTGTCCCCTCGCCGGCCAATTGCGTTCATGTTTGCGACTGCCAAAAGGACATCGTCACGCGCGTCGGGCGCGTCTTGGTCGACTGGGTTGTGCGCGGCGATTGTGGTGGTCATATCAGCCCCCAGGCTTGCGGACGCCCGATAGGCGTTATTGGGAAGGTCGAAGGCTTCGGCCTTCGCGGAGGTCCAAAGTTACGCGTGCGAGATCACGATTGCGGTAACGAACCTTAACGGTCGCAGCACACAATCGTGCTCCCCGCACTGTGCGGTGAGAGGAATTTGCTCGCAAATGATTCCGTTTTTACATGTGCTACAACAATTTTGAGATGTCGAAGACAACGTGCAGGGTCAAGGCCAATGATTCCTCGACGAGATGTGGTGGTCATCGCGCACACTAGGACTCGCATCCGACGCTATGGAGGATTGATACCCGGAATGAGCCCGGTCGCCGAATTCGACTTCATCATCGTGGGAGCAGGCAGCGCAGGCTGCCTGCTCGCCAATCGGCTCAGCGCCAACCCTGATCGCCGTGTCCTCCTGATAGAGGCCGGCGGCAAAGATGACTGGTTCTGGATCAAGGTGCCGGTGGGCTATCTGTACACAATCGCCAATCCCCGCACCGACTGGTGCTTCACGACCGAGGCCGACCCTGGCCTGGCCGGCCGCAGCATTCACTACGCGCGGGGCCGTGTGATCGGCGGCTGCTCGTCGATCAACGCCATGATCCACATGCGCGGTCAGGCCAGCGATTACGACCTGTGGGCGCGGGCCACCGGTGACGAGCGATGGCTTTGGGGCGGCCCGGACGGTCCTGGCGAGACACTGGCGATCTACAAAAAGTTGGAGGACTACTTCGGCGGCGCCGACGACTGGCACGGCACCCATGGTGAGATCCGCGTCGAGCGACCACGTGTGCGCTGGAAGATCTTGGACGCCTGGCAGGCCGCCGCTGCCGAGGTCGGCATCTTTCCGATCGATGAATTCAATCGGGGCGTCAACGCCGGCTCTGCGTACTTTCACGTGAATCAACGGCGTGGCCGTCGCTGGTCGATGGCCGATGCCTTCTTGCATCCCATCGCCCACCGGCCGAACCTCACCGTCTACACGCAAACCCAGGCCTTGCAGCTTCTGATGGACGACCACGTCCCGGAGGATCAGCGGCGCGGTGCCTGGACCACGGCCCAGCGCCGCGTCATCGGTGTGCGGTTGCTCCAAGGCGGCCACATCGTCGACGTCCGAGCGCGCCACGAGGTGATCCTGAGCGCCGGAGCTATTGGCTCACCGCATCTGATGCAGGTTTCGGGTCTGGGCCCAGCCGGGCTGCTTGCCCAGCATCAAGTGCCGGTGGCCGTCGATCTGCCAGGCGTGGGCGAAAACCTTCAGGACCACCTGCAGATTCGAACGATCTACCGGGTCCGGGGCGCCCCGACCGTAAACACGCTGTACCGGAACTGGATTAGCCGTGCGGGCATGGGAATTCAGTATCTGCTGTTGCGATCGGGGCCCATGACGATGCCGCCTTCCACGCTAGGAGCTTTCGCCAAGAGCGATCCCGCGCTGGAAAGTGCCGATCTGGAGTGGCATGTGCAGCCCTTGTCGTTGCCGAAGTTCGGCGAACCCCTGCACCCCTTCGGAGCGATCACTCCTTCGGTCTGCAATCTGCGACCCAGCTCGCGAGGCCATGTGCGTATGGCCAGTGCAGATCCCCTGACCTACCCGAAGATCTTCTGCAATTACCTGTCGACTGACGCCGACCGTCAAATCGCCGTGCGGGGCCTCCGGATGACCCGGCAGATCATGGCGGCGCCGGCTTTAGCCCGCTACCGCCCTCAGGAGTTGCTACCCGGTCCCCAACTGGTGAGCGATCAAGAGCTGCAGAAGGCGGCCGGTGAACTCGGTACGACTATTTTCCATCCGGTGGGTACCTGCACGATGGGAGCCTTTGACGCCCACGGGCGACCGCATTCGGCCGCCACGGTGCTCGACACCGACTGCCGCGTGTATCGCGTCGCCGGCCTTCGAGTGGTCGATGCCTCGGCGATGCCCACCATCATTTCCGGCAACACGAACGCGCCGGTCATGCTCATCGCAGAGCGCGCAGCGCGGGCGATTGTGGGATAAATCGTTCCCCCGCATGCCCTTTCGCGGGTATAGCCGAACGGTCACGGCTCGGTATCCATTTGGGAATGGCCCCGCGTTTCGGCTGGCGCAGGTCTATCGGTAACAACAGTCACATCGTTAACATCGCGCGGTGCACATTTTGCCCCCGATGGCCAGTACCGCGCGACCGCGTGTCGTATCGCGGCGGGATGCGCTGCGCTACGCTGCGGCGTTGGCCGGTCTGGGTGCCGCATCGGTGACCTGCGGCATGCCCACGGTGGCGGCCGCCGCTCCTCCCCAACTGATCGACTTCGCCGCGCGCCAGATTCCGGCGCAGCAGATCCGAGCTGCCGGCTATAGCGGGGTGGTCAACTACGTTTCGGAGTCGCGCCCTGGCTCATCGTTTGGTGCCAAGCCGATCACTCGGCCCTACGCCGACTCATTGAAAGCCGCAGGCCTGGTGATCGTCAGTAACTACCAATACGGCAAACCAGGTAGCTCGGCACCGTCGGACTTCACGCGGGGCTACGCCGGCGGCATCGCGGACGCGCGCACCGCCTGGCAGCTGCACACCGCCGCGGGCGGCAGCCAGGGTGCACCGATTTTCTTCACCGTCGACGAGGACATCAATCGCGACACCTGGAATCGCACCGCGCTGCAATGGTTTCGCGGAATCAACTCGGTTCTCGGGGTCCAACGCACCGGGGTCTACGGAGGCGTCAGGGTGTGTCAGTGGGCCACGGCCGATGGCGTTATTGGGTCTTCGAGCACACCTGGCCGCCGCTGGGTTTGGCAAACTCGAGCCTGGTCCGGCAATCAGGTCCACCCCGCCGCTGTTCTCTACCAGCGAGTCGTGAGCACCTCGTCCAATCCCGGGCCGAAGGTCGGCGGACTCGAAGTCGACGTCAACGACGTCCTAGCTTCCGATTGCGGCCAGTGGAACCTCCATGCAAGCCCTCCAAGTGTCGATGTGCGGTAGTGGCGAGATCGCTGCCCGCAATTCGAGCTAGAGCCCGGATGGCACGACCTGGCCGTTGACCGTCACCGCGACCTGGCCGGTCGTCGGGTTGAACTCGATCTTGCCGTGCTCGAAGGTCGACACCTGTAGGTCGCCGACGGTGTTCACGTCGCTGGTGGGTAAGCCCAGCGGACCTGCCGAACCGTTCGTGCCGGTGACCGCGGGCGCGCCGGCCGGGTCGCGTGGGATATTCCAGGCCTCCCGGATCTTGCCCAGGATGATGAATGCGGGCGTGCCGGGCTGGTTGTTCTTGGCGGTGATCGCGCCGCCCTGGAACTGCTGGAATACCACGCCGCTCTCCCGGGTTCCCGCGTTGCGGTCACCCGTCAGGGGCTTGCCGAGAGCTTGCTTCTGACTCTCGGTTGCCGACGAGTATTTGGCAGCGATCGGGCCGGTCAGAGTCACCTCGATTCCGCTCTCTCCGGTGAGCTTCACCTCGGCGGGCTGCGCTGGGGCGTGAGACGTGGACGTGGTGTTCACCCCGACTTGAGGCGGTGCCGACGCGTCGACGCTCTTGCCGCCATTGCTGCAGCCCACGGTGATCAGCGCGACGGCGGCCAGGCCGACGACTGCCGCGTGGTGGTATGCGATCGGTCTCATAGGCGTCCCCCGGGTGTCTGGCGCGTGGTCTTCGTAGCTCCGAACGAACCTACAAGGCGGTTACAGACGGCGAGCCAGAGCACCTCGACGCTTACCTGCGGGTAGCAGATACGGCGATATCAGCGAGCGCAGCTGCGGCGCCGAATAGGTGGCCTTGCGCCAATCCGCATCCGGCCATGAAGACCGTTTCCGCCTGCTCTGAGGTTTCGATACCTTCGGCGATCACCTTGAGTCCCAGCGCTTCGCACAAGCCGATGACCGACCGGTACAGCGTGAGGTTTCGACCCGGCTCGACGCCCGCCGCGAGGCCACGGTCGAGCTTGACGATTTGGACGGGCAGCTCGTGCAGGTAGGTCAACGAGTTGTAACCCGTGCCGAAATCGTCCAACGCCAGTCCGATGCCTAGTTCGTTCAACCGTCTGATGGCGGCCGCTCCCTCGGCGAGATCAACGATGGGGAGCGTCTCGGTGATCTCCAGGACGAGTCGATGTGGCGACAGCCCGTGCCGTGCGAGTGTGCGGCTGACGGTGCGTTCGAAATCAACGCTGCCCAGCCGCGCGGCACCGATGTTGACGTGAAGATCCAGATCGAGGCCCGCGGCTTGGATCTGCGCACAGGCCTGATCGAGCACGAAGGCATCGAGTCGTGCCCCCATGCCGTTGGCTTCAGCCAGCGAGACGAAGGTTTGGGGAGGAATCTTTATCCCGCTCGGTGCCGTCCACCGGGCAAGTGCCTCGACGGCGACCGGCGTGCCGTCTGGGAGGGTCACCACGGGCTGATATTTGAGCTGAAAGCCTTGCGGGACAGCGCCGTTCGCTTGTCGCAGTGCAGTCGTAAAATCCTCCGAGACACTGAATGCCGGGCGGTACACCACGGCAGTGTCTTTGCCCAGCCGCTTGCCGGTGTACATCGAGATGTCGGCCTGTCTGAGCAGCTCGTCGGAGGTCGGCGGAACGTCGTCGGAACCGGGACTTACCAGGCCCATGCTGGCACGCACCCGCACCGAAGTCCCTTGCACCGAGAACGGACTTCGAAGAGCCATTCGGAGCTGGTCGGCGACCATCTCCGGTGCGCCGACAGCACCGGCACTGAGGATGGCGAACTCGTCTCCCCCGATGCGGGCCAGTGTGTCGGCGGGGCCAAGGCAACTCTGTAGGCGCGCACTGATCGCGCACAGCAACTCGTCGCCGGCCGCATGCCCGAAACGGTCATTGACGTCTTTGAAGTCGTCGATGTCGACGAAGATCAAGACGAACAGGCCGCCGCGGATGGCTTCGTCCAGCCGTTGGGCCAACAGCAATCGATTGGGTAGGCCGGTCAGTGCGTCGTGGTGAGCCTGATAGGCAAGGCGGCGCTTGGCGTCGACGATCTGTTCGGTCAGCATCCGCTGCACCCGCATGGCCACCAGGTAGCGGGTCGCGACGAGCAACGCCATCGCCAAGTAGGTGCTAGCGAATAGTGCGTCGATCCCCCGTCCGACCAGCACTTGAAAAGTGAGCAGGGCCGTGCTGCCCATGAAACCCACGTAGGGCAGCGTCAGCTGTGCCCAGTTGGTCGGCTCCTCGTTGTTGTCGTCGTCGTGAGGGCGGGGCCGCGGAGGTAGTACGAGCAGGCTCCACGCGATCAACAGCGGAGCCATGACGAATCCGATGCCGACCCACAGATCCAGCACCGTCACACCGACGCTCCGAAGGTAGGCGAGCAGCCTGTCCGAGGAGGTGAGGGTGATCACCGCGGCGGCAAGCAGCATGTAGTTCGCCCGGCCCGGCCGGTACGGCGGCCACCACATCGCCAGCAGAACCGCGCCCACCACCGTGACGAGCTCAATAGCGGCGATCCCATAAACGACCGCGGTATTAGTCGACCGTGGCAGCGCGGCGCCGCCCATGGCACCCAAGCGGGCGATGTACACCAGATGGCAAAACGCCAACGCGGTCACCAGTCCGTCGAGAACGGTCGTGGTGACCCCTCGCCCTGCTCGCACCCGGGTGCGGACGTCGTGACCACTGCCGGCGCGCACGAGCAGGAGCATCGCCACGCCGAACAAGAGGCCGGCGACAAAGTAGGCGACGACGGCAGGCTTCGGCGCGGTTCCGCCGGGGTGGCCGGCGCCGCCCAGCTGCGAGCCACCCTCGGCGGTCAGAAAGATCGCTATCGCCCCTAGCAGGGATACTCGCCACCACCGTGATAGGCCGGCAACCCGGCCCACGACGACGAGCCCAACGAGTAATGCGCCGACACACAGCGATGCTTCGAGGGCAAACTGCACGCGTCGCGCCACCGCCACTCCCCACAGGGCGAGCGCGTTGAACGCTGCCGCGGCGACGACGACGGCAGATAGCCCAAAATGCAGGCGGCGACTCTGAAACGACAACGCGCCCCCTCCGCGGCGTTGAAGTTCAATATCCTTGCAGACTAGTTTGCCGGTTGGAACCTTATCGCGTAACTAGCTATCCCCGCGGCCTCGTCAACACGTCGGCGCCACTTTCACCGGTCTGGCACCATGGAGCTTCCGGGCCACGCGGCGCACCAGGTCGTCAGAGCCAACCGCGCCCGCCAAAGAGGAGTTTCCGTGGGCCTATTCAAGAAGAAGCAGCCCGAAACAGCCCCCGCCGATGCCAAGGTTTACTACTCCACCCCTTTTGGCGACACCAAAGACGGCAAACAAAAGCCGTTCTTGCTTGAACGCGACGGTGTTTGGTACGTGCCGGTTTTTCGCAGCGTGGAATCGATGAAAGCGTTCTATGAGCGATCTAGCCGCGCCGGGTACATGATCCTCGAAGGTGACGTGAAGACGGTGATGGACACCAACCGCTCAATCGAGCTGATGAAGCGAGTAGCGGTCGTCATTGAGCCGTTCAGCGATCATCCGGTCGAGATCATGCCCGACTCTTGACGGACGCTGAGCGTCACTTCTTGAGGTGCTCTTGTAGCTTGGGGTACAGCTCGATGACGTCCTCGACGCCCAGAAGCTCTTTCGGCAGCTCGATTTCGCGGACGGACTGCCCGGGCCCAGCGATGGGTCCACCTGTTCCCGCCTCGGGGTTGGTTGAGGTCCGTTTACCGGCGGTGCCGATTATGTTCGAGCGATCATCAATGAGCACAGTGATTTTCATGGTTTTCCTCACTCAGGTGTTGAGCGGCAGGTCGCTGAATTTGACGAATTGGAGTAGGAACGGCACGGCGATGCTGCTGTCGTTTCTGACCTTGAATTCGTAGAACACCTCGGGTGCGTGGTCGTCGCCCGGGCCGCCGCGACACATCGCGAAATCGTATGTGACCAAGACGTTTCTGGCGGTATTGTTGCCGCCCTGGGATCTCCCCTTGGGTATCGCCCGGAACACGATTGGACCTTGGTTTGGTCCGCCGTTCGGACCTGGGTCCGTGAAGAAGTTCCAGTTCCAGTACTGAATAGAATTCGCTGCGATGGTCCAATTGCCGTCTACTTGCCAACGTACGGGCATATCGGTCCCCCAGTCTCTTTGTTGTGCGCCGTCGTTGGCGCCTGCTGGAAAAGTAGTACTGACTCAATGCGATAAGCGTGAGTAGTTCACTACCTGAATCGGCGTTCTACGGGCGCAGCGTCAGCGTTCGATCACTGTCAACGAGCCATGGTTCAGATCGCTGGTGACGTAGGCGAAGTGCGTAGTCGGGTCGACGGCGATGGCGAGCGGATTGTTACCGACGGCAAGGATTCCGGTGACGATGCGCCTCGTGGTGTCGACCACCGATACGGACGCGCCGCTGTAGTTGGCCACGTAGGCGGTGTTCGTCGGCGGGTCCACTGCGACACCTGCGGGGCGTTGCCCTACGGGCACACTAGCGGTGACGCCGAGGCTGATCGTGTCGACGAACGACACCGATGCATCATCGCCGCTGGCGATATAGGCGGTGTGCGATGCGGAATCGATGGCGATACCGGCCGGGTGGACGCGAAGCGCGACAGAACCGATGACGGTTCGGTTCGTGGTATCGATAACCGTCACCGTCGGATCAGCAGTGGTGACAAACAAGCGGTGAGCGGTCCGATCGATGGCCACGCGGCTGGGACCTTTTCCGGTCGGCACCGTCCCCGTCACGGTATGCGTCGTCGTGTCGATGACCGACACCGATGCGTTATCACCGTTGGTGGCATAGGCGATGCGGGCATCCGGGTCGACCGCTATTCCGCCCGGATGGCTACCGACACCAATTCTGGCGATGACCGTGCCGTTGGCGGTGTCGATGACCGAAACCGACGAGTCATCGAAGTTGGTGACGTAGACGGTCCGGGTCGACGGATCCACGGCAACACCCACCGGGTGGAGTCCCACAGCGACGGTGGCTGTGACCTTGCGACTGGCGGTATCGACCAGCGACACGGAGTTGGAACCGGTGTTCGCGACATAGACGGTGTGTGTTTCGGCGTCGACCGCGACGCCGAAGGCGCCATTGCCGACCCGTACCGAGGTGGCGATCGTAGGAGGACCACTCGGCACTGCCGTGACCCCCGCACTAGGCGTGGCTCCCCCGCTGGGTGCCGATGGCGGCGGTGCGGCCGGCGCAGATCCCGTCGTCTGCGTAGATCCAGTCGTGGATGTGTGTGTCCGCAGAAGGTAAAGGCTCGCGCCCCCCAACACCACCACCACCGCGATCACTGCGCCGGCGACAATCCGAGACCGGTTGGCGCGGTTGCGGTTCCCCGCCGTCTTCTGCGGGGGGTCGGGGTGCAATGGTGTGTGCGCTTGCTGCGTTGGCTCGCTCGGGAATGAGTCCACTTGGGTGGGGGCAGTGGCACTGGCGGGGTGTGACTCCACACTCGGATCCGGTCGATGTAGCGGCACCGTGATCGCATCGCGCGCGGCGCGCGCCATATCCACCGGGGTGGCGTAGCGCTGCGCAGGGTCCTTGGCCATGCCAGTGGCGATGACCGCATCGAATGCCGGCGGCGCGCCGCAGTCAGACGGGCGCGGCGGCGGCTCCGACAGATGTCCTGCCAGTTGTTGCTCGATGCTGTCACCCGGAAATGGGGCGCCTCCCGTCAAGCACTCATAGAGCACGCAGGCGAGCGCGTAGATGTCCGAGCGCGCATCGGCCTGACCGACCCGGAAGCGCTCCGGTGCCATGTAGCGCAGCGTGCCGACGACCGCGTCCGTCCCCGTCAAACCGGTCTCGCCCAGAACCCGCGCGATCCCGAAATCGATCAGATACGCAAAGTCGTTTTCATCGAGCAAGATGTTGGAGGGCTTGATATCCCGATGTACCAATCCAATCTTGTGCGCGGCATACACGGCGTGGGCCACCTGCTCGACGATGTGCACCGCGCGTGAGGGAGCCATCGCACCGGAGGCCAGCACGGTCGCCAGGTCGCGGCCGTCAATCAGCCGCATGTCGACGAATAGCCGCCCGTCGATCTCGCCGTAGGTGTGAATTGGCACCACGTGCGGGTTGTTCAACCGTGCCGCTGAGTGGGCCTCGCGACGGAATCGCTGTTGAAACGTTCTGTCCGCAGCAAAATGCGCCGCGAGCACTTTCAGCGCGACTATCCGATCGGTGACGGTGTCGTATGCTCGCCAGACCTCGCCCATGCCGCCTCGGCCGAGCAAATTGATGAGGCGGTACGGGCCGAACGGGGTCCCCTCCATGGAAACCTCCCGACGGCAGCAATTCAGCAACACCATAGTCCACCGCCGGTGCGGCAGACGTGGCAACCGATGTGCCTGCGCGACGGTCCACCGATGAATTTCTGGCGCGCCGTTCGTCATACCTTTGAATGGATAAATCGACAGCAAAGGACAAGTCATGACCGCCGACGCCGAACGCTACGTCGTCACACGCACCATCGCCTCCAGGCCGGAACAGATCTTCGCCGTTCTTGCCGATCCCGTTCGCCACCAGAACACCGAGCCCGGCGACTGGGTGCGCGACGCGAAGGATGCGGCACCCATTAGCGGCACCGGACAGATCTTCGCGATGAACATGTACCTCGAGCAGGCCGGCGGGCACTACATGACCTACAACCTCGTGAACGTATTCGACGAAGACCATGCCATCGGGTGGATGCCGGGCGTGCTTGATGACACCGGCAACCACACCCCCGGCGGTTGGTCGTGGCGGTACGACCTCGCTCCAAACGCCGACGGCACGGACGTCACGCTCACCTATGACTGGAGCGGTACGACGCAGGATTTCCGCGAGCGGGTCGGCGCGATGCCCATCTTTCCGGCGGACTACCTCGCCGCGTCGCTGGCGACATTAGAGCGATACGTCGCGAATTAGTCGCGATCCCCCACCTCGGCCGGAATCAGCCGGGCGGTACCAGTGGCGGACGACATGTGTTGGCGCCCGGATCCCACCACCAGCCGTTGTCGCATGCCAATGGTTGTGGTCCGACGCCCAGCGGACGACACAAATTGGCCGTCGGGTCCCACCACTGCCCCGCGTCACATGCCAACGGTTGGGGCCCGACACCGAGCGGCCGGCAGACCTTGCCCGTCGGGTCCCACCACTGGCCATCGGCGCAGTCGGCCGAACTCACCGCGGGCGTCGCGATCGTCGTGACCGCCATTGGTGCCAACGCCACCATGACGACGGCGGAAAGTTTGCTAGCGGACTTTCTCACTACGGGCCTCCCCTGGTGGCGTATGCCGCGTGGTGCATGCATCATCGAACCGCTCGGGCATGGAGGTCAAGCCCGTCCGATTGAGCAGAGAGCGGTTGACGCATCGAATGAAGTTTCCTGTCCCGATTCTGTTGGCGGTCTGCGTAGCTGGTTCGGTACTAGCCGGCGGTCCCGTCGGAGTCTCGCGGAGTGGCACCGGTGATGCCTACCCTTTTTCGTGCACCCGAGACTCGTTGACGGCTGATTTCGCCAGCCGTGACGGCCTGCCGCAGAGCGCAGTCCCTCCCTCCGAGTGGTACCGCACAAGTGCCGAGGGCCACTACTTGAATCAGGGCTGGGGACCCGCAGCGGACGCCCTACCTCCGCCGGTCATCCCGCCGGGCGCCGGTTGTGATGCCAACACGTGGAAGCGGGAACGGATCCTCGCGGCGGCCATGCGCTACATCTACGCACCCGACAACGCGCTGGGACTGCAATACCGTCACCATCACATCCCCGGCTGGGACCCACCAGCCTCGACGCATGCCGGTGGCGCCGAGGAGAATCCAGATACTGACACCCCGCATGAGTCGGTTGCATGGAGTTCCGGACGAGGCCTGGATTGCTCCAATTTCACCGCGTGGGTCTACGACTACGGTTTGGGCATCAAGTTCAACGGCGATGTCCACCAGCAATACGACGGCAACGCGGGTCCGATGGGCACTCGCATCCCCAAAGCAGGGCCCTTCGCGCCCGGCGACCTAATTTATTTGCATCCCAACGGAAGCGAGAGCCAAGCCTCGCATGTGGTCATCTACATCGACGACCAACACGTCATCGACAGCCGAGTCAATGCCCAGAATGTCATCGGGGTTCAGATTCGAAATCGGCAGGGCTGGTACCGGTCCGCTGTCCTCGGCGCGTGGCGGCCAATCGTCTGAGCGGTCCGGGGTCAGCTACGGCCTGATTCCCCAGTCAGGTGCAAAGCGAAGGCGCGTCACACACGTTGCCGGGGCAATAGATTGAGTGTGCGGCGTTGACCATCGTTCCGACATCCGGCAACGTCACGCTCCGCTTGTCCAAGTGTTGGTGAACTTCGTCGGCAATCTGTTGCGGCGACCAACCCCACACCAGGTCGTAGCAGATGAGGTGCGCCTCCCCGATGAGCGCCTCTTCCGTCTGCGGCGGCCAGGTGAGGCCGACGGCACGCAATTGGGCGAGGTATGCCTCATCCTGGGCCGTGGTGGCAGTCGCTGTCGCGGCGCTACCAACCAGCGCGGCGCCGGCCATCATGGGGATCGTGAGTCTGGCGAGCCAGCGGAGTGAGGGCATTCGATTCCCGTCCGTTCTTTTGGCGTTAGCAAGGGCGCCCGTGTGGGCAAAGCAGCACAAATAAGGAGAATAGCGAACGGCGGGCAAGGCGGCTCCGCTATTGACGATGCGCTGTCGGATAGGGGTTCACTCCCCCGATGCCAGATGTCGGCCACCAAGCGCTCATCAAGCTGTAACTCCTTGTGCTGAAGCCTATCTCACACTCTGGATCGTCATCGTTCAACGTGCGGGATACGAGTTCCTCAACTCGGCCGGTCATTACTCGCGACCGCGACGCAGCAATACCGGCCCGCCTGTCGCAGCCAACTGAGACCTCCGGTCGGGCAAACGAGCGGCGACCGCGGGTCCGCGACCTAGCAAAAGCGGGTGGCTGTAGCGTGACGCCCGTGAACTGTCTCCGGGTGTACTCCTCGATCGTGTTTGCGGCCTGTGTCGCGGCAACCGTTCTGATGCTCGCTGGAACGGGTACGGCAACCGCGGCCGGCTCGTGCCCAACCGCCGCAGCGCCGGCCGGTGGAACACCTGATTGGACGCTTTCCGGGACCACCGGCAGCATCGCCGTCATCGGATCCACCGATACGACCGCCCCGCGCGTGACCGTGACGGCACCGTTCAGCGTGAACCAGACCCAGGTGCATACGCTGCACGCGGGAGACGGGCCGGTGGTCTCAGCCACTGCCAAGGTTTCCGTCTGCTACATGGGTGTCAACGGACGCGACGGATCCGTGTTCGACAGCAGCTACGACCGGGGTGCCCCGGTCGACTTCCCGCTTACTGGAGTGGTGCCCGGCTTCCAGAAGGCCATAGCCGGACAAAAGGTCGGGTCTACGGTCGCCGTCGCGATGGTCCCCGCGGATGGGTACCCCGACGGTCAGCCCAGCGCCGGAATCCGGCCGGGCGACTCGCTCATCTTCGCGATCAAAATCCTCAGCGCCGCCGGCTGAACCGAGGGGCCGCGCAGGCTGAGTCAGGCTCGCCGTGAGTGTGGCGAGTGTCCCGTCATCGCGAGGTACTGGCTCGAGGAGCTAACCACATCCCGGACATCCAGTCGCTCAACAGATTTGATCGCTACGACTCGGCCTTGGTGGCGACCGCATAGCGGACGTTGGTATCGGCGCGAGCTGTTCTGTTGCAATGCAGTTGGTTTCGATCCGCTCGTGCTCAAGCCGAAAAACGCGGTTCTCTGGACACCTTCCGACCAACCAGGTCGGCGGGATGGCGCCATGGCTCACCACGTGCCTAGGCTGGCGACTATGTGTGGCGGTGGTGGGAATGATGTTGGCGGGGCAGCGCCCCGCGTCGTCGAGGGCCCGGCGGTCGACCCGATCGCGCTAGAGCCGGTAGACGAGCTGGTGATCACGACTCTGGTCGACAACAGCTACGACGGGCTGTTGACGGACATGGGCCCCGCGCAGCGAATGCCCATGACGCGTACGCCCGCAGTGCAGGCGGCCCAGTTCGGTGGCGGCACTACTGTCCCCGGAATGCTTGCCGAGCACGGATTCTCGGCGCTGGTCACGGTCCGCCGGGGCGATCGGTCACACACGCTGCTGTTCGATACCGGCATCTCCCCCGACGGCATGGCGACCAACATGGAGCGCCTGGGCGTGGACGTTGCCGATATCGAGGCCGTCGTTCTCAGCCACGGCCACTTCGACCATGCCGGCGGCTTTGCCGGCCTGTCGCGCCTGCGCGGCCGCACCGGGCTGCCGTTGACCGTGCACCCGCTGGTCTGGAGTCAACGCCGGATTGCGGTTCCGGGGCGGCCGGGGTGGGAACTTCCGACGCTGAGCCGGACCTCGCTGCAGAACGAGGGCTTCGAGGTGATCGAGCGGCGCCAGCCCTCAATCCTGCTTGACGGGAGCGTGCTGATCACCGGCGAGATCGACCGCACAACCGATTTCGAGACCGGGATGCAATTCCACGAGGCGTATCGCGACGGTCACTGGGAGCCGGATCCCCAGATCCTGGACGACCAGGCGCTCGTCGTTCACGTGCGCGGGCTCGGGCTGGTCGTATTGACCGGGTGTGGCCACGGCGGGGCGATCAACATTGCGCGCCACGCGATGCGGCTCACCGGTGTCGACCGGTTGCACGGCCTGCTCGGCGGCTTTCACCTGACCGGTCCCGGCTTCGAGCCGATCATCGAACCCACCGTCGACGCGCTCGTCGAGTTGTCCCCCGGCCTCGTCGTCCCGGCGCACTGCACGGGATGGCGTGCCCAGCTCCGGTTCGCCACGTCGCTACCGGACGCCTTCGTGCCCAACGCCGTGGGCACGTCGTTCGTACTGAGCGCCGCTTGAACGATGGTATGCTAAGTGCCACAATAACTTTCGCTTGCTGCGGTGACGGCGCGGGCGTACCGTGCCCCCATGAGGAATAGATTCAAGATGTGCGCGGTCGCAGCAGCCGCCGCGCTGATCATCAGTGGAACCCCATCCATCGCGCCGCGCAGTAGCGCCGACGGGTGCGGCGATGTCGCCCCGGCGCTGGTGCCTCCGAGCGGCTGTGCCGGTCCCGCGCCGGCTCCGCAAGCGCCGTCGGGCAGTCCGCCATGGGTTGCAGCGGTGCAACAACGCGACCCACAATTTGCCGCCTCGTATCAAGGGATGCGGGAGCGGATCCTCAAAGACGGTGCGATTCCAGCCAAGTACAAGCTGCTGATGGGGATGATCACCGACACGATCGCCGCGCATCCCGATGGTGTCAGGTCGCTCGCCGACAGCGCTCGCGCCGCGGGCGCCTCGGAAGCTGAAATTACCGAGGCGGTCGAGGTCGGATACCTCTACGGCGGTACTGCCGCGCTCGTGATGGGTGTCAACGCCTTCCCCGGCAACTGACGAATCAGGTTGGCGGCCTCGATCTCCGCGTAGTTCGAACTGCGCTGCGCCAGCACGACGGGCGTGGCCGCGATGCCGTTGAATCCCGACGCCGAGACCATCGTGTAGGCGCCCATCATCGGGCTGACCACCACATCCCCCACTGCCAACTGCGGCATTGGATAGTCGCAGGCGACCACATCGACACAGTCGCACGTGGGTCCGCCCAGGGTGACGGGTTGATGCGAGAACGACACGTGTTCGCCGAGTTCGCGGAGCGCAAGTATGGGTGGTTCCACATCGGACACCGCGCTTGAGTAGCTCCCGTACACACCATCGTCGAGGTAGTGCCACAGTTGACCCTCACGTGCCGACGTGCCGACGACACTTGTCAGCAGGGTCATGCATTCGGCCACCAAGAACCGCCCCGGTTCGGCGAGCAGGGTGAACTCCGAGCGGCGCGATCCGAATGCCTCATCGATGGCCGAGGAGATGGCGCCCATCGACGGTACGGGCTCGCGGTAGGTGACCGGAAACCCGCCGCCGATGTCGATAATCCGGGCGTCGACACCCAAAGTTCGGCGCACATGGTCGACCAGCTCAAGCGTCGCCCGCACCGCCCTTCCGTACGGCTCGGCCGACGTCGCTTGGCTACCGACATGGAAGCTGAAGCCGCCGAACCTGACGCCGGCGGCGATCAACTGCTTGACCACCGCGTCGGCGTGGGCGGCGGTGACACCGAATTTGCTCGAAAGATCGCATTTGGCAGACGGATTGGGGAATGACAGCCGCACCAAAACGTCGATGTCGGCCGGTCGGCCGATGAATTTCTGCGCCTCCAGTGGATTGTCGACGACAAAGGTGCGGATGCCTGCTCGGTACGCGTAGTCAATCTCGGCAGGCTTCTTGATCGGATGCGTGTGAATACAACGATTCATCGGCAGTCCTAAGCCGCGAAGCACGTCGATCTCGCCGCTGCTGGCGACGTCGAAGCCGCCGCCACAGTCAGCCAGGGCGGTCACGACCGTCGGGTGCGGCAGCGCCTTCACCGCGTAGTGCAGACCGAATCCGCGCAAGTCCGTGCTCAGGAGTCGGTACTGCGCCACCACCCGCTGGGGATCAAGGACCAACAGTGGCGTGCCGTATTCGGCGATTAGACGTTCCCACTGGTGCGCGGATGCCTGCCGGTGCAGCGAATCACGCAGCTGCGACCTGATGGCTGCGTGCATTCGTGAGCTCCTCACCGTCCGGCCTGGCGTGGGGCGGATGCGCTGAAAACCATTCCGAGGGAATGGCTTTCGAGCAATCGGGACCGTTCTACCGTCGCGCCAACCTTATTTGCCCACGTTCTCGACCGCCGTCGGATCGAGCAGGTGTTGGTCATGTATTCGCTGGCGCAGCCCCGCTGTTATACGGCTGTTCATACCGGAAACGAAAGGGCTCCTACGTGCCCTTATTCTGAGCAGGTGCCATGGCGTGCCGAACCCCGACCGACAACAAGGGTTTGGCATGGGATCGGGCTGACGGCGTATCTGTCGATGCTCGCCCTCTATGCCGGGGCAGGGCACTTCTACGGTGCTGGGTTTAGCCATCGGTTCGTTTGGGTTCTGTGCGGTGCCGTCGTCATTGCGGTGGTCGTCGCGTTCGTCGGCCGGTGGCGAGGTTGGCAAGAGCGGCGCGCCCTGCTGTTCGGGTGGCCGGTGGCGTCGCTGCTCGCGACGGTTCTGGTTGGCGCCGTTGCGCCCGCCGCGACCCAGAACCTGCCCGGCATCATCACGGTCACGTTCGGTTACATCGGCCTGACGTGCTCGCGCTGGCGCTCGCTCGCCTTTGTGCCGCTCGGCGTTGCGGCGTTCGTCGTTGGCGGCAGTAAGGCTCTCCCCGGTTCGTTGACCACCGTCGTGTTGGCCGCGGCGATGTGGGTGATCGTCGCGGAGGTCCCGGCGTGGCTCATCTCGCAACTCGAGGAGCAAAGCGCGCTGCTCCGCAAGATCGCGCATACCGACGCGCTCACCCAATTGCTGAATCGGAGCACGCTCGGACCGCAGCTGTCGGCGCATGCCAACGGGTCGGCCGTGGTGCTGATCGACCTCGATAACTTCAAGCGTTACAACGACGGCCACGGCCATGAGGCCGGTGACGAGCTCTTGATCGCCTTCGCTGACGCGATCCGATGGTCGATCCGCAACGAGGACGTCGCCTTCCGTATCGGCGGCGACGAGTTCCTCCTGATGCTCGTCGGTGCCGACCGCACCGAGGCCGAGCAGGTCCTCGATCGGCTCCGCCATCGCTGGGCCGAAATCGGTGAACCAGTCAGCTTCAGCGCCGGGATCGCTTCCGGCGAGCAGGATGTGATGCGCCTCGCGGACGAGCACATGTATGCCAACAAGCGCTCCCGCGACGTGGCCGCCGACTAAGCGAGCGCGTCGAACATGTGGGCGGCTTCGATACCGATCTGCTTTGCGACGTGGCTGGTGTCCCAATACTCACGCCAATGGGTAAGCGCACCGTCTCGGACTTCGAAGACCGCGATGACATGGAACGTGACCGGCTGACCACCCAACGCATTCACGTCGATTCGTTCGACGATGACGGTGTCACCGGTCGAGACAATGGTGCGGATTTCGCTGCCCTCGATCATTCCCGTCGAGAGGCTGTTGTGCTTTTCCAGCTCGGCCCGTGCGGCGTCGCGTCCGACGATCACGGGTGAGAGCGGCACATGGAGCTGCCAGATGAAGTCCTCCGCCATCAGGGCGGTCGCCGCGTCGATGTCGATGGTCTGCCCGTAGAAGGCATGGATGAAGTCGAGCACGAGTTGCTCGGTGTCATTCTTTGCGGCAACGCCTGGTGGCATCTTCTCTTCCTTTGCTAGTCACCGGTCTCGTCGAATGCAGCCGCAGGCTGCCTGTGTGCAAGCTGGTGGTGACTCTACGCCTAAATAAACTGGTTGATTTAATAGTTCTCCAAATCTGCGGTGGACATTCGTGGTTGTCAGCAGATTTATCCGTGACATAGGCGCGTTCGCGATCCATACGGTGCCAATATGTATCGTCAAATCCTCGACCCCCTTGCTCACTCCCTGGGTTTGAGCTCACTCGTGGCGGCCGTGCCGCTGGCGATGCTCTTTGTGTTGCTTGGCGTCCTGCGTTTGCGGGCCTGGGTGGCTTCACTGCTATCGCTGGGCGTGGCGATCGCGATCGCAGTTGCGGTGTACCGCATGCCAATTGGTCAGGCCATGTTGGCGGGTGGCGAGGGCGCCGTCTTCGGGTTCTTCCCGATCCTGTGGATCGTGATCAACGCGATCTGGGTTTACCAGATGACCGTGCAGACAGGACATTTCGATGTGCTGCGGCGCAGTTTCGCAAGCGTCAGCGACGATCACCGCATCCAGGCGATCATCATCGCGTTTTCGTTCGGCGCGCTGCTCGAAGCCTTGGCCGGATTCGGTGCACCGGTGGCGGTCACCTCGGTGATGCTGCTCGCCCTGGGCTTCAAGCCGCTCAAGGCTGCCGTGCTCGCGCTGGTCGCCAACACCGCGCCGGTCGCCTTCGGGGCGATGGCCACACCCATCATCACGCTCGGCAAGGTATCCGGATTATCGAGCGACGCGCTCGGCGCGATGGTCGGGCGTCAAACCCCGATCATGGCCGTCTTCGTCCCGCTGGCCCTGGTGGCCATCGCCGACGGCCGCCGCGGAGTTCGGGAGACCTGGCCCGCGGCGATCACCGCCGGCGTGGTTTTCGGCGTCGGGCAATTTGCCACCTCGAACTACGTGTCGGTGCCGTTGGCCGATGTGGTGGCCTCGCTGCTCTCCGCCGGTGCCGTGGTACTGCTGCTGCGCGTCACGCGTCCGCAGTCGGCACCGCGCGCCGCGGTGGTGGCGGTCGGTGCCGCGGACACCCCGTCCCCCGAATTCGACCCGAAGCTCGGACGGCCCGAATCACGCGCCGAAGTCGTCCGGGCCTACGCGCCCTACGCGATCATCATCGCCATCTTCGTGATCTGCCAGCTCCCGGCGGTGAAGAAGTGTCTCGACACCGCGACCTACACCGTGCACTGGCCGGGACTGCACTTGCTCACCACCAAGGGCAATCCCTCGGCCCTTCCGAACTTCACCTTCAATCTGCTGACCACGCCGGGCACCCAGATGCTCGTGGCGGGCATCGTGGCCATGGCGGTGCTGCGCCTGTCGGTGGCCGGCGCGATCAAGGCTTACGGGGCGACGCTGTATCAGCTCCGCTGGGCCATCATCACCGTAATGGCAGTTCTGGCACTGGCTTTCGTGATGAACGCCTCCGGTCAGACCATCACTCTCGGAACGTGGATGGCCGGGGCGGGCGGCGCTTTCGCGCTGTTGTCCCCCATTCTGGGCTGGCTCGGTGTGGCGGTGACCGGGTCCGATACCTCGTCGAACTCCCTGTTCGGTGCCCTGCAGGTGACCGCGGCGGCCAAGGCGGGGCTCTCCCCGCTGCTGATGGCCGCGGGCAATAGCAGCGGTGGTGTGCTGGGCAAGATGATCTCGCCGCAGAACCTCGCCATTGCCGCGGCGGCGGTCGAAATGCACGGAAAAGAAGGCGATATTTTCCGCCGGGTCGTGTTGTGGAGCGTGGTGTTCCTGGCTTTCATTTGCGTCCTGTCAGGACTGCAAGCCTCGGTGTTGTCGTGGATGGTGGTGTGACCCGTGCTCGCGTGACTAGCTTTTGTTTTCGCGCCAGCCCCGCTCGAACGGCAACCGCCACGCATTGGGAGCGATCAGTTGATGAATCGCGTTGGGGCCCCAGGTGCTGGGCGGGTACACCTTGGCCGGTGGCGGGTCGTCGAGCAGTGCCTGCGAACGCGCCCATAGTGATTCGATGCCCTCGGCGGTGGTGAACAGCGTGTGGTCGCCGCGCATCGCATCGAGAATCAGCCGCTCGTAGGCCTCGAGCGTCTGGTCCGCGGTGTCGATCTCCCGCGAGGAGAACTGCATCGATAATTTGTCGAGCTTCATCCCGGGGCCGGGCCGCTTGCCGTAGAAGGACAGCGAGACCTTCGAGTTGTCGGCGAGGTCGAACGTGAGGTGATCGGGCCCCTGGGTCCCCACGCCCGACCCGGCCGGGAACATGCTGCGTGGGGCCTCTTTGAACGCGATCGAAATGATGCGGATGCCCTGGGCCATCTTCTTGCCGGTGCGCAGATAGATCGGCACACCTGCCCAGCGCCAGTTGTCGATCCCGACCTTGAGCGCGATGAACGTCTCGGTGTCGGAATCTCTTGCCACACCGGGTTCCCCGCGATACCCGTCGTATTGGCCGCGCACCACGTCCGAACATTTGACCGGCAGCATCGAGCGGAACACTTTGTTCTTCTCTTCGCTGATGGCATACGGCTCGAGGGCGGTCGGGGGTTCCATCACCACGAAGGCCATCACCTGGAACAGGTGGGTCACCACCATGTCCTTGTAGGCGCCGGTGCTTTCGTAGAAATTCGCCCGCTGATCCAGACCCAGGGTTTCGGGGATGTCGATCTGGATGTGGTCGATGAAGTTGCGGTTCCAGATCGGCTCGAACAGACCGTTGGCGAAGCGGAACGCCAGGATGTTCTGGGCGGCTTCCTTGCCCAAGAAGTGGTCGATGCGGAAAATCTGGGCTTCGTCGAACGTTTCGTGCAGGAAGTCGTTGAGCGCGACAGCGCTGGCCAAGTTGGTGCCGAACGGCTTTTCCATCACCACCCGGGAGCGCTCGACGAGGTTCGCCTCGCGCAGCGTGGTGATGACGTCGCGCGCCGCTTTCGGCGGGACCGACAGGTAGTGCAGCCGGCGCACTTTCGGGCCCAGGTTTGCTTCGGCCTGCGCGACCGCATTGGCCAGTGCGGTGGGTCCGGCACCCTGCGGGACATAGGTGACTATTTTCGAGAAGTCGGCCCACTGTTCGGGTGTGAGTTTGTGGGTGCCGTACGAGTCGATCGCGTTCTTGGCGATGTCCCGGAACTCGTCGTCGCTCAGCTCTTCCAGCGATGTCGCGACGACCTGGATGTCCGGCGCCAGCTCGGATTGATCCAAATACGCCAGGCCGGAAATCAGCTTGCGCTTGGCCAGGTCCCCCGTGGCGCCGAACAGGACGATGACATGAGGGTCGAGCGGGTCGTAGTCGTGGCGGCGCGGACGTGATTCCGGCGCCGGGTAAGAGATCGTCTGCGGTTTCTTATCGGCCACGCCCGTGATACTTCCACTGTCGCGCTGTCTCCGCAGCCGCTGCCGCCGGATCAATTTTGCGAAGATCAGATGTTCATCTCCGATCGGTAGCGGGCGCCCGGTGATCTCTGCGCTGCGCGGGCCGCCTATTGCTTTCGCCAGGCGAGCATCGTCTCCAGCTCCGAAAAGTCATACCCGTTGTCGTCGGGGTGGATTTCAGTGGTGAAAAGCGTGACGCCCTCGTCGAGGAAGGCGTCGGCCGCCTTGGCGTCGGTCCACGCCATCGCGCGTTCGATGCCGGCCTCGTCGCGCCCGGCGTCGGTGGCGAGTTGCTTGAGGAGTTCGTTTTTGCGGCGGAATTCGTCGATCGGTTCGAAGCTGTGCCAGATGTGGGCGTGCCGCGCCGCGGCCGGAAGGGTGCGCCGCTCACCGCCTCCTCCGATCAGGATCGGGATCTGACGCAACGGGCTGGGAGTCAAATGGTTGAGCCGATATTCGATGCGCTCCAAGCCCGCGTCGAACTGGTCCATCCTCGATCTCACGGTGCCGTACTCGTATCCGTAGGCGATGAAGTCGTGCGGATACCAGCCGGCCCCGAGGCCCAGGATCAATCGCCCTCCACTGATGTGATCGACGGTGCGTGCCATGTCCGCAACCAGGTCGGGGTTGCGATACGGCATCCCACTAACGAGCAGTCCGATCTCGGCTCGACTGGTGATCTCCCCCCACGACGCCAGGGCAGTCCACGCTTCGAAGTTGTTGACCTCCGGTTGTTCATCCTGGAGTTGCGGGGTGCCGTCGACGATGTCGACGAAGGGCTTGTGAAAGTGGTCGTAGCCGAAGATGGCGTCGGCCCCGAGTTCTTCGGCGTGCAGCACCGCCTGCCGCCACGTCCGGTAGTCCGGTGTCCCGCCCGCCCACAGCTGGACGCCTATTCGCACCGGACGCGACGCGGCTGCGGATGTCGCAGCGGCCTTCGTCCCGCTCGTCGAGTCGGTCACGCTTCCTAGCCTTTCAAAACCCCCAGGACGGATCGTTACGGCGTCGCCGGGTTACCTTCGCTCAAACTGAGCCAACATGCAGTTCCTTCCCACCGGCAAGCACCTCATTTTGATAGGTGCCGCCGTCGCCCGCCCGTACCCGGGTAAATCGAGCCGCCGGTACGGCCGTCTCGGTCGGTATGTCAGCATTTGGGAATGAGCGCACTCAGGGTTGTTCGAATTGTTGGTGTCGCGGCAGCGATGGCGTGGGCGCTGGTCGGCGCGCCGATCTCCCCCTCCGCGTCGGCTGATCCCTGCTCCGACGTCGAGGTGGTGTTCGCTCGCGGTACCCATCAGGAGCCCGGCCTCGGCAACATCGGGCAGGCATTCGTCGACTCGCTGACCTCACAGGTCGGCGGGAAGTCGGTCGGGGTCTACGCGGTCAACTACCCGGCCAACGACGATTACCACGCCAGCGCACCTGCCGGCGCTGACGATGCGAGCGGTCACATCCAGGGCACCGTCGCCAACTGCCCCAAGACGAAGCTCGTGCTCGGCGGGTACTCCCAGGGCTCGACGGTGATCGACCTGGCCACTCAGGCGATGCCGCCCACGGTGGCTGACCATGTCGCCGCAGTCGCCCTCTTCGGCGAACCGACCAGTCAATTCTCGAGTGCGCTGTGGGGCGGCCAGCCGTTGCCGACGATCAACCCGATATACACCGCCAAGACCATCAGCCTGTGCGCGCAAGACGATCCGATCTGCTCCGCGGGCGGGAACATCATGGCGCACGTTTCGTATATTCAGTTGGGGATGACCAACCAGGCCGCCACGTTCGCGGCCAACCGAATCCGCTGACGGTCCGCCGCGCAGAGCCGCGCGGCGGTTCGCCACCAACAGACCACATCCGGTGCTCGGGACAGGCAGGTTCCGCCGATGAAATGCGTGCTGGCCGGCTATGGAAGTCGCGGCGATGTCGAGCCCCTGGCCGCCGTCGGCCGGGAGTTGATGCGACGCGGCCACGACGTGCAGATGGCCGTCGCGCCCAACATGGTGGCCTTCGTCGAATCCGCGGGGTTGCCCGCGGTCGCGTACGGCCGGGACTCGCGAGAACAACTGGACTTCGCCGCGGCTTTCGTCGGCAAGATCTCGAACCCGGTCACCATGTGGGCCGAGATCGCCCAGCATGTCAACGAGATCAAGGCCGAAAAGAGTGCGGCGCTGACGTCGTTGGCAGACGGAGCCGACCTGCTGGTCGCAGCCTTCAACGAGCAGGGCCTGGCCGCCAATGTCGCTGAGTATTACGACATTCCGCTCGGTGCGCTGCACTACTTCCCGGCGCGGATTCTGGCGTCCGGCGCACTCGGTCCGCAGATCACCAAGGAGACCGACGACGCCCAACGCCCCGCGCTCGGCTTGCCGGAGGTCGCCGGGGATTCGGTGCGGCCCACGCTCGAAATCCAGGCCTATGACGAGATCTGCTTGCCGGGACCGGCGGCCGAGTGGCTGGACTCGGATCCTTCGCCTTTGTTCGTCGGTGCGCTGACGCTGGGGCTGCCGAGCGATGCCGACGACGAGGTGTTGTCCTGGATCGCCGACGGCACGCCGCCGATCTACTTCGGCTTCGGTAGCACCCCGCTCGCATCTCCCGTGGAGACGATCGCGGTGATCAGCGCGGCCTGCGCGCGGCTGGGCGAGCGGGCGTTGATTTGCACCGGCCCGAATGACGTTGCCGGCGCTCCGGACGCCGAGCACGTGAAAATCGTGGCCGGGGTGAACCATGCGGCCGTCTTTCCGGTCTGCCGTGCCGTCGTCCACCATGGCGGCGCCGGCGCGACGGCCGCGGGCCTGCGGGCCGGAATCCCCACGTTGATCCTGTGGTTCTGGCTTGATCAGCCGGTCTGGGCGGAAGGGGTCGCGGAGCTGAAAGTTGGCTCCGGACGGGGCTTTATGGAAAGTACCCTGGATTCGGTGACCGCGGACCTGCAGGGAATCCTCACCCCAGAATGCGCGACTCGGGCCCGCGAGGTTGCCGCGTTGATGACCAAACCTGCCGAAAGTCTTTCGCGCGCTGTCGATTTCCTGGAAGAGGCCGCCCTCAAGCAGCCGCGCTGACTACTTGAGGATCACGCCATCTTCTTCGTTGGGACGCGGTGTCCCAACATCTTTCGTGGCCGGATGGCCCGCGCCGGGTGCCGTGTCGCGCGCCAGCGCAACGGTGGATGCCACCATTGCGACGATGGCGACGAGCAGGCCGATGGCTGCCGATCCTCGCACCGCGAGGTGTTCGCCGAGCACGACGACCCCGAGCACCACCGCGACGACGGGTTCACCCACCAGCATCAGCGGCACCGAGGCCTGTAATGCGCCGGCGTGAAAGGCGGAACTTTGCACCATCGTTACCGCCATCGCCAGCACGACGAGCAGGTACGGGGCCGGGACGGTGAGCAGTCCGTGCCACCCGCCCATGGCGTAGCGGTGCGTGCAGATCTTCGTCAAGACGGCGACCATGCCGAGCAGCACCGCCACCGCGATCGCCAGCAGCATGGCGCGCGTGCGGCCGTGGGTGCGCCGCGCCGCGACGAGGCACACGATGACCAGCGGCGCGGTGAGCGCCAGCGCCATGGTCCACGACGGTATCGGCGAACGGTGATGGCCCTCGCGGGGCTGACCGACCAGCACGAACGCGGCCAGTGCGACGGTCAACACGATCGCCCACGCCCATTCGGCCGGGGTGATGCGCTGATGGCAAAGCCTCGCACTCAATGGCAGGGCAAACAGCAGCGACGACACCAGCAGCGGCTGCACGAGCAGCAGGGATCCGTTGGCCAGCGCCAGGGCCTGAAACACGAAACCGGCGATGGCGGCGAGAATCCCGGCCCACCACAACGGTTGGCGAACCACGCTCGTCACCGTCGGTCCGGATACGTCCCCGTCAGCTGGAACGCGTTGGGCGACTCGTTGTCGAACCACGATGCCGACGGCTGCCCAAAACGCGGCGAGTAACCCCGAGATGATCGCGACGGCGTGCGAAATCACCCACCCCATGTTTCGGACTGGTACCCCGGATTGCAACGCGGCTAACTCTGGCCACACGAGATGCAGCCTGCCGCACCCGTGATCGGGGGTGGTCGCCGGGTCGCCGCGGACTAGTCTGGCGGGCATGGCTATCGAGTCAACAATGCTCGCCCTCGGCACGCCCGCACCGCTGTTCACGTTGCCCGACCCGGCAACCGGCGCCCAAGTCAGCCTCGACGAGCTCGCCGGTCCGGCGCTGGTGGTCACCTTCATCTGCAACCACTGCCCGTATGTCCAGCATGTCGCGCCCGGACTGGCCGCACTGGGTAGAGACCTCGCCGAGCAAGGTGTCGCAATGGTCGGGATTTCCAGCAATGACGTCGTCACTTACCCGCAGGATGGCCCCGACGAGATGGTCACCGAGGCCCGCCGCCACGGCTGGACGTTTCCGTACCTGTACGACGAGACGCAAGACGTCGCCCGCTCCTTCTCCGCGGCATGCACGCCGGACACGTTCGTGTTCGACGGCGAACGCCGACTCGTCTACCGCGGTCAGCTCGACGACTCCCGCCCCAAAAACGACCTGCCGGTGACGGGCGCCGACGTCCGGGCGGCGGTCGACGCGGTGCTGGCCGGGCGGCCGGTCGACTCGAACCAGCGGCCGTCCATAGGCTGCGGCATCAAATGGCGTTGAGCCGGCTTCGCGCCGACGGCGCGCGCTAGGTTCGGCCTGTTCCGATAGCAGCTGGCTACGCGCATTGTCACAGCGTGAAATCGACTGTGGCCGTTCGCCGTCCACCACGCAAACGCGCCGCTCCAGTTGTCCTCGGTGGGTTTGCTACGAACGCGTGTCGAATATCACCCGTTTGGTGAGCGGCTTCGATGGGCATTTTATTTGGCATGATCGCCGGTTACGTCATCCGTTTCGTGGGCCCCGCGGCCGCAGTAGCTTTGAGCCTTGGTGCCTCTGTCCTCTTCTCCCCCGTCCCCTGGGCGTCGGCCGAACCATGTCCGGACGTTCAGGTGGTGTTCGCTCGAGGTACCGGTGAGCCCCCAGGGGTCGGCCCGACGGGGCAAGCGTTCGTCGACAATCTGCGCGGGCGCGAGGGTGGCAAGTCGGTCGACGTCTATGCGGTGAACTACCCCGCCAGCGATGAGTGGTCCACCGGGCTCGATGGCATCCGCGATGCGGGCGCGCACGTCGTGTCGATGGCGGGCAGCTGCCCCAAGACGAAGATGGTGCTCAGCGGCTTCTCGCAGGGCGCAGCCGTGATGGGCTTCGTCACCTCGGCGACAGTGCCCGACGGGTACGACCCCGCGACCGTGCCCAAGCCACTGGCCCCCGAGATCGCCGACCACGTCGCCGCGGTGGTGCTCTTCGGAACACCCAACACCCGGGCCATGAACTTCCTCGGCCAACCGCAGGTCGTCATCGGACCGACCTATCAGGCCAAGACGATCAAGGTATGCGCGGACGAGGACCCGGTGTGTTCGGACGGCATGAACTTCGCCGCCCATGACACCTACGCCAACGACGGCACCATGATCGACAAGGGCGCGTCGTTTGCCGCCAGCCGACTCGACGCGGGCCCGGTCGGGCCCGCAACGGTGGTGCACGCGCCCAGCGGCTTCGGTAACTAGTCGCCTGGCCGGCTACGGGTCGAAGGTGACCTGGTCGCCGACCCGGATCACACCATCACTGGTCGCCTGGAAATAGATCCCGGCGCACGCCGCCACTCCGCACGTGCCCGCTTCCCGACGATTCTCGGCGGCGGGTATGCGCAGCGCCTGTGGCGATTTCGGTAGCGGTCCGTGTTCGAGCGTCGGCACGACGCAGCGTGGGGTGAGTTCCAGGCCGCGCAGCCGCACCTTGCCGATGCCCAATTCCCGGTCAACCCAATCGTTTTCGACGTACGGGGGGCAGTCGGCGGGTGTCGCGATCACGATATTCGGCCGGTAGCGCTGGGCCTCGACGCCGATGTGTTCCAGCGTGGCGGTGGTGATCGCGTGCAGTGGAGCATCGTCGGTAAACGAACCTCCCGGCGTCCCCAGACCGATCTCCAGGATGCGGCCGGCAACGTCGGCGTCCAAGCCAAGCTCGAGCAGCTTCTCCGGATCCGGACGCTCTACCGTGGCACCCTCCGGACGCTGGCTGACAAGTCGGACCGACCGCCCCAACAACCGGGAGAGCAGCTCGTTGACGTCAGGATCGTCGGCGGCGACCGTTGTACCGTCGGGCAGCCCGATGCTTACCCGGCCGGGATCTCCATTGGCGGTGCACTTCAACAGGTCGCGCCATAGCCGTGCCTGTTTGGCGCTGGCCACATGCCCGGTCGCGGTGTCGACGAGTGCGAGCCGTCGGTCGCCTTCGGCTCCACGTTCGTCGACGAACAAGCTCTCGACGGCCTCGCCGAGCATTGATTTCACCGGATACCGGCGCAAACTCTCGACCCGCATCTGAACATCTTCCATCAGATGATTCGGACTTCGAAATGGCCTGCGCCGTCAGGGAAATGCGTCAGACGGTCGCCGTCAGCGTGATGTGCAGGACGAACCGTGGCTTTCGGCCGCGGGCGGCGATGGTTTCGATGAAAGTCACCACCCGAAAACCCAAGCCATACTTGCGCTTGACCAGCGATTCGACGCGCGCGACTTCCGCTGGGTCGGTGATCACCTCGGCAGTTCCCGCGAAGACGGGCTGACTGGGTGGCACCTTTCCGGTTCGACCGCATGCCGCAAGGGTGACCCGGGGATCGCGCCGAACCCGCTTGACCTTCCACGAGTCGGCCGGCGTCCACATCGATAGGCGCGCGCCGTCGGCGACGATCCACATCGGCGCGGCGACCGGATCGCCGTTGCGTTTGAAAGTCGTCAAGGACGCGAACTTCTCAGCACCCAACTTCACGGTCGCATCGTCGCTCATGATCTCCCCTCTCGGCGGTTAGCTCGGGGTCCGACCCATTGTGCGGTCCGCGGCGGCGTCGTGTACAAGAGTCTGATGGAGGATCGGGACCGCAGATCTTTCGACCCGTCGACGCTGCGCGAAGCGATGGCCCGGCGGTTGTACCGACGCTCGATGGCCGAGGGTACGCTCCATCTTCCAGCCGTTCCGGGCATGCTCGACGAGTACCTCACGATGCTGACGACCATCTTTGCCGGCTTGGGCATCCGGTACACAGACGAAGAAACCGCTCAGCTCAAAACGGTGCTGCAAGGAGAGTTGGCGAAAGCCTTCAAGGCTTCGTCGCGTTCGAACATCGTCGTCGAGTTCAGTTCACCGTTCGGCACGATGCTGAATTACCGCGTCAAACCCCAGTGGGCATCGATCGGGGCCGATTACGACAATTGGGTCGACACCCGCGAGGGGCCGCTGTTCGGCACCGAACCCGACGCACGCGTATGGGCACTGGCCAACGAAGCCGGCGATCCCAGCACCTGTCGGGTACTCGACGTCGGAGCCGGCACGGGGCGAAACGCCCTCGCCCTGGCCCGGCGTGGTCACCCGGTTGACGCGGTCGAGCTGGCCGGGAAGTTCGCCGACATCATTCGTGGGGAAGCCAAACGGAATTCGTTCGATATCAACGTCATCCAGAGCGATGTCTTTGTGGCGATGGAAGGTGTCAGCGGCGATTATCAGCTGGTCGTGTTCTCCGAGGTGGTGCCGGACTTCCGGACCCCGCAGGAGCTGCGTGGGATGTTCGAACTCGCTGCGCAATGCTTGGCCCGCGGTGGGCGTTTGGTGTTCAACACTTTCCTGGCGCGCGAGGGCTATACCCCCGACGACGCCGCCCGCCAACTCGGGCAGCAATGCCACACCATGACCTTCACCCGCGACGAAGTCGGCAACGCGGCCGCCGGATTGTCGCTTGAGCTCATTTCCGACGAGTCGGCCTACGAGTACGAGAAAGCCCATCTACCCGAAGGCGCTTGGCCGCCCACGGCCTGGTTCGACGGATGGGCCAGTGGCCAAGACATTTTCGACGTCGAACGGGAGGATTCCCCCATCGAGTTGCGCTGGCTCGTCTACCGCAAAAACGCTTGAGTGGGACCAGTGGCGCCGCGGCGGCGCCGTGCAGCCGGCTTCGCGACGCCAAATTTTTACGGGGTGTTGCATCGATAAAGTCTTGACTGATTCCAGATAAGTGGGCCATATTGGCCTTGTGTCGTCAACGTCGGACTACGCGGAGCGGTTGCGTTTGGCCGACCTGCGTGTGACCCGGCCCAGGATTGCCGTCCTGGAGGCGGTACACGCCCATCCGCATGCCGACACCGAGACGATCTTTTCCTCGGTGCGCGTTGGCCTTCCCGAAGTCTCCCGTCAGGCCGTCTACGACGTGCTCAACGCCCTTACGGCGGTGGGCCTGGTCCGGCGCATCCAGCCACTGGGGCTGGTGGCGCGCTACGAGTCCCGGGTCGGCGACAACCACCACCACGTCGTATGCCGGTCCTGCGGCGTCATCGCCGACGTCGACTGCGCGGTCGGCGAGGCCCCGTGCCTTACCCCGTCGGACGAGAACAACGTGCTCGACGGCTACGTCCTCGATGAGGCAGAAGTCATCTACTGGGGCCTGTGCCCCGACTGTTCGACCGCAGCTTCCTGATCACAGCCCGTGATCACAGCCCGATCACTCACCACCGGAAAGGAATGTTGTGTCATCAGATACATCCCATAAGAGCGAGAGCGAAAACCCGGCTATTTCACCGCCCGAGCCCAAGGGGGGCGCTCCCCGGACCAACCAGGACTGGTGGCCGAACCAGATCGACGTATCGAGGCTGCACCCGCACGCACCCCAGTCCAACCCGCTCGGCGATGATTTCGATTACGCCGAAGAGTTCGCGAAGCTCGACGTCGAGGCCGTCAAGGCCGACCTGGTCTCGGTGCTGACCACCTCCCAGGACTGGTGGCCGGCCGACTACGGCCACTACGGCGGCTTCTTCATTCGGATGAGCTGGCACGCCGCCGGCACCTACCGCATCTTCGACGGCCGCGGCGGCGGCGGTCAGGGCCTGCAACGCTTCGCCCCGCTCAACAGCTGGCCGGACAACGCCAGCCTGGACAAGGCGCGCAGGTTGTTGTGGCCGGTCAAGAAAAAGCACGGCAACAAGATCTCCTGGGCCGACCTACTGCTCCTGGCGGGCAACGTCGCGCTGGAGTCGATGGGCTTCAAGACCTTTGGGTTCGCCTTCGGTCGCGAAGACATCTGGGAGCCCGAGGAGGTCATCTTCGGTGAAGAGGACGAATGGTTGGGCACCAACAAGCGCTACTCCGGCAAGCGCGATCTCGCGCAACCCTACGGCGCCACCACCATGGGTCTGATCTACGTGAATCCCGAAGGCCCCGAAGGCAAGCCGGATCCGGTCGCCGCGGCAGTCGACATCCGGGAAACCTTCGGCCGGATGGCGATGAACGACGAGGAGACCGCCGCGCTGATCGTCGGCGGCCACAGCTTCGGCAAGACGCACGGCGCCGCCAGCGGCGACCTGGTCGGCCCCGAGCCGGAGGCCGCCCCGATCGAGCAGCAGGGGCTGGGCTGGAAGAGCTCCTACGGCAGCGGCTCGGGCAAGGACGCCATCACCAGCGGCCTCGAGGTCGTCTGGACGCCTACCCCGACGAAGTGGGACAACACCTTCCTGGAGACCCTGTACGGCTTCGAATGGGAGCTGGTGAAGAGCCCGGGTGACGCCTGGCAGTTCACGGCGAAGGACGGCGCCGGTGCGGGCACCATCCCCGATCCGTTCGGCGGACCGGGCCGTGCTCCGACGATGCTGGTCACCGACATCTCGTTGCGCGAAGACCCGATCTACCGCAAGATCACCGAACGCTGGCTGAAAAACCCCGATGAGCTGGCCGTCGCGTTTGCCAAGGCGTGGTACAAGCTGCTGCACCGCGATCTGGGACCGATTTCGCGTTACCTCGGGCCGTGGGTCCCCGAGCCACAGCTGTGGCAGGACCCGGTTCCGGACGTTGACCACCCGCTGGTCAACGACAAGGACGTGGCGGGCCTGAAGAAGAAGGTGCTCGAGTCCGGCCTGACCGTTCCCCAACTGGTCAAGACCGCCTGGTCGGCGGCGGGCAGCTACCGCAACACCGACAAGCGCGGTGGTGCCAACGGGGCGCGGATTCGTCTTGAGCCGCAAAGGAATTGGGAAGTCAACGAGCCCTCCGAGCTGGCGAAGGTGTTGCCGGCGCTGGAAAGGATCCAGCAGGACTTCAACGCCTCGGCCTCCGGTGGCAAGAAGATCTCGCTGGCTGACCTGATCGTGCTGGCGGGTTCCGCGGCGGTCGAGAAGGCGGCGAAGGAGGCCGGGTATGACATCTCGGTGCACTTCGCACCGGGCCGCACCGACACCTCGCAGGAGAACACCGACGTGGAGTCGTTCGCGGTGCTGGAACCGCGCGCCGACGGGTTCCGCAACTACGCCCGACCGGGCGAGAAGGCCCCGCTGGAGCAGCTGCTGCTGGAGCGGGCCTATCTCCTCGGTGTGACCGGACCGGAGCTGACGGTGCTCATCGGTGGGCTGCGTGCTCTGGGCGCCAACCACGGCGGCAACAAGCACGGCGTGTTCACCGACAGGCCGGGCGCGTTGACCAACGACTTCTTCGTCAACCTGCTCGATATGGGCACGGAGTGGAAGCCGTCGGAGACCACGGAGAACGTCTACGAGGGCCGGGATCGGTCTTCGGGAGCTCTCAAGTGGACCGCGACCGCGAACGACCTGGTGTTCGGGTCGAACTCGGTGCTGCGCGCCCTGGTCGAGGTCTACGCGCAGGACGACAACGCGGGCAAGTTCGTCGAGGACTTCGTCGCGGCGTGGGTCAAGGTCATGAACAACGACCGGTACGACTTGAAGTGATACCGGCTTGATCGTCGGCACTAGACGACACCCCGTGGGCGCCCAGCTCGCGGGGTGTCGTTGATTTTGGGCGGGCGTGTCGGTCGCGTGAGGCCCACCACACTATTACCCATGAGTAACCTACGGAGGCGTAAGTTGGGTATCTAGGTAATGACCGATGCGTTCTAACTACCAAGACATGGGTAACGGTTTCATCATGAGCGAATTGACCTACCTCGAACTACATGGCGACCGGATCGCCTACCGGGATGCCGGCCACGGCGACGTCCTGTTGTTGATCCACGGGATGGCCGGCAGCTCGGCCACCTGGGAGGCGATCATCCCGTTGCTGTCGAAGAAGTACCGCGTCATCGCGCCCGACCTGCTGGGACACGGCATGTCGGCGAAGCCCCGTGGCGACTATTCACTGGGAGCCTTCGCGGTCTTTTTGCGCGATCTGCTCGACGAGCTCGGGGTGAGCCGGGCCACGGTGATCGGGCAGTCGCTCGGTGGCGGTATCGCGATGCAGTTCACCCACCAGCACCGCGATTATTGCGAGCGGCTCGTCCTGATCGGCAGCGGCGGTCTTGGGCCCGACCTCAGCCCGCTGCTGCGGTTCCTGTCGGCGCCCGGCGCCGAATTGATATTGCCCATCGTCGCGCCGCAACCGGTCCTCAAGCTCGGCAACAAGCTGGGTTCCTGGTTGACTTCGGCGGGGATTCAGTCGCCGCGAGCCGGTCAGATGTGGTACTCCTACTCCTCGCTGTCGGATGCGCGAACCCGCCAGGCCTTTCTGCGGACGCTGCGCTCAGTGGTGGACTACCGCGGCCAGGCCGTCAGCGCGCTCAATAAGCTGCACGTCGCGGCCGGATTGCCCACCTTGCTGATCTGGGGTGACGAGGACGGGATCATCCCCGTCGCGCACGCTTACGCGGCTCACGATGCGGTGGACGGCAGTCGTCTCGAGGTGCTCGAAGGTCTTGGCCACTACCCGCACGTGGAGGCGCCGGCGGCGGTGGCGGACATTCTCGAGGACTTCATCACCTCCACGGCTCCCACGGCAACCGGAACTTCGGTACCCCTGGGCATGTAGCGGCGGGCTCAGCGGTTCAGATCCCACTGTCCGTAATCGGCCGCGAGTACGTCGTCCACATCCACATTGATGCCGCCCAGCAGCGGGCCGGGGTTCGACGGGGTGTTGACGATCGCCTGGTAGAGCACCGCCATCGGCTCGCGCTGGCCGTGCGACCACGACCTCGTTTGCCACGCCCAGCGGTAACCCGCGCTGGTCGAGTTGCCGATCACCCCGTCCCTGATCGCCCACCCACACGCGCTGGAGTGGCCGTAAATACCGGTGCGGCCCACGCCCAGTACCGAGTTGATTCCCCGAAACCATTCGACGGCAAGGGTATTCCAGGTGTTCTGGTCGATATCGTCGTCGACGCTGAAGAAAATCGGCGCCGAGTTCGGTCCCCCTGCCGCGGCATGCAGTTGCTGAGCCGTTTGAGCGTCCGCCACACCTCCGTCGCGTCCGCGGGTGAGATCCGATGGCGTGGCGGGCCATCCGGGCTTGCCGTACTGGAAGTTGCTGACGATCTGAAGTCCCGCCGCGCGTAACGCGTCCGCGTAGTCGCGGGTGATGGGCTTCGCCTCGAAATGCGCCCCCGGCCGTTCCGCCGAGACGTAATTGATCACCCCGGCGTAACCCGCTGCCTTGATCTCGTCCGGCGCGATCCGCTTTTCGGCGAAGTCGATCAGCTTGATGTCGGCGGCCGACGAGGTCGGCGCCTCGATGGTCGCGGCCAGGCTGAGTAGAGCCGGTGTGAGGGCATATTTGAAGACCTCGCGTCGCGGGACTGGTCGCGGTCCGCCGCGACCACTTAGCGCAGCCGAATCGGGCACCGCGCGATGGTAGCAAGACCGGTGACGCTTACAGTCCTCGCTCCTGTAGCCACGACAGGATGCGGCCGGCGGCCGTGGCCCATCCCGGTTCCAGCATCATCTCGTGTCCCATGTTCGGGATCAGGATTGGTTGGGTTCCGTGGGCCCGGGCCGTCGCGTGCACGTCGGAGGGGCGATAAATCATGTCTCGCTCTCCGCCCAGCACCAGAACCGGCGTGGTGACGCGTGCGGTGTTGACGAGATTGAGCGCGACCATGTCGCCGAGGATCGCCCTCGTACTGTCCGGCTGAAGTCGCTCGGTGCCGTCGCTAATTAGGGATTCGGGTGTCTCTTCGCTGAAGAACAGCTCGCGCGCCCCTGCCATCGTCCCCCCGTAGAAGTCGCTGGGCCGGCCGGTGACGGCGAATTTTGTGCAGCCCCAAGGCCGTTGGCGCATCGTCCGCAGCATGGACCGCAGATGTCCGCGCGGCGGTGCGGATGCGAGCAGCACCCCGGCCGGTGCCTCGTTGTTTTCGAGATACTTCTGCACAATGAATCCGCCCATCGAATGTCCGATCGGGATCGGTTGTGGTGCAATCTTGTTCGCGATGGAAGAAACATCGGCGACGAAGTCCGAAATCGAACACAAACGCATCGGTTTGTCCACCGGGCTACGACCGTGGCCGCGATAGCTGGGCGCAACGACACGAAACCCGCGCTCGGCGAAGTAGTCAAGAAAGTGCACATCCCAGCACCATGCGCCCTGGAAGCCGCCGTGCACAAAGAGCAATGGGTGCGGGTGTTCCTGGCTGGGTTCACCCTTGTCTATTACTTCCAACATGAGATCGAATTCCTATCCACGCGTTGATGATTGGTACTGTGCATTCGGAGCCTACAGCGGCGCGGACTGACCCGCTCGTCAGATCCGGTGCTCGGCCTTGAGGAACTGCGCGGCGCGCTCGCCGATCACCACGCAGGGCGCCATGGTGTTGCCGCTGGTGATGCGCGGCATGATCGACGCATCGGCGACGCGAAGCTTCTCGATGCCGTAGACCTTCAGGCGCCCGTCGACCACCGACATCGGGTCGCGGCCCATCTTCGCCGTCCCCGATTCGTGCCAATAGGTGGTCACCGCGTTGCGCAGGTAGGTTTCCAGCTCGTCGCCGGTCAGATCGCCCGGCATCACCTCGCGCGTGACAAACGGGCGAAGTTCCGCGGAAGTGCCGATCTCGCGCAGGGTTTCGACGCAGGAGATTGCAGTCTTGACATCGTGCGGATCCGACAGCGCGTTTGCTTCGATCCGAATCGGATCGGTGGGACCCGGTCCCGACAACCGCAACCGGCCGCGGCTTTTCGGATGCGTGAGTGAGCCGAATAGGCTCCAGCCGTTTTGTGGCACGACGTATTTCGCGATGTTCTCGGGTGTGGCCATCGGCAATGCGCCCAGGCAAGCGAAGAGATCCGGTCCATCAACGTCGCCGAGTCCGGAGTCCCAGAACAATGCCGCCCCCGCCTGGGTGCTGCTTTGCACGTCCTCGGGAAACTCCCATATGCAGCTGAATCCGTAGTGGTCTTGGAAATTGCGTCCGACCCCGGGCAGGTGCTGGCGGACCCTGACTCCGGCGCGGTGCAGTTCGTCGGTGTCGCCGACACCGGACTGCATCAGCAGCTTGGGGGTATGAATCGCCCCGAGGGACAACACCACCTCGGTGGCCGCCGCGACGTGATGAACCGCGCCGTCGTGGATTACCTCGACGCCGGTGGCCCTATTGCCCTGGAATGTCACCCGCGTCACCAGGGCATGCGGCACCACGGTCAGGTTCGGCTTGTCCAGACGAGGCGCCGTGTAAGTGCGGAAAAGCGAGAGGCGCTTGCCGCCGCGGTATCTCACGTCGGTGATGGCGGCGCCACGCATATCTTCCATCAGCCGGCCGTTGGGACTCTGATAGGTCGGAATCCCCAGTGTCCTAGCGGCTTTCACCGTCGCAGTGGCGACCGGATGCACGTCGGGCGTCGGCTGCACGAAGACCGGCCCCCCCTTGCCGCGATGATTCGGCTCACCCGTGCCCTGCCAGTCCTCGATCTGCCGGTACAAGTCCAGGACCGGCTCGTAACCCCAGGCCGGTTCACCGGATTCGGTAGCGAAGAGATCCCAGTCGCTGCGGTGTCCGCGCGCCCAGATCATCACGTTGATGCTCGACCCGCCGCCGAGCACCTTGCCCATCGAAAATGGGATTGAACGCCCGTGCAGCCGTGGGTCGGGTTCGGACACGAAACCCCAGTCGCGTTCACTGCCCAGGTTCAGTGGCCACTGGCCCGCCTCGGTCACGGTCGGGACTTCGTCGCTGCCGCCGGCCTCCAGCAGCAGGACGTTCACGTCGGGGTTCTCCGCCAGCCGTCCAGCGATGACCGAACCGGACGACCCCGCCCCGCAAACGATCACGTCGTACCGCGGCTTCAACTCAACATTCACGATGGCTCCTCCGAGTCGCCTGGTTAAGCGCTTGATACCTAGCCACGCGGGGTCGAGCCGGATGGTTCACCGGTTTCGCGAATTCCCGCATGACTGATAGCAATTCGGAGTCGACAGCGGGAAGGTTGGTGCTGTGATGAGAGTTATAACCTCTCAGCGGCTTTCACGAGGCGATTAGCAAGGAAGCTGACCACGCCGTGCAGAAAAATGCGCATGATGTAGGACGTTCCGCGCACACTTTCGGTGAAGGACCCGGTCCAGCGGATGTCGGTGCCTCCCGCCGCATTGGGTGTTAACAGCAGCTCGGCCTGGTAATCGCGCGCCGGCAGCGGCGGCCCGATCTGTAGGTAAACGTGCCGGCGGTCTTGTTCGTACGCGATCGTCTTCTCCCGCATCAGCATCGGCCAGATGCCCACTTTGCGTACCGCGCCGATTCCGGCGGGTGCCGGATCACCGTGGCGCTCCCAACTTGATTGGACGATAAGTGGTTTCGCCCATTGCGACCAATGGGCGCCGTCGGTCTCCAGGCGAAACAGGGTGGCGGCCGATGCGTGCGTCGTTCGGTTGATCACGAACGTGAAGGTCTTGTCGGACATCTCACCGGCTCGCAAGCGTCGTCGTGGCCGCCGGCCGCAGCATCCGGGCGCTGATCAAGGCGGCGAGCCAACCCGGTGAGCAGCGCCCGCCGGTGGTCATGATCCGATTGCGCCAGCCGGGGACCGCGACGGCGCGGCCTCGGTCGAGTGCGCGCAGCCCGGCGGCCACCACCGGTTCGGGTGCGGCCAGCCGCCGGTAGATCGCGGTATGCGAGACATCCGAGCCCAGCGCGTTAACGAACCCCGTCCGGGTGGGTCCCGGGCACAGCGCGGTCACCGTGACGCCCGAGCCGCGCGTTTCGGCCCACAAGGCCTGGCTGAGGGAGAGCACGAACGCCTTCGAGGCGCCGTAGGTGGCCTGATAGGTCCCGGGCTGAAACGCGATGGTGGAGGCGACGTTGAGGATGCCGCCGCGACCGCGGGCGAGCATTCCGGGCAGCACCGCATGGGTGAGACGGACCAGCGCGTCTACATTGACCGCCACCAGCTCGTGCTCGCGGCCGGCGTCGAGTTCGGAGAACCGTCCGTAGGTGCCGAACCCGGCGTTGTTGACCAGCACCTCGACCGTCCGTCCATCGAGACGAGCCGCGAGGGTATCGACGCCGGCTTCGGTGCCGAGATCACCGACAACCAGTTCAACGTCAACGCCGGCCGTCTGACGGACCCGCTGTGCGACCGCGTTGAGCCGGGTCTCGTCACGTCCGGCGAGTACCAATGACAAGCCCCGCTTGGCCAGCAGGTCGGCGAAGATTTCGCCAAAACCGGAGCTGGCGCCCGTGATCACCGCCCAGCCGGTTCCTTGTTGAGATGACATTTCCGCTCCTTTCGAAGATGTGAATGTCATTAACATAGATCAGCATGTTAATGTCGTCAACATGTCCGGAAAGAAGTCTCCCGCGGCACCGAAGACCCGCCGGGACAGCTATCACCACGGCGATCTCAAACGGGCGCTGACCAGCGCCGCACTGTCGCTGGTGGCGGAGCGGGGACCGAAGGGTTTCACCTTGACCGAGGCGGCACGCCGGGCGGGTGTCAGTGCCGCGGCGCCGTATCGCCACTTCGCCGACAAGGCTCACCTGCTGGCTACCGTCGCCGAGCAGGGGTTTCTCGACCTGCACGCCGCATTGACCGTCGCCGCGGACGCCGCATCGGGGCCGGCCGACAGGCTGATCGGGATCGGTCGCGCCTATGTGCGCTGGGCGGTGGGCCATCCGGACCAGTACCGGGTCATGTTCGGTGCCGACACCGACAAAACCCAGCATCCGAGTCTGGCCGTCGCTGCAGGTCGAGCCTTCGGACACCTGCTCGACGCGATTGCCGGATGTCAGGCCGCCGGGCTACTGGGCGGCCAACAACCGAGCGAGTTGGCCGGACCGCTCTGGTCGCTCGTGCACGGCATCGCGTCCCTGGCCATCGAGGGCGAACTACGCAATGTCGGAATCGACCAAGACCCCCAGGACATGGTCTCTGACGCCTTGTCCAACCTGTTCGTTCGCTGAAACGGTTCCGCATTCGGCGCAATCCAGCAAACAAATGCTGCCCGGCATGGATCACTGCTCAGCCCATTGGCTCACAACATGTTCCGACTCCCGATCGCCTGCCCGCGACCCGGAACAGTTATCGAGCGGACCTCGCTGTCGGATGAAATATGGTCGAAACCTAGTATTGAAGGGCACCGATGCCGCGTTGCGTCGATTAGCTGATCGAACTATAGTCTGGACACATGTCCAGTTTGCTGTCAGGGAGTTCGGGAGCCCGTTGACCGCAATGGATTCGGCGCCCTCCCGCGTTCGTTAACCAGCAAAGAAGAGTTGAGTATGCGAATTGCCTTGCTGTCCTACCGTAGTAAGACCCATTGCGGCGGGCAGGGCGTCTACATACGACATCTCAGCCACGGTCTGGTGGAACTCGGTCACGATGTCGAAGTGTTGTCCGGGCAGCCGTATCCGGAATTGCTCGATCCTCGGGTGCGCTTGACCGAGGTTCCAAGCCTCGATATGTACCGCGAGCCCGACCCCTGGCGGATTCCGCGCCTGAGCGAGATCCGCGACTCGATCGACGTGCTGGAACTGTTGGGGGTCTGGACGGCGGGCTTTCCCGAGCCACGAACCTTCACGCTCCGCGTTGCGCGCTTGCTGGCCGAACGGGCGGGCGATTTCGACGTCATCCACGACAACCAGAGTCTGGGCACCGGGCTGCTGACATTGGCCGACGCGGGATGGCCGGTGGTGGCCACCGTGCATCACCCCATCACCCGGGACCGGGTGCTTGATCTCGCCGCCGCGAAGTGGTGGCGCAAACCCTCGGTACATCGCTGGTACGGGTTTTCCAAGATGCAGGAACAAGTGGCCCGCCGGATTCCGGATTTGTTGACGGTCTCATCCTCATCGGCCGCCGATATCGTCTCGGATTTCGGTGTCTCGCCCGATCAACTCCATGTCGTGCCGTTGGGGGTGAACACCGAGCTGTTCAAACCAGGTTCGGGCCCGCGTGAACCGGGCCGGGTGATGGCCATCGCGAGTGCCGACACCCCGCTGAAGGGCGTTGCCACCCTGCTCAAAGCCGTCGCCCGACTCCGGGTGAACCGCGATCTCGAATTGCGGCTCGTCGCAAAGGTGGAACCCAACGGCCCCACCCATAAACTCATCGCCGAACTGGGGATCTCGGACATCGTCCACATCACCAGCGGGCTAACGGATGCGGAGCTGGCCGCGTTGTTCGCTTCGGCCGAGGTCGCCTGCATACCGTCGCTCTACGAAGGGTTTTCGCTGCCCGCCGTGGAGGCGATGTCGAGTGGTACCCCGATCGTCGCGAGTCGGGTGGGTGCACTGCCCGAAGTTCTCGGGACCGACGGCGCGTGCGCCGAACTGGTACCGCCCGCCGACGTCGACGCGCTGACCCGCGCACTCGGTCAGCTCCTCGACTCGCCGGACAAGCGCCGCAGCCTTGGTAAGGCGGGCCGGGCGCGCGCGGTCAGCGTGTTCAGCTGGGAAGCCGTAGCGGCACAGACCGTCCGGATTTATGAGCGGGCGATCGCACGAAAGGCCGTCGTGCAAGGCGAACGGCAATGCTGACGGTCGACTTCGACCGGCTTGGCATCGGGCCGTCCAGCAAGGTGATCGACGTGGGTTGTGGCGCGGGCCGGCACGCGTTCGAGGCGTACCGCCGCGGTGCCGACGTCATCGCGTTCGATCGCGACGAGGCCGAATTGCAGTCGGTGGACACCATTCTGCGGGCGATGGCCGAAAGCGGCGAGGCGCCCGCTGCGGCATCGGCGGACATAGTTGTCGGCGATGCGTTGAGCTTGCCGTATCCCGACGAGACATTCGACTGCGTCATCGCGTCCGAAATTCTGGAGCACGTCACGCAAGACGACGCCGCGATCGCGGAATTGATCAGGGTTCTCAAAGTCGGTGGCACACTGGCGGTCTCCGTGCCTCGATGGCTTCCCGAACAAGTGTGCTGGCTGCTGTCCGACGAATATCACGCCAACCCGGGTGGTCACATCCGCATCTACCGGGCCAGCGAATTGCGGGACAAGATCGCCGACAACGGACTGGAATTGACGCACTCCCATCATGCGCATGCGCTGCATGCACCATTCTGGTGGCTGAAATGTGCTGTCGGAGTTGAAAATACAGACCACCCCGCGGTGACCGCCTACCACAAACTCCTGGTGTGGGACCTGATGCAGCGGCCGAGGCTCACCCGGATCGCGGAGTCGGTGCTCAATCCCCTGGTGGGTAAGAGTGTGGCGATGTACTTCACCAAGCCGCAAAAGGTTGGGACCGAAGCGACCTTGGGGTATTCAGTTGCGTCGATATAGCGCGCCGGCAGTTCCGGGTGTCTTCAGTCCGGAGCAGTGTCGCAAGACAGCTCTGTCCATCACCGCCGAGCAGGAATCATCGGGTGCCATCCCCTGGTTTCGGGGCGGTCACACCGACCCGTGGGATCACGTGGAATCGGCCATGGCGCTCACTGCGGCCGGATTGCTGGAGCCGGCCCGGGCAGCCTATGAGTGGAGTCGTCGCACTCAGCGCGCCGACGGATCCTGGCCCCTCCAATTTCGTGCCGGGACAATCGAAGACGCCAACAGCGACAGCAATTTCTGCGCCTACATCGCCACGGGCGTCTGGCATTACGTGATGGTCACCGGCGACAAGTCCTTCGCCGCGTCGATGTGGCCGGTGGTGCACAAGGCCATCGACTTCGTCATCGACCTACAGGTCGGGTACGGCGAGATCTGTTGGGCGCGAAGTGAAACGGGGCCGGTGCGCGAAGCCCTGCTAACCGGTTGCGCCAGTGTCTATCACAGCATCCGGTGTGCATTGGCGCTGGCCGCTCTGGTGGGCGACCCGCAGCCGGAATGGGAGCTGGCACTGGGCCGGCTGGGCCATGCGCTGGTCGCGCATCCGGAGGCGTTCACCGAAAAAGACCGCTACTCGATGGATTGGTACTACCCCATCCTCGGCAGTGCGCTGCGGGGTCCGGCCGCGGCCACGCGCATCAAGGCGCGCTGGGACGACTTTGTCGTCGACGGCCTGGGCATCCGCTGCGTCGACGACCGGCCCTGGGTGACCGGTGCCGAAACCTGCGAGCTGGTCATGGCGCTCGAAGCCATCGGTCAACGGTCCGTCGGGCAGCGGCAATTCGCGGCGATGCAGCACCTGCGTGAGCGAGACGGTTCGTATTGGACGGGGTTGGTATTCGCCGACGGGAAGCGCTGGCCCGAGGAGCGCACGACGTGGACGGGCGCCGCGGTGATCCTCGCCGCGGACGCGCTGTCGGACAGCACGGGGGGTGCCGGGATCTTCCGCGGCCACGACCTGCCGTTGGGTCTGCAGACCGACTTCGACTGCGAGTGCGTCGTTACCGGCCCTGGCCGGTGACGACGATCGGTTCACCCACCTGACCGCTGGTGCGCTCGAGCACCCGCAGCGAGCCGAGTGCGGAGATCTCCCGAAACTGACCGGAATCGATTGCGCGGCAATAGATGTAATACGGCGGCCGGCCGCCGTCGGCCGGATCGGGAAAGACGTCATGGATGACGAGTGCGCCGCCGAGACTCACCCACTTGGCCCATCCGTCGAAGTCCTCGGTGGCCGCGGCCTCGGAGTGGCCGCCGTCGATGAACAAGAAGTGCAGCGGCGTCCGCCACCCCCGAGCCACCACCGGTGACTTGCCCACGATTGCCACCACGTGGTCGTCCAGCCCGGCGGCGTCGAGCGTGCGACGAAATGTCGGCAGCGTGTCGAACAGTCCGGTGACCTCGTCGACCAACGACGCATCGTGGTATTCCCAGCCGGACTGATGCTCCTCGGAGCCGTGGTGATGGTCGATCGTGTAGAGCACGCCGGCGCTCTGTTGCGCCGCGGCCCCAAGCAGCAAGGTGGATTTGCCGCAGTAGGTCCCGATCTCGACACCGACACCGTCGCCCAGATACCGCAGCGCTGCTTCATAGAGCGCGCGCCCCTCGTCGTCCGGCATGAAACCGGTCACCTGTTCGGCCAGCGCGAACAGGCGCTCGGGTGCAGTCGCGTCGGTGTGGCTCATCAGCTGAACCTATCGTTCGGCGCGCGCTCGCCGACAGCGTGGTCAGGGTCTGTAGGGATTGGAGTTCACCCTGCGCAGCGGCCGCGGCGAGTTCGTCTTACGATCGTGCTGTGCGCTTTGTACTCATGTGTAAATCGGTGGGTGTGTGCCTGGGGGCGGTCCTGATCGCAGGCGCACTGATATTGGCTCCCGCGGCGCTGCCGGATGGGGCGCCGAGGGCGGTGCCGTCTGCGGCGGCCAGCTGTCCCCAGGTTCAGGTGATCTTCGCCCGCGGTCGGTATGAATCGCCGGGGCCGGGCGCCCTCGGCTACGCGTTCGAAAACGCGCTCGCATCCAAGGTCAACAAGAGCATCAGCAACTACGCAGTGAAATACCCCGCCGATACCGAGGTCGATATCGGCGCCAACGACATGAGCCACCACATCCAGGACACGGCCAACAACTGCCCGGACACCCGAATCGTGCTGGGCGGCTACTCGCTCGGAGCGGCGGTTACTGACGTCGTGCTCGCCGCGCCCATCAGCGCGTTCGGCTTCGACAGCCCGCTGCCGGCGGGCATGGATCAGCACATCGCCGCCGTTGCCCTGTTCGGCAACGGGAGCGCCTGGGCCGGTCCTATCACGAACTTCAGCCCGGTCTACAACGACCGGACCATCGAGCTGTGCCACGGCGCCGATCCGATCTGCAACCCGGCCGACCCGAACACCTGGAAAGAGAACTGGCCACAGCACCTCGCCAGCGCCTACATCGACGCGGGCATGGCCAACCAGGCCGCCGACTACGTGGCGGGCAAGCTGTAGCTAGAGCGAAGCCCACTCGTCGCGCGCGACGAGAACGTCACGCAGCAGGTCGGCGCGATCGGTGATGATGCCGTCCACCCCGATGTCGAGAAGCGTCCGCATCACCGCCGGGTCGTCGACCGTCCACGCGTGCACCTGACGTCCCGAGGCGTGCGCGGCCCGGACCAGGGCCGGCGTGATCACCGGCAGGCGACCCAGCCGCGGCGGCAGTTGTAAGCAGTCGCTGTCGTGCAGCAACCGCCAGGCGTACGCGCGGCTGGCCGGCGTTTTGGCCGCGACGAGTGCCGGGAACGCGACCGTGCCGGCCGAACTCGCGACCCGTTTGGACAGCAGGCCCAATGCGCGACGGCGACGCCGGTCGGAGAACGACGTGACCAGCACCCGATTGTGCGCGTTCAACCGTTCGATCACCTCGACCGTCGGTTCGATGGCCGACTCGGCCTTGATATCGATGTTGACCCGCATGGCCGGCAGCGCGGTCAGGAGCTCTTCCAGCGTCGGGATGGTCTCCCCCGCACCGAGATCCGCCATGCGGACCTCCCGCCAAGCAAGTCGGTCGATCGCATCCGGTCGCCCCGACCGCGCCGGGAGCCGGCGGTCGTGCAGGATCACGGCCACGCCGTCGCGGGTCGCCCGAACGTCGGTCTCGATGTAGCGGAATCCGAGCTTGGCCGCCTCGTGAAACGCGCCCATGGTGTTCATCGGAAACTTGAACGACGTAAATCCGCGGTGCGCCATGGCAATTCGTCCGGTGTCGCGCAGAAACTCGCACGCTGCCGCGCCGCGATCACTCATGGGGTCAACCGATCCGTCGTCTGCTCATTGCCAGTCCACGCAAAGGCTACGACGCCCGGGCGGGTTGGCGAAGGAACGGGGCCAAATACCTTCGAATCCACAGCCAAGATTGCACCAGACTGTACGCAATCCACGGCATAACTGACCCGCGAACTGCATTGACGTAGCGGCTGAGGCTGGGATTGAATGCAATCTGCACCGAGCCGAGAGGACACGCAATGCCGCGTCTGAATCCCGTTCCCCGGGCTGAGGTCAACGACGAATTCACGCTGAAGATGTACGACTTCATGTTCGGTGACCGTGATCCGGTGGCCGAACCGGGCACCGTCGGCGGGACTCCGGGGAACTGGTGGACGGTGATGGCCCAGTCCCCCGCCGCTTTGCGCCATGCCGTGCGCGGCTTTCGCCTGTACCGCCAAGAGGTAAGCATCCGGCCCGATCACCGTGAGCTCGGCCAGACAAGGGCGGGTTGGTTGGTCGGCAGTCGGTTCGTCTACTCCCAGCATTGCAAGGCATGCCGGTCGGCGGGGTTGTCCGAGGAGAAGATCGCGGCGATACCGTCGTGGGAAACCGCCGACTGTTTCGATCACACCGAGCGCCTGCTGCTGGCCTACGCGGATTGCCTTGCGGGCCAACAAGGACGGGTGCCCGAGCAGTTGCTCACCCAATTGCGGGAAGTATTCACCGATACCGAGATCCTCGAATTCACCTACACCACCACCATGTACGTCATGCACGCGATCATGTCGCGGGCGCTGCGCCTGGAGTTCGACGACGTTGACGACCCGATCGTGGAGGTCGACGACCCCGAGGGCGGCGGCGTGCTCGACATCGGTGCCGCGACGTCCGGGGGTGAATGAGATGACCGAGATGGACGGCCGATCGGACCTGGCCTACCGGCTCATCCGGCGCGCGATCGCTGAGGGCGATTTCGAGCCTGGCTCGCGGCTGGTCGAACAGCGCATCGGCGAGATGTTCGACCTGTCCCGCACCCCGGTGCGAGAAGCCTTGCGGGCCTTGGCCGCCGACGGCCTGGTCGTCATCGAGCGCAACCGGGGCGCGGTCGTCGCGACGATGTCCGAGGCCGATATCCGCGACCAGTACGAGCTGCGCGCCCGATTGGAATCGCTGGCCGCCGAGCGTGCCGCGACCCGGATGGGCGCCGAGGGCATCGCTGCACTCGACGTGGCGATCGCGGACTTCGACGCGGGAGTCGAGCTCGTGTCCGGTGGCTCACTGGAGGCCGGTCTGCGCCGAATCACGGCTGCCAACAACGCTTTCCATCAGCGCATCGTGGAGGGGTCGGCGCATCGGCGGCTGTCCATGCTGCTTGTGCACGCCGTCGATATTCCGTTGGTATATCAGGTGTTCCGACACCAAACGCGGGCCGAAAGCGAGCGCTCCAATCTCTTCCATCGGATGGTGCGCGACGCGATTGCGGCGAGCGAACCCGAGCGCGCCGGCGCCCTGATGGCCGAACACATCATGCAGGGGCGCGACTGCGTCCTGGCAGTGCGATCGCAGACGCGTCCGGAACCCCAAATCCACGCCTCGTGAACGGGACGACCTCAGACTTCGTAGGTGACGTGGTACCAGTGCCTGACCGGCTTATGTGCCTTGTCGGCCTGACCGGTGTCTGTCGCGCTCACCACGTTGACGTCGGTCGCGCCGGGATTGTGGGCTTCGATGTAGCGCTGCAGCTCATGAATAACCGCGCTATGCGGCTGATCCGGATTGGCTAGGGCCTTCGCCCGGTGTGTTTGCGGCACACCGAGGATTATGCCGACGTATTCTTCGATGTGCAGCATTCGCTATTACCTTGTCGCACAAGCCGGTTGGCTGCCCGTCGCCGCCGCGACCGCACACCGACGTAGCCGAGTACCAATCCGGCTCCGATCTCGCCGGCGGCCGTGAGCCACGAAAACCAGGTGACGTTGACGCGCGGTCCAGAGCTGAAGCTGTCTTGATAGTCGGGCAGAAAAGTGGGCAGGACGTGCGCGTACGTGAACAGTGCGGCACTGCCAAAACCGACGAAGGCCGCCAACCCTGGAGCCCAGCGGTGTTGTCGCAGAACCAGCACCAATGCGACAACCACAAAAACGCCCTGGATAGTCCCGCCGACCATCACAGCGGGCGGAGACGCCGTCATCCCCCGTCGAAAGTGATCGACGCCGTGCAGTCCGAATGCCGCGACGAACGCGATCATCGCCATCGTCAGGGAACGGTCCGCCGGCAGCGGATTCGAGTTGTTGGACATCTGCTGCTCCCAACCTCGTCTACTACGGAGAGTAGTAGTCAAGGTTGTGGATGTAAACGGTTCTCGACTAACGGGATAAAGCCGCATGCGGAACGGCGTCGATTTGCGCGTGCAGGCGGAACCGTTCAGCAAACATTATTCAACCGCGGGCGCACGGCTACCCGGGTATGCCGACGAGGCAAAAGTTGAAAGTGTCTGATGATCGCTAAAACGCCGTTATGACTTGGTGATAGCGCCGCGGCGCGGCCCGATCATTGGGTATCGGGCCGGGAAAACGCTTACGCGGGGGTGTCCCCGCTGGAATACACCTTGAAGTGAGGGCTACCAATGGCGACCGCGTGGTCTACCTCGGCAGCGCCCCGGCGGCCCCGAGATGACGGGTGACGATGCATGGATTCGGCGCGCTCGCGTTCACGTCGCTGGGCTGCAACCCAAGCCGGATGTGACTGAAGGAAAATAACCGTCGACCCTGGTGCATTCGCCATGATTGTCAACTCCTGTCAGAGCAACCGACTCAGCCGCAAAGCTACGGACGTGTTATGTGTTCGTGTCCAGGATGCCCATGCAATCCTGAGACCAAACCAAGCGTGATCATGAGAATTGACCGTGAATTCATCCCAAATCCCGAGCTAGTGTCGTTTCGCCGCCAGTTTCGGGCCGGCAGCGATCCAAATGCTAACGACAACCACCGACACAATTTTCGTTTCGACCCCGTACGACCCGGGCTGCTATCGTCGCTTGCTTATGCCTGAGATGGACCGTCGCCGCATGATGCTGACGACAGGGATCGGCGTGCTGGCGGCCGCGCTCCCCCTCCCTGAGGCGAAGGCTTACCCAGGGCGGATACCTCCGCCCAGCGCGCCGAGCGGGCAATCCGGGAGCTACATCTTCTCCGACGAATTCGACGGTCCGGCCGGTTCGGCGCCCGACCCGTCGAAGTGGGCGATCGCGAAGGCGCGCGAGACGATCAAGGATCCGACGTATTGGGAGCTGCCCGAGCACATCGGGCAGTACCGCGACGATCGGAAGAACGTCTTCGTCGACGGCAATTCCAACCTCGTCCTGCGCGCCGCGAAAGATGGGCCCACCTACTTCAGCGGCAAGGTCCAGAGCCTGTGGCGCGGCGGCGTCGGCCACACCTGGGAGACGCGGGTCAAGCTGAACTGCCTGACCCCCGGCGCCTGGCCCGCCTACTGGCTCGGCAACGACGATCAGGGCGAAATCGACGTGATGGAGTGGTACGGCAACGGCAGCTGGCCGTCGGCGACCACCGTCCACGCCAAGGCGAACGGCGGCGAGTGGAAGACCCGCAACATCGCGGTCGACAGCGCCTGGCACACCTGGCGATGCCAGTGGGATGAGGCCGGCATCAGGTTCTGGAAAGACTATTCCGACGGCGCCCAGCCGTATTTCGATGTGCCGGCCAGCTCGCTGCCGGATTGGCCGTTCAATGGCCCCGGCTACACGGTGTATCCGGTGTTCAACCTGGCCGTTGCCGGTTCCGGCGGTGGCGATCCCGGGGCGGGCAGCTACCCCGCCGACATGCTGGTCGACTGGATACGCGTCTGGTAGCGCGGCGCGTCAGCCCGGTATCCGATCCCCGGCGAACCACGCGCTTGTTACCGCTCGGGTCTGCGGCGGCGGAAAGTGGGCGCCCGGCGCCCCCAATTGACCGACTTTGACCGTCCACGTCGGTCCCGAGCGGTCGTCTACGCAGGTCTGCGTGGTCGGGAGGCACAGGACGACGAGGTGGGCGCCGCCGTCCCCGCACCAGTAGCCCCCGACGTAGCCGTCGTCTCGGCCGCCCCAGGCGCCGCCGTTGCGCAGCGAACAGCGGGTGCCGTCGTCGAGAACCAGCGCGTACGGCTCCGGTAGAGCCGGGGGCTGCGCCGACGGGAGCTGGCCGTTGTAGCTGACCCGATGCAAACGCTGATCCCACGGGTCGTCCACGCACAACAGCGAACCCGGCGTCGACGGCCAGCAGGTGCCGGCGCCGGCCGCGCTCGGCGAGCACGCGTAGACGTCGTCGGCCACCGCCGAGGGCGACGCGGTGCAGCCCTCGACGACGACGTTGCCTTGGGGCGGGGTTTCGTGGAAGCCGTTGACGGCCTGTCCCTTGGATCCGACGGCCACCGTGGTGATCTGCTGAGTAGGCGGCGGATCGGCACTTGCCGACCCGGGGAACCCGAACATCACCATGACAGCGACCGGCAGCACAGCAACTCGCGACGCGTCCACCTGGCTAACAATCCTCCACGTCGGCCGCGATGGGAATGGCGAACGAGCTCGGCCTAGACGGCCGCGACCGGTCGGCGGGCGGAATCCAGGGCGAGGCAACGTTGAAGTAGTGCTTCCGTTGGCGGCTGGCGGAATGCCAGCACCATCTCCTCGCAGCCGACCTGCTCGAACTGCGGCAACAATGCCAGCTGCTCGTCCACTTGGCCGGCTTCCGCCGGATGCAGTGACAGCTGAGCCGAACGCAGGATCTCGCCCGGCGCGCGCCCCAGGTCGGCACATGCCTGGTCGAGCTGGGCGTTGACTGCGCCCCATCGTTCGGGGCCCTCGTGTCCGGGCATGTTCCACATGTCGGCATGGCGCGCGACGACGCGCAGCATCTTTGGTTCGGTCCCGCCCATCACGATCGGGGGGTGTGGGTGCTGAAGAGGTTTGGGCTCGCAGAGCGCATTGTCGAGGGCGAAGAACCGCCCTTTGAAGGTGACCGAATCCTCGGTCCAGAGCCTGCGAAGCACGGTCAGCGCCTCGTCAACCATTGCGACGCGGGCCCCGGCGCCGGGAAAGTCGATCCCGTACCCGCAATGTTCGGCCTCGTGCCAGCCGGCGCCGATGCCGAAGTTGAGGCGTCCGCCCGAAATGTGGTCGACGGTGACCGCCATCTTGGCAAGAACCGCGGGATTCCGGTACGTCACGCTGGACACCAGGCAGCCGATTCGTGCCCGCTTGGTAACCGCGGCCATCGCGGCCAGGGTGGTCCAGCCCTCAAGGGTCGGGGCGGTGTGTTCTTGCGGCCCGTAGAAATGGTCGTAATCCCACATTGCTCCGAAACCAAGGCGATCAGCGGTGCGCCACAATTGCTCAAGTTCTGAGTAGTGGAAGCTCTGGTCGAATTTGACCGAGATGCGCATGTCGCAATCTTAGGATCGACGGCGCATTTTGGCAGCGCCAAATGGCCCGCATTCCGATCATGTCGCCCGATCGTAAGACGCCGGACTCGCTGCATTAAAGCAACGAGCAGTTTCACGATCGACAGGCGCGAGACGCGCCCAAATTAGTTGCGCAAGTTGGTAGTTGAGCAATGTTCAGTGGGTCAGCAACGCTACCGCGCTCGAGGGTCTGCGACCCGGGTTGCGCAAATCCGATCGAGGCAGCCAGGTAAGTGGGCGCATCCATATCGGTAAGCGGTGGAAGCGGTGGGCGGCCGCTAGCACCAATTCGGCTGCGACGGTCCGCCAGCCGAGGTCTTCGAAGAAGGCCAGCCCGTTCTCGGGTGCGAACTTGAACGGTGCGCTTTCGGCAATCCCGGCCATATTGTTGTTGATTCGCTTCTGCAGGCCAGGAAAGGCGAAATCGAGCATCCACCAGGCGACCTCGGGTCGCTTCAACGCATCCGAAAGCGCTTCGATGTCTCGGTATTCGAGGTACATCGACAGACCCTCCGTCAGCACAAAGGCCTTGTTCGCCCCGTCCAGCGCCTCGTTGAAGAAGGCGTCTCGGGCGCTCGGATCGGCAAGGTCGACGGCGGTGCGGATCAGCCGGCATCGCGCGGTCTGGTCGGCCAGCAGCTCCGTCTTTTCGGCGAGCAGCTTGGGCAGATCGGCTTCGATCCAGGTGAGCTCGGACGGGAGGTCCAACCGATACGGCCGGGTGTCCAAGCCGGCGGCCAGATTCAGCACGCGGTCGCAGCCGTTGGCGAGGGCGTCGGCGATGGCATCGTCGATCAGTTTGGTGCGCGCGACCAGCCACCAACCGCTGCGATCGCTCCATCGAACGCCTGCGACGATCGCGCGGCCCTGTTCACCGGCGAGACGTCCGGCGAGCGGGTCGTGGAACAAGGCGTCGGGGCGTGCCGACTCGGTGGCCCGGTGCAATGCGGTCCACCGGGCGGTATCGGAAACGTGAGTAATGGTGTGGTCGGCCATAGGCAGCGTTATAGCATCCGGCACCCGCGAGGCCGGCCCTGCGGCGTAGCGCGCGCTCATGCCTGATGTGAATCGCCGCTTCCTCTTGCGTGAGCGCCCCACCGGACGTATCGGGCCCGACACGTTCGAGCTCAGTGAGGAGGCCATCCCCGAGATCAGGGATGGCGAGGCGTTGGTGCGCGTCGAATGGATCTCGCTGGATCCGACCAACCGGACCTGGATCAATGACACGCCGACCTACCTGCCTCCGGTCGGTATCGGCGAGGTCATGCGGGCCGGCGGGATCGGCCGGGTCGTCGAATCCAAGAACCCCAACTATTCGGTGGGCCAGATCGTGCAGGGCCTCGTCGGTTGGCAGGAGTACGTGGTTGTCTCTGACACGATGCCGTTGTTCGGAGTCGAGGTCGCCGACGGCGTCTCCCCGAGTGCCTACATGGGCGCGCTCGGGACGACCGGGCTCACCGCGTGGGTCGGGATCCGCGACATCGGCAAGCCGCAGCCGGGTGAGACCGTTGTCGTCTCGGCCGCGGCCGGTGCGGTGGGTTCGATCGCCGGCCAGCTTGCCAAGGCGGACGGCGCCCGCGTCGTCGGGATCGCCGGCGGCCCGGACAAGTGCCGGCTGCTGACCGAGGAGCTCGGCTTCGACGCGGCCGTCGACTACCGCGCCGACGATTGGGCCGCCCAACTCCGTGCGGCGACGCCCGACGGCATCGACGTCGACTTCGAGAACGTCGGCGGCGTGATCATGGATGCGGTCTTCGCCCGCCTCAACATTCGCGCGCGCGTCGCATTGTGCGGCCTGATCTCCGGCTACAACTCGGCCGATCCGCCGCCCGGCCCGCGTGCATTCGGCAACCTGCTGATCCAGCGCGCGACGGTGGAGGGCTTCATCGTTCTGGATCACCTGGGCCGCGCGCCCGATGCCGTGCGCGAGATCAGCGGCCTGATCGCCGCGGGCAAGCTCACGCCGCTCGAGACCGTGGTCGAAGGCTTCGAACAGCTGCCGACCGCGATCAACATGCTGTTCGACGGCAAAAACGTCGGCAAGCTCATGGTCAAGACGGCTTAGGGCCTCGCGACGACGAGGACTTTCGAGCGATCTTCCGGATCGATTCGCACCGGCACTTCGGCGCCAACCTTGAGATGCGGGGCCGTCGACAGCTCGAGTAAAACGCGGCGCCTGGCGCGGTAGGTGTCGTGATCGGGCAACCGCACGTCCAGCTCCAGCTCGTGCCACGAACCCAGCACTGTCGTCGCGATGTCTTCCCGGATCGCCACGATTGATGCGACGCCCGGTAGGCCGTAGCGGATCAGCCGTTCCCGTTCGGCGTTGAGCGCGTTGAGTTCGGCGACCGCGTCGTTCGCGTGCTGCCGGTCGGCCCGCGTGACCCGCTGTCCCGCACTGGCTTTCTTTGCTCGCTCGAACCAGCCCATGTCGGTGAGCGTACGTTAATTGACAATCGGCGTGGTCAGGCGCGGGGCGTGAAGATAGGAATTAGCGTGTTTGGCACAGCAATGGTTAGCTGAGGCTGCCAAAGCTCGGAACCGCGAGGACGTGACACATGAGCGAGGACGTCGCCGAGCGCAATCCTGCTGTCTCCCAGCTCCATCGCGGCCTGCAGAACCGTCACATTCAGCTGATCGCGATCGGAGGCGCGATCGGAACGGGCCTGTTCATGGGCGCCGGGCGTACGATCTCCCGCGCCGGCCCATCGGTAGTCGTGGTGTACGGAATCATCGGGTTCTTCTTGTTTTTCGTGCTGCGCGCGATGGGCGAACTGCTGTTGTCGAATCTGAACTACAAGTCATTCGTCGACTTCGCGGGCGACCTATTGGGGCCCGGGGCAGGCTTTTTCGTCGGGTGGTCGTACTGGTTCGCCTGGATCGCCACCGGTGTTGCCGAACTCGTCGCGATCGCGGGCTACTTACAGTTCTGGTGGCCCGGGCTGCCGGCGTGGGTACCGGCGCTGGTCGCGTGCGGGCTGATCCTGCTGGTCAACTTGTTCAGCGTTCGCAACTTCGGCGAGATCGAATTCTGGTTCGCCTTAATCAAAGTCGTTGCGATCATCGGTCTGATCGTCGTAGGCGTCATCCTGCTATCCACCAATTTCGTTTCACCGCAAGGCGATCCGGCGACGATCGAAAACCTTTGGAACAGCGGCGGATTCTTCGCCACGGGTTTCATGGGCATGGTCGGTGGATTCCAGATCGCGTTCTTCGCGTTTGTGGGCGTGGAACTGGTCGGCACCGTCGCGGCCGAGACAGTGAACCCGCGCCGCACCCTTCCGCGCGCGATCAATGCCGTGCCGCTGCGGGTGTCGATCTTCTATGTCGGTGCGCTGCTGGTGATCCTCACCGTCGTGCCGTGGCGGCGGTTCGACGGCAACGAGTCCCCATTCGTCACCATGTTCTCGCTCGCCGGACTCGCCGGTGCGGCCTCGATCGTCAACTTCGTCGTCACCACCGCCGCGGCGTCGGCGGCCAATTCCGGGATGTACTCCACCGGCCGCATGCTTTACGGTCTGGCCGACGAAGGCAGCGCTCCGGCGGTTTTCCGCAGGCTGAATCGCGGCGGCGTGCCGGCCCCCGCCCTGTTCGTCACGGCCGCACTCCTGCTGACCGCCGTCCCCGTGCTGCACATCGGCGGTTCGGTGATAGGTGCTTTCACGCTGGTGACCACCATTGCGTCGCTGCTGTTCATGTTCGTCTGGGCGATGATCCTGGTCAGTTACCTCGTTTATCGGCGCCGGCATGCACAGCGCCACGCGGACTCGGCCTTCAAGATGCCCGGCGGCCGGGTGATGTGCTGGGTCGTCTTCGCCTTCTTCGCGTTCGTCGCGTGGACGCTCAGCACGGAGAAAGACACCGCGATCGCCTTGGCGTGCTTCCCCGGGTGGTTCGTACTGCTGGGTGCCGGCTGGCTGGTCACCCGACGCCGCCCCGATCACGCCGAGCGCTATCGCCAGTTCCTGGCCGAGATGAATCACCCGGTTGGCGACGGGGCGGAGAGAACAGCACCGGCATCCTGACCTGCGCGTGACCCCTGGGGGTCGGACGTTGTTGGGATCGGTAGCCGGCGTGGGCGCCTGTACTTATCGCAACGACGCCGCCAACGAGGTGGCGGCCCCACGAAAGGAAGACAGCAAATGAACATCGTGCCGACTGGCATCCAAGAGCAGATCAACCGCGTCGATCGCCAACGGAGCCTGTACATCGGGATCAGCACCGGCCTGGTTGCGGTCTGGAGCTTTTTCCGGCTGATTTGGATGCTCTACATCGGAATGACGTTCGGCTGGTTCTTTTCAGCGATGGCTTTCCAGCTGGTGCTGTGGGGCGTGATCGGCACCGCCGCGGCGGTGGCGTCCATCGGGTTCCTGACTCGGTACAACAGAACGTCTTGAGTCTGAGGGGCAGATAGCTCCGAACCCGGATGGGTTCGGAGCTATCTTGTTGCGGCAGCGGATATTTAGAGCTGAATCCAGGCCGACTTCGTCTTCAGGTAGATGTCGATGCCCTCTTTGCCGAACTCGTGTCCCCAGCCCGACTGCTTGTGGCCGCCGAACGGTACGTCGTGGTCGAACACCAACTGGCAGTTCACCTGGACGCTGCCGGCGTGCAGTCGCTTGAGCATCCGGTGGGCCCGGCTGACATCCTGCGTCCACGCGGTGGCCGCCAGGCCGTAGGTGGTGTCGTTGGCCAGCGCCACGGCCTCGTCCTCGTCGTCGAACGGCAGGATGGTGACGACCGGCCCGAAGATCTCCTGCTGGTAGAGCCGCATGCCCGTGTCCACGTTGGTGAGCACCGTCGGGTGCACGAAGTAACCCTTGCGGTCCAGCCGGTAGCCGCCGGTGACCACCTCGACGCCGTCGCTTTTGCCCTCGTCGATGAAGCCCATCACGCGGGTCAGCTGCTTCTGGCTGATCAGTGGGCCGCTGACGCAGCCCTCCTCGCTCGGAGCACCGAGCTTGAACGTATTCGCCATCATGGAGATGCCTTCTACGACCTGGTCGTACACGCCGCGTTGGGCAAAGATCCGCGATCCGCAGACGCAGCCCTGGCCGGAGTGCACGAAGATGCCCAGCGACGCCATCAACAGGGCCTTGTTCATGTCGGCGTCGTCGAAGATCAGCACCGGCGACTTGCCGCCGAGTTCGAGCGTGACCTTCTTCAGGTTGCCGGCCGATGCCCGCACGATCTCCTTGCCAACCTCGGTCGACCCGGTGAAGGCGACTTTCTCGACTCCCGCGTGCGCGGTGATGGCCGCGCCCGCGGTGTGCCCGTATCCGGCCAGCAGGTTGACCACACCCTCGGGAACGCCGGCCTCGTGGATGAGCCGGTCCAACAGCACTGCCGACAGCGGCGTCTCCTCGGCGGGCTTGACCAGCAGGCTGCTGCCCGCGGCCAGGGCCGGCGCAAGCTTCGCGCTCGCGTTGAAGATCGGGCCGTTCCACGGGAAGATCAGCCCCACCACGCCGTACGGCTCCTTGAGCGTGTAGGCGTGCATGTCCACGTAGGCGTCCGACGCGATGCCGTCGGTCTTCACGTCGTAGGCGACGCCGTTGAGCTTGGTACACCAGCCGGCGTAGTAGCGGAAGAACTCCGAAACCGTCGACATCTGCAACTGTGCCTGCATCAGGGGCATGCCCGTGTTGAGCGAGTCGAGTTGGGCGAACTCCTCGGCGTGCTCGTCGATCAACTCCCCGATCCGCCACAAAACCTTGGCCCGCTCGCGTCCGGGAAGCTGCGACCAGACGCCCGATTCGAAGGATGCCTTCGCGCGGGCGACCGCCTCGTCCACCGCCTCCGGTCCGCAGTCGGCGAACTCGGTGATGACCTCTTCGGTCGCGGGATTGATGACCGGAATGACCTCACCCGAGCCGGGGCGCTTACTTAGGTCGTCCAGTACTGCCTGCAGAGTCATGTGTTCCCTTCCCGATCAACCCTGATCGAGCCCGGCGCTCCCGTGCCCGTATGCTGAGCACCTGCTTAGCATTGCGATCCTAGCCCGGTCAAGATTTCGCCGTGTCGGCCGGCTCGGCGTGGTCTAGCGCTTGGCCCCGCTGATCGCCCCGTGCACCGCCGAAATGCAGCCGGCCGCATCGGGTTCGGGCCCCAGCCCGACGTAGTAACTGCCGGTTTGCTCACCCGGGAAGCCGGTGATCGTGAATCCGGCCGGATCGCCATCGACGGCGTCCGTGGTCATCGACGCCTGCGCCAATGGCACCGAAATCACCGCGGTCCCGCGCTTTTCTCCGTCGGTGGCCACCAGCAGCTGCGTGGGATGCAGAACCAGCGCGGTCCAGTGCTCGTCGTCGGGATCGACCGGATTTGCCCGACGGCCCAGTAGCTTGCCGAAAAGCGAACTGGCCGGCGGGTTTTCGCTGTGCGTGAGCCACACCTGGACATCGTTGAGGTCGACTTGGTGGGATGCGGCGTGTTCGGCCAACTTTCCGCAGATGCGGCGCGGCAGATCGACGATTCGCGCCGAGCGGGTGTGACGCACATAGAGCGGCATGGGTGCATCATGCCCGCGCACCAACCCGGCCGCCATTCGCGCGACCTGGTGTCGAGTTGTTGGATAGAGACATGGCGTGCTGCGAATTCCCGGCTGTGGTGCAGGGCTGTGACGGAGCCTTCACCGTCGACTCTTCCCGGATCACGTTCGGGCGCGGCTGTCTCGCGGAGTTGGGCGAGCGGGCCGCCGCGCTGGGCCTGCGGCGGGTGGCGTTGTTCTCCGATGCCGCCGTGGCTGGCCTGCCCATCTTCAGCACGGCCCGCGACTCGCTGGTCGCGGCCGGTCTGGACGTGGTCACCTTCGCCGACGTGCACGTCGAACCCACGGATGCGTCCTTCGCCGAAGCGACGCGCTTCGCCCAAGAGGTGAATCCCGACGGCTACATCTCACTGGGTGGCGGTTCGGTGATCGATACATGCAAGGCTGCCAACCTCTACGCCACCTATCCGGCGGACTTCCTCACTTACGTCAATGCGCCGATCGGCGAAGGCAAACCGGTACCCGGACCGCTCAAGCCGCACATCGCCTGCCCCACCACCGCCGGCACTGGCAGTGAGGTCACCGGAATCGCGATTTTCGACCTGCTGTCGCTGACGGTGAAGACCGGAATCGCGTCGCCTGCGTTGCGTCCCACCGAGGCGCTCGTCGACCCCGACAGCACCGCCAGTCTGCCCGCCGGAGTCGTCGCCGCGGCGGGCCTGGACGTGTTGTCGCACGCCCTGGAGTCCTACACCGCGCGCCCCTACGTGCACCGGCCCGCTCCGCCACGGCCCAGCTTGCGGCCGATGAGTCAGGGCGCCAACCCGTGGAGCGACCTGGGCTGCAGCGAGGCGCTCCGAGTGCTGGGCCGCAATCTGGAACCGGCGGTTCAAGATGCCTCCGACACCCAAGCGCGTGAGCAGATGATGTGGGCCGCGACGCTGGCGGGGATTGCTTTCGGCAACGCGGGTGTGCACGCGCCGCACGGCATGGCCTACGCGGTTGCCGGGCTGGTGCGTGACTTCCACCCCGCGGGCTACCCGTCCGAGGAGTCGCTGGTCCCGCACGGCATGTCCGTGATCGTCAACGCGCCCGCGGTATTTCGGTTCACCGCGCAGGCCAGCCCGCAGCGCCACACCGAGGCGGCCCGACTGCTGGGCGCCGACACCCGGGACGCCGGTTCCGACGATGCGGGCGAGGTGCTCGCGACCGAACTGATCCGCATCATGCGCGCGGTGGGCATGCCCAACGGGCTTGGCGGGGTGGGCTACACGGCCGACGACATCGCCGCCCTCACCGAAGGTGCCTTCCCCCAGCAGCGTCTGCTGCAGAACGCGCCGCGAGAGATGAGCAAGCCGGTTCTGGCCGATTTGTTCGGCTCGGCGATGCGCTACTGGTAGGCGCGTTACGCGCTGACGAGCTCGGGGTGGAACTTGGTCGCCATGCGCCGCATGCCGTCGCGCCAGTCGACCGTCGCGGCGCCGACGAGCTCGCGCATCCGGCTTGCGTCGGTGGGGTTGCCGCGCAACGCCTGCTCGCTCTCCTCGAACACCGGCTCCTTGCCGACCAGTGATCCAAGGTAGGTGCACCACTCCTGCAGGCTGACGGTCTGCTCGCCGCACCAATTCAGGGTGGTGGCCGGGACCGACGCCACCTCGAACAGCTTCGGGATGGTCGCGATGATGTCGTCCTCGTGGATCGGCGTGTAGCGGGCCGGGCCGCCGTGCGGTACCGGAATCGGGATGCCGCCCAGCATCATCTCCATGTGGTAAAACGGCCACCCGCCGTTGTCGCCGTAGGGGACGTTGAGGCGGGCGATGGTCGTGGGTACGTCCAGGGCACGCGCCATGGTCCGTGCGACGACCTCGCCGGCGATTTTCGAGATCGAATAGGTGGGGAACAGCGGCTTGTGGTTGTCGCCCAACGCGGCGTCCTCGGTTCGGATCTTGTCGTCCGGTGGGTCGTACACGGCCCCAGATGAGCAGTGCACGAACGCTTTTGCACTACGGCAATGGGCCATCAGAAGTCCGACGGATTCGGCGTTGGCCGCCAGATCCTTGTCCCAGTGGCCGCTCTTGGCCACCGCGAGATTGAGAACGTAGTTGAAGTCGTTTGGCAGACCGGCGAAGTCGCCGGCGGCCAGGTTGACCGTCTGGCACCGCACGCCGGCCTTCTCGAGGTCGTCGCGGACCGCGGGATTGGTGAACCGGGCGATGCCCCACACTTCGTTGTCGGCTGCCATCGCCTTGGCGACGGGGGTGGCAACTTGTCCGGTCGGGCCGGTGATCAGGATTTTTGAGCCGCGCATGCGCTGATGGTAGGCGACGCTCGGGTGGGCATTGGCCGTGGGAGGTGGCGATGCCGCGAGGCGGCGTGAACAAGGGCTCGCCGCGCCCCGACGATCGGCGTAATGTCGCGCACGTCATGGCAGATTCGGTGCGGTTCGTCGACGCGAATGGGCTCAGATTCGCCTATCTCGAGGAGGGCTCGGGCCCCCTGGTGCTGATGCTGCACGGGTTTCCCGACACCGCGCACTCCTGGGACTCGCTGCGCGCGCGAATCGCCGCGAAAGGCTACCGCGCGGTGAGCCCGTTCATGCGCGGATATGACCCCAGTGGAATACCGGATCGCGACCCGGATCAGGAGACCCTGGCTCGCGATCCGCTGGCGTTGATCGAAGCGCTCGGCGCGCAAGACGCGATCGTGATCGGCCACGATTGGGGAGCGTCGGCTGCCTATGGCGCGGCCGCACTCGGGCCCGATCGTGTGAAAAAGCTTTTCGCGATCGGCATTCCGCATCCGGCGGCGCTCAAACCAACGCTGCGGAAGGTCTGGGGCGTCCGCCATTTCGTGGCCTACAAGCTGCCGGGGGCGCCGAACCGCTTCGCGCGCAATGACTTCGCGGCGCTGCCCGCCATTTACCGGCGATGGTCCCCGACGTGGAACCCGGATCCGAGCGAGTTCGACGCCGTGCGCGCGAGCTTCGCGAATCCGGCGAGTCTGAACGCCGCGTTCGGCTACTACCGCAAGCTCTCCCCCATCCCCAGTGCGTCACTGAAGGTGCGGATCAAGGTGCCCACGGTTGCCTTTGCCGGACTGGATGATCCGGTCGCCGAGCCCTCCGACTACCGGGGTGCCGCGCGGATGTTCGAGAACGATTACGTCGTCGAAGAGGTTCCCGGCGGACATTTCATGCACCGAGAACATCCCGAGGTGTTCACCGATCGGTTGTTGACACACCTGTGATCGGACGCCGATAACCCGGCGCCCCAGATTTGTGCCGCTGGCAGCCGGGCGCCTCGGTAGAATCACTGCACATGACATCCATGTCGCACGATCCCGCCGTTGCGATCATCGGCGCTCAATTGACGGCAATGGGCGCCGCCGCCATCGCGGCGGCCGCCGCGGCGGCGCCGGCGGTGACCGCGCTGGTGCCCGCGGGCGCCGAGGAGATCTCGACCACGGCGGCCATGGCGTTTGCCGCCGAGGCCGGCAAGACGCTGGCCGCCCACGCCGCGGCACACCAAGAGATTTCGCGGACGGGCGCCGCGCTGGTGAATATCACCCGGATGTACGCCCAGACCGACGCGACGGCCGCGGGCGCCCTGCAAACCAACGCCGCGCGCAGCACTGCCGTCGAATTCGAAAGCGCCGGCGCGCCCATGTCGAGGTCGCTGGCCAGTCCGGCGCCGGCCACACGGCTGCTGCGTGCCGAAGCGGTGCCCGGCGCGGCCGGCACGCCGGCCCGCACCCCGGCGTTGGCCAACCTGGTCCAGGGAGCGGCCGCCGCGCCGACCCCGGCGGCCGGGGCGGCCACCATGCCTTCGGCGATGAGCGCGGCATCGACGCTGCTCAGCGCCGGCAGCGCGCCGCTGAGCACCCTCAGTTCGCTCGGCTCGTCGCTCGGCTCGGTCGGCCAGGGCGGCCTCGGCGGCGCAACGGCAGGCGGTGCATCGGCAGGCGGAGCGGCCGCGAGTGCGGCCGGCGCGAGTGGAGCCGCCGCGGGTGGGTCGGGCACGGCACTGGCGTCCTCGCTGACCAACGACGACGGCAACCCCGACGCCAAAGATGCCGATGGCAAACAGACTGGTGAGCAGGTGCTCTGAGCGGGCTTGCCCGGTTTATAGCCCCGGCTGATCCTCGATGATGCCCAGCCATATCTGCGCGGCGTCGATGGCCACCTTCTCGCTGATAAAGGCGTGTTGGGTTCCGGTGTAGATGTCGCGGAATGCGCGCTCGAGGCGGGTGCCCTCGCGGATCGAGCTGGTGCCGGCGACCAGGTGGGCCCATTCGGCACAGCTTCGGGCCGTATCGGTGGCGTAGACGGCGGCCACCCGCATATCCGCGCGCAAGCCCGGCGTCAGCTCCTCGCCCGCGGCGACCGCGGCCTCGGCGGTGGTGAAGGCGTCGAGCACCAGCAGGCGCGCGGCGCGCCAGGCCGCGCGATGATGGGCGAGGCCCTTTTGGAAGGTGGGGCGGCTGGCCAGTGACGCCATGTCACTCATCCGGAATTTCGTGGCGGCAAGTTCCTGCACGTCGTCGAGCATGCTCTTGGCCACGCCCAATGCCCACGACGCGTGACCGGCGGCGGTGACCGGCATCAGGCCCATCCGGGTGGCCGGCGACGTTCCGCGATGTGGGTGGCGGGCGAACAACTCGAAGGTGCGGCTCTGTGGGACGAACACGTCGGTGACGCTGTAGTCGTAGGAGCCGGTTCCCTTGAGTCCTTGGACATGCCATCCGTCGTTGAAGTTGACCTGTTCTCGTGGCAGTACGGCCACGTGCATCTCGGGCAGGCCCTCGCTGATCCAGCGCATCTCGCCGTTGTCCACCGGCAGAAATCCGGCTGCGACATATTCGGAGTGGCCGATGCCGGAACCGAAACTCCACGCGCCGTTCAGCAGATAGCCGCCGTCGACAACGGTGCCCTGGCCGTTGGGAAAGAACTGGCCGCCCATCGTCACGCGGTTGTCGTGAGCGGTGAACACCTCGGCGAAACCTTCGTCGGGCAGATAGGCCGCCGCGGCGAACGACGACGGCAGGTTGGCGATGCCGACCCACCCGAATGAGCCGTCCTGCCAAGCCATTTCGATCCAGGTCCCGATCATCTCGGTAAAGGACGGCTCGAGACCACCGGCGACCGCGGGGTTGAACGACGACATCAGCCCGCTGGCCCACATTTCGTCCACGATCGGCGCGGACAGGGTGCGAATCCGCTCGGACTCCGCGGCTTGCTCCTGCACGAGATCGCGCATGCCGCGTGCCAGCGAGACCACACGGTCGCTCGTATCGGCTAACGACGTCATTGGCGCTCTCCTTGTCGAACCCGGGACACTGATACCGGTGACCGTACCAATCACTCAAAGTGTCTAGCCATCGAAATCGCGTGTTGCTACCGGTCGGCCCTACGGTGGCGTGGTGCGGTGGATCGTCGACGGGATGAACGTCATCGGCAGTCGCCCAGATGGGTGGTGGCAGGATCGAGAGCGGGCCATGGTCGCTTTGGTAGACAGGTTGGACGAATGGGCCGCGGCGCAAGGATAGACCGTGACGGTGGTATTCGAACGGCCGCCCAGGACCGCGATCACGTCGACGGTGATCGAGATCGCGCATGCGCCCAAAGCGGCGGCGAACTCGGCCGACGACGAGATCGTCCGGCTGGTTGAAGCCGACGCCAGCCCGAACGAAATCCGGGTGGTGACATCCGACCGGGCGCTGACCTACCGCCTCCGTCAGCTGGGTGCGTCGGTCTTCGCGGCGGAGCGGTTCCGTGACCTCGTCGATCCGCGGGACCGATGACCGCCGGCCGGGCCGGGCCCGCAACCAATCGGGTGTGCGAACTCGCGCACATCGATATCCCGATCATCCAGGCGCCGATGACCTACATCGCCGGCGCCCAGCTCGCCGCCGCGGTGTCCAACGCCGGCGCGTTGGGGATCATCGAGACCACCTCCGATCAGGGGCGGGCCGACATCCAACGGGTGCGCACCCTTACCGGCGGTTCGGTGGGCGCGAACATCGCACTGCTGTTCAACCGTGATCTGACGGTCGTCGACCTGCTCGTCGCCAACGGCATTCGCTTCGTCACCACCTCGGCCGGGAGCCCCTCGCTGTTCACCGAGCGGCTCCACGACGCGGGCATCACGGTGTTCCACGTGGTGGGCACCCTGGCCGCGGCGAAGAAGGCCGTCGATGCCGGAGTGGACGGCCTCGTCGTCGAGGGGGTCGAGGGCGGCGGGTTCAAGAACCGGTTCGGGGCGTCGACAATGGTGCTGCTGCCATTGGTGGCCGCTCACGTCGATGTCCCGATCGTGGCGGCGGGCGGAATCTGCGACGCGCGATCAATGGCCGCGGCGTTTGTCCTCGGTGCCGAAGCCGTCCAGATGGGCACCCGGTTGCTGGCTTCGGCGGATTCGCCGGTGCACGGCAACCTCAAACAGGCGGTCGTGGCGGCCGACGAGACCGGCACCGTGCTGCTCCCCCTTGACGGCAAGCGGATGATGCGCGTGATCCGGACTCCCGCCGCCGAAAAGCTAGATAGATCAGCCTCTTTCGAGGAAGGCGGTGCCGCGCTGCAACGCGTCCAGCGACTGTATTTCGAGGGCGATATGGACGCCAGCGTCGCCAACACCGGTCAGGTGGCCGGCCGGATCGACGACCTTCCACCGGCCGCCGAGATCATCAAGCAAATGTGGACCGGCTGCCGCGAGGTACTGGCCACCACCGCGGATCGGTTCCGGCCCGGCCCGGCCTAGCTCGGGTGGCTGTTGACGGCGAACTCGACCTGCTCGCCGTTGACCTTGGTGATCTTCATGTTCGCGGTGTACTCCTTGCCCTCCGGGCCGGTGAAGTGACAGTCGAACTGGACATCGACCTTGGCCTCCACACCGTCGGGGCAGTGCACATCGGTGGGATGAAAACCGGTCTGCTTCGAGACGACGTCGACCACCGATTGTGCTGCCCCCTCGGGCTTGACGGTCGACTTGCTGCTGCAGCCGGTCGCCAGCACACTCATCAGGCTGACAGCTACGGTCGCCGCCGCAACCTGGGCGATACGCATCATTGCGCGATTACTCCTTTGTCTGCCGTGCCCGAGGCTAACGCGACGGGAATCGACAGGCTAACACGCATCGGTGCCGACGCTACAGCTCAGAAGCGCCGAAAGTTCGGTCCTGCAACGAGTATTCGCATTGTCGGGCAACCCGGCGCCGGGTCGGACTAAAGTGACGCGATGGCTCTCAGGTACCCGGCACGAGCCGGGTGGCTCGCTCTTGTCGCCGCCGTCGTCGCCGCACCGGCAGCCGGCGCCGACCGGTCGCAACCCGTCCCGCTCAACGGCGCCTACGACACCTTTCTCGATCATTCGAGGCAGACGTTCAATGGCAAACCGCGACCTTCGGAACCGTCGATACAACCGGCGAGCTTCACCACCACCTGCGACGCCTCCGGCTGTATCGCGCACTGGCTGATCGACCCGTTGGCGGACAACCCGACTGCGCCGACCCTGTTCGACTACCGGTGGTCCATCGACAGGTGGGTATCGAGCTCGGACTACCCGTTCCACTGCGACGACGGCAGCTTGGTCGACACCAAGCGCTCCGACTTCCTGATGCCCAACGGTGACGGAAGTTTCCGTGGGGAGCGAACTTTCACCGTCGGCGCACCCGGATGCCCCGGCGACGGCCCGGGCGTCTACTGGCTGCCGTTCACGCTGACGCCCAGCTGATCGGAGTTTGCGCTACTGCGGCGGAATCGCGGGCGGCGGATATACACCTCGCAGGATCCACGGGAGCCAGTTGATGCCGAACTCGACCTCGTCGGTCGCGTCGTAGTCGGGGCTGGGATCCAGCGGGATGTTCTGTTGCATTGCCACCACAGGCGGCGGCCCCGCCGTGGGTGGTGTGGCGGGCGGCCGATCGGTTTGTCCGTAGACGGCGACCACGACGGTGCGATCGCGACCGTTCTCCGACCACACTCCGATCTGGCTGTTGGCGCAGTCGGACATGATCGCGAAATACCCGGGGTTGTAATACCACTGGTTGATCAGCTCGACTCCGCTGATCGCGATGGCGGGATTGATCGCCACGGTCTCGGCCACCCGCCCGCGAAAGCCGGCGGCGTTCGCCCGGTCTTGTGGCGTGGACCCGTCAGAACCGATGTCGTCGTTGAGGTTTCGGTTGTTGAGGACGTCGACGGTGTGGCGTTGGGCGGCCAGTTGCAGCTGCGGGTTGATCTTCACGTCGTTGGTGCAGCCGGCTTGGTGCTGAACCGTGAAGACGTTGGCGACCAGGCTGTCGTTGAGTCGCTTGTTGTCGGCCTGCGCCGCGGGCGCACCGCATACCGCGCCGGTAGCCGTGCAGCACAATGCGAAGAGCGATCGATACCGCATGTGGTTGTTCCCTTCCATCGGCTTCGTCAGCTGCCGGCCGCGGACGGCGGTCGGTAATGTGCTGCCGAGTTTCGTAGCTGCCAGATCAGTGCTGGGCACAGCTCGGTGACCGCCTGGCTGATCAGGTACGAGGCCTGGTATTCATCGGTGGTGTTGAAGTCGGCCTTCACATCACCCATGACCTGTGCGTAGCTATGACCCTGAGATACCTTGTCGCAGATCCCATGTCCATAGCTCAGGGCGGCGTCAGCGTTGGCGAAGTGGTAGCCGGGCCGCATCGTCACGTTGACCAGGTAGGCCACCGTGTCGGCGTGCGCGCGCGGCGCCATCGCAGTCGCGAGCAGCATCGCCGCCGCCAAAGCCGCAGCCGCGAGCGGCTTTTCGGATGTGTGGTCAGACTGCCGGCGTTTCATCGTGGTGAGCTCAGACCGGGTCGAATTGCGAGATCAGCCAACGCCCGTCGATCTTGTCGAGCGTGACGCGCACGCTGGACGCGGTGCTGGTCGGCGCGTCTTGACCAACGATGATGGTCTGGTTCACGAAGAGTAGGACGACGGCGTGGTCGGTCGTAGTCGATACCGACGCAGCGCCCGGGACGGTAGCCACGGCAGAGATCTGCTTCTGCTTCGACCCGGGGATCACCACGTCGTGCGTGAGTTTCGTGTAGGCGTTCAGGAACGTTCCGGTCAGCTTGGTCTGTGCGGCCTCGAGTTCCTTCTGCACGGTGTCGGGCCGGTAGGACAGCAGCGCAACGGTGCCGTCGGTGGCGGCCTGCACGGATTCCGCGCGGGCGGCGGCGGTGTCGCGCACGGAGGCGTCCCGCCATTTGAGAAAACCTGCGCCGGCCGCCGTTGACAACGCCAGCGCGGGCAGCAGCGCGTAGGCGATCAACCGCGACCAGCGGATACGACGCCGCGCACCGGCCGGGCTCGCCTCGGTCTCCGGCATGTCGGCCTGCGCGGCAATTTCGGTCTCGGCGGGCTCGGCCACGTGCAGCGACTCGATCGCGCTCATGGCACGAATCCGACGTTGGAGATCTTCACCTGATCGCCGACCTTCTGAACGGTGATTCGCATCCGCCACACTCGCGGAACCGGGTCGCTTTCACCGGCATTCGAGGTCTGCACGGACACTGCCACCAGCGCCTGGGCGGTGTCGGCGGTCTGGGACTCCAGGCCCGCCTCGGTGATGGTGCCGACCGTCGTTGCCTTGGCTTGCTGCAGTACTTCGACGAATGGCTGTGAGCGCTTGGAGAAGTCGTTGTAGAACTCGCCCGTTGCCCCGTCCAGAATGCGATGCACGTCGGCATCGGCATGCCGATAGTCGATGGTCGTCAGGTTCAGCGCACCCTGCCTGGCCACTTGGAGCAGCTGACTACGCTGAGCCTGCCCCTGCTGCGATTGGTGATCGCGAAATCCTAACCAACACAACAGCACCGCCAGTACAACGACGACGATCAGCCCGAAGATTGTCGCGTAACGCGGCCCGGCCCTTTTCGGTCGGGTCTGCGGTGCGCAATCCTGCTCGGCCACTTCGGATTCGGGGAATTTGTCCTCGGGAAGGTCAGCCTCCACCGCCGGTTCGGAATCAGTCAGTACCGACATACCGTCCTCCATCGACATCGTGGTTGGTGCGTGTTGTCATCGTCGTCAGCTCCCCGGTGGCAGCAACATGGTTTGCCATGTCTTGTCTTTCGGCGCGGTTTGAGCCAGGTCGGATCGCGTGTATTGATGGCCATCCGGCCCCGTATAGGTGCCGGTGGCCGGGTCGTATTGGGCGGCGGTGATGGGTGGCGGCGCGGGAGCGGGGGGACCCGGCGCACGCGGAGGCGATCCGGGCGGCAACTGCGGGATGTCCTGACCGGACAACGTGGCGTTGGGGTCGCCCTTCCAGTTGAAGCCGTCATTGAGCGGCACGTACTGTTCGTTGCTCTCACACAACTTCACGGTGGGTGCGCGTTTTCCCGGCACGGTTTCACACGGGATGTTCCGGGCCCCACGGACATTGAGTTGTGAGTCCTGCGGGACCCGACAGTACAGGTCGCCGGCCGGGCGGCCCGGGTAGTCCTCGGCCGTGGGAACGCGCTGCTGTTGGGCCGGCAGGAATCCGGTAGCGCACGGTGGCGGCAGATTGAGGTTGAGGTTGAAGCTCAGGTACTGGCCCCGATACGCCTGCTTGGTGTTGAGGTTGGCGAGGATGCCGGCCTGCTCGGCGCCGATGGCCATCGGGAATACCACCAGCAGCTGTTCGATGTCGTTTTGGTAAGTGACTGCGACCTGCCCGACGCTGACCAGGTTGGCCAGCAGGATCGGCAAGGTGGGTTGCACGCGCTCGATCAGTTGACGCATCTCCCCCAGGGCTGGACCGCCCTGATCGATGACCTGGGCGACAGTTGCGTCGTGCGTTTGCAATTCGGTGGTGACCGTGGCCAAATGCGATGCCCAGCCGGCAATCGCGTCCGAGGTGTGGCTCTGCGAATCGAGCACCGGTCGCGCCTGATCGATCAGCGCCACCATCGGGTCGAGATTCTCACGAGCATCGCTCGCCAGATCCGACGTTCCCACGATCAGCCGGGAAAGCTCCGGACCAAGGCCGCCCACCGCCGTATACGACTCGTCGATGACGGTCTTCAAGTTGTCGTGCGGGATCGCCCCCAAAGCGGTATTCGCCGCGCTGAGAAGGGCATTGATGTCGGGCGGTACCGAGGTATTGGCCAGCGGAATGACGTCGCCGTCCTTCAGCGGTCGCGATGTGGCGTTGCGGGGCAACAATTCGACATACGATTCGCCGATCGCCGTATGGCTGTGCACCTCGGCTTTGAGGTCCGATGGAATGTCGATGCCGGACTTCAGGGACAGCACCGCTTGCACGCCGGTGTCGGTCAGCCCCACCGATTCCACCCGGCCCACTTCGAAACCGCGATAGGTGACATTGCCGGTGCCATAGAGCCCGCCGGACTCCGGGAGCTCCATCTTCACCGTGTAGCGGCCGACGCCGAACAACATGGCCGGCAGCTTGACGAAGTGCAGGAAGGTGACCGCCAGCACGGCCAGCGCAATCACGATGAAAACGGTCAGCTGCACGATGATCCGGCGCGGTAGATGCAGCATCTAGGGCCCCTGATCCCAGTGATATGGCGCGATCAGCGGATTGCCCGGGGTGCCCCGATAGCCTGCGGTGCACGGGCTGGGGAACTGGCCGACGGTGCGACCCCACTGCAGCTCGAGCTGGGTCAGATGGCATTCCCATCGAGTGCCGGTCAACAGGCCCTGGTCGATCCGGCTGAGCGTGAGGTCGACGATCGCGGTCAAGTTGGCGTAATCGCCGCGCTGGAAATTCTGGAATGTCTCGTTCGGAAACGGGAAGGTAGCCAGCAGGGACAGCGATCGCGTCAAGGCCGGGCCGGCGTTGGCCAGCGATTCCAGCACCGGTCCGACTTGCTGTAGCTCCTTGATCAGGTTCGTTTTAGTCTTGTTGACCGAATCGACAGTCAGGGCACTGAATTTACTCAACTGATCCGCCGCCTCGACGAGCTTGTCCCGCTCATCGTTGAGCACCGCCAGGGCGTCGGGAACGGTCGCCAGAGCGCGGTCCAGGACCGCTTGCTGGGCGGCGAACTTCCCCACCACGCGGTTCAGGCTCTCGGTGGCCGCGATGATGTCACCGGACTGGTCGTTGAGGTAGGCGGAGAACTTGTCCAGCTGTGAGATCAGGCTGCGCACGTCGTGCTCGCGGCCGCGGAACGCCGTGCTCAACGCCTCGGTGATGTCCTGTACCTGACCCAGTCCGCCGCCGTTGAGTACCAACGACAGCGCCGCCAACGTCTGCTCGGTGCTGGGGTAGGCGCCGCCGTGCGCCAGCGGGATGACGGAACCCGCACGCAATTTGCCCTGCGGTACTTCGCTTTTCGGAGGGCTCAATTCGATGTGATAGGAGCCCAGCAAGCTGGTGGTGCCGATCTTGGCCGTTGCGTTCGCGGGCAGGGAGACGCCTGCGTCGAGCTGCATGCTCACCAACGCATGCCAGCCCTGACGCTCGATTTTCGTCACGTGGCCGATCGTCACGTCGGCGACGCGCACCCGCGAGTTCGGTTGAATGTTGTTGACATCCGGCATCTGTGCCTGGATCACAAACGACCCCGGCCCCGCGCCCTGGGTTCCGGGCAGCGGCAGCGAATTCAGCCCGTGCCAACCGCAGCCGGATAACCCGGACACAGCCGCGACCGTCAACAGACTCGCCGCGCAGCGGCGCAACCGTCTCATCAGCCAGCTCCCGGCGGCATCATCATGCCGCGCAGTCCCGCCGCGGGGTCGGTCGACACCGTCTCACTCACCGGCACGGCGGGAGCCGGCGGTGGCGCGTTCGCGGCGGGCGGAACGTAGTCGGGGCGCATCGAATCCTCGCTGTAGGTAACCTCATTGGGCCTCGCCTGCGCGCCGACGAAAAGGTTCTCCCCGATCGGCGGGTAGTTGTATTGACGGTTCTTCACAATCGGCGCCATGTACTGCGCGCAGAGTTTCGCCGCTTGCTCGCCGCCCAACCGGGAAGCGGCCTGAATTGCGCCGCACAGGAACGAGATTGGATTTGCCATGTTGCTGCCCGCCAGGGCGCCGGTCAGTGCACCGTTGGCCGGCTCGAAGATATTGTTGAAGTTCTGCAACACCGTCGGGCTGATGTGCAGTGTCTGCTTGATGTCGCCGAGGCTGTCGACCAGCACCTTGCTGATCGACGTGAGCTTGTCCGACGCGGCGCCGATCGGCTCACGGTTCTCGGCGGCGAAGCTCTGCACATCGCCGACGACCGCGTTGAGGTCCTCGGCCGCTTGAGCGACTTTATTGGGATCATCGGCCAACAGCGAGGACACTGCGGCCAAGTTCTGGTTCAGTTGCTCGAGTAGATCCGCGCTGTCATGCAGCGCCGTCACCAGTATCGACAGATTCTTCAAGGTGGAGAAGATGTCTTTGCTGTGATCGCCGAGCGCCGAAACCGCCTGCGAAAGCTTGATAATGGTGTCGCGGATGGTGGAGCCTTGCCCGCGCAGGTTGTCGGCGGCGGTATTGATCAAGGAGCCCAGCGTGCTGACGCCGCCCGGCTGGGTGGGCTTCAACAATTCGGTCAACCGCTGAACTTGGGCGCGCAAGTCATCCCACTCGACCGGCACCACGGTGCGGTCCTGGTCGATCACCGCCCCGTCGGCCAGTACGGGACCGCCCGCATAGGGCGGCGTCAGCTGGATAGCCCGGCCCGATACCAGTTGCGGCGACAAGATCGCGGCCTTGGCGCTTGCGGGCACCTTGTACTTGCTGTCGACCGAGAACGTGATCTTGGACCGCAGCGGCTGCGGCTCGATCTTGAGGATGGTGCCCACCGGCACCCCCCGGATGCGCACGTCATCACCGGCAAACACGCCATTGCTGTTGTCGAAGTACGCGACCACGACGGTGCGGGCGGCCTCGCCCGCGGTTCGCATCGCGACGATCACGCCCGCGACCAGCACCAAGATTAGGGTGGTCGCCAACACGGATCGAGACCGTCGGAGTTTTGTTGTCACGGTTGGCCTCCCGGCGCCAACGCGGGCGGCCCGGGCGGTGGACCGCCGGGCGGCGGGGCCGGGGGCGGCTCCCGGTAGGGGTAGCAGCCGGGACCGGGCAACGGCACGCCGGGCGGACCGCACGGATGGTCGCCGGGATTGCCGGTGATCGCGTCGGGCAGATTCAATCGCGGCTCGCCGCCCTGGCCCGTCCGCGGATACGGGACCGGCAACGCCGGAGTTCCGGGTTGGCCGGTCGGTGGGTCCGTCAGCTGCGACGGGAGCAAGGTGGCCGGGTCCAGTCCCAGGTCGGAGAACGCGGCATTGACGAATGGCTGAACGAACTGCCCCGGCAACAGATTTACCACATACGCTTTGAAAAAGGGGCCGGACGACAGGGACTCGCCCAGCGACATGACGTAGGAGTTGATCAGCGGAATGGCCTTCTGCACCCGTTCTTTTCGGTTCTCGACGATGGCCAGCACGCCGTTGAGCTTGTCCAGCGCCGGCCTCAGTTGCTGTCGGTTTTCGGCGATGAACCCTTGCAGTTGCCGCGAGACCGCCGAGATATTCGTCCAGAGCTGATCCAGGGCCGAGCTTTGTGTCCGCAGCTGTGCCAACACCGCATTGGTGTCGCGCACCAGGGTGACGATCTGATCGGTGCGCTTGGCCAGCACCCCCGTTGCTTTGGCGGCGTTGTCCAGCAAGCTACGCAGTTGGGAGTCGCGATCGTCGAGCGTTTGGGCCAGGCGGGCCACCCCTTTGAGCGCGCTGCGGAAATCCGCCGGTGTATCGGCGAAGGTCTGCGCCATGGTGTCCAGCGATTCGGACAGCCGGTTGGTGTTCAGCCCGCTGATCGTGGTGGCCAAATCGCCTAGTGCGTCCGGTAATTGGTAGGGCGAGGTCGTCCGCTCGATGGGAATGGGCCCCTCGAGCCGGCCCTCACCGCGCGGCAGCACGTCGAGGAACTTGCTGCCCAATAGGCCTTTGGTCTTGATCGCCACCTCGGTGCGGTTTCCGAGCCGAATGTTGTCGTCGACCTTGAACGTGACCAGCACACCGGGCCCCTCGAGCTCGATACTGGACACCTTGCCCACCGGGTAGCCCGAGACTTCGACGGTGTTGTCGGTTCGCAGCCCGCCGGCGTCGGCGAAATACGCGGACACACTTTTGCCCTGATCGAGAAATGGCAGATTCTGGTATTGCAGCGCGCCCAGCACAATTGCGGTGATCGCCACGATGCCGACCGCACCGATGATCAGCCGTTTGCGTTCCGCGCGTGACGTCATTTCGGTGCACACCGTCCGGTGGCCTGACCGGCGACCTTGATGTAGACGGGCTGGCCGCCCTTGCCGTTGACCTTGAGCACGACATCGCAGAGGTAGAAGGCAAAGAAGTCGCCGTACATACCCTGACGGGCCAGTGCCAGGTATTTGTCCGGCAGCGTGTTGAGCAGATTGTCCAGGTAGTCGTGGTCGGCGAGTGCGACGTCCGCGACTCGATCGGTCTCGTGCACCACCTTCGAAAACGGCGCGCGCGCTTGCGACAGCAATTCGGTGATCGAGCCGGCCGCCGCGTTCGTGTAGGCCACCGCGTTGGAGATGTCCGTCTTGCGTTCGGCGAGCCCGTGCACCAGTTGCGACAGCGATGTCACCGCCTTGTCTAACCGATCACTTTGGCCCCCAAGCGAACCCAATACCACGTTGAGGTTGTTCACCACTTGCCCGATGAGCTGATCGCGGTCCGCCAAGGTATTGGTCACGGCCGCGGCCTGATCGAGAAATGACGTGATCGTGGGGCCTTGCCCCTGAAACATCTGCAGCAACTGCTCGCTGAGTGCGTTCACCTGCTCGGGGTTCAGCGCACGAAACAGCGGCTTGAAGCCGCCGATCAGGGCATCGAGATCCAGCGCGGGTTTGGTGCGGGCCAGCGGAATCGTTTGGTGCGGACTGAGTATGGCCAGCCCGCCGGCACCTTCTTCCAGCGCCAGGTAACGGTCGCCGAACAGGTTGTCGTATCGGATCACCGCCTCGGTTCCCTGGGTGAGGGTGACCGAATTGTCGGCGGTGAACTCGACCCGCACCGTCGCGTCCGGATTGATCGAGATCTTTTCGACCTTGCCGACCTCGACGCCGGCTATCCGCACCAGCTTGCCCTCCCTGAGGTTGGACACGTTGGTGAACTCGGCGTAGTACGTTTTGCCGTCACCGAAACGCACCTCGCCGAACACGGCAACCAGCAAGGACGCGGTCAGCAGGCACACCGACAGGAAGATGCCCAGGCGCAGTGCGACGCCTTTCAGGTTCTCCTGCATCGTTTTTCTCCTGCATGTCGATCGTGGGCAGTCACGGGATTACGGTGGCGGGGGGCCTGTTTCCGGCGGCGGCGCGGCGGCGGGCTCTGGCGGCGGGCCGGGCGCCTTCGGGGGCACCCCGGGCCAGAGCGGTACTCCGCCCGGTCCATACAGCGCCGCACCGTACGGCGGTCCTCCCGGGTTCGGCCCGATCGCCGGCCCGGGAATGCACTGGCGGATCGAGGGCGGTTTGGGCTCGGCGCGGGTCACCGGGAAGTAGTCGGCCCAGCAGGGGTGCCCGAGGCCTGGGTTGGGCCTGATGTCGAGCCCGGTCCCCCACCCCGTGTTGGTGACGAGTTCGCGTACCGGGAAGTTCTTGCTGGCATCCGGCAGTGATCCACACCCGGGCTTGCCGCCGGGGCCGCCCTTGGCCGCGACGAGCGGCACGTTATCGGGAAAGACGTACGGGTCGTTGCCCAACAGCAGCGCGACGTCGAGTTGCAGCGTGCGACCATCGGCGCCACCCCACGCGGAATAGCCGCCGTTGTCGAGATACCACTTGGTGCCCTGCAGGAAGCAGGTGTACTCGGGGTTGTATTTGAGGAGCAGGTTCGTGGTCGGCTCGAGGAGGTTGACCGATGCGACGAGATTGTCCCTGCTGTAACCAAGCAGGTTGGCGCCGGAAGTTGACACGCCAATGACGTTGAGCAGCAGGGTATCCAGTTGATTTGCATGGTTCACGACGGTCGTGCTGGTCGTGCTGGCGGCATTCAGGATCGTCAGGATGTCTTGGGCGGCAGCACTATAGGTGTCGCCGAAGTTCCTCAGTGAGCGCCAGTCGGCACGGATGGTTTCGCTGCGCGCGTTGAGCGCCGCCAGTACCTGGTTGAGGTCGGTGGTGGCTTTGCCTATCCGCTCGCCTTGGCCGCGCACGGCATCGGCCACCGCGGTCAGCACCGCGTTCAGTTTGAGCGGATCGATCATGTTGAGCAGGTCGACGACATTCTCGAACACGGTGTTGATCTCCGTGCTGACGTTCTTCGAATGCAGGACAGCCCCGGCGGACAGCCGCGCCCGACTGGGGTTCTGCGGTATCACCAGGTCGACGAACTTGGCCCCGAACGCGGTGGTCGCGCTGATCTGCGCCTCGACATTAGCTGGGATATAACGGATTTGGCCGGGCTCGATCTCCAGTTGGAGGCTGCTCCCATTCTTGTCGTCGCCGATCTGGTTGACCCGGCCCACTTGCACACCGCGCATCATGACCTTGGCGCCGGTGTCCATCACCAGCCCCGAACGGTCCGCGGTCAGTGTCACCGGCACATAGGACCGCAGGGTGCCGTCGAAGGACATCGCCGTCACGAGGACAACCAGACCGATTGCCGCCAACAGGATCAGCGTCCACCACGCGTCGTGCAAACGGTGCGTACTTGGCCCGCGACTCATGCCGCTAACTCGCCAGGTGGAAGTTCGGGGACTGGCCATAGATGGCCAGCGTCATGATGACGATCGCGATCGACGCGAGGACCATCGAGGCACGCACGGCCCGGCCGACGGCTTCGCCGACCCCGGCGGGCCCGCCGTGCGCGGTGTACCCGTAGTAGGTACACACCAGCATGATCATCAGCGAGACCACGACGACCTCAAACGACGACCAGAGCACATCGGTCGGGCGCAGGAACGTGTTGAAGTAGTGGTCGTACACACCGGAGCCCTGCCCGTACACCGCCGTGGTCCCGATGCGGGCGGCCAGGTATGCCGTCATGAGCCCCACGCAAAATAGCGGGATCGCCACCACCACGCCCGCCAGTACTCGAGTGCTGGCCAGGTAGCTGACGCTGCGGATACCGATCACCTCGAGCGCATCGATTTCCTCGTTGATCCGCATCGCCCCCAGCTGGGCGGTGGCGCCGGCGCCGACGGTGGCGGCCAGCGCGACCATCACGGTTCCCGGCTGAATCTCGCGGGTGTTGAAGAAGGCCGACGCGAAGCCGGTCAAGGCTTCCACGCCCACGGAGGCGAACTGGTTGTAACCCTGCACCGCCACGATTGCGCCGGTGGTCATCGCCAAGAACCCGACGATGACGACCGTTCCGCCGATCACCGCGAGAGTTCCTACGCCCAAACCCATTTGCGCGATCACCCGCAGCAGCTCGCCACGGTAGTGCATCACGGCGTCGGGAATCCCCGCGACGGTGCTGACATAGAACCGTACCTGCGAGCCCATCCGATTCCACTCGGCCACAACGGATTTCGCAATGCGCTGGACCTGTGTTGGGCTGCTCGGAACACTGACCGTCATCGGTTCACCTCACGACACCATGAACGGCATACCGACGGCGGTGACGATGATGTTGATGACGAACAAGACGATGAAGGCGAACACCACCGTCTCGTTCACCGCCCTGCCGACACCGGCCGGGCCACCACCGACGGACATACCCTTGTAGCAGGCGATCAGCCCCGCCATCAGCCCGAACAGCGTCGCCTTGATCATCGAAATGATCACGTCGATCGTGTGAGTAAGGGTGGTCAGGCCCGCCACCCAGGCGCCCGCCGAGACGTGCATCAGGAATACCGAACAGAAGAACGCGCCGATAAGACCTGTCGCGGTCACCACCGAACTCAGGGCCAGCGAGATCGTGGTGGCCGCCAGCACGCGCGGCACCGCCAGCGCTTGAATCGGATTGATGCCCATCACCCGCAGCGCGTCGAGCTCCTCTCGGATGGTGCGGGCACCCAGGTCGGCACACATCGCGGTGGCACCCGCACCCGCAACCACCAATACCGTGACTATCGGGGCGCTTTGGTCCACGGTGAAGATCGCGCAGCCGGTGCCGGAAAAATCTGCGGCGCCGATATCGGTCAGCAGGACATTGAAGAGGAAGCCCGAAATCACCGCCCACGGGATCGTCATCAACACCCCGGGCAGCGTCGACACCCGCGCCACAAACCAGCACTGATGCAGGTATTCCCGCCACGCGAACGGTGGCCTGAAGATGGCCACAAACGTCTCGGCCGACATCACGAAGAAATCGCCGATCGCGCGGACCGGCTTCGCCGCTTGGCCGACCATCGTCACCATCGCGCTGTGCACCGCCTGGATTCGACGCTGTGTCGTCGGGTGGAGTTGCTCACGTTGCCCCCCGGACAGGTCGAAGTGGACGAGTGACATCCGCGAGGGTACGCGGCGCTCGGCCATCATGTCCATAGTCAATACGCATGATTTCCGCTGACTGATTCGTAAATAACGAAGCAAACCCGCACTTATGTGTGATGATGTATCTAGTTAGTACCGGCGTAACGCCGGTCGAGTTGCCGCGTGCGCGGCTGTCCTGGGCGTTGTTTCGGGGCCCGCCTCCGGGCCGTGTCGGGTTGGCCGGACAGTTCACTCCGGAACCAACTGCAGTGCCCCCGACGGGCACAGTTTGACCGCGGTATGCACCCTGCGCGCGACATCCGGTTCGGAGGCGTCCGGAACTTCTGCGGAGGCGAGGAGCACGACGCCGTCGTCGTCCTGGTCGAAGAACTCGTCGGCGGTCATCACGCACATTCCGGCGGATATGCAGATCTGGCGGTCCGCGGCGACCTTCATGAGAAGGCCTGCAGGGTTAGCGCCGAATTCATGAAGTCGCGGAAGTACACCCAGCGGCCGTCGCGCAGCGTAATGATATGTGCGAACTCGGATTCCCACTCGTGTCCGGTGGCAGGCCGCCGGAAGCGTTGCCGGCCCCAGGTGGCCAGTTCGTCGCCTTGGGCGATGAACTTCCATGCCTGCATGTCGACGATCTCGATGTTTTCGCCAACCTTGGTGAAGAACATCGTCGCTTCGTCGATGCCGCGGTAATCGCCTGCGTAGGGAATGATCTCGGTGCCGTAGTAGGTGATCCGCACCTCGGGATCGAGATAACTCAGCGCGGTTTGCAGGTCGCCGGCGGGGATCGCGGCATAGATGGCTTTGGTCGCCTCGATGTTGCGCGACTCGATGGTGGTCGTCATGAGAGGTGAAGGGGCAATCGGACATAGGCGTGGGTCAGCAGGCTCGCGGTCTGCTTGGTGCCGGGGTCCTCGGTCAGGGCGATCGTCTGGTAACGATCGAGCACGGCGTTGAGTACCGCCATGACCTCCAGGCGGGCCAGCGAAGCGCCGAGGCAGAAGTGCAGTCCGTGCCCCAGCGACAGCTGCTGGCGGATGTTCGGCCGGTCGATGTCGAGTCGATCCGGATTCGGAAACACCGCGGGATCCCGGTTGGCCGAACCGAAGAACAACGCCACCCACTCCCCTTTGCGGATCAGCTTGCCGTCGATCTCGACATCGCGGGTCGCGATGCGGAACAGTCGTTGCGGTGGCCCGTCGAGTCGAAGTGTCTCCTCGACAAAGAGATTCAGCAGAGTTCGGTCGGCGCGCAGGCGCGCCTGAACCTCGGGCTCCCGCGCCAGCGCGTGCAGTAGGTTGCCGATCAGAAAGGTCGTGGTTTCGCTGCCCGCCACCACGAGGGTGACGCAGAACCGCACGATTTCCTCCGGGGTCAGACGCTGCCCGTCCACCTCGGCGCGCAGCAGCGCCGAAATCAGGTCTTCGGCGTCCTCCACTCCCTCGCTGTCATCGCCGATCTCCCGCTCGGCCAGCCGGGCGGTGTGCTCGGCGAGGCGAGTGGCGAACGTCGTGACCATCTCCTCGTTGCTGGCGATGCGCTCCTCGGGGGTGAGCGATGACGAGAGCATGAAGGCGTTGGCCCACCGCCGAAACCGGACGTGGTCGCCGTCGGGCAATCCCAGCAGGCGCACCATCGCCCGGGTCGGAACCTCGGCGGCGAATTCCATCACCTCCGCGGTCCCGTCGCTGCCGTCGTCGAGTGACTCGAGCAGCTGCGGGATCAGCTCGCCCAGCCAACCCTCGAGCTTCTTGACGCGGCGCGGGGAGAACGCCTGGCTGACCAGCTTTCGTTCCACCTCGTGCTTGGGCGGATCGGTGTTGACGAGCATCAGGCTCGGCGCCGACGAGGCCTCTTGCAGGGGATCGCGCGACGAGAAGGTCGTGCTGTCCTTGGCGGCCTCGAAGACCTGGTTGTACCGGAAGAGTGCCCACGCGGTCACGGGCTCGTCGGCGCCGGGAATGGTTCCCGGCGGCCAATCCCGATACCCCGCAACGGGTGAGAGATTTCTCAGCTGTTCGTACAGCGGATACGGATTGGCGACGCCAACTGGGGTGGGAAGTAATTCGATGGCTGAAACCGTTTCCGAAACGGACGCTGAGGACATGCGATCAGCCTCTGTCAGTTGCGGCGGCAAATCGATCCCCCGTTGGAGGGGACTCCTGCCCCCTTACGAGGTGAATTTCTGATTTCCGTCATGCCACGGCGCTTCCCGGAGGACAGTGAGCATCGTGATTGGTGTCAACGTTGACGATGTCGATTCCGGCATACTCGATCCCCCCGCGCCCAACGCGCTGGCCGACGGCAACCACCCCGGCTGGGCGTCGCGTCCGGCCAGGGAATCGGATGCCGCGCGCCGCTACCGCGAGGCATTTCAGGAATGCGAGGTCGATCCCACCGATGACCCGTTGGCGGTGGTGGCCGAGGCCATCGACACCAAGGCGGCGATCGTGCGTAATGCGTTGGAGCCGCACGGGGATGAGCACGCGCTCAATGCGCTCGACGGGCTGCTGGACCTGTGCGCGCTGGAACGGGAGCTGATCGAGGACGGCGCCAAGCGGCGCACGTTCGCGTTGCTCGCCGTGCAGGAGGGCTTGAGCAAGCTGCGCGCCGTCGATGACGTCGCGACGATCGTCGACCGGGCGCCGCGCGAGATGGTGGAGTCGTGTGGATTCGACCGCGCCGTGCTCTTTCGCGTGCACGAGGGCCGAATGGTGATGGAATCAGCCTATTTCGGTGAGGACACCGAGGGCGCAGAGAAGATGGTGGCCTTCGCGCAGTCGGTCGCACCCCTGCTGGATCACATGCTGATAGAAACGCAGATGATCCGTCGCCACGCGCCCGCGATCGTGCGAGACGCCCGCAACGACCCACGGGTCAATCGGCCGATCATCGATTTCTCGTTGACGCATTCGTACTGTGCGGCTCCGATCATGCCGACGGGCAAGGTGATTGGGTTCCTGCACGCCGACCGCCTCTACTCGGGCCGCATTGTCGACGAGATCGACCGCGACACGGTGTGGGCGTTCGCCGAGGGGTTCGGTTACGCCTACGAACGCACGGTCTTGCTGGAGCGAATGCGACGCCAGCACGACGAAGTCCAGCGTGCGCTGGCGTCCGCGGACCTGGCGGCTCGCGCGCTGCAGGACGCGGATCTGGACTTGCGCAAGATCGAGCCGGTCGAGCGCAGCCCCGCCGCACGGTCATTGGCCGAGGTGCAGACCCGGGTGATGACGATGCTGACGCGTCGTGAGGTCGAGGTCCTTCGCCTGATGGCGGCCGGCCGCACCAATCAGCAGATCGCCGATGAGCTGGTGATCTCGGCGGGCACGGTCAAGTCTCACGTCAAGAGGGTGCTGCGCAAGCTGAACGCGACCAACCGCGCGGAGGCGGCGTCGGCGTATGTGCGGCTGGCCAGTGTGCCCGAAGTAGGTTGATGCTCAGACGTTATCGGCGTTTCCGAGCAAGACGTCGTACGGCTTCGCCTCGCGTCCGCCGGACAGGTCCAGGTGTATCGTCTTGACCTCCGTGTAGGCATCGAGGGCATCGGGGCCCAGTTCGCGCCCGATTCCGCTTTGCTTGTAGCCGCCGAACGGCAGTCGGCAGTTGATCTGGTGGGCGTCGTTGATCCACACGCTGCCGGTCCGAATCTGTTCGGCCATCGCCAATCCCCTGGCGTTGTCGGACGTCCAAATGCTTGCTGCCAGACCGTAGTCGCTGTCGTTGGCGATCGCGACGGCTTGTTCGTCGTCGTCATACGGGATGACCACGAGCACCGGGCCGAAGACTTCTTCGCGCGCGATCGTCATTTCGTTGGTGACCCCGGTGAGAATCGTTGGCGCGACCCAGAATCCCTTGTCGAATGATCCACCCGTGATCGCTTGTCCACCGAGTGCGACGCCGGCGCCGGCCGCGCGCGCCTCGTCGATGTGGTTCAGGATGCGAATGCGCTGGGCCGCGTCGATCACCGGACCCAAATCGGTATCCCAGTCGCGGGTCGGGCCGACCACGATGGTTTTCGCGCGCGCGACGAGGCGCTCGACGAACTCGTCGTGCAGTGTGGCGGGAACCAGTGCACGAGTTCCGGATTCGCAGATCTGGCCCGAGTAGGCGAAGCAGCCGTAGAGCACTCCGTCGACGGCCAACTCGAGATCGGCGTCGTCGAGAACAATCGAAGGGCCCTTGCCGCCCAGCTCGAGTGTCACCTGTTTGACCGTGCCCGACGCCAGCCGCATGATTTCGCGTCCGACTGCGGTGGAGCCGGTGAACGCGATCTTGCCCACATCGGGATGCGAGGCGAGCCGGGCCCCGGCCTCGTGCCCTTCGCCCGGTACGACGTTGAGCACCCCCGGTGGCAAGCCGTTGCGTTCGGCGATGCGGGCGAACTCCAGGATTGACAGCGGGGTGTGTTCGTCGGGCTTGACGACGACGCTGTTGCCGGCCGCGAGTGCCGGCCCGATTTTCCAAATAGTCAGCAGCAGAGGGAAATTCCACGGTGTGATCGCGCCGACGACACCGATCGGCTCGCGATGTACGACGCTTTGACTGAGCACGGGGAATGTCTCGACGGGGGCGGGCCGTTGCCACGCGTAGGTCTCGGCGAGGTCGGCGAAATAGCTGAAATGACTCAGCGCGTAGCCGATGTGAAATCCGGTGGCCAGTCGGATGGTGGCGCCGTTGGACGCCATTTCCAATTCGATGAGTTCATCGCTGGCCTGGTTGGCCGCGGCGGCGATGCGGCGCATCACCTCGGCACGATCCTGCGGTGTCGCGCGCGACCAGGTGCCCCGCTCGAAGGCGGCCTTGGCGGTCGCGACGGCCGCGTCGACATGCGACGCGTCGCCTTGGGCCACGGTCGCGACCAGGCTCTCGTCGCCGGGGTCGAAGATTTCCATCCGCCGGTCGGAGTCGACCGGCTGGCCGCCGATCAGCATCGGGTGGTGCGGGACAGTCACCGTGGTCATGGACTCAGGCCACCCCGCGATCTTTGTCGGCAATCTTGGCGCGGTACATCGGGAACAGCGGCTTGGTCAGCGGGATGAGTCGCAGCAGCTTCCCGATTTGGCCCTTTGCCTTGACCTGGCCCTTGGCCAGACCGACGGTGAGGTTGTAGTCGCCGCGCCAGAATCGGTCTGCCACATCGGCGGGCATCGTCATGGTGATGTCGGGCTTGAGATCGCTTGGGCCGCAGATGACTTGGAAATCTTCGCGCAGCGCGACGGTGAGTTCGTAGTCCGGATCGCGATAGATGACCCGCAGGACGATGTTGGCGGCCCGGAATTTGGGTCCGGACTGCGGGTGGTTTCCCGCCTCGCGAAAGACGCCGCCGATGTACGTGTCGATCTCGCTGGAATCCGTGAAGAAACTCATGATTGGCAATGCAATCACCGCGGCGACGCCACGGTCAGACCCCAAAGGGGAAGTCTTGGTGCCCCGAAGGGGGTAGGCGCCGAGAGCGGCGATGCGCACCCGGGGCGACGAGCGCCGGTATATGTCCATGATCAGTATGTGATTGACCACCGATAAATTCGATGAATAGCACTGTTATCGCGCATATATGCCAAATGATGTATCTTGATAATCCGATCGAAAATCACACCGACGCGGCAAATGCCCCGAGGAGGAGCCGGTCGCATGACCGATACCAAGGAAGTGAGCGAGAAGCTGGTCCGGGACTTTCTGGGATCCTGGCAGGCGCGCAGCCTGGAAAACATCTGCGGCGGCTTCGCCGACGACGCGGTCTACCACAACGTGCCGGTCGAGCCGATCGAGGGCATTGCCGGCATCCGCGCGGTCTTTCGGGCGTTTCTGGACGCGTTCTCCGATGCCAAGCTCGACATCCTCACCCTCGCGGCGGAGCCCGGTTTGGTGCTCGTCGAACGGATCGACTACTTCACGATGAACGACGGCCGGAAAGTTGTGCTCCCGGTGACCGGCGTGTTCGAGGTCAAGAATGGCAAGATCGCGCGCTTCAGCGACTACTTTGATCTCGCGGACTTCGAGGGGCAGAGCGGAATGAAGCTGTAGCCGATGCTTATGGCAGGATTGGTAATTCGCGCGCGCACGAAGGGGGCTCGAGTCGATGGGGACCGTCGCTCAACCCGTTAGGCGCCGCCCGAAGGATCGCAAGCAGCAGATTCTGGAGCAGGCCGTCGGCCTCTTCATCGACCGCGGCTTCCATTCGGTCAAGTTGGAAGACATCGCCGAGGCGGCAGGAGTCACCGCGCGTGCGTTGTATCGCCACTACGACAACAAGCAGGCGTTGCTCGCCGAGGCCATTCGCACGGGCCAGGATCAGTATCAAATCGCGCGTCGCCTCACCGCCGGCGAGGCCGAGCCGACACCTCGGCCGCTGAGTGTCGAGCTACCGGACCACATCACCGCGGCCGTTGCATCGCGGTCCCTGGCGGTGTTGTGGCAGCGCGAGGCCCGTTACCTCAACGAAGGCGACCGCGCCGAAGTCCGGCGCCGCATCAACACGATCGTCGCCGGGATGCGCGACAACGTCGACCTGGAGGTGCCCGGCCTGAGCCCGCAGCACGCGGAGCTGCGCGCGTGGGCGGTGGCCAGCACGCTGACCGGCCTGGGACGGCACAATCTCACGCTTGGAGCCGATGAACTCAAAGAGCGCCTCTACCAAGCCTGTATGGCCGCGGCGACGACGCCGCCCGTCGCCGAGTTGACGCCGCTGGATGCCGCGCGCGACGAGGACGGTGTGCTGTTCTCCCGCTATGAAACCCTGCTGGCCGGGGGCGCGCGGCTGTTCCGTGCGCAGGGCTATCCGGCTGTCAGTACCAGTGAGATCAGCAAGGCGGCCGGCATCGCGGGCCCGGGTCTGTATCGGTCCTTCTCGTCCAAGCAGGCCATCCTGGATGCGCTCATCCGCCGGCTCGACGAGTGGTGGAGCCTTGAGTGCATTCGCGCTGTGCGAACGAATTCGGAAGCCGTGCAACGTCTTCAGGGGCTGGTGCAGGGGCACGTCCGGATCAGCCTGGATGCCCCCGACCTTGTTGCTGTCTCGATCACCGAGCTCCCGCACGCCTCCAGCGAGGTCCGCGACGGGTATTTGAGAAATCAGGCCGACCGCGAAACCGTGTGGATCGAGCTGATCACCGAGCTGGTCCCGCAGACCACCGTCGTGGAGGGGCGAATATTGGTCGCGGCGGCGATTAGCTTTATCGAAGACGTCGCTCGCACATGGCATCTCACGCGATACGTTGGGGTCGCGGACGAGCTCACCGCCATCGCAATGTCAATCCTGACCAGCCGGGCCTGATTCGCGATTGCTCACCACAGCGCCGCGATGGTTCCACCGTCGGCGATCTGAGTGGTGCCGGTGATCATCGACGCGTCGTCGGACAACAGGAAAGCCACGATGCTGGCCATCTCCTCGGGTGCGGCCATCCGGCCTTGCAGGCGCTCGATCATCTTGCCGGCGCCGCCTTCCCCGAGCGTTTCGTCGAACGTCGTCATCGCGATCTGCTGCATCGGGGTGTCGACGAAGGCCGGCAACAGCGCGTTGGCCCGGATGTTGGACGAACGCAGCTCCGCGGCGGTGATGCGGCTCAGGTGGCTGACGCCGGCCTTGGACATGCCGTAGGCGCCGCTGCCGCCCACGCCGATATGGCCGGCGAGCGACGACATGCTGACGATCGCTCCCCCGCCCCGCTCGACCATCCTCGGCGCCGCATGCTTGGTACACAGCCACGCGCCACGCAGGTTGATCGCAATGACACGGTCGAAGTCCTCGACGGTGGTGTCGATCAGCGAGGCCATATGCACGACGCCGGCATTGGCGACCAGTTTGTCCACGCCACCGAATGCGCTGACACAGGCGTCGACCATGCCGATGACCTGTGTCTCGTCGCTGACATCGACCCGATAACCGATTGCGCCAGAACCGATCTCGGCGGCCGCCGCATCGGCCGCGCTGCCGTTGACGTCCGCGCACAGCACGCCGCAGCCCTCGGCGGCGAGCCGTCGCGCCACCGCAAGGCCGATCCCGGCGCCGGCGCCGGTAACGATTGCGGCCTTACCGGCCAGGTCCGGATGGTTCAACCCGCGGCCGCCAACGCATGAGTTCGGATGCCCTGCTCGCGAATTGCCCCGAACATCACCAGGCCAAATCCTGGCATGTCGTCCGAGAGTTTGAGGGCATACAGCCCAAGGTCGCGCAGAATCCACCCCACGGTCTCCGGTATCGGATCACCGGTCGCGGCGCGCCGGGCGAAAAGGCCGCAGGCCCGCGGCGGCCCGGACGGACGCAGATAGATCACCACGCCGCTGTCCTGGGCCGACATCCGGGCCAGCGCGGTGTTGAGTTCGCCGCCGCACCGGCACGCCTTGGAGCCGAACACATCCCCCGTCAGGCACTCGACGTGGACGTGCAACGGCACGGGTACTCCGGCACCCGCCGAGCCGATGATCATCGCCAGATGCTCGCCACCGTCGTGCGCGTCGCGGAAGCCGATGACGCGCGAAACGCCCGCCCAGGTGGGCAGGACGGTCTCGGTCAGCCGGACCACCTGAGGTTCGGTCCGGCGCCGGTAGGCCACCAGCTCACCGATCGAGACGATCGGCAGCCCGTGTTCGATCGCGAATTCGGTCAGCTCGGGCCCGCGCGCCATCAGTGCGGGATTGCGCCGCGAGACGATCTCGCACAGCGCGGCTGCCCGACGCCGTCCGGCGAGGCCGGCGAGGTCGACGGCCGCCTCCGCAGGGCCGGGCCGGCCAAGCACCCCGTCCACCCCGGCTTGCAGCGGGACCACATGTCCGGGGCGAAGGAAATCCGAAGCAGCAGCGGCACCGGATGCCAGTGCGGCGATCGTGCGGGCGCGATCCGTTGCCGAGATTCCGGTGCCCGTCCCGCGGACGTCGACCGACACGCACAGCCCGGTGTTCCGGTGGCACATCGGCGGGAGATTCAACCGCTCGCATTCGGATTCGGGCAGCGCGACCCGCACATAACCGGAGGTGTGGCGAACCATGAACGCCAGCAGCGGAGCGGTTGCGGCGTCAGCGGCGAACACAAGATAGCCGTCGCTGTCCGAATCCTCTTTGACGACAACGGGTTGCCCCGTCGCCATCGCCGTGATCGCGCGCAGCACCCGCATGTCGGTGGTTTTCATCCGGGCTCCCCCGCCGTTCTCATGAACCCAGCCCGCCCAGGAAATCGAGCAACAACCGGTTGGTCTCCTCGGGCGCTTCCTGCTGAATCCAGTGCCCGACGTCGGCAATCAGGTGCGTTCCCCGGTAATTCGGCATCACTTCGGGTGCGCGCTCGACGGCCTCGGCGCCCCAGGTGGTGCCGACGTCGTACTGGCCACCGATGAACAAAGCGGGTGGGGTGAGCGGTTTACCTTCTTGGTCCGCCAGGTCGTGCCAGTCGTTGTCGATGTTGTGATAGAAGCTCAGCGGCCCGCCGAAGCCGGAACGCTCGAACTCGCCGGCGTAGAAGTCGACATCGGCATCGGTGAACCAGGCCGGCATCGTTTCCGGATAGACGAAGGCGTCCTTGAGCTTTGCGCCCTCAGCCATGCAGAGCGGGCCGGCGCGGATCACGTCGATCGGGTCCATGGACGCCAGGTCGACGCCCGCGTCGACCGCCGCCTTGGTGGCGGCCATCATCCCCTCACCGGAGACCGTGTAGGTCAGCCCCAGTAGCCACCCGCGGACGTCCTCCTCGATTTCGGCGATGATCCCATCCTGCGCGGAGAAGTAGTCCTGGTACCAAACCCGGCCTTCGCCCGCGAGCTCGACGTGGTAGTCGTTGGGGCGGTGCTCGCCGAAGGGGCTGCCCGGCAAGCCAATCACGCCGCGACCCGCGAACGGAACGCTGATCCCGACCACCCCGGCACACCGGTCCGGGTGCAGCCACGCGAAGGTCCACGCGACGGGTGCGCCCCAGTCATGACCTATGACGATCGCTTCGTCGGCATCGTAAGCGTCGATGACGCCGAGCACGTCGCCGACCAATTCCTTGATGCGGTAAGCCGATTGCACCCGGTATTTCGACGAACGTCCGTAGCCGCGCTGGTCGATTGCCACCACGCGATAGCCCGCGGCGGCGAGCACGGGAATCTGATGACGCCATGAGTACCAGGACTCCGGAAACCCGTGCAGCAGCACAACCAGCGGGCCTTCTGGGCTGGGGGGGCCGTCTTCGACGGCATGAATGCGCGTACCCCGACAGTCCAAAAACCGATGAACCTGCGCCATCATCTTCGCCTTTCTGGCCGAGTGCTAGAGAGTTTGGCCCGGCACCGAACCACCGACGGCCACCAGCCGTTCTGCGGTATCGGCAACCGGTACCGTGCGATTTTCAAAGTTGCGAGCGATCAGAGTCTTTTGCCCCGACAACCTGGTCCGCGCCCATTTGCCGATGACGCGGCCGGCAACCCCGGGCGTCATCAGCGCCGATGGTGGCTTGACGAGGTGTACGACCGCCAAGAATTCGCGATAGGCGTCGAGATCGTCGTGCACCAATTCCATCAGCCGATCCATATACCAGGTGAGTATGCGGAAATAGAAGGGCCGCTTCTTGTCCACGTCTTTCATCCAGTCGAATCGGAGGTTCTGTTCGCGGATGACGAACCACGCCGTGTGGGCCAACTTTGCGATCGACTTGTAGTAGCGGTGCGGAAGGTCTTGGTGGCCCGGACCGTATTTGCCCAGTAGTACCTGCATCTCCCGAACTTCCTTGAGCGCCAGGCTCATACCCAAGCCGGAAACCGGGTCGGCGCTGGTGTATGCGTCGCCCACGGCCAGCAGCGCGCGGGGCAGGTGGCGCTTGCGCTCGTAGTGCAACCAGAGCATGTTCGGATAGCGGAAGTTGTAAATCGCCGAGGCCGGTTCCAGCCCGTCGATGTTCTCTCCCACCACCGGCGAGGGCATCAGGTCGGCGAATTCGCGGAACTCCCGGGCGGTGCGCGGCGGCGAGTAACAGTTGTAGGCCACCAGGGAGGTGGACAGGAGGGTGCGCGAGCTGTCGGTGTAATACTGCGCGGCGTAAGTGTCCTCGAAGGGGCGATACGCGTAGCAGATCACCATGACCTTGTCCTGCCACTGCCGGTCCGGTGGAACCCGGTGCTGCATCGTCGAGTAGAAGCAGTTGATGATGTCCTGCTCGACCTCGGGGGCCCCGATACCGATGCGATCCAAGAATTCCGGGACGCGGGTGTTCTTGCCCGATGCGTCGACCACGAATTCGGCCGGCACCACCTCGAAATCGCCGTCCTTGCTGACGGCGACCCCGACAATGGCGTTGTTCGCCCGGTCGAAGACGAGGTCGTCGACCTCCGACTCGTAACGGAAGTCGATCCGCGGCTCGTCGTCAAGGCGGCGCCGTACGCACCACTCGAGTAATGGCCGCCCCGCACAGACGATTTCGATATCGCTGGTGCCGGGCTTCTTCCAGCTTCCGCCCAAGCGGATTCGATACTGCGCTGCCATGTCGACCTTGAACGCGCCCTCGCGCACCATGTCGTCGACGATGCCGGGAAAGAAACGCTCCAACTCGATCTGGCCGGCGGTCAGCAAGTGGTGCAGGTGCCAGCCCTGTGCCGCTCCGGGCCTGCCCTCGCGGCGACGATGCGGGTCGTCCTTTTCGAGCACGATGACCCGATCGAAAGTCTCGGTGAGCACCTTTGCCGCGGCGATGCCCGCGATGCTGCCGCCGATGACCACCGCGGTCCCGCGACCGCGGCTGCGCACGTCGGCCATGTCGATGCTTGCGTGATCGAGGTGAACCGGACCGCGGCGCCGCGCCGCCCCACTCGGGACGAACTTCTCGTAGTAGAGCCCGACACGATGAAAACCGTTGTTGTCCAACCAGGTTCGGGTGGCTTCGACCATCGGGCCCGGACCGCAGAGGTAGACGTCGGCGTCGCCCCCGGACAGCATGTCCTCGTTCAGAAGATCCGTGACCAGGCCGGTCGGTCCGTGCCATTCGGCGTTCCGGTGCGCGACGATGACGTGCACCTCCAGTGCCGTCACCCGGTCGGCCAGCGCCTTGAGTTCGTCGAGCTTGCAGAGGTCTTCGCTACAGGTCACGCCGTAGAGCAGATAGACGCGGTGGGCGGTGTCGGCGCTCAGGCTCTCGGCCATCGCCAGGATCGCCGACAAGCCGGTGCCGCCGGCGACCAGGATCACCGGCCGAAGGACGGGGCGCAGGTGGAAGTCGCCTTTGCTGCACCGCAGGGCGATATGGTCACCGGGCTTGGCGCGGTCGCGCAGGTAGTTGGACATCACCCCGTCCGGCAGCAGCCGGATGATGAATTCCAGTTCACCGCCGCCGTCTGCGGGGTGCGCGTAAGAGTAGTTGCGCCAGGTATTGGTGCCGGGTACCTGCAGCTGGGCGAACTGACCCGCCTGGTAGTTCAGCGCCCCGGTCTTCGGCGAGACCTTCACCCGCAGCACCGCGGTGCTGGGCGACAACAAGTCGACCCCGGTCACCACGCCGTCACAGGCAATCAGCAGCGCCGCGTTGTCGTCTGCCGGATACTGCAGTTCGATCCGGCAGTCAGAGTTGGCAAACGTCTGACAGGTGAGGATCTTTCGCGCGTCCCGCTCCACGTCGGACAGACCTTCGGTGCGGCCCATCTCGTACTGGCCCGCGGTGCAGGTAGCGACACAGGTGCCGCAGATCCCGCTTTGGCACTCGCTGACGATGGCCACGCCGTGTTCCTCGGCGGCGTCCAGAACGGTCTGGTCTGGCCGTACCGGCATCGTCTTGTGCGTTCCGTCCGAATACCCGACGGTGACTTCGCGATCCGCCATTGGCTCGCCCTTTCCCGACCCGGAACCGCTAGACGATCGCAGCGACCGGCTTCTTGGCAATGCGCGCGTTGAGTCTGGGCATCACTTCTTCGGCCAGCAGCCGCAGTGACTCCTTCCACGGCCCCGGATTGTCGCTGTAGTCGAATCCAAGCACCAGCAGGTGACCGAACCCGCCCACTTGGTCATAGGTGGCTTCGAGTTTGTCGACCACCGTCTCCACCGAGCCGACCACGAAGGTGTTCTCGGCCAGGTACTCCGCCGTCACGTCGTCGTCGGGTACCGAGGGGTTGTGCTTGTAGAACTTGGTCATGCCGAACATGCGGAACGTCGGCAGCACATACTCGCGCATGGCACGACCCATCGTGCCGTCGACGGCGTAACGGAAGGCCTGCTCGTCGGTCTCGGCGACGAAAACCTCACGGACCAACCGCCAATCACGGCGGTCGGGAGTCCGGCCACTGCGTTCCGCGCCTTCCAGCACCGCATCCCAGTGCGTGGCGACGTATTCGGCGTTGAGGTCAAGGCTCATCGGTAGGTAGCCGCGCTCACCCGCAAGCTTGAGCGTCTCGGAGCCCGCGCTGAACCCGGTGACGCCAATGGGAGGATGCGGCTTCTGAAAGGGCTTGATATGACGCCGCATCAGGCCCTCGAACATCGGCGCGATCCCGTTGGCGTTCCAGTACTTTCCGCGGTGTTCCCAGGGCTCGTCTTCGGTCCAGATGCGCAGCATGATTTCGAGCGCTTCCCGAGTCATCTCGCGATGCTCGCCGTTCTTTCCGTCCACGTCGTACAGTGCCCAGTCGCCCGGGATTCCGCTGGCTCCCACACCCAGCATGAATCGGCCCTGGGCAAGGTGATCGAAATAGGCGACCCGATGGGCTAATTCGACCGGATGGTGGTACGGCAGCAGATGTGCGCCGGGCGCGAGTTTGATGTTCTTTGTTCGCAGCAGCGCCTGCGCCAACAGCAGGTCGGGAGCGCAGATCGGCTCCCAGGGCACGGTGAAGTGTTCCCCGACCCACGCTTCGACGTACCCGAGTTGATCGGCCAGTTCGATCATGTCGAGGTCCCATTGGGTGGCGTCGTAGAGGCTCTGCTCCGGTGGATGGGCCGGCATCAGGAATATTCCGATCTCCATGGGGCGTCCCTTCGGTGTTTTCTCGTTGACCGCGTGCCTGCTGCTGTAGGTATACCACAGTACTAGCAAGATACTTCGCTAGTTACAAGAGCCAATTTGCATGGGAGTTTGCCTGCATCGTGTTCACATAAGCGCGTATTGGCTATGGACATCTTGACGGAATGCCGCGTAACCTCGCACAGGTCACCCGTTCGAGCGCGCGGTGAGCGGTAAAAGGAGGCGCCATGAACGTCAACGGACTCCGTCCGGTCGATCGCCGGGAGAGTTCCGGGCCGCAATTCGACTTCATCGGATACGAGACACTCGATGACGGTCGGATCGCGGCGATCACTCTGGATCGCCCGAACCAACGCAACGCGCAGACGCGCGGAATGCTGGTCGAGTTGGACGCCGCCTTCGAGCTGGCCGAGGCCGACGACGCGGTCAGGGTCGTCATTCTGCGGGCGGCGGGTTCCGCGTTCTCGGCCGGTCACGACCTCGGGTCCGCCGACGATGTGCGGGAACGCTCACCCGGCCCGGACCAACACCCCACCTATCAGTGCAACGGAGGGACGTTCGGCGGGGTGGAGTCGCGCAATCGTCAGGAGTGGCATTACTACTTCGAAAACACGAAGCGGTGGCGCAACCTCCGCAAGATCACCATTGCGCAGGTCCACGGCACGGTCCTATCGGCGGGGCTGATGCTGGCCTGGTGCTGTGATCTGATCCTCGCGAGTGAGGACACCGTGTTCGCCGACGTCGTCGGGACGCGGCTGGGCATGTGCGGGGTGGAGTATTTCGGCCATCCGTGGGAGTTCGGCCCGCGTAAATCGAAGGAACTTCTGCTCACCGGGGACTGCATCGGCGCCGACGAAGCGCACGCGCTGGGGATGGTCAGCAAGGTGTTCCCGGCAAATCAATTAGGCTCTAGCACAATAGAATTCGCTCGACGAATCGCCAAAGTCCCCACGATGGCCGCGCTGCTCATCAAGGAGTCGGTGAACCAAACCGTCGATGCGATGGGCTTCACCACCGCGCTGGACGGCTGCTTCAAGATCCACCAGCTCAATCACGCCCACTGGGGTGAAGTCACCGGTGGCAAGTTGTCATACGGAACGGTTGAGTACGGACTCGACGACTGGCGCGCCGCGCCGGAGATCTTGCCCGCGTCCAAGCACCACCCGTGAGTCCGGACGCCATCCGTGGACATCACCTACCCACCCGAAGCGCAAACTTTCCGCTACCGGATTCGCGCGTTCCTCGCTGAACACCTCCCGCCCGGCTGGTCGGGGCCCGGAGCAATGCCGCCGGTCGAGCGCGAGGCGTTCGATTCGCGGTGGCGCCGCGCTCTGTTGGCCAGTGATCTGGTCGCCGTATCCTGGCCTACGGAATACGGCGGAGGTGGTCTCTCGCCGGTCGAACAACTGGTGCTGGCCGAGGAATTCGCCCGGGCGGGTGCGCCCGAGCGGGCCGAAAACGACCTGCTGGGAATCGATCTCCTGGGCAATACGCTGATCGCCCTGGGCGCGGAAGCGCAGAAGAAGCATTTCCTGCCGCGGATCCTCACCGGTGAAGATCGTTGGTGCCAAGGATTTTCGGAACCCGAGGCCGGCTCCGATCTGGCGTCGGTGCGGACCAGGGCCGTGCTGGACGGCCAGGAGTGGGTGATCAACGGGCAGAAGATCTGGACGTCGGCCGGTCTCACCGCCAACTGGATCTTCGTTCTGGTGCGCACGAATCCCGATGCGCCCAAGCACAAGGGTCTGTCCTTCTTGCTGGTGCCGATGGAACAACCCGGCGTCGAGGTTCGCCCGATCGTCAACGCGGCCGGACACTCGTCGTTCTGTGAAGTCTTTTTCACCGATGCCCGCACCGGATCCGCCAACGTCGTGGGCGGGATGGGTAACGGATGGCCGACCGCGATGACGGCGCTCGGGTTCGAACGCGCTTCGCAGCTCACCACCGCGGCCATCGATTTCGGACGCGACTTCGAGCGGCTGCGCGAACTCGCACGCGAACGCGGAATGAACACCGACCCGCATATCCGAGATGAGTTGGCGTGGTGCTTTTCCCGGATACAGATCATGCGGTACCGGGGCTACCGTGGCCTTACTTTGTCGCTGAACGGGCGACTGCCGGGCGCCGAAGCCGCGATCACCAAAGTCATTTGGAGCGAATACTTCCGGCGCTACACCGATCTGGCCGCCGAAATCTTGGAACTGGATGCGCTTGGCCCATTGGGTCCCGGCAACGGCGGGGCGCGCCTGGTTCCGGAAGCGGGCACGCCGAACTCTCCCTCCTGCTGGATGGACGAGCTGCTCTACTCCCGGGCGGCCACGATCTATGCCGGCAGTTCGCAAATTCAACGCAATCTGATCGGCGAGCAACTACTCGGGCTGCCCAAGGAACCACGTCGGGAAGCCAGGCAAGGCTGAAACCTCCAATGGACTTCCGTTACAGCACCGAACAAGACGACTTCTGCGCGTCGCTGCGTGGCTTCCTGCGCGAGCACGGTGGTGGTCCGCGCAGCACGGACGCGGCCCACGGCACCCGGCTGTGGCGACGGCTATGCACCGAGCTGGAGCTGCCGGCGTTACACACGCCCCCGGAATATGGCGGTATCGGCGCCACCCTCGTCGAGACCGCGATCGCATTCAGCGAGCTGGGCCGCACACTGGCCCCGGTTCCCTTCGCGGCGACGACGTTCGCGATCGAGGCGATTCTGCGGCTGGGCGACGACGAGCAACGCAAAAGCCTGCTGCCCGGTTTGCTTTCCGGTGAGCAGATCGGCGCGTTGGCGGCCAGCGGTCACCGGGTGACCGATGCGTCGGCCGCGACGGTGGCCGCGCAACGCCACGGCGGTGCGGTGGTGCTCACCGGCGAGTGCACCGCGGTGTTGCATGGCGGCATTGCCGATCTCTTTGTGGTTCCGGCCGTGGGCGACGACGCGAGAGTGCGCCTGCACGTCGTCGCCGCCGACTCGCCCGGCGTCACGGTCGTCGGTCTGCCCTCCTTCGACATCACCCGCCCCGTCGCCACGCTGCGGCTGGCGCAGGCCCCGGCCGATGCCTTGACGGCCGGCTCCCCCGACGACGTTCAGCGGGTCCTGGACGTGGCGCGGGTGCTGCTGGCCGCCGAGATGCTCGGCGGCGCCGAGGCGTGCCTCGAGCGTTCTGTCGAATATGTCTGCAGCCGAAAGCAATTCGACCGCCCCATCGGATCGTTCCAGGCAGTCAAGCATGCGTGCGCCGAGATGCTGATCGAGATCGATGCGACTCGCGCAGCGGTGATGTACGCCGCGATGAGCGCGGCCGGCGGCGACGAGCTGCGCATCGCGGCTCCGCTGGTCAAGGCGCAGGCCTCGGATACCTATGTGTTGTGCGCCGGCTCCGCCATCCAAGTCCACGGCGGCATCGCCTTCACCTGGGAACACGATCTGCACCTGTACTTCCGCCGGGCCAAGAGCACCGCCGCGCTTTTCGGCAGCAGCGCGCGCCACCGCGCGCTGCTCGCCGACCGCGCGGGCCTCTAGGAATCCGTGGCTGACACCGGCATCACTTTCAGCGACGTCCTGGCGCGCCATGCCCGGGTGCGGCCCGACAACCTCGCCCTGGTCGATTCACGCCGGCGGTGTACCTTCGCGCAACTCGACGAACGGGTGACGCGGCTGGCGAAGGTGCTGTCCGCGAACGGGGTCCGGCTGGGCGACCGCGTCGCCGTGGCCGGCCTGAATTGCCTTGAGCTGATCGAAGTCTGGCTAGCCACCCTGCGGCTGGGGGCCGTGGCGGTGCCCGTCAACTTCCGTCTGGTCTCCGACGAGATCGCACATGTCCTGGCCGATAGCGGTGCGGTCGTCGTGGTCGCGGACCCGGCTCGTGCGGCGGCCGTCGCGCCGGCGCGCGCCAAAGCGCCGTCGGTACGGACCGTCCTGACGATCGGTGATGGCCTGGACGAACTCATCGCCGGTGCGGACGGTCCCACTGTGAGCGTCGCGGTCGCGGACGAGGCGCCCGCGTTCATTATGTACACCTCGGGCACCACGGGTTTTCCGAAGGGCGCGGTGATCACCCACCGCAACCTGTACCTGCATGCCGTCAGCGTGATCGCCACGCTCGGTCTCGGCGGGGACGACAACTGCTGGATGGCACATGCGCCGCTGTTCCACGTCGCGGCCGTGTCGGGGATGTTCCCGACGTTCCTGACCGGCGGCACCGTCGTCGTCGCGCCATCGGGCGGCTTCGACCCCGCGGCGACCATGCGAATGATCGCCGACGAGCGGGTCACGTCATGCTGGATGACGCCGGCACAATGGCAGCTGGTGTGTGCGCTGCCCGACCCGCAATCGTGGGACCTCGGCCGGTTGCGCCGGGTGTGGTGGGGCGCGGCACCCGCGTCAACCACCTTGCTACGCACTATGTTCGAAGCTTTCCCGCACGCCGAGGTGATCGCCGCCTTCGGGCAGACCGAGTGCAGCCCGATCACCTGCCTGCTGCGCGGCGAGGACGCGATCCGCAAAATCGGATCGGTGGGCACCCCGATGCTCAATGTCGAGGTCCGCATCGTCGACGACGAAATGAACGACGTTGCGCAGGGCGAAGTCGGTGAGATCGTCTATCTCGGACCGTTGGTGATGAAGGAGTACTGGAACCGGCCCGTCGAGACCGCCGAGGCTTTCCGCGGCGGCTGGTTTCATTCCGGCGATCTGGTCCGACAGGACGGCGACGGCTACATTTATGTCGTCGACCGTAGGAAAGACATGATCATCTCGGGCGGAGAGAACATCTACAGCGCCGAGGTGGAGAACGTCGTGGCAGCGCACGACAAGGTCGCCGAGGTCGCGGTCATCGGAGCGCCCGACCCGAAATGGGGCGAGATCCCGATGGCGGTGATCGTCTCGCGCGATCCCGCGAATCCGCCGACCGACGACGAAATCGAGACGCACTGCCGCGCGCACCTCGCTGCGTACAAGCGTCCGCGCCGTGTCGTGATCGTGGAAGCCTTGCCGCGCAACGCCAACGGCAAGGTGCTCAAGAACGATTTGCGGCGCCGGTACGGTGCCCCGGATTCCTACGATGCGGGCCCGGTCGACACTCCCCTGTTGGAGGAGACGATCGGGGTGAACTTCGAGTGCACCGCGCGCAGCCACCCGAACGCCGAGGCGCTGGTCGATGTGGCCGGCGGCCGGCGGTGGACCTACGCCGAACTCAACGCCGAGATCGATTGTGTGGCAAGCGCATTGATGGCCGTCGGCATCGGGCCCGGGGACCGGGTCGGAATCTGGTCGCCCAACTGCCCGGAATGGGTCATCCTTCAGTACGCCACGGCCAAGATCGGCGCGATCCTCGTCTCGGTCAATCCCGCGTATCGAACGCACGAATTGTCGCACGTGCTGCGCGATTCGCAGACTCGGCTGTTGGTGTCGGCGACGACCTTCAAGACCTCCGACTATCGCGCAATGATCGCCCAGATTCGGGCCGAACTCCCGGAATTGGCCGACGTCGTGTTTCTGGGCACCGACGACTGGGACCGCTTGCGGCAGCGGGCCGATGCGGTAACCCGGGACGAATTACGCTGCCGGCTGGCCGGACTGAACCCCTCGGACCCGATCAACATCCAATACACCTCGGGCACAACGGGTTCCCCCAAGGGCGCCGTCCTGTCGCACCGGAACATCCTCAACAATGGGTACTTCGTCACCGAATGCATCGGACTCGGACCCGGCGACCGGCTGTGTATCCCGGTGCCCTTCTACCATTGCTTCGGCATGGTGATGGGCAACCTGGGCTGCACCACGCACGGTGCCACGATGGTGATTCCGGCGCCGGGTTTCGATCCCGCCGCGACGCTGGACGCGATCGAATCCGAGCGCTGCACCGGCCTCTACGGCGTGCCCACCATGTTCATCGCGATACTCGGCCACCCCGACCTGGCTCGCCGCGACGTGTCATCCCTGCGGACCGGGATCATGGCCGGCGCGTCGTGCCCGGTGGAGGTGATGCGGCGCTGCGTCGACGAACTGAACCTGGCGGAACTGTCCATCGCGTACGGCATGACGGAGACGTCCCCGGTGTCTTGCCAGACCCGGATCGACGACGACCTCGCGCACCGAACCGCCACCGTGGGCCGGGTCCATCCGCACGTCGAGATCAAGGTCATCGACGCCGGCAGCGGCGAGATCGTCAAGCGGGGCCAGCCGGGCGAGCTGTGCACGCGCGGCTACTCGGTGATGCTGGGCTATTGGCACGACGACGACAAAACTCGCGAGGTGATCGATCGCGACGGCTGGATGCACACCGGCGATCTCGCCGTGATGCACGACGATGGTTATTGCGCGATCGTCGGGCGCATCAAGGACGTCGTGATCCGCGGCGGCGAGAACGTGTATCCGCGTGAGATCGAGGACTTCCTGCACACCCACCCCGACATCGACGACGTACAGGTTGTCGGTGTTCCCGACGCCAAGTACGGCGAGGAGATGTGTGCCTGGATCAAGATGTGCCCGGACCGCCCGCCGTTAGACGCCGAAGCCGTCCGGGCCTACTGCGCCGGGAGACTCGCGCACTACAAGATTCCCCGCTATGTCCACATCGTCGACGAGTTCCCGATGACCGTCACCGGAAAGGTGCGCAAGATCGACATGCGGACCGAAACGGTCCGCATGCTCGGGTTATGACCCGACGCTAGGCGCCCAGCGCTGCCAGCGCCGCGTCGTAATCGGGCTCCTCGGCGATCTCGGGCACCAGCTGCGCGTAGGCGACGTTGCCGTCGGCGCCGATCACCACGACGGCCCGGCCGAGCAGCCCGGCCATCGGACCATCGGTGATCGTGATGCCGTAGTCCTCGCCGAAGCTGTCCCGGAACGCCGACGCCGTGGTGACGTTCTCGATGCCCTCCGCACCGCAGAACCGCTTCTGCGCGAACGGCAGATCCTTCGACACGTTCACCACGGTCGCACCGCCGCCGGCGGCCCGCTCGTTGAATTTCCGCACGCTCGTCGCGCACACCGGCGTGTCCACCGACGGAAAGATGTTCAGCAGCACCGACTTACCGCTGAACTGGTCGCTGCTGACCGCGCCCAGATCGGAGCCGGTCAAGCTGAAGGCTGGAGCTTTCGATCCGACGGCAGGAAGCTCGCCGACGGTGTTGATCGGGTTTCCACGCAAGGTTATTTGTGCCATGGGCACAGTCTGCCAAGGCCGACCGGGCGGCCCGGGATCAGGTCCCATGTCCTGATTCGTGGGGTACTAGGCCTAGACGACATGCCCCGCTACGGCCAACACTGAATCCATGGTTCGTAAGGTCGTTATCGTCGGCTTTCCGGGTGTGCAGGCACTCGACGTCGTCGGGCCCTACGACGTGTTCACCGGCGCATCGTTGCTGACCGACGGCGGCTACGACGTCGTCCTGGCCTCCGTCGACGGCCGGACGATCACCACGCCGACCGGCCTCGGATTCGTGGGCACGCCGCTGCCCGATCCCGACGACGAGATCGACACGGTCGTGTTGCCCGGCGGTGGTGGCTTCGACGCCGCTCGGCAAGACGCGAACCTGGTGGCCTGGGTCAAGGCCGCCGCGGCCAGTGCGCGCCGCGTCGTCACCGTCTGCACCGGCGCCTTCCTCGCCGCCGAGGCGGGGCTGCTGGACGGCTGCCGCGCGACCACACACTGGGCCTTCGCCGACCGGATGGCCAGGGAGTTCCCCGCCGTCGACGTCGATCCCGATCCGATCTTCGTCCGCAGCTCCGACACGGTCTGGACGGCCGCGGGTGTCGCGGCGGGCATCGACCTCGCGCTGTCGCTGGTCGAGGACGATCACGGAACCGAGACCGCGCAGACCGTCGCCCGCTGGATGGTGCTGTATCTGCGCCGCCCCGGCGGGCAGACCCAATTCGCGGCGCCGGTATGGATTCCGCGCGCCAAACGCACCTGCATTCGCGAGGTGCAGGAGGCCATCGAGTCGCAACCCGGCGATGCGCACAGCATCGGTGATCTGGCCCGCCGGGCGACGATGAGCCCGCGGCATTTCACCCGGGTGTTCACCGACGAGGTCGGCGAGGCGCCGGGCCACTACGTCGAACGGGTCCGGACCGAAGCCGCGCGCCGGCAGCTGGAAGAGACCGACGACACCGTCGTCGCGATCGCGGCCCGGTGCGGCTTCGGCACCGCGGAAACCATGCGGCGCAACTTCATTCGCCGTATCGGCGTTTCACCCGACCAGTACCGCAAGACCTTCGCCTGAGGCCTGAAAGGAGCGCACGATGACCCAAATCGCATTCGTGGCCTACCCCGGATTCACCGCGCTGGACATGATCGGCCCGTACGAGGTGCTGCGCAATCTGCCCGGCGCCGAGGTGCGATTCGTCTGGCACGAAACCGGGCCGATCACCGCCGACTCCGGCGTACTGGTCATCGGCGCCACGCATTCACTGGCCGAAACCCCTTCGCCCGACATCATTCTCGTGCCCGGCGGGCCGTCGACTCCGGTGCACGCACGTGACGAGGTGCTGCTGGACTGGCTGCGCGGCGCGCATCGAACCGCCAGCTGGACGGCGTCGGTGTGCTCCGGTTCGGTGATCCTGGCCGCGGCCGGGCTGCTCGAGGGCCGGCGGGCGACGTCGCATTGGCTGGCTATACCCATGCTGAAGGGCTTCGGCGCCATCCCGGTCAGCGACGAGCGGGTGGTGCGTGCGGACAACGTCATCACCAGTGCGGGGGTATCCGCGGGACTCGACCTCGCGTTCCGGCTGGCCGGTGAGATCGGCGGCGAGGGCCGCGCCAAGGCGATTCAGCTCGCGATCGAATACGACCCGCAGCCGCCGTTCGACTCCGGCCACATGTCGAAGGCGTCGGCAACCACGAAAGCCGCTGCCACCGCGCTGCTCTCGAAAGACAGCGCCAAGCCGGCCAACCTCAAGGCGACGACGATGATCGCCTGGGATCAGGCACTGGCGGCGGTCCGGTCCCGTCGACGCAAGCGACAGCCGGACCTCGCTGCGGTCTCTCCGAAGGCCTAGCTCGGGTTGGGTTGCAGGAACTCCGTCGACGCGAACTGCCCGCCGGCCTGCATCCAGGCCGCGACGGCACCGGGCGCATCGCGGTTCGGGTTGTAGATGTCCTCCTCGCTGGAGAACAAGCCGTTGCCGGCGTAGACCAGTCGGGTCCAGTTCGGGAACCAGAACGGCTCCCCGTTCGGGTCGGTCGGGTGGTCGAGCAGGTTCTTGATCATGATGACGACGGCGTCGTTCTCGTCGTCGTAGGCAATCCAGTCGCTGGGAAAGCGCATGTGCGGGAATGGGGCCATCACGGCAACGATCCATTCCCGGACCGCCTCGCGGCCGTGAAAGACGCCGTAGTGGTGTTCGATGTAGACAACGTCCTCAGTGAATAAATCCGCAAAAGGAGCCCAGTCGCCGGAGGCGCTGCACCCCTCCGCAACAGTCGTGTAGTGCTCGACGGCTTGCTCGATTTCGGCTCTGCTGAAGTTGCCCATAGCGGACACACTAGAACGTGTTCTGATTTTTGGTGGCCCGTCTGGATAGGGATATCGCATGAGCGTGTTGGACCTGTTTGATCTGCGCGGCAGGACGGCTCTGGTGACCGGGGGGTCCACCGGTATCGGCAAAAAGGTGGCCGAGGCATACCTGCAAGCCGGTGCCCAAGTGGCCATCGCGGCACGGCATACGGAGGTCTTGGAAACCGTCGCCGCAGAGCTCGCCACGGCCGGCGGCAGGGTCCTGCCGATCAGTTGTGACGTCACCCAACCCGATCAGGTGAACCGCATGGTCGAGCGGGTGACCACGGAGTTGGGCGGCATCGACATCGCGGTCTGCAACGCCGGGATCATCAATCTCAAGGCGATGCTGGACATGTCACCGCAGGAGTTCCAGGCCATCCAGGACACGAATGTGACCGGCGTATTCCTCACCGCGCAGGCGGCCGCCCGGGCGATGGTCAGCCAGGGCCGCGGCGGCGCCATCATCAACACCGCCTCGATGTCCGGCCACATCATTAACGTCCCGCAACAGGCGGGCCACTACTGCACCTCCAAGGCCGCGGTCATCCACCTGACCAAGGCGCTGGCCGTCGAGCTGGCGCCGCACAACATCCGGGTGAACAGCGTCAGCCCGGGCTACATCCTCACCGAACTCGTCGAACCGATGGCGGAGTATCACCGGCTGTGGGAGCCGAAGATTCCGCTCGGCCGCATCGGCCGGCCCGACGAACTCACCGGCCTCTACGTCTACCTGGCCAGCGACGCATCCAGCTACATGACCGGTTCGGACGTCGTCATCGACGGCGGCTACACCATCCCGTGATATCGAGTCACTGAACCAGGCAGGGGCGGCCGAAGCGGGTTCGTACACCCGGTGAATACAGGCCGCGCAATCGATCGCCGGCGGGCCGCACCGCACTGGCGTCGATCAGCTCGTCGCGCAGCTCGACGATGTGCGCCGCGCGCAACGGCCACGGTCCATGCTCGTTGGGCACCCACCACGTCCGGCCGGCCCGGCGGGTGTGCGCGCCCCAGCGAGCGGTGAGCCAGATCTCCAGCGGCGTCGGCTCCACCACATCCCCGATGGCGACGGTCAGCCGGCTGCACAGGCCGCGGTGCGGCCACCGGCGCACACTGTCATACGTGATGTGGCCGCTATCGCGGGTCAGCCGCATCTTCGCCCAGGTGTAGGGGACGCCGAGGCCGATCCGGGTGACGGGTACGACGGCCAGGCGAGCGGTTTCCAGCGACCGGAACAGGACGCCGTGCCGGCCGGCGTCGTCGATCGAATACAGCCGGACGTTGGTCTCCGGGAAGCTACCGAAGTACGGAAGTGGCAGCGCGGTACCGACTTTGGTGCTCGTCATCATGAACGGGACCAACGCCACATAGGTCAGCCCGTCGGCGAAAACGTCGGGACGCGTCCCCGGTGGATAGAGGTGCGCGATGCTGTCGGGTTGGACCGGCCAGTGCACGAACGTCAGGTCACTCCACCGCTGGTCGAAGGTGACCGGGCCGGGCAGCGGCGGTGGAGTGACGGGGTAGCCGGCGAGCGCCTCATCGGGTTGGCCGGATGCGGTCATCTGGTCATCGTGACATGCCCGCGCGGCCTATCCCTCGATCTCACCGGAGATCCCTCGCTCGATGCTGGCCTGGGTGGTGGCGGGCAACACGATCAGGCCGTCGAGTTCTTTGCGGGCCGACTCGTAGGCGTTCTGCCGTTCCGGCGGCGCGGCGGCGGAGTCCGACGCCATCCGCAGCAGGCTCTGGGCGCGCGCGATCCGCTGTTGTTCGTCGCGGGAGAAGTCGTTGCGGCGTCTGCGTATTGCCTCCGCCTCGGCGACGTTGAACGCGGTCACGTAATCCTCCACGGCGACCTGATAGCTCCCGGCGGCTTCGCGGTCGTCGAGCAGATCCTCGGCTTTGACGGGCCGCAACAGGTCGGCGCGCAACTTGGCCTTGTGAAAGGCGACGGTCAGCGGATCGCGCAGATTCGTCATCAGCGGGAAATCGAGCAGCTTGACGAAGTCGAGCTCGTACTCCAGCCAGCGTGCGTCGGTGCGCTGGTGCTCGTCCAGGATCCGACGCAGCGATCGCCATTGCGCGGCCGAGGTGTTGGCGGTGAGTTCGGGCGGCGCGGGCGCCGCGGGCTCGGTCGCTTCCTGGGCTCGGCGCTGATGGGCACCGAACGCGCGCACGGCACCGATGGCCAGGCCTACGAACGGCAGCAGCAGGATGAGCAACTCCGCCAGCCGGATGAGCAGACCCATATGGCCAGGATGCCACTCCGGACGAGTTGTTAATGCGAGCCCAGTGCGCCGCTGAGGTATTGAGCGCGGCAGGCCAGGCGGGCCAGCTTCCCACTGGTAGTGCGGGGAATAGCGCCGGCCGGCAGCAAGCGCACGTCGGAAACGGTCAGCCCATGGCGGTGCGATACCGCGGCCTTGATCGCCTCGGTCGCCGGCCGCGGATCGTCGCGACTGGTGCCTGCCGCGCGCTCGGCAACGATCACCACGCCGTCGTCGGCCGGCACCGAGAATGCCGTCGCATACCCGCGTCGCACCATCGGCGAGGCCTCGGCGGCGGTGGCCTCGATGTCCTGCGGGTAGTGGTTACGGCCGTCGACGACGACCAGATCCGCGATGCGGCCGGCGATGTAGAGCTCGTCGTCCAAATACACGGCCAAGTCGCCGGTCCGCAGCCACCAGCCGCCGGCCGTCGAGCCTTCGGCGCGGCTGCCCTGAGCCAGCCGCGATTGCAGTCGCGCGTGGAATGCCCGCTCGGTTTCCTCGGGGCGTCGCCAATAGCCGCGGCCGACATTGTCGCCCTGCAACCAGACCTCGCCGACCGTGCCGTCGGGCAGCTCCGCGGCCGTGTCGGGGTCGACGATCACGGCCCGCAGGCTGCGAGCGGGCCGGCCGCACGACACGTGCCCAACGGCGCCGGGCGCATCCGCGCCGACCCGGACCGCGCGCCGCGCGCCCAGCTGTTCACGATCGAGGTAAACAACCTTCGCCTCGGCGCTCGGTTCGATCGTGGAGATCAACAGCGTCGCCTCGGCGATGCCGTACGAAGGCTTAAATGCCTTGCGCGGCAACCCGTATGGGGCGAACGCTTTGTTGAACGTCGCGATCGCCTCGATGCTGACCGGCTCGGAACCGATGATCAGCACGACATTGCTCAGGTCGATCTCGTCACCCGCCGCCGGCAGGCCGCGCTGCGCCGCCCACTCGTAGGCGAAGTTGGGTGCGGCGGTGACGACGTTGCCTTCCCTCGAGCCCGCGGCCAACGCCTGAATCCACCGCTGCGGCCGGCGCACAAACGCGGTTGGCGACATCAGGGTCGAATGGCCGCCGTACACAGCGGGAAAGCCGATCATCGACAGCCCCATGTCGTGATAGAGCGGCAACCAACTCACGCCGTGGGTGTTCCGGTTCAGCAGACCGATCGACAGAATCATCTGCGTCAGGTTGGTGCCCACCGCTCGGTGCGTGATCTCCACGCCAACCGGCGGCCGGGTCGAACCGGACGTGTACTGCAAGTGGGAAACCTGATCGATGTCCACCGGCACGGGGGCGAACGACTCCCCCGCCGCGTCGGGGATCTGATCGATGACGACGACGTGCGGCTTGCGGGGCTGCGCGGTCTGGATCAGAAAGTCTTCGACCGCGTCCTTGGCCGCCGCGGTCGTCAGCACCACGGTCGGCTCGGAATCGCGAAGTGCTGTCTCCAAACGCTCGGCATGGCCCGGCAGTTCGGGCGCGAACAACGGCACCGCGATGGTTCCCGCCTTGATCGCCGCGTAGAAGCCGGCGACGTAATCGATGCCCTGCGGCGCGAGAATTGCCACCCGGTCGCCGTCGCCCGCGAAGTGCTGAACACGCGCGGCGATGGCTTGCAATCGGACACCCAGCCGGGCCCAGGTCACTTCGAGGACGTGTCCTTGCGCGCGGGCGTAGTCCAGGTAGCGGTATGCGATGGAATCGCCGACATTGCGGATGTTGCGCTCGATCAGAGAAATCAAGGTGGTCCCCGGCGGCATTGCGATGTTGCCGTCGGCGTCCAGGCAATCCTCTATTCGTAGCAGGCCTTTTGGAGCCACGGAGTCCTGTCGGGAACCGTCATCCATATCCGCAGTCTAGGTGCGCCGCGATACCGCCCTTTCGGATCCGGCCGTCGGCTAGAGTCCGAGGCGATACCGCCGCGGGGGCTGTAAGGAGCAACCGTGGACTCGTCCGATCAACAGCCCGAGACCCGCGAAGACGCACTGGCCCGAGTGCTCGCCTACCGCGCCCGGGGACGGGCCAGGGCGATGCCGGTTCGGGCGAGCTTTGCCGTGCTGGGCGGTGTGTTGCTCGTCGTCTCCATTCCGCTGATCGTGTTGCTCCCCGAAGCCGGGATCCCGGCGTTGCTGGTCGCTTTTCGCTTGCTGGCGGTCGAAGCGCTGTGGGCTGCGCGCGCCTACGCGTGGACCGATTGGCGCTTTTCCCAAATGCAGCACTGGTTCCATCGCCAGTCCCGCGGTGTTCGCGTCGTCATCATCGGCGCCTTGATTCTGCTGGCAGTGGCAATCGTCGTTGTCTTTGTCTACGAGTTCATTTAAAGCCACGCGGCGGCAACCAATCTAGAGTTACCTGAGCGTTTCCACTATTCAACGAGAGCACGACGCTGGCGCAGAGTCGCGGTTAAGGCGGGGCCATGACGACTACAAAAGACGAAAAAGACGAACATCTCGGACGTCGCGGCCTCATGCAGCGGCTCACCATGCTCTGCGTCCGGTACGTCGAACGCTTAATGCCGGACCCGTATTTGTTCGCGGTCATTTTGACTCTGATCGTGGTCGGACTCGTCGCGTTACTGGTGCGGGGTGCGACACCTTCCGCGGTTCTCAAGGCGTGGTACGGCGGAGTATGGGGAGCTCAGAACATCTTCACGTTCGCGTTCCAGATGGTGCTGATCTTGGTCACGGGTTACACACTGGCCGAGGCGCCCATCGTGAAGCGGGCCATCATTCGTCTCGCAAGCAAGCCGACGAATCAGGTTCAGGGCGCCTTGCTGTGCTTCGGCGTCAGTAGCGTTTTCTCGTTGCTGAACTGGGGATTGGGCTTGGTGGCCGGCGCGCTGGTTGCGCGTCAGGTCGCAAAGCGGCTTTCCGGTGTGCATTTCGGCTACCTGATCGCGACCGGGTTTATGGGCTACCTGGTCTGGACGCAGGGCTTGTCGTCGTCGATCGCGCTGGCGAACACCGATACGACCAGTCCTATCAACGTGATTCACAAGATGACCGGCACAATCGTGCCGCTGCGGCTGACGATCTTCCAGCCTTACAGCTGGGTCGCCGTCATCGCCATGGTCGCACTGGTCGCCGTCACGATCTGGCGGATGGAGCCCGACGAAAGTCTCGAGCCCGATCCCGCGGTGTTCGACGAAGAGCCCGTTCCGGATCCGCCACAGGGCCCGCCGACGTTCGCCGAGCGGCTGGAGAACCTCTGGATCCTCAACGTCCTCGTATTCGCCGCGGGCATAACGTATTTCGTGCTGAGCGACTTCGCGCTGAACATCTCGTCGATGATCATGTTGTTCACCGTCACCAGTGCATTGCTGCACGGTACGCCGATTCGCTTTATTCGCGCGTTCTCCGGTGCGGCGAAAGTGTCCGGCCCATTGCTGCTGCAATATCCCCTGTACGGCGGAATCGCCGGTCTGCTGGGTTATCTGCCGGCGGGGTCAGGTCGAGCGCTGCAGACGGTGCTCGCCGAGGCCCTGGTGCGCGGCGCGGATCAGTTCACGCTCCCATTCCTGACATTCGTTGGCTCCGTTCTCATCTCGCTGTTCGTCCCGTCGGGCGGTGGGCACTGGGCGGTGCAGGGGCCGATCGCGGTGGGCTCGGCACTGGCCATCGGCCAGCACTCGCCGGCGTATCTGGGACTGATCTCGATGTCGGTGGCGGTCGGTGAAGGTGTCGCGAACATGATTCAGCCGTTCTGGCTGTTGCCGGTGCTCGCGATCGCGAAGCTCAATGTGCGCCAGGTGATGGGCTTTACGGTGATCGCGTTCCTGATCGGTTTCGCGGTATCCGGCGCCGCGGTCCTGATTGCACCCCACGTCTTGTGACGTCGTCAGCCACGCCTCGCCTCTCGCCCATCGAGCGGGTGATCGCCGCGTATCGCACGATCGCCGAGGCCGACCGGCCCGAGGTCTGGATCACGCTGCGCGAACAGCCCGATGTGCTCAGCGACGCCACAGCCGTCGAACAACGCCTCGCCGCTGGAGAGCGCTTGCCCTTGGCGGGGCTGGTGGTCGCCGTCAAGGACAACATCGACGTGGCGGGGCTGCCGACCACCGCTGCGTGTCGGGAGTTCGCCTACCGGCCGGCTAGCACTGCGGTCGCCATCCAACGACTCCGCGACGCCGGGGCGGTCGTTCTCGGCAAGACGAACCTCGACCAATTCGGTTGCGGTTTGGCGGGTACCCGCAGTCCCTATGGCGCCGTGCGTAATTCGCGTCATCCGGAATTGGTCTCGGGTGGGTCGAGTTCCGGTTCTGCCGTCGCCGTGGCGCTGGGCATCGCCGATATCGGTATCGGCACCGACACCGCCGGGTCGGTTCGGGTCCCCGCTGCCTTGAACGGGCTGGTCGGCATCAAACCCACCCTTGGGATCATCCCCACCCACGGGGTCGTCGCGGCCTGCGCGAGTTACGACGCCATCGGCGTGCTTGCGGCCGACCTCACCCTGGCCGCCACCGCGGTCGCCGTGATGGCCGGACCCGATCCGCGCGACCCCCGCAGCCGCCCTTGGCCCGCCGATGTTCGCCTCGCGGCTCCCGACGCGCCACGGCTGGCGATCCCGGAAGCCGCGAACCTCGCCGCACTCAGTCCTGGCTACCGCGACGCGTTCGAGCAGTCCGTGCGTCTCGCGATCGATGCCGGGCTGAGCGTCAAACCGATCGATATCTCCGTGCTGCTGGACGCGGCCCTGCTGCTCTACGACGGCGCGATCGTCGCCGAACGCTATGCGTCGGTCGGCGAATTCCTCGACACCGCACCGGCGAGCGCCGATCCCATCGTTTCGTCGATCATTACCGCGGCGCGTGAGGTCACCGGTCCCGCCTTCGCCGCCGACCTGAACGCGTTGGCCCGCGCACGCGCCGATGCCGCGCGCCTGCTCGACGGTTTCGATGCTTTGCTGCTGCCCACCACCACCGAACATCCCACCCTGCGTGAGGTGGGCGCCGATTCCGTCGGGATCAGCCGTCGGATGGGCACCTACACCAATTTCGGCAATCTGCTCGACATGGCCGCGGTCACCGTTCCCGTCACGCCGACACCGGCGGGCACCCCGTTCGGAGTGACGGTCGTGGTTCCCGCCTTCGACGACCAAATCGCCGCCGACATCGGTGCACGGTTAACCGGCACCGCGTCCGCATTGTTGACTCGAACCGGCGTCGCCCTAGCGGTATTCGGCGCCCACCGACGCGGACAGCCGATGCACTGGCAGCTCGAGCAACTCGGTGCCCGGTTCGCCGGGCAGATCGCCACGACCGACGCCCGCCGGGGCGAACTGTTCCGGGTCTCCGAGGCCGGCCTGGGCCGCTTTGTGGAGGCTCTGCCTGCGCCCCTGGCCTTGACCAATATCGAACTCGAGGACGGCCGCATGGTCACCGGTGTCACCGGCACCGACTGATCCACGCGAAAGGCGTTGGTGGCGGACTACATCCAGAGTTTCGCGATCGAACCGGCCAGGGCTTCCGGGTCTTGCTCATCGGTGTTGCAGCTGATCGCTACCGATGTCGTTCGGTCCTTGCTGACCCGAAATGCAGTGACGAACCCACCCCATTCGCCGTCGTGATCGAGTGTTCCATTGGCTAGCAGGAAGATTCCCGCGCCGTACCTGTCACCGCCGCCCGCATCGGTGGGCACCGCCCCGCTCAGTTGCGCGTCAAGCAACGTGGCGCCGCCCACCCGGCCGGTTCGATAGTTGTCGGCCCAATAGACGAGCTGAGTGGGCGTGGTCACGATGCCGCCGTCACCGACCTGTTCCCAGCCGGTTGTAATAGCGTGGTAATCGTCGCTGTCCGCTTCATAGGCGACGGCCTTGCCGGGAATCGGTGCGGTGGGATCCACCACCATGGCCAGGCCGAGCGGATGGAAGATCTGTTCGGCAAGGAACTGCGGCAACGGTTCTCGCGATACCCGGCTGACGATCTCGCCGAGCAGCAGGTAGTTGGAGTTCGAGTATTCAAACTGGGAGCCGGGGGTGAACGTCAGCTTCGGCATTGCCGCCACCGCCCGCACTGCCTGTTCCTGGGTGGTGCGGTCGCTGAACGCAAACCCCTGCGCCTCGAGCAGTCCCACGTAGTCGGGGATGCCGCTCGTCTGGTGCATCAGTTGTCCGACGTTGACGGTGCCCGCCCACGACGGCAGTTCGGGCAGGTGCCGGGACACCGGGTCGTCGAGCGTCAGCTTGCCGGCGTCGACCAGCAACAGCGCCGCCGTCGCGGTGAACTGCTTGGATACCGACGCGATATCGAACACGGTGTCCGGGCGCAGCGGCGTTTCGGTCGACAGGTCGGCCAGGCCGCGCACCCCCGTCCACACGGCCTGGCCCTTGACACCCACTGCGGCCGAGCACCCCGGGGCCCCTTCGTCGATAGCGTCATTCAGCACCTTCTGGCTTGCGGCCTTCGCGACGTCAGTGTTCGCGGGGCCGGCGGAGGTGGTTTTCGGCGCAGCCTGCTGGCCACCGCCGCAGGAGCTGAGCGACAACACGATCGCGAGAAGGAGCACCGTGCGTTTCGCCATACCGTGAATGATGGCGTTTCCGGTCGCTATGCACTACATCCAGAGCTTGGCTATCGAGTCGGCCAGGGCTTCGGGGATCTGGTCGTCGGTGTTGCAGCTGACGGCGACCGAGGTCTGCCGGTCGTTGCTGACCCGGAATGCCGTGACGAAGCCGGGCGAGGCGCCGTCGTGGTCGAGGCTGCCGTCGGCCTTGATGTAGATGCCGGCGCCGTAGCGCACGGGGATGCCGGGGCCGATTTCCACCGCCCCCGCCAGCTGTTCCTCGAGCAGCCTGGGCCCGCCCACGCGACCGGTTCGGTAGTTGTCGCCCCACTGCACCAGCTGACTAGGTGAGGCTTGGACCGCGCCGTCGCCGATCTGCTCCCATGCCGATGTGGTCGTTCGGTATCCGTCGCTGCCGCCCGCATAGGAGACGGCCTTGTGCGGAACCTCGCCGACCGGGTCCATCACCATCCCCACACCGAGCGGGCCGAAGATCTCAGCGCTGAGGAACTGCGGCAGCGGCACCCCCGACACCCGATGGACGATCTCGCCGAGCAGCAGATAGTTGGAGTCGGAATATCGGAATTGAGTGCCCGGCTTGAAATTCAGCTGTGGCAGCGCCGCCACCGCCTGCAACGCTTGGTCCTGGGTGGTGCGGTCACTGACCGCGAACCCCTGCTTCACCAGCAGCCCTTCGTATTCGGGGATGCCGCTGGTGTGATGGATCAACTGGGCGATCGTGACGGTGGCGGCCCATTTGGGGAAGTCCGGCATGTGCTGGGAGAGCGGGTCGCCCAGTGTCAGCTTTCCCGCGTCGGCGAGCAACAGGATCGCGGTGGCGGTGAACTGCTTGGACACCGAGCCGATATCGAACACGGTGTCGGGGCTGATCTTGGCGCCGGTCGCCGTGTCGGCGATTCCGCGCACTCCAGTCCAGACGACGGTCCCTTTCGAACCCACCGCGGCCGAGCAGCCCGGCGTCGCGGCGTTGACCGCGTCTTCGAGCACCCGCTGACTCTTGGCCTTGATCAGTGAGTTGTCGTTGGTCGTGACGACGGCATTACTCGTCGGGGTGGATTTCCCTGCGGGGGTACCGGTCGGTCTGCCGCAGCCGCAGAGCGCTAACAGGAGGGCGCACAGCACCAGCGATGCCCGCGCGTGCCGATGGAGTCGCCGTACCGCGGCATGCCCTACGACGTCAGCAGGCAGGTTCGAAATCATCTGTCCACCAAAGTGTTTCATCGTGCATTCGAAATTCTCGCCCGGTGTCCGGACCCGGTCCGTGACAGTCGCCCGGACCTCCCACACGGTGAGTATGCATGCGCGGTGGCCGCCGTGTGCCGGATTTCACCGGCCTCGCCGCCGGCGCCAACGGGTCCGCACCGCCGGGCCGGGTTGCTGGCCCTGGCGGTAGGGTACGCGGCTATGTCAGGTCGCAAGTTTTCGTTCGAGATCAACCGGACCAGCAGCGCGCCTGCCGCAACCGTGTTCGGGCTGTTGGCCGACGGCGCCAACTGGTCGAGCTGGGCCAAGCCGATGGTCCTGCGATCGAGCTGGGCACGCCAGGGCGATCCGGCACCGGGCGGTGTCGGGGCGATTCGTCAGATCGGTGTGCCGCCGCTGCTGGCGCGGGAAGAGATCGTCGAGTACGAGCAGGATCGCCGGCAGGTCTACAAGTTGGTTGGGCCATCACCGGCCAAGGATTACCTCGGCGAAGTGGTCTTGACGCCGAACGCGGCCGGCGGTACCGACATCCATTGGTCGGGCTCATTCGTCGAGAGAATTCGCGGAACCGGGCCCGCGACGCGGGCGGCGCTGGGTGGTGCGGTCAAGCTTCTCGCGGATCGGCTCGTGAAGGCCTCCGAGCGCTAAGGGTTGTTCGCCTGTTGTTCGACCTGCTGACCCTGTAGTTCGTCTTGGAGGGCCTGCTGCTGGGCCGCCTCGTTTTGTTGTTCGGCCTGCTGCTCGGCCTGCAGCATCTCCTGCTGGGCCAATTGCTGTTGAAGTTGCGCTTCGTCGTCGCCGTCATCGGTGGCGAAGCCGCCGCCCGCGAGATTCGCCGGTGACTGCGGCAGCGGCGAGTCGATCGCGGTCAGGCGTACCTGTCCGAGCGCGGCGGCGGGATGTGCCGCGTCGGCGAACGCCAGCATCGCGATGGCCGCGACACCGGCAAAGATGACTCGCATGAGCTGGTGGTGCTGACTAGGGGTGGTCATCCTCCAGGTATGCGCCCCGTCCTTAGCTCTGAGCTGGGAAGCGGCTAGCGCCAGATTATGAAAACAGGCGCTGTCAGTTGAGCCGGCGTTTGTCGGCTCGCGCCCCAACTACTAAGCTGGCCTAAGTGATTGACGTCGTCATCGCCGGTGGCGGTCCGAACGGGCTGATGCTGGCCAGCGAATTGGCATTGAACGGAATCCGGCCGGTGGTGCTGGACGCGCTGCCCGGCCCTAATCCCATGCGGCGAGCCAACGGCGTTATCGGCCAAGGGGTTCGGATCCTGGACCATCGCGGTCTCTACGGCACCCTGGCCGGAACCGCGGAGCCGCCCCGGCTCAACCCTCGCGCCATGTTTGCGGCCTTCCCGTTGGATCTCACGTCGATCGCCGACTCGCAGGTCTTCCTGCTGCCCGTCCAGCAACCCAAGCTGGTACAGGTGCTTGCCGAGCGCGCCGTTGCACACGACGTCGACCTTCGATGGGGCCACGCGCTCACCGGCTTCGACCAGGACGGCGCCGGTGTGACGGTGGATGTCGACGGGCCCGGCGGCGCCTATCGGCTGCGGGCCAAGTACCTGATCGGCGCCGACGGCGGCACCAGCATGACGCGCAAGTTGGCCGGTATCGATTTCCCCGGGATGTCGTCGCACGACGTGGTCGCCCGGATGGGATTCGACATCGTGCCGCCAGACGAATGGATCGATCCGGTCAGCGGCGTGTTGGACGTGCCCGGGTACGGACGGATCCCACCGCTGGGGTTCCATCGGGTCGAGCGCGGCGTCTTGGCCCTCGGCGCGCTCGGGCGCCGGGCGGCCGTGATCTGTTTCGAATTGGACCCAACCGCCCGCGCGGAGCCCGCCGAGGACAATTTCGACGGGCAGCCGATGAGCCTGGAAGAACTGGAAGCCAGCGTCAAACGGGTGCTGGGCGCGGACCTGCCGCTGCGGCCGGTGTCGCCCGAGGCTGACCTCGACCTGCGGCGGTTCGCCGGCATCAACTCACGGATCGCGTCGCGGTATCAGGTGGGACGGGTGATCCTGGTGGGCGACGCCGCGCATGTCCACTCCCCGATGGGTGGACCGGGACTCAACCTGGGCCTGCAGGACGCGGTGAACCTCGGCTGGAAACTCGCGACGGTGCTGCACGGGCGCGTCGACCCCGCGTTGCTGGACACCTACGAAGCAGAGCGCCGGCCCGCTGCCGAGCGGGTCATCATGCACAGCCGGGCGCAGCTGGCACTCGTGCGGCCCGGGCCCGAGGTCACCGCATTGCGGCAGCTGTTCTCCGAGCTGCTCACCGATTCCGATATCGCCCGTCGCCTCAGCGACCTGATATCCGGGGCCGAAAACCGTTACAGCACAGACCCCGACGCGCATCCGCTCACCGGGCACTGGGTGCCCGACTTCGGCGTGACGGACGGCGGCCAGACCAGGCGTATTGCGGAGCTGGCCCGCACTGGACGGCCGGTACTTGTCGATCTCACCGACTCCGGCTGCGTGGCTGCCGCGGTTGCCGATGCCGCAGACCAGCTCACCGTCGCGCTCGGACATTCGGATCGCGAACTGCCAGCCACCGCGCTGCTGGTGCGCCCCGACGGCTATGTGGCGTGGGCATCCTCGGCGGCGTCGCCCGATGTGGTGGAACTGCGCCGGGCGCTCACGCGCTGGTTCGGACTGGGTGGGACTACTTGGCGTTGAGCTCGTCCTGGTACTTCTTGGTCATGTGCTCGACGGCCTGATTCTGTGACTCAGCGAGCCCTTCGCGGGCCTCGCTGGCGCGCGCGGCGGCATCGAGTGTCGGCTGCGCCTGGCCCTGGAAGTGCGGCATCACTTCGGCGGCGAACAATTCGGCCGACCGTTTGGTAGCCGCCGGGTCGGCCCACTCGTGGCCCATTTGCAGCATGCAGCCGAAGCCGCCGGACTGATCCCACATCCGCTGGACCTGCGCCCGCGCCCGCTCCGGGGTGCCGATCACGCCCGCGCCGTTCTCGTTGATGACGTCGATCATCTCGTCGATCTGTTCGCCCGGCATGGTCATCTGCGGGAAGGCGGCCACCTTCTGGAAGTACCGGAACCAGGGCTCCAGGCCGAACTTCACGTCCTCGCGCGCCTGCTTGTCGGTTTCGGCGATATGGAACGGCCCGACCAGGCTCCAGTTCCGGCGATCGACCGTGGTGCCGAACACCGCGGCGCGTTCTTCGACGATGTCCCAGTGATATTGCAGTGCGTTGAAGCCCTCGATGGTCAGCGTCGCGCCGATGGAGAGCAGGCCGATGCCGTGCCTGCCGGCGAGTCGCGCACCCGTCGGCGAGGCGACCGCTGCCACCGCGAGAGGGACCCCGCCGTCGGAATACGGGGCGAGCTGCAACTTGGCGTTGTGCAGTTCGTGCGTCGGCGTCTTGGCGCTCACCGTCTCGCCCCGCAGCAGCCGGACCACGATGTCGAGGTTGGTATCTAGTAACTCGCGGGTGTCGGTGGGTGTCAGCCCGATCATCGACGAGTCGCTGGGCAGCGAGCCGGGTCCCACACCGCCGATCACGCGGCCGTGAGTGAGGTGGTCCAGCATCATCAACCGGTCGGCGACCCAGAGCGGGTTGTGGTACGAGAGCGAAATGACGCCGGTGCACAGCTTGATCCACTTGGTCCGCTCGGCGGCCGCCGCGATGAAGATTTCCGGCGAAGCGATGATTTCGCTGCCGGCCGAGTGATGCTCGCCGATCCACGCTTCGTCGAAGCCCAGGGCATCGAGGTGTTGGACGAACTCGAGGTCGCGCTGCAGCGCAAGCGTCGGGTTGGTGCCCGCGCGGTGAAACGGCGCGATGAAATATCCGAACCTGAGCTTCGCCATCGAAGTTCTCCTTGCAGTCGCGTTGCGGAGAACCATAACTCAGGCCGGCGAGCCTCAGAACAAGATCAGCGGCGCGACGTCGTGGATTGTCTCAAGCGCCGCGGTTCGTGGATATTGCTCAGCCGAGGGGCCAAGTCGACATCAGTTGCCGCCACAGATGTTGCCGATGCAGCCACCGCCGCCGCCGGGTCCGCCGCCGCCACCACCGACGCCCGGGATGCCGCCGCTACCGCCGCCGGGCCCGCCACCACCGGTGGGACCGCCGGGGACGGTGCCGCCTCCGCCGCCCGGTCCACCACCCCCGGTCGGGCCGCCCGGGACGGTGCCACCGCCGCCGCCCGGCCCGCCGCTGCCGGTCGGGCTACCGGTATCCGGGGCCGTCGAGGGCGCAACGCTGGACGTCGTGGTGGTTGTGGTCGTCGTGGTGCTGCTGCTAGGAGCCTTGTTGCCGCCGCCGCCACAGCCAACCGTCAGAACGAGCATGGCCGCTCCGCCGAAAACCGCAACTGCCGTCCGAGCTTGCGTTCTCATCAGACTCCCCTCCCGAAACTCCTGTGAACTCTGTCGTTCGTACCCGCTGGTGTGTGCCGCCAACCGCACGAATAGGGGTGGACATGCCAGTGGCCCATCTCGTAGGCGAGATGGGCCACCGGTTGCTTGGATGCGGGTTTGGCGCCTAGCCGCAGTTCAGGCCCGAGATGCAGGCGGTGAGGACGGCCTTGTGCACGCCGTTAGCCGACACGTTCGGAGTCGCGGGCGCGACGTTCGACGAAACGTGGGTGGGAGCGGGGGGCGGGGGTGCGACTTCGCTGGGGCTGATGCCGCCGAGTCCGACGATGAAAGCAACTGCACCCGCCGCACCGAAGGTCGTGATCGTCATCTTGGTCTGAGACTTCATTGGAGTGTCCTTTCGCCGTTCTGCCAGGTCTGCTGCACGTCTGTACAATAGGTAATGTACACCTATGCAACTATTGCCGGAAGGGAAAGTGGCCGGTGTGATCGCTTTCACGTTTTGAGTCGGGTGCGACGCGCGGGACAGCACGATGACTGCCGTCGTCCGGCAAGAAAAGAGATCGCGGCACGCCGACCCGCGGCATCGCGAAATACTAAGCCCGCCAATGAGTTTCGCGGACTTCTAGGACTAGATGGCTAGTCGTCCTTGGTGATCAGCTTCCGCAGCGCCACCCGATCGGGCTTGAGCAGCTCGGCGATACGCGGCTTGTTCACCTCGGCAACAATGATCTCGCCGACCTCCGGGTAGACCTCGCTGAAGATGCCGTGGGACTTCATCTTCTCGGTCTGATAGAGGTTGTCCTCGGTCGGTGTCACGTAGTAGACCGCGTCGGCCTTGAAGCGGTTCACCAGCCAGAGGTGGATCAAGGTCATCAGCCGCTTCTGCCGCAGCTTCTCGGCGAAGGTGTTCTGGTCGCGCACCTGCAGGATGCTGCGGCCGTGCCGGTCCTTGATCGGATCGACGATCACATTGGCCAGCTGCTCATCGTCGTTGCCGAGGATCCCGAGTTCGAGCACGTCCGATCCGGCGCGGCGCGGCCGCAGCGTCACACGGAGCTTTTCGTCCAGCTGGTAGTGCTCGCTCCACAGCGCCAGCCACTCCTCCAGCAGCTTCTTCGGCACCTCGGTCTGGACCAGGTGCTGGTGCTGGGTCGAGCCCTTGCCCATTGCCTTCGTGGTCGCGGTGCGGCCCGACGAGGCGGCCAGCGCGGCGTCGCTGCGCGGCCCGCCGACCAGCGTCTGCGGCGTCCGGTACGGCGATTCGACCAGGCGCATCTTGCGCTGCAAACGAGCCAGCGCCAGCATGCCGTCCTGTCGGAGGTTGGTCGCGAACTCCTCGGCGGCGACGCCGTCGATCTGGTGTCCGCCGTAGGTGATGAAGTTGAAGACGAAGCCCATCTTGCCGAGCTCCACCGGGAACTGCTTCATCTCTTCGTCGGTCATGCCGGTGGTGTCCCAGTTGAACGACGGCGACAGGTTGTAGGCCAGCATCTGGTCGGGGAATTCGGCGTGGATCGCGTCGGCGAACTGTTTGGCGTCGGCCAGATCCGCGGTCTTCGTTTCCATCCAGAGGATGTCGGCGAACGGCGCGGCCGCCAGCGACTTCGCGATCGCATACGGGATGCCGCCGCGGACCTGGTAATAGCCCTCCGGGGTCCTCGCAAGTTCCGGGCTCCATTGCGCGTCGGCGCCCAACTCCCGCGCCTTCTCCCGGGCCGCGTAGTGCGACGTCCGCGCGGCGAACCGGCGCCACTCGTCGGGGCTCATGCTCGCCGGCTCGCCTTCGCTTTCGCCGAACGCCAGCACTTCGGCCACGGCATCGCTGTAGGTCATCAGGCCGGCGTCGTCCTCCCAGGCGGCCACGAACCGCGACTCGACCTGGTCGAACAGGTCGTCGATCGAGCCCTGTCCGTTCTCCCGCCACTGGGTGACACCTTCGGAGACCAGGGCGAAGATCCCTTGCCGCTCCAGCCACGCGTTGGCGATGCCGTACTCGCCGTCGGCGAGGGCATAGAGGAGATGACCGTTGAGCTCCTTGACACCCAGCTCGTAGAAACGGCGCATCAGCGCGAGGAAACAGCCCTTGTACGACGGGATGTCCAAGTTGGTGGCCCCGAGCAGGAACGCCTGGTCGCGTTCATCGGAGTTGCTGTCGATCAGGTTGGCCGCCTCGGCGTCGGTGCGCGCGACGATGATGCCCGGCACCCGCATCACGTCGAGCTGGAATCGGGCGGCGTTGAGGCGCTTGATCTGTTCGTCGGATGGCACCAGAACCTTGCCGCCCTGATGACCGCACTTCTTGGTACCCGGACGCTGGTCTTCGATGTGGTAGCCGGGAACGCCGACCTCCACGAACCGGCGGACCAGGTTGCGCACGTGCGGATCCCCGCCGTGGCCGGTATCGGCATCGGCGATGATGAACGGGCGGAAGTCGTACTCCTTGGCCGTCGCGCGTTGCTGCTCGCTCATCTGGCGCCGCTGGAACTGCTGGTTGCGGTCCGCGGTCAGCAGCGCGCGCACCAGCACCGCGGCATCTTCGGGCACCTGGCTCAGCGGGTAGCTCGCCAGGTCCGGCCCCGGGTCTTCGGTGGTGGACCCCTTGGCGGAGGTAGCCCAGCCGCCGAGGTAGATGCCCTCGATGCCCATTCGCTTCATACTCACCGCCTGCCCCGGTGAGTACGGACCGAAGGTCGTGATGCTCTTCTTCGCCGCGAAAAGCTCGCGCAGGCGGGGATAAAAGGCCGTCGCCGCCTCGCGGGCCACGGTGTAGTCGGTCGGTATCGTGCCGCGTTGCTCTACTACCTGGCGGGCCGTATAGAGGCGAATCTTCCCGGTGAAGCGTGGGTCGTCGAAGTATCGCTGCGTGGCGGCGACGTCTTCGTCGAACGGTGCGGGGACCTCAGTGTCCGCGTCGATGATGGCCATTGCTTTACGCTCCCCTTCCAGCGCGATTCCGCTGCACGTGAGTCTAGCCCCGGACCCGATATTTCAATCATGAGTAATTGACCGGGCGCCGAGCCGGGCCAAATCTGTTGCCACACGGTGTACTCCGGGCGCCTGCGGCCAGCGCGGTGGCTGCTTGGGCCCGCCTAAGCGATTGCGGTGCAATGCTTTTCGACAGATTTCGGGTGCCGGCGGTCCGGCGGACGGCCGTCAGGTGCCTACGCAGCAAACTGCATAGACGGGTAGATGTAAAGAAACCCAGCCTAGCCAGCAAACTTCGAGTAAGGTCGGTCCGGTGCAGACGGAATTGCGGTACGAGCGTTGGTATGTGCTGTTATCCACTCCGCTGGGGCTTGGGCCCAACACCAGCGAGGTGCGGGTCGAAGACGGGATTCTTCACGTGAAGATGGGTTGGGCGTTCGATGCCCATATCCCGATCGCGTCAATCAAAAGTGCCGAAGCGTCCGACGAGCGCACGTTCACCGCGGGCGTGCATTACTCGAGCGGTCGCTGGCTGGTCAACGGTTCTGGAAAAGGACTGGTGGCTTTGACGATAGAGCCGCCGGTCCAGGCGAAAGTCCCGCTGAGGACGGCGGCGCTGCGCTCGTTGGTGCTCAGCGTGACCGATCCGGAGGCGCTGATCGCCGCGTGCACAGTCGCGACCGCCTAGCTTGAACGTTGTTGTAACCAAGCCCGCTGGCGGCGGATGAACTCCGCGTCGACGATCTTCCCGTGACCCGGGACGTAGATCGTTTCTCGCCCACCGATCGCCCCCACCCGATCAAGCGTTGCCGGCCAGGCCACCAGATCGGAGTCGGCATCGATCCACGGGTCGGCGGACTCTTCGACGAGGTCACCGGTGAACACCACCTCGCGGTGATCGTGATCGTCCAGCCCCGGCACCACCACGATCAGGTCCGACGTGGTGTGGCCGCGACCCGGGTGAGTGACCCGCACATCGCGGTCGCCCAGGTCGATAGTGGCGTCATAGAGGCCGTGCTGCGGCGGCCGCAACGCCGCGATTGCCCGGTCGATCTCGGCGGCGTCGGCACCATAACTCAGGGCATGGGCGCGAATCCGGTCGTGGGCCGACGACAGGTAGTCGACAACTTCCGGCGCGCAGTAGATGTCGGCGTCCGTGAAGAATGCGGAACCCAGAACGTGGTCGAAATGCTTGTGCGTCAGCACAATATGGGTGACCGGGCCCCCGGTGAGCTCTCGGACGTCCTCGTCGATCGCGGCCGCCTCGGTCATCGTGGTGCCACTATCGACAAGTAAGGCGCCAGCACGTCCGCGCACCAGCCCGACGGTGACGTCGCAGAACGCAAGCCGGCAGCGGTGCACGCTGGGGGTCAGTCGTTCCCAGGCGAAGCGCACAGAAGGCAATTTAGCGCGCGTGCGGATGAGGCGGTTGACGTGTCGGGAATTTCCGACATATAGTGCCGAGCGTGGCGACTCCGGATCGCGTCTTTCTCGCCCTGGCGAACCCGGTGCGACGCGAGCTATTGGAGATTCTGACGCGGCAGCAACTTTCCGCGGGCGAACTCAGCGACCGGTTCGAACTCAGTCGCCCCGCGGTCGCCGAGCATCTCAAGGTGCTCCGCGACGCCGGGCTGGTCGCCGACGAACCGCAAGGCCGCCGCCGCATCTACCGCCTCACCGCGGAGCCGCTCGCCGAGCTCGGCGAGTGGCTGCATCCCTTCGAGAAGTTCTGGCGCGGACGGCTGGCCGCGCTCGCCGACGCGGCAGAGGAGCTGGAATGAACCAGACGACATCACCCGCGACCATCAGGGTCGAGCAATTCGTGGCCGCGCCGCCGGAGAAGGTCTGGCGATTGCTGACCGAACCCGATCTGCTGCGGCTCTGGTGGGCCGACGGTCAGGTGGCGGCGGTCGTCGGCCACCAATTCACCCTCGACATGCCCGGCTACGGCAAGCAACCCTGCAAGGTGCTCGAGGTCGACGCACCGCGCCGTTTCGTCTACACGTTCACCTCCGCGTGGACGCTGCGCTGGCGCCTGGAACCCGAGGGCACCGGCACCCGAGTGTTCTTGGAGCACAGTGGGTTTGACCTGAACGACACGAGGATGGCGGCGGCCTTCGACCGCATGGGACCCGGGTGGCGCGACGTCATCCTCCCCCGCCTCGCCGAATCCGCCACACCGGCGTAGGGAAGGATCGCGATGCGCGCAGTCGTCATCACCAAGCACGGGGATCCATCGGTCTTGCAGGTGCAGCAGCGCCCGTACCCACCCGCGCCGGGGCCGGGCCAGCTGCAGGTCGCGGTACGTGCGGCGGGGGTGAATTTCGCCGATCACCTCGCTCGGGTCGGGCTGTATCCCGACGCGCCGAAACTTCCGGCGGTCGTCGGTTACGAAGTCGCCGGCATCGTCGCTGCCGTCGGCGACGACGTCGACCCCGGCCGCGTCGGCGAACGGGTCTTGGCCGGAACACGATTCGGCGGCTACGCCGAAACCGTCAACGTGGCCGCCACCGATTCCGTGGTCCTGCCCGACACGCTGAGCTTCGAGCAGGGCGCTGCCGTCCCGGTCAACTACGCAACCGCCTGGGCTGCGCTACACGGCTACGGTTCACTGCGCCGTGGCGAGCGGGTGTTGATTCACGCCGCGGCCGGAGGCGTTGGGACGGCGGCCATCCAGTTCGCCAAGGCAGCCGGTGCCGAGGTCCATGGCACTGCGTCTCCGGCCAAACATCAGCGGCTCGCGGAGCTCGGCGTGGACCGTGCGATCGACTACCGCCGCGATGGCTGGTGGAAGGACGTCGGCCCCTACGACCTGATCCTCGACGCCCTGGGCGGGACGTCGCTGCGGCGGTCGTATGAGTTACTGCGGCCCGGCGGAAGGCTTGTGGGATATGGGGTTTCGTCGCTACAGGAGGGCGAGAAGCGCTCGCTGCGCCGGGCGGCCCCGCAGGTGTTGTCGATGCTGCGCGGTTTCAACCTGATGGACCAACTCTCGGCGTCGAAGGCCGTGATCGGCCTGAACATGCTGCGATTGTGGGACGATCGCGGCACGCTGGAACCATGGATCACTCCGCTGACCCAGGCCTTGCAGGACGGCACCATTACGCCGATCGTGCACGCGGCCGTCCCGTTCGACGAAGCGCCGACCGCTCACCGAATTCTGGCGGCGCGGGAGAACATCGGAAAGGTGGTCCTGGTCCCATGAACCTGACACTTCGGCGTATCGCCGTCGGCGGGCTGGCGTTGGTGCTCGCGGCCGGCGGCGGTGTGGCGCACGCGGCGCCGGACTCACCGCTGACAATCAGTAGTCCGGCCTTCGCCGACGGTGCGCCGATTCCGTCGCTGTACACCTGCAAAGGGATGGACATGTCCCCACCTTTGACCTGGTCGGCGCCGTTGGGAGCGGCCCTCGTCGTCGACGATCCCGATGCGCCCGGCGGAACATACATCCACTGGATCGTGATCGGAATCGCCCCGGGTTCGGGCAGCATCGGCGACGGCGGGACTCCACGTGGAGGGGTCACTTTGCCGAACTCCAACGGCCAGGACCTGTACGGCGGGCCCTGCCCGCCGCCCGGTAGCGGAGTGCACCACTACCGGTTCACCCTGTACCAGCTTCCCAACGACTACCAGTTGCCCCGTGGACTGGCCGGCGTGCAGGCCGCCCAGACCATTGCCGGCGCCGCGACCGCGCAGGCGCAGCTGACCGGAACGTTCAGCAGATGATCGGCTATCGGTCGTCCAGAATCTGATAGGCCGCGTTGTAGCCGGGAGTGAACGTAATACCCGGGCCGCCATGGCATCCCGCGCTGCCCAGGTACAGGCCATCGATCGGAATCGGCATGTCGAGGAAGCCTTTCGGGCCGGGACGGTTGGGCCCCATCAGATCCGGGTGCAACAGACCGTGGCAGAAGTCGCCGGCGGGTGCGCCGAACATCGTGTTCATGTGGTACGGCGCGAACGTGATATGGCGGATCATGATGTCCTTGAAGTTCGGCGCGAACTTGGTGATCTTGTCGATAACACGCTGTGCCATATCGTTTTTCAGGTGGCCATGCTGGTCCCGGTCGACTTCGACGGGGAATGCATAGGCGAATGCGCTCGCCGCGTGCTTGCCGGGCGGCGCCATGGCGGGATCGTGCACCGACGGGATCTGCATTCCCATCGACGGGTTGTCCGGAACGAGGCCCCGTCGGCAGACCTCCCACTGCCGCTGCTGCTCTTCGGGTGAGCCGAAGATCCCGACCGACTGTTGCATGCCCTCCTCGTTGAGGAATTCATACGGTGGCGCGAACTCGGGCAGCCCGTCCAGCGCGAAATGAAGTTGTACGAATGAGGCGCGGTGGTCGCGCCCGGAGACCCGGGAGACCAGTTCCGCGGGAACGTGTTCGGGTGCGATGAGCTCGGTGAGAGTCACGTCGGGCGACAGATTCGACACCACGATCGGCGCCGAGATCGTCGAACCGTCCCGCAGCCGGACGCCGGACACCTTCTGATACTCGACGAGGATCTCCTCGGCCTTGGTGCGGAAGCGGAGCTCGCCGCCATGGGATACGAAAAGCTCGCGCAGGTGTTGGGTGAGCGCGCCGATGCCGCCCTTGAGCTTGGTCATCATCGCGGTGCTGTCGTCGGGCACCGCAAGCGCGAACGCCAGGCACGCGGCACTGCCCGGGGTGTAGGGGCCGCGGTAGGTGGAGTTGACGGCCAGGAACGCCAGCATTCCGCGCATCACCGCGTGCTTGTCCTTGTCCGGCAGATAGCGGTCGATCACGTCCATCGACGCGCCGAACAGCATTTCGTGAATCGCTCGGCGCTCGGCGTCGTTGGTTGCGCAGGCGTACATTTCGTCGATCGTCTTGGGTGGCTGGCACACGTCGAAGCGGCCGAGCGCCCGTGCGGGTGCCTGGCTCCAGCCGATCAGCTCGGCCATGCCCATGACGGCTTCGACGCCGTGCTTCTCGCCTAGGTGGGTCATCAGCTGCATCGGGTCGCGATAGAAGATCATCGGCTCTTCACCGTTTTCGCCGATGTTGACCGACATCACGTCGGGCTCGATCGCGGGCAGCGTGTCGAGTCCGAGGTCTTTGGTGAGTTGACTTGCCATCGGGAACTGCACCGAGCCGGCGATCTCATAGTGGAAGCCGTCGATCAGTTCGACCGTCGCCGCCATGCCGCCCGCGTACGTATTGGCCTCCAGGCACACGGTTCGTAGGCCGGCGCGCTGCAGGATCGCCGCGGCGGTAAGCCCGTTGTGCCCGGCGCCCACCACGATTGCGTCGTATTCCGTCTTGCTCATAGTCCTGGCCCTGCCCTCCGTCGGTGGTCTGCGCGTGACAACAATATGTCAGTACTGACATAATTGGAAGATGTCAGTTCTGACGCAAGTGGTGAGATACGATCGGCCTGCCATGACTGTGCTAGCCGGTAGGCCGGCCAACCGCCACGAGCTGCGTCGACGATCGACGCACGAGGCGCTGCGCCAAGCCGCGCTAAAGTGCTTCGCCCACAAGGGCTTTGCGAACGTGACGGTCACGGAGTTGGCGGCCGAGGCCGGTGTCACCGAACGCACCTTCTTCCGGCACTTCCCGACCAAGGAGTCGGTGCTGTTCCAGGACTACGAGACGCAGTTGCAATGGCTGGCCGAGGCACTCGCGCAACGACCGGCTTCCGAGTCGCTCTTCGATGCCGTGCTGGCCAGTGTTGCGGCCTTCCCGCACGACCTCGAAGTGGTCCGGCAGGCCGCGACCGCGCGCACCGAGTTGATCAGCGCCGAGCGCATCGCCGGCCATTTACGGGTGGTGCAATCCTCGTTCGCCGCGGTGCTGACGGATTTCGTCACCAAACGGAACCCGGACGCGCCCGACATCGAGCTGGGCGCCGAGGTCGCGGGCTCCGCATTGGCCGCGGCTCTCGTTGTGGCAGTGGAGCATTGGGGCCGCAACGGCTGTACCGACGACCTCGGCGGGCTGGTGGCGGCCAGCCTGGATTTGGTCCGCTCGGGCCTGGCGCCGTTGGCTTAGTCCGCCGTCGGTGTGCGGGACGCGAGCCGCAGCAGACCCCGGCGCAACTCGTCATCGCGCTGCCGGGCATCGAGTTCGACGAGTGCGATTTCGGCGACCGCCGCAACGAGCAGCGCCGCGATCGGTTCCGGCGACGACCATCCGAGCGCCTGGAGGTCGGGCATCATCAGGGTGGCCGCACTGTGATTGCGTGCCGCGACCAAATCGGTCAATCCGGCCTCGGTGCGGGACTGAACGAGCAATGCCTTGGTGGCCGGTTCGGCCAGGCAGCCGTCTAGATAGGCGTTCATCGCGGCCTCGAGCCGGTCGTGTCCGGGCGGCAGCTCGGCCATGGCGGCCTCGATCGACTCCACGAGCTCGTCGTGAAATCGGATATGCAAGGCCCGCAGGTACTCGGCGCGGCTGGGCCAGTGCTGGTAGAAGCTGCCCTTCGCCATGCCGGCCTCGGCGACAATGGCGTTCACCGAGATCCTTGCCAGGTCAGCGGTTCCCAGCAGGCGCTGCCCCGCGTCCAGCAGCGCATTGCGTCCGGGCTCCGGCGATCTCACCGTAATCCCGCTTTCCGCTGGCTGCGTCGCGCCAGCATTTCGCCGTATTGCTCGCAGACGTCGATGACCCCGGTGAGTTGATACGTGATCCATCCCTTGTGGGTCGATGGCAGGTTCTTCTCGAATAATCGGTGACCGAGGATTTGCATGGCCCATCCGCCGATGAACATCGGGGCACCGACCTTTGGCTTGGCGAACATCAGCGGCAGCCCGGCCGCGATGATCGGGATGCCGAAGCGATGGGTCGTCCTGACCCCCTTCGACGTGTGTTGCGTGCGGTAGTAGGCCATCTTGTCGGCAAACGGCGCTTCGGGAGGCGGGGCTTGACCCATCGCGATTCCCTCCTTGTCATGACATTCCTATCGGGGTACCGTACGCCATGACCGACCAGTCGGTCAATCGAGTGAGAGGGACTCCCATGCCGACAATCCAAACCCGGGCAGGCCGGGTTGCCTATGACGAGATTGGCAGCGGGCCAACGGTTGTGCTGCTGCACGCAACGCTGCACGACCGCCGGGACTTCGACCCGATCCGCGAGGCGCTGGCCCGCCGCTACCGCACCATTGCAGTGGACTGGCCGGGGCACGGAGACTCGGATCCCGTGGGCTCGGCCGCTGAGCCCAGTGCCCCACTGTTCGCCGATGTACTCGAGGATGTCGTCGACGGCTTGGGTCTGACGCGGGCTGTGCTGATTGGAAATTCGGTCGGCGGGTTTGCCGCCGCGCGGTTGGCGATTACCCGGCCCGATCGTGTTGCGGGACTCGTCCTGGTCAACACCGGCGGCTTCGTGCCGTTGGGCCCGACGACGCGTGCCTTCTGCCGGGTCATCGGCTCGCCGGCGTTTGTCCGGCTCGGTGCGTCGGCATTCATCCGGGGCTACATGAAGGCCAAGAACGACAGCGATCGGAAGATCGCCGAGCGCGCGATCGCGGCGGCGAAAACGTCCGAAGGGATTCGGACGTTGACCGGGCTCTGGCGAAGCTTCGCGACGCCCGCACACGATTTACGAAGCCGCGCAGCGGAACTGACCGTCCCCACGCTCATCGTATGGGGCCGCAAGGACATCGCGATACCGCTGCGCGCCGGACGCGCCACGCATGACGCCATCGCGGGTTCGCGCCTCGAGATCCTGGACACCGGGCACGTGGTCTTTTCATCGGACCCGGCGGGCTTCTTGGCGGTCGCCGAGCCGTTTCTGGAATCGGTCGGTAGTAGCGAGATGGGTGCGCCTCGAAAGCCCTTATAGCACAAGTGATGTCAGTTGCGGTACTCGGCGGCCTCGACGAAGCGGCGCACGCCTACACTGGCTCTGGGACCGGCAACTCGGACCCTGCCAAGTCGCTGCCAAGGCGAGCGGACGCCGGATCAGGACTCCTCAAGACGGCCATCGCGGCTGAGCTGCCCAACTGGATACCGGTAGCGACCGCGTCGAAGTTATCGAAGTACTTGGACGATGCGGCGACGACCAGATTGTGACCGATGTTGTTCTGGTAGGCGATGTACAGCGTGTCGTTCAAAACCTTCATCGTGATGCAGTTCCCCACAATCTGCTGGGGAAATTGCCTCACGGCGAAACTGCTGCCGTCGTTTGAGGAGGCGATGAACAGACTCTGATCGGGTTTCTGTCCGGCGACGTAGAGCTTGCCATTGAAAGCGGCCATCGCGACGCAGCTCCCCAACTGGATGGAGGCAATTTGGGCGGCGCCCCAAATGTCGCCGTCGCTGGAGGTGGCGACGTGCATGGTCTGACTGGCGTCGTCGGCCTTGTAGGCCAGGAACAGCGTGTTACGCAAGACGGCCATCGCGGCACAGCTGCCCAACTTGATGTAACCAACCGTGGTGGTTTTCTCGGCAGTGTGGACCTTCAAATTGTGAGTGGCGTTGTCCTGGTAGGCGACGTAAAGCGTGCCATTGAGAACGGCCATCGCGATGCTATTCCCCACGAGCTCCTGAGGAAATTCATCCGTATCGAAGGCTCTGCCGTCAATTGCTGAGTGCAAGACCAGCATACGCGGATGGTTCGGATCGGTGACGTTCGGAGTGGCCACGTAGACCTTGCCATTGAATTGTTCGGTCGCGACGCAGCTCCCCAACTGCTCGTCGATGGTGGTGATACCCGACCAGTGGGTGCCGTTGTTGGACGAGGCGATCTGCATATTCTGACTGCTGTCGGTGGCCTTCCAGGCCAAGTAAAGCGCGTTATTGAAGACGGTCATCGCGGCACAGTTGCCCAACGGGACCGCGGGAGATGGGGTGGTGAAGACGTACTCCTCTCTGGGGGTGAGCACGACGAGTGTTCGACTGGAGCTGTCCTGGTAGGCGATGTGCAGCGTGCTATTCAAAACGGCCATCGCAATGCTGCTCCCCGGACTCTGCCCGGCTAATCCCTGGTGGGCGAAGCTGCGGCCGTCGCTTGACGAGGCAAAGATCAGAGCTGGCGGCAAGCCTGCAACCGGGCGGCCTTGAGCTGCGATGTAGAGCTTGCCGTTGAAAACGGCCATTGCGACGCAGCTCCCCAAACGGATATCCGTTTGGGATGGTGGCGACCAGCTGATGCCGTCGGCGCTCGTGGTGACGCACATGGTGCCGTCGCTGGCCGGGTAGACGACGTACAGCGTGCCGTTCAAAGCGGCCATCGCGACGCAGCTTCCCAGCGGTATTCCCGAAACGGTGCCGGTGGTCCATACGTTACCGTCGCTCGACTGGGCGTACCTCATACCACCCTGGGGCGTTGGGGTGACGAGGTTGAGCTGGTTATTGCGGACAGCCATTGCGACACAGCCGCCCAACGGGACGGATGGAGAAGGGGTCGTGGGTGTGCGGAAGTTGACGCCATCAAGAGTGGACGAGACGCGCAGCGACCCGTCGGGCGCCCGGAAGGCCAGGCACAGAAGGTGATTGAGCTCTGCGCTCGCGATGATGGCACCGACCTGGATCGGGGGCGCCACGACGAAATTGTGAAATGTGTAGCCACCGGAGTGTGCGATGCACAGGTTGTTAGTGCCGTCGTTTGCTGGGAAGGCGAGTCTGAGTTGCGTTAGGCAGCCGCGCGCATCGACGAGTCCATGTCCGTATTTCGGGTTGGGAACTGGGTCGCTGGGTTGGTCGCGCAGCGGCTTCGCGACGTCCTTGAGCCGCTGTTTGATCTGGGGAGCGGTCATCGACGGGTATGCGGTCCGAATGAGGCCGACAACGCCGCTTACGTACGGTGCTGCTAGCGAGGTGCCGCTACCCTCTTGTAGCCCACCGCCGTTCATAGTCGACTCGATACTGATGCCTGGGGCGACAAGGGTCAGCCAGTCGCCGTAGTTCGAGAACGAACAGCGGCGGTCGTTTTGGTCAGTCGCGCCTATGCAAACCACGTGGGCCATGGTGGCCGCATACATGCCCGGATACGGAGTGAAGGGGGCTGTCTGCCCGTCTGGAATGTTGCCGCTTGCAGTGACGATCAACGCGCCCGAGGTGCCGGCGGCGGCGATGACCCTCCTCAGGTTGACGTCGTCAGCGGTAGCTATAAAGGAGCAGTTGACGATCGCGGCGGGACCCGGAGGTGTCACGGCCCATTCGATCCCCTGTGCGACCGTAGCCGCATCCCCGTCTCCCACACCGGGCAGTGCTTTGACCGGCAGTAGTCCGCAGGTCCAGTTCACACCCGCGATCCCCGTGCGGTTGTTGCCAATCGCGCCGATGATCCCGGCGATCTTGGTGCCGTGGCCCTCGACAGCATCGTCGTCCTGGGGCGGATGACCGGGGTTGAGGATGTTCCACCCCGTCAGTAGCTGACCTGATAGCTCGGGATGGTTAAAGTCGCAGCCTGTATCGACGACCGCGATCACCACTCGCCTGTCGCCTGTCGTGACGTCCCAGGCCCCCGGACAGTTAATCTGCGGAGGTCCCCACAGGTCCTGGAAATTGGGGTCGTTGGGTATTGCGTTGACGGTGACGCGCGCGTGCGGTGATGACTCAACGACAGAAGGCAGCTTGTTGAGCACGGCGAGGACCACCTCTACCGTGTTTAGCTCCTCGAACCGGATGACCGCGATACCGGCGAGCTCCGGGAGCGCCTTCGCCTCAAATACGCGAAATAACGCTCGAGCACCGAACTGCTCCAACGCATCATCGAGTTCTTCGATTCCGATGCGGCTGGGAGGTGGCTCATCGGATCCCAGCGCCCTGGCGCGGTAGACAGGCAGTTGGCGCACGAATTCAGAGGCCTGCAGGTGAACAACAACCTCACCCGGGACGTAAGAGTTAGCGTCAAGATCGGCCATGGCGCGACCTCCTTAGATAGTCAGTCGCATTGGGGGCCTCAAAAGTAAGCGAATGACGGTGTCCTGCACCCCATACGTTGGGCAACGACGGCTTGAACCTAAGACGAACAATGTGACCGTCGTCACATTGAGTCGCTGCGTACGACTGGCATGTCGCAGCCGCATCTTCCGGCCTAACGTCGTGTCCGGGCGGGCACCGCCCCGCTGACCAGAGGAGAGAAAATGCCGCTGCTGTACTTCGACCTGATCGAGGGTCGCACGCCGTCGGAGCTCCAGGCGTTGCTGGACGCCGCGCATGACGCCGTCCTTGGCGCGTTTGCGGTGCCGCCGGGCGACCGCTATCAGGTGGTGCGCACCCATCCCGCGCACGAAATCGTGGCGTGGGACACCGGTCTCGGCATCGAGCGCTCGGCACGGCTCGTGGTGGTGCACGTGGTGAGCAGGCCGCGCACCCGGGCCATGAAAGAACGGTTCTACGAGCTGCTGGCATCGAATCTTTCCGACCTGTGCGGGGTCGACCCGACCGATCTCATCGTGTCGATCACCGAAAACGGTGACGAGGATTGGTCTTTCGGTCATGGGCGGGCGCAGTTCCTGACCGGAGAACTGCAATGAACACTCGGCTCACCGAATTGTTCGGCATCGAACACCCGATCCTGCTCGCGCCGATGGCGATGGCCTCCGGCGGCCGGCTGGCGGCGGCGGTGACCGCGGCCGGCGGGCTTGGCTTGATCGGTGGCGGGTACGGCGACGGCGACTGGCTCCGGCGCGAATTCGATTTGGCTGAGGGGGCAAGGGTCGGATGCGGATTCATCACCTGGAGCCTGGCGCAAAGCCCCGAACTACTCGATCAGGCTCTCGAATGGCAACCAGCCGCAATCATGTTGTCGTTCGGTGATCTTCGGCCATTCGCCGAGCGCGTGCGCACGGCGGGCGTCGCACTGATCGCCCAGGTGCAGAACCTCGAGCACGCATGCCAGGCCTTGGACACCGGCGTGGACATCGTCGTCGCGCAGGGCGGTGAGGCCGGGGGTCACGGCATGACCGCCCGGTCCACCTTCACACTGGTGCCCGACGTCGTCGACCTCGTCGCCGCGCGCTCCCCCGAAACGCTGGTCGTGGCCGCCGGCGGTGTCGCGGACGGCCGCGGACTTGCGGCGGGGTTGGCACTTGGCGCCGACGGCGCGCTGGTCGGCACCCGGTTGTGGGCCAGCACCGAGGCATTGGTGTCACCGCGAGCGCAGGAGCGCGCCATCGCGGCCAGCGGCGACGATACCTTCCGCACCCGCGTGTACGATGTTGTGCGACAGCTTGATTGGCCCGCCGACTACAACGCCAGAGCGCTGGGCAACCGATTCCTCGACACCTGGCATGGGAACGAGGACCAACTGTCGGAGGCCCTGCCCGAAGCAGTCGAGACCTTCGAGAAGGCCGTGGCCGCAGAGGATTTCGATGCAGCCGCCATCCTGGTCGGCGAGGCGATCGGACTCGTCCACGATGTTCGACCGGCTGCCGACATCGTGCGCGACATGGCGGGTGATGCCGCGCGAATCCTCGGCCGGGCGTGACGGTCAGTACAGGGGCGACCAGTCCGACGTGCGCAGCAACCGGCTCTCCCACTGATCGCGGTATTTGAGCGCTTCGAACATGTAGCTGCCCGGCGCCCGGTACTCGGGCGGCACCTCTTTGGTCAGCAGATGCACGAGTGCCGCGTAGTTGTTGGAGTCGTCAATCTTCTGCCACAGCATGGCTTCTCGTCGTTGATAGCTTCCGTGGGCGACTTGGAAACAGGCCTGGATGTCCAGTATCCGCATGCGTGCGGGCGCCGTAGAAAGCGGCCGATAGTAGATGTCGTGCCACGAGCGGATGTAGTCGTCGAGCGGCGAGGAGGGCCAGCCGGTGTCTTCCATGAAGAGGCTCAGGGGGTGTTTTCCAGCGTTGGTGGGCACAGCCGCCAGGTCGACCGACTGCAGCGGGGACCACGCCACCGGCAGCAGCAGCTTGCCCGTCACCTCGTGGCGCAGGTTGTCCAGTTCACGCATCCACGGTCGCAGGTCGCCCCGCTGGGTGCGCCGCGCCAGATTTTCCCAGGACGCGCCATCGGCGATACCCGTGATCGTGACCACGGTGTAGGAGGGCCCGGTGCCGTGTGCGTGGTTGGTGTACCAGAGCAGCCGGGCGTTGTCTTCGTTGGCCAGCGTGGGCATCCAGCCCTCGCGGTAGGCAGCCTCGAAGTCGTCTTGCCGGGTGCCCACCACCTTGTGGGTCTCGTGCAGAAACAGCACTTGGACTCCTAGGTGTCATTGGCGATCAGCGTGGCGAGCTGATCGCGGTTGACCTTGCCGGTTGCGCTGTAGGGGATGTTGTCGACGATCGCCAATCGCTCGGGGAGCTTGAAGTAGGCGATCAATTCCCGGCAGTGTGCGCGCAACTCGTCGAGTGTCACCGGGGCGCACACCACCACGGCGGCACCGACTCGCTGGCCCAACTCGTCGTCGGCGATCCCGGCCACCGCGACATCACTGACTGCCGGATGTGAACGCAATGCTTCCTCGACCTCGATCGGTCCGAATTTCTCTCCCCCACGATTGATTGTGTCCTTCAACCGGCCGCTAGGGAAGATGTAGCCGTCGGCATCTTGGCGGGCCAGGTCACCGGTGCGCAGCCAGCCCTCGGTGACGTTCTGGGTGGTGTTCACCCACAATTCGCCGACCGCTCCGGCCTCGACGTCGTCGCCCGTGTCGGGGTCAGCCACCCGCACGTCGACTCCGGGTAATGGCTGCCCCACGGAGCCGGCGCGCGCGGGGTCGCGGTGATCCTCCGGCAGCAAAGTTGTGTAAGCGCCCAGGGTTTCGGTCTGCCCGAATACGTTGGCCAGCCCCACGTGCGGCAGCGCCGCCATCGCCCTGCGCACCAGGCTCGGCGGCGCGGCCGCAGCCCCGTAGGCGATCGCGATCAGCGACGACAGATCGGTGCCGGCGAAGTCGGGATGGTCGATGATCCGCTGCAGCATCGTCGGCACCATGAAGGTCGTGGTGACGCGGTGCTGCGACACCAGGCGCAGCCATTCGCCGGCGTCGAACCGCGACTGCACGACCGCGGTGTTGCCCGAATACAAGCTGCCGAGGACTCCCAGCGCGCCGCCGACGTGGAACAGCGGGACGGTCAGCATGCTCACCGAGGGCTTCGCGCCCGCCCGGAAGGGTCGCGACATTCCGGTGATGCGCCTGGTGAGCTGACGTTCGCTGATGCTGACGGTCTTCGGGAGTCCCGTTGTGCCACTGGTGAATAGGATCAATGCGTCCCGGTCGTCAGCGGTATCCGGCGCGATGGCTTCGTCGGCGGGCTCCGAGTGGCCGACGAGATCGGCCAGCGTCAATACCGTGGGGGCGCCCGCTTCACGGACCCGGTCGACGTACTGCTCCCCCGCGACGGCCACGTCCGCGCAGGCGGCGTTCTTGCGCAATCCCTGCAACTCCGGCGGGGTGAGCGCGGGATTCATCAGCGCGGGTGCGGCGCCGATGCGCGCCGCGCCGAGCAATGCGGCGATCGACAACAGACTTCCACCGTCGACGACGGGGATGCGCTGTCCGGGCGTGACGCCGTGGGCGGCCAGGCTTGTCGCGGACTGCCGCACCGCCGTCGCCAGCTCGCCATAACTGACGGTGCGGCCATCGACGATCAGCGCGGGCCGGGCGGGATCGCCGCTCGCGGCTGCGTCGTGGATCGTCCCGGTGTTCATGGGCGCCTTAGTACAGGGGTGACCACTCGGAAGTGCGCAGCAGCCGGCTGCTCCACTGATCGCGCAGGTCCAGGGCGTCGTACATCCAGGTGCCAGGCGCGCGGTACTCGGCGGGGATATGGCTGCGGAGCAGGTCGAGCAGCGCGTCCGGCCGGCTGATGCGCTGCATCAGGATCACCTCGCGCCGTACGTGGCTGCCGAGGGCGGGCTGGAACGCGGCGTGCATCGTCAGCATGGAGGAAGGCTCCTCGAGGCCCCTGGCGTACACCTCGCCGCAGCGGACGATGTACTCCTCGAACTTATCCTCGTAGGGCCACATGGTGTCTTCCATGTAGAGGGTCATCTCGTGCTCGCGCCCGTCGGTCGGCACCTCGCCGAACTGCACGTCAAGCAGTGGCGACCAGGGCAGCGGCATCAGCAGCTTCGCGACGACCTCGTGGCGGAGTTCATCGAGACCCCGCATCCACTCCTGAAGGTCGCCCTTCTGCACCCGCAGGGTCAGCCGCTCCCATGCCGCGCCGTCACGAACCGCGGTCACGGTGACGACGGTGTACGCGGGGCCACTGCCGTGCGCCTGGTTGGCGTACCACAGCAACCGAGCGTCGTCGCCGTCCCCGAGCATCGGCATCCAGCCGTCGCGGAACGCGGCCTCGAAGTCGTCTTCCTTGCGGCCGCGCACCGTGTGTAGTTCGTGCATGAACAGCACGCACAGACCTCCCATTCGCGGCACCGGGCTGAAGACCGCTCAACGGACGGTAACCCCGGCAGTTTTGCGCGTCCAGGCCGGGTTAGTCATATGCGCAATTACGCCCGGTTGGTGACCTAGACAGCCGAGTTGAGAATCTGGTTTGCTCAAGTCGGTACCGTCCTTACCGGGCAGGAGTTACTCATGGCCAGGCTCGACGTGCCGGAGGGCCCAGGTGGCGAAGCCGCGATGATCTGGACGCTACGGCCGCAGCTCGGCGGCATGGTCGAACGGATGATCCGGGGCGCGTATCAGCAAAGCATGCTGCCGGCCGACGAGCGTGAGCTGGCCAGAATGCGGATCGCGCAGATCAACGACTGCGTGGCCTGCTCGGGCTTTCGCGCGCAGTCGGTGCTGGATGCCGGTGTCGCGCCCGAGCTGTACGACAACGTCGCCGGGTACGCGACCTATCCCGGATACACGCCACGCCAGCGCCTCGCGATCGAGTTCGCCGAGCGCTTCGCCAACGACCATGCGTCGATGGATGACGCGTTCTTCCAACGACTCCGAGAATCGTTCTCCGACGAGGAGATCCTGGATCTCACGCTGTGTGTCGCGGTATTTCTTGGGCTGGGGCGTTCCCTGACGGTGCTGGGCGTCGACCAGTCCTGCGACATCGACCTCTGACCACCCATCGGAAAGGAATCCATGGACATCGCCACCGTCGACGAACTGCTGAGCACCACACGGGCGGTTCGTAAACGCCTCGACCTGACCCGGCCGGTCGGGCGCGACGTGATTCTGGAGTGTATCCAGCTGGCGATGCAGGCGCCGACGGCCAGCAACACGCAGGACTGGCGCTGGCTGGTGATCACCGACGCGGACAAGCGCGCGGCCATCGCCGAGATCTACCGCAGCATCGGCTCGGAGTACCTGGCGTACGCGGTCGACAACGCGACGGACCCACAGACGCGGCGGGTGTACCAGAGCGCGGTGAGCCTCACCGACACGCTGGCACAGGTTCCGGTGCATGTCATCCCCTGCCTCACCCAGCGCATCGAGAGCGCGGAACCGGGCATCGCCGCGGCGGCATGGGCGTCGATCATCCCGGCGGGCTGGAGCTTTCTACTGGCCCTGCGCTCGCGCGGGCTGGGATCGGTGTGGACGACGATGCATCTGTTCAAGGAGCAGGAGGTGGCCGAGCTGCTCGGGATTCCGCCGACGGTCACGCAGGCCGCGCTGTTCCCCGTCGCCTACACGATCGGCACCGACTTCCGGCCGGCCACGCGGCCGCCCGCGGAGACCATCACCTACTGGGACAGCTGGATACCGGCTGATGGAGAAGGCTGATGCAGTCCTACACCGTGCGATTCCACGTCGACGCGCCGCCGAAAAAGGTATGGCGAGTACTACATCCGCCGGCGCCGCCCAATGCGCCGCGCCCGCGGGTGCTCGAGTGGCCGGGCGGCAGCATGGAAATCCTGAACGAAGGCAACGAAGCCGGCGAAGGCCTGGTCCGCACCTGCATCTTCGAAGTGCCCAAATACCTGCTGACCCGCGGCCGGGCGCGGTCCTGGGAGACCGTGACCGAGGCGGAGCTCAACAAGCTGTCGCGGTATGTGGCAGTGGGCGCGCCGCTGTGGTCGCGCGCCGAGGGCTACCACCAATTGGAGGAGCAGGCGGACGGCACCACCGTGCTGACCTTCCACGAGACGTACCACGCCTACAACCCGGTGCTGCGCTTCTTCCTCGAACGCCCGGTGCACGCGAAGATTTCGCGCGACAACCTCGCGGTCTATGAGCACGCGCTCGGATATGCGGGCACAGTTCGGCGGTTGGCCTAGGCGTTTTGCCGCTGCTCGGGCTGATTTCACAGCGATGTGAATTAGCTTCGTGACCCCGGTACCCTCGGTATCTATGGGTGGAGTACCTACTGCGGCGAAGTTGGCTGCTGCGAGTCTGATGGTCGCCGGCTGGGCCGCGTCCACCGTCGTTGCCAACGCCAATCCGGACGACACACCGGGCCCGGCACCGGGCCAATCAGCGTCGCCATCTCCGGCAGCCTCACCGGCGCCCGCGGCATCGCCATCGGCATCACCGGCACCGCCCGCGGGCGCGCCGAAGACGGTCATGGACAAAGACGGTCTTTACGCGGTGGGTACCGACATCGTGCCGGGCATCTACAGCAGCGGCGGTCCCATCGGGAACGGCACCTGCTACTGGAAGCGGACGTCCAATCCTGACGGCGCCCTGATCGACAACTCGCTCACCAAAAAGCCGCAGGTCGTCAAGATCGAACCGACCGACAAGGCCTTCAAGACGGACGGCTGCCAGCCCTGGCAGCTCACCCCGGACGCCGCTGCACCCGCCGACGTGCCCGGGCCGGTCGCGGGCGCCCAACTGCAAGGCACCCTGGGCACGCTCAACGGTCTGCTCGGGCCGAACGGAATGCGAGTACCCGGCACCTGAGGCTAGGGATAGCGTGGCGTCGTGGCCAGTGCGCAGCAGATCGTCGTCGTCGGTGCCGGAGTCAGCGGACTGACCTCCGCCCTGTGTCTGGCCGAAGCAGGGTGGCCGGTCCGGGTGTGGACCGCCGCTATGCCCAAGCAGACGACATCGGCGGTGGCCGGCGCGGTGTGGCTCCCGCCGCGGCCGGCTCAGCGAGCGACCAAAACACTGGCGTGGACCGAATATTCGCTCGGCGTGTTTCGCGAGCTGGCCACCGATCCCGACACGGGGGTGCAGCTGGCGCCGGCGCTCGGCGTCGCCGAATCGACCGCGACCGAGGCGATGTCGTCGGCCGCGCACCTGATTCCCGAACTGCGGCCGGCTGAGCCGACCGACCTGCCGGAGGGCTATCGGGTCGGGTTGCGCGCGACCGTGCCGATGATCGACATGCCGCACTACCTCGACTACCTCACAAAGCGACTCGCCGCGGCCGGCTGCCAGATCGAGGAAAACCCCGTGCAGTCATTGGCCGAGGCCGCCGACGCCGCACCGATCGTGATCAATTGTTCCGGCCTCGGCGCCCGGGCGCTGGTGGGCGACGAGACGGTGCGGCCGCTGTTCGGCCAGCATGTCATCCTCGCCAATCCTGGTCTGCGGCAACTATTTTTAGAGATCAGCAATGGCCCGGAATGGGTCTGCTACTTCCCGCACCCGCATCGGGTGGTGTGCGGCGGGATCAGCATCCCGGATCGCTGGGACACCACCGCCGAGCCCGACATCAGCGCGCGCATCCTGGCGCGCTGCCGGCGCATCGAGCCGAGGCTCGCCGAGGCCGAGGTGATTGAGACGATCACCGGCCTGCGGCCCGATCGTCCGTCGGTGCGACTGGAAGCCGAGCCGCTCGGGCGAGCACGCTGCATCCACAACTACGGGCATGGTGGTAATGGCGTGACCCTGTCCTGGGGTTGCGCCCGCGATGTAGTGCGCTTGGTCAGCCCTGATCGCTGACCGGTGATAGTGCTGTCTCCACGGTCGCGTACGTCGGCAGCAGCGGACGCAGCCCGCACGCGGCGATGGTTCGGTCCACGATGGGTTGGCACGTGACCAGCCGCAGCGTGACGCCGCGATTGCGACACTGCGCCGCCTCGTGCGCCAGCGCGGCGTAACCGCACGACCCCATGAAATCGAGGTCGCACACGTCGATTACGAATGGACCGGGGGCGACGGTTTCGGCGGCACCGCGGCTCAGCACGTCCTGCCAGGCGGTCTCGTTGCTGGCGTCGATGTCACCGCCGACGTGGACCACTACCGAGGAACCGGTGCGCTTGATGACCGTGCGCAGGCCGCTCGGCGCATGACCAAGGTACGACCCGTTGTTGGGCCGCGAGATTCCAATTTCGGCAGTGTCCATCTCTGCGACATCCCGTCGTCGTGGGCTGTATCGGGCGACGCCGTCCTTGTCCCGATAAGGTCGGCAGGGTTGTCGTCAAACCGACCGCCGTCGGTTTTTCGTCGTTGCTGACCATATGTGCAATTGAGATTTACCGAGGTGAAATTGCGCAAATTGCCCAATTTCCCTGCGCCCGGCTGGCGGCCGAAGGGCACTGAAACCCTTACTATTTCGGTAACGGTAGCAACGACGAACCGAAACGGCGGAACACCGTGAGCATCGATTACGCGCTTAACGCTCACATTGCCACCATTACGATCCACCGCCCCGAGACGCGCAACTCGCTGGATATGGAACACTTCCGCGATTTGGCACACGCATGGGCAGACTTCCGCGACGACGACGGCGCGTGGGTCGCCGTGGTCACCGGCGTCGGGCGGGATTTCTGCACCGGCGCAGATCTGAAGAAATTCATTCCCGAACTGACGGGCGACCTTCCCAAACCAGACGGCTGGGAGGCGCTTGACGCGATCCATGCCGTACTGCATCGCTTCCCGGTGTACAAGCCGATCATCGCCGCGGTGAACGGCACCTGCGTCGCGGGCGGCTTTGAAATGTTGGGCTGCACCGATATCCGTGTCGCTGTGCCCGAAGCGCGGTTCGCGGTGATGGAACCCAAACGCGGGCTCTTCGCCGGCGGCGGCAGCACGGTGCGGCTGCCGCGCCAGATTCCCTACGCCCTGGCGATGGAGCTGCTACTGACTGCCGACATGGTGGACGCGCAGCGTGCTCTTGCGATGGGGCTGCTGAACCAGGTCGTGCCGGCGGAGGAGCTGATGGCTACCGCCTACGACTACGCGGAGCGGATCGCGGCTAACGCGCCGCTCGCGGTCTTTGCGACCAAACAGTCCGCGGTCGAAGGGCTGACGCTCGATCTTGAGTCGGCCTACGACAACGAGACTCGGCACAGCGACCGGGTTTTCGCGACCGAGGACGCCAAGGAAGGCCCGCGCGCCTTCGCCGAGAAACGCCCACCGCGGTGGCAGGCGCGCTGACGCCTACCGGTTGGTGGCGCGGCGGACGTCGCGGCTCAACAGCGATAGCAACCAACTGACGATCGACAGCACGATCGCGGCCCAGATCGCGGTCCACCAGAAGTGATCGATCTGCAGTCCCCAGTGGGTGGTGTTTTGGGTGATCCAGGCCGTGACCCATAACATCAAAGCGTTGACGACGATGTGGAACAGACCCAGCGTCACGATGTAGAGCGGGATCGACAGGAACTGCACGATCGGCTTGATGAACGCGTTGACCAGGCCGAATACCACCGCCACCGCGAAGATGATGGCGACCCGCTGCAATGTCGTATTGCCCCCGACGAAGCTCAGGCCGTGGACCAATTTGGTGACGACCCACAGCGCGAATCCGGTCAATGCGGCGCGAATCAGAAAAGGGCCCATGCCGAACATCCTCTCACCGAAGTGGCTGCGGGGCAGCCATAGTCGAGCTAGTTCAGCGCGTAGAAGCGTTGTGCGTTGCGCCCGGCGATCTTTTCCCGAGCCTCTTCGCTGATGTCCGCGCGGGTGCGCAGGTGCTTGGTGCTCTCCGGCCACTCGCCGTCCCAATGGGGGTAGTCGCTGGCGAACATGATGAAGTCGGCGCCCAGCACGTCGATGACGCCGGGCAGGATCGGTTCTTCGGGCTCGCACGTGACGAAGATGTTGCCCGCGGACAGGTATTCGTGCGGATCGCGCCGCCAACCGTGCTCGACCCAATCCCCTCGCTTCTCGTAGTGCTCGTGCAGACGGTCGATGAAGAACGGGACCCAGCCCGCGCCCGCCTCGAGGAAAGCAACCCGCAATTGGGGATGGCGCTCGAAGACGCCGCCGGAGACCATCGCGGTCATGGCCGTCATCTGGTCGAACGGGAAGCTGATGCAGTGCACCTGGATGTAGTTGGTGAAGCGGTCCACGCCGATTTTCGGCAGATGAATTCCGGGGGCGCCGTGGACGCCCAGCGGCATCCCGAGTTCCACCGCGGCGGCGTAGAACGAGTCGAGATCGGGATGGTCCAGGTTGCGGGTCTTCAGCGCCGGCGGGACGAGAATTGCCACCAGCCCGAGGTCCTTGGCTTCGGTCATGACGTCAATGGCCAGCCGCCCGTGCTCGATCGGCGTCACGGCCACGCCCCGCAACCGGCCGCCCGACGAGGCGCAGTAGTCCGCGATCCACTGGTTGTAGAGCCGCGAGAATCCCGCCGCGAATTCGGGGTCTTCGAGGCTCGGCGCGCAGAGCCCAAGGCTCGGGTACAACACCATCGTGTCGATGTGATCGCGGTCGGCGTCACCCAGCACGCCGTCGGGAGACGAGCAGTTGATGTTGGGCGACTTGCTGATCCCGTGCTCGGGCGGACAGCCGGCGCCCGGGCCGCGGTCCTCCGGATAGTTGCGGCCTTCGATCATCAGCCGCAGACGCCTGTCTGTGCTGGGCTTTACGTGGTCGGGCCAGCGTTTGATCGCCTCGATCGTCAGCGAGGAATTTTCGGCGACATGTCCATCGGCATCGATGATTCGCATGTATCGCGAACTTACTCCGGCGGCGTGCATGGTCAAACGGCTCGCGTTGCGCCACGATGCTCACGTGACAACTCAACGCCTCAGTGGCGATCAACGAAACTCGTTCATTGCGGCGATGTTGGGCTGGACGATGGACGCCTTCGATTACTTCATCGTGGTGTTCGTGTATGCCGACATCGCGAAGACTTTTCACATCAGTAAGGCCGAGGTCGCCTTCGTCACGACCGCCACCCTGATCATGCGCCCGGTGGGCGCATTGTTATTTGGGCTGTGGGCCGACCGGGTCGGCCGGCGGACCCCGCTGATGGTGGACGTGATCTTTTACTCGATCGTCGGCTTCCTCTGTGCGTTCGCGCCCAACTTCACCGTGCTGATGATTCTGCGGATGCTGTACGGCCTTGGCATGGGCGGTGAATGGGGACTGGGCGCCGCGCTCGCGATGGAGAAGGTTCCCGTCGAGCGGCGCGGCTTTTTCTCCGGGCTGCTGCAGGAGGGCTACGCATTAGGCTATCTGCTGGCGAGTGTGGGATCGCTGGTGGTGATGGACTGGCTGGGGCTGTCGTGGCGCTGGCTGTTCGCCCTGTCCATCGTCCCGGCGTTGATCAGCCTGATCATCCGCTACCGGGTGCAGGAGTCCGAGGTGTGGGAAGCCGCCCAGGACCAGATGAAGCTCACCAACACCAAGCTGCGCGATGTGCTGCGCGACGGCAAGATCGTTCGCCGGTTCTTCTACCTGGTGGCGCTGATGACCGCCTTCAACTGGATGAGCCATGGCACGCAGGACGTCTACCCGACATTCCTGGGTGCGCACGCCAACCACGGCGCCGGCCTGGACAGCGTGACGGTCAAGTGGATCGTGGTGGTCTACAACATCGGTGCGATCGTCGGTGGCCTGTTCTTCGGCACGCAGTCGCAACGCTTCAGCCGGCGCTACACGGTGGTCTTTTGTGCGATTTTGGGATTGCCGATCGTCCCGTTGTTCGCCTACTCGCGCAGCGCGGCGATGCTGTGCCTCGGCGCGTTTTTGATGCAGGTCTGCGTGCAGGGCGCCTGGGGGGTGATTCCCGCGCACCTGACCGAGATGTCGCCGGACGCCATTCGCGGCCTCTACCCCGGTGTGACCTACCAGCTCGGCAACTTGCTCGCCGCGTTCAACCTGCCCATCCAGGAACACCTGGCGGAGACGCACGGTTATCCGTTTGCGCTGACCGTCACGATCGTGCCGGTGTTACTCGCCGTGGCGTTCCTGACACTGATTGGTAAGGATGCGACCGGAATTCGCTTTGGTACCGCCGAAACCGCTTTTCTACCAACAAAAGTGACGTGATCTAGTGGCGATCGCGAGCGCGGCGCAGCCGGGCGAGGCGGGTCGCCACCATCGGTTCACAGGGGTGCTTGCTCGCTCAGGGCGCGTCGCAGCATGTGCATCGCGACCGTCGCCGAGCGTTCGCGGACATCGGAGCGGTTCCCGGGCAGTCGCAGGGTTCGGGTGTCCGTGCGGCCTTCGGCAAGCCGCACGGTGAAGCAGACCGTTCCCACCGGCTTCTCCGGCGTTCCCCCGCCGGGCCCGGCGATGCCGGTGATCGCGACGGCGGTATCGGCGCCGAAGCGCTGCAACGCGCCGGCGGCCATCGCCTCGGCCACCGGTTCGGACACCGCGCCGTGCGCGTCGATCAGCGCGGCATCGACGCCGAGCAGCTGCACCTTCGCATCGTTGGAGTAGCTCACCACGCCGCCCATCACGTACTCGGATGAGCCGGGCCGGTCGGTCAGCCGCGCGGCCACCAGTCCCGCCGTGCAGGACTCCGCGGTGGCTATCCGGCGGCCGGACAGTAGCCGCGCGACCACGTCGTCCACCTGCGATCCGTCCTCGGAGTACAGCTGTTGCCCGTGCCGGTCGCGCAGCAGCCGGGTCAGTTCGGCGTAGGCCTCCCCCGCGTCGGGCTCGTAGCGGGTGACCATTTCGATCTCGCCCCGCCGCAGGCAGGTGGTGATCTCCAGCGCCTCGAATCCGGCGACGGAATTCTGCGCGTCCCGCAGCGTTTCGGCCAGCCCCGACTCGGGCAGCCCGAACATCCGGATGGTTTCCTGACGGTAGATCGTCCGGCCGGCGATCGCCTGCTGCGCAGCGGGAGTCTGGATGGCCGTGTGCCACATCGGCTGAAGCTCACGCGGGGGTCCGGGAAGCACGATCACCGTTGGCTTTCCGGGCACCACGACGCCGGGGGCGGTGCCCACCGGATCCAGCACCTGGGCGCCGGCGGGAACCATCGCCTGCTTGCGGTTCGCCGCGCGCACCGCATCGAAGCTTTCCGAATCGAAGTGCGCCATAAGCTTTTTGAGAATGTTGGCGATCTTGGCTTCGACTTCTTCGTCGAGCACCAGCTCGCGCTCGCAGAAGCGGGCCACCACCTCGACGGTCATATCGTCGGCCGTCGGACCCAGTCCACCGCTGGTCACGATCAGGTCCACGCCCTGCGCGGCCATGAAGCGCAGTTGCGCCTCGATGTCAGAGGGGCGATCGCCGCAGATGGTGATGTGGGCCAGCTCTACGCCCAGTTCGAGCAGCCGGTCGGCGATCCACGGGCCGTTTCTGTCCTGGACGCGTCCGGTGAGGACTTCGGTTCCGGTGACGACGATGCCTGCGCGTGCGCTCACCGGCACGAGCCTACGCACCCGCGCTGCCTGGCCGGCCGGGCGGCGTCGAGTGTGAATTCTTGCCGACCTGGACGCACACCCGACGCCGTCAGTGCACACGCGACGGGCGCCGAGCGGGCTCAGGCGAAGCGCCGCGGCCCTAACCCTCGGCGAGGTAGCGCTCGACCGTCGCGACTTTCTGGGTCATCGCGTCCTGGACGCCGACTCGCAGGTCCGCCTTGATCACCGTGCTGACCCTGGGGGCACGAGCGGCGACGGCCTCGACCGCGCGCTGCACGACCGCCATCACTTCCTCCCAGGTATCTCCCTCGATCACGGTGAACATGGAATCGGTCTTGTTGGGCAGCCCGGAATCGCGCACCACCCGCACCGCTTCGGCGACGATCTCGCCGACGCCCTCACCGACCCCGAGCGGGGTGACGGAAAACGCGACTAGGACAGACACGTGACGAGCGTACCCATCCGGCCTGGCAGCATCGAACCATGCGGGTTCTGGTGCAACGGGTCTCGTCGGCAGCGGTGGCGATCGACGGCCGGGTGGTGGGTGCCATCCGGCCCGAAACCCAGGGGCTGCTGGCATTTGTCGGCGTCACCCATAGCGACGATGTCGACAAAGCGCGCCGGCTTGCCGAAAAGCTTTGGAATCTACGTATTCTCGCCGACGAACATTCCGCGGCCGATATCGATGCGCCGATCCTGGTGGTCAGCCAATTCACGCTTTACGCCGACACCGCGAAGGGCCGCCGGCCATCGTGGAACAAGGCGGCTCCCGGCGCTGTGGCCGAGCCCATGGTCGCGGCGTTCGCGGACGCGTTGCGCGGGTTGGGCGCCCACGTCGAAACCGGCGTGTTCGGGGCGAATATGCAGGTCGAATTGGTCAACGACGGACCGGTAACGGTGTTTCTCGAACTCTGAACTGGCCCTCACAGGTACCTTGGATCTTGGCCTATCGAAACAGGAGGGGCGACCATGAGCACTGCGCCGGCATCCGGGCCCGAATTCGGCTCGCTCCGTTCCGATGACGACCAATGGGACATCGTCAGCAGCGTCGGTTACACCGCTCTCCTGGTGGCGGGATGGCGTGCACTACACGCCGTGAGCGCGCAACCGCTGGTCCGAGACGAATACGCCAAGGTGTTCATCGCAGCGTCACAGGACCCGTATTTGGCCGGTGTGCTTGCCAATCCGGGAACCACCGACGACGAGACCGCGTTTCCGCGTCTCTACGGTGTGCAGACTCGCTTCTTCGACGACTTTTTCGTTTCCGCGGCCGGCGCGGGCATTCAACAAGCGGTGATCGTCGCCGCGGGATTGGACTCCCGCTCGTATCGCCTTGAATGGCCGCCCGGAACAAGCGTTTTCGAAATCGACCTGCCGAAAGTCCTGGAATTCAAGGCTCATGTGCTGGGCGAGCACGGCGCGGTGCCCAAGGCGTCGCGGGTTGAGGTCGCCGCCGACCTGCGCACCGAATGGTCCAGGCCGCTGGAAGCGGCCGGTTTCGACACCGAAAGGCCCAGCGCCTGGTCGGTGGAGGGGATATTGCCCTACCTGACCGATGAAGCCCAGAACACGCTCTTCACCCGGATCAGCGGACTGAGCGCACCCGGCAGCCGAATCGCCATCGGCGCACTGGGATCGCGATTGGACCACGACCAGCTCGAAGCGCTGGAAACCAACCACCCCGGAGTGAATATGTCCGGCGATGTGGACTTCTCCTCCCTTACCTACGAGCCCAAGGGTGACCCCGCCGAATGGCTGGCCGCACACGGCTGGAGCGTGGAGCCGATCCGCAGCACCCTCGACTTGCAGGCCGGCTACGGCATGACACCGCCCGATGTCGACGTGAAAATCGACGGTTTCATGCATTCGCAGTACATAACGGCAACCCGGTAACGGATGGAGTCGACGTGGTGACCATGACGATGCTCTCGCCCGCCGATGCCATAGCCGAGATCGCGGTCAGTTCACCAGGACCGCGAGTCGGTGCTTTCTTCGATCTCGACGGAACGCTGGTCGACGGCTTCACGGCGGCGGTGCACGTCGGCGACCGGATCCGGCGCCGGCAGGTCGGTATCGGTGAGCTGGCCGGCGTGTTCGAAGCCGCGCTGCGATATCGATTCGGCCGCCTGGAATTCGAGCACCTCATCGTGCGGGCCGCCGGCTATTTGCAGGGCCAGTCACTGGTCGACCTCGACGAGTTGGGCGAGCGGCTGTTCGTCGAACGTGTTGCCCCACGCATGTATTCGCATATGCGAGAAATCGTGCAAGCGCATCAGGAACGCGGGCATACCGTGGTGCTCAGTTCATCTGCGCTGTCGATTCAGGCGCTGCCGGTCGCCCGCTTTCTGGGTATCTCCAACGTGCAATGCAACCGCTTCGAGCTTGACGAGCACGGATGCCTGACCGGCGGAATCGTCAAACCGATCGTATGGGGCGCAACGAAAGCATCTGCGGTGCAACTGTTCTGTACCGACAATGATGTTGCGGCGCAACACAGTTACTTCTACGCCGATGGTGACGAGGATGCGGCGTCGATGTCGGTGGTCGGCTATCCGCGACCGGTGAACCCCCGCTCGGGTCTGGCGGCCGCGGCCGCGGCGCACGGCTGGCCGGTGATGTGCCTCGCCTCGGTGCGGCGCCGGCCGATGCGGACGCTGCGCTATCTGGCGAACCACGTTCGCCGCGAGTCTCAGCGCGACGGCGACTAAGGCTTCAGCAGAATCTTCACGACGTCGCCCGATCGCGACTCGGCGGTCGCGTACGCTTTGGCGGCTTCGTCCAACGACATTGACGTGGTGAAGATGCCATCGACGTCGAGCCGGCCGGATTGCAGCAGCGGGATCAACTCCGGCCACGTCCGTTGCACCGGCGCCGTGGTGAATCGCATGCTCGTGCTGCGAATCAGGCAGCCCAAGGCGTTGAGCGGGAACGGATTCATGTCGTGCACACCGACAACCGAGACTGTGCCACCGGGCCGGACGGTGTTGATCGCATCGGTCAGGGAGGCATCCGTGGCGACGGCATCGATCACCGCGTCGGCGCCGCGTCCGCCGGTGGCCGCCATGATCGCTTCGAGGGCAGGCGCTTTGACCGGCGTCGCACCCCACTGCGCCGCGCGGTCCAGCCGGCCGTCGACCATATCGATCGCGAAAACCGTTGCAGCGCCCTGGAAAAACGCACTACGCAGCGCGCATAGGCCGACTGCGCCCAGGCCGATGACCGCGACGGTGCCGCCGAATGGAATGTCGGCGCGCTGTGCCGCAGCCCAGCCGGTGGCCAGGTTGTCGGTAAGAAGCAGTGCCTGTTCGGTGCTGATGCCGTCGGGCATCTTCAGCAGCTGAAAATCGGCGGCGGGCACGGCGAGCAGATCTGCTTGTGCACCACCCAGCAGGCCTCCGCCGAAGATCTGAAAGCCGGAGTAGCACATGACCGGATCGCGGGTGGCACACCCCGCGCAGCTGCCACAGCCCGTCACCGACGACACCATGACCTGATCTCCAGCCTTGACGGTGCGCACCTCGGGCCCGACTTCCACGACCGTGCCGACCGCTTCGTGGCCCAGCGCGATCGGGTCGGGCATCGGAAAATCGGCCTCGTAGAAGTGCAGGTCGGATCCGCAGATGCCGGCGGCGGCGACTTCGACGATCGCTCCGTCGGGGCCGGGAAGAGCGGGATCGGGACGGGTGTCGACCCGGATGTTGCGGGGTCCGTCGACGACTACCGTGCGCATAGCGGTGTGCTCACTTCCTTGTCGAATTACGAACTACGGCGTCGCACAATAAATTGGGACCAATCAGGCTCGCGCACCGCGGCCCAGTACTCGTTGAGGCGCCACGGGCTGACGGTGTGGATCTCCCCGTCGGCGTTCTTGAAGTAGGAGTGTTTGACCGCGGGATGAGACCACACCATTTTCTTGATCTGGGTCTGAGTCCGCTGGTGCCAACCGGTCGCGGCTTCGGTCTTGGGTTCCATCGAGTGCACCTCGGCGTCGGCCAGGCGCTGCAGGCACTGGTCGATGTAGCGCATCTGCAGTTCGGACTGGAAGATCAGGCTGCCGCCGTGCGCGAGGTGGGTGCCAGGCCCGTAGATGATGAAGAAGTTGGGGAATTCGGGGACCGTGATGCCCAGGTACGCGTACGGGCGGCTCCCCCACATCTCGTGTAGGTCAATTCCGTTGCGGCCGGTCACTTTCAGCGGCCACAACACGTCGGTGTGCCGGAAACCGGTGGCGTACACGATGACGTCGACCTCGTGCTCCACACCGTCTTGGGTGACGACTCCGCGGGGGGTGATCTTCTGGATCGCGGTGCGGACCAGTTCGACATTGTCGCGCTGCAGCGTCTGCAGCCAGCTGCCGTTGTCCTGCAGCGTGCGTTTGCCGCAGGCGGGATAGTCGGGCATCACCTTCGCCAACAACTGGTCGTCGTCGCCGACCTGGCTGGTGATCCACTGCGAGAACATCATTGCGGCAGCGGCGTTGATGTCGCTGACGGCCGCATCCTGATCGGCGTAGTTCGGATCGGCTTGGGCGGCGTCGAGGCCCTTATCCGATCCGGGCCACAAGACCAAGAACCGATACCAGCGTCCGTAGAACGGCAGGTTGCGCATCGCCCAGCGCACGCCGTCTCCGACTTCGTCGTGATACATGGGATTCGGGAACATCCACTGGGCGGTCCGCTGGAAGACAGTGAGATGCTCGACGTCCTCGGCAATGGCGGGCGCGATCTGGAAGCCGCTGGCGCCGGCGCCGATCAAGGCGACTCGCAAGCCGGCGACGTCGACCGAGTGATCCCAGGCCGCGGAGTGAAAGGACGGCCCCGCGAAGCTGTCGGCGCCATCGAATTCGGGGATCTGCGGCCGATTGAGCTGGCCGACCGCGGTGATCAGGGCGCGCACCCGAAGCGTGCTGGTCTGTCCGTCCGCGTCGCGCAACGAAACGCTCCAGATTCCCTCGCCGTCATTCCACTCGGCTGCCAGAACCTCGGTGTTCCAGCGGATGTGCTCGGCCAGGTCGTGCTTCTTCATCACCTTGGTGAAGTAGTGCTGCAGCTCGTCTTGCCCGGCGAAGAAGTGCGTCCAGTCGTTGTTGGGTTCGAAGCTGTAGCAGTAGAAATGGTTGGCGACATCGACCCGGGCTCCGGGATAGCTGTTCTCCCACCATGTTCCGCCGGGGCCGGCGTTCTTCTCCACGATCGTGAAGGGGATGTTCGCCTGTTGGAGCCGGACGCCGGCCAGCAGTCCCGATTCCCCGCATCCGACGACGAGGATCGGCAGGTCGGCCGCGCGCTCGGTGGGTATTGCCACCGGGCGGCGCGGGTCGGTCCCGTCCAGGTCGAGTTCTTCGGCGACCAGGGATTGGTAGTCGTCGGGAACGTGTTCGCAGGCCGCCCAGTCCATCATTTCGCGGATGAGTTCCGGGCTCAGCGGCTCCGGCTCGGGGCAGCCGCGGTCGCGATACTCGCTGATGACGGTCAGCGCCTCGGCGCGGGCACGGGCCTTGTCGTCTTCCGACATGAACCCCTGCACCTCGTTGAGGAAGATGCCCATTTGCTTGTAGTCGCGAATGAATCGCGGGTCGCCGGTGATGTGGACGAGCGACAACAGCAGCGTGGGGATGCTGACGTCCTCCAGGGCCGCCGCGATTTCCTCCGTTGACGTGGTGAAAGGGCGGCCGGAGTAGGGGCTGCGCATCGAGCCGATCCTTTCGGGAGACGGGGAAACCTATTACGCTACTCACCGTTTCGTAATTGGCAGCACTACGCTACCCGCTGCCGACGGAGCGGATCAAGAGTCGTCGCCGCAGGGCGCGCGCTCGGGAAGATTTCACGAAGGCGTAGGTGTTGATCTTGTTAGTATTTGGCTCGTAGCTGGCGGAGATCGCTGGTTACGCGTCGCGGCCACGGAGGCGGCGGCCCCGATTCATCCCGACGGTCGATTTCGGTTCATCGCGACAGTTAGGAACGGAATTGAAGCGCAACCGATTTGGTGGGGCGCTGAGCGTCTTGACTAGCGGTGTGCTGCTCCTGTCGGGGTGCGGGGCTGACGAGAATGCGGCCGGGCAGGATTCGACGCCGGTGACGGTGAATTGTGGCGGGAAGGCGAGGCTGAAGGCGAGCGGGTCGACGGCCCAGACCAACGCGATGACGCGGTTCATCAAGGCGTTCGAACAGGCCTGCCCCGGTCAGACCCTGGACTACACCGCGAATGGTTCGGGAGCCGGGATCAGCGAATTCATCGGCAACCAAACCGATTTCGGCGGCTCCGACTCACCGCTGGCAGGCAATGAGTACGCCGCGGCCCAACAGCGTTGTGGATCGCCGGCGTGGGATCTTCCGGTGGTGTTCGGGCCGATCGCAATCACTTACAACGTCAAGGGCTTGAATTCGCTGAATCTCGATGCTCAGACGGCAGCGAAGATCTTCAATGGGGCCATTACCACCTGGAACGATCCCGCAATCCAGGTGCTCAACAAGGGCGTGACGCTGCCCGCCGAGCCGATTCGTGTCGTGTTCCGCAGCGATATGTCCGGGACCACGGATAACTTCCAGAAGTACCTCGATGCGGCGTCCGGGGGCGTTTGGGGTAAGGGCTCCGGGAAGGCGTTCAACGGCGGCGTCGGCGAGGGTGCCAAGGGCAACGACGGCACCTCGTCGGCGGTCAAGGCCACCGAAGGGGCTGTCACCTACAACGAGTGGTCGTTCGCCAAGTCGAAGAATTTGAGCATGGCAAAGATCGTCACCCCGGCCGGTCCGGACGCGGTAGCGATCAGCACCGACTCGGTGAGCAAGACGATTTCGGGCGCCGCGGTCATCGGCCGGGATAACGACATGGTGCTCGACACCGTGTCGTTCTATAACCCCACGCAGTCCGGCGCCTATCCGATTGTGATGGCGACCTACGAGATTGTCTGCTCGAAGTATGCGGATCCGCAGGTCGGCACCGCCGTGCGCGCATTCCTAGAAAGCTCCCTCGGTGCCGGCCAGGACGGCTTGGCGGACAACGGGTACATACCGATTCCCAACGCATGGAAGTCGTGGTTGTTGGCTTCGGTCAATGCCGTCGCGTGACGCTGGACTTAGAACCGGTTCTCATCCGCGCGACCGCCGGTCATTGTGCCGATTTGGCATGGCTGCGGCCCTGTGCTGATTCCTCTGGCTGCGAAACAATAGGACGACTTGGGGTTCGGGTGCGGCCACGTCGCTGACCGCGCTGCCGACGGTGTCGAGGGCGAACGGGAGGTGACCGCTGTGGCTCCCTTACTCACGGCCTGCAGCGGCTTCCTCTTCGCGGTTTTGTGGATGGATTTGATGTTCGACGTCCAGGTTCTCGCGCATCGATCCGCCGGTGATGAACTGCCCGAGCCGGTGCTCGCCTCCATCGCGGGGTATTACCACCGCGCGACCACCGCGGCGCGCCCGATGAGTCGGCTGATCGCTCTGGTGATGTTGATTTTGTTGGGCGCGTTGGGGTTTCAGGCGACCCTGGGGCGCGATCCCGGTTGGCTACTCGTGGTTTCGGCCGGGCTCGCCGGTATCCCGACGATGCTGGCGCTGACCCAGACGGTTCCCGACGCGATACGGCTTGGACACCGCACCGACAGCGTGGCCGAGCAAAGCCACCTGGCGCGGTCGGTCTGTCGCGATCACCTCGTCTGCGTCGGGTGCATGCTTGCGTTCCTGGTCCTGTGGGTGGCCCGCGCCCTGGTCATCTGAGACCGCAGAGCAACGCGCCGTAGTCGCGGGGCGCTAGTCAGGGGCCCCTGGCCACGTCATGGCCGCGCGTACTAAACTAGAACACGTTCCAATTCGGCCGGCATCCCAGGAGTTTGTAATGCACACCCCTATTTGCGACGAACTCGGCATCGAGTTCCCGATCTTCGCCTTCACGCACTGTCGCGATGTCGTGGTGGCGGTCAGCAAGGCCGGGGGGTTCGGCGTGCTCGGAGCGGTGGGCTTCACGCCCGAGCAGCTGGAGATCGAGCTCAACTGGATTGACGAGAACATCGGCGACCACCCGTACGGCGTCGACATCGTGATCCCGAACAAGTACGAGGGCATGGACTCGAACCTGTCGGCCGAGGAACTGACCAAACAGCTTCAGTCGATGGTTCCGCAGGAATACCTGGACTTCGGCAAGAAGATCCTCGCCGACCACGGCGTCCCGGTCGAGGACAGCGATGGCGACACCCTGCAGCTGCTCGGGTGGACCGAGGCGACAGCCACGCCACAGGTCGAGGTGGCGCTCAAGCACCCCAAGGTGAAGATGATCGCCAACGCGCTCGGCACGCCGCCGGCCGACATGATCAAGCACATCCACGAGGCCGGACTCAAGGTGGCCGCGCTGTGCGGCTCCCCCTCGCAGGCGCGCAAGCACGCCGACGCGGGCATCGACATCATCATTGCTCAGGGCGGCGAGGCCGGCGGGCACTGCGGTGAGGTGGGCTCAATCGTGCTGTGGCCGCAGGTCGTCAAGGAGGTGGCTCCGGTCCCCGTCCTCGGCGCGGGCGGCATCGGCAGTGGCCAGCAGATCGCCGCGGCATTGGCGCTGGGCTGCCAGGGCGCATGGACCGGCTCGCAATGGTTGATGGTCGAGGAGTCCTCGAACACGCCGGTTCAGCAGGAGGCCTACGTCAAGGCCGGCAGCCGCGACACCGTGCGCAGCCGCTCGTTCACCGGCAAGCCGGCCCGCATGCTGCGCAACGACTGGACCGAGGCATGGGAGAACCCGGACAACCCGAAGCCGCTCGGTATGCCGTTGCAGTACATGGTTTCCGGCATGGCAGTGCGCGCCACGAACCGCTACCCCAACGAATCCGTCGACGTAGCGTTCAACCCCGTCGGTCAGGTCGTCGGGCAGTTCAGCAAGGTGGAGAAGACGTCGACCGTGATCGAGCGCTGGGTGCAGGAGTACCTGGAGGCAACGGCCAAGCTCGACGAGCTCAACGAGGCCGCCAGCGTCTAGCGACGACTACTCTTCGTCGACGTCGTACTTGCCGCCGGTGAAGACTTCCTTGGTCCGTTCCACGGCGTGAGTCGCGATGTCGATCGAGTTCTCGACGATGCCGCTGACCCCGCCCTTGAGGTCGCCGCGGATGATGTCACCGGCGTTTTCGACGATGTCTGAAGCCTTTTCGACGGCATTGGTCGCGATGTCCTTGACCGCGTCCACGGCGTCTCTGGGATTGACCGCCACCGGAGTCTCCTTATCGTTGCGGGTCTTGAAAAGAACCTAGCTACGACTCTAGAGGGTCAGTAGTTGACCAGGGTCCGCCAATAGTCCTCGGGGATCTCGGCGCCGGAACGCAGAACACGGGCCAGCCCCACGGCCATCGCGATGCCGAGCAGACCGAGCCACAGCCCCGCCAATCCGATAACCGCCCAGAGCGCGGCGGTGACGGCGGGCCACGGCGACAAGACCGCGAGCACCGGAGCGAAGAAGAAGCCGGTCCCGATGTACCAGGCCGAGCCGGCCCGATCGGACGCCAGCACGAAGCGCAGCCACCGGGGAACCGGACCTTGCGTCGGCCGACGTTCGCGCATGATCGTTATCCCGACGGCGGGAAGAACCCTGCTCCGGTGAACCAACCCTCTTGCCAGCCTTGAGCTCCCAGGCAGAGCATGGGGAGTCCCCGGTCCGACTGTGCCGCGCTCTGCGGGCCCGGGCACTTCGCGCCGGCCTGCTGAACGCCGTACAGCGGATACGAGATCACCCAGTAGCCGATGGTCGCCGCCGGGAACTGGTTGGCCGGCGGGAAATGGCAGGCTTCGGCCTGGCCGCTGGGGCCCCGGCCGAAGATGAAGCGCTCGTAGTTGTCGCACGGTGCGCCCAACGAGGCCTGATAGTTCATGTTCGGCACATCGCCCTCGTAACCGGCTGCCGCACACGGCGCCACCGCGACGGCGCCGGCCGTGATCACGGCGACGGCGAGTACTTCGCGAATCATCCGCTCCACCCCTTCGCGTAGGCGTCACCCGGTCCGTCGTGCCGGTGACCTGGACCAAAGCATATCTATTGTGGTCCAGGCCACAAGGCCTGGGCGACCGAACGCGGCCGTGGACCTGCCTGCTGCCCGCCGACGGTGTCCTCCCGGCGGCTTGCACCACGCCGTCGGTGAACATGTTGCAATTTGGTCGATCGAAGTTGTGTCAATGCTTCCCAACAGTGGTGTTGCAGTGGTTTATTTGGCACAAGCATTACGACTAGAAGACTTCGTATCGAGGAGTGGGCCTTGTCAACTACTAAGACGACCACCAAGCCGAGCCCGAACCTGCCTGCCGGGTTCGATTTCACCGATCCGGACATCCATGCGCAGCGACTGCCGGTGGAAGAACTGGCCGAGCTGCGCCGGACCGCGCCGATCTGGTGGAACGAGCAGCCTGCCGGTTCCGGCGGATTCGACGACGAGGGCTACTGGGTGGTGTCCAAGCACAAGGACGTCAAAGAGATTTCGCGGCGTAGCGATGTGTTCTCCAGCCTGGAGAACACCGCCCTGCCCCGCTACAAGGACGGCACTGTCCAGCAGCAGCGAGAGACGGGGAAGTTCGTGCTGCTCAACATGGACGCCCCGCAGCACACGCACCTCCGCAAGATCATCTCCCGCGGCTTCACCCCCCGTGCCGTCGAACGGCTTCGCGACGACCTGAACGAGCGCGCCCGGCAGATCGTCGCGAAGGCGGCCGCCGAAGGCTCCGGCGATTTCGTCGAGCAGGTGTCGTGTGAGCTTCCGCTGCAAGCCATTGCCGGGCTGATGGGGGTGCCCCAAGACGAACGCATGAAGCTGTTCCACTGGTCCAACCAGATGGTGGGAGACCAAGATCCCGAATTCGCCCGCAACGACGCGATGGGCGCCTCGGTCGAACTGATCACCTACGCCATGCAGATGGCCGCCGATCGGGCGCAAAACCCCGGGGATGACATCGTCACCAAGTTGGTCCAGGCCGACGTCGACGGTCACAAGCTGTCCGACGACGAGTTCGGGTTTTTCGTCATCCTGCTGGCCGTGGCCGGCAACGAGACCACCCGCAACTCCATCACCCAGGGCATGATGGCCTTCACCGATTTCCCGGATCAGTGGGAGCTCTACAAGAGGGAACGTCCGGCCACCACCGCCGACGAGATTGTCCGGTGGGCCACTCCGGTGACGTCGTTCCAGCGCACCGCACTCGAGGACTACGAGCTGTCCGGGGTGCAGATCAAGAAGGGGCAACGGGTGGTAATGGTTTACCGCTCGGCCAATTTCGACGAGGAAGTGTTCGACGACCCGTTCACGTTCAACATCCTGCGTGATCCCAACCCGCACGTAGGATTTGGCGGCACCGGCGCGCACTATTGCATCGGGGCCAACCTGGCGCGGATGACGATCGACCTGATGTTCAACGCGATCGCCGACGCCATGCCCAATCTGAAATCCGTCGGCAAGCCTGAACGGCTACGGTCGGGCTGGCTCAACGGAATCAAGCACTGGCAGGTCGACTACCACACCAGCGGGTCCGGGGAATGCCCCGTCGCCCATTGAGGCACTGAGTCGATCGGGGGGTAGTCCATGCCGACACATCAAGCCGTCCAAATGCAGTCCCCTGGTGCGCCTTTGGAGCTGGCAGAGGTTGAAACCAAACCGCCGGGCCGTGACGAGGTACGGCTGACGGTCACGGCTTGTGGTGTGTGCGGCACCGACCGTGCGTTCGCCAACGGCGGCTTCCCGAGCATGACGTGGCCGCTCACCCTTGGCCACGAAATCGCCGGAACCATAGCCGAACTCGGTGAGGGCGTGGAGGGCTTCGCGGTCGGCGAGCGGGTCACCGTCGGCTGGTTCGGCGGAAACTGCAATCGTTGCGGACCCTGCCGCAGAGGCACCTTCATCCATTGCGCGAACATGAAGGTCCCGAGCTGGCAGTACCCCGGCGGTTACGCGCAGTCGGTGACGGCGCCGGCCAACGCGCTGGCCCGGATTCCGTCCGAGCTGTCGGATGTGGAGGCGGCCCCGATGGGCTGTGCGGGCGTCACGACGTACAACGCCTTGCGTCACACCAAGGCGCTACCCGGTGACCGGGTCGCGATTCTCGGTGTCGGCGGACTCGGGCACCTCGGGGTGCAGTTCTCCCGGGCGATGGGCTTCGAGACCATCGCGATTGCCAGGGGCAGCGGCAAAGAATCCGATGCCCGGAAATTGGGCGCGCATCACTACATCGATTCCACCAGTGGCGACGTCGCCGCAGCGTTACAGGCGCTGGGCGGCGTGACCGTCGTGCTGGCCACCGCCTCGAGCTCGGCGGCCATGGCCGAAACGGTTGGCGGATTGCTGCCGCAGGGCGAATTGATCACCATCGGCGTCACCACGGAGCCGCTGCCGATCAGCCCGGTACAGCTGATCACGCCGGGTGTGAGCATCGTCGGCCACCCGTCCGGCACTTCGAAAGATGTCGAAGACACAATGCATTTCGCGGTGCTATCGGGAGTGCGGGCCTGGATCGAAGAGTTGCCACTGGCGCAGGCCGCCGCTGGATACGCCGCGATGGAGCAAGGGCGAGCGCGGTACCGCACCGTTTTGACCATGTGAATACAGTCGGTCTGTGACCGACGTGTGGACTCTCGACGCTGCTGACGGTGAACTGCGGCTACGTACCGGCGTCAAAGGCCGGGCCGCGCGGATGGGCCATCGCCTCACCATCGCGATGGCGCGCTGGACGGCTACCGTGCGATGGGCCGGCGCCGATCCCGTCGCGGCCGAGCTTACGGTCGAGGCGGACTCGTTCGGCGTGCTCAGCAGCCAGGGTGGTGTCAAGGGCCTCTCCGGTCCCGAGAAGGCGCTGGTGCGCTCCAACGCATTGAGCTCGCTGGGCGCGGACCGCTTCCCCGAAATCCGTTTCACCGCCGACGCCATCGAAAAAACCGAAAACGGCTACCGGCTCAGCGGCACGCTTGAGATCCGCGGAAAACGGCGAGAGCACGTAATCGATTTGCACACAGAAGATCTCGGTGACTCCTGGCGAATGTCTGCCGAATCCACGGTCCGCCAGTCCGACTACGGCATCAAGCCGTACTCGCTGTTGATGGGCTCGGTGCAGGTCGCCGACGACGTGACACTGTCTTTTACCGCGGTTCACGCCAAGGACGATTGAACGCCACGGGCAGTACTCGTCGGCGCGTGTATCCTCGGTGGGGATTCATTACCGCCGCTAAGTATCTATTACCTTGTCTCGCCGAAAGGGATCAAAATGCCTCGTACCGAAAACGATTCGTGGGATCTGGCGACCAGTGTCGGAGCGACCGCCACCATGGTGGCCGCCGGCCGGGCCGTCGCCACGAAGGCCGATAAGCCGCTGATCGACGATCCCTTCGCCGAACCACTGGTACGAGCCGTGGGAATCGAATTCCTGGCGCGATGGGCCAACGGGGAGATCGACGCGGCCGACATCGACGGTGCCGACGAGGCGTGGGGTTTGCAGCGGATGGCCGACCTGATGAGTGTGCGGACGCCGTACTTCGACGCGTTTTTCCGGGACGCGATGGACGCGGGTATCCGCCAGGCCGTCATCCTGGCGTCGGGACTGGATGCGCGGGCCTACCGGCTGTCTTGGCCGGACGGAGCCAAGGTATTCGAGATCGACCAGCCCGAAGTGATCCAATTCAAGAACTCAACGCTGGCCGATCTGGGTGCACAGCCGACGACGGAGCTGCGCGTGGTACCGATCGATCTGCGCCACGATTGGCCAACGGCGTTGCGCGAAAAGGGCTTTGACGCCTCCCAGCCCAGCGCATGGATCGCCGAAGGGCTGCTTGCGTTCCTGCCGCCGGACGCGCAGGATCGCCTGCTGGACAACATCACCGGCTTCAGCACGGCCGGAAGTCGGCTTGCTGCAGAGATTTTCGGCGCTCGCTCGGACGAAAGCGGTGAGCCGGCGCCGGACGCGGTTGCGATCGCCGGCGAGCGCTGGCGCGCGCACGGGTTCGATGTGGAACTCGCCGACTTGCGTTACGACGTTGAGCGCAATGACGTTGCCGCATACCTGGATCGCCACGGCTGGCAGACATCGGTCCGGACGCTGAATGAACTGTTCGCGGCCGACGGCCTACCCGAAGTACCTTCGACCGCAGGCAATCCGGCCGCTGACGCCTACTACTGCACCGCGATCAGGCAGTCCTAGGCCGCGGGGCCTTTAAGCGCCGCGCGTTAAGGCTGTGCCGGTGCAGCCGGCGTCGTCGGCTCACCGGTGTCGCCGGGGATATGCTCGAGCACTCGTGTCAAGTACGGTTGCGGGCCGTTCGGGTCGGGCTGCTGCTCGGCGGGAATACCCGCCTCCGCTGCGCCGGGCCTGGAAACCGGTTCACCGGTGGCAGCCCACCGCGGTGCGGGCGGCTCGGGTGCAACCGCGGGCGCCACGGCTTCGGCGACCTGCGGTGTCTGCTCGTGCACGACATGCTTGCCCGGGGCGCGTCCCGCGTCGGGAGCAAGCTGAATACCCACGGCAACGGCCAGCGACGAGACAAAAGTGATGGCGCCGGCGGCCAACACGGTCACCGCCCCCGCGTAAGACAAGTGGCCGGGCCGCCGTGGCGGCGCGGCCGGTGCGGGTTCGCTGGTCTGCGGGATCAGTTGCTCGTCGGTGAAGTCGGTGCTGCGAGCCGCGGCCAGTGCCGTGCCGCGCGCGACCGTCACCTGGGCCATGGTCTGCGCGAATACCGGCACCGGCAAAGCCTTTTCGAGCTGCCAGGAAAACCCGTCGATGTCGCTGTCCGCGCCCACGACAACCACGCCGCCCGGACGCCAACCGGTGCGGTCGAACATTCCGGTCAGCCAGGATCGCAGTCCGTCGAAGCCGCCGCTGATCTGTTTGACGACCGTTTGGGTGTCGCCGTCCTGCGTGTCGACCATGACGACCGTCGCCCGCTCGTGTTCGAGAAGGCAGACCGCCGTCCGCTCGTACCCGATGACGGGCGCGATCGCCCGCGCCAGGGTCTCGACAGCCTCGAGCAACCGAACCGGCACCACATTGTCGAACCCGGCGTCGGTCAACGCCTCCAGCAGCAGTGCGGCCTGGGCGGCCGCTTCGTCGTTCCACGTCACCCCGATGACGCGCAGATGGTGATCACTCGCATTGGCCTGCGCGTCCACTCGCAAGACCTCTTGTGCCACCTGCTCGGCGGTGCTCACGGCGGGTACGCCGTCCTCGGCGTGCAGCGCAGACTCTTGGTGGTCCAGGATCGTGCCGTCCGCGCCGTGTCCTTCAGCGAGGACCCACCCGAAGGTGGTCGGCGTCAGTGATAGCCCTAGTACCGTTTCCAAAATTTGCACCTCAATCGTCCCGGACTCCGCGGCCCCTGCCGAACCATCACGCACCCGAAAGTCCGCGGTGCGGTGATTCGTGAGGGCCGGAACGGACCGGGTTTGCGTTCGGTCTCCATCGGCTTGCTCCGAGAGAGCCTACGCGTTCGTGGAGGGTTCGGCTGCACCGATCTCAGAACCCGGGAAACTCGGGCGTGCCCGACATCGGCGACGGAATCGAACTAATTGTCGACCGCGTCACGTGGTGCGGCCACGGCTCACCGGCGCTGGTCCTCAGTCGTACCACGCATCAATGCGACTAACCGTCCGGCCGATTGGCCGGCGCCGTAGGGCGTGTCGAAATCGGTGGACGCCGCGAATTGACAACGTTTGTAGCCCACGTTGTCGCATGCCACTCCCCTGGTGCGTGGATTTCGAGGCAAAGTCTGCTACCTGGCGTTTTACCCGGCGAGAACCCCGAACGAGAGCGCGGAAGAGGGCGCGAGCTTTCCGGATCAGTTATTGCACTAGGGTTATTTCTGGTACCAGCCGAAACAAAACTGGGATGACAACGCGTCCCAATCGACATTTCAGCTATTCACACGGTAAATTCTGCCGAGGGCACCGCGCGACGACATACGACCGACAAGGGGCACAGGTATGACAGACGTGAGCGAGAAGATCCGGGCCTGGGGGCGCCGGCTTTTGGTCGGTGCGGCAGCGGCTGCGGCCCTGCCGGGTCTGATCGGTCTTGCCGGCGGCGGGCCCACCGCGAGCGCATTCTCGCGACCTGGCTTGCCCGTCGAATACCTGCAGGTCCCGTCGGCGGGGATGGGCCGCAGCATCAAGATCCAGTTCCAGAGCGGCGGCAGCGGATCACCCGCGGTGTACCTGCTCGACGGATTGCGGGCCCAGGATGACTACAACGGCTGGGACATCAACACCCCCGCCTTCGAGTGGTACTACAAGTCCGGCCTATCGATCGTCATGCCTGTTGGTGGACAGTCGAGCTTCTACACCGACTGGTACCGCCCGGCGTGCGGGAAGGCCGGCTGTTCGACCTATAAGTGGGAGACGTTCCTGACCAGCGAACTGCCCGGGTATCTGGCGTCCGAGAAGGGCGTCAAGGCCAACGGCAGCGCCGCGGTCGGCATCTCGATGGCCGGTGCTTCGTCAATGAACCTGGCGATCTACCACCCCGCTCAGTTCGTCTACGCCGGTTCGCTGTCCGGCTACCTCAGCCCGTCCACCGGGCAGAGCTGGATTGGCCTGGCGATGGGCGATGCCGGCGGCTACAAGAAGGAAGACATGTGGGGGCCGGACAGTGACCCCGCATGGCAACGCAACGACCCCTTGGTCAACGTGGGCCAACTCGTCGCCAACAACACCCGGCTCTGGGTGTACTGCGGCAACGGGACTCCGAACGAACTGGGCGGTGCCAACTTGCCGGCCACGTTCCTGGAGAGCAACTTCATGATCGGCGTCAACAAGAAGTTCCAGGACGCCTATAACGCAGCCGGCGGCCACAACGCCGTGTTCAACTTCCCCAACTACGGAACCCACAGCTGGGAGTACTGGGGAGCCCAGCTCAACGCGATGAAGGGTGACCTGCAGGCCACCTTGGGTGCGACCCCCGGCGGCGGTGGATAACCCCCTTAATTTCGGATGTCGCTACTGCGCTTGACGACAATCGTCAGGCGCAGTAGCGCGTTAAGGGCGTTGCTGACCGCGCTGCCGGTCGCCACACTGCTGACAACGCAGGCCCGAGCCGATACCGGCGCACTGACCGAGCTGGTCGACGCGGCCGCGCAGCGACTACAGGTCGCCGAGGCGGTGGCCGCCTACAAGTGGAATGCGCATGCGGCCATTGAGGATCCAGACCGCGTACGACAACAACTCGCCAAATTGAGCGCCGACGCCGCGGGTGAACACATCGACCCGGACTACGTCACCCGGGTGTTCGGGGACCAGATCAACGCCACCGAGGCAATCGAGCACAGCCGCTTCGCCCAGTGGAAGCTCAATCCGTCGAGCGCACCCGCAAATGCCCCCGACCTGTCGGTGTCACGGTCGAGGATCGACGGCCTCAACCAGACGATGCTGAACCAGATCGTGGTCCACTGGGACCTCCTGCACTCGCCGGCATGCGCCCCGCAACTCGACGCCGCACGGGCCGCCGTTATACGTACTCGCCTGTTAGACAGGCTCTATCAGCAGGCCCTGACGCTGGCGACGCAGTCTTATTGCACCTAACCATCCGGCCGCGGACAAGCCGCCGTTGAGGTGTGCCGCGCCGATTTCATTGCCATAGAAATGCCATAAATTTCTTATCTCGTGAATCAATCAAATCGGTAACGCTTTCTATACACATGCCGAATTGCTTGACATGAGAAACTTGGGGAAGCCTCTCGTGAAGTACGCCGTCGTCGGCGGGTTCATCGCGGCGACGCTAGGCCCGGCGACCGCCGAGGCCGGCGCAGCGCCGACACCCAACTGGGACGCAATCGCGCAGTGCGAATCCGGCGGCAACTGGCACGCCAACACCGGAAACGGCAATTACGGTGGGCTGCAATTCAAGCCGGCCACTTGGGCCGCATACGGCGGTGTCGGAAATCCTGCCGCAGCCTCTCGCGAACAGCAAATCGCCGTTGCCAACCGGCTTTTCGCCGACCAGGGTGTAGAGCCGTGGCCCAAGTGCGGTGCTCAGTCAGGCCTCCCGATCGGGTGGTACTCGCACCCCGCGCAGGGCATCAAGGAGCTCATCAACGGGCTGATCCAGGCGGCCATTCCGCACCCATGATCAAATCGGGCGCGGCCTAGGTTCACGGCCGAGCATGTGTTTGGATCGGGCCATGGAAGGTTCGGCAACAGTACATATGGCGGCACCCGCGGAAGCGATCTGGAACCTGATTTCAGACGTCCGCAACACCGGGAAGTTCTCGCCGGAGGTTTTTGAAGCCGAGTGGTTGGGTGATGCGACGGGCCCGGCCCTCGGTGCCAAATTCCGCGGTCACGTCAAGCGAAACGAGATCGGGCCGGTTTATTGGACGGTCTGCGAAGTAACGGCGTGCGAGCCCGGCCGTGAATTCGGCTTCGCGGTCCAGCTCGGCGACAGGCCGGTCAACAACTGGCACTACCGTCTGGCGCCGTCGGGTGCCGGTACGGATGTGACCGAGTCATTCCGGCTCACTCCCGCCCCGTGGCTCGGGGTCTACTGGTTGTTTGGCGGCTTTCTGCGCAAGCGCCGCAACGTCCGTGATATGACCAAGACGCTCAACCGCATCAAAGATGTGGTCGAGGCGGGTTGACCGGAAAGGCGTGTATGCCAGGCTTCGAAAATAAGGGCGCTAAATCGGTCTTCATCACCGGCGCGGGCAGTGGGATGGGCCGTGAAGGAGTCCGGCTCTTCCACGCCAACGGGTGGCGGGTCGGTGCCGTGGATCGCAACGTCGACGGATTGAAGGCGCTCGGCGAGGAGCTTGGCGACGAGCGCCTGTGGACTCGCACCGTCGACGTGACGGTCAAGGCGGATCTGGACGGAGCCTTGGCCGACTTCTGCGCCGACAACGCCGGTGGCGGGCTGGACATGATGTGGAACAACGCCGGGATCGGTGAGTCCGGCTGGTTCGAGGATGTGCCGTATGAGGCCACGATGCGCGTCGTCGAGGTGAACTACAAAGCCGTGCTGACCGGCGCCTACGGCGCACTGCCCTATCTCAGGAAGACTCCCGGCAGCCTGATGTTCTCGACGTCGTCGTCGGCGGCGACCTACGGCATGCCGCGCATCGCGGTGTATTCGTCGACCAAGCACGCGGTCAAGGGGCTGACCGAGGCGCTAAGCGTGGAATGGGAGCGCCATGGTGTGCGGGTCGCCGACGTGCTGCCCGGGCTGATCGACACCGCCATCCTTACCACGACGCCCAATCACTCCGCCGATGGCGGCGCACCGATGACCGGCGACGAGCTGCGTGCGACCGCGCCGAAGAAGGGCCTAATGCGGCTGATGCCGGCGTCGAGCGTGGCCGAGGCGGCGTGGGAGGCCTACCACAACCCCAAGCGCCTGCATTGGTACGTGCCGAAGAGCATTCGCATCATCGACCTGCTCAAGGGCCTGAGCCCCGAGTTCGTCCGCGGCCGCATCGCTAAATCGTTGCCCGGACTGATGCCGAAGCGGCCGTAAGGAGCCGAAGTGGTGCAGTACAGGTTGGTCGCGGTCGCATGTGTCCTGGCCGCCAGTGTCGCGGGCTGCGCCGAGCCCCAGACGACACCGCGTGCCGCCGCGCACCTGACCATCGACGGGGCCAGCCATGCGGCCCGCCCGCCCGCGTGCAGCCAGCTGCAGTCCTACCGGACCATCGACATCCGTGACCGCGACGGCCAGGTCGAAGCGGTCGTGCTACTCAGCGCTGCTCGGGTCATCCCGCAATGGGTGAAGATCCGCAACGTCGACGGATTCACCGGGAGTTTCTGGCAAGGCGGGGTGGGCGACGCTCGCGGCGACGTGACCAATGGCGAGTACACGATCACCGGCAGCGCCTACGGCATCAACAGCAGCAACCCCAACAAGGTCATCACCACGGACTTCAAGATCACCGCGGAGTGCTGAAACCGCCCATCGCAAGACGGCCGCTTCGGGCATACGCTTTGCGAGACCACGTCCGAGGGAGGCGCTGTGAAGGAGCGGTTGCACTGGCTTGCGATGCACGGATTCATTCGGGGCGTCGCGTCCATCGGGCTCCGTCGCGGTGACATGCAGGCAAGGCTGATCGCCGACCCGACGGTGGCCGCCGACCCGATGCCGTTCTGCGACGAACTGCACGCGCTGGGTCCCATGGTGCGCAGCCGCGTCGGCTTTCTGGCTGTCGATCATGGCGTAATCCACAGCCTGCTGCGATCCGACGACTTCCGGGCGCTGGTGCTCGGATCGAATCTGCCGGGGCCGGTGCGATGGCTGGAGCGCCACGCTCGCGACGATCTGCTGCACCCGCTGCGTGAACCCTCGTTGCTGGCCACCGAGCCGCCGGACCACACCCGCTACCGCAAGACGGTGTCGGCCGTGTTCACGTCGCGGGCGGTCGCCGCGCTGAGTGACCGAGTGGAGGAAACGGCGGCCAACCTCCTGGACGAGCTGGCCAACGAGTCCGGCGTGGTCGACGTCGTCGGACGGTACTGCTCGCAACTCCCGGTCGCCATTATCAGCGACATCTTGGGGGTGCCCGAACAAGACCGGCCCCGCGTCCTGCGGTTCGGCGAGCTGGCCGCCCCGAGTCTGGACATCGGATTGCCGTGGCGCCAATACCGCAGGGTGCAGCACGGGATCGCCGGATTCAACGCCTGGCTCGTCGACCATCTAGAGCAACTCCGCCGCTCGCCCGGTGACGATTTGATGAGTCAGCTGATTCGGACGGCCGAAAGCGGCGTGGGCGAAACGTATCTCAACGAAAAAGAACTCACCGGGATTGCGGCGCTGGTGCTGGCCGCAGGGTTCGAAACCACGGTGAACCTGTTGGGCAACGGGATTCGCATGCTGCTCGACACGCCCGAGCATGTCGAGACGTTGCGGCAACGTCCCGAGTTATGGCCCAACGCCGTCGAAGAGATCCTGCGACTGGACTCGCCAGTGCAGTTCACCGTGCGTAAGGCCGTCAATGACGTCGAGCTGGTGGGCAGGCAGGTCAACCGCGGAGACGTGGTGCTGCTCTATCTGGCTGCCGCGAACCGGGATCCGTCCGTGTTCCCCGATCCGCATCGCTTCGACATCGAACGCCCCAACGCGGGAAGGCATCTCGCATTCTCCGGCGGCCGGCACTTCTGCCTGGGTGCCGCACTTGCCCGCGCCGAGGGCGAAGTCGGGCTGCGGGCCTTCTTCGACCGCTTCCCCGACGTGCGGGCGGCCGGTGCTGGGACCCGTCGGGACACCCGGGTACTGCGGGGCTGGTCGAGTCTGCCGGTAGCGCTCGGCCGGGCGCGATCGATGGCTCCCGTCGACGTTTAGGGACTCAGGTAGCGGCTCAACCAGTCCAACAGGCGTTGCCACGCGTCGGCCGCGGCCGTTGCGTTGTAGCGGGGGCCGGTGTCGTTGAAGAAAGCATGGTCGGCGTCGGGTTCCACCACCAGGTCGTTGACCAGCCCGAACCGGTCCAGGGCGGCCTTGGCCGCGGCTTGCGAACCGGTGACCCTGCTGTCCAGGGCACCGTAGATACCCAGTACCGCCGCCTTAGACCCGGTGAAGTCGGGGTTCGGCGGTAACGGCCCGTAGAACGGCACCGCGGCCGACACTCCCAGCGCGCCGGCGCCCAGCAGTTGCCACACCAGTCCCCCGCCGAAGCAGAAACCGACCACCCCAACCTTCTGCCCTCGCGCCCGAAGCTTCAGCTCTGCGATGCCGGAGTTCATGTCGTGGGTGAACTGTTCCGGCGCGATAGCGCCGAGCGCCGCGGTCGCCTCGGCCGGATCGCGGAACGCGGCGGTGCCACCTTTCTCCGAGAGCAGGTCGATGGCGAGCGCCGAATACCCGGCTCCGGCCAGCCGGCCGGCGACCGATCGCACCCAGTCGTTGAGTCCCTTGTTCTCGTGGATGACCAAGACGCTGCCCTTGGGATTGGCGGCCTGCGCCCACGCGCCTTGCAGCTGACCCGCTGAGCCGGCCCACGAGATCGACGATGTGGGCAGTGCGTGCGCCATGCCGGGCGGTTGTGCTGGGCCAGTTGAGGTTTGGGGTGCCGACGGGGATTTGGGAGTGTCCGACTGTTCTTGCGCCACGGAGCAGGCGGCGAGTAGTGCGGCCGCTGCGGCGGTCCCCAATCCGAGCAGTGACAGCCGCCGCATGGCCTCGCGTCTGGTCAGCAGGCCATCGACGTGGTCGGTCGCGATCTCGTCGGCGATGTAGTGCTGCAGCGGGTGCACCTTCGCGAGTATCCGCCTGCGGCAGCGCGGTTGACACCCGTGCGGTGAGCGAGTTTATTTGCCGGTATGACTGAAGTTTCTATGATCGCGGTCGAGGATGTCGTAGTCGGGTTGTGGCGGGCGTTATCGCGGCGGGATTGGGATGCGGTCAAGACGTTCTTGGCGGACGACTGCCTCTACGTCGACATGCCGGTTCCGGCGGTGTCGGCGCGCGGTCCCGAAGACATCGTGAAACGACTCAAGATGGGCCTCGAGCACTTGGCCGGCTACGAGAACCATGACGGTGTGCTGTTGTCCAACGGCGCCGACGTAATGTACGAACACTCCGAAACTTGGACGTTCAGTTCGGGTGAACAAGGCGTCCTGAGATTCGTCACGGTACATAAAGTTGCCGACGGCAAGATCACCGTCTGGAAAGACTACTGGGACATGAATAGCCTGGTCAGCTTCGCGCCGCCGAACCATTTCGAGGCGTTGGCATCCGCCGATACATCATGGGTCTTTGATGCTACCGGTTTGATCTGAGGCGTCTTTGATCGCTCGTGGATGAATTATGCGGTTACTGGTTACCCGTGAGTATCGTCTAGCGCCGTGCAGCAGATCTCGGTTATGATCTGCACCGGCCGATCGGGTCTGAATGCGGTGGTGGGCGCCATTCATGCCAGCTATTTGTAGTTCGGAGTCTGGAGCGGCCATTTTTTGCGCCTCCTGACGCCGTGTCCCGGCTTGGCATGAGCCGGGTGATACCTGGATGAACGGAGTGCAATGTCGCGCATAACCAGCAAAGTCGGTGTCGCCATGATTCTTGGCTTCACCGCCATGACGGCTTCTGGATGTTCGCCGGTGCTGTCGCTTTTCTCTTTTTGACGCCGTGCTGCGCGGGGGAACTCCTCGGCGCTTCGGGCCTGATCTGAAACAGCGCGCGCTGGCGCCGCGGGTGCGACGGGCGCGCTGGTGGGTGGTATGTCCATCTCGGGCCGTCGCGCCGCCGCACCCGTGCGGCGGCGCCATATGAGTTTGCTGTGAACGGTGTTGGAGTGCGTGCGTCCGAGCGGGTTTGTTCTGCTCGACGACAGCCGCAGTTACTCACGGATACCTAGACCTGCAACTTAACTTGATTACTGTGTGCACCGGTTCGGGTCTGAATGCGGTGGCGGGCGCCTTCATGCCAGCTACCACTCTTGCGGGTTGGGGTTGGCCTTTTTTGCGTCCCCTGATGCCGTTGCCGCTCCGGCTTCATTTGAGCCGGGTGGGACCTTGATGAACGGAGTGTTTAATGTCGCGCATAACTAGCAAAGTCAGTGTAGCTTTGATCCTCGGCTTTACCGCCGTGACGGCCTCCGGCTGCTCGCCAACCTTTTCGCTGTTCTCTTTTTAAGCCCCGGACTACCTCGGGGTCCTTGCCGGGTTCCCGGCAACCCAAATCTGCGTTGCGATGATTTCGCTCGCGACCAGCCGTCGGATAAGAGTGCACGTCAAAGCAGTTTTTGACCGGTCGGGCGGCTCTGGGCATCGTTCGCCTCGGCGACACGGGCACATTACTTACTGGTAAAGCTGGCATGTCTAGCAGATCTCGGGTTACTATCGGCACCGGCCGAATCGGGTCTGAATGCGATGGTGGGCGCCTTCATGCCAGCTAATTGTTGTTCGGAGTCGGGAGCGGCCGTTTTTTGCGCCTCCTGACGCCATACGCCCGGCTCCAACTTGAGTCGGGTGCAAACTGGGACGAATGGAGAGCGTTATGTCGGGCATAACCAGCAAAATCAGTGTCGCCGTAATCCTTGGCTTTACTGCGATAGCGGCGACCGGATGCACGCCGGTCTTATCGCTCATCACCATATCCATGTAAGCCCGAGTGGCTTGTCGCACTGTGCGCCGGCCTCGCCCCGGTAAACGCTGGTTCAGCTGTTTGCTACGGCTCAGGGCCCTGTACACGACATGACGCCCTCGGGTAGGCATCATGTGTGTCCGCGCGGTGCGGGCGTTCGTCCACGCGGTCCCGGCAGTCAGTCGCTTCGAGCGGCGGGCGTGTGGAGCAGGCAGGTCGCCTGCGGCGTTTGGCGAACGCACCTGATGCGCCGAGGTACCGCAAGGGCGCTCTTTGAAGGGTGCCCTTGCGGTGTTCGTGCGCCGCAAGCTGCCCAGACGCCGCCAGCACGGTCGTGGCGGCTGCGGCGATCTGCGCGCCGCAATGTCGCCGTGTGAATGGCTGGGGGCACTTCCCCCGCCGCCGGCGTGCGTCCCGGTAGGCCCTCTCGCAGGGTCTACTGCCATCTTGGTGATGATCGTGCCGGACTATTAAGTGGAAACGCGGGGCTCCGCGTCTTCGTCGTGTTCAAAAGGGACTTCTTCCGGCAGAGCACAACCGGAGACCGGATTCCACGAGCGTCGATGCGCCAACCGCCACAAACGGCGTCGTGATCTGCGACGCTTCAAAGACATCGCGACGGGGAGGAGGACCAGATGCCGCGCTTCGAAACCGAAATGGAAGCCTGCCCCCATTGCCGACGAGCAGCCGAGGCCACGGTCGAATACGTCCGGGACGGCGACGGCAACGTCATCCGCAGGCGGGTACGTGACATTAACTGCCGATACGGCGACTGCCCGGGTAGCGAAGTGCCCCCGCACTGGGGCTAGCAGCAGCTGCCGTTTGAGTCCTCGCGGTCGCGGACACGCGGGGTATCAGCCGGCTTTCCGGGCGCACCCGGCCCGCATCCCCTTGCGCCAGCTGACTTCCCGGTGATCTTGATTTGAAAAACATTGTGCGACAGACACTTTCAGAGCGATATACCCATTCCCTGAGGGGTGGGTCGGAATCGTACCGATTGAATGAAAGAGGCCAAAAAAAGTTTGCGGTGATTTCGGGAAAATACTCGTGATCAAGCTCTTTGCCGTCGTATTGTACGTGTGTCTCGGGCATCAGATCGGCTCTCTGGCAACAGATTGTCCTTAGACGAAACGGGGGTAACACCATGTCACGTCTCAGCAGTAAAATTGTCGTCGCCTTGATCCTCGGCTTCACCGCGCTTACGGCATCAGGGTGCACGATCCCGCTCACCATCGACCCAGGTGGTTCTGGCTTAGTCTTCACGCCGTAGCAAGGCGCTCAGTAGTCGTGGGGTGACTCCGCGATAATCCTTGTGCAAGCAGGGATTATCGCGGATCCCTCGCTATGGCCCGGCCGGAACCGCCGCCAATACGTTCGTGGTATGCGTGTGGTGCATGCGTCGAGTTAGGGATGCATCGCACGACGGGCCGCGTCACGGGTTTAGGCATGTGGAGTTGGAGCGCGGTCGCTGGCCACAGTCAGGCTCACCGAAACCCACTGTGCAGCAAGGTTGATTCGGCGTATTCCATCAGCGGAGTGGTCCTGGTAAGGGCGATGCGCACGACAGCGCGACTGTGCTCGCGGCGTCTGCGCAGCTCTGGGAGCCAGGGCGAAGGCGGACCGGTAATGCTGTGGTACAACGTATTTCGGCTGCGCGCCGTGACCGTCTTCGGGCGCAGCTAACAACAGGTGCGCCCGAAGGGACGCGATCGGCTTATTGGCAACGGAGATGAATCAGACGGTTATCAGCCTGGAACGCAGGTGAATTGACCGCAATCGATCGTGAGTGGGACCGTGCACCCAGATGCTGTTGCACCGGTAAAGGCGAGGATCAAGGCGACGATGATTTTGCTGGTCTGACGTGACATAGCAGTTTCCCCCGTTCGTCTTTTTGAACGATCTGTTGCACAACCCTTGCGCGGGAACGTATTGTCCCCGGTTGGCGGGGCTCTTCTTGGGTGGGCCAATGAGTTTCGTGCAATAGAGACACGAAACGCCTTTGCTATGAGGCCAATTCGTGCAGCACGCAAAGCCGGACCGGGTCACGCTTGCCTTTGACCTTCACCCAGCCATGGCGGCTGACCCGCGCGGTCGTACCGAGCGCCGTCGAGGTGCTGGGGCCGACCACCACCTGACCCGGCTCTGCCAAGTTTTGCAGGCGCGCGGCCAGATTCATGGTGTCCCCGATCGCGGTGAAGCTGCGCATCTGCTCGGCACCGATGTTGCCCACCAGGGCCGGCCCGGTGTTGATCCCGACCCGAAACCGCGGCCAGTCCGCGTGCCCGAATGCCGCCTCCTCGACGACGGAGTGCAGCGCGAGTGCGGCGCCGGCGGCCCGCAAGGCGTGATCGGCCTGGCGAGCCGGAGCGCCCCAGATCGCCATCACCGCGTCGCCGACGAACTGCAGGACGGTGCCCCCCGCCTCGAGAATGATCGGAACCACCGCGCCGTAGTAGGTGTTCAGCATGGTGACCACCTGATCTGGAGATGTCGCTTCTGCGAACGGGGTGAAGCCATGCAAGTCGGCCATCAACACCGTCACCTCGGCGATCGCGCCGCCCAGTCCGGCTTGGTCGGGGTCGGCGAGCAGCGCGGTTGCGACCGCGGGCGACATGTAGCTGCGGAACAGGCCGTCCAGGTGGTGGTAAAGCCGGGCGTTTTCCAAGGCGATCGAGGATTGGGTCGCGAACGAGCGCAGCAGCGCGACGTCGGCATCGTCGAACGCGCCGTGTGCTCGATACGCCTCGATCACCCCGGCGACCTGGCCCTTGACCAGCAGGGGCAGCTCCAACGCGTCGTCGCAGGCTGCGTCGTCGCCGAAGCTGAGTTCGCCGTCGCGCACGATGCCCAATCGAAATCGGTCACCGGGGAAGGCGTCGGCGATGGCCGCCATGACCCGGTCAAGCAATGCGTCCTCGTCCTGGATGACACTGGATTCCCGGCCCAAGGCGATCAGCGTGCCCAGCTTGCGGACGCGCTCGCGTTCGGTGCCGAGCGCCTCCGCGCCGCGCTTGAGGACGGCGACCTGTTGTTCGGACAGCTCGAACCGGTCGGCAAGCCGTGCCGCGGCGGCGCCGGGCGCCACCTGGTCTCCGCGCTCGCGGCGCTGCAGCACGTCGACCATCTCCTCGAGCGCCACGGCGTAGTCGCGCCGCAGATCGGCGATTGTCTGTTGGGTGGCCAGTGAATCGAACAGCCCCCGGACCGAGCCCTCGCGGCGGAATTGAACCCGCGCGCTGTAGGCGATGAAGCAGAAGGCCAGCGTCATGAGCACGTGCCACAGCCACCACGAGGCATGCCAGCTCATGCCCAGTGCCAGCGCCACCGACGCCTCCGCCAGCAGCACGAAGGCGCTGAGCACCGACAGAACGACGACCGCGGGGCGTCGGCGATAGATCGGGAAGTAGGCCAGCGCCGCCACCGTGAACAGTGCACCGCCCACCAATGCCCCGACCTGCTCCATGCCTTCCAGCACGGCTTGATTCGGTAGCCGGTCCAGCATGCCGCACAGAATCAACACCGCGGAGGCCACCATCAGGACCCAGACCAGCGCCGACAACCGTCTTCGCCACGACCAGAGGCGGGCGTTTCTTGCCGGGGTGAAGTTGATCGACGAGGCCAGGGCGATCACACCGGCCAAGATGAGGCCCATCCGCGTCGGCAACATGAACTCCGCATCGGAGGTGTCCATCAGCACCCCGGGCGTGAACAGTGCGTGCACCCCGAAAAAGCCGGCTGTCGTGGTAAACACGAGCGACACCAGCCAAAGGCGGGCATCGTCGCGTGCGCGCGCCTCGCGGCCGATCAGGGTGCCCAGCACCACACAGACCAGGGCCGCCGACAGGACCAGCACGAAGTGCGCCACCCGGTTGTCCCATTCCAGGTCGACTTTGGGTATGTCGAGCAGCAGCCACAACGCCAGCATCGGAAGGGCCATATGTATCAGCCAATTTGCGGTACGCACCCGCGAACCCGGGTGTGCAGTGGCGCTGGTCATCCGCGGCCGGCCGCGCCAGCCGAACCGCCGGCTCATGGCCCGCATCGAACAAGCCACCCCCCTCGCTGGATTGCCTCAGGACCGGCCGCCCTCGGGCTGGTTCGATTCCAGCAAACGACGCGGTCGAACGGGAAATTCCCCTAGATCGGCAATCGCGAAGACAACGCGCGATGTCGTTGGGACCCCATCAACTAGACCGCACCGAGGCGATAGACGCGGGCGGCGTTCTCGCGGGCAATCAGGTCGACCACCCGGATCGCATCGGCCTCGCTCCAGTCGCCATCCTCGACGAATCCGCGCAGCACTCGGTGAATACCCTTGCGCCACAACGTAGCACCTAAATAGTGCAGTTCGACAGGCCCGAAGCCGTCCGACGAGTACAGGATTTTGCGAAACGGTGCCATCTCCAGCAGCCGGGCGATGAACGCCGGCGCCCGAGCGCCCAGGTAGTTGATGCTCAGTCCGCCGTCGAGATAGACGTTGTTGAAGGCCTGCGCAAGGTAGCCCGCCTCGCGCTCGAAGGGGTAGCAGTGCAGCAACATGATCGGGGTGTCGCCGGATTGCCGCAGAAAGTCGAGCAGATAGAGCGGATTGGCTTTGTGGAGATCGCAGTCGCGGTCGCCGAAGCCGATGTGGAATTGCAGCGGCTTGCCGAGCCGCAACGCCTGGTGCAACCCGAAACGCAGCAGAACTCGATCCTGCAACCGGGTTCCGCCGAGATCGCGCCACCGGTCGGCAGCCTCGACGACTTCGGCCGCGCGCGGCTCGGTGAGGTCGCCGTCGAAACCGCCGCGGTAAGCCAGGATGGACTTGGTGCCGACGGCACCGGCCGCACGCTCGTGCAGGATCTTTTCGAATGCCGACGGGTAATCGCCGGGCGTCGCTGCGGCCTGTTCGGCCACCTGCTCGAGGCGAACGATCTCGTGTGCACGGTTGCCGGACAGTGCGCGCAACTCCGGGATATCTGTTGTGCCAAGGCCGATTCCGGTGTCCACCAGCCAGTCGCTCACCCCGGCAGCCGGCAGAAACAGCCGCGCCAGCTCGCTCTCGGTGAATTCGCTGCGACGCTCCCAATAGACCTGTGGATCAACGTGTTGAGGCAGTTCCAGGACGGGGGCGCAGTGGGCACGCACCGCGAAACCGAGCTGTGAGTCGAAACCCGAGTCCGCCAGTGGCTCGGTATTGGCCTCGTTGAGCGCGTTTTCGAACCGTCGCCGATCCCCCGGCTCCAGCCAGCAACCGTGGACGTGGTGGTCGATTAACGCCACGTCGCCGATGTGGTGTGCCAGAGCCGACGAGTCAGCCACCGCTAGAGGCTCCACGCCATCCGGAATTTGTCCGCCAGCCGCTCCGGGCCGAGGTCGCCATAGCGCTCGTGCTCCAGGCGCCGGACCGCGACGACCATGTCGACCGCGGAATCGCCCAGGATGCTTCGCAACAACGCCGAATCATCCAGTGCGGCAATCATATCCACTTGGGAATGGGCAAGGTCCACGATACCGGCGCGCTCGCGCTCGGAATCGGAGAGCTTTGCGGGATCCACTGTCGTTTCCGGTGGTAACGCGGCGTTGCGCTGGATTCCGTCCAGCGCCAGCCCGAGGATCGCCGCCGATGCGAGGTAGGGATTCGCCGACGGATCGACGATCTTCACCTCGACATTTCCGCCATAGGCGCTGCCGGATCCGCCTTTGACGAAACGCACTGCGGCCTCGCGGTTCTCGATGCCCCAGCAGGCGTAGGCCCCGGCCCAATTGCCCGGCTGCATGCGTAAGCCGGAAACGATCGACCCACACAGCACACCCTGGGCCTCGGAGAGACCGTGAATCACCCCCGCGACCGCGCTCTCCCCCGCCGGCGCCATGCCGCCGGGGCCCGGCCCGCCGGAAAACAAGGGACCATCCGGCTTCGTCAGCGAGAAGTGTTGGTGTGCACCGGATCCGACACTGCCGGCGAAGGGGGCCGGGGATAGGCTGATGCGCAGTCCGTGGCGGCGGGCAGCACGGCTGATGATGATTCGGGTCAGCACCAACTGGTCGGCCGCGGCTACCGGCGGCAGCGGCGACAACGAGATCTCGAACTGGTTGGCCCCGTACTCGGGATGGAACTGCTCGATCCCGACGCCGGAGGTCGCGGCCGCGGCGATGACATCCCGGACGAACGCCTCGTGTTCGAGCACACCGGCGAGGCCGTACTGCGCCCACAGTGTGGACGGCAGCCGTCCGCCGCCGGGGTCGACCAGAACGAACTCGATCTCGTGGCCGACAACCGCCTCGATGCCGGCGTCGCCGAGGGCGGCATCGACCCGGCTCAACGTTCCGCGGCCACAGGTGGCAACCGGTGTGCCGTCCTGCTCGAAGAATCCCGCGGGCGCCCAGGCCAATCCGTCGCCAATGACGCGCAATGCCGACACGTCGATGCGCACGCGTTGATCGCCGATCACGCCGACGTCGTCGGTGAAGGCGATGCCGGTCTGGTCGATCGCGAAGGCATGCCACGAAGGGCTGGCACCGAGGCCGGGATCGGCGAAGGTGCCGGTGCGCCGGAGCGGCACGGCCTTCGCTTGGGTGAGCCCGGCGGGGTTCACGACGGTGCCGATGACGGTGTCGACGCCCTCGGCCTCCAGCTGGGCGACCGCCGTCGCGGCAAGGGGCGCGGCCGTCATCGCAGCCTTACCGGCGGGTGCGATTGACGCCTATGCCCGGCTGGGAAGGGTCAGCAGGCAGGTCTGGCCGATGTCGAGGGTCCGCAGCATCCGTCCCATGCCGACCCAGAGCGCGCATGACATGGCGAGGTCGGCGAGCAGCTCTTCGGAGAAGTGCTCGTTGGCCCGGCTCCAGAAGTCTTCGTCCTCGCGCAACTTGGTGTGCTCGGTGCCGAACCGGTGCGCGAACTCGGCCGCTAGCCGCTCCTGCTCGTTGAACCCGGGCCAGGTGCGCCATTCCAGCGCGTGCTCGTAAAGCTCTTCGTCGACGCCCGCGGCCGGCCCGTCGGCGTCGCGGGTGTTCATGCACACGGTGCACTCATTGTCGTGCGCGATCACGGCGCGGGCGATTTCGCGGGTGCGCATGGGCAGCCGGTTCTTGGTGTAGACCGCCTGGCTGAAGTTGGCGATCGCGCCGCCGAGGTCCGGGGACTTCGTGGCCCAGCTGTAGATGTCGTCGTCAGCGAATGTTCCGATTCGGCTCATGGCGTGATGGTACGCCCGCACCCCGGTTTTCTGGAACACGTTCTAGTGTGCGCCACCGGTTCCGGCCGGGAGCCGGGCGGTGCTGGGCGCGTCGTCGTGCCAATCGCGTTGGGCCAGAACGCGGTGTGCGATGTGCTGCAGCGCGGTTTCGACTTCGCGGCGGTCCGGACGGCCCTGATAGCTGGGCGAACGGGACAGCTTGTCGACGATCCAGGCCAGCAGCAACGAATAGACGTAGTCGACTTGCTGAGCCCCGGCCGGGGTCAGCCACATCTGATCGCCGTTGCGCTGCGCGTAGCCGCTCGCGACCAGGCGTCCGAAGGTGGGTTCCAGCACCTCGAACGGGATTCGCATCGACTCGCCGATATCGCTGAGGCGCGCCGTTCCGTACATCTGAGCGAAGCGGTAGATGCGCATCACGCCCCACAGTCCGGCCACGTCGAGGCGACAGTCGGGCCGCATCGAAATGCTGCGCAACCGCATACCGGGGTCACCGCGCAGCATGCGCGCAATCGCGTTCTCCAGCAGTCGTTCCGGAGTGTCGGTGGTCGGCATCCCGAATCCATCGCCGATATCGACTGCGCTGTTGTGGATGTCGCGCAGCGGGACCTCACGCAGGAACAACGCGAGGACAAACCCCAGCAGGGCGACCGGCGCGGCCCAGAAGAACACCTCGCTCAGCGACTCCGAATAGGCCTGCACGATAGGGGCGGCCACGTTGTGTGGCTGGCGGTGCAGGGCCCCCGGTGAGCTGACCGCTTCGGGCGGTGCGCCACTGGCCGCCAGGGCCGCGGGCATGCGGCCGTCGAGGAAGTTCGAAAACAGCGAACCGAATATCGCGGCGCCGAACGAACTGCCGATGGTGCGGAAGAACGTCACACCCGAGGTGGCGACACCGAGATCCTCGAAGTTCGAGGTGTTTTGCACGATGAGAACCAGCACCTGCATCGACAATCCGATGCCGGCACCCAGGACGACGAGATAGAGGGACTGAACCAGCGCCGAGGTGGACGGTGTCATCCGCGACATCAGCAGAAACGCCAGCGCCATCAGCGCGGTGCCGGTCACCGGAAAGACCTTGTAACGCCCGGTCTTGCCGACCAGGGTGCCGCTGCCGGTCGAGGTGATCAGCATCCCGACCACCATCGGCAGCGTGCGCAGCCCCGACGTCGTCGCGGAGACGCCGTTGACGTACTGCATGTAGGTCGGCAGAAACGTCATCGCGCCCAACATCGCGAAGCCGACCACGAACGACAACACGCAGCAAACCGTGAACACCGGGCTGGCGAACAACCGCATCGGCAGGATCGGCTGCGGGACACGGCTTTCGACCCAGACGAACGCGACCAGCGCCGCGGCGGCACCGACGAACAACCCGATGATCGTCGCCGAATCCCACGGGTAGAGGGTGCCACCCCAGCTGGTCGCCAGGGTGAGACCGGTCGCGCCCAGGCCGATCAACACGATTCCGCCATAGTCGATGACGGGCTTGGCGGACGACGCCAGCGCCGGAATAGCCGCGGCGGCAACGAAAATGACCAGCACCGAGACCGGAACGTTCACCCAGAACGCCCACCGCCAGGTCAGGTAGTCGGTGAAGTAGCCGCCCAGCAACGGGCCGACGACCGTCGTGACCCCGAAGACCGCGCCCAGGATGCCTTGGTAGCGGCCGCGTTCGCGCAACGGGACAACCTCACCGATCAGCGCGCTGGCCGTGACGGTGATCCCACCACCGCCGATGCCCTGCAGCGCACGCGATCCCACCAGCATGGCCATCGACTGGGACAGCCCGCACGACACCGACCCGATCACAAAGAACACGATCGCGGCCTGAAAGACGCGCTTGCGGCCGAACACGTCGCCGAGCTTGCCGACCAGCGCGGTGACGATCGTCGACGCCAGCAGATAACTGGTGACGACCCAGGATTGATGGCCCGCGTCGCCCAGATCGGCGACGATGGTCGGCAGCGCGGTCGCGACGATGGTCTGGTCCAGCGCCGCGAGCAGCATTCCCAGCACGATCGCGACGAAGATCAGGTTTCGCCGTTGCGGGGTGATCAGCGCGCCGCTGGCTCCCGGATCCCCGCCGATGGGATTGGCTTGGGTCGCCGCGCTGGATGCTGCTCTCGGGCTCGTCATGCCTGCCTTCCCGTCGGCGTCCGATGCTAACGGGTGCCCGGGGTAAACCCGCGGCAATCTCGCCGCGGGTTGATTAGTGGCAGCCGGTTACGCGATCGAGCCCGGCGGGCGGGAAACGCATTGCGCCAAGTACAGCGGCTCGCCCAGCTTCTCCATCAGCTGAAGCTGCGTCTCCAGATAGTCGACGTGGTTTTCCTCGTCGGCGATGATCTTCTCCAGCAGGAAGGCGCTGGTGCTGTCTTCTTTCGCGCGGCACATGATGACGCCGGGCTTCAGACGCGCCAGTACCTCGTACTCGATGGCCAGATCCGCCTCGAATTGCTCGCGCAGCGTCTGGCCGATGCGCAACGAGAAGAGGCGTTGGTAGTTCGGCAGGCCGTCCAGCAGCAAGATGCGGTCGGTGATCGCCTCGGCGTGGCGCATCTCGTCGAAGGACTCCGAACGGGTGTGCTCGGCTACCTCGGTGAAGCCCCAGTTCTCTTGCATCTTCGAGTGCAGGAAGTACTGGTTGATCGCGGTGAGCTCACTGGTCAATTGCTCGTTGAGTAGACGCAGAACGTCCGCATCCCCTTGCATGATCACTCCTCCGGTGTCAGGGCTGTATGTCGGAGCGCGGCAGGGGCGCTGGGCTGGAGCGCACCATGCCGGCCGTAACGGCACTTTGCCACGCAAATTGGAATAGTTCCAGCAAGGTATGGCTGCGCTCACTAGCCCAAATGGCTATACGGCGAGTAGTTAGGTTCGACTAACCTACTTAGGCTAGACTCACTTAACATGAGGCCGGTTCGGGCGACTGATCGCGTCTGTGAGGTGCGCTGATGTACGTGTGTCTGTGCGTCGGGGTCACCAACCACACCGTGGCCGAGTGCGTGGCCCGTGGTGCCTCCACCTCCAAGGAGGTGGCCGCCGCGTGTGGCGCGGGCGGTGACTGCGGACGATGCCGGCGCACACTGCGGGCGATCATCGAGGCGTCGAAAAAGGTCGAACCCGAGTTCGAGAGCGCGGCGTCGCTCTAGCCGCGTCGCGCTTCGTCAATTCCTTTTGCGCAGCGCGTTAACCATTCTTTCGTTCGGCGAATGAGGCCAGGGCCGCGGCATTGGCCTGAGCGCCCATCAGCTCGGCGAAGTGGGCGTTCTCTCGCGCGGTCGCGGCCACGATCTCGGGCCGGATCGGTTCGGTCATCGTGTGTTTGACGGCCATCAGGCTCGAAACCGGCCGGAAGGCAAGGATTTCGGCGTATCGACGGGTTTCGGTCAGCAGCTCTTCCGGCTCGCAGACCCGCCACACCAGGCCCATCCGCAAGGCCTCCTGCGCATCCACCCATTCCGAGGACATCAACAACCATGCGGCGTTCTGACGGCCCACCAACTGCGGCAGCAAGTAGGACGACGCCGCTTCGGGCGCCACGCCAAGACTGGTGAACGGACACTTCAGCCGCGCGGTCGACGACATGAACGCCAGGTCGGCGTAGCCGAGGATGGTGGCGCCGATGCCCACTCCGACACCGTTCACGGCGCAAATCAGCGGCTTGGGAAACGCGCTCAACGCGTCGATCATGCCGGGAAATCCGTGTTTGCCAGGAGTGAAGTCGGGGTCGGTGATGCGTGCCTGCATCTCGGCGAGATCGGTGCCGGCGGAAAAGCCGCGCCCGGTCCCGGTCAAGACGACGACCGCGATCTCCGGATCGTCCGCGGCGGCCAACAGCGCCTCGGCCGTGGCGTCGTAAAGCGCTTCGTTGAAGGCGTTGAGCGCGTCGGGCCGGTTCAGCGTCAGGGTGCGTACCCGGTTGGTGTCATCGATCAGCAGCGTCACCGCTGCAGCCTAACGTCGCGACGTCGGCGGCCTGAGCTCACCCGTTGCTGTAGACGCGGGTCGGTGCGATCAGCACCACGGCGCGACGTTCCAAGGCCATCACCCGGTCGTATTCGTCCCAGTCGTCGTGGGTTCCGCCGGCCGCGGTGAAGACCTCGCGAAGCAGCAGCCGCAACTGGTCGGCGTCGGCAAGCCACGGCTGCGAGTCGTCGGGGCCGACCAGCTCCGCGCGTCCTTCGGCGGTCGCCCATTGCCAGCCGTTGCGGTACGTGACGGCCAGCTGCGGTCGCTCCCGGAGATTGGCGAGTTTGACTTTGCCGTACGTGGTGAAGCCGAGGACCGGCTCACCGGTGTGTGGGTGCGGTAACAGACCGACGTTGACCAGCGATGCCTGCACGGTTCCGTCGGCGCGCACCGTCGAGATCACCGCCAGTCCGCTTTCCGCCGCCGCCAGCGCCACAGCGTCTTCGAGTGTGGTCATCTGTTCCCCTTACGTATGAAACGGCGTCCTGAACACGTAGCGGCTCGTTGCCGCCGAGTCGATGTTCTCGTTGGCGCCGAACGCACTAGTGCTGGCGACCATCCGGCCCAGGCGGTCCTTCAAGTCGTCATCGTCGGCGGCGCCGAAAAACGCGTGCAGATCGGCTATCGCCTCCGCGGGGAACAACTCCTCGACGATGCCCGAGATTCCCGGGGCGTCCGGAGTCAGCGCCCGCACCACCCAGTTCTGTGTGTAGCCGAACGTCGACTGGGTTTCGATCGCCACGGATGTCTGGTGCAGCTGCCATCGGTCCAGCCAGAACGCCTGCTCCATCTCGGCCGGCCGGCGCAGCAATACGACGTTCGCGAAACCGATTGTGCGACAACCGGGTTCGATATTCGGACCGGGTAGCGGGGTTGATTCGGTGACCAGGTAGGCGGCCAGCTGCTCACATTCCGCGGCAAGCAACTCCAACGCGGCGGTCAGCTGTTTGCCATAGCACTGCTGGGTCCACATGCTCACCACTGCGGCGACGGGCGGATCCAGCACCGTCATCGTCATCAGCGAGTTGCGCACCGCGTCGTCCCGGACGTTGATGGCCAGGCCTGGCAGGCCCAGATCTAACAGTGCATCCGCGACCGGACCCCGTTGGCGGGCACACCATTCGTCGTTCGAGTCGGCGCGCCTGAGCACCGCGATCACCTTTTCCATAGGCAGAACCTACAGCCGGTGCCTGGCCTATTTGACCAGGCGCACCTGCTGTTCACTGCCGACCGACTCCCCGATGATGGCGGCCAGCCTTCGATAGGATTCGTCGCGGCCACTCGACGAGCGGAACACCAGCCCGATTCGCCGGCCTGGGCGTGGTGTCGCAAACTGTGCGAGCCCGAGCTGGCTTCGAACGGCTTCGACGGGTGCGGCGCTCTGCGGAATCAGCGTCACCCCCAGCCCGCCGGTCACGCATTGCACCGCCGTCGCCAGCGAAGCGGCCCGGGTGTCGGCGAGTTCGGCTCGGACACCGGCCTTTTGGCAGACGTCGAGGGCCTGATCGCGCAGGCAGTGCCCCTCGTCCAGCAGCAGTAGCGGCAGGTCCGCCAGCGCCGACGCAGGCACCCGTCGTTTGCCCGACAGCGGGTGTCCGGGCGGTACCGCGAGCAGGAAATCCTCCTCGTAGATTCCGACCTCGGTGATTCCAGCGACGTCGGCGGGCAGGGCGATCAGGGCAGCGTCCAGCGATCCGCCGCGCAGGGCCGTCAGCAGGCGTTCGGTCTGGTCCTCGATCACCCGCAGGGTCAGCGCCGGAAGTCGACTGGAGAGTCCGGCCAGCACGGTCGGCAGCACGTAGGGCGCGACCGTCGGGATCATGCCGAGGCGCAGGGTGCCGTGCAGCGGATCCGACGTTCCCGCCGCGGCGGCCGTGAACGCCTCCGCGGCCTCGACGACGGCTTGGGCGAGCGGCAACAGTTGCGCACCTTCCGGTGTCAAGCGGACACGCCGCGTCGAGCGCTCGACGAGGTGGGTGCCCAGGCCCGTTTCGAGCGCGGCAAGCGACTGCGAGAGCGTCGACTGACTGACGCCGAGAGTCGTTGCAGCGCTGCCGAAATGATGCCTCTCGGCAATCGCTGCGAACGCCCGCAGCCCGGCCAGGGTCGGCTGAAAACTCTTATCGGTCATGGCTATAAGTATAGTGCGATATATCACCTTTACTTCAGGTGCCGCTCCCGGCAACATGGTGGAGGACACTCAAATTTGACTAATTCCAGAAAAGGAGCGGACATGACACTGCTAACGATCGGCGACCAGTTCCCCGCTTACGAGCTCACCGGGCTGATCGGCGGCGACCTGTCGAAGGTCGATGCGCAGCAGCCCGAGGACTACTTCAAGACCATCTCCAGCGGCGACCACGAGGGCAAGTGGCGAATTGTCTTCTTCTGGCCGAAGGACTTCACCTTCGTGTGCCCGACCGAGATCGCCGCGTTCGGCAAGCTGAACGACGAGTTCGAGGATCGCGACGCGCAGGTGCTCGGCGTCTCGGTGGACAGCGAATTCGTGCACTTCCAGTGGCGCGCCCAGCACGAGGACCTCAAGAAGCTGCCGTTCCCGATGCTCTCGGACATCAAGCGCGAACTCGCGTTGGCCACCGGAGTGCTCAACGCCGGCGGCGTCGCGGACCGGGTGACCTTCATCGTCGACCCCAACAACGAGATCCAATTCGTCTCGGCGACCGCAGGATCCGTGGGGCGTAACGTGGACGAGGTGCTGCGGGTCCTGGATGCTCTGCAATCCGACGAGCTGTGTGCTTGCAACTGGCGCAAGGGCGACCCGACGCTGGATGCCGGCGAACTGCTCAAGGCTTCGGCGTAATTGGAGGTTGTGATGAGTATCGAGAATCTGAAGGAAGCACTGCCGGAGTACGCCAAGGACCTGAAGCTCAACCTGGGCTCGATCGCCCGCAGCACCGTGCTGAACGACGAGCAGTTGTGGGGCACCCTGCTGGCCAGCGCCGCGGCGACGCGAAACACCCAGGTGCTGACCGAGATTGGCGCCGAAGCGGCAGACAATCTGTCTGCCGAGGCGTACCAAGCGGCGCTGGGGGCCGCGTCCATCATGGGTATGAACAACGTGTTCTACCGCGGGCGCGGCTTCCTGGAGGGCAAGTACGACGATCTGCGGGCCGGACTGCGGATGAACATCATCGGCAACCCGGGCGTGGACAAGGCGAATTTCGAGCTGTGGTCGTTCGCGGTGTCGTCGATCAACGGGTGTTCGCACTGCGTTGTCGCGCACGAGCACACCCTTCGCGAGGCCGGTGTGGATCGCGAGGCGATCCTGGAAGCCCTGAAGGCAGCAGCGATCGTTTCGGGTGTGGCACAAGCGATCACCACCGCGCAGACACTGGCGAGCGTCGGCTGATCGTCGCTTCGTGACCGCAGCCTGGGTAGCGCACGCGATCTGGTGGCAGGTCTATCCCTTGGGGTTCGTGGGAGCGTTTCCCACGCCCGAGGGATCGGCGCCGCCGGGTCCGGGTGAACACCGGTTGCGGCGGCTCGTCGAATGGTTCGATCACGCCATCGAGCTGGGGGCATCCGGTATTGCGCTGGGGCCGATCTTCGCCTCGCGCACACACGGTTACGACACCACCGACCATTACCGGATTGACCCCCGGCTCGGTGACGACGCCGATTTCGATTATCTGATCGCGCAAGCCCGCGCCCGCGGCTTGCGGGTGCTCCTCGACGGCGTCTTCAACCACGTCGGTGTCGACTTCCCGCGCTACCGCGACGCGACGCACGACGATGCGGCCGCGGGCTGGTTTCGCGGAAGCCCCGGTCGATTTCACACCTTCGAGGGCCATTCCGAGCTGATAACCCTCAACCACGGCAACCCGGACGTCGTCGACTACGTCGCCGACGTGATGGCGCACTGGTTGCGGCGCGGTGCGGATGGCTGGCGCCTGGACGCGGCCTACGCTGTCCCGCAACAATTCTGGGCGCAGACGTTGCCGAAAGTGCGCGAGCCGCATCCCGACGCCTGGTTCGTCGGCGAAGTCATCCATGGCGACTACGCGGCGATCGTCGAGGAAGCCACGTTCGACTCGGCTACCCAGTACGAGCTCTGGAAGGCGATCTGGAGCAGCCTCAACGACGGCAACTTCTTCGAGCTCGACTGGGCCCTGCAGCGGCACAGCACGTTTCTGGCGAGCTTCGCGCCACTGACGTTCATCGGCAACCACGACGTCACACGCATCGCCAGCAGCCTGGAGAACACCGACCATCTGCCGCATGCGGTGGTGCTGCTGTTGACGATCGGCGGTGTGCCCAGTGTGTACGCCGGCGACGAGTTCGGATTCCGGGCTGTCAAAGAGGAGCGCTACGGCGGTGATGACGCAGTGCGCCCGGAGTTCACCTCTCCCCCATTGCAATTGGGCGAATTCGGCGCCGAGATGTGGCGACTGCACCAGTTCCTGGTGGGACTGCGCCGGCGCCACCCTTGGCTGCATGCGGCCACCACCACGTCGCTGTTGCTGGCCAACCAGCACTACGTCTACGAGACGCGCAGCGGCGACGATGCGCTGCTGGTTGCGCTCAACATCGACGACGAGCCGCTGCGGCTGGTGCTGTCGGAGCTCGGCCCCGCACGTGCCGAGGTAATCGCCGGATCCGCCGCCCCACCCAGCGACGTCGTCGACGAGGTGACCGTCGAGCCGCACGGCTGGCGAATCCTGCGACCCGCCTAGTCGCGTAGCTGAGCCAGCGTCAGGGCGTCCTGTTGGCCGCGGTAGTAATTTTCGAGCAGCTTGGTGAAGTCCTGGCGGTCGTCGGTGGCGAGGGCGAACAGCGTCATCGACGAGCGCAGCTTGAGATCGTCGGGTGAACCGAAGATCTCGGTGATCGAGCGGCCGTGCACCTGATTGACCAGTTGGGTGCACTCACGCAGTCGCGGCCCCAGCAGCTCGTGGCCCAGATACGCGCGGGCCTCCTGCAGCGACGAGATGCCGTAGTGGACCGCCGTCGAGCTGCTGCCCAGACCGCGCAGCTGCGGGAAGACGAACCACATCCAGTGACCGCGTTTTCGTCCGGCGCGCAACTCCTCGACAACGGAGGGGTAGACCGGGGCCTGCGCGACAACGAAACGTGTCAGATCGAACGGGTCGTCGGCCGAGTCCATATGACTACGGTGACATACATGGCCGTCAAACGACGCATGCCCAAAGCCCGCGACCTGGCCCCGCTGATGCAGTTCAAGCGCCCGCAGCTCGACGCGACCAAGCGCCGGCTCGACGCGGCTTTCACGATCGACGATCTGCGACGCATCGCCAAACGCCGCACCCCGAAGGCGGCATTCGACTACACCGACGGCGCGGCCGAGGACGAGCTGTCGCTCGAGCGTGCCCGACAAGCCTTCCGCGACATCGAGTTTCACCCGACGATCCTGCGCGACGTCAGCAATGTGACCGCCGGCTGGAACGTGCTGGGTCAGCCCGTCGTGTTGCCGTTCGGCATCGCACCGACCGGATTCACCCGGTTGATGCAGACCGAAGGCGAGATCGCCGGAGCCGCGGCGGCAGCCAGGGCCGGTATCCCGTTCTCGCTGTCCACTCTTGGCACCTGCGCGATCGAAGACCTGGTGACCGCTGTCCCGCAGGGCCGCAAATGGTTTCAGCTGTACATGTGGAAGGACCGGGAGCGGTCGATGGCGCTGGTCAAGCGCGCCGCCGACGCGGGATTCGACACCTTGCTGGCCACCGTCGACGTCCCGGTATCCGGGGCGCGGTTCCGCGACAATCGCAATGGCATGACGATCCCGCCGTCGTTGACGCTGCGCACCGTGCTCGACGCGGTGCCACATCCGAAATGGTGGTTCGACCTGCTGACCACCGAACCGCTGGCCTTCGCGTCGCTGGATCGCTGGCCGGGCACCGTCGCCGAGTACCTGAGCACGATGTTCGATCCCAGCCTGACCTTCGACGACCTGGCCTGGATCAAGGAGCAATGGCCCGGCAAGTTGGTGGTCAAGGGGATCCAGACGCTCGACGATGCACGTGCGGTGGTGGAGCGCGGCGTCGACGGCCTGGTGTTGTCCAACCATGGCGGGCGCCAGCTGGATCGGGCCCCGGTGCCCTTCCATCTATTGCCGGCGGTCGCGCGCGAGCTCGGTAAGGACACCGAGATCCTGGTGGACACCGGCATCATGTCGGGCGCCGACATCGTGGCAGCGATCGCGCTGGGGGCGCGGTGCACGCTGGTCGGGCGGGCCTATCTCTACGGGCTGATGGCCGGCGGCGAGGCGGGCGTCGACCGCGCGATCGAAATCCTGGAGAGCGGGGTTCTGCGCACGATGCGGCTGCTGGGTGTCACCTGCCTCGAGGAACTTTCACCCGCCCACGTCACGCAGCTGCGCCGGCTGGGGCCGGTCGAGTAGGCGCGCCGGCTCCGGTTGCGGGCCTACCTGAAACCTGTCAAGGTGGTTACGTGAAATTCGGGTTCGTGTGCGGCCGGGCATGCCTCAACTTCGCGGGCACGCTCAAACATCGGCTCACCGTCCCCGAAGAGCGGTTAACTACTCCCGAGCTCCTGTCGGAGTGGGCCGTTCAAGCGGGGTTGGTGGATGCCGGCATCGAGGTCAGCGATGAGGATCTCGTCACCGCGATCGAAGTGCGCGAAGCGATCTACCGCACCGCAACCGCCCGGCTCGACGGCATCGAGCCGCGGCCGGCCGACGTCGACCTGCTGAACGCACAGGCCTCGCACCCTCAGCTGGCCCCGCGGTTGCTCCCGGACGGCACTACTCGCCGCGAGGGCACCGCGCCGCAACTGCTTGCCAGCCTGGCCGCTGATCTGCTCGGCCTGCTCGCGGGGCCCGACATCGACAACGTCAAGCGGTGTGACCACCCGAACTGCTCGCTGCTCTATGTCGACTCCTCGCGGGCGAAGAACCGGCACTGGTGCGGCATGGCCACCTGCGGCAACAAAGTCAAGGTGCAGGCCTTCCGGGCCCGCCAGCGCGCGTCGGCCAATTGAACCGCCGATTGAGCTAGGTCACACCGCAGGCCAGAGGGCCGTCGGGAACAAATGCCACTCGGCAAAGGTTGAGCGCAACAGACTAAACCTTTGGAGTGCAGATGTCTGAACCTAAATCAGTGCCGGTCCTGTTCGTCACCGACACGATCGTGTTGCCCGGAATGGTTGTGCCAATCGAGCTGGACGACGCCGCGCGAGCGGCCATCGACGCGGCGCGGGCCAGTGAATCGGGTGAGCTGCTGATTGCCCCGCGGCTCGAGGACCGGTATCCGTCGCACGGCGTAATCGCGAAGATTCTGCAGGTCGGACGCATCGCCGGCGGTGGCGGCACCGCGGCCGTCGTGCGCGGTGAGCGCAGGGCGCAGATCGGCGCGGGAGCCACCGGCCCCGGCGCGGCGCTGTGGGTCGAGGTGACCGAGGTCGACGACGCCGATGCCACCGACGAGATCAAGGCGCTGGCGGCGGAGTACAAGAAGCTGCTGCTGGCCATGCTGCAACGGCGCGAGGCCTGGCAGATCATCGACTACGTCAACAGCCTGACCGACCCGTCGGCGCTGGCCGACACGTCGGGGTACGCCTCGTACCTGACCGACGTGCAGAAGCGGCAGCTGCTGGAGACCACCGACGTCGCCGAACGGCTGCGCGTGCTGATCGACTGGACCGGCGACCACTTGGCCGAAGTCGAGGTCAACGACAAGATCGCCGACGACGTGCGCGAGGGCATGGAGAAGACGCAGAAGGAGTTCCTGCTGCGCCAACAGCTCGCCGCCATCCGCAAGGAGCTGGGCGAGGGCGAACCCGACGGGTCCGACGATTACCGGGCCCGGGTGGAGGCCGCCGAGCTGCCCGACAAGGTCCGCGAGGCCGCGCTGCGCGAGGTCGGAAAACTGGAACGCTCCAGCGACCAAAGCCCGGAAAGCGGCTGGATTCGAACCTGGCTGGACACCGTGCTGGATCTGCCGTGGAGCGTTCGCACCGAGGATTCGACGGATTTGGTCGCGGCGCGGGGCATCCTGGACGCCGACCACCACGGGCTGGACGACGTCAAGGACCGCATCGTCGAATATCTGGCCGTGCGTTCGCGGCGGGCCCAGCGTGGGCTGCAGGTCGTCGGTGGCCGTGGCTCCGGCGCGGTGATGGTGCTGGCCGGCCCGCCCGGGGTGGGCAAGACCTCGCTGGGTGAGAGCGTGGCCCGGGCGCTGGGCCGCAAGTTCGTGCGCGTCGCGCTGGGCGGCGTTCGCGACGAGGCCGAGATCCGTGGGCACCGGCGCACCTACGTGGGTGCGTTGCCCGGCCGGATCGTGCGCGCGATCGGCGAGGCGGGATCGATGAATCCCGTTGTGCTGCTTGACGAAATCGACAAGGTCGGTTCCGACTATCGCGGCGACCCGAGCGCGGCGCTGCTCGAGGTGCTGGACCCGGCGCAGAACCACACGTTCCGCGACCACTACCTGGATCTGGACCTCGACCTGTCCGACGTCGTGTTCTTGGCCACCGCCAACGTGATCGAGAACATCCCGTCGGCGCTGCTGGACCGCATGGAGTTGGTGCAGATCGACGGCTACACCGAAGACGACAAGGTCGCCATCGCCCGCGAGTATCTGCTGCCCCGGCAACGGGAGCGGGCGGCGCTGACCGGCGAAGAGGTCACCGTCACCGACGCCGCGCTGCGCAAGATCGCCGCCGACTACACCCGCGAACCGGGGGTGCGGCAGTTCGAGCGGCTGCTGGCCAAGGCGCTGCGCAAAGTCACGACGAAGATCGCCGAGGAACCGGTGATCATCGACGAGCCCGATCTGGTGGATTACCTTGGCAGGCCTAGGTTTACGCCCGAGTCCGCGGAACGCACGGCGGTGCCCGGCGTAGCCACCGGGCTGGCGGTGACGGGCCTGGGTGGCGATGTGCTCTACATCGAAGCCGGGGCAACGGATGGCGAGGCGGGGCTGCAGCTGACCGGTCAACTGGGCGACGTGATGAAGGAGTCCGCGCAGATCGCGCTGTCCTACGTCCGCTCCCACGCTCACCTGTTGGGCGTCGACCCCAAGGCGCTGGACCGGCGCATCCACGTGCACGTGCCCGCGGGCGCGGTGCCCAAGGATGGTCCGTCGGCCGGGGTCACGATGGTCACCGCACTGGTGTCGATGGCCACCGGACGTCAGGTCCGCTCTGACGTCGGCATGACCGGCGAGGTCACGCTGAACGGTCGGGTGCTGCCGATCGGCGGTGTCAAGCAGAAGCTGCTGGCCGCCCAACGTGCTGGTCTGTCAACGGTTTTCATTCCGCAGCGAAACGAGCCGGACCTGGACGACGTGCCGGCCGAGGTGCTCGAGGCGCTGACCGTCAAGCCGATGACCGACGTCGCAGAGATCGTCGCGCAGGCACTCGAACCAGCGGCGCAGACGGCGACCGTCGCCGCCTGATCTGAACGTGGCCGGGACCGCGTAGCAAACGCTGCGCGATCCCGGCCAAGGCCGTTAGAGTGCATGGATGGCCTTGATACTGCGCAAATTGCTCCGCATCGGCAAGCTTCCCGCCGACATGCGGAGCGAAGTCGAGCCTGAGGGAATCATCCACCTCGCCGAGTTCGTTCCCGTCACCTTCCGCTTCAGTGGTTCGATACCCGGGTTCGTCGCCAAGGGCGGAAATATCCGTAGCTACGCCGGTGCGCTGGTAATCACCTCCCAGCGCGTTCTCGGAACATTGTCGACGGTGCCCAAGCTCGCCGGCCGGGCCATCGACCAGCGCTGGGACGCCGCACCGGACGGCCCGGTGACGGCCGAGTTCTCGCAGGACGGTCTGGCGCTGCAGGTGGACGTGAGCAAGGTCGACCCGGCGTTCTCCGGGGAGCTGTCCCTGCACTACAAGACGACGATTCCCGAACCGGTGCTGACCAGCATCCCCCGCCGGTCCTTGGCGTTCACGGTTGCGCGCGAGTGGGTGTTGCGCGCCGTCGGCGTGCCTGCCCCGAGGCCCGCCTAAGGGCTAGGTTGGAGGGCATGACCGGTATCGGGGATCTCAAACGGCAAGTAGTGCATCGCGTTCAACGGCGGGTGGTCAATCCGGTGGGTCGGCAATTGCCGGTGACCATGCTCGAGACGACTGGCCGCAGGAGCGGGCAGCCACGCCACACCCCGGTCGGCGGGCGCGTGGTGGACGACAAGTTCTGGATGGTCTCCGAACACGGTGAGCACTCGGACTACGTCCGCAACATCAAGGCCAACCCCGCGGTACGCCTGCGCCTCGGCGGCAAGTGGCGCAGGGGCACCGCGCACCTGCTGCCCGACGACGACCCGGTGCAGCGGCTGGGTAATCTCCCACGGCTCAACAGCAGGATGGTGCGCATCATGGGCAGCGAGCTGCTCACCATTCGGGTCGATCTGGACTGACCTCGCCACGGGTGTCGGTGCGGACGATTAGCGTCGACGCATGGCATACGACCTCGAACTCGCCAACCGGATCCGCGAGTTGCTGGCACCGCAGCGCGGTGTCGACGAGAAGGCGATGTTCGGTGGCCTCGCGTTCCTGATCGGCGGAAATATGGCGGTGGCGGCCAGCGGCAAGGGCGGACTGATGGTGCGGGTCCCGCCCGAGGACACCGCCAAGCTGTTGGATCGCCCCCACGTCAGCCCGATGGTGATGGCCGGCCGCGAGACCCGCGGCTGGTTGCGGGTCGACGCCGAGGGCGTGAAAACCAAACGCCAGCTTGAGAGTTGGATTTCCCGTGGCGTCGAGTACGCACGCAGCCTGCCCCCGAAGTGACGTTCGCCGGCCCGCGGGGCGGTTAGGCGCGAGTAGGCTGGGGAACGCGACACGAACGGAGCAGCAGCATGGCCGGTTCGACTACATTCGTCATCGTCGGCGGCGGACTTGCCGGAGCTAAGGCAGTAGAAGCTCTGCGCGACAACGGTTTTGACGGACACATCATTCTGTTCGCCGATGAGGCGTGGCTGCCCTACGAACGACCTCCGCTTTCCAAGGAGTATCTCGCCGGAAAGAAGTCGCTGACCGACTTCACCGTGCACAACTCCGACTGGTATTTCGACCAGAAGGTCGACTTGAGACTCGGAACGCCGGTGTCCAGCTTGGATACCGCCGCCCACAGCGTTGGACTTCGCGACGGCAGCATCGCCCACTACGACAAGTTGCTACTGGCGACGGGGTCGGCGTCGCGGCGCCCACCGATCCCCGGATCGGATGCCGACGGAGTCCACTACCTGCGCAGCTATGACGACGCCGAGCGGCTGAATTCCGTTCTGACCAACGGGTCTTCGCTCGCGGTGGTGGGCGCGGGGTGGATCGGGCTCGAGGTGACCGCCGCGGCGCGGCGGCGCGGCGTAGAGGTAACGGTCGTCGAAGCCGCCAAACAACCACTGCTGGCAGCGCTCGGCGAGACGGTCGGCGAGGTGTTCGCCAACCTGCATCGCGACCACGGCGTGGATTTACGGCTGGAAGCACAGGTCGACGAGATCTCCGTGACCGACGGAACAGCGACCGGCTTACGGATGCGCGACGGTTCGACGATCGCCGCCGATGCCGTATTGGTGGCCGTCGGCGCCAAGCCGAACATCGAGATCGCCGAGCAGGCCGGGCTGTCCATCGCAGACGGCGGCGTGCGCGTCGATTCCACGCTGCGCACCAGCGATTCAGACGTCTTCGCGGTGGGCGACATCGCGGCCGCCGAGCACCCGTTGTTCGGCACCCGCATCCGCACCGAACACTGGGCCAATGCGCTCAAGCAGCCCGCGGTGGCCGCGGCCGGAATGCTCGGCAAGTCAGGCGAATACGCGGAGCTGCCCTATTTCTTCACCGACCAGTACGACCTCGGAATGGAGTACACCGGGTACGCACCCACCTTCGAGCGGGTGGTCTTCCGTGGCGACGTCGCCGGGCGCGAGTTCGTCGCGTTTTGGCTCGACGGCGAGAACCGGGTACTGGCCGGGATGAATGTCAACATCTGGGATGTGCTCGACGACGTCAAGGCCCTGATCCGGTCCAAGTCCGCCGTCGACCCCGACAAGCTGGCCGACCCGTCCTCACCCCTCGCTGATCTCCTGGGCTGACGTTCGGTCAGCCGGCACCCAGTCATGATCGATGACTTCCGGCGGGTGCTGCGCCTGCAGCCGTTCGCGTTCGGCGCGGCGGCGTTTGATCCGTAACCGGGCGTCGGCCGGCATCGTGACCAGTTCATCGCAGGTCAGGTAATTCACGTCATCGGCGACATCGATGAGGTCGGCTGTGACCCGGCGAGATCCTAGCTCGCGCAACGTCATTCGCAGCTCATGCGTGAACCGCATCGTGGTGTCGTGGGCAAGCTCGCGCGAAATCCGGGCGTTGGTGGCGATTCGCCGGCCCAGCGTCACGGGCGGGTCTGGCTCGCAGGGCTCACCGGCCGTCTCGGCGGCCGCCATCAACAGCATCGCCGGGTCGTCGCTGAAGACTCGGCTGGCCAGCTCACCTTCCCCGGGCCCACGGTGGCCGATCTTGGCGATCGCCGCATCCAGCAGGGCGGCGGTGGGGGGCGACAGCGCGCGAATGCTGGCGAGGTTGCCTTCCTGGGCCATCGCCCGCAGCGGCGGGTCGGCACGTAGCGCCGCTGTCAGCCCGGCGATCTCGTCGGCGACGCGGTCGCTTTCCATGATTGCGCTCACTCCGGGCACCCGGGAGCCCGCCGCGGTGTGCTCCAGTGCCGCCGCGGTGACACCGGAGTCGATCAACCAGAGCGCCGTAAGAATCCAGCCTTGGTGAATGCGGTCCCGCAGCAACCGGACTCGCACGCCAAGGCCCGCGTCGGGCAACAGGCCCAATTGCGTGGCATCCCAATGTTCGACTTTCGCGGCGGTGCTATACGCCCGGGTGTCGGCCTTGAGGTGGCGCATCAGAGCCAGCGACCGTGTCGTGGCGACCGCCTTGGCTACCGACCCGAGCGCTCCGGCCGCCAGCCGGGGCTGACCGAACGGCAGCACGTCACCGACCTGCGGCTGATCGAGCAGGGCGCGCTCGATCAGGGCCTCGTCGTCCCAGCCGAGCAGCTGGTGGGCGGCGACGACGTTGGCCGACACCCCGACATAGGGCCGGTGACCGAAGACCGCGATGGCCCTGCTGCCCCATTCGTCATCCACCACACCGCCCAACGCCAGCGCCTGACCCATCACCCGGCTGGCGGTGCGCAGCCCGCTCAACTGAACATCCAGGGTTATCGGGGTCAAGATCCCGGGCAGCGCCTCGGTGAGGCCGTTGGTGGCAAAGACCGGGAACCGCGGGTCGATGCGGTCGTCGAACTCGCCCTCGATGCCGTCCGGTGCGGCGCTGCGCAACTCGTCGGACGGCGCGGGGCGCGGGATAACCTCCACGGGAAGCGCCATCTGCACCCCGTGGCTGGTCGCACCGTCAGGACCCAGTCTGCGACCGACGAGCCCCCGCGCGGTATCGGCGACCGCGTCGAACGCCGGCCAGCCGAACTCGAACATCCAATCCTCTTGTACGGCAACAATATCCACCGGAGGAATCAGTTGCGACCAGCTGCGAATCCGGTGACTCCGGGACCGGGGATCGACGGCGCGCAACAATCGCCACGCGGTCACCACGTTGGTGGTGTCCGGAGTGGCCAGATCCACCACGCCGGTGCGGTCGGTATTCAGCGCAAAGACCAGAAAGCGCGCCAGGTCGTCGAGGTGCAGCACCCGCATCGGCTGCGCCGAGACCTTGGTACGCAGCAGGGTCGCCACGGTACGGCACACCATCCAGTCGAGCTGGCGGCCCACCGGCGGCGCGATCCGGATGATCAGACTCGGCCCCAGACTCGTGGACACCAGGTCCTCGGCGGGCTCGTACACCTGCGGGGACCCCGCGGCTTGGGACACGAACAGCAGGCGGGCACCGGCGCGGCCGGCCGCATGCGTCACATGCGCCACCCCGTTGATGCCGGCGCTGCCGGGTGCGTCCGCTTCGACCGGGGCCAGATGAATCACCGCGTCGGCTTCGTCGGCCAGTTCTTGCAGGACGGGGTCGCTCAGCGGTGCGCAGACGAACTCGACCGCCGGGTCCAGACGAGCGTCGGGATGCTCAGAAATGCCGGCGACCGAATGCCCGGCAGCAATCAGCTGCCGTGCAACCAGCCGCCCGACGGTGCCGGTGGCGTCGGTAACCAGGATGTGCACCTGGGCTCACCTCCCCCAACGTCCACTCCGACAATATGCGCGCCACTATCAGAGCGCGACTGTTACGCCGATTACAGTGCTCTGGCCTGGGATTTTATTTCCGGCCTGGGCTATCGCAGCGTGGCGCTGCCGTCCCCGGCGACGGCGACCTTGGCGCCACCGATGTCTTCACGAACAGTTGCCTGCGCCGCGTCGGGGTCGGCGATGACCGCGAGCGCCCGGGACCCGTCGGGCGTGCGCACAGCAACGAAAGCCTTCTGGGGCTGTCCGTCACGATCGAACGGCGTCGTCCACGATTCGACCGTGCCGACACCTTCCCACTGCACCAACCCTTCCCGGGTCGGCTCCCGCTCCACCACGGATTGCAGGTTTTCCCAACGGAATTCGGCCGGTGGTTCGGTGCTGTAAACCCCGAAGCTGTGCTTGGTCAGATAGCCGCCGTTCGCGGTGATCAGGGCGCGTCGTCCGGGATTGGCCACCAGTAGTTCGGCCACGGTGGCAATCGAGTGCATCACGTAATTGCTCCACGGGCCGCCGGCGAACGTCAGCCCACCCGTGACGGTCAGCGGGCGGGCGGGGTCGTCGGTGCTCAATCCGAGCTCGGCCGCCGCCACCTGAACGGCGGACGGGAAGCACGAGTACAGGTCGACGTAGTCGACATCGTCGATCCCCACGCCGGCGAGCTCCAGCGCCCGCGCGCCGGCGATCCGGATGGCCGTGGAACGGTGCAGCTCGTCGCGCTCGGCGATCGAGGGCGTGTCGTAGGCGTCGGTGCCGGCGTGCGGATAAATCCACTGTTCGGCGGGGATGTCCAGGCGTTCGGCCCGCTCGACCGACGTCAGGATCAACGCGGCACCCTGATCCACCATGTTGTTGGAGTTCATCAGCTTCGTATAGGGCCAGCTGATCATCCGGTTCTGCGGGCCGGGCCGCGAGATCTCGGCCGCGGTCGACGGCTTGTGGATCCAGGCGTGCGGATTGCCCACCGCGACGGCGTTGAAGCGGGCCCACAACTCGCCGATGCGGTTGCCGTGGTCCTCGACCGACTCGCCGTTGGCGATACGCAGCGCCTGCTCGAACAGCGGGTAGACGTAGGCCGGCCGGTCCAGCTTGATCCTGATCTCCGCGTCGCCGGCCATCGGGACGTCCTCGCCGCTGACCTGTGCCATCGGCACGGAATCATCCTGAGCCGTCCACTCGAGCCGGCCCCCCTTGGCCTTCAATCCTCGCCTGGTGCGCCAGGTTTCGGCGCCGGTGAGCAGCACCACGCCGGCGCGGCCCTGCTGGATGTCCAGGCAGGCCTGGTTCAGCAGCGTCTGCGGCACGTTGCCGCCGACCGGGCTGTACAGCGTGGTGAACTCCCTCGCGCCGATCCGCTCGCCGACCAGCAGCCCGGCGTCGCGGTAGGTCGCCGACAGGACGTTCACCACCCGGATGGAGTCCACGGCCTCGAGGACCTGGGCAGCGGCGGCTTCCCGGGCCGCGGCGACCATCAGGTCGACGGGTTCGACCGAACGTGTTTCCGGGTTGATCTCGTCACGGTGGTTGACCTGGCCGTACCCGATCAGCACGGGTGTTTTGGGGTCGACAGGCATGGGACGAACTTATCTTGGCGACGGCGCGGGCCCGGCCGGCGGTGTGACTACGCGCTGTCGGCGGCCGCGAAGAGCACCTGATCGGCGATGAGTCGGTCGATCTCCTCGGTGCTCATGCCAAGTAGTTTTCGACAGAGCTCGCGGGTGTCCTGACCCGGCAGCGGCGCGGGACGTTGTGGGGCCGGCGGGATGTGGTGAAACGGCGCCGGCCCGGTCTCGGCCGGCAGCGGCCGTTCGACCAGCGGATGCACCATGTCGCTGAGTAGCTGACGCTCGATCAGCTGCGGGTCCTGCAGAACGTCCGGCGGGCGGTTCATCGGGCCGGCCGGAACGCCGGCCGCCTGCAGCGCCTCGGCGGCGTGTCTCGGGGTATGCGTGCTGGTCCAGGCGGAGAGCAGCCGAACCAACTCCGCGCGATGAGCCGTCCGCGACTCCCCGGTCGCGAAGCGCGGATCGTCAGCCAGTGCAGGCTGCTCGAAAAGTGCTGTGAGACTGTGCCATTCGCTATCTGAGCGGATCGAGATGGCACACCATTCGTCATCGCCGGCGCACGGGTAGACCGCGTGCACGCTGGTGTCGTCGCAGACCTCGGCGACGCCGGCTCCCAAAGCGGCCTGGGTGACGTACAGGGTGTCCAGCTGATTGACGACGACCTCGGCCTGCGAGATGTGTACGTGGGCCGGCTCGCCGGTCCGATCGCGCCGGATCAGGGCGGCCAGCGCGGCGATTGCGGTGACCCGTCCCACGATGTGGTCGGGGAAGATCGTCGTCGCGTCGTAGAACGCATGCCGGGCGCCGGCGGCGCGGGCTTCTTCGGACGCTTCCTCCGATGTCCAGAGGCTGGTCACGCCGGTGGTGGCGCGGACCAGCGGGCCGTAGCCCATCCGCCTGCTCCATGGCCCCCGGTTTCCGAAGGCGCTGCTGCCCGCGAGCACGATGCGGGGGTTGATCTCGCGCAGCGTGTCGAACGAAAACCCAAGCGAGGTAAGGGTTCCCGGCTTGAAGTTGGCGAACACCGCGTCGGCCTCGGCGACCAGTCGGCGGAAGATCTGTTTGCCTTGCTCGCTACGCAGGTCGAGGCCCAGCGCCAGGTGATTGCGGTGCGTCCAGGCGAACGACTCGCTCATCACGGCGCCGACCCGCGATTGCCGCAACCCGTCGGGATAGTTGGCGCTTTCGACCTTGATCACCTCGGCGCCCAGGTCACCGTAGAGCCGGCTGAGTTCTCCGCCGGCCACGATCACGCCCAGATCGAGGATTCTCAAGTCTTTGAACGGATACTCGCCGGCCCGGCCAGACGGTGCTGCCGCCACCGGGTCGGCCAGCCAGTGCGGTTCGTCGGCTCCGACGGCCGGTGCCGGAGTCCGGAAGCCGGAGCGTTCATCGTCGACCACGAAGTATCCGGTCGGCACGTCGGTGTGTACCCCGGGGACGAGCTCGGCATTCGTGATCGCGCCCACGGCCTGGAAGTGCTCGGAGGCCAGGATCCGCGACGGCGTCAGCACCGCGGAGATCGGGACGCCGTGCGCCTGGCCCTCGGCAACCAGCTCCTTCATCGTCTTGTCGGCGAACAGCGCGTCGACCAGCATGCTGATCTGCGGCCACGCCGCGAACCGCGCACCCAGCGTGTCGTAGCTGGGATCCTGAAATTCCTCCGGCTCCCCCAGCCAGCGGCGCAGGCCGCGCCACTGCCGCGGCGCCATGACGCAGAGCCGGACATAGCCGTCCCGGCACGGACAGATCGGGTAGGGGTCCTGGTTTTTCGGGCGCCCCCGCCACGCGCTGGTGCGCTGTCCGGCAGTGGCCTGACCATGCGCGCCGAACGCCGGGTCGAGCGCCATGACGACCGCGTCGAAGCGAGAGAAGTCGATGTAATCGCCTGTGCCGCAACGCAGTCTGTCGTAATACGCGACGAGCGCGGCCCAGGCCGCCTGCACGGCGGCGGTGGCCGAGGCGATGCCGTCGGGCGGCAACACCGGGGTGCCGATGGTCGGTCCGGATCGCGACAGCGCACCGGACATCGCGAACAGCACCGGGTCGGTCGCGCGCCACGACGCGCGCGGACCGGTCGCGCCGAAGTCCGTGATCGACAGCACGACCAGATGCGGATAGCGATCGGCCAACTCGGCGCCCGAAGTCCCGAACGCGACGGCCTGCGCCCCGGCATCGACGACGATGTCGGCACCCTCGACGAGCTCGAAGAAGCCGCGGCGGTCGTCGTCGTCGCGCGAATCCAGCACCACGCCGCGCTTGTTGGCGTTGTGCACGGCGAACGGGATGCTGGCGCCGGCCAGCGTCGGCCGGTCGTCGCGAGCAGGGCTGCCGCCCGGGGGCTCCACCTTGACGACGTCGGCGCCCAGGTCGGCGAGCAGCCGGGTCACCGTGTCGGTGACGCCACCCGACACGTCGACGACGCGCACCCCGGCGAGCAACCTGTCGGCCATTCGCCCACCGTACCGGCCCGCCGCGGCCAAATGCACAGCCGCTCAACCTGGTTCGGATGAGCAGCGCCGACCGGCTACGCTGCGTAGTTTGTCGTCCGACACGCCGGAATGGAGAGATAGGGTCCTGAGCGCGCACTTGAGTTATGTCGAAGCCCTTTTGGTCGGCGCCGCGCAGGGCGTGACCGAACTATTTCCGGTCTCCAGCCTCGGCCACTCGATCTTGGTGCCGGCGCTGGTCGGCGGCCACTGGGCGCGCGACTTGGACGTCTCCGCACCCCAATCGCCGTACCTGGCGTTCATCGTCGGCCTGCACGTGGCCACCGCCGCCGCACTGCTGGTGTTCTTCTGGCGGGACTGGCTGCGGGTGCTGTCCGGATTCGTGTCCTCGGCGCGGCATCGACGAATCCAGACTCCCGACGAGCGGTTGGCCTGGCTGATCGTGGGCGCCACCATCCCGGTGGGCCTGGCGGGCCTGTTCCTGGAAAAGCTGTTTCGCACCACGCTGGGCAAACCGATTCCCGCGGCGGCCTTCCTGCTGCTCAACGGAATTGCCCTCTACGCGGGCGAGGTGCTGCGCCGCCGCGCGGTGGCGGCCCCGGCAGACCAGGATGTCGCCGACGACCGATCCGCGCATACCGGCGAAGCCGTCGACAACCGGCTCGCCGAGGTGCCGCTGGGTCGTGGCGTGTTGATCGGCAGCGCTCAGATCCTGGCGTTGCTTCCCGGTATCAGTCGATCCGGCATCACGATTGTGGCGGGTCTGTGGCGCGGCCTATCCCACGAAGACGCTGCCCGCTTCTCCTTTCTGCTGGCCACGCCGATCATCCTGGCTGCCGGGGTGTACAAGATCCCCGAGCTGTTCGGGCCGATGGGCGCCGGGATCGGTGGCCAGGTTTTGGCGGGCAGCCTCGCCTCGTTCGTCTGCGCCTACCTCGCCGTGCGCTACCTCACCCGGTACTTCGAAACCCGCACCCTGATCCCGTTCGCCATCTACTGCGCGCTGTTCGGGGCGGGGAGCCTGGCCTGGTTGACGTTGCGCTAGAGCGTGCATTGATAGCGCACTTCGCCCACGGGCACGTCGCCGTAGGTCGAGGTGCGTTGCGATCCATCGCAGCGCCAGCCGTCGCGCTCGTAGAACCGTCGAGCGCGGGCATTGCCGTCCAGCACCCACAGGGCAGCCGACGTGACGCCCACACCGCGCAGCTGCGTTCGGGCGGCGGTCATCAGCAAGCGGCCGACGCCGGTGTGCAGGTATGCCGGATCGACGTAGATCTCCATCAGCTCACCGAAATTCGTCAGGTCGTCGTCGCGGCACAGGTCGGTGGTGACCAGGCCGCACACGGTCGAACCGTCCACCGCGACCTGGGTGGACGGTTGCTGAAACCCCATGCGGCCGAACGTGTATCGCTCAGCCCAGGCGTCCGGATCGAGGCTGTCGAGATATTCCTGGGCGAGCAGTCCTTGGAAGGCCCACTGCCACGACCGGACATGGACTCGGGCCGCGTCATGCGCGTCGGCCGGGACGGCTCGTCGCACGCTGGTCATCGTTGCAGTATCGACGCCTGACATCGGCCGTGTCATTGCGTCGCCCGACGCCGAGTGCTGTGCTGGGGAGATGGCAGACACGGCATCCATTGGTCTCAAAGTCCAGGGCAAGGTCATCGTGATCACCGGCGGCGCACGGGGAATCGGGCTGGCCACCGCGACCGCGCTGCACAACCTGGGTGCCAAGGTCGCGATCGGCGACATCGACGAGGTCAGGGTCAAGGAGTCGGGCGCCGCGCTCGGCCTCGACGTGTACGGCAAGCTCGATGTCACCGACCCGCACTCGTTTTCGGAATTTCTCGACGAGGTCGAACGCCAACTCGGCCCGATCGACGTGCTGGTCAACAATGCCGGCATCATGCCGATCGGCCGCATCATCGACGAGCCGGACGCCGTCACCCGGCGCATTCTGGACATCAACGTCTACGGCGTGATGCTGGGCAGCAAGCTGGCGGTGCAGCGCATGGTCCCCCGCGGCCAGGGCCACGTCATCAACGTCGCGTCGCTAGCCGGCGAGATCTACTCCGTCGGTCTGGCGACCTACGGCGCCAGCAAGCACGCCGTGATCGGCTTCACCGATGCCGCCCGGCTGGAGTACCGGCCCGCCGGCGTCAAGTTTTCGATGGTGTTGCCGACGTTCGTGAACACCGAACTGGTCGCGGGCACCGCGGGCATGAAGGGATTCCGGAACGCCGAGCCGTCCGACATCGCCGACGCGATCGTCGGGCTGGTCGCCCACCCCAAGCCGCGGGTGCGGGTCACCAAGGCGGCCGGTGCGCTGATCGCGTCGCAGAAGTTCCTGCCGCGGGTGGTCTCCGAGGGGCTGAACCGCGTCATGGGTGGTGAGCACGTCTTCACCGACGACATCGACGTCGACAAGCGCCAGGCCTACGAGTCCCGTGCTCGCGGCGAGGAGTGACTTTCGCTCCTAGCGGCCGTCATCGGCGGCGCGGAGAATCGGGCAGGTGAGCTTGCAAACCCAGACAACCGCACCCGAAGCACTCTCCGACGACGAACTCATCCTGATCGACAAGTATTGGCGTGCCGCCAACTACCTGTCGGTCGGGCAGATCTATCTGCTGGACAACCCCCTGCTCACCGAGCCGCTGGCGGCTGAACACGTCAAACCCCGGCTGCTCGGGCACTGGGGCACCACCCCCGGGCTCAACCTCGTCTACGCGCACCTGAACCGGATCATCCGCAACCGCGACGCCAGCGTCATCTACGTCACCGGACCGGGTCACGGCGGTCCGGGCCTGGTGGCCAACGCCTACCTCGAGGGCACCTACACCGAGGTGTACAGCGGCATCCGCGAGGACGCCGAGGGCCTGCGCCGGCTGTTCCGGCAGTTCTCCTTCCCCGGTGGTATTCCCAGCCATGTCGCCGCGCAGACCCCGGGGTCGATCCACGAAGGCGGCGAACTCGGCTACGCGCTGGTGCATGCGTTCGGCGCCGCGTTCGACAACCCCGATCTGGTGGTCGCGTGCGTGATCGGTGACGGCGAGGCCGAGACCGGACCGCTGGCGGCCGGCTGGCATTCGAACAAGTTCCTCAATCCGGCCGTCGACGGGGCCGTACTGCCGATCCTGCACCTCAATGGCTACAAGATCGCCAATCCGACTGTGCTGGCCCGCATCCCGCACACCGAACTCGAATCACTGTTGCGCGGTTACGGCTACCGGCCGATCACGGTGGCCGGCGACGACCCGGCCACCGTGCACCGCGAGCTGGCCGCCGCGCTCGATGACGCGTTCGACGACATCGTGGCGATTCGGCGGGCCGCGCGCAGTGGCGAGACGACCGAGCGGCCGGTGTGGCCGATGATCGTGCTGCGCACCCCGAAAGGCTGGACCGGGCCCAAGGTGGTCGACGGCAAACACGTCGAGGGCACCTGGCGCGCACACCAGGTGCCACTGGCCGAGACCCACGACAACCCCGCTCACCGCGCGCAGCTGGAAGAGTGGCTGCGCAGTTATGCGCCCGACGAGCTGTTCGACTCCCGCGGCGCGCTGCGCCCGGAACTGCGCGAGCTGTCGCCTACGGGCCAGCGGCGGATGAGCGCGAACCCGCATGCCAACGGCGGGCTGTTGCTGCGCGAGCTGGATCTGCCGGACTTTCGCGACTACGCAGTGCAGGTCCCCGAGCCGGCGACGACGACCCACGAGGCCACCCGCGTGCTGGGGACGTTCCTGCGCGATGTCATCACCGGAAACCTGGACCGCTTCCGGCTGATGGGGCCCGACGAAACGGCGTCCAATCGGCTCTCCGCAGTGTTCGAGGCGACGGGCAAGGTCTGGCTGTCCGAGACCGAGCCCGACGACGACCACCTGGCGCCCGACGGCCGGGTGATGGAGGTGCTGTCCGAGCACCTGTGCCAGGGCTGGTTGGAGGGCTATCTGCTGACCGGCCGGCACGGGCTGTTCAACTGCTACGAGGCGTTCGTGCACATCGTCGACTCGATGATGAACCAGCACGCGAAATGGCTGTCCACCAGCCGCGAACTGCCCTGGCGAAGGCCGATCGCGTCGCTGAACTACTTGTTGAGCTCGCACGTGTGGCGGCAGGACCACAACGGCGCCTCGCATCAGGACCCCGGGTTCATCGACCTGGTCGCCAACAAACGTGCTGAGGTCGTGCGGGTGTACCTGCCGCCGGACGGCAACACGCTGCTCTCGGTGGCCGACCACTGCCTGCGCAGCCGCGACTACATCAACGTCATCGTCGCCGGCAAGCAACCCGCCCTGGCCTACCTCGACATGGACGACGCGATCGCGCACTGCACCCGCGGGCTGGGGATCTGGGAGTGGGCGAGCACCGCGACCGGGGAGCCCGACGTGGTGCTGGCGTGCGCCGGGGACGTCCCCACTCTGGAGACGTTGGCCGCCGCCGACATCCTGCGCCGCGAACTGCCCGACCTGGCGGTGCGGGTGGTCAACGTCGTCGACCTGATGCGCCTGCAGCCGGACTCCGAGCATCCACATGGGTTGCCGGACAAGGAATTCGACGCGCTGTTCACCCGCGACAAGCCGGTCATCTTCGCCTATCACGGCTATCCGTGGCTGATCCACCGGCTCGCCTATCGCCGCGCCAATCACGCGCAGTTCCACGTGCGCGGATTCAAGGAGCGGGGCACCACGACGACGCCGTTCGACATGGTGATGCTCAACGACCTCGACCGCTTCCATTTGGTCATGGACGTCATCGACCGGGTGGACGGCCTGGCCGGCCGGGCCGCGCTGCTTCGGCAGCGAATGGCCGATGCGCGGCTGGACGCCCGGCGCTACACGCGCGAGCACGGCGAGGACGACCCGCAGATCGCGCAGTGGAAGTGGGAATCGATGTGACCTGGGCGGCAACGACGTGCAGGTAAACTCGGCCGGGATGTCTGAGCACGCCGCAACGGCCTTCGATGCCGTTGACCTTCACCCGATGGTGTCGCAACTGTCGGCGCTGCACCGGCTGCGGCTGTACTTCGATATCGGCGTCGTCGTCGCGGTGCTGGTCCTGACGAACCTGATCGCGCACTTCACCACGCCGTGGGCCAGCGTCGCGACCGTGCCGGTGGCCGCCGTGGGACTGGTGCTGTTGATGCGCTCCTCGGGTCTGGACTGGGCCGACCTGGGCCTGGGCCGCGAACACTGGCGCTCCGGCATGGGTTACGCGCTCGCCGCCGTCGCCGTGGTGGCGTCGGTGATCGCCGTCGGTGTACTGCTGCCCATGACACGGCCGATGTTCCTGAACAACCACTACGCGACGGTCTCCGGTGCGCTGATCGCCTCGATGGTCATCATTCCGCTGCAAACCGTGATCCCCGAGGAGCTGGCCTTCCGCGGCGCGTTGCACGGCGCGCTGCATCGGGCCTGGGGGTTTCGCGGGGTCGCGCTTGTCGGCTCGTTGTTGTTCGGGCTCTGGCACGTCGCCACCTCGCTGGGGCTGACCAGTCACAACGTCGGCTTCACGCGGCTGTTCGGCGGCGGCTTCGTCGGGATGGCGGCCGGGGTGACCCTGGCGGTGCTGGCGACGGGCAGCGCGGGCTTCGTCTTCAGCTGGTTGCGCCGGCGCAGTGGCAGCCTGATCGCGCCGATCGCGCTGCACTGGTCACTGAACGGGCTGGGCGCGCTGGCCGCGGCCCTGGTCTGGCATCTGTCGGCCTGAGCCGCGCTACACCAGCAGCACCGCGGCACCGGCGATGCGGCCCGCACTGAGATCGGCCAGCGCCTGGTCGGCTTGCCCGAGTGGATACTCCGGCGTCGTCACCTCGATGCGATGGCGCCCCACGAAGTCGAGAAACTCCCGCGCGTCGGCCCGGGTGTTCGACGTGACCGAGCGAATTTGGCGTTCCTGGAACAGGTGACGCTGATAGTTCAGGGCCGGGATATCCGACAGGTGAATCCCGGCGATCGCCAGGGTGCCGCCGCGGTCCAGCGCTTCGCAGGCGGGCAGCACCAGATCGCCGACCGGGGCGAACAGGATCGCGGCGTCCAGCGGCACCGGTGGCGGATCCGCGGCACCCTGGGCCGACGCAGCACCCAGCTTCAGCGCCAGCTTGCGGGCCTGCTCGCCGCGGGTCATCACGTGCACCTCGGCACCCTGCGCCAACGCGACCTGCGCGGTGATGTGCGCGCTTCCGCCGAAGCCGTAGAGACCCAGCCGGCCACCCGGCGGTAGCTCGGCCCGCAGCAGTGAGCGGTACCCGATGATGCCGGCGCACAACAGCGGCGCGAGCTCGCTGTCGCTGTAGCCACTCGGCAGGTGGTGTGCGAAAGCCGCTGGGACCGTCGCGAATTCGGCGTATCCGCCGTCGGCGTCCCAGCCGGTGTAGCGGGATTGCGGGCAGAGGTTCTCGTCGCCGCGCCGACAGTACTTGCACACACCGCAGGTGTGGCGCAGCCAGGCGATGCCGACCCGATCCCCCACGCCGAACCCGTCTCCGGCGTCGGCACCGACCTCGACCACCTCCCCCACGACCTCGTGGCCGGGGGTGACGTGCTCGCGGTGCACCGGAAGATCACCCTCGGTCACGTGCAGGTCGGTGCGGCACACCCCGCAGGCGCGCACGGCCACCAGCAACTCGGAAGGCGCGGGCCGCGGCACTTCGGTGGTGACCCGCTCCAGCGGGTTGGTGTCCATCGGCCCGGGCCGATGCACCCGCCACGCGGTCATCGTCGTGGTGGTCGCCTGCGGGGCCATCACCCGATAATGCCGCTATGCGTCGCCGATCCGCATGAGCACAAGGACCTCTATAACGTCTTGGTGCGCGAGGTGGCGAACTTGTAGATCAACAGCAGGATCACCGCGCCGACCAGCGCACCCAGGAACGAGTGCTGGATGGGTGGGTGAATGTCGAATTGGTGCGGCGGGAAGACGATGCTGCCCAGGGTGCCGCCGACATACGAGCCGACGATGCCGAGCAGCACGGTGGCGACCCAGCCCATCGGCTGCTTGCCCGGCACCAGTAGCCGCGCAATCAAGCCGACGACGAGGCCCAAGACGATCAGCCAGATGATGTGCATAATCATGACCGGCTCCTTCGGTATTAGCTGACAAGGGGACCTGGACCGTATACCCCGCGGTGGTCAGCTCAACCTCATCGCCGATTCGCGACATGTCTTGTGGTGCCGAGGCTTAGCGCTTTCGCACCAAGCCGACGATCCAGAGCAGGATCACCGAGCCCAGCAGCGCGGTGAAGAACGTGAACCATCTGCGGCCGTGTTCCACATCGAAGTGCAGCCAGCTGAGCAGCATCCCGCCGATGAACCCGCCGATCACGCCGACGACGATGTTCAGCAAGATGCCGGCGCCGCCGCCTTTCACGATCTTTCCGGCGATCCAGCCGGCGAATCCGCCGATGACGAGGTAGGCGAACCAACTCACTGCCGTCGGCGGGGCAAGGGCGAGGTACTCGGAAGTTGCTATGACGCGCATGCGGGTCTCCCGATGGTGGGTCAGGCGGGAAGCGTCTGCTGCGGCGTGGGGCTCGGGGTCGGAGTGACCTCGCTCGCGGGTGCCTGGCCCGGTGCGGCCGGTGCGGGGGCACCCGGGGCCGGAGCTCCCGGAGCCGGACCAGGCGCGCCGGGAGCCGGCGCCGCTGCTGCCGGCGCGGTGAACGGCAGGATCGACTCGGCCAACGCTTTGGCCCCGACCTTGTCTACCGGGTTGTTGCCGGTCCCGAGCCACACCACAAACCAGCGCTGGGGTGGTCCGGCGGTGGCCGCGTTGGGCGCGCTGACGACGCCAGTCCAGATTTGTCCGTTCGGCTTGCTCGGATCGCTGAACTTGACCTCGTAGAACGACGAGCTCCCGGTGATCCCGTTGGCACCGGTGAGCGGGCCGGATTCCTGGTTGATCCGGGTGCCCGGATACGGCATGAAGAACTCACCCATGTCCGAGCCCAGCCGCACGGCGGCCTTGCCGTCGTTGGCTTCCGCACTGGCATAAAGCTTTTGGTCCAGGCGACCCATCACGATGCGAGTGTCGTTCGCGACCGGCGCCGGCTGACCGGGCTGCGGCGGCGGACCGATCATCTTGCTGAGCAGCGCCGAGCCATAGTCGAGGTGCGAGGCGTCCGACTCGGCCCAGCCGCCGGGAAGCAGGTAGCTGAACCCACCGACCACGTTGGTGACTCGGGCGGCGTTCGGGTCGACGGGCGGCGGCGCAGGAGGCGCGTTCGGATCGACCGGCGGAGCCGGCGGGGGCACCGGCGCGTTCGGGTCGCCTGGTGCCGGTTGACCGGCGGGGGCCGGTGACGCGCCCGGCACTGGCGCCGCGGTCGTCGGCGCGGGTGCACCGGCCGGGGCCGGTGCGGTGGTCGTTGCCGGAACCGGAGTCGGGACCTCGGGATCGGCATTCGCGGGGGCCGGCAACGCGAAGGTGACGGCACTGGCACTGGCCACCGTGGCGATCGCCAGCGTCGCCCACAAACCTTTGCGCCGTTGCGAGTTTGTGTCCACCTGATCCATGGCGACGAACCTACCGTGTTACCGCTGTGACGCAAGGGTGCCGTGCTGGCGATGCGAGGCGGTTTTCGCGATGTTGCCGGAGCGCGACCTACGTCAGGTCTGCGCAGTTCACCGCGGGTCGGTGTGTCGCGGTGCGGCCGGATACAGCGACACTTCGAGCGCTTTGACCGAAAACCACACCCGGTCTCCGGGTGTCAGCCGCAGCTCGGCGGCGGCGTCGACGGTGATCTCGGCGGCCAATCCCGGGGCTCCGTCGGGCTGCTCCTGGGCGCGTACCACGACCGCGGGTCCGCGAACGTCTAGCTCCGCCACGGTGAGGTCGACGCAGTTGCGGGGACTGCCGTGCGGCAGGTCGCGGTAAACGGCCACCGCCGTCGGCGGGAACACCGCGATCGCATCCTGTCCGCTGGTCAGCTCGGCGCCCAGCCGCTCGGCGGGCGTCCCGTACCAGTGGACGCCGGTGCGGGTGTGCAGCGAGCCGTCCGGCCCGATGGTTCCGTTGACCAGATTGACGCCCGCGATGCGGGCACCGAAATGGCTGCGCGGCGCGGTGAGCACCTCGGGCACCGGTCCGACTTCGGCGATCTTCCCGCCCTCGAGCACCAGCGCCCGATCGGCCAGGGTGAACACGTCGAGCAGATCGTGGGTGATCAGGATGACCGCGCAGCCGCTGCGGGCGACGGCGGTGCGCAACACCGCCCGGATAGCCGCGGCGGCCCCGACGTCCAGGCCGGTCAGCGGTTCGTCGAGCAGCAGCACATCGGGCTCGGCGGCCAACGCTCGCGCGATCGCCACCCGCTGGGCCTGACCGCCGGACAGCTGCCGCGGTTTGCGGTCGGCGAACTGCTCGGCGTCCACCTCGCGCAGCCAGCGCAGGGCCACCTGCTTCTCGTCGGCGCGAGCAGACCGGAAGAGGCCGCGACGGCTGTGCGGCCCGAACGCCACGTTGGCGGCGACGCTCAGGTGCGGAAACAGCAGCGGGTCCTGTAACAACAGCCCGACCCGGCGGTCGTGCGTCGCCACATCGATCCCGGCGGCCGTGTCGGTCAACACCCGATCCCCCAGCCGCACGACTCCCTCATCGGGGTGAACCAGGCCGGCGATGACGTGCAGGGCGGTCGACTTACCCGCGCCGTTGGGTCCGAGCACGGCGAGTACCTCGCCTGCAGACACCGAGAACTCCACATCCAACTGGCGGTCGGCGACCACCGCGCGAAGCTGCAACTCGCTCACGGCCCCGCTACCTCGCGTCTGTTCCGGTCAGCCGGCGAGCACCCAGCCCGAGTACCACCAGCGCGGCCACCGCGACGAGCAGAATCGACAGTGCCACAGCGGCATTCGCGTCGGTCACGCGTTGCAGGTAGATCTCCAGCGGCAGGGTGCGGGTGACCCCCTCGCGCGAGCCCGCGAAGGTCAGCGTCGCGCCGAATTCCCCCAACGAACGGGCGAACGCCAGCACCGCGCCGGACATCAAACCCGGCAACAGCAGCGGCAGGGTGACCCGCCACCACACCGTGCTCGGCCGTGCCCCGAGCGTCGCGGCGACCACCTCATAGTCGGATCCCGCGGTGCGGGCCGCGCCCTCGAGGGAGATCACCAGAAACGGCAACGAGACAAACGTCTGGGCCAGCACCACGGCGGTGGTGCTGAAGGCGATGCTGATCCCGGCGGCCTCCAGGTACTGCCCGATCAATCCGAGCCGCCCGAATGCGTAGAGCAACGCGATGCCGCCCACCACCGGCGGCAGCACCAGCGGCAGCAGGATCAGCGGCCGCAGCAGCCGGACCAGCAGCGCCGTGCTGCGGGCCAGCACCAGGGCCATCGGCACGCCCAGGAGCACGCACAACACGGTGCTCGCGGCCGCGGTCTTGAGGCTGAGCAGCAGCGCGGTCTGCGACGACGAGCTGGTGATCAGCGACCAGAAATTCGGCCAATCAACCTTGATCGCGATCGCCAGCAGCGGCAACACCACGAAGGCGGCCCCGACGGCGGCGGGGACAAATACCCACCGGGGCAGGTTCGTGGGTCGGCGCACGATCAGGGTTTTGCGAAGCCCGACTGCGCCAGGATCTTCTGGCCCGCATCCGACGTCACCAGGGTCACGAACTTCTGCGCCGTCGCCGCCTGCGGCGCCTTTTTCAATACCCCGATGGGGTAGACGTTGACCGCGCCGGCGGCCTCGGGAAAGTTGACCGTCGCGACTTTGTCCTTGGCGTTCTTCGCGTCCGTGACATAGACCAGCGCGGCGTCCGCCTGACCGCTGGTGACCTTGTTGAGGACATCGCTCACGCTGGGTTCCTCGCTGACCGGGTTGAGGTGCACCCCGGTGCTGTTCTCGATGCGCAGGGTCGCCGCTCCGCAGGGCACCGGCTTCTGACAGACCACGACGCTGGTTCCCGGTTTGGCCAGGTCGGCAAAGGAGCCGATGTTGCGCGGATTGCCCGGCGCGGTGACGATGACCAGCGTGTTGGCGGCGAAATTCGTCGGGCTCCCGGCCAGCAACCCGGCCTTGATGACGACGTCCATCTGGGCGGTATCCGCCGACGCGAAGACGTCGGCGCTCGCGCCCTGCGTCAACTGCGTGGCGAGTTCGGAGGAGCCCGCGAATTCGAATTCGACACCGCTGCCGGGATTGTCGGTTTTGAACTGCTGACTGAGCTGGGTGAACGCGGGCTTGAGTGAGGCCGCGGCGAACACCACGATCGAGCCCGTCGGCGACGGCGATTGACCGGGTGACGACGACGGCGTCTTCGAGCCACACGCCACCAAGCCCGCGACGAGCGTCGTGGACACCAACCCGGCCAGAATCCCGATCCGACGCATGGTCAGACCTTAACTTGCGGCTGGTTAAGAGGTGCCGACCAAAGAGTTATCGAAATTTGTCTGCGCGTCGCGGCGTCCTTAGTTTCCCCTTAGAGCTACTGTCCAGTAACATCGACGTAGATTTAGGCCATACGCGCTGAGGTCCCGGGCATTGGCCCTGTGGGTTCAACGTTGAACACGAGGAGGTCACGGCAGTGGAGGTGCTGGTCACCGGCGGCGACACGGATCTTGGGCGGACAGTAGCCGAGGGCTTTCGCGATGACGGTCACAAGGTGACCCTCGTGGGTGCGCGGCGCAGCGATCTCGAGGTCGCCGCCAAAGAGCTGGACGTCGACGCGATCGTCTGCGACACCACCAACCCGGCCAGCCTCGAAGAGGCTCGTGGGTTGTTCCCCCATCACCTGGACACCATCGTCAACGTGCCCGATAGCTGCTGGGACGACGGCGACCCTCGCACCTACTCGATATCCGACACCGCCGCCGTGTGGCACAACGCCCTCGACGCGACCGTGCTGTCGGCGGTGCTGACCGTCCAAGCGGTCGGTGACCACCTGCGCTCCGGTGGCTCCATCATCAGTGTCATACCGGAAAACCCGCCCGCGGCCAGCGTCGACGCCGCGATCAAAGCCACGCTGTCGAGCTGGGTTGCCGGACAGGCCGGCATCTTTGGCACTCGCGGCATCACGGTCAACGCCGTGGCGAGCGGGCGCAGCGCCCAGGCCGGATACGACGGCCTTTCGCGTACACCGCCTTCGGTCGCAGAAGAGGTCGCCCGGTTGGCGTTGTTCCTGACGACTCCGGCGGCCCGCCACATCACCGGCCAGACGCTGCACGTCAGCCACGGTGCGCTCGCACGTTTTGCCTAGAGCGCATTTCGCTTCATTTCCCTAGCTGCTGGCGACGGTGAGAGCCGCGGCTGCCCGGCTTGGTTCTTCAACGAGGACGACAAGCCGGCCCAGATCCCCAGTGCGCCTGGGATTCTGGTGATGGGCAACTCCAAAGTCGTTGCCCAACAGATCAAGACGAAAGTGCTCGACGTCGGCGTCGAGGGCCTGATTATTAGTCTCGCCGCGCATGGGTACACACCAGGTGTCATCACTACCGCCGCCGAGCTGTTGCGGCCACTGCTGGACATGTAACCGAGGTCGCATTCGGCGTCGGACATGACGCGAATCACGTTGCCGCGACCAGCGGCAACGTGCCGATGTGGTTGATTGCACAGGCTTACTACCTGGGTTTCGGGGCGGCCGGGTGACTACCGTTATAGCTAACTGACACCGCGCGAGACGAAGCCCCACCAGGAGCATCCAAACCAATGAGCCCTCAGCAAGAAGCTACAGCTGAACCGAAGCGACGGCACCGAGTTGTGATCATCGGGTCGGGATTCGGCGGACTCAACGCGGCAAAGAAACTCAAACGGGCCGACGTCGACATCAAGTTGATCGCCCGCACCACGCATCACTTGTTCCAGCCGTTGCTGTACCAAGTCGCCACCGGGATCATCTCCGAGGGTGAGATCGCTCCTCCGACACGGGTTGTGCTGCGCAATCAGCGCAATGTCCAGGTGCTGCTCGGCAACGTCACCCACATCGACCTGGCCAACCAAACCGTCGTCTCGGAGTTGCTCGGCCATAGCTACGAAACTCCGTACGACAGCCTGATTGTCGCCGCCGGTGCCGGTCAGTCGTACTTCGGCAACGACCACTTCGCCGAATTCGCGCCCGGTATGAAGTCGATCGATGACGCGCTCGAGTTGCGCGGCCGCATCTTGAGCGCCTTCGAACAGGCCGAGCGGTCAAGCGATCCCGAGCGCCGCAGGAAGCTGCTGACCTTCACCGTCGTCGGGGCCGGACCCACCGGCGTCGAAATGGCCGGGCAGATAGCCGAATTGGCCGAGTACACCCTGAAAGGTGCGTTCCGGCATATCGATTCGACGAAGGCTCGGGTCATACTCCTCGACGCCGCCCCGGCGGTCTTGCCGCCGATGGGCGAAAAGCTCGGTGAGCGGGCCAAAGCGCGGCTGGAGAAGATGGGCGTCGAGATCCAGCTGGGTGCGATGGTCACCGACGTGGACCGCAACGGCCTCACGGTCAAGGATTCCGATGGCACCATCCGGCGGATCGAATCCGCTTGCAAAGTCTGGTCGGCCGGTGTGCAGGCCAGCCGGTTGGGGCGCGATATCGCCGAGCAGTCGCCCGCCGAACTGGACCGGGCCGGCCGCGTCAAAGTGCTGCCCGACCTGTCGGTCCCGGGGTACCCGAACGTGTTCATCGTCGGCGACATGGCCGCCGTCGAGGGCGTGCCGGGGGTCGCGCAGGGTGCGATCCAGGGCGCCAAGTACGTGGCCAGCGCGATCAAGGCCGAACTCGCCGGGGCCGACCCCGCCGAACGTGAGCCATTCCAGTACTTCGACAAGGGTTCCATGGCCACGGTGTCGCGGTTTTCCGCGGTGGCCAAGATCGGCCCGCTGGAGTTCAGCGGTTTCATCGCCTGGCTGATCTGGCTGGTGCTGCACCTGGTGTATCTGGTCGGGTTCAAGACCAAGATCACCACGCTGCTGTCCTGGACCGTGACGTTCCTGAGCACGCGGCGTGGCCAGCTGACGATCACCGACCAGCAGGCGTTTGCGCGCACACGGATTGAACAGCTGGCCGAATTGGCCGCGGAGGCCCGGGAGTCCGAGACTGCCCGAGCCGCGAGTTAGCCGACCAGCCGGCCGGCCTGCCACGTGCTGAGCGTCCCGCCACCGGCCAACGTCAGGACGGTCGATTCGCTAGGCATGTCCGTGGATTCCATTGCTGGGTAGCATAATTCGCTAATAGTCGCTCGTGGTGCCGCGATGCGGTCGTCGGCCACCGACCCGGCGCCCAGTTCCACCCGGTGCCGCAGCAGCGGGCGGTCGTGACGGTCGGCCCGTAGCGATCCTGACCAGAAGCCCTCGCACTCATTGCATCTGCCGATCTGCACGCGCTCGCGCAAGCGAATCCGGCCGTCATCTCGCAGTACCACCGCCACCGTCGACACATGCCGCGCATCGGCGGCCACGACCGTCGGCTCGAGATCGACATCGAGACTCCCGCTCACCTCGATGTACCAGTCGGCGTGCGATGTCAGCGTTTTCGCCCCGGGCAGGGCCACGGTGGCGGCGGCGCTGCGTAGTTTCAAAACCGCGCCGGTCTCGACGACGACCCGGATGTTGATCGTGTCGCCGCCCAACGGGGTGGCGGCTGCCGACACCAGGTGCACCGTGTCGGGCGCGGTGCAGCGGGCCTGCATACCGCCGCTGCACTGGATGCGCGGCAAGCGGTCACGCGACGCGACCAGCAAAACGTCAGAGTGCATTGGCCGACAGCTGCGCATGCACCCAGGCCAGCACCTCGGTGGCGGCCGGGTCCTTGGTCAGTGACTGCAGCACAGTCGGTCGGCCGTCGCGCACGGCGTCGGCGTCGCGAGCCATCACATCCAGGTCGGCGCCCACCAACGGTGCTAGATCAATCTTGTTGACTACCAATAGATCCGAATACGTCACCCCTGGACCGCCCTTCCGTGGCACCTTGTCGCCGCCGGCCACGTCGATGACGAAGATCTGGACGTCCACCAGGCCCGACGAGAAGGTCGCGGTCAGGTTGTCGCCGCCGGACTCGACCAGGATCAGGTCCAGCGCCTGGTGCGCGGCGATCAAGTCGTCGATCGCGTCGAGGTTCGCGGTGATGTCGTCGCGGATCGCGGTATGCGGGCAGCCGCCGGTCTGCACGGCGGCGATCCGGTTGTTCGGCAGCACAGCGTGTTTGCGTAAGAAGTCGGCGTCTTCGGTGGTGTAGATGTCGTTGGTCAGCACCGCCAGCGACAGCTCGTCACGCAACTGCCGGCACAGCGCGGCGACCAGTGCGGTCTTTCCGGAGCCCACCGGGCCGCCGACGCCGATGCGCAGCGGCTCCCCCGGCTGCCTGACGCGTTTCGGCCGTTCGGTGTGCGGATGCGGATGGCTGTGGGAATGTGCTGGCATGGCGTTCCTTTCAGGACACGAATAGCGGCCGTTCGCGTTCGGTGTGGCGCTGGGCCAAGGTATCGAGCAAAGGGTCCGACAAGTCGGCCAGTCCGGCGGCCGCCTGCGCGGCGGTGCGCTCGCACACCTCGGCCAGCCGGAACGTCAGCGCCGCGACGTCAGCCGGGTCCAGGGCGAGCAGCCGCTGGGCCGCGGTTGCCGAGCCCGTCATCGTGGTGTAGACGATCGCCAGCGCGCTCTGCTCCGGGTTCAGACCGCTCACGGCGCCCACTCGTCCGGCCGCGACCGCGAGGTGCGGCTGTGCACCGAGTTCGTCGCAACAGATGTCCGGCCAGACCCGTCGTGCCAGCCTCGCCAACCCGCGGCCCTGGCTGCGCGATGCCTGCCGAGCCGCGGGCGCCGGGGTGCGGGCATCGGTCTCCAAATCGGCTTGCCCGGGGTCGAGCTCACCGCGGTGAACCGCCACCGCGATGGACGCGGTGACCAGCCCGTGGCAGCGAATTCTGCGGCGCAAGAAGGCTTCCAGGGTGTCCAGGTTGGTCACCAGGCGGCTGGTGACTGCCTCCTCCACGCCGCCGGAATGCACGTGAGCGCCGGCCGGGAGTCGCGAATCGGCCAGGGTGAGCAGCGTCGCCAGTGCAGACATGTGAGTCAGAACAGGAAATAGCGTTGGGCCATCGGCAGTTCGGCGGGCGGCTGCTCCTGCCAGACCTCGCCGTCGACGCGCACGGTGAACGTATCCGGATCCACTTCGATGTCGGGCAGCGCATCGTTGAGCGGCAACGCGGCTTTGCCGAGCGCCCTGGTGTTGCGTACCGCGACCAATCGCCGGTTTACCGAGAGCTTCTCGGCCAGGCCCGCCTCGATCGCCTGTGGCGCAACGAAGTGCACGGAGGTGGCCGCGGCGGCTGCCGGTGCGGCGCCGAACATCGGACGCGGCAGCACCGGTTGCGGGGTCGGGATTGATGCGTTGGCATCACCCATCGCCGCCCAGGCGATCATGCCGCCCTTGAGCACCGCGTGCGGCCGGACCCCGAAGAACTCCGGCTCCCACAGCACAAGATCGGCCAGCTTGCCGACTTCCACCGAGCCGACCTCGCCGTCGAGTCCGTGCGCGACGGCCGGGCAGATGGTGTATTTGGCGATATAGCGCCGCACCCGCAGGTTGTCGCAGCCGGCGCTGTCGCCCGGCAGTGCCCCGCGCCGGCGTTTCATCACGTGCGCGGTCTGCCAGGTGCGCAGCACCACTTCCCCGATGCGGCCCATCGCCTGCGAGTCGCTGCCGATCATCGAGATCGCGCCGAGGTCGTGCAGCAGGTCTTCGGCCGCCATCGTCGACGGCCGAATCCGGCTCTCGGCGAAGGCCAGATCCTGGGGTACCTGAGGGTTGAGGTGATGACAGACCATCAACATGTCCAGATGCTCGTCGAGGGTGTTCACCGTGTGCGGGCGGGTCGGGTTGGTGGAACTGGGCAGCACGTTCGGCTGGCCGGCAACCCGGATGATGTCGGGAGCGTGGCCGCCGCCGGCGCCCTCGGTGTGATAGGTGTGGATCGAGCGGCCGGCGATCGCGGCCAGCGTATCTTCGACGAAGCCCATCTCGTTGAGGGTGTCCGTGTGCAACGCCACCTGAACGCCGGAATCATCCGCGACGGTCAGGCAGGCGTCGATGGCCGCGGGGGTGGATCCCCAGTCCTCATGCAGCTTGAAACCCGCAGCGCCGCCCCGCAATTGCTCCCAGAGTGCCTCGCCGTTGACGGTGTTTCCCTTACCCAGCAGCGCAAAGTTCACCGGCCAGCCGTCGAGCGCCTCGAGCATCCGGGCCAGGTGCCAGGACCCCGGGGTCACGGTGGTCGCCTTGCTGCCCTCTGCGGGACCGGTGCCGCCGCCCAGGATCGTCGTGATCCCAGACCCCAGCGCCTCGGACATCAGCTGCGGGCAAATCAGGTGCACATGACAGTCGACGGCGCCCGCGGTGACGATGCGGCCGTTGCCCGCGATGACTTCGGTACTGGGTCCGACGACCAGATCCGGATGCACACCCGTCATCGTGTTGGGGTTGCCGGCCTTACCCAACGCAATGATCCGGCCATCGCGAATACCGATGTCGGCCTTGATGATTCCCCAGTGATCGACGATCACCGCACCGGTGATCACGGTATCGGGTGCGCCCTCGGCCCGAGACGCACGTCCCTGGCCCATCGACTCGCGCAGCACCTTGCCGCCGCCGAACACCGCCTCGTCACCGGCCAGTCCCGGTCCCCCGCTGTGGTCTTCGGTGATTTCGACCAGCAAATCGGTGTCGGCCAGCCGGATTCGATCGCCGGTAGTCGGGCCGTACAGCTGGGCGTACTGCTCCCGGGACAGGTATGCCATCAGATGTCCAGTCGTCCAGGCGGATTCAGCGTCAGGCCGTGCACCTCGCGACCGCCCCCGAGCGGGACGAGGCCCACGGTCCTGGCGACGCCGGGTTCGAACCGGACCGCGGTGGCCGCCGGAATGTCCAGCCGGAAGCCGTGGGCCGCGGCGCGATCGAACGACAGCGCCGAGTTGGCCTGCGGAAGGTGGACGTGACTACCCACCTGCACGGGCCGATCACCGGTGTTGAGGATCTGTATCTCGATCCGTTGCGCGCCCGCATTGATTTCGATATCCCCAGCGCCGTAAAGGATTTCGCCCGGAATCATAGGATCGGGTGGTGGACGGTGACCAGCTTGGTGCCGTCCGGAAACGTCGCTTCGACCTGCACGTCGTCGAGCATCTCCGGTACTCCCTCCATCACGTCATCGCGACCGAGCACCTCGCACCCGCTGGTCATCAGCTCCGCAACGGTGCGGCCGTCGCGTGCGCCTTCCAGGATGTGGTCGGTGATGAGCGCGACGGCTTCGGGATGGTTGAGCCGCAAGCCCCGGGCACGGCGGCGGCGGGCCAGCTCGGCAGCGTAGGACAGCAGCAACCGTTCCTGCTCGTGCGGCGTCAGACGCATGCTCTGCGATATTGCCATGCCACCGCATCGGTTGCCTCCCGTGGACGCGGCGGTGACGCTCAGCCGTCGCTGCGCTGGACCTCGAGATTCTGCAGCCGCACTTGGCCCCGAGCGACGACGCGTTTGTTGTCGTCGGTGATGGTGACCAACCACAACTGCTGGCGCCGGCCGCGGTGAATCGGCTCACTGGCGCCGAACACGGTTCCCGAGCGGATCGACCGCAGGAAGTCTGTGTTGTTGTTCACACCCACGACCTCGCCGCCGCCCTGGGTGGCGAGCCAGATAAAGGCGGACACGCTCGCCATGCTCTCCACCATCGCGCAGTAGACACCGCCGTGGACGAGGCCCATCGGCTGCAGCAGTTTGGGTGTGACCTCTAGCTGGGCGCGGGCGCCGTCGGGGCTGAGCTCGGTGAACCGCAGGCCCAGCTCGTTATCGAATGGTGCGGTGAAACCGTGGGGAATCACCGCGTCTGGCGACGTTGACACGCTCTGTTGTCTACACCATCGCCAAATCCGGTGATCGCGAAGAGGTGGCAAAGAACAGGCGAGCCCCGTGCACTAAGGCACGGGGCTCGCCGATCGAGTAGACCGGGGGTCACAGCAGCCCTCTGGACACTCCGGCGGCCTGTTGCGCTCGACCTCCATGAGTATAGGCAAGGCTGCCCTAACTTTGCAAGGGGTAGTCTGGACCCAGCCGACCGGGCGCAGGCGTACGGATGGTCGGACACCGATTAGGCCGGATGTCTTTACGACCGGCGGTAGTAAGCCGGAGTACGCTTGTTTCAACGCTGATGGAGATGAACGAACTATGGCCAAGCTGACACGGCTGGGGGACCTGGAACGCGCGGTGATGGACCATCTGTGGTCCACGCCCGAACCGCAGACGGTCCGTCAGGTGCACGAAGACTTGTCAGCGCGCCGCGACCTCGCGTACACGACGGTGATGACCGTGCTGCAGCGGCTGGCCAAGAAGAATCTCGTATCCCAGATCCGCGACGACCGGGCGCATCGCTACGCACCCGTGCACGGCCGCGACGAGCTGGTCGCCGGCCTGATGGTGGATGCGCTGTCCCAGGCCGAGGACTCCGGCGGCCGGCAAGCCGCGCTGGTGCACTTTGTCGAGCGTGTCGGCGCTGATGAGGCCGAGGCGCTGCGGCGCGCGCTCGCCGAACTGGAAGCAAATCAACGCAATACGCGATGAGCTGGCGCTAGACCCGCGGACTGAGGGACACTGGTGATGTGTCCGCGTTGGCCTTTACTTTCCTCGCGGTGCTGCTGATCGGCCCTACGCCAGCCCTATTAGCGCGAGCGTCCTGGCCACTGCGTGCACCGCGTGCGGCGATGGTGCTGTGGCAAGCCATCGCGGTGGCCGCCGTGCTCTCGGCGTTTAGCGCCGGTATCGCGATCACCACCCGAATCCTGATGCCCGGCCCCGATGGCCGGCCCACGGCCAGCATCGTCGGTGCGGCCGGGCGGCTCGGCTGGCCGTTATGGACGGCCTACATTGCCGCGTTCGCGCTGACCGTACTGGTGGGGGTGCGCTTGGTGGTCGCGGTCCTGCGGGTCGCGATTGCCAACCGGCGCCGGCGGGCTCACCACCGGATGGTGGTCGACCTCGTCGGGGTAGGACACGACGCGGCCCTTGCTCAACCCTGTGCCCGCACCCGCGACCTGCGCGTCTTGGAGGTGGCGGAACCGCTGGCCTACTGCTTGCCGGGCGTCCGCAGCCGGGTCGTCGTCAGCGAAGGGACGCTGACCACCCTCAACAACGAGGAAGTCTCGGCCATCCTGACCCACGAGCGGGCTCATCTGCGCGCCCGGCACGACCTGGTTTTGGAAGCGTTCACCGCCGTGCACGCCGCCTTCCCGCGGCTGGTCCGCAGCTCCAATGCGCTGGGCGCCGTGCAGCTGCTGGTCGAACTGCTCGCCGACGACGCCGCGGTGCGCGCGGCCGGACGCACTCCCCTGGCCCGCGCGCTGGTGGCCTGCGCCGCCGGGCGGGCGCCGTCCGGTGCGCTGGCCGCGGGCGGTCCCAGTACCGTGGTGCGGGTGCGCCGGCTGTCCGGAAGGGGCAACAGCGTGCTGCTTTCCGTGGCCGCCTACCTGGCCGCGGCCGCCGTTCTGGTGGTGCCCACCGTCGCGCTGGCGGTGCCCTGGCTCACCGAGCTCAAGCGACTGTTCAACCTCTAGCGCAGGCCACGGCGAATCCCTTTGGCGGACCGTAACTCCGCTGTGCCACAGTGTGACGGAAACCGTGTAGCAAAAGTTCTCCAACCTTGAGAGGCGAAGACATGAGTGCCCAGGATTCCAAGGATTCGAAGACTGGTACCGCGCAGATCGGCGTCACCGGGCTGGCAGTCATGGGCTCGAATCTCGCCCGCAACTTCGCCCACCACGGCTACACCGTGGCGCTGCACAACCGGTCGATCGCCAAGACCGATGTGCTGCTCTCCGAGCACGGCGACGAGGGCAACTTCGTCCGCTCGGAAACCATCGCGGAATTCCTGGACGCGCTGGAGAAGCCCCGCCGGGTGATCATCATGGTCAAGGCGGGCGACCCCACCGACGCGGTGATCAACGAGCTCGCCGACGCCATGGAAGAAGGCGACATCATCATCGACGGCGGCAACGCCCTCTACACCGACACCATCCGCCGCGAAAAGGCGATTCGTGAGCGCGGGCTGCACTTCGTCGGCGCCGGGATCTCCGGCGGCGAGGAGGGCGCACTGAACGGTCCGTCGATCATGCCGGGCGGGCCGGCCGAGTCCTACAAATCGCTGGGCCCGCTGCTCGAGGAGATCTCCGCGCACGTCGACGGCGTGCCATGCTGCACCCACATCGGCCCCGACGGCGCGGGCCACTTCGTCAAGATGGTGCACAACGGCATCGAGTACTCCGACATGCAGTTGATCGGCGAGGCCTACCAGCTGCTGCGCGACGGGCTGGGCAAGTCCGCACCCGAGATCGCCGACGTCTTCGCCGAGTGGAACAAGGGCGACCTGGACAGCTACCTGATCGAGATCACCGCCGAGGTGCTCAAACAGACCGACGCCAAGACGGGCAAACCGCTGGTCGATCTCATCCTGGATGAGGCCGAGCAGAAGGGCACCGGCCGCTGGACCGTGAAATCCGCGCTCGACCTGGGCGTGCCGGTGACCGGTATCGCCGAGGCGGTCTTCGCCCGTGCCCTGTCCGGGTCGGTGGCCCAGCGCAAGGCCACTACGGGGCTGGCCTCCGGCGACCTCGGCGAAAAGCCATCCGACGCAACGCAGTTCACCGAGGATGTGCGCCGCGCGCTGTACGCATCGAAGATCATCGCGTACGCCCAGGGTTTCAACCAGATCCAGGCCGGCAGCATCGAGTACGACTGGAACATCACCCCCGGCGATATGGCCACCATCTGGCGTGGCGGCTGCATCATTCGGGCGAAATTCCTCAACCGCATCAAAGACGCCTTCGACGAGAACGCCGACCTGCCGTCGCTGATCGTCGCGCCGTACTTCCGCGAGGCCATCGAGGCCTCGATCGACAGCTGGCGCCGCGTCGTGGTGACCGCCACGCAGCTGGGCATTCCGATCCCCGGGTTCGCCTCGGCGCTGTCGTACTACGACGCCCTGCGCACCGAGCGGCTGCCCGCCGCGCTGACCCAGGGCCTGCGCGACTTCTTCGGCGCCCACACCTACGGGCGCATCGACGGCGACCCGGACAAACGCTTCCACACCCTGTGGAGCGGAGACCGCACCGAAGTGCCGGCCTAACGGGCAACTAAGGTTTTGATCGAGGGGCGCTAAAGGGTGGGGCGAGTGCGATGAAGTTTCTGAACGGAGACCGGCCCGGCTACGACCTGACCTATAACGACGTGTTCATCGTGCCGAATCGGTCCGATATCACGTCGCGGTTCGATGTCGATCTGTCCACCGGCGACGGGTCTGGCACCACGATCCCGGTGGTCGTCGCCAACATGACGGCGGTGGCCGGGCGGCGGATGGCCGAGACGGTCGCGCGGCGCGGAGGCATCGTGATCCTGCCGCAAGATCTCCCGATCACCGCGGTCCAGCAGACCGTCGAGTTCGTCAAAAGCCGTGACCTGGTGCTCGACACCCCGGTCACGCTGTCGCCCGACGATTCGGTGTCGGACGCGTTCGCGCTGATCCACAAGCGGGCACACGGCGCCGCGGTGGTGGTCTTCGAGGGCCGCCCCATCGGCTTGGTCACCGAAGCGTCCTGCGCCGGCGTGGACCGCTTCACCCGGGTTCGCGACGTGGCCGTGTCCGACTTCGTGAGTGCCCCGCTGGGCACCGAGCCGCGCAAGATTTTCGACCTGCTCGATCACGCCCCGATCGAGGTCGCCGTCATCACCGCGGCCGACGGCAAGCTCGCCGGCGTCCTGACCCGGACGGGGGCGGTGCGTGCCGGTCTGTACACCCCGGCCACTGACGCCGTGGGCCGGCTACGCGTCGGTGCTGCCGTCGGCATCAGCGGCGACGCGGGCGCCAAGGCCCGTTCGCTGGCCGAGGCCGGCGTCGACATGCTCGTCATCGATACCGCGCACGGGCATCAGCAACGGATGCTGGACACGATCAAAACCGTGGCGTCGCTGGAGTTGGGTCTCCCGCTGGCGGCGGGCAACGTCGTGTCGGCCGACGGCACCCGGGACCTGCTGAGCGCCGGGGCCAACATCGTCAAGGTCGGCGTCGGGCCCGGCGCGATGTGCACCACCCGGATGATGACCGGCGTCGGGCGCCCGCAGTTCTCGGCTGTGCTCGAATGTTCTGCTGCTGCACGGGAACTCGGCGGTCACGTCTGGGCTGACGGCGGGATCCGCCATCCGCGGGATGTTGCGCTGGCCCTGGTCGCCGGGGCGTCGAACGTCATGATCGGCTCGTGGTTCGCCGGCACCTACGAGTCGCCCGGCGACCTGATGCGCGACCGCGACGACCAGCCGTACAAGGAGAGTTACGGCATGGCATCCAAGCGTGCCGTAGTGGCCCGCACCGGCGCGGACAGCGCGTTCGACCGCGCCCGCAAGGCGTTGTTCGAGGAGGGCATTTCGAGGTCGAAGATGGGGCTGGACCCCGACCGGGGCGGCGTCGAGGACCTGCTCGACCACATCACCTCGGGCCTGCGCAGCACCTGCACCTACGTCGGTGCGTCGACCCTGACGGAGCTGCACGAGCAAGCCGTCGTCGGTGTGCAGTCGGCCGCGGGCTTCGCCGAGGGCCACCCGCTTCCGCTGGGCTGGTGACGCCGCTAGTGCAGGAAGGCACGTCGTAGCCGATCGGGCCAGATGTCTTCGCTACCATGTGAATTTCTAGATCTACTCGCCCGCAGCAGCGCGCTGCGCGGCATCAAGCGAAAGGGATGACGTGCCGCAGGCACCCGTCGCGCCCGCCGGCTTCCGGGCGAAACGGCGACCGGCTCGACTATCGTCTCCCGGGCCATCGCGATAGCCGCACCCGCCATGAACCTCACAGTCACCCTCGTCAGCGTGCTCGCCATTGCGGGGCTGACCTTCGGCAACGCGATATTCGTGGCGGCCGAGTTCTCGCTGACGGCGTTGGACCGCAGCACCGTGGAGGCCAACGCGCGCAAGGGCGGTCGGCGCGACCGCTACATCCAGCGCGCCCAGGACCGGCTGTCGTTCCAGCTATCGGGTGCTCAGCTGGGCATCTCGATCACCACGCTGGTGACCGGTTATCTAACCGAACCGATGGTCGCCGACCTGCCGCACCCGTGGCTGGACGCCCTTGGTGTGTCGGATTCGGTGGGCGACGGGATCACCGCGTTCATGGTGATGGTGATCGTGACATCGGTGTCGATGGTCTTCGGCGAGCTGGTGCCGAAGTACCTCGGGGTGGCGCGCCCCCTGTCGACCGCGCGTGCCGTCACCGGTTTTCAGCTGATGTTCTCGTTGCTGTTCACTCCGGTGATCCGGCTGACCAACGGGGCGGCGAACTGGATCGTGCGGAAGATGGGCATCGAACCGGCCGAAGAGCTGCGGTCGGCGCGCTCACCGCAGGAGTTGCTCTCGCTGGTGCGTAGCTCCGCGCGCGCCGGCGCCCTGGATCCCGCGACCGCCGCGCTGGTCCGGCGATCGCTTCAGTTCGGCGCCCGGACCGCCGAGGAATTGATGACGCCGAGGTCGAAAATCGTGGCGCTACAGACCGACGACACCGTTGCCGACCTGATTGCCACGGCCGCCGAATCCGGGTTCTCCCGCTTCCCCATCGTCGACGGCGATCTCGACGAGACGGTCGGCATCGTGCACGTCAAGCAGGTGTTCAACGTTCCGCGGGCAGAGCGCGCGGCGACACTGCTGACCGCGCTCGTGCAGTCGGTGCCGGTGGTGCCGTCGACCCTGGACGGTGACGCGGTGATGGCCGAGATCCGGGCCAACCCGCTGCAGACCGCGTTGGTCGTCGACGAATACGGCGGCACCGCGGGGATCGTGACGGTCGAGGACTTGATCGAAGAGATCGTCGGCGACGTCCGCGATGAACACGACGACGCCACACCCGATGTCGTGGCGGCGGGCAACGGCTGGCAGGTGTCGGGGTTGCTGCGCACCGACGAGGTGGCCGCCGCCACGGGTTTTCGAGCGCCCGAAGGACCATACGAAACGATCGGCGGCTTGGTGCTGCGCGAGCTCGGCCACATCCCGGTGGTCGGCGAAACCGTCGAGCTGACCGCGCTCGACGGAGACGGCTTGTTGGACATCTCAATTCGCTGGCGGGCGAAGGTGATTCAGATGGACGGCCGGCGGATCGATCTGCTGGAGCTGACCGAACTGAGCACGAGTACCGAAAACGCGGAGCAGGGCCAACGATGAACGACACGCTCGGAGTGCTGCTGGCGATCATGCTGATCGCGACGAATGCCTTCTTCGTGGGCGCGGAGTTCTCGCTGATCTCGGCCCGGCGCGACCGGCTCGAGGCACTGGCCGAACAAGGTAAGAAGCGAGCGGTCACCGTGATCCGCGCGGGTGAGCAGCTGGCCTCGATGCTGGCCGGCTCGCAGCTGGGCGTCACGGTGGCCTCGCTGCTGCTCGGGCGCATCGGTGAATCGGCGGTCGCCAACCTGTTGCATTCGGCGTTTGGGCTGACCGGGATGCCCCTGGCGTTGCGGCACACGTTGTCATTCGTGATCGCGCTGGGGTTGGTGGTGACGCTGCACGTGCTGCTGGGCGAGATGGTGCCCAAGAACATCGCGCTGGCCGGCCCGGAGCGCACGGCGATGCTGTTGGTGCCGCCCTACCTGGCCTACGTGCGTGTCGCGCGGCCGTTCATCGTCTTCTACAACAGATGCGCCAACGCGATCCTGCATCTGCTGCGCGTGGAACCCAAAGACGAGCTCGACATCACGGTCTCACCGGACGAGCTGAGCGCGATGATCGCCGAATCGGTGTCCGAAGGCCTGCTGGACCCCGAGGAGCACACCCGGCTGACCCGAGCGCTGCAGATCGGCAGCCGGGTGGTCGGTGATGTGGCCGTCTCGCTCAACGACGTGCGGGCGGTGCCGGTGGCAGCGCCGGGATCCGGGCCCACGATCGGCGACGTCGAAAGCGCCCTGGCGCAGACCGGCTACTCCCGCTTCCCCGTCGCGGCCGCTGACGGGAGGTTCATCGGCTACCTGCACATCAAAGACATGTTGACGCTCGGCGACGATCCGCACACGGTCATCGACCTCTCGTTGGTCCGCCCGCTGCCGCGCGTGAGCATCACCTTGCCGCTGGCCGATGCCCTGTCGCGAATGCGCCGCACCAACAGCCACCTGGCACTGGTGACCGACGGCCGCGGCGTGGTGGCGATGGTGGCGATGGAGGACCTGATGGAGGATCTGGTCGGCAGCATGCGCGATGCACAGTGAAACCATCCGCCGGGCCGCCCACCGAAGAGGGCCTGGTCCAGCCCGTATGATTGAACGGCGCCGGTCCCAAGGTGGGGGCGAGGGGCAGGGTGCGGCGGCGGAACACGCGTTGCCAGAAGGCGCTCCCCAGGGCCCGTCGGGAAGCCCGCGGCAAAGCCCGTCAAACCGCATCATGACCTGCCCATTGCGGGTTGGACGTATGGGATCGTTCGGGCCGTCGGCCGGTAGGCTGACGGCGTAGCTAGTTGGGGCCAGTCGGGAGCGAGTGGGACCAATGAGGCAACTATGGAGGAGAAAGATGACTGACCGCGTGTCGGCGGGGAATTTGCGCGTTGCCCGAGTGCTCTACGACTTCGTGAACAACGAGGCCCTGCCCGGCACGGATATCGACCCGGACAGCTTCTGGGCCGGCGTCGACAAGGTAGTCACCGATCTCACCCCGCAGAACCAGAGTTTGCTGAACACCCGCGACGAGCTGCAGGCCCAGATCGACAAGTGGCACCGGCAGCGTGTCATCGAACCGCTCGACGCCGAGGCCTACCGTCAGTTCCTCACCGACATCGGGTATCTGCTCCCCGAGCCCGACGACTTCACGATCACCACCTCCGGGGTGGACGACGAGATCACCACGACCGCCGGCCCGCAGCTGGTGGTGCCGGTGCTCAATGCACGCTTCGCGCTGAATGCGGCCAATGCCCGGTGGGGCTCGCTCTACGACGCCCTGTACGGCACCGACGTCATCCCGGAGACCGATGGCGCCGAAAAAGGCAGCAGCTACAACAGGATTCGCGGCGACAAGGTGATCGCCTACGCGCGCAACTTCCTCGACCAGGCGGCGCCCTTGGCGGCGGGCTCGTGGGTAGATGCGTCGGGATTGAGCATCGAAGACGGCCAGCTGCAGATCGCCATCGGTGCGGATTCCACCGAATTGGCCAGCCCGGAGAAGTTCGTCGGTTACCGCGGTGAGCTCGGCTCCCCCAACTGGTCGGTGCTGCTGGTCAATCACGGGCTGCACATCGAGATCCTGATCGACCCGGAGTCGCCGATCGGCAAGACCGACGCGGCCGGCATCAAGGACGTGGTCCTGGAATCCGCGATCACCACGATCATGGACTTCGAGGACTCGGTCGCCGCCGTCGACGCTGACGACAAGGTGCTGGGTTACCGCAACTGGCTGGGCCTGAACAAGGGCGACCTGGTCGAAGAGGTCAGCAAGGACGGCAAGAGCTTCACCCGGGTGCTCAACCAGGACCGCACCTACGCCACCCCGGACGGCGGCGAGCTGACCCTGCCCGGGCGCAGCCTGCTCTTCGTCCGCAATGTCGGGCACCTGATGACCAACGACGCGATCGTCGACGCCGAAGGCAACGAGGTGTTCGAGGGCATCATGGATGCGCTGTTCACCGGTCTGACCGCGATCCACGGGCTCAAGGCGGGCGGCGGAAATGGGCCCCTGACCAACAGCCGCACCGGTTCCATCTACATCGTCAAGCCGAAGATGCACGGTCCCGCCGAGGCGGCGTTCACCTGCGAGTTGTTCAGCCGCGTCGAGGACGTGCTGGGGCTGCCGCAGGGCACGATGAAGGTCGGCATCATGGACGAGGAGCGGCGCACCACGCTGAACCTCAAGGCGTGCATCAAGGCGGCCGCCGACCGGGTCGTCTTCATCAACACCGGCTTCCTGGACCGCACCGGCGACGAGATTCACACCTCGATGGAGGCCGGTCCGATGATCCGCAAGGGTGCGATGAAGAACACGACCTGGATCAAGGCCTACGAGGACGCCAACGTCGACATCGGGCTCGCCGCCGGTTTCTCCGGCAAGGCCCAGATCGGCAAGGGCATGTGGGCGATGACCGAGCTGATGGCCGACATGGTCGAGCAGAAGATCGGCCAGCCGAAGGCCGGCGCCACCACCGCGTGGGTGCCTTCCCCGACGGCGGCCACCCTGCATGCGATGCACTACCACCAGGTGGACGTGTTCGCCGTGCAGAAGGAGCTCGAGGGTAAGAAGCGCACGACGATCGACGAGTTGTTGACCATCCCGCTGGCCAAGGAGCTGGCTTGGGCTCCCGAGGAGATCCGCGAGGAGGCCGACAACAACTGTCAGTCCATCCTGGGCTACGTGGTGCGCTGGATCGACGAGGGCGTCGGCTGCTCGAAGGTGCCCGACATCCACAACGTCGCCCTGATGGAGGACCGCGCCACGCTGCGGATCTCCAGCCAGCTGCTGGCGAACTGGCTACGCCACGGCATCATCACCAGCGAGGATGTCCGCGCCAGCCTGGAACGGATGGCCCCGCTGGTCGATCAGCAGAACGCGGGCGACGCGGCATACCACCCGATGGCGCCCAACTTCGACGACAGCATCGCGTTCTTGGCCGCCCAGGAATTGATCCTGTCCGGTACGCAGCAGCCCAGCGGCTACACCGAGCCGATCCTGCATCGACGACGGCGTGAGCTCAAAGCCCGCGCTGGTGCCTGATTCGGGCTCTACCCGCCGCAATGCTTCTGATGACTAGACTCGGCGCCGGTTTCACCACTGGGCAGATGACGGTTCGACGGAAAGGCAGCGGGCGCCGGTATGGGTAGGCACAGCATGCCCGGGAAGTCGGCTGACGAGCCTTCCGACGACTCCTCGACACCCAAGTTCACCGCTCGCGACCTCGTTTCCCGCTACCAGGAGGAGCGGGATAAGCCGGATCCGCGGGACATCGACGAGGACGACGACGACTACGGCCACTACTCGGACCCGGACGACGACGACGGAGACGGCGACGAGCAGGACACCGACGCGAACATCACTGACGACGAGGGCCACCCGGACGACGACTTTCGCCGCGCGCCCCAATTCGGCGACAGTGCGGACGACGACTACGCCGACGAGTCCTCCCCCGGCGCTGATGCGCGCTTCGGGCAAGACGACGAATATCCCGAATTTCCGCCCCGGCCGGAGGGTTCCGGGCCGGCCGACCCCAAGTCGGGTCTCTTCGAGTCCGGCCACCGCGTACTCGGTGACTGGCGGGGCGGACACCGCAGCGCCGGCGGGCGACGGGGAGTCAGCATCGGGGTGATCGTGGCCCTGGTCGCGGTCATCGTGGTGGTCGGCACCGTCATCCTGTGGAGTTTCTTCGGGGACGCGTTGTCCCATCGCTCGCGCACGGCCGCCGCGCGCTGTGTGGGAGGCAAGGAAACCGTTGCCGTCGTTGTCGATCCGTCGATCGTCGACCAGGTGCGGCCGTTCGCGGAAAGCTACAACTCCTCGGCCGGCCCGGTCGGTGACCACTGCATGGTGGTGGACGTCAAGCCGGCCGGCTCCGACGCCGTCATCGCCGGCTTCATCGGCAAGTGGCCGGCGGAATTGGGTTCCCAGCCGGCGCTGTGGATCCCGGGCAGCTCGGTGTCGGCGGCGCGACTGGCGGCGGCCGCGGGCCAGAAAACGATCAGCGACAGCCGCTCACTGGTGACGTCGCCGGTGCTGCTCGCCGTTCGGCCCGAACTGCAGCAGGCGCTGTCCAACCAGAACTGGGCCGCATTGCCCGGCCTGCAAACCAACCCGAACGCCTTGGCGGGGTTGAAGTTACCGGCGTGGGGATCGCTGCGACTGGCGTTGCCGACGAGCGGTAACAGCGACGCGGCCTATCTGGCGGGCGAAGCGGTGGCGGCCGCATCGGCCCCGCCCGGTGCGCCGGCCACGCAAGGCACCGCCGCACTGCGGTCGTTGACGAGCGCTCAACCCAAACTGGCCGACAACTCGCTGACCGAGGCGATGAACGCGCTGCTGAAGCCCGGCGACGCGGCGACCGCCCCGGTGCATGCGGTGATCACCACCGAGCAGCAGATATTCGAGCGCGGCCAATCGGTGCCGGACGCCAAGAACACGTTGGGCTCCTGGCTACCGCAGGGCCCCGCACCGGTCGCCGACTACCCCACCGTGCTGCTCAGCGGCTCATGGCTGTCGAAGGAACAGGCCTCGGCGGCGAGCGAGTTTGCCCACTTCATGCGCAAGCCCGAACAACTCGCGAAGCTGGCCAAAGCCGGTTTCCGGGTGAACGGTGTCAAACCTCCGAGCAGCCCGGTGACGAGTTTCGCGGCCCTGCCTGCCACGCTTTCGGTGGGCGACGACGCCATGCGCGCCACGCTGGCCGATGCGATGTCCGCGCCGTCCAGCGGGCTGGCCGCGACCATCATGCTCGACCAGTCGATGCCCGGCGATGAAGGCGGGAAAACCCGGCTGGCCAACGTGATCGCAGCGCTGCAAGACCGGATCAAAGCTCTGCCGCCGACCGCGATTCTGGGATTGTGGACTTTCGACGGCCACGAGGGCCGCTCGGAGATCGCGACCGGCCCACTGGCCGATCCGGTCAACGGCCAGCCCCGCCCGGCGGCCCTGGCCGCCGCGCTGGACAAGCAATATTCGTCGGCCGGCGGCGCGGTGTCGTTCACCACGCTGCGCATGCTCTACCAAGATATGCAGACGAATTATCGTGCTGGACAATCAAATTCGATTCTGCTGATCACGGCTGGGCCGCATACGGACCAATCCCTGGACGGGCCTGGGCTGCAGAATTTCATTCGCACCAGTGCCGACCCGGCCAAACCGATCGCCGTCAACGTGATCGACTTCGGCGCCGATCCGGACCGGGCCACGTGGGAAGCGGTGGCACAGCTCAGCGGCGGCAGCTACCAGAACCTGGCGACCTCGGCGTCGGCCGACCTGGCCACGGCCATCAGCACATTTTTGAGCTGACGCAGCGAGTCTGCCAGCCACTGCACAGTCGCGTGCATCAAGCTGGCTGATACGGCGTGGCCGGTGGTCCCGACGGTCTGACGGTGGAGGCGGTAATGAACGGCGAGGGTGGTCGGGGCGACGATCTGGGCGTGCTGGCCGGTCGGCTGCTTTTTGCGGTGCAGGGCGAACTCTTCCACCGGCTGCGCGACGAGGGATTCGACGACATCGTCCCCCGCCATGGCGCCGTGCTGGCGTTCCTGCGTCCCGAAGGTGTTCGGGCGACCGACCTGGCGCGGCAATCGGGTCACGTGAAGCAGGTGATCGGCGTGATCATCGACGACCTCGAAGCGCTGGGTTATGTCGTACGCACGCCGGATCCACTCGACCGTCGAGCCAAGCTCGTGGTACCCACCGGTCGTGGCCGCCGGCAGATGGATGCCGCCGACGCGATCATGGCCGACATCATGAAACGACACGCACGCAATCTCGGCGCGGCCAACTTCCGCGGGTTCCTCGCCGACTTTCGGGCAGTCATCGACCACCAGCTCGCCACGACGGCCGACGACGAGGGCCCGATCGCGCCGATCTAGGTTCGATTCGCGCAAACGTCAGCCGCGTGCAGGCTATTTGCTGGACAGATAGTAACGCATAGTTATAGTCAGAAATAGTTACTAATACCCCCGGCGTTCAACTAATCGTGATGCTCGGGTGGGGGCATCGGAGCGCGAGGGAGATGACATGCCTGGGACGAGATTGGTCTTGGTCCAATGAACGAGTCCGCGGCGATCCAACGCCGATTCGAGCTGATCGACGGCGCCGGCGGGTCACCTTCCGGCCCGGCTGATATTGAGCCGGGTTCTCGATCCACGGGCGGGCGGGTGCCAAATGCCTCGGCATTAGCGCAATTTCTGCGTAACCGTCGCGAACAACTGCAGCCGACCGACGTCGGACTGCCCAGTGGGGGTCGCCGCCGGGTCGTCGGGCTGCGCCGCGAAGAAGTTGCGGCACTGGCCGGCGTCAGCGTCGATTACTACCTGCGCATCGAGCAGGGGCGCGAGAAGAGTCCTTCAGATCAGGTCTTGGACGGAATCGCGCGGGCATTGAAGCTCGACGACGATGACGCCGCCTACTTGCGGGACCTGGTGCGGCGGCCGCGATCCGGAAAGCGCTGCCCGAAGGATCTTGCGCCGGAGATCCATTCGCTGATCAACAGTTGGCCGTTGACGGCGGTGCATATTCATGATTGCTCACTGAATTTGGTGGCGGCCAATCCCATTGCGGGCGCTGTTTTTCCGCAGCTAGATATTGGGGACAACGCGCTACTATCGCTGTTTCTGGACCCGGGGTCCCGGAACTTCTATCGCAACTGGGACAGACTTACGACCAGGGCGGTGTGCTGGCTTCGCGTTTATGCGGTGCGCAATCCGGACCCGGGTTTGACCGCAGTGATCGACGAACTCCTCAAACGAAGCGAGCGCTTTCGGATGCTGTGGTCGCGCCCCGATGTCACGCACGACAACAGCGGGAAAAAGAAAGTGATGCATCCGCAAGTCGGGCCGATAACGCTGCACTTCCAACATATGACGCTCGAGCCGAGCGGACATGTGCTGGTTCCGTTCTGGGCGCAACCGGGATCGTCTTCCGAGCGCGCCTTGCGGCAGCTCTGCGGAGCATAACCTCGAATTGCATGGGGGGTGCAATGCACCCAGGAACATTTCGGCCTGTGCCGATATGCGCGGCTGGCCGACGATTGGAACGTGGACGCGAACAAACGCAGGCCAATATGCCTTTGTGCCAACGGAATCGAGGGCGCAGTGACAACGTCGAAAGTCATCCTCGATCCGTTTGCCGGAGACTGCTTTGGCGGTCTGTTCGGCACGTATCGTCGGGTCCGTGGGGGAAGAATCCGTCGATTACGACGAGAAAGATGGCTATTGCGTGCTGATAGCTGCGTTCGAATCCCGTTGCGAGACAAATTGATTCTCGACTTCTAGGAGTATTCGCATGCAAACAATCAAGACGATCGATGTCAAAGGTCGGCGTACCCGCGTCTTCATCGAGGGCGACGCGGACCGGCCCCCAATCCTGTTGCTGCACGGCCTCGGTCGCAGCTTGGAGGACTGGGAGCCGCAGTTTTTGCCGCTCCGACAGGCCGGCTATCGCGTCATTGCGCCCGACCTGCCGGGCTTCGGATTCTCGGACCGCCTTGCGACCTCGACCACGCTGCCCGGTCTTGCGCGGGCCGTGCTCGAAACCCTTGATGTGATTGGTGAGTCCGGGCGCGTGCACGTGATGGGTAACTCGATGGGCGGTGCGGTTGCTCTGCAGATGGCGGCTCTGGCCCCCGACCGGGTGGCCACGCTGAATCTGGCGGGCAGCGCCGGATTCGGTTCCGAGGTCCATCCGCTAATCCGGTTGCTAGCCATACCGGTCATCGGTGCGCTGGTGGCCCGTCACCCCACCCGCGCAGGTGCTCGGATGCAGGAACGACTGATCTACGTCGACTCCTCCTTTGCGACCGAGGAGCGGATAGATCACGCGGTGACGCTCGCGCGGCAACCCCAGGCCGGTGTGGTTGTGCACGAAGCCGCTCGATGGGCGGTCGGCATCAGGGGCGTCAGGCCGCAATGGCGAGAGGAATTGATGTCCAAGCTGTCCAAACATCCTCGTCCGACGTTGGTCGTCTGGGGCGATCGCGATCGCATCCTGCCGGCAAAGCACATCGACGCCGCACAGCGGTTCCTGCCACACGCCAGGGTGCACGTCCTGCGAGCGGTCGGCCACGTGCCACAAGTGGAAGCCGCCGAGCGGTTCACCGAGTTGAGCCTCGATTTCCTTCGTTCGCAGCCCGCACTGTCCGCTTGATCTCGATCACCGAATAGCACCGAGAGGGGAAGAACTATGGGCATGCTTGACGGCAAGGTCGCCTTCATCACCGGCGCCGCGCGGGGACAGGGACGAAGCCACGCCATTCGTTTGGCCGAGGAGGGCGCCGACATCATCGCCGTCGACCTCTGCGGGCAGATCGACTCGGTTCCCTACGCATTGGGTACCGAGGAGGACCTCGAACAGACGGTGAAAGCTGTCGAAGCGGAGGGCCGGCGCATCGTTGCCCGCACGGCAGACGTTCGCGACGTGTCCCGGCTGCGCCAGGTCGTCGCGGAGGCCACCGATCTACTCGGCCCGGTCGACATCATCGTGGCCAACGCCGGAATCGCCGCGCCCGGCCCAATGGCGTCCGATCCCACGTTGGTCTTCCGCGACATCGTCGACGTCAACCTGATCGGCGTATGGAACACGGTGATGGCCGCCGTGCCCAGCATGCGGGCGGCGGCCAAGGGCGGCGCGATCGTCCTGATCAGTTCCACCCAAGGGCTCAAGGGCACGGGCGGCGACGGGTCGGCAGGGGCTACCGCGTACACCGCCACCAAACACGGTGTCGTCGGGTTGATGCGGTCCTTCACGTACTGGCTGGCCAAGGACAACATCCGGGTCAACACGCTGCATCCAACCGGTGTCGAGACACCGATGATCATGAACGAGGCCGTGGACGCCTGGGTGGCCGAGAACCCGGAAGTGATGGTGGCGGTGACGAATCTTATGCCGGTGTCCATGATGCAGCCGGAAGATGTAAGCGACGCGGTCCTGTGGCTGGTCAGTGATCACGCCAAATACGTCACCGGCGTAGCTCTACCGGTCGACGCGGGGTTTGCCGTGAAATAGACTGGGGCGCTTGGGTATTGGATGAGGAGACGATGTGACGAAACGGACGGCGCTGGTGACCGGCGCCAATGGAGGCATCGGCTCGGCAGTGTGTGATCAGTTGCGTGCCGACGGTGTAGCGGTCCGCACGATGGATGTGGCGGGCCCTGCCGACGTGATCGTGGACTTGTCCGCCGACCCGATTCCGGTCGAGGCGACACAGGACGTCGACATCTGCGTGTCGGTCGCGGGCGTCGTCAGCACCTTCGCTCCGGCGCATTCGATGTCGGCGAAGAAGTGGTCACGCGATATCGACGTCAATCTCACCGGATCGTTTCGCGTCATTCAGGCGTGCCTGGCGGGGATGCGGGAACGGCGGTTCGGGCGCATCGTCGCGATCTCGAGCATCGCGGCCCAACTCGGATCCCCCGGCAAGGTTGCCTATGCGGCGTCGAAAGCCGGCCTCTACGGGATGATACGAACCATCGCGATCGAGAACTGCTCGCTCGGTATCACCGCCAATTGTGTGTTGCCGGGCATGATCGGCACCCCACCGGTGCTGTCACTGCCCGAGGCCGACCAAGAACGCATTAGGGCCGCGGTGCTCAGCGGACGCTTCGGCCGTCCGGATGAGGTGGCCGATCTGGTCGCCTTCCTTGCGCGCGATGCCTCCGGTTACATCACGGCACAGGAGATCGCCATTGACGGTGGGCTGCAGTTGAACTCGCTCTATGTCGGCCCCACCCGCGCCGATGGTTGACAGTCGCGTGGCAGCTGCGGCGGGCACCCGGAAGGCGCGTGGTGCGCCGCTCGACGTGGTGGTCATCGGCGCCGGTGTCAGTGGGCTCTGCGTCGCCCATCAGCTGCAGCGTGCCGGGTTTACCTACCGGGTTCTCGAGCAGGCACGCGACATCGGCGGAACCTGGCGCGACAACACCTATCCCGGATGCGGATGCGATATTCCCGCACCGCTGTACTCCTTCTCCTTCGCCCAGCGGGCCAACTGGTCGCGGCTGTTCGCATCCCAGCCCGAGATCCTGCAGTACCTGCACGAGGTCGCCGCGCAGCGCGGCGTCACACAGCACATCGATTTTACGACCAGGGTGATCTCGGCGCGCTGGGGAGAATCCCGGCAATCCTGGACGGTGGAGACCTCGTCGGGTGCCGTGCTGGAATGCCGCTATCTGGTCTCGGCGACGGGGTTGCTTCGCCGCCCCCGCTATCCCGACGTCGCCGGGGGCACCACCTTCGCCGGCAACGCGTTTCACTCCGCCCGGTGGGACGATTCCGTCCCGCTGCGGGGCAAACGCGTCGCGGTGATCGGCAGTGGCGCCAGCGCCATCCAATTCGTGCCCCGCATCGCGCCGGATGTCAAGCAGCTCACCCTCTTTCAGCGCACCCCTGGGTGGATTGTGCCGAAAGCGGATCGGACGTTCTCACGTCGTCAACAGCAGCTGCGCAGATTCGCGCCCTACCGCTGGTACACCAGGGCGCGGCTGTTCTGGATCCACGAGCGGCGTGTCGACGGTTTCGTCGATACCGCCACCGGGATGGCGGATGCCGAGCGGCTGGCACGAACGATGTTGCAGCGCAAGATCACCGATCCGCGGTTGCGGGCAGCTCTCACGCCGGACTACGCAATCGGCTGTAAGCGCCTGCTGATATCGAACGACTACTACCCTGCGCTGAGCCGCGACAATGTCACCGTGGTGAGCTCGCCGATCGCCGAGATGACGGCCGACCAGGTGAAGACCGCGGACGGGCAGGCGCACGCCGCCGACGTCGTCATCTATGCGACCGGGTTCGACACCCAATTCGCATTCTCCGACATCGAGATCGTGGGACGCGACGGTGAACGGCTGGCTGATCGTTGGCAGCTAGGGCCCTCGGCCTACCTGGGCACGACCGTGTCGGGGTTCCCCAACTACTTCGTCATGCTCGGCCCCAATTCGGGGCTCGGCCACAACTCGCAGATCTTCATGATCGAAGCCCAGACGCGATACGTCCTGAGCTGCCTCAAGATGGCCCGGCGCCGAAAGCTTGGCGTCCTGGCGGTTCGGCCGTCGGTCGAGCAGACGTTCAACGACTGGTTGCAGGGACGTCTCGCCCATTCGGTCTGGCAGGCGGGAGGATGCCGCAGTTGGTACCAGCATCCGGCCACCGGCAAAAACACCGCACTCTGGCCGTCCTCGGCAATTGCGTTCTGGCGCAAGACACATCGAGTGCGGTTGTCGGACTATCACGCCAGGCCCCGCATCGATTCCCGCGATGCCACCGCAGTCGCCCGGAGCAGGTGAATAAGCGCCCTCCCCTCGCCTATCGCGGCGGACCCACCGGGGGCCTACCATCGTGAACATCGATGGAGGAGCGTGGGTCATGGGTCAGGAGTTCAGGCCGGATTTCACGCCGGATCCACGGTTGTATCCGTTCGGGCCGCGCTGGTTCGACAGCTCTCGGGGACGCCTCCACTACATCGACGAAGGAACGGGCCCGCCGCTGCTGCTGTGCCACGGCAACCCGACATGGAGCTTCTTGTATCGCAATATCATCACGGCCCTACGCAGCCAATTCCGTTGCATCGCACCGGATTATCTGGGTTTCGGGCTGTCGGATCGCCCGGCGGAATTCGGGTACAAGATCGACCAGCATGCCCAGGTGATCGGCGAATTCGTGGATCATTTGGGGCTGGACGGCTACCTGACGATGGGTCAGGACTGGGGCGGACCGATCAGCATGGCGGTCGCGGTCGAGCGTGCCGAGCGGGTGCGCGGCATCGTGTTGGGCAACACCTGGTTCTGGCCGGTCGACGTGCTGACGACCAAGATCTTCTCGCGCGTGATGTCCAGTCCCCCAATGCAAAAGGCGATCCTGGAGCGCAACTTCTTCGTGGAGCGACTGATCCCGGCGGGCACCGCGCAACGGCCGGGGACCGCCGTGATGGATCACTATCGGGGCGTTCAGCCGAGCCCGGCGGCACGCGTGGGGGTAGCCGAGATGCCCAAGCAGCTGCTGGCCGCCCACCCGCTGCTGGAACGGCTGAGCCGTGACGTACCGGCCAAGCTCGGTGCGAAGCCGACGCTGCTGGTGTGGGGCATGAAAGACTTCGCATTTCGGCCCGGTCCGAGCATCCCGCGCATGCGGGCCACCTTCCCCGATCACGTCCTGGTCGAGTTGCCCGCGGCCAAGCACTTCATCCAGGAGGACGCGCCCGACGAGATCGCCGCGGCGATCATCAAGTGCTTCGGATAAACGGCCTAGAGACTAGGCGGCATGCTTGGCCAGTGCGATGCCGACTCGCACCTCGATGGCGCTGAACGTGATCGTGGGTGCCCGCGGTGGGGCCGCTGACCGGTAGGTCTGGCCCGTGGGTGTGGTGAATTCGGCTGTGTGGGAGTGGGTTTCGTCGATACTGGAGGTTACTCGCCAGCCGTCGGCCTCCTTGGCGTAGTTGCACCGCTCGCACGAGCCGAGACCGTTGGCCGCGGTGGTAGGTCCGGCCTCGGCCCAAGGTTGCGCATGGTCGCGATGTCGGATCGGCGCATCGCAATAGGGCGTGCGACAACGTTGGTCCCGCAACTCGATAAAGCTGGCCAGACCACGCGGGAAGAGCCGCGCGCGTGACTCCATCGCCACTAGCGCCCCAGAACGGGGATGGGCATAGAGCCTGCGCAGCGTCGCTCGGGACCGCCGGTCGGTGACGACGCGAGAAACCATTGCGCGGGCCACCGCTGCCGGAATGGGACCGTAGCCGCAGATGTCGGCCGGCGTGGTGGCATCGCCCAGCAGCGTTTCATCCGAGAGGACGAGGTTGACCGCTATGGGCGTGGGGACCGCGGCGTCGCGCCCGGTGACCCGCTCGCCGAGGGTGTCCACCATCACTTGTCCACGTGAGCGTCCATCGCTGCGCATATCGGCTTCGCGACGCAGCGTCGCGTACACCGAAACTCCCTGGGCCACCGGCAATAACGCGGTCAGATAGGTCATGGTGTCGGGCGCCGGCCGGATGGTGACGGTGCGTTCGCTCTCGGCCCTCGCAGCTCGTTCGACGACTGCATCTGGGTCGAGCCGGTAGGCGACCGCTTTGGCCGCCGCGGCCACTCGCGCATCGCCCATGGCGTTGAGGCTGGCCGGGTCGGCGCACAGCTCGGCATCTAATGTGCGACGGTCCTCGACGTCCAAGCAAGCGCTCTCACGCACTATCAGCGTGGCCCGCCACTCCGAGAGTGCGCCGGATTCGAGTGCCGCCAGAGTATGAGGCATCTCGTGTACCAGGGCTTTAGCGAAGCCAAGATGTCGGACGCCCCGGGCGGGCGAGTCCCGTCGCGCCAACGCGATCTCGCTGGCCACCCCGCGCCCGCGCTGGGCCGCGGGCATCCCGGCACCCGCCTCGGCGGCTCGGCGTGCCGTGTCAAGCGCGGCCGCCGCTCGAGCCTGGTGCGCGGCGGCAGCGGATTTGATTCGCTCCAGGTCAGCGATGCGCGCGATCAGCGCCGATTGATGGGCCAGTGAGGCGCCCTCCGCAAAGTCTAAATCGAACATGTGTGCGATGCTACCGTGATCCACTGACATTGATTCTGTTCAGGGACCGGAGGGCTCGCGCCAGCGTGCCACGGGCGTCCGAACGGGCTGGTCAACTCGTACTTGAGCGCAGCCCACTCACGTGACAGACGCTGGTAGCTGTCCAACAGCTCCATCAGCTCTGGAAACGTCGCGCCGCGGGTTACCGCAGCGTCGAGGTGGTCGAAGACTGTCTCGTTCCGGGCACTTGTCGAACGCATGCCCGGACACTATGGCCGCACACCGACATCGTTCGTGCCGATGGGCGTCTCATCATGCGTACGTCTCGATCGGTGGGCACGAGCACATGAGGTTGCGGTCCCCGTAGGCGCCGTCGATACGACGCACCGGCGGCCACACCTTGGGCCGGAAGCCCTTGCCCAGCGGGTAGGCGGCCCGTTCCCGCGTGTAGGGGTGATCCCAGTCTTCGACCAGCAGGCACTCGGCGGTGTGCGGTGCGCCCCGCAGCGGATTGTCGTCGGCGGGCCACTCCCCTGCGCCGACTCGATCGATCTCGGCGCGGATGGCGATCATGGCTTCGCAGAATGCGTCGATCTCGCTGCGATCCTCGCTCTCGGTGGGTTCCACCATCAGCGTGCCGGCGACCGGGAAGCTCATGGTCGGCGCGTGAAAACCGTAGTCCGCCAACCGCTTTGCAACATCGTCGACGGTCACGCCGGTCGACTTGGTGATGCCGCGCAGGTCCAGGATGCATTCGTGGGCCACCATGCCGTTTTCGCCGGTGTACAGCACCGGGAAGTACTCGTCGAGCCGGCGGGCGATGTAGTTGGCCGAGGCGATCGCGGTCAGCGATGCCGCCCGCAGCCCGTCGGCGCCCATCATCCTGATGTAGGCCCAGCTGATCGGCAGGATCGAGGCCGATCCGTACGGCGCCGACGACACCGGGTGACCGTCGGGTAGCTCGGGTGCGTGCGGGTGACCCGGCAGGAACGGCGCCAGATGTGAACGCGCAGCGACCGGACCCACACCCGGACCGCCGCCACCGTGCGGGATGCAGAACGTCTTGTGCAGGTTCAGGTGGCTCACGTCGCCGCCGAACTCGCCCGGCCGGGCCAGGCCCACCAGGGCATTGAGGTTGGCGCCGTCGACGTACACCTGGCCGCCGGCGTCGTGCACGGCCGCGCAGATCTCGGTGATGTCGTGTTCGTACACCCCGTGCGTGGACGGGTAGGTGATCATCAGCGCCGCCAGCCGATCGGCGTGCTCGCCGATCTTGGCGCGCAGATCGTCGAGATTGACATCGCCGTTGTCGTGGCAGCCCACCACGACCACCCGCATTCCGGCCAGGGCGGCCGACGCCGCGTTGGTGCCGTGCGCGCTGGACGGAATCAGGCAGACGTCGCGGTGTGGTTCGCCGCGGCTCGCGTGATAGTCGTGGATCGCCAACAGGCCGGCGTACTCACCTTGCGATCCGGCGTTCGGTTGCAACGAGACCGCGTCGTAGCCGGTGATGTGCACCAGCCAGGTCTCCAGATCGCTGATCAGGCGGCGCATCCCCGGCGTGTCGGCCGCCGGCGCGAACGGGTGCAGCCGGGAAAACTCCGGCCAGGTGATCGGCTCCATCTCGGCGGCGGCGTTGAGCTTCATCGTGCACGAGCCGAGCGGAATCATGCTGCGGTCCAAGGCGATGTCCTTGTCCGCCAGGGTGCGCAGGTAGCGCATCATCGCCGTCTCGGTCTGGTACTGCGTGAAGGCGGCGTGGGTCAGGAATTCCGATGTGCGCGTGGCGATATCGGCGAAGGCCGGTTCGGCGGGCGGCGCTCCGAACGCCTCCAGCACCGTGGCCACGTGGGCGTCGGTGGTGACCTCGTCGCAGGACACCGACACATGGTCGGCGTCGACGCGCCAGAGGTTGATGCCCCTGGCTTTGGCCTTGGCCAGCACTTCGTCCGCGCGTCCCGGCACCCTTGCCAGCACCGTGTCGAAGTACGTGTCGTACACCAGTGCCTCGCCCAATGCGGCGGCGATGGATTGGGCGCGGCCATGTACCCGGCGGGCGATCGCGGTCAGTCCGTCGGCGCCGTGGTAGCTGGCGTACATCGCGGCCATCACGGCCAGCAGAACCTGCGCGGTACAGATGTTGCTGGTCGCCTTGTCGCGGCGGATGTGCTGCTCGCGGGTCTGCAGCGCCAGGCGATAGGCCGGTGAGCCGTCGGTGTCGACCGAGACGCCGACCAGCCGGCCCGGCAGCTGACGGGCGTGCGTGGCGTGTACCGCCAGGTATCCGGCATGCGGGCCGCCGAATCCCATTGGCACACCGAATCTTTGGGTGCTACCGAAGGCGACGTCGGCACCGATCTCGCCCGGCGGGGTGATCAACGTGCAGGCCAGCAGGTCGGTGCCGATCGCGACCAGTGCGCCCCGCTGGTGAGCCTCGGCGATCAGCGCGGACCAATCCGTGATCCGGCCGCTGGCTCCGGGCAATTGGGTGATGACACCGAAGAAGTCGCCGTCCGGCAGGCCGTCACGCAGATCGGCGGTGACGATCTCGATACCCAACGGTTTTGCACGGGTGGCCAGCACGGCGGCGGTCTGCGCGAATATGTCGGCGTCGACGGCCAGCCGGTTGGCCGCACCGCGCGCCGCCCGGTGCATCAGCGTCATGGCCTCGGCGGCCGCGGTGCCCTCGTCGAGCATCGAGGCGTTGGCGATTTCGAGCCCGGTCAGATCGCTGACCATCGTCTGGAAGTTCAGCAGCGCTTCCAGCCGGCCCTGGCTGATCTCCGGCTGGTACGGCGTGTAGGCGGTGTACCAGCCGGGGTTTTCCATGATGTTGCGCAGCAACACCGGCGGGGTGAGCGTGTCGTAGTAGCCCTGCCCGATCATCGACACCGCCACCGTATTGGTTTCGGCCAGTGCTCGTAGCTCGGCGATCGCTTCGGCCTCGCTGGCGGCCGGCGGTAGTGCGCCCAGACCCGGTGCGATACCACCGTCGGAGAGTTTGTCGAGAATGCCGGCCGGGAGGGCCTTGGCGGCCAGTTCGTCAAGCGAGCCGATACCGATCACGTCGAGCATGGCCTCGATGGCCTGGCTGTCCGGCCCGATATGGCGGGCTGCGAAGCTTGATTCGTTGAGCACTGGCACTCCTGACATGGAAAGAGGGACTATCGGCCCTCTCCCTCTGTCCCTACCCATGTCATGGGCGCCTGAGAGATTCGGCGCGTAGTCCCCCCAAGCGCCTTTCCCCATCGGCGGGTGTACCGCGCGAAGCGGCACCGCTTTCCAGAGGCATCGTCGCCTTGGCGCGGTCCTGTTGCCTGAGAGGTTGACGGAGAGGTGTTGCTCCTTCGGCGTCCATGGCTGGCGGCCACAGAACTCTCCCGCGCGGGCGTGATGCACCGCCCAGTTTACCCGGGAGTGAAGCCCGATACACGAAATAACCCAACAATGCGTGTCGAGCAAATAAACAGTGGGTAGCTAGCCGATTTTGCGGTCGCGATGCTTGCGCCGCGAGGCCAGCTCGTCCTCCGGCGCCGCAATCGACTCGCCACCATCGGCGCGCTCACCTGGGAAGTCGGCGATAACGCCGGTCAACTCCCGCATGGCGCCCGACACGGCGATGCCGAACACGCCCTGGCCGCCCTGCAGCAGGTCGACCACCTCTTCGGCCGACGTGCACTCATAAACGGTGGTGCCGTCCGAGAACAACGTGATGTTGGCCAGATCCTCGACGCCGCGCTGACGCAGATGGTCGACGGCGACGCGGATGTTGTGCAGCGAAATGCCGGTGTCGAGCAGCCGCTTGACGATCTTGAGAACCAGGATGTCCTTGAAGGAGTACAGCCGCTGGCTGCCGGATCCGGCCGCGCTGCGAATCGATGGCACTACCAACGAGGTGCGTGCCCAGTAGTCCAGCTGCCGGTAGGTGATTCCGGCGATCTGGCAGGCGCTCGGCCCGCGGTAGCCGACCAGCTCGTCCGGCACCGAATCGTCAGGAAATAGCCCGGGCTGCACGGGGCCGCTGGCCACGGTGACGCTCGGTTCACCGTTGGTCGCGGCGTCCGCGTGGTCAGCAAGGTCCAGCTGTTCTTGACGTGGCTGGTCGCTCACAGTGGTTCCTCTCGCCGTTCACGCTCTCGTCACTAGCTGCGTCCACTGACTGCCGGTACAGCAGCGTTTGGCTAAGGCCCGAGTGCTTGAGAGCTTACGCTGTTCGATCGCCGCCGTGCCTTAACTCGTCCTCAAAGTATGGCCGCCTTAAGGGCTACCGGCGTGCTATCCATCAGGCGTGTCGACATCACAGTGTCAGATGAGACGGATCCGTGATATCGACGGCCGAGCTAACTGCGGGCCGGCGACCCTACTGACCCGCTGTTTCACGATGTGCGTCGATGCGGGGCCGTTGGGATTGCGGGCTTAGGTGGCCTTGAAGTCGTCGGGCGACACGCTGTCGAGAAACTCCTTGAATTTCTCCACCTCGTCCTCCCGCACGGCGGTGTTGGACTCCTCGTCGCTCTCGTCGGGGATCAGCAGACCCGCCTGGGCGAGAACGGCCTCCTCGACGTAGATCGGGACACCGACCCGAAGCGCGATCGCCACCGAGTCCGAGGGCCGCGCCGACACGGTGATGTTGCGGTCGAAGACGAGGTCGGCGTAGAAAGTGCCTTCCTGCAGATCGACGATCCGGACCTCTTTGAGTGAATGCCCAAGTGCTGCAATGAGATCCCGAATCAGATCATGGGTCAGCGGGCGGGGCGGCTCGACACCTTGTTGCTCGAGCGCAATGGCGGCGGCTTCGGACTGTCCAATCCAAATCGGCAGGTAGCGGTCACCGTTGGCCTCACGCAACAACAGCACCGGCTGGTTCTGCGGCTGCTCGACGCGAATGCCGACAACACGAACTTCACCCATTTGTGTCTGTCCTCCGCACATGCCGCCGTGTCCGACTTTCACTCGGCGCGACGACCCGGTGGAGCACCCTTCCTCTCCGTGCCGCCGAACACCAAGTGTTGAGGGAAGTCTAGTCCTCAGCGTCGCAGAACGTCGCGAACGGCCGACTTGATCAGCGACGTGTGCAAAGTAATTGCGAGTGCGGCAACCTCGCGCGCCAGGTCGTCGGCGCGATCGCGGGCGCCCGCCTTGTCGGCCTTGATTAGCGGCCCGGCGATTTGGGCGATCAGGTCGGACTGGCGGTCGGCGGCCGAGCGGAAGGCACGCAGATGCCGCGGCTCGACGCCGTAGTCGGACAACGCTCGTGCGCACTGCAGGATTACGACGGTGTGCTCGTCGAAGAATCCCCCCGGACCGTTGGTGATCACCCCGGCTTTGGCCAGTGCGGTCAGCAGGTCTTCGTCCACCCCCGCGCGTTCCAGGAGGTCCTCCCGACTCAACCGGATGCGAGTGGGGGCCACCGCGGCCGCGTCGGGTCCGGTCTCGGGGGCGGCGTCGCTGTCGGTCACCGAAACCAATCGCGGTACGCCATAAGGCGATCCGAACGGCGGCAATTCGCCGTCGGGCTGGGCATCCAGCTGCGCCCGGATCACCTTCAACGGTAGGTAATGGTCGCGCTGCGCGGTGAGGATGAAGCGCAGTCGCGCACAGTCATACGCGGTGAATCTGCGGTATCCCGACGCGGCGCGCTGCGGTGTCACCAGTCCCTCTGCTTCCAAGAACCGAATCTTGGAGATCGTGACATCGGGGAAATCCGGCCTCAACAGGTCCAAGACCGCCCCAATCGACATCCCGGCCAGGGCCGAGCTATCGGGTGCGCTCACTAGCCTCCGGATCCTCCGTCGTCGTCACCTTTGGGTCCCGTCAGGAACACCAAGCGGAACTTGCCGATCTGTACTTCGTCACCGTTAGCCAGCACTGCCGAGTCCACCGGCTCGCGATTGACGTAGGTGCCGTTGAGGCTACCCACATCGACCACGTGGAATTCGTTGTTTTCCAACCTGAATTCGGCGTGGCGGCGGCTCACGGTGACGTCATCGAGGAATATGTCGCTGTCGGGGTGCCGGCCGGCCGAGGTGATGGCCTGGTCGAGCAGAAAGCGCGATCCAGCGTTGGGCCCCCGCTTGACGACCAGCAACGCCGAGCCCGCCGGAAGTCCTTCGACCCCGGACACCGTGCTCTCGGAGCCCGACTGCGTGGGGGCGTCCAGTTCGTTCAGGAAGTCGGCGCGGAAAACCGAAGTCGTTTCCACGGTGACTTCGTCAGAAGTCTGGTCATTGTCCATATCCGTCACGCGCTGCTCCTCACTGGCCGCTGTGGCGTTGTCTGACCGGGCCGTTCGGCCGGCTGCCCACTAGGTTTCTGCAACGGTTTCTGCAACCCTGTATTGCCGATTACTTGCCTTTTAACGCTGTTGTGTTGACCGTACCGCGCGGTGGTTCCGAATGCGCTAGCCACCGGCAGGATCGAAAGTCGATCGGTCGGCCGGCCCCCTCTCCCCGGCGCGCAGGGTTGGCAGGGACATTAGCAACCGTCACTCGGTCAGTGTGCCGCGGTAGGCCTCGGCATCGAGCAGCGCGGAAATGGCGGACTCCAACTCCGAGCCGTCCGAGACCTGGATGTCCAGCAGCCAGCCGGCTTCGTAGGGATCGGAATTGACCAGCTGTGGACTGCCTTCCAGGTCGCCGTTGACGGCAGTCACCGTGCCGGACAGCGGCGCGAACAAGTCCGAGACGGATTTCGTCGATTCCACTTCGCCGAACGATTCGCCCGCGGTCACCTCGGTGCCCACGTCGGGCAGCTGGACGAAAACGACGTCGCCCAGCGCCGATTGCGCGAAGTCGGTGATTCCGACCCGCACGGTGTCGTCACCGCTCCGGCGAACCCACTCATGTTCGGCGGTGTAGTGCAGATCGGGCGGGATATCGCTCACGGTAATCCTGTTCTGGTCTTCCAATAGGGACGTGCTCACTTGACGGGCTGAGCGTATTGGTGCGGTTTTGGTTGTCGCAAGGTGGTCACGTCGATGTGGTCGCTCTGCTGCACGGACATTTTTCCGCCGACCCGCTTGATGCTGTCCTCGGCACCGCCGGGAATGTTCATCGCCGCGGCGAGCGTGGGCGGATCGCCAATCGCGAGAATCGAATACGGCGGCGACAGCGCCTTCGTGTCGATGGTCAGCGAACCGGGCGTGCCGACCACCCAGGTGTCGACGCCCACCCGCACCGACTGGTGTCCGCCGTTGACCTCGATCGCCTCCGCGCCGGCGGCCCGCAACTCATTGATCACGTCAAGCATTACCTCGGGTGATACCCCGGGACCGGGGTCATCGACGGTGATGGTGACGCCGGGCCCGGTCGCGCCCACGGCGCCGACCAGGATGGACAGCGCGGCCAGTCGGGCCTGCGCACTTTGGATCGCGGCCTGGTCGGTGTTGCCGGACGCCTGCAACGAATTCAGCGTGTTCTGCAGTTCGTTGACTTCGCCGTTGAGCGTGCCCTCACGCTGTCGCAGCGAATCCAGCAGGACGAGTAGATCCGCGGGGCGCGCCGTGTCCAGGGAGTCGCCCGACCGGGTCTGGCGGACCTGGGTGACGATGGCGACGCCCAGGACCAGACAGAGCAGGACGGCCAGGGTGCCGAACATCAACCGCGACCGCCCACTGCGCAGCATCCCGGACAACCCGGTCCGGCCCACCGCTCCGATCTCGGGGCGCGGACTCTTCGCGGGCAGTTCGTGGCGACCACGCTGCGCGGCGTCGTCGGCATCGGGTCTGGAGTCGTCGTGCCGGGTTGGCGCGTCAGCACTTTCGCCGGGCGTGCCGTCTGGCTGGTCCTCGCTCACGCTGACCTCATTTCGGTCACGCCCCGAAGAGCCGGCGCCGCAGCGCGGCGGCGTTGCCGAAGATGCGGATGCCCAACACGACGATGATGGCCGTGGACAACTGCGTCCCGACGCCCAGCTGGTCGCCCACGTAGACGATCAGCGCCGCCACAAAGACGTTGAACACGAACGAAATCACGAAGACTTTGGGGTCGAAGATCCGCTCGAGGTAGGCGCGCAGTCCGCCGAAGACCGCGTCGAGCGCGGCGACGACCGCGATGGGCAGATACGGCTGGACGACCTCGGGCACAGCGGGATGGAAAACCAGACCCAGCACGATGCCGACCACAAGCGCCGCGATACCGATCATGCGCGGCTTCCCGTCCGCATTCCCCCCTGGGGGCGCTGTCTTGCGAGGACTTTTCTCACTAGGGCCCAATCTGTTTGGCGAACTTGACTTCCCGGACCGATCCGGCCGGCAGCGAGAGACCGTCGGAGACGTCCACCGCGATGCCGACACCGTAGGAGACCTCCAGCAGCCTAAGACGCTGCAATCCGGGGCTGCCCTCGAAGACGTCGCGCATCGCGTTCGGCGGCCCGACCGCGAGGATCGTGTACGGGCTGCTGGTCGGGTTGTTGTCGACCAGGATCGCTCCCCCGGCCTGGCGGATCGTCACATTCGGTCCGATCCGCACGCCGCCGACCGCTACCGCCTCGGCACCGCTGGCCCACAACGAGTTGACCACGAGCTGCAGATCGCGGTCGAGGATGATTTGCCGGCTGCCGTTCACCCGCTGCTTGGACACATCGGAAAGATTCGGGCTGGCACCGGGATCGGTAATTTTCACCGTCAATCCGGGACCGATGACCGCTGTGCTGGACGCCGCCAGGCTGAGGCTGTCCAGGCGGCTCAGCAGCCGCTGGCCCTCGGCGTCGTCCGCCAGCGCGAGTCGCTGTACGTCGTCGACCTTGCTCGACAGCACGCTGCGCTGCTGAGCCAATTTCGTGTCGGATTCTTCCGTCGACCGCACGCTGCGCGCCAGCACCTGCTGAGCCGTGTGCACCCCGGGTTCAACCGAACGGGCCTGCGCGACCGCGGCGGCGAAGACGGTGGCGACCAACATCGCCGCCAGGGCCTGCCAGAGCCAGCCGAAGACGCGCGTCCGCCCGCGCTGCGGTGTGGTTTCGGCGGCGCGCCGCTGCGCTGCGGCGGCGTAACCGGGATCCAGATGCTCGGACAGCAGCGCGCGCAGCAGCGACGGCACCGGGATGAGTGTCGGGCGCGCCGCGGCGTGCGCACTGCGGCCAGCATTGGGGTCGTAGCCGCCGAGCATGCGGTCCGGTTCAGCCATGCTCACCCGCCTCAGACGCGATCGACCGCGTCGGGGGCTGCGTGACCTTGGGCATCCGGCGCATCACCAGAACCATCTGGACCGCATACAGGATGAATGACCACAGGTAGGCGTACATACCCCAGATCAAAAAGCCCCAACCGCAGGCGCCGATCACCCGGCTCCACAACGCGTCCCACGTACCCAGCAAGACGAGTGGAAAGCCGGACATCAGGGCGAAGGTCGCGGCCTTGCCGACGTAGGTCACCGGCAATGCCGACAATCCGCGACTGCGCAGCAGCGGCAACGTCGCCGCCAGCAGCACGTCGCGCGCCAGCAGCGTGATGACGAACCACCACGGCACGATCCCGGTCAGCGCCAGCACGACGGGCACCGTCACCATGTAGAGCCGATCGACCGCGGGGTCCAGCAGGACGCCCAGCCGCGACGATTGGTTCAGCGTGCGGGCGATTTTGCCGTCGGCCCAGTCCGACGCGCCGCTGAACATCAGGATCGCGACCGCGAGTGCGTTGGCGTGCGCGAACATCAGCACGTAGATGAAGACCGGGATGAGCACCAGGCGCAGGGCGCTCAACAGGTTGGGCACTGTCAGCACCCGGTCTGGCGGAACCGGCTCCATGAGCCGTGACATTAGCCCGGTGACGATGCTGTCCGCACCGCGGGACGAGCCGCACGATGCGGTCTAGCGGAATACCCCGGGCAGGCTCAGCGTGGACAACGTGTCGTCGGACAACGGGTTGTCGTTGACCATGTATGTCCACGTCGACGTCGGTCGTGCCAGCTTGGACAGATCCAGGCCGGGTTCCTCTTCGAGGACGTTCGCCGTCTCGAATGTCTGCTGAGCCGCCTCGATCGCGTCGGCGGCAAGCGAGGCGAACGCGTCGACCGCCATCCGGTGGAATTCGTCGAGCGGGTTCTGCCGGCCCAGCGCGCGCAGATGGATGCTTTCGCGGATGTCGGCCAGATACGCCAGATGATCGGCCCAGCCGCGGTCGAGGTGATAGAGCATGATCTGCCGGCAGATCGTCTCCAGCCGTTCCTCGGAGATTCCCTCGGTCTCGGCCAGCTCCTCGTAGCGCTTCGGCGCCAGGTCTTCAAGCTCTTCGCGCGCAGTTGCGGTGCGCAGCAACGTGTTTCGGCGATCGACGATGATTGCGCGCTGTTGGGCGATCAGCTGGTTGTAGCGCCAGGTGTTCGCGTGGACGTCCAGCAGCCGGCCCTCGGCGACGCGCTGCGCGTGATCGAGCAGCCCGTTGGTCTTCGGGCTGACGATCATGCCGTCCTCGTCGGTCTGCTCCGGCAACTTATTGCGGTCGAGGTTGGCCGCGACGACGTCGTCCTCCCAGCTCGAGAAGAACACCGACGAGCCCGGGTCGCCCTGGCGTCCGGCACGACCACGCAACTGGTTGTCCAGCCGCTCGGTGTGATGCCGGCCGGTGCCGACCACGTGCAGCCCGCCCAGTTCGGCGACCCGGTCGTGATCGGCTTCGTCGGATCCGCCCAGGCGGATATCGGTGCCCCGCCCGGCCATTTGGGTGGACACCGTGACCACGCCGTACTTGCCGGCCTCGGCGATGACCTGGGCTTCCTCGGCGTCGTTCTTGGCATTCAGCACGACCGCGGCCACGCCCCGGCGTACCAGCCGCTCGTGCAGATCCTCGGACTCCGCCACATCGCGGGTGCCGACCAGCACCGGTTGTCCGGTCTCGTGCACCTCGGCGATGTGCGCGACGATCGCGTCGTTCTTGGCCGCGGCGGTGACGTACACCCGGTCGGACTCGTCTTCGCGAATGTTGGGCTCGTTCGGCGGAATTGGCGACACACCGAGCTTGTAGAACTGGCGCAGCTGCTCGCCGGCGGCCAGCGCGGTGCCGGTCATCCCGCACACCGTCGTGTAGCGGTTGATCAGCGCCTGCACCGTGATGGTGTCGAGCACCTCGCCCGTCTCGGTGGTCTCGATGCCCTCCTTCGCCTCGACAGCGGCCTGCAGGCCGTCCGGCCAGCGCTGCAGCTGCGCGATGCGCCCGCGGGAGGAGTTGATCAGGTGCACGGCGTCGTCGCGCACGATGTAGTGCACGTCGCGGTGCAACAGCACGTGGGCGTGCAGCGCGACGTTCACCTCGGTGAGCGTGGTGACGACGTGTTCCTCGGAGTACAGGTCGATACCGCCGAGCGCCTTCTCGACCTTGCGCGCGCCGACATCGGTCAGGTGCACGTTGCGGCTGTCGGAGTCGGTGTCGTAGTCCGTGTCGGGGGCGAGCTCGCCGACGAGTTTGATGATCTCCAGCCGCGGCGTCTCCCGGTGGGTGGTGCCGGCCAGCACCAGTGGCACCAGCGCCTCGTCGACCAGCACGGAGTCGGCCTCATCGATAAGGGCCACATCGGGATTCGGCGACACCAGGTCGTCGACGTCGGTGACCAGCTGATCCCGCAACACGTCGAAACCGATCTCGTTGACCGAGGCGTAGGTGACATCGCAGTCGTAGGCTTTGCGGCGCTCGTCGCTGGTCGACTCCGCGGTGATCCAGCCGACCGTCAACCCCATGGCCTCGAGCAGCGGGCCCATCCATTCGGCGTCGCGGTGGGCCAGGTAGTCGTTGATGGTGACCACATGGACGTGCCGGCCGGCGATCGCGTATCCGGCGGCCGCGATCGCGCCGGCCAGGGTTTTGCCCTCACCGGTCGCCATCTCGATCACGTCGCCGTCGAGCATGCGCAGCGCGCCGAGCAGCTGAACGTCGAACGGCCGCAATCCCGTTGACCGCTCCGCGGCTTCCCGGGCGATTGCGAGGAACTGCGAGATGTCCTCGGAGTCCGCCAGATCGTCGAGGTTGAGCAACCCGGTCGCCTTGCGCAGCTGCTCGTCCTTGAGATCGGCGGCCTTCTCGTCGTATTCAGACGAGTCGCTGACCTGCGAGAGGGAGCGCGAGCGGTTCTTTTCCGTACTAGCGCCGAGCAGCTTCCAAAATCTGCTGCTCAGGCGGCCCGGTTGGGTGCGGGTGGTCTTTGGCACAGGTCAACGGTACGCGGTGAGCAGCACAGCTCCGGTTAGGCCAGGTTCGATCGGCGGGGATAGGCGATGGCCGGGTCGGTGAGCACGTTGACCACCGCGGGCAGGCCGCAGGCGAAGGATCGTTCCAGCGCGGGCCGCAATTCGACGGGCGCCGACACCAGCTCGCCGTGGCCGCCCAGGGCGCGCACCACCTCGTCGTAGCGGGTGCCCGGACGCAGCTCCGCCACCACCGAGTAGCCGTAGATCGCCTCCATCGGATGCTTTTCCAGCGCCCAGATTCCGTTGTTCCCGATCACCGACACGACCGGCACTTGGTGGCGCACCAGGGTGTCCCACTCCATGCCGCTGAAGCCGAATGCGCCGTCGCCTTGCAGCAGCACGACCTGACGCTGCGGGTGAGCCAGTTTGGCCGCCAGCGCGTAGCCGGGGCCCGACCCCAGGCAGCCGAACGGGCCGCTGTCCAGCCAGCAGCCCGGCTGATAGCTGTCGATCACCCGGCCCGCGTAGGAACCGAAATCGCCGGCATCGATCACCACAATGGCGTCGCGGTCCAGCATCGGCGCCAGTTCGGCGTACACCCGCATCGGGTGCAGCGGGATTCGGTCGTCACCGAGATCCGCCGCTTCCTGACCACGCGCGGCGGTCTCGGCGGTCCGCAGCGCATCGATCCAGTCGCCGTGGTCGGTGCCGCTCGGCCCGGACAGCGCCGAGAGAATGGCCGTCAGGTCGCCGTACAGACCCGCGGCGATCGGCCGGGGATGCTCCCGCTCGGGTTCGACCCGATCCGCCACGATGAGTTGGGTTTCGGGCCCGAACACCTTGCCGAAGCCAAGCCGAAAATCCATCGGCACCCCGACGACGAGGGCGACGTCGGCCTCGCCCAGCGCCTTGGCCCGCGCCCGCGAGAACGCCAACGCGTGATCGGCCGGCACGACGCCGCGGGCCATCCCATTCATCAGCACCGGGATCCGCCGCTCCTCGGCCAGCCGCAGCAGCGCCGCCTCGGCGTGTCCCCACCACACGTTGGTGCCGGCCATGATCACCGGCCGCTGGGCGGCAGCCAGCAGGCTGGCGGCGCGGTCCAGCGCGTCGCCGTCGGGGGCTTGCGGCGTCGGCGGCACGGTCAGCGCGCCGGGGCGGCCGTCGTCCTCGGAGACGGCGAACACGTGATCCATCGGCAAATCGACGAATCCCACCCCCGACGGCGCGCCAACGGCGGCGCGCAGTGCCTCGTCGACGAGCCGGCCCGTATCGGCGGCGGACTGCGCGGTGGCCGCGAAGCGAGCCAGCGGTGCCACAAACGGCACGTGGTCGATCTCCTGCAGCGATCCCATGCCCCAGCGCTGCGCGGGCGCCCGTCCGCCGAGCACCACCAGCGGTGACTGGTTTTGCTGCGCGGCCGCCATCGCGCTCATCCCGTTGGTGACGCCGGGGCCTGCGGTCAGCGCGGCCACGCCCGGCACCCTGGTCACCTTCGACCAGCCCTCGGCGGCGAACGCGGCGGTCTGCTCGTGGCGGGTGTCGATGAGTCGAATGTCCTCGTCGCGGCAGCCGTCGTACAGGGAAAACAGGTGGCCGCCGGACAACGTGAACAGGGTGTCGATACCGCTGGCCCGCAGGCGCCGGGCGATGAGTCGGCCGGCATGGACAATCTGGCTGGACGGAGCGTCGATGCTCATCCTGGCAGCCTATCGGCCGGTCTCGGGTACCTTCGCGGGGAAGCATTCGCCATGAGGCTCCGCACGATGCCTCGATAGCAAGGAGACGTCGACCTTGGGCCCGAAGCTGTTCAAGCCATCCATCGACTGGTCGGAGGCATTTACTGATTCCATGCGGTGGCTGGCCATCGCCTGGGCGATCAGCGCCGTTTGTGTCCTGGTGGTGCTGGTCGCGTTCCGGTATTTAACGCCCTGGGGCCGGCAGTTCTGGCGGATCACCCGTGGGTACTTCGTCGGCCCGGCCAGCGTCAAGGTGTGGCTGGCACTTGGGGTGCTGCTGCTGTCGGTACTGCTCTCGGTGCGCCTGAGCGTGCTACTCAGCTTCCAGAGCAACGACCTGTACACATCGCTGCAGAAGGCATTCGAAGGCATCGCGTCGGGCGATGATGAGGTGAAGAAATCTGGGATACATGGATTTTGGATCTCGCTGGGAATCTTCTGCCTGCTTGCGTCGCTGTGGGTCGCGCGATACATGGTCGACATCTATCTGACCCAGCGCTTCATGATCGCGTGGCGCATCTGGCTTACCGCGCACCTGACCGACGACTGGCTGGACGGCAAGGCCTATTACCGGGATCTGTTCATCGACAACACGATTGACAACCCCGACCAGCGTATCCAGCAGGATATCGACATCTTCACCGCGAATGCCGGCGGCACCCCGAACAACCCGTCCAACGGGACGGGCGGCACCTTACTGTTTGGGGCCGTCAATGCGGTCGCCTCGGTGATCTCCTTCGCCGCCATCTTGTGGAACCTGTCGGGCGGCTTCAATATCTGGGGCTTCAATTTCCCGCGTGCGATGTTCTGGACGGTATTGATCTACGTGCTGATCGTGACGATCGTCGCGATTTGGCTTGGGCGCCCACTGATTTGGCTCAGCTTCAACAATGAGAAACTCAACGCCGCCTTCCGTTATGCGCTGGTGCGCTTGAGAGACGCCGCGGAGGCCGTGGGTTTCTACCGCGGCGAGCGGGTCGAGCGAGCACAGTTGTGGCGGCGCTTTACGCCGATCATCGACAACTACCGAAAGTACGTGCGGCGAACCATTATCTTCAACGGCTGGAACTGGTCGGTATCGCAACTCATCGACCCGTTGCCGTTGGCGATTCAGGCGCCACGCCTGTTCGCTGGGGAAATCGCTTTCGGTGATGTGACCCAGACGGCCACGGCATTCGGCCAGATTCACGAATCGCTGTCGTTCTTCCGGAACAACTACGATGCCTTCGCCTCGTTTCGGGCGGCCATCATCCGATTGCACGGATTGGTCGACGCCAACGCCCAGGGCCGTGCGCTGCCCGCGGTGCTGGTCAAACCCAGCCAAGACAAGACGGTAGAGCTCGCCGGTATCGAGGTGCGCACGCCGGCCGGAGATCAGCTGATCGACGCGCTCGATATCGAACTCGACAGCGGCGACACGCTGGTGATCACCGGGCGTTCCGGTGCCGGTAAGACCACCCTGCTGCGCAGTCTCGCCGAATTGTGGCCGTACGCGTCCGGGACGCTATGCCGCCCGGACGGCGACAACGCGACGATGTTCCTGTCGCAGCTGCCGTACGTGCCGCTGGGCAGCCTGCGCGGCGTGGTGTGCTACCCGAACCCGACGGACGCCGTCTCCGACGGCGAGCTGCATGACGTGCTGACCAAGGTGGCGCTGGCCCCGCTGATCGCGCGGCTCGATGAAGAGCAGGACTGGGCCAAGGTGCTCTCGCCGGGTGAGCAGCAGCGCGTGGCGTTCGCCCGGGTGTTGCTCACCAAACCGCGGGCGGTCTTCCTGGACGAGTCCACCTCCGCACTCGACGAGGGACTGGAATTCGCGCTGTATCAGCTGCTGCGCAGCGAGCTACCGGAGTGCGTCGTGGTCAGCGTCAGCCATCGCCACACCGTCGAGCAGCATCACGAGCAAGAACTGCAACTGCTCGGCAGCGGCCGTTGGCACCTCGGACCGGTTGGCCAGGAGCCCGCGACGGTTTAGCGGTGTGCGGCCGCGTGCGTTCCGGCGCGGCGACCGAAGAACGATCCCTCGCCCAGCTGCGTGCCGCTGGCATAACCCTTGCCGTCCTGGGCGATGTTGGACGCACACGCGCCGACCGCGTACAGGCCGGGCACCACCGTGCCGTCTTCGCGCAGCACCTGACCGTCCACCGAGGTGGCCAGCCCGCCGACGGTGAATCCGGCGTACATCGCCTTGCCCAGTGACATGTCGAACGCACCCCAGGGGCCTTTGTCTTGCGCCGCAAGGAATTCCGGCTGCTTGTGGAAATCCGGGTCCTCGCCCTTGGCCGCGAACTCGTTGTAGCGGTCCAGCGTCGCGACCAGGTTGCCTTCGGGGATGCCAAGTGCCGCTTCCATTTCGGGGACGGTTTCCCAGCCGTCGATCAGTGGCACCAGCGGCATCGTCGGGTGCTCCAGGTGCGCCTCGTCGACGATCAGGAATGCGGCGCTGTCCGGTTGATCCATGATGAAGCCAGACGTGCGGGAGTGATAGCAGTCCTCGGTGACGAACCGCTGGCCCAGCTTGTTCACGATGATCCCGGTCAGCAGAATCGACGGCGGGTACGGCGGAGCGGTGATGAAGATCTGGTCCATGTGCTGGGTGGCGCCGCCGGCCGAGACCCCCATCCGGATGCCGAGGCCGTCGTCGTAGGTATTGCCCAGCACGAACGGCTTCTCGGCGAGCTTCGGCGTGTACTTGGCTACCATCTCCGAGTTCATCACGAATCCCCCGGCGGCAATGACGACCGACTTTGCCTTGATCGCACCGGTTTCGGCGAACTGCTTCCACGTCGCACCGGTCACCGCCCCCAAATCATCCACGATCAGTTCGGTGGCACCGGTCTCGTAGCGGATTTGCACACCCAAGCTCGCGGCCCGCTTGACCAACAGGTCGATCACCATGCTGGCCCCGCCGGTGTCGCCGGGCACCGGCACCTTGTGGCCGCGCGGTGCCGGCACTGCCTGCTCCAGGAAGGGCCACACCTTCTCGTTGCCGGTGAACATCAATCCCTCGGTGTTGGGCTGAATCACCGCTTTGCCCGGGAAGTAGCTGCGCTCGAACTGGAAACCCAGATCCTCCAGCCAGTTGAAGTGCTCGACGCTGCCGTCGCTGTACGCACGAATCTTCTCGTGGTCGGGTTCGCGAGACACTGCGACGAGGTACTTGTACATCTCCTCGGCGGAGTCGTCATGGCCGGTGGCCTGCTGGACCGCGGTGCCGCCACCCAGGTAAAAGTGGCCGCCGGCCATGGACGTGGTCCCGCCCGCCGCGGCGGCGCGCTCGACGACCAGCACCCGCGCGCCGGCGGCCGCCGCACTCACCGCCGCGCATCCGCCGCCGATGCCGAAGCCGATCACGAGCACGTCGACGTCGTCCGACCAGGACGTCACCGTGTCCGCGTTGACCGTTGCTGGGATCTCGGTGCTCATTGGCGCCACTCCTCCTGATCGCGTTGATCGCGGCGTTCCCCTCGTCGCTGCGCGGCTGGGGGTGCCCCCACTGCACCGTCGCCGGCGCAGCTCACCCTTGCTCCTGTTTGATGTAGTCGTAAAACGCCCTCATCTCGGGCGAAATGTATGCGATCTCCACAAACGGCACAGCCGCCTGCGGGGCTGCGAGGTAAGCGAATTGGATTCCGCCGGGCATCACGCCCTGCTGCACCACCTCGGCGCCGTGGTTCGCGGCGTCGGCCAGTGCCGCATCGAATTGCTCGGGGCTTTCGGCCTCCATGCAGATGTGGTGCAAACCCGGCCCACAGGCGCGAAGAAATTCACTATAGACGTTCTCCCCGCTGACCGGTTCGATCAGCTCCAGCTGCATGTCGCCGAGATAGCTCAAGGAGATGCTGGCGACGAAGTCGGCCGGCTTGCCACGGTAGCTGCAGCTATCCGGAGCAAAGTGCACCTCGGGTATCCGCACCCACTTCCGGGCGCCTAATAGGCCGGTGAGAGCCGTTTCGGTGGCATCCAGATTCTGGGTAACCCAGGCGATCTGTATCGGTGATTGAACTTCAAGCGTCATCGTTTGGCAGGATAGCCCAGTCTGTCGGCGCCCAGAAAGGGCCAGAAAGTCTTTGCCGTAATCCGGTGCTCGGCGCCTGGAAACGTCGGGTGAACATGTTCTAATTCGGCCGGCCGGCTCGGTGCGGTCAGTGCTGGGCGAGCATGTCCACCAACAGGCCGAGCTGAGTGTCGAAGACGGCCTCCGGATCGGTCACGGTGTCGGCGCCGTACTGGCCGAACACCTCGAGGCTGATGGCCCCCAGCACCCCGGCCCAGAACAAGAAGCACTTGGCGATGACGGCGTCGTCGCCGGGAAAGCTGAACTCTTGCCGGATCCGGTCGAAATCAGACGACATCGGTTGGGAGACAACAGTATTGGTCAGCCTGATATCTCCGGTGGTGATCCCGGCGGCGATGGCGTCGAAGATGGCTCCCACCACGCGGGTGCCGACGCCGACGGTGCGCTCGGCGGGCGCGTGATATCCGGGAACCGGGCTGCCGTACAGCAGCGCCCATTGCTCGGGATGCTCCACCGCCCAGCGCCGCGCCGCCCGGGCGATGGCGACGACGTCGTCACTCCACAGTTCGTCCGCGGTGTCGCGGGCCCGGTCCACCGCGTTGGCCAGGTCCGAATAGGCGTCGATGAGCAGCAGGGTGAGCAATTCGTCTCGGCTGGACACGTATCGGTACACCGCCGAGGAGACCATGCCCAGGTCGCGCGCGATCGCACGCAGCGACAGCCCGGCCGCGCCGCGATCGACCAGGTGGCGACGGCCCAGCTCGACGATGCGCGTCTCGATCTGTTCCCGCGACTCCTGGCGTTTGCCCACGTGGCCAGTGTGACACAAATCGAGATCACCGCTCTTGCTTTTCGATGAGTGTTGTGCCATTGTGACCAAGCAAGAGAGCACTGCTCTCAAGTGTTCCGAATGCCGGCCGAGAGGATCCACGATGTCCACCCGCTACGAAGAACCCAACCGGGCCGCCCGCGCCGGTAACGCCGTCATCCGCTTGCTCGCCGACCTCGGGGTCAGCATCGCCGGAACCCGGGCGCTGCGGGTCCGGGGACGCAAGTCGGGCAAGCAGCGCGCCGTGGTGATCAACCTGCTGACCATCGACGGTGTGGACTACCTCGTCTCGCCGAGGGGCAACACGCAGTGGGCGCGCAACGTCAGGGCCGCCGGCGTCGTCGAAGTGGGGCCGCGCTGGCGGCGGCGACGCGTCGAGGCCATCGAGGTCGACGACGCGGCCAAGCCGGCGTTGTTGAAGCGCTACCTGGACAGGTGGTACTGGCAGGTCAAGGGCTATGTGGCCGGCCTGACGCCGGAGTCCAGCGAGGACGAGTTCCGGGCCGGCGCACCGTCGATACCGGTGTTCGTGCTCAGGTCACTCTGACGTGGCTAGCCGGGGTTGACTTGCCCTGACATGTCCTGGTGAACCTGTTCCGAGGTGGACCGCCACGACACGGCCGCGGGAAAGTCGCCCCACATGCTGTTGAAGATGCCGACGATCTGTCCGGGACCGCCGCCGGCCAGGTAGACCGGTCCGCCCGAGTCGCCCGGGTGGCTCTGGACGCCGTGGGACATGGTGAACCAGCCGTTGTTCACGGCTTCGACGGTCCCGCAGGTCTCACCGGTGGACACGCCGAAGTGGCAGACCGCCTGCCCGGGGGAAAGCGCGACGTTCGGGCTCGACACCAACGCACGTCCGCCCGGCAGAATGTTGTTCAGCGGAATATTGGGATCCAGCGCGATCACCTCGTAGTCGCTGATCGCCTGGTCGACGGCGACCGTCGAGCCGCTGGGGGTGTCGTCGCGAAAGGTCGCGAGATGGCCGATCGGGTTGCGGTTCTTGTCGGTGACGATGTTTCCGGTGCTGCGGCAGTGCCCCGCGGTGTAGGCGATTCTCGCGGCCTGATCGACGTAGCCCAGCGTGCACAGCCGGTTGTCCTGCAGGATCTCCATGCCCGGGGACACCACCACCGCGTCCGCGTGGGCCGTGGCGGCCGGCACACCAGGCGTGCAGGCCAGGGCAGTAACCGCGGCCGCCAGTACGCGAAGGGCCATGCGATACACCATGGACGGACTCCGTTCCGTCAAGGCCGGCGCGTGCTCCGACCACAAGTTGAGATTACGTCGTTACTGATTTGTCATCGACCGATTCGCGGTCGGCGTTACAACGACGAGGCCAGCCGAACGGAGTCGTCGGTCTGAGCAGCCAGGCGCGGAGTCCAGCCGGGCGGTCCGAATACATAGCCCAGCCGGTCGCGAAGCCGGCTCGCCGAGCGCCAGTCGCGGGCGATCGCGACGTATTCGCGCGTCTGCAGGTTCCAGATGTTGAAGGTGTCCACCTGCTTGGTGAGGCCGTAATGCGGGCGGAACAGCTCGGCCTGGAAACTGCCGAACAGGCGGTCCCAGATGATGAAGATGCCGCCGTAGTTCTTGTCGAGGTACACCTGGTCCATGCCGTGGTGCACCCGGTGGTGTGACGGTGTGTTGAAGACGAACTCGATCGGCCGTGGGAGCTTGCCGATTCGTTCGGTGTGCACCCAGTACTGGTAGATCAAATTCACCGAGAAGGCGAAGAACACCATCCAGGGCGGAATCCCCAACAGCGGCAACGGAATCCACATCAGGATCTCGCCGCTGTTGTTCCACTTCTGGCGAAGTGCGGTCGCGAAGTTGAAGTACTGGCTGGAGTGGTGGGCCTGGTGTGTGGCCCAGATCAGCCGCACCCGGTGGGCGATGCGGTGGTAGGCGTAGTACAGCAGGTCGACGCCGACGATCGCGATGACCCAGGTGTACCACTGGTCTACCCGCAGGTGCCACGGCGCCACGTAGGCATAAATCGCCGCATACCCGAGCAGAGCCAGGGTCTTCCAGCCGGCCGTGGTGGCCACCGAAACCAGCCCCATCGAGATGCTCGCCCACGAATCGCGGGTCAGATAGGCACCCGACGCCGGCCGGGGGTCCTCGGCCTCGAGGCGCTCGAGCTTGCGTGCCGCGGTCCACTCGAGAATCAGCAACAGCAGAAAAAACGGTATCGCGAACAGCACCGGGTCCCGCATTTGCGGAGGTAACCCGAACCAGAACCCGGTGGCGGCATTCACACAGATAGATTACGACGGTCGGCTGCCGATGCCGGCCACCCCGACCTGTGAGGTGGTGAGCACGTGACCGCTGTGCTGGTGGTCGGCTCCGGTTTTGCGGGGTTATGGGCGGCGCTGGGCGCTGCCCGACGACTCGACGAACTCGCAGTGCCGGCGGGGACGGTCGATGTCACCGTGCTGAGCGCTACCGGATTCCACGACATCCGGGTCCGCAATTACGAGGCGGATTTGAGCGCCTGCCGCATCCCGCTCGCCGACGTTCTCGAACCCGCCGGCGTGGCTCATGTCGCCACCGAGGTGACCGCGATCGACGCCGGCGCGCGCACCGTGGCCACCGCGGACGGTGCGGTGTACGGCTACGACCGGCTGGTGCTGGCCTCGGGCAGTCGGGTGCTCAAACCCGCCGTACCGGGTCTGCCGGAGTTCGGCTTTGACGTCGACACCTATGACGGCGCCGTCGCGCTGCAGCGGCATCTGCAGCGGCTTGCCGACGCTCCCCCGGCACCTGCGGCGGCGACGGTCGTCGTGGTCGGGGCCGGGCTGACCGGCATCGAGACGGCGTGTGAGCTGCCGAACCGGTTGCGCGCGTTGTTTTCTCGAGAGCATGTCACTGCGCGGGTGATTCTCGTCGACCGCAATCCGCTGGTCGGCTCGGACATGGGATCTTCGGCCCGGCCGGTGATCGAGAAGGCATTGTCGGACAATGGGATTGAGACGAGAACGGGGGTCGGTGTCGCCGCGGTCAGCCCCAGCGGCGTGTCGCTGTCCTCGGGTGAGCAGCTGGAAGCGGCGACGGTGGTGTGGTGTGCCGGGATGCGGGCCAGCTCGCTGACCGAACAGCTGCCGGTCGACCACGACCCGTCGGGTCGGGTAACCGTCGATGACTACCTGCGGGTGATCGGGGTCGAGTCGATCTTCGCCGCGGGAGACGTGGCGGCGGCCCGCATGGATGACCAGCACCTGTCGGTGATGTCGTGTCAGCATGGGCGGCCGATGGGCCGTTATGCCGGCTACAACGTCATCAGCGACCTGTGTGGCGAACCGATGCTGCCCCTTCGAATCCCTTGGTATGTAACGGTTCTCGATCTGGGACCGGCTGGCGCCGTCTACACCGAAGGGTGGGACCGGGTGGTGGTCTCGACGGGTGCGCAAGCCAAGACCACCAAGCAGACCATCAACTCGCGGCGGATCTATCCCCCACTGACCGGCATCCGCGCCGACCTGCTGGCCGCGGCCGCACCGGAGCTACAGGCCCGCCCGTAGTCTCGTCACTCGGATTGCAATTCGTCCCCGGCGTACCACTGCACCGCGCGAACTCCGGGTTGCAGGGACAGCTCGGCCACCAATCGTTCGAGCTTGGCCGGTGTGCGACCATCCACGAGAAGGTGTGCGGTCAAGGTGATCTCGTCGTCTGCGGCCTGTCCGGTGTGGATGCCGCGCAGCGTGAGGTCGTTGCTGCTGGCGTGCTGGACCAGTTGAGCGCGGGCGTACTTCTCGGATTTTGGGCGACAGATCGCCTGCACCAGGAAGGGTTGACGGCCCTCGTCTTCTTCGGAGTCGTTGTCGTGGTCGATCGCCCGCCCCAGCGGGCGGCCCACCACGTGGATGGTGATGACGGCGGCGGTCGCGATCAGGGTGAATAGCAGGTTGCCGGAGGCAGCCAGCACGCCGATCGCCGCGGAGCACCACAGCGTAGCGGCGGTGTTGAGGCCGCGGACGTTGACGCCCTCGCGCAGGATCACTCCACCACCGAGGAACCCGATACCGGACACCACATAGGACGCGACCCGGGTGGGGCTGCTGTCCTGGGTGGCAACCGCGTACAGCACGAACAAGGTCGCACCGGCGGCGACCAGTGCGTTCGTTCGCAGGCCGGCCCGGCGCGCTCGCCATTGCCGTTCCATGCCGACCAGGGCGCCGCAACCCACCCCGACGCCCAGCCGGAGCGCGAAATCGGCGACGCTCAGCGTTTGCGTCATGCCGGTGTCCTTCCCCGAAGCCCTTCCCCGTGGCTATGCGGCGAGTAAACCACCATTAGGTGAACGAGAGATGGATTCCAGCCCGACCCGTTGCGCGGCGGACATCCGGACGAAACCCAGTGTGCTGCGCGGCGATCCGCCTATCGCACCGCGGCCTGTTGACTGCCGCCGAGTTGTTGGGGGCAGTAGTACTTCGCCGAAATTCCCACGAACAGGGTTGCATGGTCCGTGGTCAATCCGGGGTTTTCCTTCTGCAGGTTTTGGATGAGGTCCGAGCCGGCCTTGCCCGCTCCGATCCAGCCGCACACCGCTTTGCCGAACGCGACGGCCCGACCCGAGTCGGTGTAGTGGATGCCCGCGCTGCGCACGGTCGCCAGGAATTCGGCGTCGTCGGCGCCGACATCCGGATCGCCATGGGCGGGCGCCGCCAGGCCGATCATTGCGGAGACACCGAGTAGCGCTAGAAGCCGTCGCATCAACTCAGCCGACTCCTTATCAGGCCTTCGAAAGTTGGTGCGGGCAATAGAACTTCGCCGAGATCAACGCGAAGTTCGATGCCATCTCCATATCCATGCCGGGATTGCGGCTCTTCACGTCGTGGAGCAGCTCCAAATTGTCCTCGCCGTTGTTCAAGCAGGAGCACACTGCTCGTCCTGCCGCGACGGCAGCACCCTCGCTGGAGAAGCTGAAGCCGGCTTGCCGCAGTGCGGCAAGGAAGCCCGCATCATCGCCATTCGGCTCCGGCACGGGATCGGCGTACGCCGGCCCTGCGAGACCGATCATGGCGGCAACGCCAAGTATCGCCATTAGCCGTTTCATAGTTCATCGTCCTCCCATCGCGAGGGCATTTTCGGTTCTAGGGTGATAGTCAAAGTCCTTGTCCCCTATCCTAATTGCGCTTCTTCGGACGGGATGACCTTGGACTTCCCCTTTTTCAGGTGCACCGCGTGGATTCCGGGCTTCTTGGCCAACTGCTCAAGCAGCGCATCGAGACCTGCTTGATCGACGTTGTGGTGCTGCACCGTTTCGGGTTTCTCCGATATCTGTGCGACCAGCCGTTTGAGGTTTTCCGGCGAGTTCTTGTCCTTCAGATCTTTGATCGGGGTCATCCGATTGCGGATACTGTTGCCCACCACGGTGGGACCTCCCGCGCCGAGTGCGCTGCCCAGCATCCCGGCCATTCCCATCGAACTGAACAGACTGCCCTCGCCGAGCGCGGCCGCGGGAATGGCCTCCGGACCGGCGGCCGTCAACGCGGCCGCCACCGTCCTGATGGCCGGGGTGGCCGAGGCCCAGCTGGGTGGGACTGTCAATGATCCGACCAGGGTGCCGCGGGAAAAGCCGGCCGTCGGGGTGATCGCATCGAACAAGGTGCCCCGGCTGAAGCCCAGTGCGCCCAGGCCGGCTCCCAGCGCGTCCTTCGGGAGTGCGCCATACGCCGCGGGTGGGGCGAACTTGAGCCACTGCGACACCGGGAAGTTGATCAGCAGACCTATGTCGTTGTACTGCGTGGTGAGTCCCAGCGGGATCTTCAGGGCGTTGTAGAACTGCGTGTAGAAATTTGCCCCGCCCGGAACGGTATTCAGCAGGTTCGTCCAGAAGTTCTGGTAATCCGTGGCCAGCTGTGCGAGCCACGCCAGTGGACCGCTGTAGCCGCTGGGCGTCGTGGTGGCCGCGGCGGCCAACGTAGTCGCCGCGTTGCCGGCCGCGGTGTTGGACGACGCGGTGACCGCGGCCGCCTGCATCGCAGGCGCCTCCTCGTTGGTGGTCTGGGGTGCCGGACTGAACTCCTCCAGGCTGTTGGAGGCCGTAGCCGAAGAGGCGAAGTAGGTGTCCATCGCCTCGCCGTCTTGGGCCCACATCTCGCCGTATTGCGCCTCGGTGGCCGCGATCGCCCCGGTGTTCTGCCCGAGGAGGTTGGTCGCCATCAGCTGCGCGAGTAGTTCACGGTTGGCCGCGATCAGCGGCGGCGGCACGTGCGCGGCGAATGCCGTTTCATACGCGCCGGCCGCCTGGGTCGCTTGGGCCGCGGTTTGGGCGGCCTGCGCGGCGGTCTGTTGCATCCAGGCCACGTACGGAGCGGCCGCGGCCGCCATGGCAAGCGATGACGGGCCCACCCAGGGCCCGGTGGTCAGATTCGAGAGCACCGACGAGTAGGAGGTCGCGATCGACTGCAATTCGGCGGCCAGGTTCGCCCAGGCCGTCGCCGCCGTCACCAACGACTCCGCTCCCGGACCGGTGTACATGCGGCCCGAGTTGAACTCCGGTGGAAAGGCTCCGTAGAACATGTCGTTACCCCTTACCTGGCGGCGAACGGTTGGCTGGACGGTGCTGGGCTGCTGTGCGTCGTGTTCATCGCGATCAGTCCTCCAGAGCCGGTATGACGATGATGGTGGCGGCGGCGGGGTCGGCTTCGGCGACGAGGCCGCCCAGGGCGGCCGCCGTGGCGGCATTGCCGCTCACCGTGTGGGTTGCGGTGGCGGCAACGGCGCGGCCGGCCAGGCTGGATAACGCCATCTGGCTGAAAACGCCTTCCTCACCGATCAGTGAGGCGGCCGGGACACCGGCCGCCAGGTTGCTGGGCAGCGCCTGCGCAAGCATCCTGATGTTCGGCGCGGCCTCGGTCCAGCCCTGCGGCACCGACATGCTTCCGACCAAGGCCGACTTGCCCATCGACCCGGTGACCGGGCTGCCGCCGACCGCGGAGCTGAGCATCCCCCGCACGGCGGCGCTCCTCGTCAACGGCTCCAACTGGCCCGAGATGTATTTCGGCCCGGCCAGATAGGCCTGGGCAGCCTGCCCGTTCTGGGCCCAGGCGTAGGTCTGTCCGAACGACAGGAACGGACCACCGGGGATGGTCGTCCATGACTGGGGGGAGAACACGCCGGTGATGGCGCTCCAGATGGTGTTCCAGTTGGTCACGGCCGGCGGCACGGTCAGCCCCGTCGACGGGGCGGCCGCCGCCGCGGCGTTCGTCGACACGGCCTGGGTGAGGTTGAGGGCGGTGTTGGTGCCCGACGCGGTGCTCGACTGGCCCACCGCGGCCGCCTGCAACCCCGAACCCGAGTCGTTCGTGGTCTGCGGCGGCTCGCTGAACGGCTGCAGCTGCGACGCCGTCGCCGACGAGCCGGCGTACCCGTACATCGCGGCGGCGTCCTGCGCCCACATCTCCATGTACTGGGCTTCGGTGGCCGCGATCGCCGGGGTGTTTTGGCCCAGGATGTTGGTGGCGATCAATGTCGCGAGCAGCGAGCGGTTGGCCGCGATGACGGGCGGCGGCACCGTCGCCACGAAGGCCGCCTCGTAGGCACCCGCCGCCAGCTTGGCCTGGGTGGCCGCCTGCTCGGCCTGAGCCCCCGTCGCGCTCATCCACTGCACATACGGTGTAGCCGCGGCGGCCATCGCGATCGAGGAGGGACCGGTCCAGGGCCCCACGGACAGGCTCTGAATCGTCGAGCCGTACAGAGCCGCGGTCGAATAGAGCTCGGCGGCTAACTCGTCCCATGCCGCCGCGGCGGCCAGCATCGGCCCCGATCCCGCACCGACATACATTCGACCGGAGTTGATCTCCGGTGGTAACGCCCCGAAGTCCAACATTTCTTACCTCCGCTCCCTCATTTGGCCGCCATGGTAGGCGTCGTTTCGCAACCCTCGCCGCAAACCCGCCGCAGCTCTAATGAAATCCATCGAATCCGCGTTGTATACACGTGTTTAACGACGATGGGACCGTGCTGTCCCGACTGAGAATTTCTCAGGATCCCCGTCCGGTCTCAAAGCGAACTCGTGGCATCAATATTGCGATCATTATGAGCAGAATTTATTGGCGATGCGTTCCCGCCGGGTGATCGCGGTGTAAAAAAGAAATCTCATTGGGTTAAGTGCTCGTGTGAGAACTTCGACGTGATTCAGCTAACAATAGCTAGGACTAAACTAGCAGCATATACACACTGACACCACCATCTAGCGACGGACCATGGAGGGGTCCGCGCTATTCGAAATTGCTTAATACACGGCGATCGGCACTAACCCGGATCGCGTTAAGAGTCATTAGTTGAGGATATTTATCGACGCGAACGCGATTTCTCTAACCTCCCATCGAGGTGCGCTAAGGAATTTGATTTCAGGAACGCAAAAATAGCGCGATGAAGCGTCGCACTTTAAATTTGCTTAGGATTTCAGATGACGTGTCGGTTTTATCCTCGCCGGCAACCGACAGCACTATCGGCACTTACCTCATTACGGGTAAGCCATTCAGCCTTGGGCCCGCAGGAATTGGCGCACTCTTATATCGCCGGCAATTCCGACGTGGCGGGCCAATGAACATCTGGCGCGCCGTAGCCGTGACACCGCCCCAAAAGTCCCCTGCGGCAAGAGCATCGCCGGTGCTGGACCGGGTCTGCGCCTCAGGAGCAGCGGCCTGCGCTCGGATCAGCGCGCCACGCGCGTCGATAGCGCCGAATTGAAGGTCAATGGTTCATAGCGTGCTCCCCTAAATTTCACCTAACGTAAACATGTAGAACTGCTACGAGGCTTATCGATTTCTGCGGGTTAGCTGTGGGCTGACGGGCCACGAGTAAGTGTCATTGCCGTTAGCGAGGGTGGCAGCCGACCGGGTACACCCACGCGGGCGTCGGTGTCCGACAGCTATCGGCGACAGCGGGAAGAGCCAGCGCTCGTGCTCAGCTGCTGGGGTAAATGCCGGCGCCGCGGGGGTCGGAGCCGCCGCTGTCGGTAGACAGGTGCTCGGGGCAGTAAGCCATGGCGGCCGCCTTGGCGAACTTGGCGGCGCTGGTCATCGTGAAAGCCGGGTTGAGATCTCGGATGTCTCGGATGATGTCCAGCTCAGGGGTGCCGGAGTTAGCCAAGTCGCAGACCTTTTGGCCCGCTTTGATCGCATGCTCCGGGTCGTGATAAGTGATGCCTGCGTTGTTGAGCGCGGCGAGGAAGGTGTCGTCAGCCGGGTCGGCGTGTGCCGGTGCGGCCAGGCCGATCAGGGTGACGACGCTTGCCAGAAACGGGAGGGCCTTCATATGTCGTCAACCGGCGGCAGGCGGGCGTCCGATAATGCGGGGGCGGAACCCGTATATCGGCTCGGCGAACTCGTCCTCGTGCGCACCCGGAAGGCCGGCCAGCGGCACCCCGGGCATGCCCACTGCCCCGGCTTCTTCCATCACCATCGGGGTCGCCGCGCCAAAGCTGTGGTACGCGCCCGCCCCTACCTGAGTCGTTGCCGCCACGGTGCTCACCGTCGCTCCGCTCGCAGCCCACGCCGGCGGGACGGACAAGCCCCCCACCAGGCTCGCCTGTCCCACTGCCGCAGTTGCTGCCGCGCCCGGCAGGCTCGTCACTGACGACACAGCGGCGGCACTGCCTAGACCCGCGGACAGATCCTCCAGGCCGGACGTGGTCAGGCCACTTACAGCCGCGTTCTCTGCGGCTGCGGCAGCCGGATCGATCATCGTCGTCGGGTTCAGAATGCCGTTGGTGGTGAAGGCGTTGGACAGGCCGGAGACGCTGTTGTTGTTCAGGAAGGCGCCCAGCAGATTCTCACTATTAGGTTGATTGCTCAGCAGATTGAGCAGCCCGGAAAGTCCGGTGGTGTCGTCACCCGAGCCGGGCGTGAATATGCTGTCCCCCGCACCGGCGGCAAGCGGGGCGGCCAGGGCGTTGTTGACCGCGTCGGCCTGCAAGGCCGTTCCGTCGGCGGTCGTGTCGGCCTGCGGATCGCTGAACGCCGTCATTTGGCTCGCCGCGCGCGACGCGGTTGTGTAACTGGTCATCGCGGAGGCGTCCTGGGCCCACATCTCGCCGTATTGGGCCTCGGTGGCCGCGATCGCTCCGGTGTTCTGGCCGATGATGTTGCTGGCGACCAGGTTCGCCAGCTGAACGCGGTTGGCCGCGACCAGGGGCGGCGGCACCGTCGCGGCAAACGCGGCCTCATACGCGGCGGCGGCCGCGTTGGCTTGCGCGCCGGCCTGCTCGGCCTGGGCGGCGGCGGTTTCCATCCACGCGATATACGGTTCGATCGACGCCACCATCTTCGCCGAAGCCGGGCCCAGCCAGCCCTCACTGACGAGCGACTTGATCACCGCGTCGTAATTGGTTGCCGCAGCACGCATTTCAGCAGCCAGCGCGTTCCATGCCGCCGAGGCCGCCAGCATCGATCCCGATCCGGCGCCGGCATACATTTTGGCCGAGTTGACCTCGGGCGGTAATGCCCCAAAGTTCAGCATGACATCTTCTCCTGAAGTCTCTTATCCGGCGGCCGGTGGACGGGGCATGACGACGGGGCGAAACCCGTACCTGGGGATGGCGCGGCGCAGCCGGCGGCCGGTGCCACCCAGTGGCCCCGCGACGCCTCCCGGTCCGCCTGCCGCGGGCGTGCCGGATGTCCCGATGTCACTGAGACCGGTTACCGGCGCCGGCCCTTGACCGGGCGTGATGTTGGCCGCGGTAGCCCAGCTCTGCGGCACCGACATCGAACCCACCAGATGCGCGTTGCCTATTGCGGCAGATGCGCCACCCAGGCCGGTTGTGCTGGATGACAGGTTGGCGGCGGAAGTGACGCCTTCGGCGCCGACGGCGAAGTCGTCTAGACCGCCCAGCGTCGTGGCCGTCGCATGCAGGAAATTGAAGTTCTGCACCGTTCCAATGATGGATTGCGGGTTGAACGGACCGCCGGCAAGCGAACCGTTCAGGATCGAGTTGGCGAAGAAGTTGCTTTGCAGGAACTGGCCCAGGGCCGTGTTGTTGTTCCCGTCCAGAAATTGCGTTAGGTACCAGTACAAGCCTCCCGACGCTTGCGGCGCGGCAAGAGCATTGACGTCATTGGCTGAAACATTGCTAGCCGACAACAGCGACTGCGCATTCCCGGCAGCCGTATTTGCCGCCTGGCTGACAGCTTCGTTTTGTCCCTCCGCCGCGTCGGGGGTGGTGTTCGTCTGCGGCGAGGTGAACGGCGTGATCCGTGCCGCGGAGTTCGACGCGACGGCGTAGCCGTTCATCGCCCCGGCGTCCTGCGCCCACATCTCCATGTACTGCGCTTCGGTGGCCGCGATCGCCGGGGTGTTCTGCCCGAAGATGTTGGTGGCCACCAGATTCGCCAGCAGAGTGCGGTTGGCCGCGACGACCGGCGGGGGCACCGTCGCCCCGAACGCCGCCTCAAACGCCGACGCGGCCGCGCTGGCTTGCATGCCGGTCTGCTCGGCCTGTGCGGCCGTGGTGTTCAGCCAAGTCAGAAAGGGTGCGGCCGCGGCCAGCATCGACGCCGACGACGGGCCGAACCAACCTGCGCTGGTCAGCTCTCTGATCACCGACTCGTAATCGGTTGCCGCGGAACGCATTTCGGCAGCAAGCGCGTTCCATGCGGCGGCAGCCGCGAGCAACGGCCCCGAGCCGGGGCCGGAATACATCTTTGTCGAATTGACTTCCGGCGGTAACGCCGCAAAATCGAACATGGTTCCCCCTCGGCGCTCAGCAGGTGGCCGCTACGTTGGCTGCCTCAGTAGCCGCACACGAACCGACAGTGGTCTGTACGTCGACAATGGTCATCGGAGTTCTCCTCAGGAATACGGGTGAGCCGGAGGCGCGACCCTAGCCAGGACATACACCGATTCCGCAACGTGGGTAGGCGACCCGGTGCAAACCGATAGGCAAGAGCGTGGTCGGCTCGAACGAAAAGTCATCGATCGAGAATAGGGATTATCACCTGGATTAATTTCGTTCTCACCTCCTCATCGCCTGGGCACACCGAGATGCCTTTTATTCTGCACGAAGAGGCGAGGACACCCGGCGCATTCGCCGGATCCGGCACCCCTCTCATCAGAGCTTCGGCACCACACTGCGTATCCGGCGAAACGCCAGAAGCCACTTGGGCTCAACCCTTAAGCCGGGAAGAGCTGTCCTGACCCTGGGCGTCTTTCGACGTTGGAGGTCAGTGGCCTGTATCCGTAATGGAAGCCTCACCTAACGAGGTGCTTGCACCGCAATCGTGGCATTCGAGACACAGTCAGTCAAGCTTGCTGCGAGGCGTTCGCAACAATTCACTGCGCCGCTACACCGATTCCATACGGGAGCCCCGTGGCCGTGTTAGGAGACGGCTTAGCTCGACTTCTTCTCGGCGACTGCCGCGCTGAGGCCCTCGAGCAGGTCTTCCCCGCTGAGCTCCCTGAACCGGAGCAGCTGAAGCTCGGTGAATTCGGTGGTGTCGGCGGCCAGTACCGCGTCGAGGTCCTCGTCGTCGAGACGGAAGCTCCGGTGGTCGCGGGCCTTCTCCACCACATTGCGCACGAAGCCGGCATTACCGAGCGTGTCGATACCGCGAATCAGGTCCCCGTCCTCGGAGTAGCTCTCGTCGAGGTAGAACCTGGTGTACGACGGCAGCAGGTCCTGGGCCGCTTCCTCGGTGATGACGTCTTCGTTCTCCTGGCCCATCAAGCGGGTCAGGGCCACCAGCTCGTCCGGCGTGTAGCTGAAGAACTCGATGAGGGTCGAAAAGCGCCGTCGCAGACCCTGATTCACCTCGAGCATCTTGTCCATCGCCTTGGCGTAGCCGGCGCCGAAGACCACCAGATCGTCGCGGTGGTTCTCCATGTACAGCAGCAGGGTGTTGATGATCGCGTTGCCGTACGGGTCGCCCTGTTGGTAGCCCTTTTCGTGCAATGTGTGCATCTCGTCGAAGAAGACCGCTCCGCCCAACGCCTCCTCGAGCATCTCCTCGGTGTTCTTCTCCGCGTCGGCCATATAGCGGCCCAACAGCTTGGTGCGGCTGGTTTCCACCACCACCGGCTTGCGTAGCACGGTCAATCCGCACAGCTGCTTGCTGAACGCGCGCGCCACCGAGGTCTTTCCGGTCCCGGGTGGGCCCAGCAACAAAGTGTGGCGCGAGGTCACGGGCACCGGAAGGCCCATTTTTGCGCGGGCAAGATTCACCCTGGTCGTGGACTTGATGAGTTTGATCTCTTGCTTCGCTCGCTCCATGCCCAGCATGGCGTTGAGTTCCTCGTCGCCCTCTTCCAAGTACTTGGCCGCCGTCTCGGCTTGCCGAGCCGCCTCGTTCTCTTCGCGGGTCGGGGCGCTGTCCGGGTCCCACGGGTCGGTGCGGGCCTCGATGGTCTCCGGATCGGTGAGCAGCAACTGGTAGTTGGGGTTGTCCAGAGCTTCGCGGGCCGGACCGAACTTGGGGTCCCGCGAGTACACCCGGCGCAGCACCTCGACGGCTTCTTCCTCGCGTCCGAGGTGCCGTAGGCACATGCCTTGGGTGTACAGGGCGACGTTGGCCGCGCCCGGTACCCGATCCGCCTCGGTGGCGTCCTGGCTGCGCCGAACCGCCTCCTCGAACACGCCGAGCGACGCCAGCGCCGTGGTCGCCATCGCCGCGCCGGCGGCCTTCAACTCGGGGTTGCGCCAGATCTTTCCCTCGGGGAATTGCACGAGCACGTCCGGCCATCGCCCGGCGCGGAAGTACAGAATGCCTCGCACGTAGGCGATCAGCTCTTCGTCGATGGGTTGGCGGGGTTCGATGCCATCGAGCAGCTTGACGGCTTCCTCGTAACGCTTCGCCTCGGCGAGCACCGCGGCGTACGCGCACGCGAGTGACTCCACGCTGAGGACCGCCAGTCGCAGAAACAACCCGTCGGAGACGTCGGGATGGAACTGTATTTCCGTGACACCGAGCCGACGGGTTTCCCAACCGAACGTGCTGACCGCCGCCCAGGCTCCGGAAACCACCTCGATGCTCTGGTCACCCGCCAGCAGCCGTGCCAGCCAGGCGTCGCACATCGCCGGGTCGCGCGTGGTGGCCGTGGTGAACATCCGCAGCGCCACCTGCGGGTTATGGCTGGGCTGTAGCCCGTTGACGGAGATTCCCGACGCCAAGAGGCCGGCAACCATCGCGTTACGGGCGTCCTCCGCCGCTGATTGCGGGCGGCTCATTGACCTGCAAGCAAGCGCTCAGCGCCCTCCCGCACCTGGCCTACCTGAAGCACTAGATCGTCGTCCGAAAGCAGCCCCCGGGTGGGCACGACCAGCAGCGGGCGGGTCGTCGGCGCGGGCAGGCTGGCGCGCACCGCGGCCAGCTGGCGGCCGGTGAGCCGGTTGAGCCCGGACGACACGCCCCTGGGCAGCCGGCTATCGCTGTGATAGCGCACCCAGCCCGACACCTCGGGCTGACCGTCGTCGGCGGTGAGCTGGATGGTCACCACGGTTGCCTCGGCGTCGGGCAGCCATAGCTCCTCCAGCGTCTCGGTGGTGATGTCCGACGGCGTCAACCAGAAGCTGGTCGCGAACCCGTTGAAGTGCTTGAGGTAGCGCCAGCCGGGGCGGCTCCAGGTCGGTTCCAGGTCCGCGAGCACGGCGCTGTCGACCTCGGTGATCTCCTCGGAGGTCAACGGCCGCGGCGAGCAGCCCGGTGCGTCGAGATCCTGGACCAGCCGCTCGGTGGCCGCGACCAGCGTCGAAGCCAGCGAATCACGGGCCGCGACCGCTGCGACGTTGGACTGCGGGTTCATCCGCAGCACCAGCCAGGTGCGGCGCACGTACGACGCGGGCTGATCACTGACCAGCCCCCACTCTTCGGGCCCCAACTTGTCGAGCTTGGACAGCTCCGCGGCGTTGCCGCCGCGGCGCATTTGCACCGAAACGATGTCGATGCCGTCGAGGTTGACGTCGAACTGACGTAGTCCGGTGGCGACCGATCGCACCAGCAGGCTGGCCGGCGGTGCGCTCTTCTGGCGGTGGCGCACTGCCGCGTCGTCTTCGCCGTCGAGTGCGATCACGGTGACCAGGCGTCCGTCGTACTCCCGCACGCCGACCTTGTCGCGTCCGAATCGGCGCTGGTAGTCGAGCGCGGGCGTGCACCCCGCAGCCAGCGTGGTGCCCGGGTCGGCGGACCAGTCCCAGAGCCAGCCGGCCAAGCCGGAAGTCACGGTGAGGCCGTGATGGGTGACCAGCGACAGCAACACGATGATCGCCGAGATGCCGACCCCCACCCACCAGGCGATGTGGTACTGGCCCTGCCACGAGTCGGGGCAGTGACTGGCGATCAACAGGATCCCGACGACGACCAAGAACACGACCGTGACTCGCGCCCACGACAAAGACAACCCAAACCTGCGCTGAGCCTTCATTGCTTTTACTGCTCCGCCCTTATTGTTGCTGCCTGCGGCGTTTCATCAACGTCGCGATCCCAAATACTGCACCGCCGATCAGTAGTGCACCGGTCAACCCCCCGGCCGCCACCCACACCGGCAGCATGTCGCGGTGCGGGGGCGGTTTGGGCACGTTCAACGGTATCGACAGTTGCTGTGGCGGCTTGATCGGGCCGTCGGGAATGTCCCAGGTCAGCGCTGCTACCGGGTCGACGACGCCGTAACCGAGCTGGTTATCCACCCCGCGGGAAGGTGCCCGCGCGGAGCGCTCCAGCCGGTTGATCACTTGGTATGCGGACAGCTGGGGGTACTTGGCACGGACGAGCGCCGCCACCCCGGACACGATCGCGGCCGAAAAGCTGGTGCCGCTGGGGACCAGCAGCGAGTTGTCGGGCCCGTCAATCGCGTTGATCAGACCGTCGTCCCGGGGTGAGAGCCCGATGACGTCGCTTCCGGGTGCCGCGATCCCGACCCACGGACCGGCGACGCTCGATGGGCCCTGCCCCTGACTGCCCTGCGTCTGCGCGTGACCTTCCGAATCCACCGCACCTACGGTCAAGACGAAATCGCTGAACCAAGACGGCGTCACCACGGTGGTGACGGCGTTCCAGTCGCGCGGGTCTTTGGGCTTCAGCGGGTCGAAGATCGGGTTCTGCTTGCAGTCCTTTTTGCTGGTGTCGCCGGCGGCGGCCACGATGACGGCGTTGCGCTCGACCGCCGCGTAGCGGACTGCCGCTCCCAGGGCGCGCTGGTCGATGATGTTGCGCGCGCTCATGCAGGTCACATCGGAGATGTTGATCACCGAGGCCCCCATGTTGGCGGCGTGCACGATCGCGCGTGCCATCGTCTCGACGCCGGAGATCTTTGCCGAGGTCTGCGGGTCCTCATCGCCGGTGTAGGCGTCCTTGAGGCCGAAGGCCCCGCTGGACTGACGGATCGAGATGATGTCGACATCGGGGGCGATGCCGCTGTAGGCATCGGGGCCCGCGGACGGTGCCGGCGGTGGCGGAGGAGGCGGCGGAGGTGCGGGCGTCGGTGTCGGTGCCAGCGGGTGCGGATTGCCGACCTGAATCGTCTGCCCGCCACCGGAGTAGCTCGGAATCGTCACCGTGCCGCCGCCGTGGTTAGCGGCACCCGGCACCACCGGCGGTCCCGGCGGTGCTCCCTGCGGTGCCTGTGACGGTGAGGCCGGCGCGACCGGCGCAGGTGCACCCTGTGACGGTGAGGCAGGCGCAGGCTCCGCCGGCGGCGGTGGCTGGGGTGCCCACGGTGGCGGAGCCTCGGAAGGCGGCGAAGCGGGCACCATCGTCACGGTCTGGGGCAACGGCGACAGCGTCACGGTCTGCGGCGGCGGAGCTTTCGGCGGCGCTTCCGTGGTGGGAATGGTCACCGGCTTGCGCGGTCCCGCCACCGGTGGCGGTGGCGCGCCATTCGCCGGCGCCGCACCGATCATCGACGCCACGATGGTGCCGTGGGCGTCGCAGTCGGACAGCCCGTCGCCACCCATGATGTAGTCCCCGCCGGGAATCAGATGCGGAAACCGGGGGTGCGGAGTTACACCCGTGTCGATGACGGCGACCTTGACCCCGGCGCCGCGACCGAACTGCCATGCCTCCTGCATATTCAGCATGTCCATGTACTTCGGCTGCAGCTTGAAATCGGTGCCGGGCAGCACCCCGACCTCGGTGCAGTACGAGTTCTGCTTCATCGGCGCCGGCGGCCCCGGCGGACCGTCCGGCGGCACCGCCGCCGGGTCGATCGTCGGCGGCGATATCGCGTACGCGGGCGGTAACCCGGCTAGTGAACCCGATGTGAGCAGGAGTGCGGCGATCGCCGCACAGGATGCGCGCCTACGCCACACCTTGCCGTTACCGGTACCGGATTGCTGCATAAACATTCATCAACCACAACGCCAGCGGGAAGATCGGCATCAGGCAGATGTATTCGATCCATTCCACAAACTTGCGGAACAGCGGGCTGTAGATGCTGTTGGGCACGGTCGCCGCGGACACCAGGCCCGCCGCGGGCAGCAGCACCAGGATCCCCACGCAGATCGACACCGACAGCGGCGACTGCAGCTCCAGGGCGTAGCGCACCACGACCGTCGCCACGATCGCCACGGACGTTCCGGCCAGGGTGATCGCCTGCAGGCGATCCACGTAGGAGCGGCCGCGCAGCATCAGGAAACCAGCGCTGAAGCCGGCGAGTAGCAACGGCAGCCACCGTTGCCCGGTGTGCGGATCCGACAGACCCACCAGCGAGACCACCATCAGGACGCCGAATCCGAGCAGCAGGCCCGACAGGAACGACCGGGCACGTTCGGCTTGCAACAGCACATCGCGTACCGACGCGGGTCCCTCGAGGACCGGCGGGCCGCCGCCGGTGCGGGTCACGGTGGTGGGCAGATCGGGCCGGGCCTCGAAGACCCAGCGGCTGGTGGCCGACGGGAACACCGGCAACCGGATGCCGGACAGCCGCCGCGACATGGCCGGTGCGCACTGGTAGCCGATTACGCAGACCAGCACGGTGGTCGTCAGCATTGTCACTGCGCTGGTCATCGCGACCATCCGCGCCAGGGCCGCAATCGTTGTCAGCGAACTGACGGCAATGATCGCGGTGTACAACCCCAGCCGTCGTCCGGTGAATCGGAGCGCCAGTATCGCGGCAATGGTGAGGACACCGAAGCCCAGCACTGCGTGCGGCGATCCGACACCACCGGGTGGCGCCCCGGCGGCGGCAACCGCCAGCGGTCCGAGGCTGCTTACCAGCATGATGTCGGCGACACGCCGGTCGGCCTGCGATTGAGCGCGCATCAGCAGCATCATCGAAACGCCCAGCACGATCGCGGCGATGACCGCGGCGTAGATGGTGGTCAGCCACGAGTTGTGGTGCCAACGCCACCAGCCCAGCAACGCCGAGGCGAGGAAGACGCCGCCGGCTACCATCGCGGCGCCGACCTGCACGGCAACGACCGGGTCGATCGCGGCGAACCGCTTGCTCAGGTTCTGCGAGACCGCGGTGGAAATGTGCTCGATGACCTGCGAACGCTTTTCGGTGTCGGCGACGAACCGGATCCACAAGCGGTCGCCGTCGAGCACGTCTTGCTCCGTCAGCGACTGAGTGGCCCGCAAGGGCGACCCGTCGACCAGGCACAATGCCCACTTGCCGCGACCGGTCGCTTCCAGCGGGGTCTCGCCGAGCTCGCGCAGGCGACTGTTGACGACCTTCAGCAGCGGGTCGGTCATGACCGAAACCGGGGCGTTGGCGTCCAATAGGACACCGATCTGGACACCCGCGCCGGCCATGATGCCAACGACGACTGCCCGTGGCTGTGAGATTCCCTCAATATCAGTCTGTGGCGCATCAGCTACCGCAGTCATCGGGCTGCACCCCCTGTCGTGGTGAATGTGTGGCTCCGGGTCGCCAGTCGCGCGGAGGGCTCTGTCGATCTACTCACCGGGGCTCCGGAAAGTAGTAGTTCGACGTTTTCCAATTTCATTTACCCTGCCTCGCGATTCGTGAATCCGGTGACACTGTCTTTCATATTTGCTGCTTATTATGAATGAAGTATGACGCCTTCGTGGCCTGGCCGCACCCCGAGTTCAAAAGCGTTACAAGCCTTAACAATTGATACTTCTCGTTACACCCTGCTGTGGGTCTTCCACTCGCCGTAGGGAAGCGTGTCCAGCACGGTCTTGACGCCGACTTGGACCAGCTGCGGGGTAGCTGGGCAGATGGCGAGCCAGGCCTCCCCCGAACCTGCGGTCCGCGCCTGTTGGTAAAGCGCGATACGGCCACCCGACCCATCTTTTAGTGATAACACCGAGGCGCTGGGGCCCTTGGCGTCGTCTCGGTATTGGCGCGCATACACAGCAACCTCGGCGGCCGGATCCGAAAGCGCCTGGCCAAGCGCGGCAACGGTGGCGGCGCTGATGCCCATTCGGCGCAGATCTCCACCGGAGAACACGTTGAAGCCGGACTCTTGCCACGACTTGGTGGCTTCCAGCATGTCGTCGAGCGGCACGTTGACCGCGTTGATCGCGGCGGGCTCTGCGTGGTGAATCGACTCCAGGCCGTCCAGCACGAGGGCCGCGATCGACGCGCTGTCCGCGACGGCGACGTCGTCGACGGTGATATCGGCACCAACGCGAACCGCCGAGACCCAATGCTGGCCGCGTCGGGCGAGTACCACCCGGAACTCGTTGTCGGGGATATCGCGCGAGCCCGGGGGCTGAGTCTCGTCATCCACGACGCCGTAGAGGAGCTTGCCTCGCGACAGCAGTGCGATGACCTCTAGGTCGGGCGCGGAGAGCACCCGCATCCGCGCCGCTACTTCTTCATTGACGTCGTCGCCGACGACAATGCCCTGCTCACGCATCACCTTCATGCCGGGATGATCGTTGAGCCAGTCACTGCTGTCGGTCGATACGTAGGGCCGGCACCGCAGCTCCGGAGCGACGTGCCGAATATCGAGTAACGCCTGGAGCATCCAGAAGCCGTCGACGTTGACGGTGATGTCGGTGCGAGTGCTCTGTTGGTCCATCAATACCCCAGACGGTTGTTGTGCACGGTAACCGCAGGACGCGGCAGCACACCGAACGGAAGGTGTGCTGCCGCGCCTGAAGTTTTGGGTGTCAGGCCCAGCTGGACCCGACGGCGCTGTCAGTGCTGGCCATGTTGTTGCCCGCGGACTGCACCTTCTGCCCGTGCTGGTTGGCCTGCTCGTAGATCACCTGGAAGTTACGACCCAACTGGGTGATGAACTCCTGGCACGCCACCGAACCGGCGCCACCCCAGAAGTCACCGGCAGCCAGCACATCGCGAACGATGGCCTGGTGCTCGGCCTCCAACGAAGCGGCCTGCGCGCGGATGAGGGCGCCGTGCGCGTCCACATCTCCGAACTGGTAGTTAATGCTCATAGCGTTTTTCTCCTATTGGTCTGAAGGTTACGCAGCCGTAGCTATAACGGCTAGTGGCCGAGGGCCTGCTGCGAGGCCTGCTCTTGCGTCTCGTAGTTGTTGGCGTCACGGATCAGTCCGTCACGCACGCCGTGGAGCATGTTGACAATGTTGTTGAACGCCTGGTTCATCTGACCCATCGTGTCGTAAGACGTCGCCTGAGCCTGACCACTCCAGCCCGCACCGGCGATGTTCATCGACGACGACCACATCTTGCGGGCCTCGTCCGACACCGTCTGCGCGTGCATCTCAAAACGGCCCGCCATCGCACGCATCGCGTGCGGGTCGGTCATAAAACGTGTTGCCATGTTGCCTTTCTCCTTAATATCTTGCGACTCGAGATTTTGTTGTGATGGACAGTGCTGGTTCGGGTGAGTTACGAGTGTCGATGCAACTGCCGAACCGGATACCTAAGGATGTTCCCCCTCCTAACCAGCACCCACCGGACCGTCTACTCAGTGAGACGGCTTGCCCGACCGCTGGATGGCTGGCGTGGAACCCACGTCGATGTGAGTGTCCTTAGCCTCAAATGACGAAACCGGTTAGCCCGCTGCTGCGGCGTTGGCGGCTTCAGTCGCGGCGTAAGAGCCGGAGCTGGTCGACAGCGTGTTCACGAACTGCTCGTGAATCGCCGTGGCCTGGGCGCTGACTGCCTGGTACATCTGTGCGTGTGCGGCGAACTGAGCGGCGGTAAGTGCCGAAACTTCGTCGGCAGCTGCCGGCACGACCCCGGTCGTCGGAGCCGCCGCAGCCGCGTTTTGGGCGCTCAGAGCAGATCCGATCCCCTGCAGGGTCCCGGCTGCCGCGGCCAAAGCCTCCGGCTGTGTCGTCACGAACGACATAGTTTTTCCTCCTCCATAATCCCCAAACTCTCTGATGAGAGTAGTTGAACGTGTTCCGTAAAGCCTGGTCCGTGGACCGCCCGTTTGCAATTGTTCACGGAACGGTACGGCGAATTCACCTTTGGTAACGACACAGTAACAGCGTAAGGCCTCATTTGGGGCCCCTGAGCAGCGAAATCACAGCACTGGCGCGGTCTGACCTCCCTGGTTGTCGAATGCCTGCTGGCAGGCGCGTTGCCGAGCGTTGAGGTGGTACCCGCGGCGATAAAATCTCGTCGCCGATAACTCGCCCGAAGCCCGATAGGTAGCTAACGGTTTGTCGCCGCCCGTGGGTGCCCTGCCGGCACTCGCTACCGCGCATGTCAGATCCCATAAACGTGCCTGTATGCGACGCGCACACAACCGCGTTCCAGCAACTACCCGCGTCACGGTCGCGCGCCCGGGAGAACACTCTGCCGCTGGGTGATTCGGTCGGTCAGCCGGCGAAGGGTGGGCGGGCCATGACGGTGGGGCGGAAGCCGTACCGGGGGCCCGCGGCGCCGACGCCGTGCGCGCCGCCCATGCCGGCCAGGGGCATGCCGCCGAGCAGGTTGCCCGAGCCGGCGGCTTCGGGGGCCGCGCTGATCGCGCTGACGGGCACGGCCGAGGCGTGGCTGATCGCGGGTGCGGCTCCAGACCACATGGCCGGGACCGACAACCGCCCGACCGAACCCGCGTTGCCCAGACCGGCTGCCACCGCCGGCGCCGCGTGGGCGCCGCCGCCGAGCATGCCGCCCAGACCGGCCAAGCCCTTGGGAGCCGCCGAGGCCGCGCTGGCGACCGCACCGCCGAGTTGCCCGGTACTTTTGGCGATCTGCACACCACTGTTACCCATACCAACGGAGAAGTACGGCAGACCCTCGGTGTTATAGGCGAAACCCACGAACGGGCTCAGACCGTTGACGAACGTCGCGAAGCTGCTCGGCAAAATGGTCTGCCCGGTCAGCAGGAACCACGCCTGAGTGAACGGATCCGTGGTCGTGGCCGCCGCCGCCGCGGGAGCCGCCGCGGCCTGCAGCGTGTTGGGCGTCTGAGTGATCGCATCCGCGGTCGTCTTCGCGGCGTTGCCCGCCCCGGTGGCCGACGCGGCCGACGTCGCCGCGCCCTGCTTGGCCTGGGCATCCGCGGTGGTCACCTCGGGAGCGTCTTGGAACGGAGTCACCTTGGTCGCGCTGGAGGACTGAGCCGCGTAGTTGTACATCGTGCTGGCGTCCTGGGCCCAAAACTGACCGTACTGCGATTCCAGCTGGGCGATCACGCTGGTGTTTTGGCCCAGCACGTTGGTTTGGCGCGCCTGGGTCAGCAGGGCCCGGTTCTGCGCGATCAGCGGCGGGGGCACCACCGAGGCGAACGCGGTCTCGAACGCCGCCGAGGCCGAGCTCAGCTGCTGGGCAGCCTGTTCGGCCTGGGACGCGGTGGTCTTCACCCACGTCACGTACGGAGTCAATGCCTGGACCGCGGCGGCCGAGGCCGGCCCCAGCCACTCCTCGCTGGACAGCTGAGAGATCACGCTCTCATAGCCCAAGGCGGCCGAATTCAGCTCGGCAGCAAGGGAATTCCACGCCGAGGCCGCCGTGATCAACGACGTCGAACCCGCGCCCGAATATAGGCGCGCAGAGTTGACCTCCGGCGGCAACGCCCCAAAATCAATCGACATAACTGTGCCTCCTGGATGCTGGCCGGACTGGATGGTGGTTCACGTTGCTCGCGGTGAATTCAATGAGTTTGACATGAGTTTCGACTTGGCAAAAAGTTAGTTGGCTGGCGCCCATGGCCGCTCGCATCGCGACCCTTAGCGCATTGCGGTCGCGCCCAGGCAAGCCGCGCCGGGAAGATGCGCATGCGTTGGCCAGGCGCGGCGTGGCAGATGCTCCGTCACGTGCTTGACGTGTGGAAACAATCGCATTCCGGACTGCGATCATCGGGTGGCCTCCATCGACCGGGCCGCCGATTGCGCAGACTCCCCAGGCCGGCGAACACCGCCGCGGGGATAAAATCCGGTCGCGGCTAAAGCCCTGGGCGTGAGAAGCCAAGATTCGGCGTTGACCACGAGTTATCCGGCCGATGGTGGTCGGACAAGCACGTTGCGCTTGAAGCCGTACTTGTGGGTGAAGCCGGCGGCGGCGCGTCGTCCGGCACCAGTCATGGGCATGCCTTGCAGGAGGCCATTGTTGGCCGGTCCCGCGGCGCTGGTGGCGTAGTTGACCATGGTGGCCTGAATGGCTTGTTCCTCGACCGCGGCGGGTGCGGCGCCGGCCCAGGTGGAGGGCACCGACAGTCCGCCGACCTTGGCCGACGAGGCCAGGTGCGCCGTCGCCGCCACTCCGCCGGGATGGCCGCCGCCCAGGGCGGCGAGGCCGGAGAACTGCGGTGTCGGGTACCACGCACCACTGGCGCCGGCCGTGGTACCGATACCGAACGTCGTCTGCTGCTGGATGGAATAACCGAAGCTGCCCAAACCCGTCCCGAAGTAGGGCAGGCCGCTGAGCTGTTTGAAGATGGTCTGCGGGACGTTGGGACCCCATCCCATCGGGTTGTCAGGAGTGGGAATGGTGAACCAATTGGACCACCACGGGGGATCGGTCGCCGTGGCGGAGGGATCGGCGGCCGCCGTTGCGTTCGTCGAAAGTTGTTGCGCTGCTTGCGGAACCGCGTTGGTAGAGCCCACTTGCGTGGTGGCATTCGCCGCGCTCTGCCCGGACTGGCCGGCGGGCTCGGAGGCGGCTTTACTCACCGCAAGGGCCTGGTCGGCGGTTCCGTCGGGGGTGGTGGTTTGCGGCGACGACGTGAACGGAGGCAATTCCGTGGCGGTCGCCGAAGCCGCGGCGTAGCCGTACATGGCACCGGCGTCTTGGGCCCACATCTCCAGGTACTGGGTCTCGGTGACCGCGATCGCCGGCGTGTTCTGCCCGAAGAAATTGGTCGCGATCAAATTCGCCAACAGCACCCGGTTGGCCGCGATCACCGGCGGCGGCACCGTCGCCGTGAACACTGCCTCGAACGCGGCCGCGGCCGCGCGGGCCTGCGTGGCAGTCTCCTCGGCCTGAGCGGCCACCCCGCTGAGCCAGCCGACGAATGGTGACACCGCTGAGACCATCGCCGACGATGCCGGCCCGATCCATGGTCCGCTGGTCAGTTCCGAAACGACCGAGCTGTAGCCGCTGGCAGCCGTGGCCAATTCTGCCGACAGCCCATCCCAACCCGCGGCTGCGGCCATCAGCGGACCTGACCCGGGACCCGTATAAATCAGGGCCGAAGTGATCTCTGGCGGTACGGCGCCGTAGTCCATCTACGCAGCACCCGGTTCGAACGGCATGTGTTCCTCGCAAGTGGAATTAGTCGACGACCTTGACCGAATTGTTCGGTTGCGAGGCTAAGGGGCGTGACTGTGTCCCAGGGGTCGCGCGCCTCCATCGATCACGCGACAGCCGCGCCGACGCATGCGGTTACGCGACAGCGGTTCAACAGGGAATTCGAGGTGCGCCCGGCCGCGTTTGCGCTTCATCACCTGCGCGAATGCCAGGCGGCACCGCCGTCGGGTGGTTGCCGGTCGCGAACGTTGGTGGTGTTGCGGCGGGAAGGAAAACTACGGCGACGGATAAAAATCCGCTCGCGGATAAAACCTGGGTAGCACCACTTTGCCGCGGCGCGTCAATGGCCGCGAAACGTGCCTCCGGCGCGTGCTACCCGGCGAAGGGTGGGCGGGCCATGACGGTGGGGCGGAAGCCGTAGCGGGGGCCCGCGGCGCCGACGCCGTGCGCGCCGCCCATGCCGGCCAGTGGCATGCCGCCGAGCAGGTTGCCCGAGCCGGCGGCCTCGGGGACCGCGCTGATCGCGCTGACCGGAACGGCCGCGGCGTGGCTGACCGCGGGAGCAGCCCCGGACCACAAGGCCGGGACGGACAACCGGCCGACGGCGCCCGCGTTGCCCAGACCGGCCGCCACCGCCGGCGCCGCATGGGTAGCGCCACCGCCGAGCATGCCGCCCAGACCGGCCAACCCTTTGGGAGCGGCGGCCGCCGCGCTGGCGACTGCGCCGCCGAGTTGCCCGGTACTTTTGGCGATCTGCACACCGCTGTTACCCATACCAACGGAGAAGTACGGCAGACCCTCGGTGTTGTAGGCGAAACCGGCGAACGGGCTCAGACCGTTGACGAAGGTGGCGAAGCTGTTGGGCAACGTGGTCTGCCCGGTCAACAGGAACCACAGTTCGGTGAACGGGTCCGTGGGCGTCGTCGCGGCCGCTGCTGCTTGTGCCGCGGGAGTCGCCGCGGACTGCAGGGTGCTGGGCGTCTGCTGGATCGCACTCGCCGTCGTGCTCGCGGCGTTGCCCGCCCCGGTGCTCGCCGCCGACGAGGTCGCGTCGCCCTGCTTGGCCTGGCCGGAGGGGTCGGTGACCTCTGGTGCCGATTTGAACGGGGTCACCTTGGTCGCCGAGGCGGACTGAGCCGCGTAGTTGTACATCGTGGTGGCGTCCTCGGCCCAAAACTGACCGTATTGGGCTTCGAGTTGCGCGATCACCCCGGAATTTTGACCCAGCGTGTTGGTTGCCTTCGCCTGGGCCAGCAGGGCGCGGTTTTGTGCGATCACCGGCGGCGGCACCGCCGAGGAGAACGCGGCCTCGAACGCGGCCGCTGCCGAGGACAGCTGCTGGGCAGCCTGTTCGGCTTGAGTCGCGGTGGTCTTGACCCACGTCACGTACGGGGTCAACGCCTGGACGGCCTTCGTCGAGGCCGCCCCCAGCCACTCCTCGCTGGACAGCTGAGTGATCACGTTCTGGTAGCCCATCGCCGCCGAATTCAGCTCGGCAGCAAGGGAATTCCATGCCGAGGCCGCCGTGATCAACGACGTCGCACCCGCGCCCGCATATAGGCGCGCAGAGTTGAACTCCGGCGGGAACGCCCCAAAATCAATCGACATGCTTGAGCCTCCTGGATCCCGGCCGGGTTGCCTGACGCATTGATTTGATCGCGAATACCGTTCTGGATCTATGCGTTTCGACTTTTGACGACGCCCGTTGTCGGGTGTCCACGGCCGTTGCCTACGTGCCTGCCGCGCTGGCACTCTGGCAGTTGGACATATCGGGCCGAGGGGTTACGGGTGAATCGGGAGGTGAGCGAAATGCGCTCAGCCGGAACCGATCAGCGACTCGTACCGGAATCCGGGACTCCCCCGTTCCCGGTTCGGCCGGCGCCCCGAGTCAGGAAAAGCGAAATGCACGCAGGACGGCTACGCGGCCGTCATGCGTGCATTCGCAGTGAATCGAATGGCTACCCGGCGAAGGGTGGGCGGGCCATGACGGTGGGGCGGAAGCCGTACCGGGGGCCCGAAGCACCGAAGCCTTGGCCGGCACCCATGCCGGCTAGGGGCATGCCGCCGAGCAGGTTGCCCGAGCCGGCGGCTTCGGGGGCCGCGCTGATCGCGCTGACGGGTACGGCCGAGGCGTGGCTGATCGCGGGTGCGGCTCCAGACCACATGGCCGGGACCGACAGTCGCCCGACCGAACCCGCATTGCCCAGACCGGCTGCCACCGCCGGCGCCGCGTGGGCGCCGCCGCCGAGCATGCCGCCCAGACCGGCCAAGCCCTTGGGAGCCGCCGAGGCCGCGCTGGCGACCGCACCGCCGAGTTGCCCGGTACTTTTGGCGATCTGCACACCGCTGTTACCCATACCAACGGAGAAGTACGGCAGACCCTCGGTGTTGTAGGCGAAACCCACGAACGGGCTCAGACCGTTGACGAACGTCGCGAAGCTGCTCGGCAAAATGGTCTGGCCGGTCAGCAGGAACCACGCCTGAGTGAACGGATCCGTGGTTGTGGCCGCCGCCGCCGCGGGAGCCGCCGCGGCCTGAATCGTGTTGGGCGTCTGAGTGATCGCATCCGCGGTCGTCTTCGCGGCGTTGCCCGCCCCGGTGGCCGACGCGGCCGACGTCGCCGCGCCCTGCTTGGCCTGGGCATCCGCGGTAGACACCTCGGGAGCGTCTTGGAACGGGGTCACCTTGGTCGCCGAGGCGGACTGAGCCGCGTAGTTGTACAGGGTGCTGGCATCCTGGGCCCAGAACTGACCGTACTGCGACTCCAGCTGGGCGATCACGCTGGTGTATTGGCCCAGCACGTTGGCCTGTAGCGCCTGGGTCAGCAGAGCCCGGTTCTGCGCGATCAGCGGCGGCGGCACCACCGAAGCGAACGCGGTCTCGAACGCCGCCGAGGCCGAGTCGAGCTGCTGGGCAGCCTGTTCGGCCTGGGACGCGGTGGTCTTCATCCAGGTCACATACGGAGTGAGAGCTTGGGCGGCCTTCGTCGAGGCGGGCCCCAGCCACTCCTCGCTGGACAGCTGAGTGATCACGTTCTCGTAGCCGAGAGCAGCCGAATTCAGCTCCGCGGCAAGCGAACGCCAGGCCGAGGCCGCCGTCGTCATCGACGTCGAACCCGCACCGGAATACATACGGGCGGAGTTCACTTCTGGAGGTAGCGCCCCAAAATCAATCATCGTGATCCCCTTAGCCCGCCGCGGCCGCGTTGGCCGCCTCTGTCAGCGCATATGACCCCGAGCTCGTGCTCAAGGTGTTGACGAACTGCTCGTGTATCGCGGTTGCCTGGGCACTGACCGCCTGATACATCTGGGCGTGTGCAGCAAACTGCGCCGCCGTCAGCGCCGACACCTCGTCGGCAGCGGCCGGTACCACACCAGTCGTCGGGGCTGCGGCCGCAGCATTTTGGGCGGTCAGCGCCGAACCGATCCCCTGCAACGTGCCCGCCGCCGCCGCCAACGCCTCTGGCTGCGTTGTCACAAACGACATGTGATTCCCTCCTCAGTAACCGTCCGGCGCAAACACCGGCGGGGTTTCTTGATGATGACGTTAGTTCGATCGCAGTTGGACATACGGCGTCGCTGCGAACTGTTCAGACCCGGACAACCTCTGTTCATCTGGCAGACACTTCTGTTCGTCGAGATTCCAATAGCTCATGGCCGTTAACCCGCCGATGGTGGCCGGACAAGCACATTGCGCTTGAAGCCGTATTTGTGGGTGAAGCCGGCGGCGGCGCGTCGTCCGCCACCGGTCATGGGCATGCCTTGCAGGACGCCATTGTTGGCCGGTCCCGCGGCGCTGGTGGCGTAGTTGACCATGGTGGCCTGAATGGCTTGTTCCTCGACCGCGGCGGGTGCGGCGCCGGCCCAGGTGGAGGGCACCGACAGTCCGCCGACCTTGACCGACGAGGCGAGGTTCGCTGCTGCCGCGACGCCGCCGGGGTGGCCGCCGCCCAGGGCAGCCAAACCGGCGAACTGCGGTGTCGGGTACCACGCACCACTACCACCTGCCGTGGTACCGATACCGACCGTCAACTGCTGCTGTATCTGGTAGCCGAAGGCTCCAAGACCCACACCGAAGTAGGCCTGCAGACCCTGCCGCAGCGTGTTGAAGAAGCTCGGGTTCAATCCCATCGGGTTGTCCGGAGTGGGAATGGTGAGCCATCCCGACCACCAGGGCGGATCCTGCGCGGCGGCCGGATCGGCCGCCGCGTTGACCGAGACTTGTTGCAGCATTTGGGGCACCGTGCTGTTGGACGCCAACTGCGTGGTGGTGTTCGCCGCGGTCTGCCCGGTCTGACTGGCCGGCTGGGAGACGGCTTGGGACACCGCTTGGGCCTGGTTTGTCACTCCGTCGGGCGTGGTGGTTTGCGGCGACGACGTGATCGGGGGCACTTCGGTTTCGATCGCCGATGCGGCCGCGTAGGTGTACATGGTGGCGGCGTCTTGGGCCCACATCTCCATGTACTGGGCTTCGGTGACCGCGATCGCCGGGGTGTTCTGCCCGAAGAAATTGGACGCGATCAAATTCGCCAACAACAGGCGGTTGGCCGCGATCACCGGCGGGGGCACCGTCATCATGAATGCCGCCTCGAAAGCGGCAGCGGCCCCCCTGGCCTGCATAGCGGTCTGCTCGGTATCGGCGGCCATTGAGCTCAGCCAGGCCATGTAGGGCACGACCGCGGCCAGCATCCGCTGCGATGCGGGCCCGATCCACGGCCCGCTGGTCAGTTCGGAGACCACCGAGTTATAGCCGCTGGCCGCCATGGCTAGTTCCGCCGACAGCGCGTCCCAGCCTGCGGCCGCGGCCATCATCGGCCCCGATCCCGGGCCGGCATACATGCGTCCGGAATTGATTTCGGGCGGTAACGCTCCGAAGTCCAACACCGTGTCCTCCCTCAATTGGCCGCGATTGCGGTGGCAATCTCGGCTATCGCGTAAGAACCTTTACGAACCATTGGTGGCTGCCTCAGCACCTGCTAACCCTGGACCGCTGACCCCTGGGAAGCCAGTCGCATCCGTGGGCCAGCAAACCCATAGGGCAGGTAACCCGGTAGGCTCTGATGCATCCGTTCGCCAGCCCCGGAATAGTGGTCTACCACCATGTTTTCCGGATAGTTGGTCAGGAACGTCATGCCCATCCTGCCTCGATTACCCCCGCCATCAGCAACCGAGCGACAGCTCACTTGGGCTGAACTGCCGCTCGAGGAAAACATTAATGGCTTATACCCACGCCACCGACCGGCGATGCCAACTATTCACACCAGGCCAACCATTGTTCACTCCCGGCCAACTGGCGTTCATTTACAGCGCCTAGCTGTTCACCTGTGGTTCGCTCCTCGGTTTAGGCGCGGTCGCCGCCGGCGCCATCAGTCCTCGTCGATGAAGAGCGCCATCTCCGGGCAGGAGGCGACACCGTCGCGCGTCAACTCCGCATCCTTGGGAGGCACCTCGTGATCTTCGAGGATGGAATAGCCGGACTCGTCGATGGGGAACAGTTCCGGATCGACGGCGTAGCACTGGGCGTGGCCCACGCATTTCGACTTCTCGAGACGAACCCTCACAAGGTTCCCTCCCCCGCCACGTCCGCGGAATCGCGCCAGCTCAGATTTGACGAATCGCTTGGTAAATCAGTCGTTCTGAATTCTAGAAGATTGTCCGACGCTCGCGGTCGGCCAGTTCCACGGTCCACCAGCCGGATTGGAGCATGTGCGAACCACGTGCAATATTGATGTGCCACCGAAAAGCCGGTGGCGGCATAGTTCCAAGCGCGGCCTCGCTGAGCCGGGGACTAGGAACGAAATACCTGACGACAAGCGGAGATCGGGCGCATGAGCATCTCTGGCGAATACCAGCCAGGCGAGTTCTACTTACCGCGGCTGGAATACGCCAACTTGCCCATGGCCGACGACCGGGGTGTCGGATGGAAGGTGTTGCGAGACGCCGGCCCGGTCGTGTTCATGAACGGCTTCTACTACATAACGCGGCGCGAGGACGTGCTGTCCGCACTGCGCAATCCTAAGGTTTTCTCGTCGCGATTGGCGCTTCAGCCCCCCGGCTATCCGCTGCCGGTGGTGCCGCTGGCGTTCGACCCGCCCGAGCACACCCGCTACCGCAAGATCCTGCAGCCGTACTTCAGCCCGCACGCGTTGAGCAAGTCGCGGCCGGTGCTCGAGCGTCACGCCGCCGAGATGATCGCCGCCTTCGCCGACCGTGGCAATTGCGAGGTGATGGCGGATTTCGCGAACCTGTATCCGTTCCAGGTGTTCCTCGACCTCTACGGTCTGCCGCTGGAAGATCGCGATCTGCTGATCAGCTGGAAGGACGCCCTCATTGCGGATAATCCCTATCTGAGCCAAGAGGACCTCAACAAGGGCCACCTACTCTTGAACTACCTCACCGACGTGATTGCGCAGCGTCGGCAGAACCCGGGATCCGACATGCTGTCCCAGGTCATGACGGGCGACGGCGAGTTCAGCGATCTCGAACTGCTGGGGATGAGCCACCTGCTGATCCTGGCCGGGTTGGACACCGTGACCGCGGCGATCGGATACGCCATATACGAATTGGCCCGTAGGCCGCAGCTGCGCGACATGCTTCGCGACAACACAAGGCAGGCGAGGGTTTTCATAGAAGAGATCGTCAGGCTCGAGCCGTCGGCACCGGTGGCCCCCCGGGTGACCACCGAGTTCGTCGAAATCGGTGGCATGACGCTGCCCCCGGGCACTCCGGTGCGGTTGTGCATGGCGGCGATCAATCGCGACGGCACCGACTCGGTGTCCACCGACGACATCGTGATGGATGGAAAGGTGCACCGGCACTGGGGATTCGGCGGCGGGCCGCACCGCTGCCTCGGTTCTCATCTGGCGCGCATCGAGCTGACCGTGATCGTAACGGAATGGCTCAACCAGATCCCCGACTTCGAAGTGCCGCCGGATTACAAACCCGAAATCCGGTTTCCGTCAAAGACATTCGCGCTCAAAGCACTGCCGCTGAGCTGGAATTAACCGCGGTCAACCCGCGGCAATCCCAACTCAGCGGCTGCTGTCCTACTTGCTGACTTCGGTTGCGGCCACCTGGACGAACACGCCGGTGTCCTCGGCCATCAGCAGGCCTCGACCACGGGGCAGCGGGCCGCCCTTCATCTTGCCGCGGATGAAGCCCTCGTCCGGGTCGGCGTCCATCACCAGCAATGGCGTATTCGCCTGATGCAGGGCCCGCAGAATCGGGTCGCTGCCCGCCGACGACCAACCGCCGAAGGTGCGGGTGACGAGGACGTGCAAGCCGACGTCGGCGGCCCGGGTCACCCACGGAGCGATCTGATGCAGCGGCGAATCGAAGCCCGGTGGCAGCTGCTGGATGTCGTCGACGATCAGGAAGATCTCCGGACCGCTCCACCACGACCGCGACAGCAACTCCTGGGCGGATAGACCGGGCGGAGGTTGGCGACTCGCCAGCACCGCTGCCAGCTCACCCACCAGCGCTTGCACGCCGTCGAGGTTGTAGGCGAACTTCTCCACGTATTCCGTGCCCAGGACGGTCAGCAGCTGACGGCGCGGGTCGACCAGCCAGACCTGCGCCGACGGCTTCCCTGCGGGCGGCGTCGGTGCGGTGGTCGAGCCCGGCGCGTATAGCCGGCCGATCTCGGACATGATCGTGGCCAGCGTCGTGGTACGCCCACATTCGCGTCGGCCCGTCACCATCAAGTGCGCGTTCTCGTTGAAGTTCAGGTAGACCGGCGCCAAGTCCAATTCCGAGATGGCCCAGGTGATTCCGCCGACACCAACACCTTGGCGATGGTCTCGGGCAGCGAGCTCCCGGACCTGCTCCACACCGAACCGTGCCGGCAGACGGCGCACCGGAGGTGCTTGACCGCTCGCGAGCCGGCTGACGGACGCGACCACACTGTCGGACTCGAAGATCTTGTCCGGGGTGCTGGCCAGCGCGGGCCGGGCCACCAACGTGTGCAGGCCCGCTTGCGGGTCGCTGTCGAGTCGGACGTAGTTGACGGCGACCATGCCGCGCCCCGGCTTGACCGGAACATCCTTGGCGAACCGGGACCGCACCAGCTTGGCGTCTTCGACCGCGGCCAGGCGCAGCTCGATCCGGGACCCGAATCCGCTACGCACCGGCGGCCGCAGCTCCGATTCGCGGTCGGCGGTGACCACAACGTGCACCCCGAAGGAGGGGCCCTGGTTGATGATCTGGTTCACCTGCTCGATCAGCACCTCGTTTTCCTCGGCCAGTGCCCGGTAGTTGTCGATCACCAGGTAGACGTCGCCGAAGCCGTCGTTGGGCACCGGGCCGGCCTCGCCACCGAACTTGCGCCGCCGGAAGACGTCCATCGAGGCGATTCCGTATTCGAGGAAGCTGCGTTTGCGCTCGCGCACCAGCGCCAGCAGTTCGGCTACCGTCCGGCGGACACCGTAAGGGTCCGTCGGGCCGGCGACCTCACCCACATGCGGAAGACGCGCGATCGTGGTCAACGCGGTACCGCTGTAGGCCAGGCAGTAGAACTGGATCTGTTCGGGCGTGTGGGTCAGCGCGGCCGCGCAGATCAGCGTCTGCAGGGCCGTGGTCTTGCCCGCACCACCGGCGCCCAGGATCAAGACGTTGGCGCCCGGCCCGGAGGTGTCCACCGTCCACGGCGGCTGGTCGTGCTTGAACGGCCGGTCGATGATCCCGATCGGGAACGTCAGGTCCCGCGCCGAGCCGTATTCCTGGTCCCAGGGTTGGCCGAGGAACCGGTTGACCAACTCGTCGATCGCGACGGGCTGCGTCAGCGGCGGCTGCCACAACCGGTAGGGCTCGAAGTCGATCTTGCGCAGCTGATTGATGATCTCCGTGCCGACCTTCGGCGTCCTGATGCCTTCGTCCTCGTCTTCGCTCTCGGCGGCGTCGGCCTCGTGCACCTCGCCATTGGTGAGGATCGGCGGCGGCTCGATGTCCGGCCCACCGACACTGACCTCGAGCGGGGTGAACGAGTTGGTGAACAGCTGCGGGCGAATGTAATCGATGCTGTGCACCAGAATCGGCGCCTCGTCGCCGTCGATGGTGATCCCGCGCGAGTAGTAGTCGCGCCACAGGAATTCGGCCTGGAACCGGACGATGTCCTCGAGGCTCCGGCGGAAGTAACCCAGACCGGCTTGGGCGGGCAGGTTCACGGCGTTGGGCACACCCGCGGCCTGCGCCGCCCCCGCGGTACGGGCCTTCAGCACCAACCGGTAACCCATGTTCTCCATGAGCTTTTCGGCGCGGCTCTCGATGGTCTGCGACGCCATCATCAGGTGGATCCAGTACGCGCGGCCCTGCCGGCCGATCGAGTCGAGCACGTCGACCGCGGTCGGCATGATGCGGAACCACTCGTAGAACTCGTCGATGACCACGACAAGCATCGGCAGCGGCGGCATGTCCTGCCCGCGGGCGCGCATCCGGGAGCGCACCGAGTTGTATTCCTTGGCGTCGTCGACCCCGGCGTTGTCGCATACCGCCTTGCGGCGGGCGATCTCGCCCCACAGCGCGTCCAGGAAGCGCTCCATCAGCGCCTGGTCTTCCTCGAGGTCGGTGATGATCCGCGAGACGTGCGGCACCCCGTTGAAGGGCTTGACCGCCGACCCACCCTTGAGGTCAGCCAAGACGAACTGCAGTTCCTCGGGCGGGTGGGCGAGCATCAGTGACTCGATCACGGTGCGCACCAGCGTCGACTTACCGGAACCCGTCGTCCCGGACATGACGCCGTGCGGGCCGTCGCCGCCTTCGTCCAGCGACTTCATATCGAGGAACAGCAGTTCGCCGTTGTCGGAGCGATTGCCGAATGGCACCCGCAACCGCGAGCGGCCCATCGTGTCGGTGCGGGCGGCCCACAGCGCGTCGAAGTCGATCTCGCCGGGATCGTCAACTCCGTAGTAGGCCAGGATGTCTCGCGCACCGATTTGGGTAACCCGCTGGCCGATCTCCTCGTAGGCTTCCGCGAGGCGCCAGTGCGCCAGCTTCTGCCCGAACTCCTCGGCCTCGGCGGCGCTGATCTGGTCGGTCAGCGCGAAGAACCACGGCTTGTCGTCGATCACCATCCAGGTGTCGCGGTCACGAGGCAGTGCCTCGATCACGCCCTTGTCGTCGAACCGCAAGGTCCGCTCCGGGACCGACGTCCACATCGAAGAGCCGGTCAGGTCGAAGAACGTCACACCGTCCACACCTTCGGCGCTGATCACGTACTCCCATTGGGGGTCAACAACATCGGCGATGATCACCGTGTGCGGCGTCGGCGTCTGGGCCGACGAGCTGGCGTGGCGAGGCGTGAACGATCCACGGCCGGCGAACAATTCGGCTTGCTCGGCGGCGAACTCGCGCACCGAGCTGTAGACCATGCGTGCGCTACCCGCTGCGTCCTGGCGCCGGGAATCGCCGAAGTGCGGCAGCCACTTGACCCAATCCCATTCGTCCAAGTCCGAACTGACCACGACCATCTGCACGTGGTCGGGGCCGTGGGAGAACGCCAGCTGACAGACGATGGCTCGCATCAACGCCAAAACCTGCGGACGCTCACCGATCAGCGCATACCAAGGCTCCACGAGCAGGGAAACCATCTTGGGCAGGTTGTATACGACGCTCTGATAGCGACCGAATTCCTGAAGTGCCTTACCGGTCACGGGCTCCAGCTCGATGTCGGTAGGCATGTTCTGGGGCTCACCCCAGGTCACTTCGGGACGGGTCATACCCACGCCGACGCGGACGACACCGAAGTTGAGGTCCTTGCCGTCCGGCTTGCGCTCCCACATCCGCGGCGATCCCACCGCAGCGCTGAGCGTGTCGGGAGCCGGGTGGAACCACCGGTAGTTGGCGTCCATGCTGTCGGCCGACTCGTGGGCGGTCTCGCGCAGCATGTCCAGCATCAGCATGAACTGGGCGCGCATCGAGTCGAGCTTCGGGCGGCTCATCTGCTGCTGACCACCGAACCGGCCGCCGAACATCATCATCGCGACGCCACCGATCATGAAGATCGGGAAGATCGCGCCGGCGCCGCCGAACACATGGGAGCCACTCGCGAAGGTCATGGCGATCATGCCGATCAGCAGGCCGACCACCAGAACGCCGACCACGACCATCCACCACGGCTTGCCCTCTGGCGGCGGAATGCTCAGCGGAGTCGGCAGGACGATGTTTTCCGGCTTGATTACCGGAGGCTTCTCCGGTGTCGGCCGGGCAAATCCACGCTTCACTTCGGTACCACCAACTCTGCAGGGGACATATCCATCGGGAGGGTGTCGTGCTCGACCAGCGCATCGGCCCGCGACAGCGTCGGGCCCTGCGGAAGAAGCCGGAGCGCGACCCACGGCGCCAGGCTCGGTTGGGTTTGCAAACCCAACGCCTCACGCACATCGCGGGTGTCATCCACCCCAAATCGGGCGCCGGCATCCGTCACCCACCATAGCGATTCGGTGGTCTTGGCGCCGGGATCGTTGCCGGTGACGGCGACGAAGTTCGCGAAGTTAGGACCGAAGTAGACCTGGTCGGCGGTGCGCCCGGTGGTATCCGATTTCACCAGCGACACAACTTTTTTCGACTCGGACTGCGACACCGGAATGGTCGGCCCGGACACGACCTGGATACGGGCCCGGTTCTCGCCGCTGGTCTTCTCCCACCACCAGCAGGTCGCGGGGTTCTCCCGAAGATCCGTGACATTCAACGGGTTGTCCGGATACGACGACAGGTCCAGCTTGTTGACCACCGGCATCTTGGCCAACGCAGCGGGTTCCACGGTCACCGGCTTGCTGTTGTTCGCGCCGCCGGCGTTCTGCATGATCTGCGCGACCAATGGCGGCAGGGTCTGCACCCCTTCGGGCAATACCAGCGAATACTGTTGTGGCCCACTGATTTGCGGCGTGACGAGGATCGTCCCGACCGGGCCGGGGGCGGCGGGGAAGGTCGCCGCGCTGCCCGCGTTCTGGACCTCGGGCACCGTCAATTCGGGGCCCACCGGCAACGCGTCAAACAGGGCGCGGCTCATCGGCTTGGCCATGCTGATTTGTTCCGGCGTCAACCCGAGCGGCAACAGCACGGAGCGGTTCGCCGCGTCGATACGAGACCGGCGCCCGTCCCGGATCACCCAGGTGTCCCCGCTGTAGCTCAACACCACGGCGTCCGAGCCGTTCAATACGTGTCGGCGGTTACTGAGGTCGGGCGTGCCGTCGATCACCGTCACGGTCACACCCGACGGCGAGCTGACGCCGGTCGAGCCCGCCACCGTGTCGCAGATCAGCCACGACGACGAGGACGGGGTCTTGGGCCCGAACGTCGACGGTGCGCCGGGGATGCCCACCATCGGGCCGCGCGGGATGTTGGCGATTTGGCTGGACCGCACCAGGTGCGGGTTGTCCGGGCGTCCGGTGATCAATCGCGCCGAGGCCAGGTTCAGCGCCGGGTACAGCTTCTCGCCGACGCGGACATACAACGCACCGGAGTCGCGGTCGGCGATGATCGGCGAATCCCCCACCTGACCGGCCGGGCTGATGAACGAGTACAGCAGTGCACCCAGGCAGATCACCACCGCTGCCGACACCGACGCCACGATGGCCAAGGTCTGGCGCCGTCCCGGCTCGACCTCCATGCGGACCCGCCAGCGGGTCAGCGCCATCGAGGTCCGGCGAGCAAGGAACTGATAGCCGGTCACCTGCGTGCGCGTCGATAGCCCGAGGCCGTACCCCGAGCCGCGCTGCCCGCGACTCTCTTCCGCCACTAATTCACCATCCGGTCTGTTGGAACGCCTGGACACCGTCCAGCGCGCGAATCACATCGATAACCGTAAGCCACACGCAATGACCTCGCCATGTAACGCAATGTGGCGTTCACTTCCAAGCTTCGTCACGTCCATCAGTCCAGCCGGCGTAAGTTGCCAGCTGCGGTCCGGCCCAGCGGCGGCGAACACCACTGAGCTGGCAGTTTCCACGTACCCCGCTGGATCCCCCGGCCGAACGATTCCTCTTTCCAATGGGATCGTAGCGGCGGACGGCCAACGCGTCCTGTCGAGCATGCGTCGCGCCGACGACTTCGCTGACCTGGTACGCATCGGCCGCCGGCAAACGAGGCGGCGGCCGTCGGGCGGCCCGCGTCGTGCCGGGCGGCGTTTGGCAGCAAGATGGGCGGCATGAATGAGCTCGCACCTTCGTTGGTCGAACTTGCCGGCCGCTTCGGCATTGCCACTTGGTACGAGGACTGGACGGGCCGCCAGGTTCAGGTATCGGAGAGCACGCTGGTCGCCGTGCTCGCGGCGCTCGGTGTCGAGGCAGGCACCGAGCAGTACCGCAACGAAGCCCTGACCAGCCAATTGCGCACCTACTGGTCACGTCTATTGCCGGCGACCATCGTCGCGCGGACCGGTGCCGCGACGCGGTTCTGGGTGCACGTCACCCACGGTGATCCCGCCGAGGTGTTGTTGCGGCTCGAGGACGGCACCGTGCACGGCGGGGTGCAGCAGGTCGACAACTTCACGCCCCCGTTCAACCTGGACGGGCGCTGGGTCGGCGAGGCCAGCTTCCTGTTGCCACCGGATCTGCCGCTAGGTTACCACCGCCTGCATCTGCGGTCGAGGGGCATCGAAACCAGCGCCGCGCTGATCGTGACGCCCGACTGGCTCGGCCTACCGGAGCAACTGGGCGCGCGCCGCGCCTGGGGCCTGGCCGCCCAGCTGTACAGCGTGCGGTCCGAGCAATCCTGGGGTGTCGGCGATCTGACCGACCTGACCGACCTGGCCGTCTGGTCGGCGTCCCGGCACGGCGCCGACTACCTGCTCGTCAATCCGCTGCACGCGGCCACCCCGACGATCCCGATGGAGCCGTCCCCGTACCTGCCGACGTCGCGGCGGTTCTTCAATCCGCTGTATCTTCGCGTCGAATCAATCCCCGAATTCGCCGACCTGGCCAAGCGGGGCCGGCTGCGGCGGCTGCGCGACGACGTCCAACAGCAGGCCGGAAAGCTCGATGCCATCGATCGTGACAGTGCATGGACGGCCAAGCGGGAGGCGCTCAAGCTGGTCTATCGGGCACCGCGCTCGGCGGGCCGCGAGCTGGCCTATGCCGCCTTCCGCGAACGTGAAGGTAGCGCGCTCGACGACTTCGCCGTCTGGTGCGCGTTGGCCGAAAAATACGGCGGCGACTGGCATTGCTGGCCGAGCTTCCTGCAGCATCCAACCGCTATCGGGGTGGCCCGGTTCGCCGAAAAGCACGGGGATGCCGTCGATTTCCACCGCTGGCTGCAATGGCAAATCGACGAGCAACTGGCCGCGGCCCAGTCACAGGCGGTCCGGGCCGGCATGTCGTTGGGCATCATGCATGACCTGGCGGTCGGCGTGCATCCGAACGGGGCTGACGCTTGGGCCCTGCAGGATGTGCTGGCGCTGGGTGTGACCGCGGGCGCGCCGCCCGACGAGTTCAATCAGCTCGGCCAGGACTGGTCGCAGCCGCCGTGGCGGCCCGACCGGCTGGACGAGCAGGAGTATCGGCCGTTCCGCGCGCTGATCCAGGCGGTGTTGCGCCATGCCGGCGGCGTTCGTATCGATCACATCATCGGGTTGTTCCGCCTCTGGTGGATTCCCGAGGGCACGCCACCCACCGAAGGCACCTATGTGCGCTACGACCACGAAGCGATGATCGGCATCGTCGCACTGGAAGCGCACCGCGCCGGGGCGCTGGTGGTTGGCGAGGATCTCGGCACGGTCGAACCGTGGGTCCGCGACTACCTATTACTACGGGGTCTGTTGGGCACCTCGATTCTGTGGTTCGAGTTGGACCGCGACGGGACCGGCGGTCCGCTGCCCGCCGAACGCTGGCGCGAGTACTGCCTGTCGTCGGTCACCACCCACGATCTACCGCCGAGCGCCGGCTATCTGGCCGGCGATCATGTCCGGCTGCGCGAGTCGCTGGGATTGCTGACCCGGCCGGTGGCCGAAGAGCTCGAGTCCGACCGGGCGGAGTTGGCGGCCTGGATGGCCGAGCTCCGCCGGGTGGGGCTGCTCGGCGAGCACGACGACGACCCCGAGCAGATCGTCCTCGCCCTCTACCGCTACCTGGGCCGAACCCCGTCCAGGTTGTTGGGCGTGGCGCTGACCGACGCGGTCGGTGATCGCCGGACCCAGAATCAGCCCGGCACCACCGACGAGTATCCCAACTGGCGGGTTCCGCTGACCGGCCCCGACGGCCGGCCGGTGATGCTCGAGGACGTATTCACCAATCGCCGGGCCGCCACGCTGGCCGACGCGGTGCGTGCCACGCTCGCACCGCCAACCATCTAGCCGAACGCCTGTCAGATGACCCTCTCAGCGAACGACCGATCCGCACTCAGCGATGTGGTGCAACGATATGCGGCTGGGGTTGACGACCGTCAATTCGATTCCGTGGCAGCACTTTTCACTGTTGATGCCGAATTGACGGTGCCTGAGCCACCGGCCGTGCTCAGGCCGGTTCATTCGCATCGCGGTCGGCCGGCCATCGCAACGGCGGTCGCGGCGGTGGCCGCGGTCGCGCGCACCGAGCACGCGATCGTCGGTGAGGTGTACGACGCCGGGCCGGGGTCCGGCACGGCACGCGGGCGGATCGCCTGCGTCGCACATCACTGGACTCAGCGCGCCGACGAGGTGCTCGATGCGGTCTGGCATCTGCGCTACGACGACGAGTACGAATTGACGGACACGGGGTGGCGGATCACGCGCCGATCGTTGACCGTCAATGCCATCGAAACGCGGCCGGTACGTCGCTTGTTGGCATGGGATCCGGACTAAGCGCACTCGCCTTGAGTCGCGGGTCACCGCGTCGAAATCGTTTGGCTACCCGGTGTTTCGGGTAGTTAGTGCTGATGAGGCGCAACAATCGAAGCCACCCAGTCGAGCATGACCGGACCAGCGCCCGGTTAGCCGACGAACCCCCACAAGACTCGGTGCGCACGCCCGGACTCGTCGTGGTCGGGGCTGCGGTGTTCGCGCTGGTGGTGTGCGTCACCAATTTCGCGCTTGGCGAGGTGGGCGTGGGTGTTGCCGCCGCGATCATCGGACTGATGGCTCTCGGGGCTGGTCTGGACTGGCTTTCCATGGACCGCAGGCGAATCCGCCAGGCCCAACGAGATTGGTTCGTCAGCCACCCGACGCGATAACCCCTCGGTTACTGCATGGCGGCTACTGCATAGCGGCGAGATTCTCCACCGACTTGCGCACGTCAGACCGGAGCATTCTGGCCACGATCTTGCCGACCGGCCCACTGAGTACCCCGCCATCGAGGTTGGCGGTGAGATCAAATGTCGACCCCGGTTGCATGTCGGTCACCGCCATCGCCACGGTAATCCGGATGCCACCCCGACCGCGGCCTTGCAGCTCAATCGAATTGGGCTCGTCGTAACGCGTCACCGTCCAGTTGACGACGTTGCGGAATCCCTTCACCTTGATGCAGGACGAGACTTTGGTGCCCTTCTCGATCGTCGACGGCAGTTCGCCGCGCCAACCGCCGAAGATCGTCATCCACTCGTCGAATCGACCCAGATCGGAAGCCAGTTTCCAGGCAGCGTCCGGGTCCAGGTCCGACGTCGTCGAAACATCCACTTGTGCCAAGGTTTCATCGCTCCTCTTGAGACCGTGGGGTTGCGTACCCGCGGTCGGTGATCCGATAAACCCGCGCTCCGCGTCTGGTTCGTGCCGCTGACAGGCTTCCGGGGCCGTTGCGGGCCCCGGAAGCAATTTGCCAGTGACGAACCGATGCCAATGATTACGTCGGGCAGACGCCTTTCACCCAGTCGCTGACTAGTTTGTTGTTTTTCGTGTAGTCCGGGTCATCGAAGTGAGCACCGCCGGTGGTGACGAAGTGTTCGATTGCGTCCTTGACCTTGGCCGGCGGGTTGTACTTCTCGAGGGTGTCGGCAGCTTTGCGCGCGGCAGCGTTGTCTGACGCGGTCAGCAGGTCTGCGTTCGCGCCGGTGACGTCGACGCATTGGCTGATGTCCAGCGTGGTAGTTGGTGCCGCCTCGGTGGTTTCACTCGACGAGGAGCTCGACGTGGCCGACGCTGAACTGGAACTCTTTGTCGTTGATCCGGACGGAGTTGTCGTTTTGCTGCCGGACGAACAGCCCGATATCGCTAGTCCCGCAATCAGCGTTGCCGCGATCACCCACCGATGGGTCATGTGAACCTCCTATGTATACGAGCTATCAGGCTGAAATGGGCACTGCACGGCCGTAGACTAACCCACCGCTCTTGGCGGCGTAACGAATTCGACGGTCGGCTTTCAGCGGGGAATTTCGTTTGCCCGAACCGCTGGGCCGCTATTGCTGGGTAGCCGCATGGCTACGGCCAGGCCTCGTTCAACTTCTCCGCGACATCGATGATTTGGGCGGCTTGCGATTGGGGTGCGTCGATTTCGTCGGCGACGTATTGGGCGATGAATCGGCGAATCTCACCGTCGACACCCGCCAGGATGCGCAGTATCTCGCCGCGGAATGACTTCGACGAAACGTTGACGGTGATATCGGAGGGCCGCGGTTTCGCGACGTCGACGATCAGGACCAGCGGTTCGGCGGCACGTGCTGTCGCGCGCAACGCGATGTCTCCGGAGACGACAAACCGCTGCTTGTCGAGCCGCAAATCCAGCAGCAGATCAATCGACAGCGGAATGTGAATGACGAAAGTGATGCTGTCACCCAAACGTCGTGTGACGCGGGGGTCCTGGATCTTGACGTTTGCACTGACCTTGGCGATCCCGCCCGGTCCCTGAGCGATTGGCTCCATCGCGAATTCGTTGCCGGCGATATCGGCGAATGCGGCGGCGACCCGCTCGGGGGTAACGGCGACTTCGAAGAATCTGCGTCCGAACTCTTCGTAGGTGACGTAGTCGTGATTTTGCATAGGCTTATACCGTCTCACGCCACTTGCTGGAAACTTCGCTGATCTGTCCGCGTCGCAGTAATTTCACGTCCCCGACGCCCTGCTCAGATGCGGCGACCGCGACGTTCTCATCCGTCCCCGCCGCATTGGTGTTGTGAACAACACCACACGTCGGCGCTTCGATTCGGTGTGTCGGCCGGTGGCCTGGGAGGCTGGACGACGGAGGTGTTGGAGTGTGATGGGCGCCCACGAATTGATTGAGCCGCGCTCAGCCGTCTCCCGGGTCGAGGGGGTACTCGCCTGGCTTGGCGGCGGACACTGGCGCGAATTAGGGGAACGTCACGAGCGGTCCACCCACGCCGTCGCGGGCGCGGTGGTGCTGCTCGGAGCGATGCTGGCTTGGTTGGTTGCGGCCTTGGCCGTCACCGCGTCGGCACGCTGGCCGCTGATAGCCGTCGTCGCGCTGACGCTCGGCTTCGGTCTGCTGGTTGGCGCGGTGACGCGCGGCATCGCGAGCGGCCCCCACCGCGGATGGCCCGACATCGCGGGGCGGATCGTCGTTGCGGCGGCAGTCGGCGTTGTCGTCGGCGAACTCGCTTCACTCGTCGTGTTTTCCCGCTCGATCGATCACCGTCTCGAGGATCGCGCCCTGGGTACCGCCGACTCGGCGCCGGCGGTCGTGCAGGCGTCGGCAGCGCTGCAACAGACACGTGCCGCGCGCGGCGGGCTCGACGACGCGATCGCACAGGCCCGCAACGGCCAGGACAAAGCCTTGGTCGTCGCGCGCTGCGAATACCACCCCAGCCCGGCGTGCCCGCAGACTCGCATCACCGGCGATCCCGGCGCCGGGCCCGAAACCCGAACGGCGAACCAGCTTCTCGCCGATGCGCAGCGTGAGCTTGACAACGCGTTGGCGGCTCGCGATCGCCAGGCACCAGAATTGGACGCCACGATTTCTCGCGAACAGCAGGCCGTCAATGAAGCGCGGCAACGCGTGCTCGCCGACGCCGGCCCGGGCGGCCTCGGCGCGCGCTGGATCGCGATGAACGACCTGACGCTCGCCAGTGTCGGGGCGTTGACGTTGCGGCTGTTGACTATCGCGTTTTTCGTGCTGGTGTACATGCTTCCGCTGATCCTGCGGACGTGGCGCGGCGAGACCACGCACGATCGTCACGCGACCGCACGCGCGGAGCGTGAGCGCGCCGAGCTCGACGCGGACACCGCAATCGCGCTCAAGCGGGCCGAGATTCGCCGCGAAGCCGAGATCTTATGGGCCGAGCACCAACTCACTCAGGCCCGCCTGGCCATCGAGGCGCAGACCGAGATCGACCGCGAGCAGCAACGCCGTCGGGTCACCGAAGCCATCGAGGGGCCGCAGCCGGCGCCGTCGGTGCGGACCTTCGAGGCGGTGCAGGACGATATTTACCTGCCGATCGCCGCCGAGGCGGAGGCCGCCAGTCGGGCCATCGCCGAATTGCCCGCCGGCGCACCGGATTCTGATGTGGAGATGCCGCCGGAGGTGGAGAACCTCCCGGCGCCGGTCGAGCCGGCCGGTGAGGTTGAGCCGCTGGACGAGCGCGCCACGCCGTTGATCCCGTCGCTGCCCGACGCGACCAGGGCCGCGGCCCGCTGGATTCGCCCACTGGTGCCGCCATTCGTCGCACGGGCCATCGACAACACCACCGCTCCGCTGCGCACCGCGCGCCACGTGTTCGAGGAGGTCGAGGAGATCACGTTCGCGCTCAGGCGCACTCGCAAGGTGACCTTCGACGCCGAGAGCTCCGAGACCGGCGAGCAACCGGCGCGGTCGTCGGCGCCCGCGCAGGCGCGCCCCGGGCGGATCGCGTCATCGCGCGAGCAGCACGAGACTCATGACTACCCCGCCCAGCAATTGGATCGCCACTCCTCTTTGCGGCTCTCCGTCAAAGACGCCGACGACCTGCCGCTGGGACCGGCGGACAGCGATCGCGCACGGGAGTTGACGGAGCGCGACGGCCCAGGCCAGCTCCACCCGCCCGAAGGCCCGCGCCAACTTCCTCCCGGGAAGTAGCCGCGGATCAGCTGACGGCGAGCTCGAGTCGTTCGAGGCGGCGAACCAGCAGGCTGGGTAGCCAGCATCCAACGTCGGCCTGCTCGATCGTCGAGGTCCGATCCAGCAACAGGCGCAATACGATCCTGGCTTCCAGGCGCGCCAGCGCGGCACCCACGCAGAAGTGCAAGCCTTTCCCAAAGCTCATGTGCGCCTTTGCTTCACGGTTGAGAGAGAACTCTTCGGGCTGCTCGAAATGAGCTGGATCTCGGTTCGCCGCCGCCCATAGCAGCAACAGGTGCGAATCGGCGGGCAGGTCGACACCGGCGAGGGTGGTGTCGTGTCGCACATGACGGTAGTGACCGCGGAACGGCGGCTCGCAACGCAGCGTCTCCTCAATGAATACCGTTAGTAGATCTGGGTTTTCACGGACCTGCTGCTGGATATCGGGGCGATTCGCGAGTATCCAGGCCGCGCTGCCCAGCAACGACGCCGTGGACTCTCCCCCGGCGGCGAACAAGATGATCATCATTACCTGAGCGGTGACGACATCGAGCTCGCCGGAGGCATGCGCGGTGGCAAGTTGGCCCAGGAGATTGCCTTGAGGATTGGCCGCGGCGAGCCGGAATTGCTGGTTGATATAGCCGGTGAGCTCCATGACGGCGGTACCCGCGGCGGCCAGCTGCTCCTCGCTGACCAATCCCTCGAGAAGTTGGGTGGTCGCATACCCCCATTTCACCAACTGGGCGGTGTCGGTGCTGGGCAAACCGATCAGTTCGGCCACCACCATCATGGGCAGGCGATTGGCCATCGCGTCCATCCATTCGATGCGTCCGTCACGCAGCCCCTCGTTCCACAACCGGTCCGCGGTCTCGGCGACGAACTGCTCGATCGCGTGGATCCGTTTGGCCGCCAGGTGGCGCACCATCAGCTTGCGGTGCAGGGCGTGGGCCGGATCGTCGCCGGTGGCCAGCACGTGGGTGGGTCCGTCGAGTGGGTCCATCTCGAGCGCCCTGACCGCCCCCTCGGCCGTGTAGGTCATCGCGGCGGTGAGGTTCGACGAAAATACCTCGGGCCGGCCGATGACCTCGTGAATGGCGTCCCAGCCGCACACGGCATAGAACTCGGAGTCGTCGATTCGGTGCACCGGCCCGGCCGCGCGCATGCGCGCGTAAAGAGGGTAGGGGTCCTGCAAGGCTGCGGCACTGAACAACGAGCCGGCGGGGGCGATGACTGTCACGGTCTAAGCGTGGGAAGCGGATATGCCCACGTCAATGCCGGTACAGCAAATTGAAAATGGCTTCTCGCCGGTGTCGTTGCCGGCTGTCTCAGGGTGGATCCGGGACCTGCGGCTATTTTGAGATAGGTATCTGTTGTCGTCTCAGCGTGAGATAAAGTTATGCACGCTTCTCGCACGGAAGGGCGGCGACCGATGTCGCGTGATGACTGGTTGGTCGGGGGCGATCGTCGCAAGGTCGCCATCGAGCGCATCTATGCGGCAGCCACCGAAATGATCACGCGCAACGGGCCGGATGGCTTCGATATCGACACGCTGGCCAAGCGCGTTCATTGTTCGCGGGCCACCATCTATCGCTACGTCGGCGGCAAGGCCGAAATCCGCGATGCGGTCATCACCCGCGCAGCGTCTCGCATCGTCGAGACGGTACGGCAGTCCGTCCAGAACATCAGCGGTGCGGAGCGGGCCGTCACCGCCATCACCGTGGCGCTCAGGCTGATCCGGGCCGATCCGCTGTACCAGCTGATGATCCGTCCGGTCCGGGCCGGCGACATTGCCTGGTTCACGGGTTCACCGCTGTTGGCCGGGTTTGCCAAGGAACTCACCGGACTCACCGACGGCGACGCGCACGGCGCGCAGTGGGTGGTGCGCGTCGTGCTGTCGTTGATGTACTGGCCCGTCGGCGACCACGAGGACGAGCGCGAGCTGGTGCAGCGCTTTGTGGCGCCCGCCTTCACCAGCTTGGGCGCAACGCCGTTACTCGTCGCCGAAAGCGGCGTAGAGCTCGGGTAAGAAGCCAGCCAGGTGGTTCATCTCCTGCGCGCAGTGCACGAGCAGATTCCGGGCGTTGGCCTCCGGGTTACCAAGAATGCGAGACGCGATGGGGCGCAGGGCCATTGAGGCGACACCGGGAGCATTACGCACCGCGATGTACGGCCCGCCCATCCAAAAACGGGACCGCATTTCGGACCCGCTCGGGGTCGACCGGACGTGGTGGATGAACCAGCCGACATCGACCGGGGCGTCACTGGCGCCCAGCCGCGCACAGATCGCGACCGCATCCGCGCTGTCGGGTGGGCAGTCCATGTCCGACGGGTCGACGAATTGGATTGCGCCATTGAGCATTGTCGAGCCGATGTACTCGCTGATCAACGACCAACGGCCGATATAGCGCTGGGCGCCCTGGCGACCGGCGTCGTCGCCGTCCTTCCACGCCGCGGAGAGATGCGCCCGCGGGTGCCACAACTTGTAGCGGCGGGTATCGCTGCCATGCCAGCCGAACCACCACGACCACATCGCCGGCGTGACACCGGGCATGTCGGTGCGCACCGAAACCTGATAGCTTCCGTCGTCGAGAACGCCGTAGCCGTTCTCGGTCTGCTGGTAGCCCGCCTCGGCAACGGTTGCGGCTTCGTCGAACGCCACCAATGCCATCCCACCCTGCGGACCATGCTGGAGCGCCTCGACGACATGTGTTGGCAGCGCAGCCATTTCGGGATTGAAGAATTTGCCGAACGGCGTGTTCACGTCGTCGTTGCGATAACCAAGGTACAGATCGCCGGCCATCAGAGTCGTCCCATCCACGCGTTGAACAGACCATCCGGGTCGTAGGCCGCCCGTATCTTGTCCAGGCGAACCATGGCTTCGTCACTGGCGAATCGGGCCGGACGCTGGCCGAGGTTTTCGTCGGCCAGCTGAATGCCGGTGGCCAGGTGCGACATCGCGGCCATGTTGGACCGTGCCCAGTCCCCGTACTTCGCGTCGTCGGATTCGTTCTGCCAGGCGCCGTAGAGCGCCAGGTAGACCTCGTCTTCGATGCTGTAGGCCATGTCCGGTCTCGCCGGCGACGGCCCCCAGTTCAGCCACAGGAAGTGCGACGGGTGGTCGGGAATCGTGTCGATGATGTTGTGAATGCCCGGCAGCAGGTCTTCGGCCGTCGCCGACGTCCACATGTTGTCGGCGGCGTAGCGGTGGTCGGACAGGTAATTGCTCATCACCGCGGTGTACCAGGTGGGCATATCCGTTGGCATGTAAGGAATTTTGACCAGTGCCTTGTCGACGACCGGCACCGTTCCGAAGATGGCCAGGGCCTGCTCGGCTTCTTTCTCGTTATCGGCGAAGGCCGGCGACGCGAAGGTGATGGCCGGGGTCTCGAGGTTCATGCTCGGGACGCTTCGGCTTGCCACGATCTGCATTTCGACGCGACGGTCCACCTCGGCGCTGACATTGCGGGCCCACGTGTAGATCTCGTCGGCGAGCTCGATCGGATAGACGTAGACGCTGGTGCCGCAGGCGCCGGGGCGGGGGTACAGCTTGAGATAGAACGAGGTGACCACGCCGAAGAAGCCCGGACCGGCACCGCGTGCGGCCCAGTACAGGTCGGCGTGATTGTCTGCGTCACAGTGGATCTGCTCGCCCTCGGCGGTGATCACGTCCAGGCCGATGACGTTCTCACACGCCAGGCCCCAGACGCGGCTGTTCCAGCCGTACCCGCCCTGCAGCAGGTAGCCGCCGACGCAAACGCCCTTACAGTGCCCGGCGGGAAAGAAGAGATTTTGCGCTTCCAGTTCAGCCATCAGGATGCTGCCGCCCTTGCCCGGACCGACCACGGCGACGCCCTTGGCGGCATCGATGGTCGCGTGGTTGATCCGGTTGACGTCGAGCAGCACGGCTCCATCGCGGAGGTGGTTGGCCGCCCAGCTATGACCGCCGGAACGGATGTTGACCTTGAGGCCGTTGGCCTTGGCGTAGCGCAGCGCGCTGACGATGTCGTCGGTATCGACGGCCTGAACGATCAGCTCCGGATAGCGGTCCGGCACCCGCTGGTTCCAAACTGTGCCGCGCCGGGCGGCTTCGTACCCGTCGTCGCTGCGAAAGTAGTGCCGCCCTGCAGGTAGCGCACTCATCTGGACTCCTCTGATCCATAGTCCGGTTCTTTGTAGTTCGGAATGCGGAACACTATAGTGGAAGTGTGCCGCCCATGGAACCCGCTTCACCAACAAATCGCGATGAAGGCATCCAGGTGCTGCGTCGTGCCGCCGCCGCTTTGGACGAGATCGCCGGCGAGCCCGGACGACTCCGGCTCGTTGACCTCGGTGACCGCCTGGGGCTGGCCAAATCGACGGCGCGCCGGCTTCTGGTCGGCCTGGTGGAAGTCGGGTTGGCCAGCGTCGATGCACAAGGCCATTTCTCGCTGGGCGAGCGCTTGCTGGGTTTTGGCAGCGCCGCGGGAGCGCACGTCTCGGCAATCTTCCGGCCGACCATCGAACGGGTAGCGCGCGCAACCGACGGTGAAACGGTCGACCTCTCCGTGCTGCGTGGCCAGCGGATGTGGTTCGTTGACCAGATCGAGTCGTCGCACCGGCTGCGCGCGGTCTCTGCCGTCGGCGTCCGATTCCCGCTAGAAGTGACCGCTAACGGCAAGGCGGCGCTGGCGGCGCTGGACGACGGCGAGGCCGAAGCGATGATCTCCCGGTTCAGTTCGCCGGTGGCCGATCGGTTGCGTCGCGAGACCGCCGAGATCCGGCGGACCGGCATCGCCTTCGACCGGGGAGAACATACCCCCGGAATTTCGGCGGCCGCTATCGCGCGACGGACCTTGGGCGACAACGTCGTCGCCATCTCGGTGCCGGCACCCACCGAGCGCTTCCTGGAAAAGGAGCAGCGCATCGTCGCAGCATTGCGCACGGCAACCGACTCACCGGCCTGGACTCGTTGACGAGGCGTGAATACGCGGTGAAGCTCCGCTACGTACTGCCGCTATTACTGCCAGGATGACTGGAATTCAGAGACCGACGCTGCGACCCGCCGGCTAACGGCCACAGGGTCATTCGGACGCGGCGCGTCCGCGAATATTGTGGCGAGTCCATCGACCGCACGATCGGCTAACGGTTGCCATTCGGCCTGCCAGCGTGCAAGGACGTCGCGGTTAGCCGGATTAGCGGCGACGCTGTAGCGGGCCAACTCGGTCGACCATGCCTGGCTGCGGATGGTGTCCACCCGTGACTCTTGCAGCAGTGCAGCCGTCAACCCGTCGCCATGTGATGCGGCCAACTCGGCGAAGGACTCCTTGAAAAGTGCGTCCAGGGTTGGCTTGACAACCAAGTTCAGCGCGACGAAGGCCTCACCCCAGTCGTAGGCGAGCAGCAACCGTTCGAGAGTTTCCCGTGCTGGCTGCCAGGCTTCGTCCAGCTCCCAAATCCGGCGTGTTGCCTCAGAGTTGGCCAGGTGCGGGCCGTGGGCCAGCGACAACGACTTAGCCCGATAGGCGATCCACTGCAATGCTCTCAACTCGTCGGCGGCCTGGAAGAACGAAGCGTTGGTGATGTAGGCGCTGGGCGCAAGCTGGCCGAGGTACAGACCGGTGATCTGCAGGACGTGGTAGACGAAGCGGGCTGGCACATACCCACGTTCGAGGATCGCCACCCACGCCGGGTCGAGTTGCTCGTCGTGGTTGAGGGTTTCGTAGTGGTCGACCACTCCCTCGGCGTAGATCTCTCGGTCGTGCTGTAGCGCGATGTAGCGCCGGTAACTGAGCGCCGCCGGGTCACGAAACCCTTCCCAGTCGTCGGCGCGCAGCGGAGATCCTTCACGGTGTTTGATGTACCAGCGATTGATCGCGGTCTCGGGATCCAGGTCGAAGGGCGCGGGTTTGCGGTTGAAGTGATAGTGGAAGTTGCCGGTTGCGATCTCGTATTCGGTGGGCTTGCGCCGGGTGTTACCGGCGATGCTCCAGGTCTTCAGTCGACGCGGTGCGGTGGTAGTCATCGCCTCAGTCCTCCCGTTCCAGGTACCAGTGCAATTCGTGGTCGCCCACATAGCGCATCCGGCCGGCGAATCCGGCGATTGCGGGCTCCAGCGAAGCCAGCGGGATCGATTCGCCTGCAACGTACTCCAGGCTGTCGCTGGTTACTTTGAGGAACCATGGCGCGTGGATTCGGACATAACCGGAATGATCCTCGACAACGATGTCGGCGTCCGGGTTGTCGAGCTGAATCGCCTCGGTCAGGGCGGCGACGATGTCGGGGTCGAAGCCCCGAACGATCGGCCCGACGAGTTTGTGTTCATCGGTCGACGACGTCATGGCTTGCTCCCCTCTGCGGTACTGCGACCGCGATGCGATCGCCGTCGCGGCGTACTTGATAACACTCCAGTCGGCAGTTATCGGGATTGAGCCCGGAGCCCGTGCTGAGGTCGAATTCCCAACTGTGGGCTGAGCAGGTCAACACATTGCCGTCGATATCCCCATCGGCCAGCGGAAAACCTGCGTGCGGGCAGTTTCCGGCAAACGCGCGAAGTTCACCGTTTCGCAAGTGCACCAGCAGGATCGGCAAGTCATCAACATAAAACTCACCGACATCACCCGCCCAGAGGTCGTCGATAGCGGCTACGATCTTCCACTCGCGAGTCCAGCCCAGCTCCTCGTCACTCGCCATAGAACACCTCGAGATGGTCCATGGGTTCTACACCCGAGGCGCCAATGATGTTGTCCGAGGCCAGGATCCGACCGTCATGGCGGACGCGAAGCGGTGCGTCTTGACGTGGGACCCGGTGGCCAACCACGTGGTGGGCCACCTGTTGGCCCACCTGCTCGACGGTGTCGGCGTCGTCGACGGGGATGAGCAGCTCGAGGACATCGCCCTCGAAGTTCGCGGTGAGTGGAAGTAGCGCCATCTCAGGACTCCTCAGTGGTGCGCGGCCCAGGCATAGTCGTCGGCATCTTTGCCCTGTTCATCGGGCGAGAGGCTGAAATACCGCAACACCGTGCCCAAGTCGGGTGGGCTGATCTCCCCGGAAAGCACCCGGTCGATTAGCGACTGGTGCCCGGCAAACCGGTCGGGCCGTTGGGCGAAAATCCAGCGGCATGGTTCGGAGCAGAAGAGATATTTGCGTCCGTTATGGACATAGACCGGTGGTGTCGCGTCGGTGTGCGCGCCGGCGATAACCCCGGCCGCCCGCACGATCGGCAGCTGGCACAGGTTGCAGGTGATGGGCAGGGTTTCGGGCAGCGTCGCGGCGATGTCGCCATTGCGCACGTTCTCGGTGATGACGTCCCACTGGCGGCCGAAGTTTCGGTTCCAGCCCGGATATTTCTCCTCCAGCCAAAGCCGCTCCGCCGCTGAGGCACCGGCGTCGGGGTTCCACCACACGGTGGGGCGGTAATACCACACCCCCAGATGAATCGCGTGGTGATACCAGGTCAGCTCGTTGATGAATTCATCCCAATACCAAGGATATTCGAGGCCGTAATCCCGAAACTGGTCGGCGAATTGCTTGACCACCCAGTCCTCGATGAACTCCTTGAACGACATCCGGCGGCTTTCGAGCGGTGTGTAGTAGTCCATGGACAGTCCGGTAAGCAACGCGAAGATGCGCCATGACCGCCAAAACATATGGTCGATCAGAAATTGGCCCCACTCTTTTTCACCGTTGTCGATGAAGACCTTGATCGTCGGTTCGCCCTGCTGGGCGTGGCGTGCTTCGTCGGTTTGGATCGATGAGATCAGGGCGCCGAATTCCAGGTCGCCGACGTCGATCGCATCGGCGGCCATGCCGAGGAATTGCAGATTGGTGAACCCGGTTTCCAGCGTGAAGGTCAGCTGTAGCGCGATGGACGCGGCGTCGTTGGCGACGAACATGTCGTCGAACAGATAACGCACCGCCAGCACAATCCAGTCGTTGGTGTGATAGGCCTTTAATGCCCAGTCGGCGCGTGGCTCCCTGTCGAGTAATCCGTGGGCGAAGAACCCTTGAATCTGGCCGTGCCGGACCTCGTCGAGGGTGCCGAACGTGGCGGTATTGCGCCAGGCCGCAGCACGTCCGAAACGTCCCATCCTGGCTTCGGCGATCGATGCCAGATATTCGGGCATGGTGATTGCGCCGTAATGGGCCACGATCACCGATTTCCAGCCCGGATCAAGTTGATCGAACAACTTTGACCGCCGGACGGTGTTCTTCAGCGAATACGTCGTGGTGTCCTTGGTGACCTGGTTGTGCACGTATTCGCGGTAGCTGACCTTGTAGGGCTCATCCCATTTGAGCCAGCCCTCGGTGGGGACGCGGTGGGTTCCCGATAGGCCTTCGGGGAACACCTCCTCTTCGGTCACGTACCGGAAGGTCCAGTTGGTGTCGCGCGAGAGGTCATACCAGTCACTGCGCAGTAGCTTCGGCATGAGCTGAGTCCTTGTGTCGGTGTTGGACCGTGCGCCAGTGCATCGGGCTGTCGATACCTGCTAGATCCTAGCTAAGATAGAAAGGAGTCCTACATATTCGATCACGCTGATTTGTACGGTCATCGCCGATAGCCCAGTCAGCAACGATGTGCCGTGAAGAACGAACTCACTGAGGAGCGTGCCGCATGCACCACATCGACCCGCCCGTCCGGGCGGTGCAGCCTGGCTACCTAGCCGGAGCCGACTCCTGAAGCACGACGGGGAACGCCACCCCAGCCTCGATTCGAAGATTGTCGCCGCACTCGACCGGATCGGCGATTCGCTGCACGTGCTGGCGAGACGGGCGGCGGAGCGGCAAGACCTGTCCAGCACGCAGATGCGCGTACTCGTATGGCTGTACGTCGGGCCTCCGCCAACCGCGCGCAGCACCGCCCTGGCCCGCGAACTGAACGTGTCGGACCCCACCGTGAGTGACGCGGTCGCCGCTCTGACACGCAAGCAACTGGTGGCGCGACGCCGCGACCCCCTTGACGGTCGCAGCCAGCAACTGGTGCTCACGCCATCGGGACGCCGCACCGCCGCGATGGTCTCTCGGTGGACGGCCCCGGCAGAGGTTGCCGCCTCACGGCTTCGTCGCGCCGACGCAGAGGTGCTCCTCGACTCTCTGGTCAGGCTGCTAGGGGAATTGCACGACGCTGATCTCGTTCCGGTTAGTCGGGCGTGCAGCACCTGCGTCCAGCTGGAAACACTGGACGCGCAACAGCGCAAATATTGGTGCAGGTTCTATGACACTCCCCTGCCGGTGGACGAACTGCGAGTCGACTGCGTCGACCACGTCGCCGCACCAAGTCATTGACGCTGGGCCCGACTTTGGCCGCCAACTGCGAAGACTCGGTATCGAGTCAGTGGACCGGGTTTATCGCCCGCGCGATCCTCTTCCGGCGGCGCCGCAAGCCCCGTGACCGCGCCGGCCACTGCAGCTCGAGCGCGAAAGAGTCGTGCTCCAACGGCTTTGGTTCGGTGGGTTCTTGGCGTGGGTTGGCACGGCCGTGGTACCCCCCAGGGACCCCGGCCGCGCCAAGTTCGTGATCACGCCTCAGCAGCTCAGTGCTGCCGCTCCGCTGAACAGTTGACCCCACTCGTGGCGCGCAGCCGACTGCGCCTCGGTGAAGCTGGATGTCTTTTCGCCGCCGCCCGCGAGGTGCACCAGCGCCCACGCCATCGCGAATACCGGAACCTTGTGACGCAAAGCCGCCGTGTGCAGTTCGTCGAAGGCTGTCTCCGAACGGCACCGGCGAAGTCCGATGATGATCCCCCGCGCAGTATCGAGAATGCGGCTGGAGTTCGGGCCACACGAAGTCTGTGCGGGAACCCAGTTCGCCATGCTGTGCATACCTCCTGTTGCGCCCCAACGAAAATCCGCTACTCGGCATAGCGAACAAGAATCCGTGCGAGAGGGCATGACTCGCCATCGTGATTCTCAAAGGCGCACTGTGCCATGATTTGTGGAACGGCGTCGTTACGCCATAGCGGCGTATACATCGATACGAGCTTGTGACCGTGTCGATACCGGATTCGGCGCCAATCAGGCTGGGGTGTAACGCAGCTCGCATTTTGGCGGCGACGCTAGCCTACAGGATCGAGTTGAGGTCCTTCGCCTTGGCGATGTCGTCCCATTCGACGCCGAGCTCGAGCAAAATCTCCTCGGTGTGCTGCCCATGTTCTGGAGCACGCGCGGGAAGTGGCGGAGTTTCGTTGAATTGGACCGGCGCAGAAACGATTCGGTATTTCTCGCCATAATCGTCAACATTTGTCACGACGTAGCCGTTGGGCTCTACTTGCGGGTCGTTGAGGGTCTCACGCGGCGTGGCTAGTGCACCCCACACTCCTGGTTCGCTTTCGAGCACCTGCTGCCAGTGTGCGAGGTCATGACTGGCAAACGCATTCGCGACGATCTCGGTCGCCGCGGCCGCGTTCGCGATCAGATTGCTCGACGGTACGAAGCGCTCGTCGGTGGCTAACTCGGAAAGGCCGATGCGCTCGCAGAAGCCGGCCCAGAATTTGTCGGGTTGCAGGAAGACCAACTGGATCCACCTGCCGTCCTTGGTTTTGTAGCGATTCACCAGCGGATTGATGGCCAATCCGGGCGGTGCCCCCGGAATGCCGTCGATATCAAAGAAATCGGCGGCGCAGATCGACGGCGCGATGGACCACATCGCCTGTGCCAGCAGGGAGGAGTCGACGATCGTCGGGTTGCCGGTACGTTCCCGGTGGAACAGCGCCGCGCACACACCACCGGCGAGCGTGGCCCCGCCCTGCAGGTCACCGAAACCGGGTCCCTGGACTGCGGGCGTATCGGTCCCGAACGGCGTGAGCGTGTAGGCAACCCCGCCGCGGGCCAGGTAGGTGGCCGCATCGAAGCCGCCGCGATCGCGGTCCGGGCCGCGGACCCCCAAGCCGGTGCCGCGGGCAATGATGATCTTCGGGTTGAACGCACGAATGTCATCGACGGTCAGTCGGGCTCGCTCCAGTGCGCCGGGCAGCCAGTTGGTCAGGAACACGTCCGCGGTGGCCAACAGGCGGCCGAACAACTCGCGACCCGTTTCGGATTTGATGTCGATCGCGATGCTGCGCTTACCGCGGTTGCCCAACTCGAGGATGAAGTCGGCATCCGGGCGGGCCGCTTCGCGGGTGAAGCCGCCGACAACCAGGGCGCGGCCCGGGTCACCGAACGCGACGCCCTCCACCTTGATGACGTCGGCGCCCCAGTCCGCCAAGGCCGCGCCGGCCGACGGGACGTAGGTCCATGAGGCCAATTCGACCACTCGCACCCCTTGCAGGACGCCACCGTGTACGCCTGACATCGCCAACCCCCTAGGTCCGCACCTGTCCTTGCTATTTTAGATATTCTAGTTACTGTAAAGGACATTGATAGCCCGGCTACAGGCCACGCGCAGGTTTACGTGAAGAGATGCGATGGAGCCGATCATTGGTCAGATCCCGATCCCCGATGCGGTAATCCTGTGCGGCACTGGAACTTGCGACAGCCGGACGATTCAGCCCCGCAACACAGCACTTTTGCCGGCACTCAAACGGGCACGGCAATAGGCACCGGGACGAAGGATCAGCGATGGGCAGGGTAACGGGCAAGGTAGCCGTGATCAGCGGCGCCGCGCGGGGTCAGGGACGGTCGCACGCGCGGATGCTGGCCGCCGAAGGTGCAGACATCATTGCGGTGGATCTATGCGCGGATATCGACACCAATGAGTATCCGCTGGCCCGGCCGGAGGATCTGGACGAGACGGCGCGGCTGGTCGAAAAGGAGGGGCAGCGCGCCTTCACCGCTATAACCGACGTTCGCGACCGGGTGGCCCTGTCCGCCGCGATCGACGAAGGCGTCGCCGAACTCGGGCACCTCGACATCGTGATCGCCAACGCGGGCATCTGCCCGCTCACCGCGGGTCTGCCGCCGAAGGCGTTCGCCGACGCCGTCGACGTGGACCTGGTCGGCGTGCTCAACCTGGTCCACGCGAGCCTCAAACACTTGCAGGCCGGCGCGTCGATCATCGTGATCGGTTCCAACGCGGCATTCATGTCGTCGATGAACACCACCGGCATCGACGGCGGTCCCGGCGGGGCCGGCTACGCCTTCGCGAAACTCGCTGCGGCTCATTATGTTAACGATTTCGCCCGAGCACTGGCGCCGTTTTCCATTCGGATGAACGCGGTACATCCGACCAACGTCAACACCGATATGTTGCACAGCCCGCCGATGTATCGGGCCTTCCGGCCTGATCTGAAGGAACCGACGCGCGAGGACGCCGAACCCATTTTCCCATTCGTCCAGGCGATGCCCATCCCCTACGTCGAACCCGAAGACATCAGCGAGGCGGTGCTATTCCTCGCCTCCGACGCCGCCCGCTATATCACCGGACAGCAGTTGCGCGTCGACGGCGGCGGCTTCCTCAAGGTCAAGCCATGGTCGGGCGCATGACGGCGGTGGCACCATTCACACTGCACCACAATGGAACTGCGCGATGACCGACACTGAATCCCCCGAAGTGCAAAAGCGCCTCTACGAGCTGATGGTGCTGATGAAGGCGGCCGACGACCGGCTGTCCAAAGGGATCGGCACCGGCGAGTTCATGTGTGTGTACTGGCCGTCGCGTGGTCAGGAGGCGATCGCCGCCGCGATGGGTGTCGCGCTGCGACCCGACGACCAGCTGGTGACGACTTACCGAGGGCTGCACGATCTGATCGGCAAGGGCGTCCCGCTCGAGGAAATCTACGGCGAGATGATGGGACGCACCGTCGGCGCCAGCCGCGGCAAAGGCGGCACCATGCACATCGCCAAACCCGAGGTGGGCGTGATGCTTTCAACCGGAATCGTCGGTGCCGGACCGCCGGTTGCCGTCGGGCTGGCGATGGCCGCCAAACGCAAGGGCCTCGACCGTGTCACCGTGGTCAGCTTCGGCGACGGCGCCACCAACACCGGTTCTTTCCACGAGGCAGCCAACATGGCCGCGCTCTGGGATCTGCCCATCGTGCTCGTCTGCCAGAACAACCTGTACGCCGAAATGACGCCGACCCGCGACACGATGAAGCTCGAGCAGGTCGCCGACCGGGCCGCCGGATACGGGATGCCGGGCGTTCGGGTCGACGGCAACGACCCGCTTGCGGTGAAAGCCGCGCTCGACGAGGCACTGCGGCGGGCGCGCGACGGCGCAGGGCCCACCTTCATCGAGTGCGTGACATTCCGTTTCCGGGGGCACTATTTCGGCGACCGGATGTCCTACATCCCCAAGGAACAACTCGAAGCGGCGCTGGCCGCCGACCCGGTACCGCGCTTCGGCCGCCATCTTGTCGACTCGGGCGTCTGCGACGAGCGGGAACTCGCGCGCATTGACGACGAGGCGCGGTCCACCGTGGAATCCGCGCTGCAGACGGTGATCAGCGCCGACGCCCCGACGATCGACGAACTCGACCAAGACGTGTACGCAACCCCGATCAAATTCCCGGTGTAGGTATGGACGAAAAAGAGATGACGATGCGCGAGGCGCTGAACCTCGCGCTGGATCAGGCGCTGCAGGCCGATGACCGAGTGTTCTTGCTCGGCGAGGACATCGCCGATCCGGGTGCGTCGGGACCGACAGCGGGATTGTCGACAAAGTACGGCCACGACCGGGTGCTGGACACGCCGATCTCGGAAGCCGCGATCGTCGGTGCGGCGATCGGCGCCGCGATCGACGGACTGCTCCCGGTGGCCGAGATCATGATTATGGACTTCATCGGCATCGCCGCCGACCAGCTGATCAACAACGCCGCCAAGCTGCGATTCATGACCGCCGGCCGGACGACGGCGCCGATCACCATTCGTACCCAGGTGTACGCCGGGCTGGCCACCGGCGCCACGCATTCGCAGAGCCTGGAGGCGTGGTTCATGCATATCCCGGGGATGAAGGTGATCGTGCCGTCCACCCCGCGCGACGGCAAAGGCCTGCTCACGGCGGCGATCTTCGACGAAGACCCTTGCCTGTTCGTCGAAACCATCCGGCTGCAAAGCAAGAAGGGCCCGGTGCCCGTCGACCCCGGATTTTCAATTCCCCTCGGCCAGGCCGATATCAAGCGGCCGGGCACCGACGTGAGCCTGATCAGCTACGGACGCAGCGTGCACGATGCGCTGGCGGCGGCGGCGACTTTGGCCGAGCAGGGTGTCAGCGCCGAAGTCGTCGATCTGCGCACCCTGGTGCCGCTGGACATCGAGACCCTCGTCGCATCCGTGCGGCGCACTCGCAGGGCCGTAATCGTCCATGACGCAGTCCAATTCGCCGGCCCCGGCGCGGAGATCGCCGCGATCCTGGGATCTGAATTGTTCGGCGAACTCGCCGCACCCGTCGAGCGGGTAGCCGCCCGGTTCGTGCCCAACCCGGCCGCGGCGGCGCTCGAGGCGCAGGTCTATCCGTCACCGGCCCGCATCGTCGAAGCGGCCCAGCGCACCTGCAAGAGGGCGAATGCGCATGGCTAACTTCGTTATTCGCATTCCACGGGTCTCGGTCGCGGTGTCCGAAGCCGAACTCACCGGGCTGCTCGTCGACGCCGGCGAACACGTCGAGGCCGGCACGCCGATCTACGTGATCGCCACCGAAAAAGTGGAACAGGAAATCGAAGCCGGAGCATCCGGCACCGTCCAGTGGACGGGACAGATCGGGACCACCTACGACATCGGCGCCGAAATCGGCGTCATCACTTCGTAACTGGCGAAAGGGTAAAAATGGACCTCAACGAGACGCGCGAGCGCATCATCTACCAGAAAGATGGTCCGATCGCGAAGATCACCCTGAACTGGCCGGAGAAAGCCAACGCTCAGGACCAGAAGCTGGCCGAGGAGGTCGACGCCGCCCTGTTGGATGCCGACCGCGACTACGACATCAAGGTGCTGGTGCTGAAGGCCAACGGCAAGGGGTTCTGCTCGGGCCACGCGATCGGCAACAACGCCGTGGACTACCCGGCCTTCGTAGAGAACGCCATGGTGACAGGCCATCCGTGGAAGGCGCAGTCGGATCTGTTCGTCAAGCCGACCCTGAATCTGTGGGAGTTCTCCAAGCCCACCATCGCCCAGGTGCACGGCTACTGCGTGGGCGGCGGTACCCACATGGGCCTGACCACCGACATCGTCATCGCCTCGGAAGATGCCTACTTCTCCTATCCGCCCCTGCAGGGATTCGGCATGCCATCCGGTGAATGTTCCATCGAGCCTTGGGTGTTCATGAACTGGCGCCGCGCCGCCTACTATCTGTTCACCGCCGAGGTGATCGACGCCAAGAAGGCGCTCGAGGTTGGCCTAGTCAACGAGGTGGTCAAGCGGGAGGACCTGGACGCCCGCGTGGACGCGATCGCCCGCCACATCGCCCAGGCGCCGTTGACGACGCTGATGCTCACCAAGGCAAATCTCAAGCGGGCGTGGGAACTGATGGGAATGCGGGTGCACTGGCAGAGCTCCAACGACCTCGTCGCGCTCGCCTCGATCAGCAAGGACGTGCAGCAGTTGATTCAGACCGTGTTCAAGGACAAGGTGTTGCCGTCCGAGCACGCCCGGCGCCAGGCCGCGGCCGCCGCCCAGACCGACGGCGCCGCAGCGACGTAGGTCTGCTGGTGAACATCGCCGATCACGCGCTCGCGGTCGCGAAGTCGCCGGCTCTGATTGCCGACGGCGGCGCGATCTCGTTCGGCGAGTTGTTTGAAAGGAGCCAGCGGGTCGCCGCGGCGCTGCACGAAGCGGGGTTGCGCCGCGGCGACGGTGTGGCCCTGGTGCTGCCGAACCGCCCGGAATTCTTCGAAATCACCTGGGGCTGCCAGCTTTCCGGGCTCTACTACACCGCTGTCAACACGCATTTCACTGCCGACGAGATTGCCTATGTGATCGGCGACTCCGATGCGAAGGCGGTGTTCGTCGACGCGTCGCTGCCCGAAATCGCCGCTCACGTGCGCGATGTGAACACGGCGGTCGACGTCCACATCAGCGTGGGCGGCGGGCTGCCCGGCTGGTGCGGCTACCAGGCCACTCTCATGGCGGCCGGTGAGGCGCCACCGGTCTCGGACGGGTCGGAGATGCTCTACTCGTCGGGGACCACGGGACGCCCCAAGGCGGTACGCCGGCCGCTGCCGGCCGACGGCAACGGCTCCTGGGCCCAGTCGGTCCTGGAGATGGCGCTGACTCACCGCTACGGCATGAGCCCGTCGAGTGTGTACCTGTCCCCCGCACCGCTGTATCACGCGGCCGGGGTGAACTACACCATGGCGGTCAACCGGGTCGGCGCCGCGTCGATCATCATGCGCAAGTTCGACGCCGAGACGGTGCTGAGGCTGATCGACACCCACCGCGTGACGCACGCCCAGTTCGTTCCGACGATGTTCGTGCGAATGCTCAAGCTGCCCGAGGCGGTGCGGCGCAGCTACGACGTCTCCAGTCTGCGCTGCGTGATCCACGCGGCCGCCCCCTGCCCGGTGGACGTCAAGCAGCAGATGATGGACTGGTTCGGTCCAATCATCCACGAATACTACGGTGGCACAGAAGGATTCGCGGGGACGACGATCGGCCCCGAGGAGTGGCTCGCCCACCCCGGCTCGGTGGGCATACCGATGGCGCCGGTGCATGTGGTCGGCGACGACGGCCAAGAGCTTCCCCTCGGCCAGGCTGGAGAGCTTTACTTCGAGGGTGGACCCGATTTCGAGTACTTCAAGGATCCCGCCAAGACCGCGTCGGTGTACAACGACCGCGGTTGGCGCTCCTTGGGAGACATGGGATACGTCGATGAGGACGGGTATATGTACCTGACCGATCGGTCGACGTTCATGATCGTCTCCGGCGGGGTTAACATCTACCCGCAGGAGGCGGAGAACCTCCTGGTCATGCATCCCAAGCTGGTCGATGCCGCGGTCTTCGGCGTACCCAACGACGAGTTCGGCGAAGAGGTCAAGGCCGTCGTGCAGCCCGCCGCGGGCGTTGCGGCCGGGCCCGACTTCGAGGCCGAGCTGATCGCGTATTGCCGGGCCCACCTGGCCGGCTACAAGTGCCCGCGCACAGTCGAATTCGAACCGGAATTGCCTCGCGATCCGAACGGCAAGCTCTACAAGAGGCGCATTCGCGAGCGTTACTGGCAGGGGCGGGCATCACGGATCGTGTGACGCTGACACAAGGGATGACGAGATGGCTGTAGAGACAGGTTCGAGACGAGCCCAGGTGGACTGGACCGCGTTGCCGGTGCCGTGGGCCGTGCAGGCCGCCGACCGAATTCCCAAACAGCGCTACTACGACCCCGATTTCTACGCGCTCGAGGCCGAGATGTTGTGGCCGCGGGTGTGGCAGATGGCCTGCCGGCTCGAGGAGATACCCAAGCCCGGCGACTACGTGGAGTACGAGATCCTCGACGAGTCGATCATCGTGGTCCGGGTCGACGGCGACACTGTGCGGGCCTACCACAATGCGTGCCGGCACCGCGGGGTAAAGCTGGTGGAGGGCAACGGAAATCGGCGCACCTTCGTCTGCCCGTTCCACGGCTGGTGCTGGGGCATCGACGGGCGCAATACGTTTGTGCTGCGGCCCGAGGCCTTCGCCCCGGACAATATGCGCCCGGATGACCTCGAACTCGTCTCGGTCCGCTGTGAGCTCTGGGGTGGCTGCGCATGGATCAACCTCGACGCCGCGGCGCCCCCGCTGCGCGATTGCATGGAACCGTTCGCGTCGATCTATGACGCCTGGCACGTGGAAACGCTGCGCACCGAATGGTGGCAGTCGTGCCGGCTTCCGGTGAACTGGAAGCTGGCGACGGCGGCGTTCATGGAGGGCTACCACGTTCCGCAGACGCACCCCCAGCTGCTGCCGTCGAGCATGCCCACCACATCCGCGAAACCTGGCCTGGCGCAGACCAACCTGTATTTCATGCGCACGCTCGGCGAAGGCATGGCGGGTATGACGCATGAGAACGACGTCCGTATCGCCGAGGGCTTGCAGAACATCGAGCTGCCCGCCGATTCGGCCGAGGCCATGGCTACCTGGCGCAGGACGCTCAACGACGCGATCGTCAGCTGGCATCGTGCCCGGGGCTGCGACATTCCCGATTTGAATGACCTTGCGCGGCGCGGGATCACCGAGGCGATCAATTTCGCCTTCCCGCATTACTTCGTGCTGCCGCAGTACAGCAGCGCCTCGTCCTATCGGATCCGGCCACTGGGTCCGGAGGAGACACTGTTCGAGATCTGGTCGCTCACTCGCATCCCACCGGATCAGGTGACCGGCAAGCCCACACCGCCCGAACCCATGGCGCCCGACGACCCGCGCTGGCCGCCCATTCCCGCCCAGGACTTCTCCAATCTGCCGCGACAGCAAAAAGGACTGCACTCCAAGGGGTTTGAATTCATGCGATTGTCCGACCAGATCGAAGGACTGATCTCGAACTTCGAGCGGGTCATCGACGGGTTCCTCGCCGGCCTGCCGTATGACACGCTGGTTCCCGCGATTCAGAAGACCAATACCACCATCGACGTGCCCATCGCGGATCTCGGGTTCGGCTCATGACCACTGCATGGGACCGCTCGGTAGATCTGCTGATCGCGGGCAGCGGCGGCGGCGGAATGGTCGCGGGGCTGGCGGCACTGGACAGTGGACTCGAGCCCCTGATCGTCGAGAAGCAGGCCCTGGTCGGCGGATCGACCGGGCTTTCCGGCGGTATCGTCTGGCTGCCGAACAATCCGCTGATGCGCGCCGACGGCATCGCCGACTCGCACGAAGACGGGCTGGCCTATCTGGCCGACGTGGTCGGTGATATCGGTGCGGCGTCCTCGCCGGTGCGGCGGGAGATGTTCCTCACCGGGGGCTACGAGATGATCAACTTCCTGATCCGCAAGGGTGTTCGGCTGATCCGCTGCGCCGGTTGGAGCGACTACTACCCGAATCACAAGGGCGGCAACGAGTCCGGCCGGGCCATCGAGGGAATTCCGTTCGACGCCGCCGAACTCGGCAGCTGGCACGACAAGGTGCAGCCGCCGCTGGCCAAGAACTACGGGTACGTGGTGCTGACCAACGAGCTACGCTCGGTTCAGTACTTCAACCGAGCCCCGCGCGCATTCGCGGTTGCCACCAAGGTGTTCCTGCGCACCGCCGCGGCGCGAGCACGCCGCACCCAGATCCTTACCAACGGCGCCTCACTGATCGCGCAGATGCTCAAGGCGCTGATCGAACTCGGCGGAAATCAAACACCCCTGTGGACGAACGCCGCGATGGAGGACCTGATCGTCGAGGACGGCCGCGTCGTCGGCGCGCGCGTCAACCGGGACGGCGTCACGCTGAACATCGAGGCGCGCAAGGGAGTGCTGCTGGCCGCCGGCGGTTTCGGGCACAACAAGGAGATGCGCCGCCGCTACAGCGGCGACCAGCCCAACGAAGGACAGTGGTCGATCGCCAACGCCGGCGACACCGGCGAGGTGCTCGAAACCGCGATACGGCTCGGCGCGCAGACTGATCTTCTCGACGAAGCGTGGTGGCTGCCTTCGGTTTTCATCGCCAACGGAGGCGCGGTCGCCGCGTCCCTGGGCTCGGGGCGACAGCGGCCCGGCGCCATCTATGTCGACTCGACCGGCCGGCGGTTCTGCAACGAGTCGAACTCCTACGTCGAGGTCGGCAAGGCGATGTACGCCAACAAGGCGGTGCCCTGCTGGATGATTTTCGACGACGGGTACGTGCGCCGATACGTCACCAGTGCCAATCCGCTGAAACGCAATCAGCACCTGCCGCCCGAGCTGATCGAAAAGGGTGCGGTCAAACGCGGCGTCACGATCGCCGACCTGGCCCGCCAGATCGACCTGCCCGCCGACGAGCTGTCGCGCACGATCCAACGATTCAACCGGTTCTCCGCCAAGGGCCTGGATCCCGACTTCGGGCGCGGCCAGTCGGCCTACAACGACTGCCTCGGCGATCCGGGGTATCGGCCCAACGCCGCGATCGGCCCGCTGGAAAGCGCGCCGTACTACGCGACCAGGGTGCTCCCGTCCGACGTCGGAACATGCGGGGGTGTGATCACCAACGAACACGCCCAAGTGCTCGATCAGCAGGACCAGGTGATCGACGGTCTTTACGCGACGGGCAACACGACCGCAACCGTGATGGGCCGTACATACCCGGGTGCCGGCGCGAGCATCGCCAGCTCCATGGTTTTCGGGTACGTCGCCGCGCGGCATGCGGCCGGGCGCAAAATCGCCGGCGAGAAGAGCCGCTAGTCCGCTAGTCCCGCGCCGAGCGTGAAGCCAGTTTCACGTTCGATCGCGAGGGTGAAGACAACTTCACGTTCGATCGCGATCCTTTTCGTCGCGGTCGACGAAATCGCGTGGCTTCATGCCCGATTGCAGAAGTTCGGCGCGCCGCGCCTGAACATCGGTGGCGGCGCCGACCATGTTGGTCAGGATGTGGCTGACCTGAAGGTGCACGCGCATACCCATCAACTCCCATGCGCGCTTGACGTTGTTCTTCACCGCCATCAGTGTGGTCAACGGGATTTGGGCGATCTTGCGCGCCATCTCCTCGACCGTGTCCTCCAGGTCTTCTCGCGGCACCACCCTATTCAGCAGCCCCCAATCGAGGGCTTGCTGGGCGGACAGCGTGGGCGCCAGCAACAACCAGTCCATGGTGCGATGCCAATTCATCAGCAACCACGGTTCAATCATGGTGTGCCCGCCGGGTTCTCCGAGGCTTTGGGCAAGCGGCATCTGGAAATACGCATCGTCGGACGCCACGCAGAAGTCGGTCAACAGCCCGAGATAGATCCCGCCCCCCATGCAATAGCCGTGAATCTGGGAGATCGTCGGCTTGGGGAACTCCCACAGGTACAGCGTGGGCCACAGAAACAGGTCGGCGGTGCCTTTGTACAGGTCCTCGAAGGTGTTTCCGAAATCCGGATAAGGGTTTTCGTCGGGCCCCCAGCGCGCCACGTGGCCGCCGCAGAAGCCCTTGCCGTTGGCCTTGAGGATGACCACCTTGATCTCGCTGTCGCGGTCCGCCTCGTGCAGGCAATTGTCGACTTCCGTGACGAGGACGGCGTCCTTGGTATTGGCCTTGTCGACCCGATTCAAAATGATCCGCGCAATCGGCGGTTCGCGTTCATAGATGACCGCTTCGAGCTCACGCCGCTCCATCATCGGGACATTACCCTCCCCGCAACTCATTTAGCGGTTGCGTGATCTTGAGGTGAGGAGTGAGCTGTATTGAGTGCGCACCGGGCTGCGCCACCCCCGACATCTCGACAAGAATGGGGCTCTATATGGCGACTCCGTTGGACCGGGTAACCCATCTCGACCTGGTGGCTCGGCTGAAGTCCGCGTACCCCGATCTTCCCGACGCACCAACGCCGGATCTCATCGACCACGAGCGCTTCACGGCCTATGCCAAGACGCCCCATGACGTCGGTGGGGAGCCGGACGCCCCCATCGCATGGGAGAACAAGCAATACGAGATCTGGGAAGAGAACACCTACATCATGTGTGAGGTGCTCGGCTGGCGCGGAATCTGGCTGTCGGAGGAACGACGCCGGATGGGCAATGTCGACCTGGGCCGCGCCATCTATCTGGGTCTGCCCTACTACGTGCGCTGGTTGCTCGCGGTGGTGCGTGTCCTCGTCGAGAAACACCACATCGGGCTGAGCGAGCTGGCCGAACGCATGGTCGAGGTGAAGGCCCGCTACGACGGCGGGTTGCAGGGTAAGCCCTTGGAGGCCAAGCCGAAATTCGAAGGCGACCCGGCCACGGTCACGCGCAATGAACACCACATCCACGCCGTCGGCAAGGGCGACCCGCAGATCTTTGCCGGACAGGCCGGCGAGCCGAAGTTCCGGGTCGGCGACCAAGTCCTCGTGAAGGACCTGCCCATCCTGCTCTATACCCGTACCCAGGAATACGTGCGGGGCGCAAAAGGCGAGATCGCCGTCGTCACATACGAAAGCCCCGCCGCCGAGGACGAGACCTGGGCCGGGCCCGATCAAAAACCCGAGTGGTTCTACATCGTTCGGTTCAACCTCTCGGAGCTCTGGCACGGCTACACCGGTCCCACCAATGACACGTTGCAAACCGAGATCCCGGAGCGGTGGCTCGAAGCGGTCGAAAGGACCTCAGCATGACCGATCACGATCACGATCACGATCGCACCGCCGCGCCGATGGTGGACGAGATCACCGACTTCGAAGTCCTCGAGATCGCCCTTCGCGAATTGTGTATCGAGAAGGGAATTTTCACCGCGGAGGAACACCGCCGCATGACCGAATACGCCGAGCAGATCGGGCCGACTCCGGCGGCCCAGCTGGTGGCGCGGGCCTGGCTCGACCCCGCGTTCAAGGAGCTGGTGATTTCCGATCCGCTCACCGCGAGTAAGGAAGTCGGCGTCGACTGGCTGGACCCGACGGGTTTCGGCACGCCGAGCGACTTCACGGCCTTCCACGTGCTGGTGGATACGCCGACTCTGCACCACGTCATCGTGTGCACGTTGTGTTCCTGCTACCCGCGTCCGATTCTGGGTAATTCGCCCGAGTGGTACCGCACGCCCAATTTCCGCCGCCGCATCGTGCGCTGGCCGCGTCAAGTGCTCGCCGAATTCGGACTGTACCTACCCGAAGAGGTCGAGATTCGGGTGGAGGACTCCAACCAGAAGCACCGCTTCATGGTGATGCCCGTGCGCCCCGGGGGGACCGAAGGCTGGACCGAGGACCAGCTGGCCGAAATCATCACCCGCGACTGCCTGATCGGTGTGGCACTGCCCAAAGCCGGAGTGACGACGAACGCGATCACCGAAACCCGGCCGGCGATCCATCCGGTCGACAGCTGATTGCCGGGGTCGCACGGATGAGTACCAGCGAAGGTGTGCAGACGGGCGCTGACTCCACGATCGCCCCGCTTGCGAAAATCGTTGAGCGAAACCAGGTCTGGAGCCGCATGGCGGCCAAACACGGAGTCGACAACCCGACACCCCCTTGGAAGACGAGCCTTGACGGCATTTGCGACGCGCTCGATCAAAGTGCCTGTGGCCCAGAGGTACTCGGCTTCGTCGACCGGCGCAACGAAGAGGACACCCTGTCGGCGACGGTGTATGCCGAACTGCCCTACCCGGAAAACCGATTGGTCGCGCTGGCTCATTCACTCTTGGCGCGTGGTGTGATCGACGAGTCCGAACTCGAAGAACGCATGGCAGCGGTGCGGGCCAGGCTCGAATCCTGATCGATCGCGGCGACGCACATCACACGCTGCTTTTTCGTCGTTGTGCTTTGGGTGCGCTATGCTGGCACCAACGTTGGCCTCACAGCTAGATGTCAACTACGTCGTGGAACGCTTCTTCATCCCACCTGGTGCCACCCCGAAATTCGGGCTAACTCACCACGTTCAGATGATCCGTGCATCCGCACTAGCTTGTCTCGCGGCGATCGATTTTGCCCTCCGGCAATCTCGCCAACTTGTGCTGAGAACCGCGCGACAACCGGCGGTCCGGCATGACCGATGCCTGAAAGGCACCGAAAAGTGACTACCGACAAAACCTTTGCCGAACTCGGCGTGCGCGGACAAATCGTCAGCACGCTCGCGGAGCGCGGCATAGCACATCCCTTTCCGATCCAGATCGCGACCCTGCCGGACACGCTGGCCGGCCGCGACGTACTCGGCCGCGGGAAAACGGGCAGCGGTAAGACGCTGGCCTTCTCGATTCCGCTGGTGAGCCGACTCTCCGAAGGCGGCCGCCGCCGGTCGCGGCCATCGGGTTTGGTGCTCGCACCCACCCGTGAGCTGGCGAGCCAGATCACCGCGACGCTCGAACCGCTGGCAGCCGCGTGCGGTCTGCGCGTCACGACGATCTTCGGCGGTGTCTCCCAACACCGTCAGGTGGTGGCCCTCAAATCCGGCGTCGACATCGTGGTGGCCTGCCCGGGCCGGCTCGAGGATCTAATGAAGCAACGACTGATCAGCCTCGATGCCGTCGAAATCACCGTGATCGACGAAGCCGATCACATGGCCGATCTCGGCTTTCTGCCCGGCGTCACCCGAATCCTCGCCGCGACGCCGAATGGCGGCCAGCGGCTGATGTTTTCGGCGACCCTGGACAACGGCGTCGACAAGCTCGTCAATCGCTTCCTGCGCGACGAGGTGCTGCACTCCGTCGATGGGGTCGACTCGCCGGTATCCGAGATGACGCATCACGTGTTCCACGTCGCCAATGCGGATGCCAAGAAGGAAGTTGTGCACCGGCTCGCTTCCGGAACCGGCCGCCGAATTCTGTTCATGCGCACCAAGCATCAAGCGCGCAAACTCGCCAAGCAGCTCACCGAATCGGGAGTTCCGTCAGTCGACTTGCACGGCAACCTGTCTCAGCCTGCGCGCGAGCGCAACCTGGCGATGTTCGCCTCGGGCGGCGCCCGGGTACTGGTGGCAACCGATATCGCGGCGCGCGGCGTGCACGTCGACGAGGTCGAACTTGTCGTGCACATCGACCCGCCGGCCGAGCACAAGTCTTATCTGCACCGGTCCGGACGCACGGCGCGGGCGGGCAGCGCCGGTGACGTCGTCACCGTGGTCCTGCCCGAGCAGCGACACGACACCCAGGCGTTGATGCGCAAGGCCGGTATCAAGGTCGCGCCTCAGCAGGTGACCGCGACGTCGGAGGCAGTGCAAGCGCTCGTCGGCGAAACCGCGCCGTATCAGGCGCCCGCACCCGCCACCGCGCCGTCGCGCTCGCCGCAGCAGCATCGACCGAACGGGGGCGGGCAACGGGGCCGCCGGAATAACAGCCGGTCTCCGAAAAGCACTTCCGCCCGCACCGAACCGGCGATCTCGCACCGCAGCAACACACCTAACCACCGCACCGCTACGCCGACGCGGCGAGTCGATCGTCGTCGATCGAGCCGCACGCAAGGGTAGTTTCGCGGGGCCTCACGCCCGCGCCAGCAGCCACGCTTGCCCGTGGCCCTCGCCGGCGGCGATGACGTCCAGTTCACCGAAGGCCGCCGCGAGCTCCCCGGGCGCCGCGCGAAACGGACCTGGTTCGGCCCCGACTTCGCTCAGCGCCGCCGCGGCCAGCAGTCCGCCCGGTGCCAAGCGATCGATGATCGCCTGGTCGAGGCGGCGATCGCGGAACTTATGGCAGACGATGACGTCGACGGGTGGCCCGTCCGGCAGGCCGTCGTCGAGATCCACGACGTCGAACCTGCAGCGCTCCTCGACGCCGCTGCGTCGGGCCAGTTCTCGTGCCTGCCCAATGGCCACCGCGGAGACGTCCAATCCGACGGCCTCCAGACCCCGCTGGCCCAGCCAAACGGTGGCGTATCCCCGGCCGCAGGCGATGTCCAGGGCCCGCCCGGTGGTCGGGAAGATGTCCGCATAGGCGGCAAACGCGGCGGGAGGTGCCACGGCACCGCCGGAGACCGGTCCCTTGCTCGCGTACCGCTCGTCCCACCGGAGCTGGTCCTCACGGGTCACAGCGGTCACCTTACGACTCGCCCGGCACCAGAATCCAACACCCACAAGTTCTGGACAGCTGTCCGCATTTGACGCGGCGGGCCGCGTTTGCCCGTCCACCAGGCCGGGCGAGAGAGATGTCGTTGCTGCTGTACCGCGCCGTTTAGCGGCGATGGGGCGCCGTTGTTGGCCGCGGGCATTCGGTTTCCTACACTGGACGAGTGTCTAGAGAAGTGGCTCCCGCTGCCAGGACGGTGGACGGTGCCACGGGTGCCCGCCGCTCGGATCGTCGGCCAGGGCAAACGATCCGCAAGGTCCTCGACGCCGGGCTGGCGGAACTGCGCGCATCGTCCTTCGCCAACCTGACGATGCGAGCCGTTGCCGCCCGTGCCGGGGTATCCCCGGCCAGCGCATACACCTACTTCCCGTCGAAAAGCGCGCTGGTGGCCGCCGTCTACCTGCGTTTTCTGCGCGAGCTGCCGCTGCACACAGATGTCAACGACACCACCAAGACCCGGGTGAGCGCGACGCTGCGGGACATGGCGGTGGCCGTGGCCGACGAACCCGAGTTGAGCGCTGCCTGCGGAGCGGCGTTGATGGCCGACGATCCCGCCGTACAGCCGCTGCGCGAACAGATCGGCGAAGAAGTGTCCAAGCGGATCGCCGCCGCGCTGGGCCCGGGCTGGCCGCGCGCCGTGAAATCCACCCTGCAGATGACCTTCGCCGGTGCGCTGATGACAGCGCGGTTTGTCGACTACGAGGAGATCGCCGGGCAACTCGACGAAGCGGTCAACCTCATCTTGGGAGCTTCGGTTGCCTAACCCCGCCGGGTCTCGCCGGCGAAACTTTGAGGAGAGCTATGGGTGAAAACGGATTCAACCTGTCGACCGTGTTTTCCACTCTGGCACAGGCGCTGCCCAAGCAACGCGTGCTGTTTTGGCGCGGCAGGGAATGGTCCTACGCCGAAATGGACGCGCGCGTGGACGGCGTCGCCCACTACTTGGCATCGCTGGGACTGGGATGTCACACCGAACGGGATCGCCTGCAGGGCCACGAATCCGGCCAGGATCACATCGGGCTGTACCTGCGCAACGGCAACCACTACCTGGAGGCGATGATCGGGGCCTACCGATCGCGAATCGCACCGTTCAACGTGAACTACCGCTACGTCGATGCCGAACTCGTCTATCTGCTCGCCAACGCGCAAGCCCGGGCCCTGGTCTACAACGCCGAGTTCGCACCTCGCGTCGCATCGATCCGCGATCAACTCCCCCACCTGGAATTCCTGATCCAGGTGGCCGACGATTCCGGTCAGCCGCTGCTGCCCGGCGCGGTGGACTACGAATCGATCGTCGAAACCCCTTCCCCGCCCAGCGGAATGCCCACTCCCAGCGGGGACGACCTGTACATGCTCTACACCGGCGGCACCACCGGAATGCCCAAGGGCGTGCTGTGGCGGCAGAACGATGTGTTCGTATCCTCAATGGGAGGACGGCCTTTCGGCTCCGATGAGGCGATGAAGTCCTACGACGAACTGGCCGAGCGCGCGTCCGCGGCGCCCGGTTTCGCATCCGTGCTGCTGATCCCGCCGCTGATGCACGGCGCCGCGCAGTGGGGCGCGTTCCAGATCATGACGATGGGCGGCTGGGTCACGTTCCCCGACGACGTGCACAGCATTCGGGCCGACGAGATTCTGCGACTGGTCGAACGCGAACGGGTGATGAGCATCCCGGTCGTCGGCGACGCGATCGCGCGCCCGCTGATCGACGAGATCGAACGCGGTGACTACGACCTATCGGGGCTGATCAATATCAGCAATGGCGGGGCCGCATTGACCCCCAGTGTGCGCAAGCGCTTTCTCACGGCGCTGCCGAACCTGCTGGTGATCGATAGCGCCGGGGCCTCCGAAACGGGCCTGCAGATGAGCGCCCTGCCGACGCAGTCGGAGCCCACCGCGGTGGCCACGTTCACCCCGGGGTCCGAGACCGGGGTTTTGGCAACAGATTTCAGTCGTGAGATAGGGCCGGGCGGCGGCGAGGGATGGCTGGCGCGGCGCAACATGATCCCGCTCGGCTACCTCGGCGACGCGGAGAAGACAGCACGCACCTTCCCCGTCGTCGACGGGGTGCGCTGGTCGATTCCCGGCGACCGGGCCCGGTTCCTCGCCGACGGGCGCATCGAGCTGCTCGGGCGCGACGCCGTGACGATCAACTCCGGCGGCGAAAAGATCTTCGCGGAGGAAGTGGAGGCCGCGATGGCCGAGCACCCCGGTATCTACGACGTCGTCGTCACCGGCCGGCCGTCGGAGCGCTGGGGCAACGAGGTCGTCGCGATCGTTCAACTCGTCGAGGGCCAAGATCCCTCCGACGCGGACCTGCTGGAGACGTGCCAGCAACACCTCGCGCGATACAAGCTGCCGAAGGCCATCGTCCGCACGGCCAAAGTCCAGCGCTCGCCGGCCGGTAAGGCCGACTATCGGTGGGCCAAGCAGGTCGCCGCCGAGAGCCTGCCCACCACAACAGGATCCGGCTAGACCAGCGTCGGGTCCGGCTCGCCGGCCCGCAACCGCCAACGATCATCTAGCTGCGACGATATGATCTAGCGGTGATGATGACCGACGACACGTTTGCCGCCCGTTAACGATGCGCAGTCACGGTTGGGCAGGGAATACCCCCGCTTCCGATGAGGAGGCGATCGAGCGGATCCTGGATGCGGCGGACAAGATCATCGACGAGCGCGGTTCGGCCATGCGGATCGCCGACGTCGCCCGCGCGCTGGGCGTGACCCGCCAGACCGTGTACCGGTATTTCCCCGGAACCCAGGCATTACTGGTCGCAAGTGCGATGCGGTCGGCCGACGGCTTCCTCGATCATCTGGCGGCCCACCTCAAAGGCATCACCGACCCTGTCCAGGCGGTGACCGAGAGTTTCGCCTTCGCGGTGGAACAGCTGGCCTCCGACAACCAGCTCGAGGTGGTGCTCAACCGGCGCCACCGCGGCGGGCAGACGATCTCCATCGTGTCCGACACCGCGCTGGCCTTCGGGCGATCGATGCTGCACCGCTTCGATATCGATTGGGAGCAGCACGGTTTCGACGACGCGGGCCTGGACGAGTTGAACGAATTCACCCTTCGGTTGCTGCACTCGTTCCTGGCCGACCCGGGCCGGCCCCCGCGCAGCGGCACGGATCTTCGTCGCTACCTGATCCGGTGGATCGGACCGGCGATTGCCTATCCGCAACTCGAGCAGGCAATGGACCCGCTGCGGACTCCCGAACCCCGAGTCCGGCGGCGGCCGTCGGCGGCGTCCTGATTCGCAGGCCAGCTGCCCAAGGAGGAGTAGACATGGTCGGACTGGGACAGATCGCACTGGACGGTGCACCGGTTTTCGGTGCGGCCATGCTCGCGGTTGCGGCCGTGCAATTCCGAGGGCCCGATTATCGGAAAATGATCCAGCAGGACATGGAACTGCTCGATCGCCTGCCACCCGAGTCCACCGAAAGGCGCGATGCGCTGCAGAACTCGATCGATGCCCGCATCGACGACCTGGTCGACTCCGCGAACCGCAGCCGCGCCTGGCGCCGGGCCGCGATGTCGTACCAGGGCAACTGGCGCGATGTGGTGGTGTTGCTCTGTGCGGTGCTCTTCACGATCGTCTGGTGGGACGTCGACCACAGCCGAGGCAACTGGCTGCCGATGGCCATCCTGCTGGTCATGCTGTGCGTCGTGGCCGCCGCCTACGCATTCCGCGGCGTGCTCCGCGCAACCAGTGCGTTTGTACACAAGCGGCGCGCCGGTGAGGCGGAAGCACCAAAGTAGCTGCGCCACAACAGTTTACCGATCAGCTGCCGGCAAGGCCGACACGCCTGGCGACACGAAAACGCATAACAGGCGCTCGTGGTGAAAATGTGACAAAATTCAACGCGTGAAGGCGCACGCCCTCCCCGTTTTATTTTGTGCCGCTACAACGTCCATGTGGGCGCTGCTGATCGCCCCTATTCATTCCGTGTCCGCAGAACCGTGCCCCGACGTCGAGGTCGTGTTCGCCCGAGGCACCGACGAGGCGCCGGGAGTGGGCTTCATCGGTGACGATTTTGTCGAGGCGCTACGGGCGCGCCTTGGCGCGAAGTCGCTCACCGTGTACCCGGTCGATTACCCGGCGACCATGAGCTTTCCCAGGGCCGTCGACGGCATCAGCGACGCTGGCGCTCACATTCAACAGACAGCGGCGGCCTGCCCCAAAACCCAAATGGTGCTGGGCGGATACTCTCAGGGCGCGGCCGTGATGGGCTTCGTCACCGCCAACCAGGTGCCCGACGGCGCCCGCGTTGGGCAGGACCTGCAGCCGATGCCCGCGGAGGTCGCCAACCACGTTGCCGCGGTCGCGCTGTTCGGAAAGCCGGCGACGCAGTTCATGAGCATGATCAATCAGCCGCCGGTCACCATCGGCCCGCTGTACGCGCCCAAGGCCATCGAGATGTGTGTCCCTAACGATCCCATCTGTGCCGGCTCGGGCGACTTCTCCGCCCATCGGCTCTACCAGCAGGTCGGGATGATCGATCAGGCAGCAGATTTCGCGACGAATCGCATCGCCGAGGCAACTCCCCCGACACCGACGCCGGCACCGGGACCGACACACGGATCGACACCGACGCCGGTACCGGTGCATTCGACTGCACCCTCGGCCACGCCGTCACCCACGCCCGCGCCGGTGGCATCACACCATCCCGGACCTCCCCCGGGACCTGCCGCGTAAGCCGTCGGGTGACAGATCGGCAGGCGCCACCGGCCGACAGCGTCGGGTCCGTGGCGTTTGACGCCGCCGATCGGTTGGCGATCATCAACCTGTTCGGCGCCTACGCCCACACCTACGACGAGAACCGGCTGGACGAATTCCGTGCGTTGTTCACCGAGGCGCCACAATTCGGCCTGCTGCATGAAGGCACCGAGATTTCGCAGGACGTCGACACCGTCATGAGTCTGCTCGCGGTCAGGAAAGCGAAATTCAAGGCCGAGAACAACCAACGTCGCCATGCGCTGAATTCGCTGTGGTTTTCCAGGCAAAGCGCGAACGAAGCGAGCGGACGCTGCTATGTCCAGGTGTTCGCCATCAAAGACGGCGGGCCGCCCGCTGTCGACCTCACCGGGAGCTACGAATTCACCGCGGTCAAGCAGGACGGTGTGTGGCGGTTCAGTCGGTGGATCGTGTCGATGGACCAGGTGCAACTAGCCGAGTGAATTTGCCGCGAAACGCTTTGGTCTGCAGAGCAATTCACTAATAGCGGGGTGCTGCCTCGAGAACCTCGACGGCCGCGTCGATGTTGGGAATGATCGTCGGGCCGTAATGGCTCACCAGCTGTCCGAGTGCGCGAGCGATATGCGGACCGACGATGCCGGCGGCCAGGACCTCCTCGGCCAAGACGATGCCATTGACGATGTGGCCGGCGCGCAGGCGCCCGTCGGCGGTGAGTTCGTAACGCCAGTCGCCGATTTGGACCCGCTCGGGCGCGGACCGGAAAAAGCCCCGCCGCGCCGGGGTCAGAATGACGCCGGGCACACCGCAGAACACCCTGATCACTTGTCCGACTCCGCCGGGACCGGCCAGGGCTGCACCGATCGCGTGGCTGGCCCGCTCATGGTCGTACGTCGTCATCAATCACTCATCGGAAGCACGAACGACGGTGTGATGGTTTGCGGTTCGCCGGTGCGGCGCACGGCGGTGCCGGCCACGTAGAACTCGACGGTGTGATGTCCCCAGGCGTAGTTCGAGATGGCGAAATGCACACCGACGACGCCGGTTGCACCGTCTCGCTCGGCCTCGCTCTGCATGCGCGACATGGCCAGCTCCCTGGCCTGATAGCTGCCCTGTGTCCACTGCGGCATCTCGGCGTTGCGCCCCACCTGGCTCAGTGTCTTCAGAAAGCCTTGGACGGCAATGTGAAACACGCAGTTGCCCATCACGAATGCGACCGGCGCGAACCCAGAACGCAGCAGCGTGGTCAGATCCTGGCCGGACAGGTGGCTGCTGAATGCCTGCCCGTTGGGCCGTCGGAACGCTCCGGGCTTCTCGACGTATCGCACCGCGGTTCCCACCGCGATGAATTCCAGATGCTCACCCTCACCTTGGTGGCGCCAATCGAGCCGGACACCGACCACTCCGTCGGCGCCCAGCGAATCGGCCTCGGCTTGCATCCGCGACATCGCGTTCCAGCGCGCCCGGTAGGTCGCGTCGGTCAGCACGGGCAGCTCCGACTGCTGCCGGATCCCGGTGAACTGGTAGCCCACGTGATAGACCGAAACACCCATCACGAGTTCCATCGGCTCGAATCCGGCGCCATGCAGCAGTGCGAATTCATTGATCGAAAGATCAGAGGTGAATAGCTTTCCGGCGTGCGACAGACGTTCGCTGGCGACGGGGTCGAGCTGGTTCGGTTGCATTGTCAAATACCCTCCTGCGGTTCGCAGTCAGCGTAGGCCGCAGTGCCTTCGAACACACGCATATCGTGCGACATTGTCGACCGAACGGGATGCGCGGTGTCGCCGCCGACCGGTGGCCGCCGTGGACCACGCGCTGCTGCGGTCACGCCTCCGGCGGGTAGCTGTCGTCGGATGGAATGTCGTCGCACTCAAGGAGTTCCTTGAGCGCGTCGGGGAACGCATCGGCCATATCCCACAGGTCGGGCAGCAGATCGGGGCAGCCGACCAGGCCGATCCCGAGTTCGCCGTTGAGCGACATCACCGTGATGTTGAGTCCGGCGTCGCCGATGATCGGTCCGAGGGGGTACATCGCGTCGACACGGCAGCCCAGGAAATACAACTGATCGCGCGGGCCCGGCACATTCGACAGGATCAGGTTGTACGCGCTGCGGTTGATCGGAATCCGCGGCAGCAGCCGCATCGCCGCGCCGAACATCGTCGGGCCGCCGAACTGCGTCCAGTCGTGCAGCAGGGTGGGACCCAGAGCCGCGGTGTGTTCTTTGGCGGCCCTGTTTCCCGCGGCGATAGTGCGGATGCGTTCGGCGGGTTCGCTGATTTGGCTTTCCACCCGGCAGAACATCCAGGTGGTCTGGTTGCGCCCGGGACGGTCGGACTTGCCGTGCACCGACACCGGCACGGTGGCCACCAACGGGTTGTCGGGCAGCTCTCCGCGCTCCAGCAGGAAGCGCCGCAACACCCCCGCGCACAACGCCACCACCACGTCGTTGACGGTCACCCCGAAGCGGTCCTTGACGCGCTTGACGTCGCGCATATCCAGCTGGGTGTAGGCGATGTTGCGGTAGCGCGTCACCGAGCCGTTGAACGGGGACGGCGGGGCCGAGAACGGCGCGGCCATCGTGCGGCCCTCGCGCGCCCGCAGCACCGTCTGCGCCAGCGTCAGGATCGTCGCGGGCACCACGGTCGCCAGCCGCAGCGGCCGGCGGGCAAATCCCATCAGCCCGCTCGCCGCGATGTACAAGGGATTGCCGCTGCCCGCGCCGCCGACCGCCTTCGGCGCCGGCGCGTCCGGCACCAGGCTGCACAGGTGGGCCAGCAGGTTGGCCCCCGCGACCCCGTCGACGAGCGCATGGTGAACCTTGAGCATCATCACGACGGCATCACTGTTGGCGCCGCCCTGCAGGACCCACATCTCCCAGAGCGGTCGATCCCGGTCGAGCGGCAGCCCGGCGATGTACCCACAGATCTCGGCCACCTCGCGGCGCCCCCCGGGCGCCGGCACGCCGACATGCTGCACATGGCGTTCCAACTGGAAATTCTCGTCGTCCACCCACACCGGGTGGTCCACGTTCAGCTGGTTGTCGGCGAGCTTCACCCGGAATTCCGGCACCGCCGCAACGCTTTTCGCGAGCGCGGCCCGGAACGCGCCGTAGCTGTAGCCCCCCGGCACCGTTGACGTGTCCAACTCCAGCAGGCAGCACACATTCAACGGTTGTGTCGGCGTCTCCAAGTAGAGAAAAAACGCGTCAAGCCCACTCAGTCGTTCCATAGCCGCCTGCTCGACTAGTGACTTTGTAAAACCCCCCGAACCCCTAGGAGTCTAGGTAGCTGACCAGTGGTCGGCTACACCACGAGTGGGCGCACTCGGTTAAATTTTGAAGACATACCGCCCCGGTATTCAGCTCGAAGTGCAGGCGATCGAGGCCTGCAGACCGCACCAGCGATCAAGTACCGCCGATACCTGCGTTGCGTCGGGTGTGCCACGCGTGGCCCACGCGATATAGCCGTCGGGCCGGATCAGCATCGCTGCCGGGAGTTTGGGGTCCACGTGGACCACATGATCGACGCCCGGCCGGTCCAGCCCCGGGATTTGCGCGGAGGTGACCAGCACGAATCGTCCCGATCGCAGCACTTCGTAGAGCCGGGTGCCGCCGCAGTCGACGTCGGGCATCCGTCGCCCCACGAGCCGGTTGTCTGCCCTGCGCCGCGGATAGGCGATGCCGATACCGCTGAGGCGTTCGGCCAGCCTTCGCCGGCCATAGGAGAAGTGGGTGAGGGCGCGCATGGCCAGTCGTTGCAGCACTCGGCGTGCCGCGGACTGGCCCAGCACCAGCTGATTGAGGGTGTCCGTCAGCGCCAGCACGCTGGCGCCGACGGGATGCCGCTCGGATTCGTAGCTGTCCAGCAGCCAATCCGACGCCGACCCGCGCACCGCGGCGGCGAGCTTCCAGCCGAGATTCATCGCGTCGCCGATACCGGTGTTCATGCCCTGGCCGCCGATCGGCGAGTGGATGTGGGCCGCGTCGCCGGCCAGGAACACCCGGCCCACCCGATAGTGTTCGGCCTGTCGTCGTTCGCTGAGAAACCTTGAGCTCCAACGCATCTCGCTCAGTCCATAGTCGTCGCCGGCGATCCGGTCGAACGCATCGCGAATCTCGGTCATCGTGACGGGTTCGGTCAGCGGTGCCTGTTCGCGCTGCCGATCCCAGGCCGTCACCCGATACCAGCCGTCGCCGAACGGGATGACCAGAACCAAGCCCTGGTTGTTGGTCCTGGCGAAGAGTCTGTCGTCCGGCGGCCGGGTCAGCTGCACATCCGCCAGCAGGATGTGGGTCTGGTACTGCTTGCCCGCGAACGGGACACCAAGCGCCCGGCGGACGGCGCTGTGGGCGCCGTCGCAGCCGACCACGTACCCCGCCCGCACACTGTCGTCGTTCGCCAGGCCGATGACGACCCCGTCCCGGTCTTGCCGGAGTTCGACGACTTCGGCACCGCGGACAAATGTGACGCCGAGCTGCTCGGCGCGCGCGGTCAGCAGCTGTTCGGTTCCGCTTTGCGCGACGATGAGCAGCGTCGGGTAGCGCGTCCGGAGGTCTTTGGCCAGCGAGAGCGTCACTCCGGGCGCGGGTGCGACGGCGGAGACCTGGAACCCGCGCGAGAACTCGTCGTCGGCAAGTCCGCGGGCATCGAGCAGCTCCAGGGTGCGCGCGTGCACGGCGAATGCCCGGGTGATGTTCGGCAGGTCGGTTCGCTTTTCGAACACCTCCACCCGGATTCCGCGCATGGCGAGTTCGCACGCCAGCATCAGACCGGTGGGACCTGCGCCGATCACGGCGACTTCGATAGTGCGCATCGCAGACTCCTTCGTTCGAGGTGCCCCCAGCGTCGCGCCGATCGGCGCGCGTCGAATCCGTGAAGCCACCAGTCCGATCGCCGGTAGCCGCCCTACGATCGATGCTGTGCTGCACGGCCGTGAGCGGGAATGCGCGCAGGTCGACGAACTGCTGGCCGCCGCGCGCGAGCGACGCAGCCAAGCGCTGGTGGTGCGCGGCGAAGCCGGTGTCGGCAAGTCGGCACTGCTGGACTACGCCGCCCGGCGGGCCTCCGACCTGCAGGTGCTGCGCACGTCCGGCATCCAGACCGAATCGCAACTGCCGTTCGCCGCGGTGCACAACCTGTTGCTGCCCGTGTTGGACCGCTGCGACGCGATCCCGGAACGGCAGCAAGCCGCGTTGCGCAGCGCCTTCGGTCTGGGCGCGGCGATCGCCGACGACCGGTTCTTGATCTCGCTCGCCGTGCTGAGCATCCTGGCCGAGACCGCGGAGACGGCTCCGGTGCTCTGCCTCGTCGACGACGCGCAGTGGCTGGACGGCCCATCGGCCGACGCGTTGACGTTCGCCGCGCGCCGGATCAAGGCCGAGGGCATCGTCGTCCTCTGCGCAGCCCGCGACGATGCGACGACGCCTTTTGCCGCGCAAGGCTTGCCGGAACTGCGGCTGAGCGGACTCGATCCGGCGGCGGCCGGCACGCTGTTGGCCGAACAGACCGGCGTTGCGGTCGCGGCACCGGTTCGCGACCGGCTGGCGGCCGACACCTTGGGTAACCCGTTGGCGCTGGCCGAACTGGCCAGATCGCTGTCCGCCGAGCAAATTGCCGGGCGTGCTCGGCTGCCAGACCAATTGCCGGTCAGCACCGACCTCGAACGGTTGTATCTCGACCGGGCGGCCGAACTGCCCGCGGATACCCAGACGATGCTGCTCGTGGTCGCGGCGCACGACAACGGCCAACTCGGCGGGATCTTGCGTGCCGCGCGGGAGCTGGACGTCGATGAGGGCGCTCTCGATGCGGCGGAGACATCGGGGTTGTTGCGCGTCGACTCGGCGATCGTCTCGTTCGTCCACCCGCTAGCCCGCTCGGCGATCTACCGCGGCGCAACCTCGCGGCGTCGCCAGGAGGTCGAACGGGTGCTGGCCTCCGTCCTCGATGACGCCACCGACGCCGACCGTAAGGCTTGGCACCTGGCGAATGCGGCGGCCGGACCCGACGAGGACGTGGCAAGCGCGGTGCACGGCGCCGCCGAACGAGCGCGCACGCGTGGCGGGCATGCCACCGCGGCGACGGCATTCGAACGGGCGGCCGCACTCACCGCGGCGCCCGACCTACGCGCCACTCGGTTGACGGATGCCGCCGATTCCGCGTGGTTGGCGGGTCAGCCCGACCGGGCCCGGGCACTCCTCGACCAGGCGGGCTCCCTGGCGTCGGCGGCAACGCTGCGCGCCCGTGTCGAGCATCTGCGCGGAACAATCGAGGGGAATTGCGGCGCCCCGTCGGCCGCGTACGCGATTCTCGTCGGTGGTGCGGAGCCGGTGATGTCCGAGGACCCAGTCCGCGCAATCCAAATGCTCAGTGAAGCCGGCCAGCTCGCATGGGCGGGCGGCGATCTGGCGCGCATGACCGAGGTGAGCGGGCGGCTCGCGAGCCTCGCCGAGGAACGTCCCGACAAGAACGCGGCCAACTTCGTTGGCGCACATGTACTTACCGGCCTTTCGGGATTGCTGCGCGGCGATACCAGCACCACCGCGGCGAGGTTGCGCGACGCAGCCGATCTGGCCGGCGCCACTAAGGAGCCGCGCGCGCTGATGGGGGCGGCGGCCGGCGCGATGTTTCTTGGCGATGACGCGCGCGCCATCGATCTGTTCTGCACCGCGGTGGCGCTGACCCGCGGAGCGGCCGGGGCGGCGAACCTGCCGCTGCTGCTCGCGCCCCTGGCCATGGTGGAAACCCTGACCAGCCGCTACCCCGCCGCGATCGCGGACGCTACCGAGGGGCTACGGCTGGCCGAGGAGACCAGCCAACGCAACCCGGCCGCGCATCTGCGCGGCATCCTGGCCATTGTCGCCGCCGTGCAGGGCCGCGAACAGGAATGCCGTGATCACGCGGGTGCGGCACTGACCCAGGCGATCGGTCAACGCCTCGGGCCGCATGCGGCGATCGCGTCGTGGGCACTCGCGGTGCTCGACCTCGGCGCTGGTCGTCCCGCCGAAGCATTCGAGCGACTGGAGGCGTCGGCCAGCGCCGCGCCGGGTGAGGGCAATCAGATGGTAATGCTGTTGGCCACCGCCGATCTGGTGGAGGCAGCCACCCGCACCCAGCACCGGGCGGCCGCCGCGGCGGCCACCGACCGGCTGCAGGCGTGGGCCACCGACACCGGCGCGCCGTGGGCCCGTCCGTTGGTAGCCCGCTGCCACGGGTTGCTGGCCACCGACGACGACCAGGATCGGCACTTCGCCGAGGCGCTGCGGCTGCACGCCCCGGCCGGTCGTCCTTTCGACATGGCTCGCACCCAGTTGCTGTACGGAGAGAGCTTGCGGCGCCGCCGACGTCGGGCCGACGCGCGCAAGTTTCTGCGCGCCGCACACGAGACGTTCGAGCGGCTCGGCGCGGCGCCGTGGGCCGAGCACACCGGTGCCGAATTGCTCGCCACGGGTGAGACCGCGCGCAAGCGCGACGTCAGCACCGCCGACCAGCTGACTCCGCAGGAGTTGCAGATCGCCCGATTCGTCAGCGAGGGCGAGACGAACCGGAGCATCGCCACGCTGATGTTCCTCAGTCCTCGCACCGTCGACTATCACGTGAGCAAGATCTTCACCAAGCTCGGTCTGTCGTCACGTGCCGAGCTGATGCGGATGTTCTTGCGCGACGACACCTTCGCGCGCCGAGACCCTGGATGAACCGATCACGGTTCGGTCTCGTTAACCGGGTACCAGCGCCTTGGGCGCCGTGCGGGTAGCGGCAGACACGCGCTGACCACGCGCGGACCCGCAGGAGGATCATGTTCAGAAGAGTCGACACCTCCGATGGCCCCAAGCACAAACTGCTGACCATCGAACTGCGTGATGTGGTGCGCGAATACCAGATTGGCGGACAAACGGTCCGCGCACTCGACGAGATCAGCCTGCGGCTCGAGGGCGGGCAGTTCGTCTCGATGGTCGGGCCTTCCGGTGCCGGCAAGAGCACGTTGCTGCATTTGCTCGGCGCGCTGGACTCCCCCGATTCCGGGTCGATCGAGTTCGACGGCGACGAAATCGGCCGGCTCAATGACCAACAGCAGTCGCAGTTTCGCCATCACCGCGTCGGGTTCATCTTCCAGTTTTTCAACCTGCTACCGACGCTGTCCGCTTGGGAGAACGTCGCGGTACCCAAGCTGCTCGACGGCGTGCGGCTCGGTAAAGCCAAACCGGATGCGATTGCGTTGCTGGAGCGGGTGGGTCTCGGACACCGGACCCAGCACCGTCCGGCGGAACTCTCGGGTGGTCAGATGCAGCGGGTCGCGGTGGCGCGGGCGTTGATGATGGATCCACCGCTGATCCTCGCCGACGAACCCACCGGAAACCTCGACTCCACCACGGGCGCTTCGATATTGACGCTGCTCGGCGACGTCGCGCACGAAGCCGGCCGCGGCCGCCTGGTGGTGATGGTGACCCACAACCCCGAAGCCGCGGAGGCAACCGACCGGGTGATTATGCTGCAGGACGGGCGGGTCGTCTCCAACGAACGATCGGCGGTCCTGGTGTGAAACCGGGTTCCGCGCTCAGCGCCGCCGCAAGCCGGCTCCGGGTGTTCAGCTTGCGTGAGCTCGCCGTGCACCGGCGGCGCACGGTCGCGTCGATCGCGGTAATGGCCGTCTCCGCAATGTATTTGGTTGCGGTATTCGGTATCTTCGGGTCGATCACCGGATCGGTCAATCGCCTCAGCGATGGGATCGCCGGCATCGCCTCGCTGGAGGTCTCCGGGATCACCGACGCAGGATTTCCCGACGCGATCGCCGCCGATGTTGCCGCGGTTCCCGGAGTGGCGACCGCGGCGCCCATGATCCGGACGCCGGTGTCCACCTCGTCCGGGCCGGTGCTGCTGTTCGGCGCCGACGATCGCCTCGCGGCGTTGGGTGGTGTCCTGAAGGACGCGTTGAAGAACGGTGCACCAGATCAGTTGAAAAACGGTGCGCCAGATCAACTGACGAATCCACCCGGGCCCGCGAACGGGGTTCGGGTGGGTCCGGGAGTCGGTCGTGCCAAAGGAGAGACGTTCCAGCTTGGCTCGAGTTCGGTCACGGTGACTGAGGTGCTCGCCGGCAAGGATGTTGCGGCGCTCAACGGCGGACACTACGTCCTCGCGCCACTTGCGCTGGCGCAGAACATCACCGGTCGTCAGGGTCAGCTCGACTCGATCCTGATCACGCTCAAGCCCGGTGTGGATCTGGGCCAGGTCCGCACCGCCGTCAGTGCGGCGGTCAACGGCCGCGCCATCGTCGCTGACCCGAGTATGAGGGCTACCCGGGCCGGCGACGGTGTCAAGCTGATGAACTACATGGCCCTGATGGGCGCGATGGTGGCGCTGATGGTCGGCGCCTTCTTGATCTACACCACGATGACCATGGCGATCACCCAGCGCCGGCCCGTCATCTCGCTGCTGCGCGCGATCGGCGGCCGGCGCACCGTCATCGTTCGCGACATGCTGGCGGAAGCGGCAATCCTCGGGGTGATCGGCGGCGTGATCGGATCGGCCATCGGAATCCTGATGGGCCGCCTCGCGATTGGCCAATTGCCACCGGCCATGACACAAGGCCTGGAAGCCCGCATCGAATACTGGCTACCCAGCTACGCGATACCTGTCGCGGTCGTCACGACCGCGCTCACCAGCGTGGTCGCTTCGGCGATGGCCGCACGGCAGGTGTACAAGGTCGCCCCCATCGAGGCGTTGGCACCCGTCGGGGTATCGGCTGCCGACCGCGTGCCGCGCTGGCTGCGAGTCGTCTGCGGCGTTGGGGCGGTAGTGATCTTCGCGGTGTCGATCGCGATCGTCATCACCCAGCGCGGCGTGTTGGCGTTCATCGCGATGTCGGCCGTCTTCTCCGCGGAGGTCGCACTTGGTTTCGCACTCACGATGCCGATCGTCGGCGCCGCGGCCGCAACCGCGCGAATATTCGGCACCGTCGGCGCCCTTGCCGCGGCGACCATCGAACGCGCGCCGCGCCGGGTGTGGGCGACGGTCATGACGGTGGTCATCGCGGTCATCACGACCGTCACGATTACCGGCACGAACAACGACATGATCCGATCCGCGCGTGGCATCTTCGCATCGGTGGTGGATACCCCGGTGTGGGTGAGCGCGAATCCGCCGGATACCTATCCCACTGATGCTCTGCCGCAAGGACTTTCCGACAAGCTGGCCGCCGTGCCGGGCGTCGCGCATGTCACCGAGGGTGCGTTCGGGTTCGCCGAGGTCGGGGGCACGAGGGTGATGCTCGACGGGTTCTCCGCCGGGACCGCCGATCCGCTGTTCCGGGCACTCGACCCACGGGTGCGCGACGACGTGCTGGCCGGTCGCGGGGTCGTACTCTCGCAGAATCTGGGCAAGACCCTGCACGTTCGGGTCGGCGACCCACTCCGCATGCAAACGCCGCACGGCGTGCAGCAGGCGACGGTGCTGGCCCTGGTGCCCTATTTCTCGACGGTCATCGGCACCCTCGGTTTGAGTCTGGATCAGATGCGGACGTGGTTCGACCGCCCGTCGGCGACCACCCTGCAGATCGCCGCGGCCCCGGGCGTGGATTCGCGTCGGCTATTGACCGATATCCGTGCGGCCGTGCCCGCCCCGAACTACGCCTACGACGGCAACGCCGAGCTGGCGGGGCTCGAAGCGCCGATGCATCAGAGCATGTTCATCGCCAACGCCGTCTGGATAATCGTCGTGCTGGTGGCCGCGGTCGCGCTGCTCAACACGTTGACGCTCTCCGTGCTGGAACGGCGCCGCGAACTCGGGGTGCTGCGCGCGATGGGATCCAGCCGCCGGTTCACCCTGCGGATGGTGCTGGCCGAGGCGGCCGGAATCGGTGTTGTGGGCGGTGTTTTGGGACTGGTGTTGGGGTGCGCCGACCAGTGGCTGTTCAGCCTCGTCAGCGGCGACATGATGAATTTCCACGTCACCTTCCACCCCAGCTGGATGGCGTTTGCCTTTACCCTCGGCGCTCTGGCGATCAGCCTGCTCGGTTCGGTACCGCCGGCCCGCCGCGCGGCCCGGCTCAACATCATCGAAGCGGTCGGTGTCGAGTAAGAACTACTCCACGAGCGTGGCGAAGCCCTGCAGATGGGGTTTGCACGGAAACGGCACCGGGGTGCGCGGGATGCGGCGAAGTCCGGCGGTATCGAATCCGGCGGCCGCAATCGAGTCGACTGTTCGCCGGTTCGGTTCACATCCCGCGGCCAGCCAGGACCATGGCTTGGCGACCAGATCCTGCAACCGGCCCGTCGCGCCCTCGCCGCGCACGTGCTCGAGGACGACCAGCCGGCCGCCCGGCACCAGGACCCGCCGGATCTCCGTCAGCGTCGCGGTGACATCGCCGACCGAGCACAACACCAACCCGATATGAACCGAGTCGAAACTGTTGTCGCCGAACGGTATTGACTCGCCGGTCCCTTCGACGATATCGGCGGTGATTCCGTGGCGAAGCGCCAGATGAGACGCCATCTGCCGGAACGCGGCCACCGGCTCGACCGCGGAGATCGACGTCACCGCCGACGGGATGAACTTCAGGTCGGTTCCCGGTCCCAGACCCACCAGCAGCAGCCGGCCGGTCGCGTGCGCAATCGCGTCTCGGCGATACCGGTTGTAGAAGAGGCGATCGAAAACCGGCTGGCCGAACCGATATATGTAGGGAAACAACGGATTACCGGGCGTTATCGGCTACCTAGGTCCATTCGAAAAGGCGGGTACTCGTCACGCATCAACGATACATACACCGCGACCCGGTAGCGCCATCGCACAATGCCCATCAGCAGATCGAACATGCCCTGCGGGATCGTTCCGGTGCACAACAACCCCACCGCGGCCATCACACAGAGCACCTGCAGCACCGGCTCCAGCGCCCAGCACAGGAGTATCTGCGGGGCCCCCAAAAGCCACGTCTTCACCAGGACGGCCCAATTCGTCAGGTGCTCGGGATATTCGACGTCGAGCTCGCCCGGATAGTCGGGCCGGGCCGCCAGCGTAAAGGGTGGGTATTTGTCAGTGCTGTTCATCGGAAATCGGTAGTTCATGACCCGCCAGGACCAGCGCAGCACGCCGACATTGAAGTTGAAGATCGGGCGTGGATACCGCCCGGTGAACAGGATCGCGACACCTGCCACGACCGTCAGGATTGGATACACCAGGTAAAGGAGAATCAGGATGGGATAGTGCGGCACGGCCAGCACACACCACTTCACGAGCCAGAGCCAGCGCGAAGGGGAATCGAAATCACCACGCACGCGGACGGTCTCGACCGGCGCGCGGGCCGATTCGATCCCGACGACACGGGGTTCGGTCACGGTGATCACCTCCTGATCGGAGTCGCTTCCGCCAGATCGCGATCGACCTTCGCCGCGATCCGCGGGTGGCTGGTCATCCGCACGAAATGGGTCAATATCGAGGTGTGCAAGCGATCCGACATCAATGCCGCCGGCCGCAACACGGACTCGCGATGCGAGACCTGCAGCGACGCCACCCGGGACACCGCGCTCACTTGACGTCGCCGGGTCTTCTCGTATGAGCGCAGCGCACGGGAAAGCTCGGCCCGGCTGCTGCCGCCGTCCAGACCCGAAATCGTCTTGCACAACACCATGGTGTCGAGCAGGGCCTGATTCGTTCCCTGCGCGAAAGTGGGCGGCATCGTGTGGGCGGCGTCGCCGAGCAGGGTCACCGGCCCAGCACTCAACGGCTCGGATACCGGATGCCGGAAATGCGGGTAGGGCGACTGCGCCAAATCGGCGTCGGTCAGTTTCCCGAGCACCAGGTCAACCGAATCAGACCAGCCGGCGAAGGTGGATCGGATCGCCTCGATCGGGCGATGTGGCCGAATGAAATCGTGCGACCACGGCAAGTCGAACCACCACTGCACGCATCCGCCGCCGGCCGGCCAGACGCCGGTGTTTCCGGTAGCACCGATGACGAGGTGAGCGGTCTCCCGGTCGATCAGCTCGGGAAGGCTGACGAGCCCCTGCCAGCTGCACCAGCCTGTCGGTTCGGCGGGTGGCGCGCCGACCACGTCCCGGATCACCGAATGCAGACCGTCGGCACCGATCAATAGGTCGCCTTCGGCCACACTGCCGTCCTCGAACCCGACCGCTACGCAATCCGGCATCGTGATGACCTGGGCGGCGCGCGCGTTGCATCGGACGCGACCGGTCGGAAAGTCCGCCAGCAGCCGTTCCAGCAGCACCCGGCGGGGAACCATCCGAACGGCCGCGCCCAGTTGTTTGACCATCGCGTCCACGTCCAGCGTGGCGATCCGGTGTCCCCTCGACGTCAGCAGGCGCACGCTCGACAGCGGTTGACCCGCCCCGTCCATGTCGACGCCCAGCTGCCGCAGTACCACCCCGCCGTTGGACCAGATGGTCACCGCGCCGCCACCTGCCCGCGTATCGGCGCGCTGGTCGAAGACGGCGACCTCGTGTCCGTTCCGCAGCAATCCGCGGGCGACAGAAATACCGCTCACTCCCGCGCCGATCACCAGGACCCGAAGTGGTCGCCCCGACCGCGCCTTCGAGGATGGTAAACAGCTGATATGACTGCTGGTGCTAGCGCGATCACGCTGTTCCATCCGCCCTCTGATCCTGCGCGATTCGGCCAGTGGGTGGTCGGCTATCTTGCTTCGGCTCGTCACTCTCCTGGACACGTAGGTGCGCGCGAATCGGTTCAAGGGAGCAGGCCGCTCGATTGGGCGGTCGAAGTCACTTTCCGCGATTCCGATCTGCTCGACGCTTGGCTGGACAGCAATGAGCGTCAAGCCGTTCTGCGCGAAGGCGAAACGCAGGGCTGGTGGCGGTGCGCAACCGAACTGATCCTCATGCAGGGTGAATCGCCGGCCGCCAACGTCGGGGTATTCCTGCACAGCGTGACACCAGGCAAAGAAGTTGAATTCATCGAAACCCAAAGCGAACTCACACGCAGCATCGTCGCATTTCCCGGATACGAAGGCACGGCGGTCTTTCCGGCTGATTCGTCCGGACAACAGTGGATGTCGGTGCTTCGATTCCGTCGCGCGGATGAGCTGACGAACTGGATGCGCTCGCGAGAACGGCAGGAAGCGCTGCCCCGCCTGCGCGGCGGATTGACCGGCGACTTCGCCGAATTGGCACGCAGCGCACCGTTCGGGTCCACGATTCGAATTGCGGACGGACAGACCAGGATCACGCCGGCATGGAAGACGGCGATGCTGGTGCTGCTCTGCCTCTACCCCTCCGTGATGCTGCTGTCGAAGTCGCTCTCGCCCGCGCTGGGCAACCTTGGGGTCAGCCAGTCGGTGTCCGTATTCGCCGGCAACGTCGTCAGCATCGTTGCGCTGCAATGGGTCTTGGTCCCGGCCGTTTCACGGCCCTTCCGGCGCTGGCTCGACCCAATCGATGGGGCGTCCACCCGGATCAGCGTGGCCGGTGCGGCGACGATAGCGGTCGCCTACGCCGCGCTCCTCACGCTTTTCCAGCTCGTGGGCTAGCCGCGCGCGCCAATCATCTTGTGCAGGTCTTCGATCCCCCACGGCTCGGCGTCATGGTGGTCGCGATACCCCAGCAGGGACGGCGTGGGCCGATCGAAGCGGCCGACGAATCCGCCTGCGGCAACCAGGATCTGGCCCGTCACATCACGCGCCAGATCGCTTGCGAGATAGGCGTAGAGCGGGGCCACAAACGCGGGCGGAGCACTATCCAGCGAGGCTTGCATGGTCACGTCGTCCAGCAATCCACGGCGGTGCAAATCCGCGATGTGCTTTTCGTACTCGGCTCCGGTGGACAGTCGCGTCCGCGCGCCGGGGCACACCACGTTGGCCCGCACGCCTTTGGCTTTCAGCTCCGCGGCGATGGCCACCGTCAAGCCGTTGACCGCACCCTTGCCCGCGGGGTAGCCGGTACCGCCGTAATCGCCGAGAAAGGCCACCGAGCTGGTGTTGACGATCGTCCCGTGTCCCTGCGCGACCATCGCGCGCGCCGCGACCCGGCAGGTGTGAAACACCGTGCCGACGTGGGCGTCGATCAACCGATGGAACTCGTCGGGCGTGATGTCCAGGATCGAAGATCCGGGCGGCTCGGCAATCCCGGCGCAGTTGATCAGGATGTCGAATCGCCCGAACGCGTCGCGGCAGGTGTCGACCAGCGCCACGGCGACGGCCTCGTCGTCCGCGGCTCCGACCACCGCGGTGGCTCGCCCGCCGGATGCCGTGACCGCCGCGACGGTTTCCGCCACGGCATCGGCGTCACGACCGTTGACGACGACGCCGACGCCCAGTTCGCCCAGTAGTTCGACGACCGCGCGGCCAATGCCACGGCTACCCCCGGAAACCACCGCAGCGCGCCGGGCCAGCTGGCCCTGGTCGCTCATCGGCACCGCCCGCCTGCAGCGTCTTCCCGATGATGCTGGCAGGCGCGCTCCGCGGCGCTGGTCACCGACATTTGCCGAAGAGTACGCGTTTGCTGTGGACCAGCGATTTCCAGGTCGGCGGAGCCGGATCGGGACACCCGCAGGTTGCTCGGCGTCGGGCGATTGCCATCAATCACCGATCCATGGCGCCGGGGGGTAGTATGTCAAGTTAAGTCCGTCTGGACGCATCGCCGTTTAGCTAAAAGCGGTTCAGTCAGCCGTACGACCGCTGGGCTGTGGCGCTGGTGATTCATGACTCCCGGATCGCACCCCTGCGTGGCGCACGCGCTGTCAACACCTGATCCGTGTCAACGGGTCTGGTGCAGTGGAGTGCCGTGCACACGCCTACGCGCACGATACCTCGCTGCAAGCCACCTCAAGGAGAGTGTGCTAGCGATGCAAATCCATTGGTGTGCAAAGTATTTCGCACGGCAGCTAATCGGGACTAGGCGGTTGGCCAGATGACCGAAGTCCTTGCTCCACCCCGGCCCACCCGGTCGGCCAGCAGTCGGAAAGACGATTCCTACGACGACGTCATCGAGATGTTCCGGGCGCTGAGCGCCCTGCCGGCCGAATCGCACGAATACCTTCGTCAGCGCGAACGCATCGTGACCCGGTGCCTCCCGCTGGCTGACCACGTCGCTCGCCACTTCGGGCGACGCGGTGAAAGTCTCGAGGACCTCACCCAAGTCGCGCGGTTGGGGCTGATGAACGCCATCAACCGGTTCGACCCCGACAAGGGGCCCAGTTTTATCGGGTTCGCGATTCCCACCATGATGGGCGAGGTTCGGCGCTATTTCCGCGATTTCAGCTGGGGCATGCGGGTGCCACGCCGGCTGCGTGAACTGCACGTCCAAATTGGCAGGGCGACAGCGGATTTGGCCCAGAAGCTGGGCCGGGCCCCGACCGCCCGCGAGCTGTCGGAGGAGCTCGGAGTCGCTCACAGCGAGATCGTCGAATGCCTCGTCGCCGGCGACGCCTACCAGCTGGACTCCCTGGACGCGCCGATGGGCGCCGACGGATCCGGTCGGGCACGCCTGGTGGCCGACACGGTCGGTGGCATCGACCCCCAGATCGACCACATCACCAACCGCGAAGCGGTGCGCTCCCTGATAGCCGAACTCCCGGAGCGCGAACGGGAGGTTCTGCACATGCGGTTCTTCGAATCGATGACACAGAGCCACATCGCGAAGCGCATCGGGGTGTCTCAGATGCAGGTGTCGCGCATTCTGGCGAATACCCTGACCACCCTGCGTGACCAGCTGGAATAGCCCGACACATCGGTGCCCGGCCGCTCTGGCGACACCGCACGGTACTGTGCGTTTCGGGGTGAAATCGACTCCGTTGCCAGATCGAGCCTGGAAGGAGCACGATGCGATGAGGCTTTCTCAACCCGCGGTCACAGGGGTCGTCACTGCGGCAGTGCTGGCGTTGACCGTGTCCGGCTGCGGCGGCAATCAGAAACCTTCGCCTTCAACATCAGGATCGGCCACCTCGTCTAAGACCAGTGCGGCGCCGACCTCTTCGACTGCCACGGCGCCGGCCGCCGATTACACCGGCTGGTTGATCCAGGTGACCGACATCGACGCGCCGGTGCCCTTCACGGGCACCCCGCCGACGAGCAACCCCAACGGCCAGCCCGGCGCGGCGACGATCTTCAATACCCAAGACAACAGCCACACCATCAAAGACACCATCCAGGTGCTGGCAGACCCCGGTGCCGCCACAAGCGCGCTGAACGCCGCGAAATCGGCACAGGGTGGCGCAATCAAGCATCCGGCCACGGACTCGGTGAAGATCGGCACGGACGGAACGGTGGTGTCCGGTAATTCCCCCGACAACTCCAAGGGCATCGCGGTCTTGCTGTTCACCGAGGGCAAGGCCTTTGTCACGCTCGAATTCGACGGTCCGCCTGACACGCTGCCGCCCCCCGACTTCATCAACGACATCGGCCAAAAGCAAGATGCGGCCGTGAAGAAGGGGCTCGGCGGCTGAGTCAGGGTTGCCGTCGGTCACCCGGCGCTGCGCCGCGGGCTGCTTCGGCGGCCGTCGCAATGATGTTGGCGGGTGTGGTGGCCGGCTGTGGCGGCGGTTCCAGGCCAGTGACATCAACAGTCCCGAAAGCTTCACGGCGACAACACCAATCAACAATCCGGACGGCCGGCCGGGCGTCACCACCAGCTTCAGCAACCCGGACCGCACGCACGTAATCGTGGACAGCATCCAGGTTTTCCCGTAAACACGGATGGGGCGTGGCCGCCGTCCGTGACACGCATTAAATAAATGGCTTGATTTAATCCGCCGCGCAGTGTTCACTGAGGCGGTGAAAGCCGAGCGAACAGCGCGCTCCGACAGATCGATGGGTACGCGAGAGGCGATCTTGTCGGCGGCCGAATGGTTGTTTGCCGAGCGCGGAATGTATGCCGTGTCCAACCGGCAGATCAGCGAAGGGGCCGGGCAGGGCAACAACGCCGCGGCTTGCTATCACTTCGGTACCCGGACCGAATTGTTGCGCGCAATCGAAGGCAAACACCGCGAGCCGATCGAAGAACTCCGCGCGCAGATGCTGGACGATATCGGCGATTCGACCGAGCTGCGGGACTGGGTGAGCACCCTGGTGCGACCGCTCACCGACCATCTGGCCGCGCTGGGTGCGCCCAGTTGGTATGCGCGTTTCGCCGCACAGGCGATGGCCGACCCGACCTATCACCACGTCGTCACCAAAGACGCCCTGATGTCACCGAGGTTGGTGCAGACCATCGACGGCATCAACCGATGCCTGCCCGACCTGCCCAAGCGAGTGCGATCCGAGCGGATCGTCATGGTCCGAAATCTGCTGATGCACACCTGCGCCGAGCACGAAGGCGCACTGGCCGAGCACGGGCCGCGATCGCGTTCCAGTTGGCCGGTCGCCGGCGAGGGATTGATCGACGCGATCGTCGGGTTGTGGCGCGCGCCGGTCCATGTGAGCGCGGCGGGCGACTGACCACCCTTAGCGAGGAGCACGATGACCGACATCTCAACTGATCCAGCTACCGACATTCCGGACTTCCCGATGACGCGGGCTGCGGGCTGCCCGTTCGCTCCTCCCCCGGAATCGTTGGCGCTCAACGCAACCAAACAGCTGAGCAGGGTGCGGATCTGGGACGGCAGCACACCGTGGTTGATCCACGGCTACGACGCGATCCGGTCGCTGTTCACCGATTCACGCACCAGCGTCGACGACCGGTTGCCCGGCTATCCACACTGGAACGAGGGAATGCTGGCGACGGTGCACAAACGCCCGCGCTCGGTGTTCACCTCCGACGCCGAAGAGCACACCCGCTACCGCCGGATGTTGTCAAAGCCCTTTACTTTCAAGCGTGTCGAGGGGCTGCGCCCGGCAGTGCAGAAGATCGCCGACGAGCGCATCGACGCGCTGCTGGCAGGTCCTAAGCCCGGTGACATCGTCAGCACATTGGCGCTGGCCGTCCCGACGCTGGTGATCAGCGAGATGCTGGGCGTGCCTTACGAGGACGCGGATTTCTTCCAGGAACAAGCGCACCGGGGCACTGGGCGCTACGCAACCGAAGAGGACACCGCCCAGGGTGCCGCGTCATTGGCTAAATACATGGCCAAGCTGATTCGGACCAGGATGGAAAGTCCGTCGGAGGATCTGGTGTCCGATCTGGCGGAGCGGGTCAACGCCGAAGAGATCAGCGTGCGCGAGGCCACCCAACTGGCACTCGGCGTGCTGATCGCGGGCCACGAGACCACCGCGAACATGATCAGCCTCAGTATCGCCGCCCTGCTCGAGCATCCCGATCAACGACAGTTGTTGTGCGAGACCGATGATCCGAAGGCGATCGCGAACGCGGTCGAGGAGCTGATGCGCTACCTGAGCATCATCCAAACCGGCCAGCGTCGCATCGCCGTCGAGGACATCGAAATCGGGGGCGAGACGATCCGTGCGGGTGAGGGCATCATTCTCGATGTCGCACCGGCGAATTGGGATAACCGCCAGTTCCCCAACGCCGACCGGCTGGACCTGGCCCGCGACGATGGCGCACACGTCGGGTTCGGCTATGGCCGTCACCAATGCGTCGGACAGCAGTTGGCCCGCATGGAATTACAGATCGTGCTGCCCACGCTGCTGCGCCGGGTTCCGACCCTGCAGCTGGCCGTGCCGGTCGAGGAGCTTCCGTTCAAGCACGACACGTTGGCCTACGGCGTCTACGAGCTTCCCGTGACATGGTGAAGCCGGATCTGACGCTGGCCGTGCCGGATCTGGCCGGCAGGCTCGCAGTCGTCACCGGGGCCAACAGCGGTCTGGGATTCGGCCTGGCGAAGCGATTGGCCGCCGCGGACGCCGACGTCGTGATGGCGATCCGGAGCAACGCCAAGGGCGAGGCCGCGATCGGCGAAATCCGTCGCGAGGTGCCCGCCGCCAAGCTCAGTATCAAGCAGCTGGATCTGGCGTCACTGGAAAGTGTTGCGGCACTGGGTCAAGAGCTGACAGCCGAGGGCCGGCCGATCGACGTCTTGATCAACAACGCCGGCGTGATGACCCCGCCACAGCGGCAGGAAACCAGCGACGGATTCGAGTTGCAGTTCGGCGCCAATCACCTGGGCCACTTTGCCCTCACCGGGCATCTGCTGCCGCTGCTGCGCGCCGCGGCGTCGGCGCGGGTCGTGACCGTCAGCAGCATCGCCGCCACCCAGCCGAAACTGACCTTCGACGACCCGAACGCCCGGCACGGCTACAAACCGATGGTCTCCTACGGTGTCGCCAAGCTGGCGCAGCTGATGTTCGCGGTCGAACTCAACCGGCGTAGCGGCCAGGGCGGCTGGGGCGTCATGTCCAACGCCGCGCACCCGGGGCTGAGCAAGACCAACCTGCTCAGCGGCGCATCGTATGGACGGGACAAACCGACGCTGCAAGCGCGGCTCACCCAATTGACCTGGCGGCTGCTGCCGTTCATGTGGCTTGACATCGACGAGGGCATCAAACCGACCCTCTACGCGGCGGTGTCGCCGGACGCCGAAGGGGGCCGCTACTACGGCCCGCGGGGCTTCTACGAAACCGCCGGGGGCGGAGTCACATTCGCCGGTGTCCCGCGGCTCGTCCGCAATGAAACAGAGATGCAACGACTGTGGCAGCTCTCCGAAGAACTCACCGGCGTCACCTACCCGGACTGACTCGAACAAAGGCAGGAGAACAATGGCGTTCGTCGGTCGCACTGACGTTAAAGATCCAGGCGCCCAGCAGGACCAGTGGGAACGGTTGGCACGTCGGCGCGAGCGCCTCTATGCCGAGGACGCGCAGTTCACCGCCACCCGCCCCGACGAGCACATCGCCGCCGCGGCGCGCGCGCCCGGGCTGCGGATCGGCGAGGTCATGGCCACGGTGTTGCAGGGCTACGCCGACCGGCCGGCCCTGGGACAGCGGGTTCGCGAAGTGGTTACCGATCCCGCGACCGGACGCTCGAGACTGAACTTCCTGCCGCGCTTTGAGACTGTCAGCTACGCCGATCTGTGGGCGCGTGTCCAAGCAGTGGCCGGTGATTGGCACCAGCACCAGCAGCATCCGGTGCGGACCGGCGATTTCGTCTGCGTGCTGGGCTTCGCCAGCATCGACTACACCGTGATCGAGTGCGCCTGCATTCACCTCGGCGCGGTGGTGGTGCCGCTGCAGACCAGCGCACCGGCCGCCCAGCACGCACCGATCCTCACCGAGACCCAACCGCGAATCTTCGCCGTCGGGATCGACAACCTCGAGAGTGCCGTCGCAGCGGCCCTGACCGGCACCGCGCCCCAGCGCCTGATCGTCTTCGACTACGAGGCCCGCGACGACGACCAGCGCGCCAGCTACCAGGCCGCTCGCGACCGGCTGGCCGCCTCGGGCAGCGGGCTGGTGATCGAAACACTCGATGATGTTGTGGTGCAAGGAAAGTCATTGCCGGCCCCGCCGCTGCACGTCGCCTCGGCCGACGACGACCCGCTGGCGTGGGTGTTCTACACCTCCGGCAGCACCGGCACACCCAAGGGCGCGATGTTCACCGAGAGCCTGTGCATCGGCACCTGGCTCGCGCAGTCCGATCAGCCCGTCATCACGTTGAGCTACATGCCGATGAGTCACCTGATCGGGTACGGCTACGTGATTTTGACCTTGGCCAACGGCGGCACCAGCTATTTCGCCGCCAAGAGCGACCTGTCCACCCTGTTCGACGATCTGGCGATGGTGCGGCCGACTTCGTTGAGCCTGGTGCCGCGGGTCTGCGAGATGTTCTACCACCACTATCAGGGCGAGCTGGACCGGCACAGCCTAACTTCAGGCGGGTCGGAGGACGCGGCCGCGGAACTGACCACCGCTATCCGCGAACAGATTCTCGGCGGCCGCGTGCTGGCGGTGGGCTGCGGATCGGCGGCGCTGTCCCCGGAAATCAAGGAGTTCATGGAGATCGTGCTCGACCAGCACCTGCTGATCGGCTATTCGTCCACCGAAATCGCGGGCGGGATGATCGTGGCCGACGAGCATGTGCTGCGACCGCCGGTGATCGACTACAAATTGCTCGACGTTCCCGAACTGGGCTACTTCAACACCGACAAGCCCTACCCCCGTGGGGAATTGGCGGTCAAATCGGCCCGCTTCATGGCGGGCTACTACAACCGCCCCGACCTGACGGCCACGATGTTCGATGCGGACGGTTACTACAAGACCGGCGACATCATGGCCGAAGTCGGTCCGGACCAATTGCGCTACGTTGACCGCCGCAACAACGTCATCAAACTTGCCCAGGGCGAGTTCGTCGCCGTTTCCCGGTTGGAGGCGTTGTACTCGACCAGCCCGTTGATCCACCAGATCTATATCTATGGCAACAGCGAACGTTCCTTCCTGCTCGCCGTGATCGTGCCCATCGATGCGGGTATCGGCACGTCGGCGATCGCCGAATCGCTGCGGCATATCGCGCGCGACAACGCGCTCAACGGCTACGAGATCCCCCGCGATTTCCTGATCGAGACCGAGCCGTTCAGCTTGGCCAACGGCCTGTTGTCCGGCGTCGGAAAATTCCTGCGGCCCAAGCTCAAAGCCCGATACGGCGAGCGCCTGGAGCAACTCTACGCGGCCATGGCCGACGACCAACTTCAGCAGCTGCGCGCGTTGCGCACCGGCGGCGCCGACCAGCCGGTGCTGGCGACTGTCAGCAGGGCCGTGCAGGCCACCCTGGGCGTGCCGGCGGCCGACGTCTCGCCGGAGGCCAGGTTCATCGATCTCGGTGGCGATTCGCTGTCCGCGCTGACCTTTTCGACCCTGTTGGCCGACATCTACGGGGTCGACGTTCCGGTGGGCGTGGTGGTGGACCCGACCGGGGATCTGCTTCGCATCGCCGACCACATTGAACGCCATCGCAATTCCGACGTGCTGGGGCCCAGCTACGCATCGGTGCACGACAGCGCCGGCCACGAGGTATCGGCCGCAGACCTGCGCCTGGACAAGTTCATCGACGACGACATTCTGAAGGCCGCGATGTTGTTGCCCACCCCCACCAGTGAGATCCGCACCGTTCTGCTCACCGGCTCGACGGGCTTCCTGGGGCGGTTCCTCGGCCTGGAATGGCTGCAACGACTGGCCGATTCGGGCGGCACCCTGGTGTGCCTGACGCGCGGCGCCGACGCCGCACATGCTCGCCAGCGCATCGAGGCGGCGCTGGATTCCGACCCCAAGCTGCTCGACCGCTTCCGGACCCTGGCCGAAGGCCATCTCGAGGTCGTGGCCGGCGACATCGGCGAACCCGGCTTCGGGCTCGACGACACGACCTGGCGGCGCCTGACCGAGACCGTCGACCTGATCGTGCATCCGGCTGCCCACGTCAACCACGTGCTGCCCTATCAGCAGTTGTTCGGCCCCAATGTCGTCGGCACCGCCGAAGTGATCCGGTTGGCGATCACCGCCAAACTCAAACCGATCCATTACATCTCCACGCTGGGCGTCAGCGCCGTGGCTCATCAGCTCGTGGATGAAGACACCGACATCAGGCGCTCGGTTCCCGCGTGTGTCGTCGGCGACAGCTACGCCAACGGGTACGGCATCAGCAAGTGGGCCGGCGAAGTGTTGATGCGCGAGGCACACGATCTGTGTGGGCTGCCCGTGGCGGTGTTCCGGCCGGGCATGATCCTCGCCGACAGCCGTTACGCGGGACAGCTCAACGTGCCGGACATCTTCACACGCCTGCTGTTCAGCCTGGTGGCCACCGGCGTTGCCCCGCGGTCGTTCTACCACGCCGGTGATGCCAAGCCGCACTACGAGGGCCTGCCGGTCGACTTCCTCGCCGATGCGATCGCCGCGATCGGACCCCGGCACGGCAGCAGCTTTACCACCTACAACACCACCAACCCGCACGACGACGGCATCTCGATGGACACGTTCGTCGACTGGATCATCGCGGCGGGTTACCCGGTCGAAAAGATCGACGATTACAAGAGTTGGCTGACCCGCTTCGAGACGGCAATGGGAGCGCTGCCCGAACGGCAGCGCGCCCAGTCGGTCCTCACCGTGCTGGACGTCTACCGTGAACCCATGCTCGCTATCGCCGGCTCACCGGTACCCGGCGCGCAATTCCAGTCCGCGGTCGAACAATCGGGTCGCGCGATCCCGCACGTCGCCCAACAACTGATCGAGAAGTACCTGGCCGACCTGGAACAGATCGGTGTGCTCACCCGGTGATCCGCAGCGAGAAGTGATCCCAACGAAGGGACGATGATGTCCAGCCCAGCCCACACTCTCTACCCGCAAGGCATGATCGGCGCACCGAAGCACCGGCACGGACAGGCCGCGGAATTCGACACCGGCCTGCCGCCCGGCACCGAGGTGTTCTCCGCCGACAACCACATTTCGGTGGCTGACGACATCTTCTACGAGCGCTTTCCCGACGACCTCAAAGATCAGGCACCCCGGATCTGGTATGAGGATGGCGCGTATCTGCTTGGCCAACCCGGACAATCGATGGTGGTCGGCGATTTCAGCGCGGTGCTGATGCAATACGACGATCTCGCGGGCGCGGCCACCAACAACGTCGAAGCACGGATTCGTGAGCTCGCCGAAGACGGCGTCGACAAGGAACTGGCCTTCCCCAACGCGGTGTTGGCGCTGTTCCACCACCCCGACCACGAGATTCGTGAGCGCATCTTCCGCGTCTACAACGAGCACATCGCCGGGGTTCAGGAGCGCTCGGACGGCCGTTGTTACGGAGTCGGGCTGATCAATTGGTGGGATCCGCGCGGCGCTCGTCGTACGCTGACCGAACTGAAATCGTTGGGGCTCAAGACATTTCTGATGCCGATCAGCCCCGGCAATGACGAAAACGGCCAGCCCATCGATTACTCCAGTACGGCGATGAGCGGGGTTTGGGACGAGATCGAAGAGGCCGGCCTGCCTATCACCCACCACATCGGCGAGAGTCAGCCGAAGTTTCCCAGCGAGGTCAACAGCGTCGCGGTCGCGATGATGGTCAACATCGACTCGTTTCGGGAGATGTTCTCCAAGTACGTCTTCGGCGGCATCCTGGACCGGCACCGGCGCCTTCGGGTCGGCTGGTTCGAGGGCGGAATAGCCTGGGTGCCAACGGCTCTGCAAGACGCCGAGCATGTCCTTGCGTCCTATCAACACATGCTGGGCCACCTTCCCGAGCACGATATCCGCTACTACTGGAACATGCACATGTGCGCCTCGTTCATGGTTGACGGCCTAGGCCTGCGACAGATCGACGAGATCGGAATCGACAAGGTGATGTGGTCGTCCGACTACCCGCACAACGAAAGCACGTTCGGCTATTCGGAGCGGTCGCTGGCAGCGGTGGTCGACGCCGTCGGCCCCGAGGATGCCGTGCGGGTTGTCGGCGGCAACATCAAGAAATTCCTGGGGATTTGAGCATGACGAACACGATCTCTGCCCGCCGCTCGGTCCTCGACGCACCCGACGAGCCGGATTTGGTTCGCATGCGCACGGAGGTCGGGGCGCGGTTGCGCTCCGCGATGGTCGAGCACGGCGTTGACGCACTGATCCTGCTGATGAACGGCTACGTCGGATACGCGACGGGGGCCAGCTGGCCGCTGCTGGACGCGGGACTGTCGCACGTGGAGCGTCCGGTCGCGGTAGTGCTGGCCGATGACGTGCATCCGCACCTGTTCATGCCGTTGCGCAGCGGTGCGTCCGCGGATGCACCGGTACCGGACGACCATTTACACGGCCCCGCCTACCTCGAATTCGACCACGGCGTAGAAGATTTCGCGCGGCAACTGGCGGGGCTGATCCCGCCGGGAGCGAACGTCGCCGTCGACGAGCTCACCGGGGCAATGCGACGGGCGGGACCCACGCTCTTTCCCGCAGGCCCGCCGACGGATGCGGCCATCGTCGTCGGCGCCGCGCAATTGGTGAAGACCCGCGACGAGCTGGCCTGTCTGCGCAAGGCGGCCCGCATCACCGAGCACGCCATTGTCGACGTGCAGAAGGCCCTGGTGCCCGGCGTCCGGCAGATCGATCTCTCGGCCACCTTCGTGCGTCGTGCGTTCGAGCTCGGGGCCACCACCAACATGCTGGAAGCCATCTGGCAGGTGATGCCGAGTTCACGGGAAGCCGGGGTGTGGACCACCCACGGCGATCTCGCGCTCCCGCTGCTGCCCACCGACCGCGAACTGGCCGCCGGCGACGTGCTGTGGACCGACATCAGCATCACCTACCACGGATACTGCTCCGACTTCGGGCGCACCTGGATTGTCGGCGAGCAGCCCACACCCCGCCAACAAGACCAGTTCCGACAATGGCGAACCGTCCTGGACGCCGTCCTCGCCATGACCAAAGCCGGTGTCACATCAGGGGATTTGGCGCGCACCGCGATCGCCGCCAACGGCGGCCGCAAACCGTGGCTGCCGCATTTCTATCTGGGCCACGGTATCGGCACCTACCCCGCCGAAGCACCCATGATCGGCACTGATCTCGGCGAGGAGTTCGACGACAACTTCGTTTTTCCCCCCGGCATGGTTCTGGTTTTGGAGCCCGTGATGTGGGAGGACGGCACGGGAGGCTACCGCAGTGAGGAGATCGTGGTGATCACCGAAGACGGCTACGCGCCGATTACCGACTACCCCTATACGCCGTATGGCGACTGAGGTTCTGCCCGACACCCGGGCACTGCGATCCGGGCGCCGGGAACGCGCGCTGGCCCAAATGGACGAGCACGGCCTCGACATCCTGGTGCTCGGCCGCCAAGCCAACATTCGCTATGTGACTGGCGCGCCCCAGCTTTGGATAGCCGGGACGCGACCGTTCGGTCCGATGTGCGTGCTGGTGCGCGCCACCGGAGACATCTATCTCAACAGCACCGACGACGAGGGCGTCCCGGAGGAGATCGACCACGATCACCTGTACGGGCTGGCCTGGAACCCGATGACGCTGATCGACGTGCTCAAGAAGGTGGATGGCGCCGAGACGGCGCGCCGCGTCGGAACCGACGCGATCACACCGACGTTCGCCGCGTTGCTGCCCGACGCGTTCCCGAATGCCGAACTCGTCGATGCCGAGCCGGCCATGCGCGCGGCGCGGCGCATCAAGACACCCGACGAGATCGCGGCGATGGACAGCGCATTGCGGATCGCCGAGCACGGACTCGCCACTGCCCTGGGCGAATTGGCGCCGGGCGTATCGGAGCAGACCTTGGCCGGCGTCATGATGGAGGCGATGGCCGCGGGCGGGATCAGCACGCCGGCGACCCAGGACGCAGCGTGGGTGACCTCGCGGGAACGGCCCTGGCATCGCGGTCAGGCCGAGGCGCGGCCGGGCGACCTGGTCGCATTCGCCGCCGGGGCCCTGGCCAATGGCTACGTCGCCGAGGTAGGCAGAACGTGGCCCGTCGGCGATGTTACTGAAGCACGGGGTCTGTTCGAACGGTCGAAGACGCTGTACGACAAAATGGTTGCCGCCTGTCGTCCCGGTGCGTCCACTCGTGATCTGCTTGCGGCGTACGAGGCGGCCGGCGAGCCGATACCGCCGATGCCGATCGCACACGGGTTGGGATTGGGTTTCGATCCGCCGGTGGTGTCCGAAACCCTTTTGGCCGCGGGCGAACACGACGAGCTCGAAGCCGGCATGGTGCTCGCGATTACCGGCTACGTCTGGCAGCAGGGCATCGGCGCGGTGTACCGCCGCGATACCGTCCTCATCACCGGCGACGGCGTCGACGTGCTGACTACCAGCCCGTCGTGGGGTCACGGGAGCTAGGCGACGCGCCCTTTCTCGGCCAGCATCCGAGACTCGTAATCCCTTGTGTCACTTTAGATTCGCCTGTCACAGCGGCGGTCTTTTTGTCGGTGGTCGCCGATAAATTTGGGGTGTGAGCACGGATCGCGAGGCGTTGACGGCAGCATTTGACACTATCGACGCTGCCTTCGATGATCTCGTCACCCAGGACTGCGACGCGTTGGTTACGCGCGAACAGTTCGCGTTGCTGGAACGGTGCGAGAAGGTGCGCCGCCGGCTGCCGGCCGTCGAACATCCTTTGATCAATAATCTGGTCCGGCAAGCCACGCCCCAAGAGATCGGCGGCAAGCTGTCGCATGCGATTGCCGAAGCAACGTTGATCAGTCGTTCCGAAGCGTCTCGGCGCATCCGGGAAGCCGCCGACCTGGGGCCGCGGCGCGGGTTGACCGGCGAACCGCTCGCACCGGTGTTGGCAGCCTGTGCCGCCAAACAGCGTCAGGGCACGCTCGGGCCCGGTCAAGTAGCGGCGATCCGCAAGTTCTACCACCAGTTGCCCGGCTGGATTGATGAGGCCACGCGCGAGCAGGCCGAGATCAAACTGGCCATGGAAGGCACCAAGTTCCGGCCCGAACAAGTCGCGGAGCTGGCTGCGATTATGTCCGATTGCCTCAATCCTGATGGCAACTATACCGATGAGGATCGTGCGCGGCGCCGCGGACTGAGCCTGGGCAACCAAGGCCGCGACGGGATGTCGGAGTTACGGGGCTGGCTGACCCCTGAGGCCCGTGCCACTGTGGAAGCGGTGTGGGCGAAATTAGGCGCTCCGGGAATGTGCAATCCCGACGACGAAAGCCCTTGCGTGGAAGGCAGTCCCAGCGAGCGGTCCATCGAGCGCGATTTCCGCAGCGCGGGCCAGCGCCAGCACGACGCGCTGAATGCGGCACTCAGAGGACTGCTTGCTTCGGGCGAACTCGGGCAGCACAACGGGTTGCCGGCTTCGATCATCGTCACCACCAGCCTGGCCGAGTTGGAGGCCGCCGCCGGTCGCGGCCTGACCGGTGGTGGCACCATCCTGCCGATGAGCGACGTGATCCGATTGGCTCGCCATGCCCGCCACTATTTGGCGATCTTCGACAAGGGCAAAGCCTTGGCGTTGTATAGCACCAAACGGCTGGCATCACCGGCGCAGCGAATAGTCCTGTACGCCAAGGACCGTGGCTGCTCGGCCCCGGGCTGCACCGTCCCCGGTTACTACTGCGAAGTGCACCACGTCACCGATTGGGCTACGTGTCACACCACCGATGTCGACGACTTGACCTTCGCCTGTGGGGCCCAACACCGGCTGCTGAGGCCCGGCGGCTGGACCACCCGGAAGAATTCCAGGGGTGATACTTGAATGGATTCCGCCCCCGCACTTGGATCGGGGCCAACCACGCGTCAACACTTTTCACCATCCCGAGAAGCTGCTCCAAGACCGAGACGACGACGCGCCGTAACTCATGAAGCTTCCTCGGCCAGGGCGGCATCGAGTAGATCGCCCACGCCATACCGCTCCCATGCGCTTAGCAAGTTGCACAGCATCTGCAGCGGCGCGCGTACGCTCTCGTCATCCCGGATGCGCGGGTCCTTACGCGTGCTGGGCGCGGTGTCGAATCGCTTGCGTATCAAGGCCGGCACGTCCAACAGCCAGGCGACGCCCATGGCGGCGGCGTAGAGCAGAGTGTGGCGGCGCAACCGGTCCGCATCCAGCTGCGGGCCCCCGTGGCGGCGCACTTCGGTGACGAACAGCTGCAGTAGTCCATCGAGATGGACATCCCACAGCTCGGTTTCCGCGCCCGACATCGCACCCCAGATGGCCATGCCCACATTCATCTGGCTGACGCATCCCCAGTCCATCAGACCGCAACGCAACACGTTGTCGGCGTCTCGCCAAAACCACGCATTGTCGATGTTGGCGTTCCAATGGCACAGCGCGACATAGTCTGCGTCGTCGGCCAATTGGCGCGTGACCGCGTGCTCGTGGTGCGCAAGGCGGGGCACGTCGTCGCGAAGGCGTGCCAGGAATTCCGGCGCGCGAACATTCGCGGGCAGCAATCCAGGATGGGTGTCGGCGAGTTCGGCGAGCTGATTCATCCGCCGTTCCAGCTTCTCCACGGACAGCGGTGCCCGTTCCCCCACCGTCGCGGCCGGTACGTCCAGCGGAAAGCCTTCGGCCGGAAGCAGCCCGGATCGATGGGTTCCGGCCAGCCGGGCCAGGGCGGTGAGCAGCGCCCGGTAATGCTCCAGCGGCTCGGGCATGTCGTAATCGAGGCACTTGTGATACTGCCGTTCGATTCCATTGTCGCCGAATCGGATTCGTTCGGTGATCAGAATTCCGGTTCCGCTCTGGCGGTGATAGTCGCCGAACAGCGCGCTGGGCACCGCGATCGGAAAATCAGGTGCCCGCGACAGCGCGGCGAATCGCACCTCCGGCTCCATCTGTGTCTTGCCCCGATCACGGATCGGGTTGTCGAGGTCGCGGGAGAACTTGACGAACAAGTCGGTGTGCAGATCCGTTGCGGCCGTGTCATATTCGACCGACAGCAGGACTTTGCGGCCTGTGCTGCCGCCGCCTATCTCGGCGAACTCCGTTATCCGGGTGACGGAATTGCCGTTCGTGAGTACGCCGGATGCGCGGAATGCGTCGGTGAGAAACCGGGCACCACCCTCATGCAACGACGCGGGGTCGGCGGGAAACGTCAGCGCGGACTGTTCACCGACGACCCAGTGCGACGTCACGTGGTTACCAGGTCTGTTCGGCGGCGCGCACCAGCATGTGGTTGACCGCCACCCGCCGGTCGCGGGTCACCATGAACAGCACCGCGTCGGCGATGTCTTCGGGCCGCATCTTGACCATTCCGGCCGTCTGCTTTTCGAACGCTTCCCGCGACGCGTCGGCCAGGTGACTGAAGATCTCGGTATCGACGGTGCCGGGACCGACGACTCCGACGCGGACCCGCTTGCCGAGCACTTCTTGGCGCAACCCCTCGCTGAAGGCGTTCACGCCGAACTTGGTGAGCGAATACACCGCGGTGTTGGGCCGGGCCACCCAGCCGGCGGTCGAGCTGATGGTGACCAGGTCCGCGACGCCGCGTGCCGAGTCGGCGGCCGCCTCGATCAAATGTGGCAGCGCCGCGCGAGTGGCGTAGAGAACCCCTTGCACGTTGACGGATACCATCTGGTCCCAGTCCCGCAACAGCGCCTCGGTCGCGGGCGCGGACTGCATCAGGCCGGCATTGTTCACCAGGATGTCGAGGCGCCCCAACTCCGCGACGGTTTGCCGCACCGCGGACGCCACCTGTTCGGCGTCGGTGACGTCGGCGGGCACCACCAGCGCTGTGCCGCCTGCGGATTCGATATCGGCTTTCAGGTCGGCCAACCGTTCGGCACGGCGCGCCAGCAGGGCGACTGCCGCGCCCTCGGCGGCCAGCGCTTTAGCTGCCGCCGCGCCGATGCCGCTGCTCGCACCGGTCACCAGGGCCACGGCCTGTGTCAGTTTCCCGGTCATAACCCGCCCAACGTCGGTGCTGCGGCCAGTATTTTGTGCAGAACATAGTCGGTGTCCTCGCCCAGGTCGGGGGCACCCCGAGTGATCAGGGCCGGATTCCGCGCCATCCGCCAGGCCGGGCCCAAAACCGGGCGCTGGCCTTCGCGGTGATCGGAGACGAAGCGATACAACTCGCGATCCCAGAGTTGCTGATCGCCGATCACGTCAATGGCAGTGGCGCTCTTGGTGGCCGGCACTCCCGCCGCACGCAGTCGATGCGCGAGGTCCTCGGCGTCGAGCTCACGGGTCAGCAGTGCGAGGTCGGTATCGAGTGCCTCCACGTGCTTGCGCCGTTCGGCGAGCCCACCGTAGCGAGGATCGTCGGCCAGTGCGGGGGCATCGAGCAGTTCGCAGAGCCGGCGCCATTCGTCGTCGTTGGCGACGGCCACGCTGATCCAGGAGCCGTCCGCACCGGGATAGCATCCGTGCGGGCACAGGTCGGGATGATTGTTGCCGTCGGGCCCCAGTCGTCGTCCCGTCAGGCTTTGTTCGAGCAGGCAGTCCCCGATCATCGAGGAGAGGGTTTCGACGGCCGAGATGTCGACGAATTGTCCTGTGCCGCTGAGCTCGCGGTGCAGCAATGCGACCACGGCCGCGTAGGCGGCTGCGGCGCCGACCGTGGAATCCCCGTAACGCATGCTGGTTCCGAGCGGCGGCCCACCCGGATAGCCGACCAGCGGGGCAAGTCCGGCCAGCGCCGCGAAGCAGGGCGCGTACCCGGTTTGGTGACCGAGGGGCCCGTCGTTGCCCCACATCTTGATCGAGACCGAGATGATGTCCGGTTTGATCTCCGTGAGCTGCTGATACCCCAAGCCCTGGCGCTCCATCGCGCCCGGCCGCAGGTTGTTGATCACGATGTCGCTGTGCGCGATCAGCTCGCGTAATTGCGCCATGCCCTCGACCGACTTGATATCGAGGTCCACGCTGAGGATCTCGGGATTGATGCTCAGAAAGAACGGTGCGTGGTTGATGTCCGTACCGCCGTAGGCGCGCATCTCCTCGGGCAGGGCCGCCGATTCGACCTTGATCACCTCGGCGCCCAGCATCGCCAGCAACTTGCCGGCGTACGGGCCTGCCCACACCTTGGTGAGCTCGACGACCCGCACTCCTTGCAGCGGCCCACCGCGCGCGGTCTTCGGTGGCTTCAGCTGTGGTGCCCGCACCGCGGGCGGCGGATGTGGCGAATCGAGCCGGCCCAGGACCGCCGCGGTGTGCTCACCCAAAGTCGGTGCAGCACTGGTGATTTCTGCCGGCGACGCGGAGAGCAGGTACGGCACCGTGGGGTATGCCGCGTCACCCAGCGCGGGATGGGTGACGTTCTGGAAGAAACCGCGGTGCCGGTACTGCGGCGAGTCGTGCAGATCGGCAGCCTCGTTGACCGGAACCAACGGCACGCCCAGACGCTGTGCTTCGTCGGCTGCCGTCTCTTTGTCCAAGGCGGCGACCCAGGCCGCGAAACCCTGCTGGAACGCCGCGACCTTTTCCGGGGTGACCGAGAACTCGAGCCAATCGTCGTCGAAGTCGTCAAGCCAAACCGGTTGCCCCATAAGCTTCTTGACGCCGAGCCAGTGCGCGCGGCTGGTCATGTACAAATAGACGAAGCCATCGGCGCAGGCGAAGAACGACGCCGGGCCCTGCTGGTCGTAGTCGTCGCGGGTGCCCAGGGCGGGGACTTCGCCGGTGACCAGGCGCCCCAGAATGCAATCGGCGCGGGAGACCAGCACCGCATGCTGGGAAATGTCGATGGCCTCACCCCGGCCGGTGTGCAGCCGCCCGAACAGCGACGCCGCCACACAGAGCGCCGCTTCCAGTCCGGCCTCGTAATCCGCCATGAACCGCCCCGGCCCCTGCAGCGGCGGCTTACTCGCATCCGGATGGCTGGGAGTGTGATATCCCCAGCCGCTGGCATGGAATACGTTGATGCTCCTTGCATTTGCGTACTCGGCCGCGGCTTTCTCGCCGAACGGGGTGATCGAGCAGGACACCACATTCGGGTGCCGGTCCGCCCAGCTGGTCGTGCCGTCGTCGAGCACCGCGTCGGCACCGGCGATCAGCTCGTGCCGACGCGGATCGGTGGCATCAAGCTCGACGGACTGCTTGTTCGTGTTGAGGTACGCGAACAACGCACTGCCGTCGGCCCCCGTGGCGTCATCCACGATGGGAGAAAACGCCCGGGTGGAACTGCCACACCCGGGCGCCTCGACCTTGATCACCTCGGCGCCGAAGTCGGCCAGCAGTTTTCCGCAATACTCGACCGCTACCGACCCCGCCAGCTCGACGACTCTGAAACCCGTCAGCGCCGACATGCGAGCTCTCCCAAAACGGTCAGGGCTTCGCGCGCCCCGAGCGGCTGAGGCGCCACTCCGGCGGGAAGTTCATGTCGTTGTCCTTCACCACATTGTTGAGGCCCTTTTCGAAGGTGCCGGCGGTGAGGTCAACCGTGTTGTCCACGTCGTTGGAGATCATCGGCAGCATGCCCTCGACCATGCCGACCAGCAGGCTGCCGAAGTACTCGCCCTTGTGCTGCTTGTAGAGCTCCAGGAAGGTCTTCTGCACGGCGACCGTGTCGGTCGGACGGGACTTCGAACATGCCATCGCGTACTTCAGCGTCTCGTCTTCCAGCTTATCGCGGGGCACGACGCTGTTGACGAAGCCGCACTCGTACATCTCCTCCGCGCTGAACGGTCGTCCGGTGAACAGCATTTCGGAGAACTTGCGCAGCCCCATCGTCTCGGCCCACCACCACAGCCGGGGTCCCCAGCCCACGTAGCGGAAGGCCGGGTGCCCGAACAGGGCATCGTCGGAGGAGATCACCAGGTCGGCGTCGCCGGCCTGGTAGAAGTGCCAGCCGTAGCAGTAGCCCTTGGCCTCGATAATGCTGACCTTGCGCAACTCCTGCAGGGGGCGGTTGCCCGCTCGGGCCTTGGCGTAGAAGTCGGTCACCGTGGACAGGTACCGGTACGAGCCACCGGGCGGATACTTCACGTCGTCGTCGTTGATCGCGAGCTCGTGCAGCAGGGGCATGCCAGGGTTCTCGATCATGCCGCGTTGTTCGGGCAGGTCGCCGCCGCTACCGAAATCCTCTCCCTCGCCACGGATCACGACGACCTTGACGTCGTCGTCCACATTGCACTTGTGGATCAGGTCGGCGTAAACCTGCCGCATCCCCAGGCTGGTGGCGTTCTGCGCGTCGGGACGGTCAAAGGTGATGTAGGCGATCCGGTTCGCCTTGTCCTTCTCGAACTTGATGTATTGCTCGGCTTCCTGCTTCATCTTTTCGTAGTCGTATTCAGGCATGAGTTTTCTCCACTTCGCTGTGCTTAATTTAGTTAGTGCTTATTTGAGCAAACTGCCCGCGTCGACGGGAAGTGAAACGCCTGTGACATAACGTGATTCGTCAGAGGCGAGGAATAGGACAGCATTGCTGATGTCGATCGGGTCCAGCCAGGGCACCGGCAAGGTGTGCATCATCTGCGAGATAGGCGCGAAGTCATCGGGCCCAGGCTCGGCCAAATCCGGGCGGAAGAGCCGGTAGGTGTTGTCGTTCATCACCATCGTGGTGCTGACCTGACTGGGTAGCACCGAGTTGACCCGGATCATGTCCTGGCCCAGTTCGACGGCGAAGGCCCGCATCAGTCCGATGACGCCGTGCTTCGCGGCGACGTAGTGGCCGGTGTTCTGGTAGGCCTTCTGTCCGCCGACCGAGCTGGTGAGCACGATCGATCCGCCGCGGCCACCCGAAAGGATGTGCGGTACACCCGCTTTGACGGTGTGCCAGACGCCGCTCAGGTTGATGTCGATCATGTCCTGCCACACGTTCTCCCGAATCTTGTGCAGCCTGCGGCCATCGGTGCCCACGCCCGCGTTGGCGACAATGATGTCGAGCCGGCCCAGTTGCTCGACGCCACTGTCCACGGCGGCTTTGAGCGCCTCGTAGTCGCGGACATCCACCTGTGCGGTCACGATGCGCCGGTCGAGGTTCTTCACCAGGTCGGCGGTTTCGGCGAGATCCTCGGGGGTCGAATGCGGGTAGGCCAAATTGTCGATCGGCCCGCAGATGTCGATCGCGATAATGTCGGCGCCCTCCTGCGCCAGGCGCACCGCGTGACTGCGGCCCTGCCCGCGCGCGGCACCGCTGATGAAGGCGACCTTGCCCTCGACCCGGCCGGTCATTAGGGCACCACGGTTGGCAGGGTTTCCCAGCCCCGCACCGACGAGGTCGGGCTGAGTGTGGCGTTGGCCAAATCGGGCTCCCACTCCGGGAAGCGCTTGAGGATTTCTTCCAGGGCGACACGGCCTTCCAGGCGCGCCAGGGCCGAGCCCAGGCAGAAGTGGGCACCGACGCTGAAGGTGAGGTGGGGCCGGGCGACCCGGTGAATGTTGAATTCGCCTGCGTCGGGACCGAACTGCCGCTCGTCACGGCAAGCTGCCCCGAGCAGCATCAGCATCACGCTGCCTGCGGGCACCGTCTGGTCGTAGAGGCTGACGTCGCGCGTCACATAGCGCGCCATGTGTGGTGCGGGCGGCTCGAAGCGCAGCAACTCCTCGATTGCCTGAGGGATGAGCGAAGGGTTGTCCACGAGTTCGCGACGCTGGTCGGGATGCTCGGCGAGAACCTTGCCCGCCCAACCGATCAGCCGCGTTGTCGTTTCGTTGCCCGCTCCGGCCACCACGTTGAGGTACACGAGAATCTCTTCGCGGGTCAGCCGCCGCGTGACGCCCTTATCGTCGACGAACTCCACGTTGAGCAACTCGGTCATGATGTCGTCGGACGGATTGTCGGCGCGCCAGTCGATGTAGGCCTCGAATTGCTCGCCCACCGACAAGCCATGTTCGGCGGCGCTCATCGGCTTCCCGGGCTCGGTACGCAATTGGGCATTGCCGCGATCGCGGATGTACTCCTGGTCTTCTTCGGGAATGCCGAGCAGCGCGCTGATGACCTTCATCGGCATGATCGCGCCCAGGTCGGTGACGAAGTCGAACCGGCCGGAGCCCACCAACGGATCCAGGGATTGCGCGCAGAACTCGCGGATCATCGGCTCGAGCGCGGCGATCTTGCGGGGGGTGAACATCCGCGACAGCAGCTTGCGGTGCACGTCGTGGATCGGCGGGTCCTCGAAGATCAGCATGCCCGACGGGATCTCGAGGTTGGCCTTGATCAGCTCCATGATCACGCCGCGGGCGGAGCTGTACGTGCCGTGGTCGATGATGCCCTTGTTGACATCGGCGAACCGGCTCAGCGCGTAGAAATCGTATTCCGCGTTGTAGTACAGCGGCGCCTCGTCGCGCAGGCGCGCGAACATCGGATACGGGTCGGCGATGAGCTCGACATCGTACGGATCGAAACGAACATGGCTCTCGGTGCTCGCCGTCACGAAATCCCTCCTAGCACTACCGATTCCGGACGCCGGCACGATCGAGACATCGCTCGATGAGCGCCGGACCCGGTTCGGGCAATTTGTACACTCCGCTTAAATGTGTTTGCTTTCGCAAACGCACGGGCTCGGCTGACAGCAGGCTCGCCGACGGCCCGTGAACGTCGGCTTACTCTATTCTCGTAGAGAACCATATAGCGGATGCTGTGGCAAGACCCAAAGGCACGAAAACCGGCGCGTCGGCCGTCTGATCCGGCGGTGTCCGCGCTCACCCGGAGGCGGCCGCGCGGCGGCCGCGCGCCGAGTGCACATCGCCGGCCGCAGTCAGGCCGCCCCGGTCCGGACTCTTCAGGATGCCGGTGGCGATGGCCGTCAAGACCGCGTCGAGTTGCTCCGGGGTGTCGACAATCCGGTCGCCATGGGCGGCCCGCATCAACAGACCGTTGATGAACGTCAGCGTGACGTTGCTCAGGTCCTCGACCACCGCCGATTCCAACTCGGCCCCGTGCGGCATCAGTTGCACGAGGATCTCGCGGTGCAACTTGGTGAAGGCGTCCGTGGCTTGCTGCAGAATCGCGGCCATCGCGGGATCCCGCGCCGCTTGCATCGTCAGCTCGTAGCGGGCCTTGGTCCAGGACAACTGCGGCTCGGTGCCGGCTTGAATCACCACCTGCGACAACAGTGACGGCGTGGGGTTGTCCCCGGTACTGCCGGCGCTGTCCGCGATGGACTGCAGCCGTTCCAGATCCAGCTCGGCCAGCCGTTCGGCGACGGCTCGCAGCAGTGCGGAGCGGGTCCGGAAATAGAACGACGTGGTGCCGTCGGGAACGGCGGCCTTGCGGTCCACCTTGAGATGACTCAATCCCTTGGCCCCGTCGGCGGCCAACAGTTCGATCGCCGCATCGCACAGATCGCGGCGGCGCTCCGCGGGGTTGGGCTTTCGTCTTTTCACCGACGCGGATGAGTATCGAGCCATGAACACAGGCTTTCGTGGCAAGGATCTAAAGTGAATATTCGCTGACGTGCAGCACGACCATACTCTATGTTCGTAGTGTCCGTAAAGCACGCGTCGCTAGTGCAACGGTGTCATCACGATTCACGCTGATCCCGTCCTGTTGGGCGACAACGGGCGGTTGACCCACTTTGCTTGAGGTCGATGCTCTCGACGACGACCGCTCGGCTGACCTGCGCCATTCTGCTCGGGGCGCTGACGTGCGGCTGCCATACGACCCAACACCCGGCCGCACCCGCCACCTCGACCAGCACCGTTACGTCGACGATCCCACCCGTGGCGCCGGTGGTAAGGATTGCGCCGCTGCCGGTTCGGCCGGTCGAGAAGTCGCAGCCGACCACACCCGAGAAGTGCCCCGCGACGAATCCGGCCGCCCCGGCACCGCCGGACTCCGTCCTGGTCACCTGCGACCTCGCGCGGACCACACGGTATACGTTGGGGCCCGAGACGATGCGACTTGAACTGACCCACGTGGACGCACCCAAGCCGTTGACAGCGGATTTCTATCAGGTGATTCTGACCGTGGACCCGGCCTCGGAGACCGCATGGGCGGCATTCACCGCGGCACACCTGCACGCCCACATCGCGTTCGTCCGCGACGATCTGGTCCTGGAGGCACCGATGATCCAAGAACACGTCACGTCTGGGCAGATCGCGCTGACAACCCAAACGGCTCAGGCGGCCGCTCAGTTGGCCCAATTGGCGGGCCGGCCCGCGTGACCGAACTCGCCATTGGTTTCCTCAACGGATTCGGCCTTCCGCCAATAGAGTTCGTCGAACTGGCCGCAGATCTCGGCTGCCGCTACATCTCCGCGGTGGTGCAGGGCGCACCGTTGGTGCCGCTCGGCTATGCGCCGTTTTCCCTCAAGGACGACCCCGCGCTGCGAAAAGACGTACTGGCCGCGATGCGGCACCATGGCGTGGCGGCCTCGCTGGGCGACGGGTTCCTGGTGCTGCCCGACACCGAAACCAGGTCATTCGGTGCGGATCTCGATGTATTGGCCGAGCTCGGGGTACCCCGCATCAACGTCGTCAGTCTCGATCCCGATCTCGGCCGCACCTTCGACCAGTTCGCCGCGCTGACCGAGCTGGCCGCCCAGCGCAGCATCCAGACCGTCGTCGAACCGGTACCCGGGCTCACCGTTGGTGACCTGCCCACCGCACTGGCCGCACGGGAATACGTGGGACGAGCGGACTTTCGATTGCTGATCGACACCATGCATCTGGTGCGCTCCGGGGCCGGCGCCGCCGATCTCGCGGCCGTCGACCCCGAATACATCGGCTACGCCCAACTCAACGACACGACGCTGCAGCCACGCTTGGAGAACTACATGGAGGAAGCCATGTTCGAGCGCATGGTTCCCGGCGAGGGTGAGCTCCCGCTCATCGACATCCTGTCCGTGCTTCCCGACGACATCGTGCTCGAAATCGAAGTACCCAGAAGGTCATTGGCGTTGGCAGGGGTCAGCCCGATCGACCGGGTGCGCCCGTGTGTTGAGGCAGCGCGCCGCCTATTGGCCGAAATCGTTCGCCAGCAGTAACTTTCAGCTCGGTTCGCGAAGCGGCAGGCCCGCGGCGCGGTAGATACCGTCGATGACGGTCATGTTCTCGATCGCGTCCTGCGGGGTCGTTTTCACCGGCTCACCGCGCAGCACCGCCGCGGCGAACGCGTCGAGCTGGTAGGCGTACGAGGCCCGGCGCGGAAAGCCTTCCACGCGATTGTCGTCTGCGGTTCGCACCGAGAGCCGATGGAACATCTGTGGCATCGCCGGATTGAGCACATTCAGCTGCCCGCGTTCGCCGACCACCTTCGCGCTGATATCGAAAAGACGACGCGACCACATCGAGCAGCGGACGCGACCCGTGTGTCCCCCGGCGAACCGCAGCTCGGCCGTCATTGCCCGGTCGATCTGTGGATCATGCAGTTTCGCCTGCGCCGAAACGACTTCCGGAGTCGAGCCACCGAACGTGCGGACCATGTGGACCGTATAGCAGCCGGCGTCCATCGTCGCGCCGCCGGCCAGCGCGTAGTTGTACCGGATGTTGGAGAACCTCGGCAACGGGAAGCAGAGCGTGGCCTCCACGTGCTTGAGTTTGCCCAGCTCCCCCGAAGCGATGATCTCCTCAGCCCGCAAGGTCAGCGGATGGTAGCGATAGTGGAAGGCCTCCATCACCACTCGATCCGACGTCGCGGCCAGGGCTGCGATCTCGCGGGCCTCCGCGGCGTTGGCGGTGAACGGCTTTTCACACAGCACGTGTTTACCGGCGGCTAGTGCGGCTCGGGTCCACTTGCCGTGCAATCCGTTTGGCAGCGGGTTGTAGATCGCATCGAGGTCCGGATCGGCGATCAGCGCGTCGTAGTCGTCGTGCACCCGGGCGATATCGTGTTTCGCAGCGAAGGCCCGGGCACGCGATTGATCGCGGGCGGCCACCGCGGCGACGACCACCTCGGCGTTGGTCTTGGCGGGTTTGATCAGCGCCGAAGGCGCGATCGCGGCGGCACCCAGGATGCCGATCCGCAGTGGGGCTTCGTTACCAGACACGGAATCGACGCTAGCAGCCGAAGGCTTCGGGTCAGCGCCGGGCGAATGCCGGGGCCCGCTCGGGTCGGACCCCGACGCCGATGAAATACGCGGGGATGAAGGACAGCCACGGCAGTCGCTGCATCACCGTCAGGAAGGCCGCCGGCGGGGTCGGGTTGCCGCCGCGCAACAGCGGACCGAGGCCCCGCTGCAGGAACCGTTGCACGCCTTGGGTTACCGCGGTCGGGAACAGCCGCCGGCGCCGGACGGCCGCCAGGTCGCGATCGCTGACCCGATGCTGCCGCAGCGGCTCGGCCAAGATGGTCGCCGCTGCGACGGCATCCTGGACCGCCAGGTTGATGCCCATGCCGCCCAGCGGGGACATCGCGTGCGCGGCGTCGCCGATGCACAGCAGCCCGTCGGTGTGCCAGCGCCGCAGTCGATCGACCCGGACGTCGAGGTGTTTGATGTCGTCCATGGATGTCAGCGTCTCGACGGCCGCGGCCGATTCCGGAATGAGCGCGGCGACATCGCGGCGAAACGCCTCGATGCCTTTGGCTCGCAGCTCCGGGTCGGTGCCCTTGGCCCCGATGTAGGCGATCTGGTTATAGCCCTCGCGCGGGATCACCCCAAGAGCCTTGCCGGGACCCACCCGCGGCAAAAACGAGAACTCCTGGTCGCCGTCGCGCGGCAGGCTGAACCACCACACGTCGAAGTTCACCGGGAATTCGACACTCTGCAGACCGGCGGCACGGCGCACCGTCGACCATCGGCCGTCGCACCCGACGGTCAACTCGGCCTTCAACTCACCCTGCCCGTCGGGGCCTTCGTAGTGCACCCCGGTGACCCTGCCGCCCTCGCGCAGCAGCCCGGTCGCCTCCGTCTTCATCCGCAATGTGAAGGTCGGTTCCTCCTGTGCTGCATCGGCGAGCAGATTGAGCAGGTCCCATTGCGGCACCATCGCGACAAACGGATGGGGTTGGCGCAGGCGACTGAAGTCGACATAGGTCACCGACCGGCCGTCTGCTTCGAATTTCGCGCTGTGCAGCTCGCTGTGCGGCAAGGCCGCGAAGCGCTCCCACAGGCCCAGCTCGTCGAGCAGCCGCAGCGTGGTGGGATGCACCGTGTCACCCCGAAAGTCGCGGAGAAAGTCGCCGTGCTTTTCCAGCAGCGTGACCTCGACACCGGCCCGAGCCAGCAGCAGCGCGAACACCATCCCGGCCGGTCCGCCGCCGATCACCGCGCATGTTGTCGTCTCGCTCATAGTTCCCCCGAAATCTATTGCCGATAACGAAGTTAGCCGAGTAGCTGCGGGTCGGCGTCGTACACCGAAACCGGCTCGGTGAGCACCCCGTTCTCCTCGACGTAGCGGTCCCACAACTCGAGAAGCTCGGCCAGTTTCTCGGGATGGGTGGCGGCGAGGTCGTGGATCTCGCCCCGGTCGCGGGAGAGGTCGTAGAGCTGCCACGCGCCCGGCCCATAGGGTGGCGGCAGGTAGAGGGCCTTCCAGTCGCCTTGGCGGATCGCGCGGCGGCCGAACAGCTCCCAGCCGGTGCCGCTCTCCCCCGGGTGCACCGCCTCGGTATCGCAGGACAGGTATGGCACCAGCGAGCGGCCGAGCATCGGTTCGACGTCGCGGTCGCGGTAGGAGGTGCCGGGATGCTCGACGCCGGCCAGTTCCAGCACGGTGGGAGTGATGTCCATGACGGTCGCGAACGCCGAGCCGATCGCGCCCTGGCGCGCGAAGCCCGGCCAGGTGACGAAGCCGACCACCCGGATCCCGCCCTCAGTGGTGAACGCCTTGTGCAAACGTGACGGCGCCGTCGCCGCTTGTGCCCAGCGGGGGCCGTACCAGATGAACGACGTAGGCCGACCCAGGTTGTCCAGGCTGTTGTCGCAGTTCTTTTTGATCTGCGCGACGATCTGCGGGCCGCGCAGCGGCATCGCCTCGACGATCGCGCCCTCGGCGCCGTTGTCGGACATGAACATCACGACGGTGTTGTCCAGCTCGCCGGTCTCGGCAAGGTAGTCGATCACCCGGCCGATGTTCCAGTCCATGCGGTCCACCATTCCGGCGTAGACCTCCATGGAGCGGGCCGAAATTGCGCGCTCCTCGTCCGTCATATCGGCCCACTCTGGGGCGCCATCGGCCACAACCGGATGCGGCTCGACATCGGGGGCACACAGGCCGAGGCGCTTGAGCGCCGCCAACCGCTCCTCGCGCAAGGCATCCGGGCCCGCGTCGTAACGACCGCGATATTTGGCGACGGATTCGTCGGGCGCCTGTAGCGGCCAGTGCGGCGCCTGAAACGGCAGGTATGCGAAGAACGGGCGATCGTCGTCCTCGGCGCGTTCGCGGAAATAGCCGAGCAACGTGTCGGTGTAGGAATCCGATGAGTAGAAGTCTTCGCCCACCGTGACGAACTGGTCGTCTTCGGTGTAAAGCGTTGGCACCGGCGAGAATCCACGGCCCGCGGCACCTCCGTAGTGACTGGCACCCGCCGGCAGCAGTGCAAACGAACGCTCGAATCCCCGTGCCCACGGCGATCTTTCAATCGTGTGGCCCAGATGCCATTTGCCCGACATCAGCGTCAGGTAACCGCCATCGCGCAAGAGCTCGGGCAGCGCGACGACCCGGTCGTTGAGATAACCCTCGTAACCGGGCGCGCCCTGAAATCCGGGGACCGCGACCTCCAGCATCGTGCCGATACCGGCGACGTGGTGGTCGGTTCCGGTCAACAGCATCGCCCGGGTGGGCGAGCAGGCCGGCGCGGAATGGAAATCGGTGAGCCGGATACCCGCGTGGGCGAGCCGGTCGAGGTTGGGGGTCTCGATTTCACTGCCGAACGCGCCGATGTCGGAAAAGCCGAGGTCGTCTGCCAGGATCACCAAAAAGTTGGGCCGCTTCACGCTGAAGCATCCTGTCAGGTCCGGCACCCGAATGGAACGTCGGGGAACTGACTAGGCTCGATTTTGCGAAACACCGAGCCCGGACAACGACGAAGGGGCGCGCCATGTTGGCAGAATTCGAGATGTCCATTCCTCTGGTCGCCGCGCCGATGTCCGGCGGCCCGACCACGCCGGCGATGGTGTCGGCCGCGACCGGCGCCGGCGGCCTGGGCATGCTCGCCGCGGGCTACAAAACCGTGGCAGCCGTCGAAGCCGAGCTCAAAACTGTTCGTGCCGAGGGAATCCCGTTCGGCATCAACCTCTTTGCGCCAAACCCGGTGCCGGTCGACCCGGACAGTTACCGGGCATACGCCGCGATCGTCCAGCAAGAGGCCGACCAGTTCGGCCTCGCCCTACCTGCCGATCCCATCGAGGACACCGACCGATTCGACGAGAAGGTCGCGCTGTTGCTCGATGACCCGGTGCCGATGGTGTCGTTCACGTTCGGCATCCCGCCGCACAGCGTGATCACCGCGCTGCAGCAGGCCAATACCGTAGTGGTCCAAACGGTGACGACGCCGGACGAGGCGGCACAGGCACATGACGCCGGCGTCGACATGCTGGCGCTGCAGGCGGCGGTCGCCGGTGGGCATTCCGGAACGCTTTCGCCGCTGCGGCCGTTGCAACCGGTTCCGATCGTGGATCTGGTCAAACAGGTCACGGCGACCGTGCCGCTGCCGGTGCTGGCGGCCGGCGGGCTGGCCACACCCGACGCGGTGGCCGACGTGATCCGCGCGGGGGCCGCAGCGGCCATTGTCGGCACCGTTTTGCTGCGCGCCACCGAGAGCGGTGCGTCGGCAACTCACCAGGCCGCCCTGACCGATCCCGCTCGGACCGAGACGGTGTTGACCCATGCCTTCACCGGACGCCCCGCCCGCGGGTTGCGCAACACGTTCATCGACGACCACGAGGCCCAGGCACCGTTCGGCTATCCCGCACTTCATTACCTGACCAGCCCGCTGCGCAAAGCCGCTGCGGCAGCAGGGAAACCCGACTACGTCCACCTGTGGGCAGGCACCGGATACCGGCACGCGACCGCCGAACCCACCGCGGACATCCTGCGGCGGCTTGCTTCTAATCTGTGATTATTCGCGGCTGAAGAACTCAGTTGCTCAGGTACAGGTACCAAAGGCCATCCGAATGCTGGACACATGAGAAATGAGTCCAGGTCCCGGGGTGGACGACCTCGACGTGCGGACCGTCCGCCATACAGCCCGCCTGAGTCGCGTAGTTACCCTCAACCAGAATCTCATCGGCGTTGCTGATACCCACGCCGGTGGTCATTAGCCCAGCAAACGCCAGGACACTAGCGGCTATCATCTTTCTCACGGCAAACCTCCTGTTCATGCTCACGCATATCTACGCGCTTGAGGCCCCGACACCCCCAGCTGTGCCTTGACGCTACCCCCTCCCGATCGGTAATGCAGCAAATTAATGGAATTTGCGAGATCACCCGACCCGCCTGCTGTGACCAGTCAGTGCCGTCCAGGCAGTACTCGGCGCGGTTCAGCGTCTCGTAAGCACCTAATGGGGCCGCGCCGAACATTGAATTGTTCGGATAATGCAGGCCGCAAACTACCGATACGCGAGGTGAAACAATGGTGTATAAGCGGTACTTTCGATATGCGCTCAAAGCTCACAGCCGTTAAATTGTGCGGGTGGACACCTCGCCAGCCGATGTGACCAAGATCCGGCACACGGTCGACGCACCCCACGGTGCGGTTACCGAACTGGCTCCTACCGACGCGCCGACTGTCGTTGCTTCCGATCGGACGACCGCACCCATTCAGCTCGCCCAGCCCGCGCACCGTTTCTGGACCAAGGAACTTGTTTTGGCGCTCGCGGGAATGCTGGCCACCCTTATCGTCGCAGTTGCCGCCTCGTATTTCGCGTACCAAACCAGCGTTGCTACGGCTGAAACCGTGCGCAAACAAAGCGAAGTCGAATTTGCGCGAAATGAGCGCAAGAGCACCTATACAGAACTCTTGGCCAAGATGCAGATCATGGTGGCCATCGAGCAAGAGGTCGATATTTCTCGATACAACCGAGTGGCCGACCCACTTACCGAACCAGCCTTCCTTGACGAAATCGGTAAATGGGAATCCGCAAGCCTCCAATTGTCCAATGCCGCGGCGGCGGTCGACTTGGTCGGATCGGCATCCATGCGGCTTCGGACGCTGGCCCTGCGCGAGGCCAACAACTCCCTCTCCACTGCCTACGCGGCGCTGAATACCGAATATCTGCGCACCCCGATGGATCGCCAGAAAGTCGACGCGGCGATCAGGGAGTTCGATTCACGACGCACCGCGATGATTCGGGCCCGAGTGGACCTTATCGACGAAGCTCGCGCGGATCTGGGGATGTTGGGCAACCAGCGGTGAGCCCGCCAAAGCTCTAGAACTCAAAGCGGTTGAGCATGTCGTACGGGCCGAACGGCGAGGCACTGACGAATCGGTAGATCCAGCGCACCAGGGTGCTGTCGATCTTCTGGTAGCCGGTCAGTGCCGATGTCTGATCGACCATTCGCAGCTTCGGATTCCACGTTTCGATGTCGCGCGCGTTGCCGATGCCCCACTTGATGATGCCCCTGGTGAGCACTTTCGACATCACCGGCGCCAGTGCCGAGAGCGTGTCGAATTGCAGTTCGCCGCAATCGAATCGGTCCAGCAGACGTGCGAACAGCTGATGGACTCCACTCTCGTCCACGTACATCAGCAGGCCCTCGGCGACGACGAGTGTGGGGTGGCCGGTGGGAATCTGATCGAGCCACTGCCGATCGGTCACCGACGAGCCGATCATCCGGTAGCGCTCGGTTTCGTCATACAGTTGCCGGCGAAGCTCGATGACGCTGGGCTGGTCGAGGTCGAACCACAGCACCGCCGGCGGTACTTCGAGGCGGAAGACGCGGCCGTCCAGGCCAGCGCCCAGGTGCAAGACGACCGCGTCGGGATGGCGCGCAAGGAAATCAGCGCACCATATGTCGAGCTGCTTTGCACGTAGCGCGACCAGGTACTGGTTGGACGCCGGCAATGAGTTCCGGTGGATGCGTTTGAAGTCGTAGTCGATCCGGTCGACGGCCTCCGCGGCGGCCTCGTCACCGAGAATCGGATGCCGGGAACGGCTTTCGTGGGCACGCAGGTACAACGTCACGAGGTTCGTCCACTCCACCGAGCCCCAACGCACCGAACTGAAATCAACCTTGGCCGACGTCACTGTCCCCTCCTGGATTAGCGCCGTAACTCCGTACGGACAGCGAAGCGCATCCGAGGCCAAGATGGCCACCCCCAAGTCCGCGGCGGGACAAACGGGCTGGTCACGGCGGCTGCAGGCGCCTCCAATCGAAGGGTGCCCATCCAACCGCCCCGGTGCTCCGAAGACCTATCGAGCGAGGGTTGTGGCGGGTGACACCGCTAGGTTCAAGAAAGGGGCCTCTCGATGCGACAGGTGACGTTCAAAATGGTTGCTGCTGGCGACGGTTCACCGCCAACTTCAACCGGATACTGCTATTACCTGGTGGCCCACGCCGTCGCGACGGTGTTGCTGCTGATCACTCTGGTTGCCGCGGTATGGCAATTCATGGATTGGGTCGTGACGCCGTCGTGCCTCGAAGCCTCGGCGACGACGTCGGTGAGCACGACGCCGGTTGCCTCGAGGACCACGAAGGCCGAAGAAATCCGCAACAGCCCCGGCCAGCCCGGCGTCGCCCACAGCACGTGGACCGAGCGACCGGCGTCGTACCGCACCGCGGCGCAGACGGAAGCGCTGGCCGACGCCGGTGACTGCCCCTGCCCGAAGGCCGGCAAGTGATCCGTCAGAACGCCTCGGGATCCTGCTGGACGGCGGCCGGCACCGGATGTTGGTACAAGCGCGACGCGTTCTCCCAGGTGAACTTGCGGATCGCGTCCGCCGGCAGATCACCGATCTCATCGTGGATCGTCTGTTGAGTGTGCGGCCAGGTCGAGTCGCAGTGCGGGTAATCGGCTTCGAGCATGATGTTGTCCATACCGATTCGGTCCCGCTGGACGAACGACGACTTGTCCTCCACTGCGCAGAACCAGAAATTACGGGTGAAAACCTCTGCGGGAGTGAGCTTCTCCCCCAGCGCCTGCCAGGTGCCGTACATCGCGTGATAGCTGAGCATGTGGTCGAGGCGGTCGAGTAAGCCTGCCACCCAACCGATTCCGCCTTCGGACAGACAGATCTTGAGATCCGGGAATCTGCTGGGCAATCCGGAGTACAACCAGTCGACGGCCGCCGAAATGGCGTAGGCGAAGAACAGCACGCCCTGTACGTCCGGCGGCGCGTCCTCGGTGGTCGACGGGGAGGAACCCGAAGATCCGATGTGCAGATTCACCACCGTTGCGGTCTCGGCGCACGCGGCCATGATCGGATCCCAGTGTCCCGAGTGGATACTCGGCAAGCCGAGCATCGCGGGGTTCTCGCTGAACGTCACGGCGTGGAAGCCGCGCTCGGCGTTCTCGCGGATCATCTTGGCGCCCAATTCGGGGTCCAGCAGCCAGGGCAGCTGGCAGGGAATGATCCGTTCGGGATACGACCCGGCCCACACCTCGAGGTGCCAGTCGTTCCAGGCGCGAACCGAGGCCAGCGCCAGATCGCGATCCTTGGTCACCTGCTGCAACCGCTGGCCGGCGAATCCGGGCAGGAACGAGGGAAAGTTCAGCGACGCGTAGATGCCGTTGAGGTCCATGTCTTTGACGCGTTCATGGATATCCCATGCACCCCTGCGCATTTCGTCGAATCGGACCGGCTCGAAGCCGTACTCGGCCACCGGTCGCCCGACCACGGCGTTGAACCCGACGTTGGGCAGTTCCCGATTGTCGTAGACCCAGGTCTGTCCGCCGCTGTCGGTGTCGACGACCCGCGGCGCGCGGTCGGCGAACTTTCGTGGCAGCCGGCCGGTGAACGTATCTGGTGGTTCGACGATGTGGTCGTCGGCCGAGATCACCGTGTAACGGCGCGGCGCCCGGGGCGGGTCCGGCAGGAAGGTGACGGAGCGGTCGTCGCCGGTCTTGGCCGTGGTGAAGTTCAGGTTCGAGGCCAGCTCGTCGATCGATTTCATCAGCGGCGATCCCCTTGCGCGTCGAGTGGGTGGTGATGGCTCCGAGTGGGCTCAGCTGAGTACATCGGGGTCCGCCTTGATGGTCATCCGCGCTGCCCCGGCCCAGTACACGTCTGCGGCCCGCTCGATCAGCGATCGCTGCATGCCCACCATGTCGGACCAGTTCATCGCGACCGGCTCCTTGCCGGTGAGCAGGACGTCGTAGGCCAGCTTGCATACCCGCTCGATCGACGCCGCCCGGTACACCGCCTCGGCCAGGTTGCGGCCGGTCGCGATGACGCCGTGGTTGGCCAGAATCGTCAGGTTGGCACCGCCGATGCGCGCCGCGAGATCGGCTGCGCGGCCTGGGCTGTCGATCTCGCCGTCGTAGGCGCCGACCAGGCACAGGTCGTCCAGAAACAGCGAGCCGGTCTGGTGCACCAGCTCGGGCAGTCTGCCCAGTGCGGCGAGCACACACACGTAATACGGATGATTGTGAATGACCACCCGGGCGTCCTCGCGGGCCCGGTGCAACTCGGTATGAATATGGATCGCCGGAGTGACATCCCACCGACCGCGGACCACCCGAGCTTCACTGTCCACCAAGCAGATATCGGACGCGGTCAGTTCCTGCCACCACAGGCCCCACGGATTGACCAACATGTCGGTTTGTCCGTCCAGCTGCCAGGTGATGTGTCCGGCCATGTTCTCGGAGAACCCGATCCCGGCCAGGTGGCGGAAAGCCACGGCGAGCGCCTGCTCGTTGGACAGCTCGACACCGATCGGCGGCACCACGGACGGTGCCCACACCTCCAGGCCACCTCGTCGTGGATTAGGCGTGTTCATGGTCGGCCTCCATCCTTGCTCGAATATCGTGGCGGAGATCGCCTTTGGCGACCTTTCCGCCAGACGACCGGGGTATCTCGTCGACGACGATGAGGCGTTCGGGCAGCAGTTCCTTGGAAACCCCCAGTGCCAACAGGTGGTTGACGAGCGCGGGCAGGTCGACGCTCGCGGAGTCGGCGAGTTCGGCGTAGAGGCAGACCCGTTCCCCGAACACCGGATCGGGCATCGCCACCGCCGCCGCCAGCGCGATCGCCGGATGCGTCATCACGGCGTCCTCGACCTGCGATGCGCTGATGTTCTTGCCGGCGCGCAGGATGAAGTCGGACGTTCGGCCGGTAATGGTCAGGTAGCCCTCGGCGTCGAGCTCACAGATATCGCCCATCAGCATCCACCCGTCGGGGGTGAACAGCTTGTCGTGGTCGGTACCCCCGAGATAGCCGAGGCTGGTGGCCGGGCCTCGGCACGCCGGCTGGCCCCGTCCGGTCGCGGTGACGTCTTGATCGCCGTCGAAGAGCCGGACCGCCATTTCGGGAACGATCCGGCCTCCGGTACGAAGTCGACGGTCCAGCGGGTCATGCACGGTTGTCGCGCTGAGCAGGCCGGTTTCGTTCGAGCCATAGAATTGCAGGATCTTGGCACCGGTGAGCTCTTCGAATTCGGCCGCCGGCCGATACGGTATCGCCTCGCCGCCGGTGAAAACGACACGCAGCGAGCTCAGGTCGTAATCCCGGGACGTGCGGTCGGCCATCAGCATCGTCAATTGCGAGCTCACGCAACATAATACGGTGACCTTGTGCCGGGCTATCGCCTCACACGCCGCGCGCGCGGTGAACCGCTCCAGGATCACCGAGCTGGCACCGAGGTAGATCGGGGTGGTGTGGCTGGTCCATATTCCGAAGCCGAAGGGCATGGGGATGACCGGCAAGAACACGTCGTCGGATGTCAGCAGCCCGTTCGCAACGGCCTTCTGGTGAAAGTAATGCCACCGGTTCTGCGTGTGCACGACGCACTTGGGCAACCCCGTCGTCCCCGACGTGGAATTGATCAGGAAAACATCGTCGGCACCGAGTTGAGATTCGACGGCAACCGCCCGGGGCCGTACGTCGCTGTCGAGGCGCGGCAGACCCGCTTCCTGACCCAGGACCAGCAGGGGAACCGATGATTCTGAAGCGGCCCGGGTTGCGGCTTCGCTGTACTTGGGGTCGCTGATCAGGATGGTCGGCTGCGCATTGCGCAGTAGTGCGCCCACCTCGCGGGTACCGGCGCGGGCGCCGATGCCGACGACGACGGCGCCGCACCGTTCGATCGCAACGAACAGCACGTGGATCGCCGCGGAGTCGCTGTGCCACACCGCAACTCGATCGCCACCCGCAATGCCGAGGCCAGTCAGTTGGCCAGCTAAATTGGTTGTCGCAGATTCGAATTCACGCCACGTCAGGGCGGTGCCGGGTTCGTCGCAATACGCGGAGCGATCCGGTGATTGTTCGGCGTTGCGGCGCACCGCGTCCGACAATGTCGAGTCGGACCACCATCCGGCCGCGCGAAACCGGGCCGGGTCCTCGTCGGTGAATGCCGGCGAGCCCACGGTATCCAGCTCACCGGCGCTCATTACCAAATGATAGGAACACCGCTCGTGATTCGGTTGGCGGGTCAGCGCCGAGCTACCCGGCTATGGATGCTGCGGCAATGGCAGAGGATCTCCCGGACCATGCACAAGACGCGGGGGCCGCTTCGGGGGCGGCGGCCGGTCGGGGTTGATGGGCCCACAGTTCAGGCCGGAGATGCAGCCACCGCCGCCGCCGGCGGGCTTGACCGGTAGGGCGCCGCCACCATCCCCGGGGGGCGCGGGGACGACAGTCGACGAAGGGACGGTCGCGCTACGCTGCGACTGGTCAGGTGCGTCAATACCGCCGAACGCCAGGGCAAGTACGGCCGCACCACCGCACAACGCGGCTACCGTCCTGCCTATGTAGATCGCCACCCCATCCACAGTAACCTCTTCGCGCGAATCCGTTGACCGCCTACAACCCATGCGCCGGGGTCGCAGTCGACGGCGGGTCCGCGTTGGTGTGCGGCACACCGACACCGCCGAAACCGCCGAGCGCCAGGGCAAGTCCGGCCGCACCGCTGCACGCTGCGGCGACCGTCCTGCCCGTGCGGTTGAGCACGTGCAGAATTTTAGATCTTTTGCGGCATGCTGTGTAGAGCTCGCGGTCGCCGGGCAGCCGAGGAGACGGTCATTATGGAAACCAGGCAATCTGCCATCCGGTCGGGACTGCAAGCCAAACGACTCTGGCCGGGCGTGCTCAGCGGCGCGGCCGCGGGCGCCGCAGGCACCACCACCTTGAATGTCATCACCTACCTAGACATCGCGGTGCGGGGCCGTCCGACCAGCAGCACACCGGAACGGACCGTCGAAGCCATGGCAAGGCTGTTCGGCGTCACGGTTCCCGGCAGCGGCGACGTGCTCGCCCACCGGATCTCGGGCCTCGGCGCGCTCACCGGCTACGCCGCGGGCATCGGGATGGGCATCATTCTCGGGGTGGCGTATGCCCTGGGCTGGCGGCCCGGATTGCTGGTCGCCACGCTGGTCGCGTCGGCCCTCGCGCTGGTGGGCACCAACGGGCCGATGACCGTTCTCGGGGTCACCAATCCGCTTACCTGGAGCCTCGTCGACTGGATCAGCGACCTGATTCCGCATCTGGGCTACGGCATAGTCACCGCCCTGGTGTTGTACTACCTCGCACCGCTGTGCCGGCCCCCGGCCGAAACACGCCCCTGACGCAGCATCCCCAGTTCGCCTTCACCATCCGACGCAAACGGATGGGCGCCGCGCGCACGCATGCTTTCCGCCCGCTGCGGTGTTCAACTTTGAAGCCGAAGATGGCGTATGTCCCGAACGGGAAAGGACTACGGCACATGGCCGCAACAAACCGCCAATTCTGGGCGGAACCGCTCGCGTGAACACCGCACAGGTCACCGGGCTGCTCGAGCGTTATCGCTCATCCGGCCGTACCTTCACGGCCGGGGGCATTTCGTCGTTTGCCCTTGACGACGGCCCGCCCGACGCACCTGCGGTGGTGTGCGTGCATGGCGTTCCGTCCTCGGCTTACCTCTACCGCAAGGTGGTGCCGGCAATCGCTGCCAGCGGGTTACGCGCCATTGCGATCGACCTGCCCGGCCTTGGGCTTGCGGAACGGCCCATCGATGCCGACTACACCTGGACCGGACTTGGCCGATGGTTGCTGTCGGCGATCAACGAATTGCACCTCGACCGCTTCCACCTGGTCGTGCACGATATCGGCGGGCCCATCGGATTCGAGGCGGCCAACGCCGTACCCGAGCGGGTGCTGTCGATGACGTTACTGAACACACTCATCGAAGTGGAGTCGTTCCATCGACCATGGCCGATGGAACCTTTCGCGCACCGGGGCATCGGAGAAGCCTGGCTGGCGTCCCTGCGCGTGCCGGGCGCCTTTCTGTCCATCATGCGACTCTTCGGGGTGAGCCGCCGCGTGCCGAACGCCGAAATCGCCTGCTGGCTACCGCTGCTCTTCGGCGACGACGGCGGGCGGGCATTCCTGAAAATCATGCGCGGTTTCGAGCTGAACGGCGCCAAGCAGCAGCAGTACCTTGATGCCGTCCACCAACGGCCCCACCCGGTGCAAATCGTTTGGGGAGCACGCGACGCGATGTTGCCGTGGCGACGTCAAGGCGTCCAGGCGCAACGCGCCACCGGCGTAACGGAGCCGATCCTGCTGCCGGGCAAGCACTTTCTACAAGAGGATTACCCCCGCGAGATTGCCGACGCGGTCAGTCATTTCGTGACACGTCACGGCTAGGTCCAAGCCTATTCGGCACGCCTGAAAGCGCTTGCCCTCGAGCTGCAGCTAACGGCGCCGACAAGCGGCTAGCTCGGCTACTGTCTGCACTGTGCTGATCGGATTCCTACTCGCTCTGGGCTGCTCGGTGTGCTACGGCACCGCCTCGGTACTGCAGGCCGTCGCGGCGCGGTCGGTGGAATCCAGCGGCAAGTCCGGCGTCGACGCGATGCTGCTGCTGCGCGCGCTGCGCCAGTGGCGCTACCTCGTGGGCATTGGACTGGACGGACTCGGTTTCGTACTGCAGGTCGCGGCGCTGCGATTGGTGCCCATCTACGTCGTCGCCGCGGCGCTGGCCGCCTCGATCGCGGTCACCGGCATCGTGTCCGTCTGGGTGCTCTCGGCCCGGCTCTCCAGGGCCGAGTGGACGGCCGTGGGTGTCGTCTGCCTGAGCCTCGTCGCACTCGCTGCTGCCGCCGGGCCAGGACACTTCCGCCATGGCCCACCCGGACTCGGCTGGGCGCTGATCGGCGTCGTCGTCGTGATATTCCTCGGCGGTGCAATCGCCGGCCGGTTGCCCGACGGTGAGCGCTCGCTCGCACTGGGCCTGGCCGCCGGCAGCGGGTTCGGCGTCGTCGAGATCGGGGTGCGCATGCTCGAGGAGATCGATCCGACCAAGGCCGCCTTCTACACCAACCCGGCGCTGTACGCCGCGGCGGGAGGCGGCGCCGCGGGATTCCTGCTGTTCACGTCCGCACTGCAACGCGGATCGGTCACCACCACGGTGGCCGCCATGGTCGTCGGGGAGACCATCGCGCCCGCACTTGTCGGCGTGCTATGGCTGGGCGATACCGCGCGACCCGGCTGGGGCTGGGTGGTCATCCTGGGCTTCGTCGTGGCGGTGGCCGGCACCCTGGTCCTGGCCCGCTTCGGCGAAGCGCCCAGCACGGCGGAGTGAGCTACGAGGGCGCTGTCTCCGAAACTGGTTGCACGGCATACATATACGTGGTGCCGCGCGGCTCTCGGGTCAGTAAGATCCCGTCCTCGGCACTGATGCCGGTAGCGGTCAGCTCGCGCTTGAGGATCTTGTTGGTGGCCGTCGCCGGCAGGTCGTCGTTGATGCGCACGTAGCGCGGCCACGCCTTCGGTGAGAGGTCGCCTTGTGCGGCCAGGAACTCCTCGAGATCGGTTGGCCGCAGATCCATCCCGCGACGAAGCACCAGCGCCGCCATGACCTGGTCGCCGACCCGCTCGTCCGGCACGGCATACACCGCGACCTGGCTAACCTGCGGCAGGCGTTCCAGGATCCGCTCGATCGGTGCCGCCGCGAGGTTCTCGCCGTCCACCCGCATCCAGTCGGCGGTGCGGCCGGCCAGGTAGATCCAGCCGTCGGAGTCGCGGTAGGCCAAATCGCCGGCCCAGTACATGCCGTGTCGCATCCGCTCGGCCGTCGCATCCGGGTCGTTGTAGTAGCCGACGAACGGCCCCGCCCCCTGGGTGTTGACCAGTTCGCCGACGGCGTCGTCGAAGTTGGTCAGTGCGCCGTGTTCGTCGAACTGCGCGACGGCACACTCTTTCAGGGTCGTCGGGTTGTAGATGCCGACTCCGGGATAGGGCTTGCCGATCGAGCCCGGCGGCGTGCCGTCTTCGCGCACCACGATCACCGCGAATTCGCTGGACCCGAAGCTGTCGACCACGCGGCACCCGAAACGCCGTGCGAATTCCGCGATATCGCGATCCGTTGCCTCGTTGCCGAACGCCATGCGCAGCGTGGTGTCGGCGTCGTCGGGACGCTCGGGGGTGGAAAGGATCAGGGCTAGTGGCTTGCCGACGTAGTTCAGGTAGGTCACGCGGTAGCGGCGGACGTCGTCGATGAACCGCGTCGGTGAGAACTTGGCGGGGACCATCAGCGCACCGCTGCCGATGGCGACGGCCCAGCCGGCGGCAACGCCGTTGGAGTGAAACAGTGGCATGGCCAGGTAGCAGACATCGTCCGCGGTGACGTCGTATTGAAAGATCAGACTGGCGCCGCACATGATCGCCATCCCGTGCGCGAACCGCACGGCCTTGGGATTGCCGCTGGTTCCGGAGGTGAAGATCATCATGAACGTGTCGGCGGCGGTGACCTCGCGGTGCGGAGTCAAAGCCGGCGCCGCGGCGACCGCATCGGCGTAACCCGCTGCGCCCACGTCAAGAACGTGAATTCCGTTGAGATCCAAGCCCTCCAACAAGGGCAGGTGCTCAGCGTCGACGAGGATGATCTGGCAGTCGGAACGCTGGATGTCGGAGAGCAGCGCGGGCCCGCGACGGGTGGTGTTGAGGCCGCACAGCACATAGCCGCCGAGCGCGGCGGCGGCCATCGCGCGCAGCATCGCCGGTGAATTGCCCAGCGCGGCACCGACATGCAACGGGCGGGCCGGATCGGCGAGGGTGATCAGCGCGGCGGCCTCGGCCTCGGCCTCGGCGAGGTGCTCGCGCCAGGTCCAGCTCGCCTCGCCGTACGCGATCGCGTGAGTGTCGTCGTGCCTGCGCTGCCGCAATAGCTGCTGAACCGTCTCCGGCACTGTCTCACTTCCTCTTTGACGTCATCGGGTGGTCAACACCAATCCGGCGTAATCGTGGTGGGCCACATCGTCGCACTGGCGCCGGTAGGTGCCGAACCCTCCGATGTAGGGCATGAAGGTGCGCTTCTTGCCTTCGATGTTGGCGCCCAGATACCACGACGACGCCGCCCTGGGGAACAACGTCCGCTCGGCGGCCTGGGCCACCTGAGCTGTCCAGGTGCGGGCCGCATCGAGGCGTGGCTCGACCTCGCTGACCCCCTGCTGTCGCACGGCTCGCACCAGATCGATGACCCAGTCGACCTGAACCTCGGCGTGCAACACCATGTTGGCCAGCACCGAGGGGCTGCCCGGCCCGCTGATCGTGAACAGGTTCGGCAGACCCGGCACCATCAGACCGAGGAAGGTCAGCGGGCCGTCGCTCCAGATGTCCCGTAATCGCTCTCCCCCGGGCCCGCTCGGGTTGATGCGGGTCAACGCCCCGGTCATGGCGTCGAAGCCGGTGGCGAAGATCAGCACGTCGAGGGGATATGTCGCTTGGGTGGTTCGTACACCGTGCGCGCTGATCTCGGTGATGGGCTCGCGGCGCAGGTTCACCAGCCGTACGTTGTCGCGGTTGAAGCTGGCGTAGTACCCGTTGTCGGTGCAGATCCGTTTGGTTCCGATCGGGTGGTCGACCGGGATGAGGTCGGTTGCGACGGCGGGATCGGTGACGATTTCGCGGATCCGCTCCTCGGCGAATTGCCGGGCGACGTCGTTGGCGGCCAGGTCGCTGGTCTGGTCGGGGAAGGTCTTGGCGAAAAGAACGCCACCCTCGCGCCAGCGCTTCCACAGCGCGTCGGCCCGCTCATCAGGTTCGGCGTCGACGGCGTTCTTGTGGTAGGTGCCGTGCGGCGTGCCGGCCGCCGCGTAGGCGGAGGCGCGGCGACGCTCGGGATACTGCTCCTGGATCTCTCGTTGTTCCTCGACCGACCACGGCCGGTTTGGCATCGGGATGGTGTAGTTCGGGGATCGCTGGAATACGACAAGGTTCTGCGCTTGAGCGGCGATGATCGGCGCCACCTGAATCCCGGATGATCCCGTGCCGATCAGGCCGACCAGCTTGTCGCGCAGATCGGGATCGTCACGCGGCCATGCGGCCGTGAAATACACTTCGCCCGAAAAGTCTTCAACGCCTGCGATATTAGGCCGGTTCACCGCGGACAGGCAGCCGGTTGCACACACCAGAAACTGCGCCGCATATGTCTGTCCGGTCGCGGTCTCGATCTGCCAGCGAGCTCGATCGAACGCGGCGCCGACCACGTCGACACCGAATCGGTAGTGGCGACGCAGATCAAAACGGTCCGCGACGTGCCGCAGGTAGGCCAGGATCTCCGGCTGGGCGGCAAAGCGTTCGCTCCACTGCCAGCTTCTCTGCAGTTCGTCGTCGAAAGAATAGGAGTAGTCCACACTTTCGACGTCGCACCGCGCTCCGGGATAGCGGTTCCAGTACCAGGTGCCGCCCACATCGGGGGCCGCCTCGAGGGCGATCACCGAAAGGTCCGAAGAGGCCAGTCGGTGCACGGCGTAAAGCCCGGCGAACCCGGCGCCGATCACAATGACGTCGCATACCTCGGTCATGTCGGGGCACCTCGGTAGGCCGGGAGCAGTAGCTCACGCAGGTCGGCACAGACCAGATGCTGCGCCGATGCGGCCGGTCCGAAGGACTGGATGGTCATGAAGCCGTGGAACAGTCCGGGAAAGTCCCGGTGCACGACCGGCACCCCCGCGTCGCGCAACAGGCGCGCATACTCGCCCCCCTCGCTGTGCAGGGGATCGCACCCGGCGGTGACGATCACGGCGGGTGCCAGGCCCGCATGAGAGGCCGCCCGGGCGGGAGCGACCAGGTAGGGGGGGTCGACAGCCGTTGCAGCACTGAGGTATTGGCGCCAGTACCACTGCATTGCGGCGCGGGTGTTGAAGTATCCGGTGGCGTAGCGGTGGTAACTGTCGGTGTCGAAAGTCGGATCGATCGCCGGGTAGATCAGCAACTGCGCGACAGGTTGGGTGACTCCGCGGTCGCGGCACAGGATCGCGGTGACCGCGGCGAGATTGCCGCCGGCGCTGTCACCGGCGACGGCGATGCGGGTCGGGTCGAGACCCAGCTCGGCGGCGTGCTCGACCACCCAGCAGAACACCGTGAACGCGTCGAGCACCGCGGCGGGCGCGGGATGTTCCGGAGCGAGACGGTAGTCGACCGACACCACCACGGCCCGGCTGCCGCGGGCCAGGGCCCGGCAGAATCCATCGTGGGATTCCCTGTCGCAGAAGACGAATCCGCCCCCGTGGTAGAACACGATCGCGGCGCGGTCCGTCGCGTCCTCGCCGTGCGGGGAGTAGATGCGTACTCCGATGGCGCCGTCGGGGCCCTGCACCGACCGGTCGGTGGCGCTCTCGACGTCGTCGGAGTTGGTGACCGGCATGCGCCGTGCGGCCACCGCCGCGCGCGCCTGCGCACCGGTCATGGTCTCGACGCGCGGGAATCCGGCGTTCAACTGGTCGAGCATTGCCTGCACGACATCGTCCATCTGCACCTCCGACCTCACCGTTGAGGTCACGCGGGCCGGTATCTCAAGAGGGTGATGCCGGCCTCGGGCAGATCGTAGAACACCGGCTCCACCCGCATGCCGATCCGGATGTCGCTCGGGTCGATGTCGACCAATTCGGTGCTGATCCGCGGACCGGCGTCCCACTGCACCACGGCCAACAACTGCGGTACCGCGTCGGCCCAGGGCGGGCCGGTGGGTCGGCGAGCGACGGTGAAGGTGTACAGCGTTCCCGCACCATCGATTTCGCGCCATTCCAGGTCGTCGGCCAGGGTTCCGGGGGCAAGCGTGCGCGGATAGAAGACGTAGCGTTGTAGCGAGGGCGAGTACTGCACCACGATTCGGTGCTGGGCCAGGCCATCCCAGAAGGGCTTTGAGACCGGGGTGGGCTCGGGAACCGGCGTAGTCAAGGCGTCAGTCCCCCCGCATGATCAGTGCGACCTGCTCGCTCATGATCCCGCCGTTGCCGGTGACGAATGCGGTGTGGCAGTCCGGCACTTGGGCGTCGCCGGCTCGTCCCATCACCTGCCGCGCGCCATCGACGACATGATGCATGCCGCCGGCCATACCGGCCTGACCAAACGACAGCTGACCGCCGGCGGTGTTGAGCGGGAAGTCGCCGCGGTAGGTGAGATCGTGCTCGGTAACCCAGGACATGCCTAGGCCTTTGGCGCAGAAGCCGGCGTCTTCCAGGCTCATCAGCACCGTGATCGTGTAGCAGTCGTAGATCGAGGCGACGTCGACATCGGACCGATCCAGCCCTGACATGGCAAACGCCTTGTCGGCGGCACGTGCGATCGGGGTATGCAGCAGGTCGTCGGCGTAGGTCGGGGTCTTGAAGGCGATGTGCTCGCCAAAACCCTTGATCCACACCGGGCGACGGCGGCCACGGCGGGCAATGTCGGCGTTGGCGAGCAGGACCCCTACTCCCCCGTGCACCCGCATCACGGTTTCCAGCATGTGGATCGGGTCGGCGATCATCGGGCTGTCCAGGACGTCGTCGACGGTGATCGGGGTGCCGTGGAAAACCGCGCCGGGATGTGCGCAGGCGTTGGTGCGTTGGTCGACCGCGATCTTGGCGACCGCGGCGGGATCGTAGCCGAATTCCGCGGCGTAGCGCTGGGCGATCTGTGCGTACGGGGCATTCTGACCCAGGTTGCCGTACGGGATTTCGAACTCGGCCTGCGGCGACCCATAGTTGTTCGACGACGCCCCATACCAGTTCGGGGCGGGCGCCGGGCGTTGTTCGGATTGGGGCACCGATGCCGAACCGGGCACCACGGCGAGCACCGCCTCGCAGATGCCGAGTTCGATCGCGGCGGCGGCGCGCCAGATCATTCCGGCAGAGGTGGCCCCGCCCAGATCGACGCGCTCGCCGAAATCAAGGGCCAAACCCAGGTATTCGCACAAAGTGGCCGGGGCGAACATCGCCGATTCGGCCACGCCATGGGTGAGCAGACCGTTGATGTGCGCCGGATCGACACCGGCATCCTCGACGGCCATCTTCGCCAGCAGCGCGTACTGGTCGAGGGTGAACAGCGGCGGCCCGGTCGGACGGCGCTGCGCCGGCAACTCCGCGATGCCGACGATGGCCGCTTCGCCTCGCAATCCCGTCACGAGGGCGTTCCGCTGATGTTTTCTCGAAGGGGTAACTCGACCGTCGCGGTTCCGGGCATCAGGACGGTGTCGTCGCGGCGGCCGGCGATCTCGAGGTCCACCAGGCCGGCGCCGCTCGTCAGGCGTTTGCCGGTGACCACTCCGCCGAACGTCAGCGGCTCGCCGGGCAACGCGGTTGCCCGGTTCTGCACCGAGAACGACACCAGACGACCGCGCCCGCCGATCCAGTCACCGACCGCACGGGCCAGCAGCGCCGCCTGAAGCGGGCCGTGCACCAATACGTTGTCGTAGCCTTCGACATCGCGTGCCCACTCTTTGTCGTAGTGAATGCGGTGACCGTTGTAGGTGGCGGCGCTGAAAAAGAACAGCTGGGTTTCGTCGGCGGTGACGGTCAGCGCGGGAATCTGCTCACCCACGTCGATGTCGTCGTAAAACACCTGCTCACTCATTGTGTTCCTAGGGTCGGGCGATCATCGACGTCGAAGCTTCGGCGACCAGCTCGCCGTGCTGGTTGCGGTACACCGTGTGCCAGGTCACCAGGACGAATTTGCCGGAGCGTCCTTGCTTTTCGACGATCGACTCGATGGTGCGAACCATTTCGATCTCGTCGCGGTGATAGGCCGGCAGGTGAAAAGTGAAGCTTTCGCCGCCGGCCATTCGTTTCGGTGCCCGCGGAAACCCGAGACCGCCGGACACCGCACCGGAGGAACCATCGGGCCGCAGCGAATCCAGATGCGCGACGCCGAGCACGGCGTACTGCAGATACAGCGGCGGGCAGAATATGTCGCGAAAGCCGTTGGCGCGAGCGTAATCCGGGTCGAAATACAGCGGGTTGTGGTCACCGACCGCCGCCGCCCACCGCTGCCAATCGCGCCGGTTCACCTCACCGGTCGCGGTCGCGGCGACGGTACCCACGCGCGACGCCGACTCGGCGTCGATCAGGGTGTCCTCACTCACGGATCTCCTCCAGGGTTTCTGCCAGCCAGGCCGCGGCGACGTCTGCCCCACCGCCGAGAGTTGAACCGAGCCTTGCCCGCTCGGTCCACAAGTGCAGATCTGTTTCGGTCACATAGCCGATCCCGCCGTGCAATTGATGGGCGTCCAGCGTGACCAGCCGGGCCGCCGTACCGGCATGCATGCGCGCGATGGCCGTTTGCCGGGTCGCCAACCCTCCGCGCGCGATCCAGAAGACCGCGGAGTGCGCGGCCAATCGCGCCGCGGCCAAGGCTATGTGCATGTTGGCGATCAGATGCTGCGCCGCCTGGAAGGAGGCGATAGGACGGCCGAACTGATGGCGAAGCTTGGTGTACTCGACGGTGCGGTCCAACACCGCCTGTCCGACGCCGACCAGGTCGAGTGACCCCAACGCCACCGCCGCATTGGCCAAGCGGCGCAGCGCCGTTCGGGTGTCGCCGTCGGTTTCGTCGAGCAGCGCGTCGGCGCCGACGGTCACATCGTCGAACCGCACCGCGAACGCGCGGTATCCGCCGGCCATGGCCAGCGGGTCGATGCTCACCCCGGCCGTGCTGGTGTCGACGGCGAAGACCAGCGTGCGGTCGCCCGCCGAGGCTGACACCACGATGAGATCGGCAACGTCGGCGTCGGCGACGTAGTCCGCGACCCCGCCCAGCCGCCACCCGGTCGAATCGGGAGCGGCGCGCAGCGCGGCCGAAACATCCGCGGCGTCACGGGCGTTCCACAACGCCGTGGTTCCGCGGGCAGTCCCACCGGCCAGCGGCGGCAGCAATGCCGTCTTGACGTCCGGCGAGCCAAGCTGGTCGATCGCCAGCGCCGCGGCAATCGTGCTGTGCACCGCCGTCGGACACAACCCTCGGCCGGCTTCGGTGTAGAAGACCGCGAGATCATCCAGCGAGCCACCCGAGCCGCCGTACTCCTCGGCGACGGCGAGCCCGAACACGCCGGCGTCGGCCAATGCCTTCCACAGCGTCGGGGTGCTTCGATCCGCGCCGGGTTGTCCGAGCCCACGCACAAGACTGGCCGGGCACTCCGCGGCCAACAGCGCGCGCACCGACGCGGCGAACTCACGCTGTTCGGCGGTGGGGATCGCTTTCATGCGTCACCGCCCATAGGAAGGCATTCCATGGCCGCGCTGGGCGATGACATCACGCAACACCTCGTTGGTGCCCCCACCGAAGCGCATCAACGGTGCGGCCCGGTACAGCCGTTCGAATTTGCCTGCCAGGGGCGCGGTTTCGCTGCGGTGCGCGAGCAAGCCGTCGGGGCCGAGCAGATCGAGTGCCAGATCGGCGATGCGCTGCCGCAGCTCACTGGTGAAGACCTTCTCGACGCTGACCTCCACGGTCGGAATCACGCCACTGTCCAGGATCGAGGCGGCCTCGTAACCCATCAACGTCGCCACCTCGACGTCGGCTTCGGCCTGCGCCAGCCGACGCCGAAGGGCCGCGTCGTCGGCAGGCACGGAACCGTCGCGCCGCGGGCTGCGGGCAAGTGCGCGCAGTTCGTCCACGGCGCGGCGCATATCGCCCGCATTGGTCAGCGCACCGCGTTCCAGATCGAGCGCGCCGGTGATGTAGGTCCAGCCGCGGTTGACCTCCCCCACCAGGTTCGTGACGGGGACCCGCACGTCGTCGAAATGCACCTCGTTCGTGCGGTAGCCAGACCACGCGTACAGCGGGCGGATCGCGACGCCCGGGCTGTCGATCGGCACGATGATCACCGAAATCCCGCGATGGCGCACACCATTCGGGTCGGTCCGCACGCACAGCCACTCGTGCGTGGCACGCTGTGCCCCGCTGTTCCAGATCTTGCTGCCGTCGATTACCCAGTGCTCGCCGTCACGTGTCGCGCGGGTGCGCAGGCTGGCCAGGTCGGTTCCGGCCTCGGCCTCGGAATAGCCGACAGCGCAGATCATTTCGCCCTTGGCGATCAGCGGGAGCCACTCGTTCTTGTTCTGCTCGGTCCCGTGCCGCATGATCATCGGTGCCACCGAGGTGACCGTGAGGTCGGGTCCGGGCACGCCCCAATATTCGAACTCGCTCATCAGCAGGTGTTGATGCACCGCGCCGAGACCCAGGCCGCCATACTCCCGTGGCCAGTTCAGTCCGAACCAGCCCTTGGCACCGATCTTGCGGCGAAATCGCGCCACCTCGCCATTGGGGAATTCCAGATCGTGCTCGGCCAGTTCGTCTCGTAGTTCTGCCGTGACGTTCTCGGAGAGGAATTCGCGAACCTCGGTCAGCCATGCGTTTTGCCCGGCGTCGAGTTCGAAATCCATTCCGGCCCCTTTGCCCTTTCACCCAGCCGCGTCAGCGTAACGCCGCTGCGAGATTTCGCCCGCTGTTTCGCACTGACGTTACGCCCGCGCGCGCCCGCGCTCGGCGCGCCCCACGGACAGCGTCACCCCTATTCGCTGACATTCGTCATTGACAGGTGGCAATGAATGGGGATACGTTTCTGCCATGCCGCCGACGACACCGGCCCCGGGGACTGCCCCGGTCGTGAACGTTCGAGAGGCGCAGCGACTGCAAACGCGCGCACGTCTTTTCGACGCCGCGGTGGCCGAGATCGGGCGATCCGGATTAGCGGGCGCCGACGTCGCGGCGATCGCCGCGGCCACGGGTGTCGCGCGCGGCACCTTCTATTTCCACTTCCCGACCAAGGAGCACATCCTCGTCGAGCTCGAGCGGGCCGAAGAAGCCAGGATCGTGGCGAAACTCGTCACCAAGACGAGCGGGGCCGGCGATCTGCTTTCGATGCTCCGGCTGCTGGTGCGTCAAGTCCTCGCCGCCGAGGACCGGCTCGGCCCAGTGCTCTTCAGGGACATGCTGGGGTTGCACTTCTCCGCGACGCGCCCCATCGAGGACGAGACCGCCGAACACCCTCTGGCCGAGTTCGTCATCGCCGCAATCGGCGATGCCCAGGCCGCGGGGAAGGTGTCGTCGGACGCCGACGCGGGCGAACTCGGCGTGATCTTCATGACCGGCCTGTTCGCCTTGCTAGCCACCGGCGCAACGTCGAAAACGCGTGCCGCGCTGTTGGACCGATTCGTCAAAACCATCGCCAAAGGAATGGAGGCAACATGACCGGCACGGGTATCGACGGCTACCGGGATTACCTCACGCACCGGGATGGCGACGCTGATCTATTGCATCGCCGGCTCGCCAACCGTGAAGACTTCTTCACATCATTGGAGGCCGACCCGGTGCGCTCGAACCGTCGGATCGATCGGCGGGTGTTCATGCGGAACCTGCGCCGCCGCCGACCCGAACCGGGGCTGTCCCCCGAAATGCTGTTCCTGCTCGCGACCGCGAAGCTCAACCAGGCGGAGCGATTCGGCGTTGACTTGGGCGACACTTATGGGCGCATCGGCGGCGAGGACGAGCCACCCGAGCGTATCTACCTTGCGCTCGAAGAGCACTATCACACCCGGCTGTTGGCCTACGTGCTCGACATTTTCGGCCTGCCGTTCCAGGTCGTGGTGCCGCCGTTCGTGATGCGCCAATTCGTCAAGATGGAAGTATTTCTCCCCGAGCGATTCGGTTTCCCGTTCGTGGGCGCCGCAGAAATGGCCGGCTGCATCATGTTTGACGAGTTGCGCCGCGTCGGCGTCGAAATGTTCGCTGACGAACCAGACGTCGCCGCGCGGATCGACCGTCTCTACACCGAGATCCTGACCGACGAACTGGGGCATGTCGGCTATTGCGCGGCGCGCTGTAGCAATGCGGAGCGGGCCGTAATGCGTTGGCTCTACCCGACTTTCGGGCGTCTGTTCGCCCGCCAAACCGCCGAGATCAGCCTTCTCATCGATCGAGAAGGACTGCGCGCCCGCCTCGACGCGCCATTCGATGCGGCCCTACTCGCCGACGGTATTCCGAACGAGACATTTGTTGCCGCGCACCCCTGATCGCCCGCTCGCCGAAATCTCGTTCTGTAAATATGCTGTCAAGCTCCCGTTAAAACCCGCCGCGCGTGTCGCCGAAATGGCGCCGGGCTGGGATGATCTTGAAATTGGCTGATCGAAAATTCGGGAGAAGTCATGCCAACTATTGAGTCGCGTCTCCGCCAGGAGCTGCGCAACTATGCCGTGGAATTGCGTCAGCTGGCGTACACCCTGCCCGGCGGGGTTGGCGAGCATGACCTTCTTCAGCTGTCCGCTCGGATGCATGCCGCGTCCGAGCAGGCAGTCCGCAGGGGGGCCTAGCCACCCATTCGGGATCGCCGACCCTCATTGTCGAATGGTCAGCGCCCACCTTTGAGGCGAATCTTCCAGCGCACGAAGCTCAGGTAGAAAACGCTGATCGCGATCAGCATGCCCATGTTGAACCACCACGTGCCGGCATTGTGGTGCCAGAGTGCGTCCTTCGGGACCTGAGGGCCGGGTTCCAAATGGGTCAGGTCGATGGTGGACGCCGACGCCGCGAAACCCCATCGTGCCGGGGTGACCCAGGACATCTGGTCGAGCCCGATGCGACCGGTGACGGGAATCATGCCGCCGGAGAACACCAGCTGTGACATCACCGCAACCACCAGCAGCGGCATGATCTGATCGTTGGACTTGGCGATCGCCGAGAGCGCCAACCCGAGCATCGCCGAGGCGACCGTTGTCGCCGCGACATCGACGAAGAGCTCCAGCGGAGCCTTCCCCAGCGCCGCGGCGCCCCGCGTCGGTCCGCCCTTGCCCAGCAGCGTGATGACGGTGACGATGCCCGACTGCACCACCGCGAACACGGTGTAGACGCAGACCTTGGCCAGCAAGTAGGCGGTCGTCGAGAGGCCGACCGCCTGTTCTCGCAGGAAGATGGCGCGCTCGCCGATCAGGTCTCGGATCGTCAACGCGGTCCCCATGAACACCGAGCCGACATTCAACAGCACCAAGATCTGCCCCGGTTCAGTGGGCGCGTTGCCCACCGGGTTCGGCATGCCGAAGCCCACGTCGCCCGGCACGGACATCGACAGCGAACCCATGATGAACGGCAGCAACGCAAGAAAGACGAAATAGCCCCGGTCGGAGACGATCAACCGGATCTGGCGTCGCGCGATCGTGGAGAACTGCCGCAGCAGACTCGTGTGCGACGGATCGCCGATCTCGGCCGGTTGTTCCGGCGGCGGCGGTGGCGGTGGCGGGCCGGTGCGCGCCAGGTATTGCGCCTTGGCTGAATCGGGATCGCCGGCGACCGAACTGAAGATGTCGGCCCAGTTCGTCGTCCCCATGGCCGCACCGATTTGGGCGGGCGGCCCGCAGAACGCGGTCTTGCCGCCGGGCGCCAGCAGCAGTACCTGGTCGCAGACGTCCAGGTAGGTCAGCGAATGGGTGACCACCAGCACCACGCGGCCGGCGTCGGCCAGCTGCCGCAGCATCGTCATGACCTGGCGGTCCAGCGCCGGGTCCAGACCGGACGTCGGCTCGTCGAGGATCAGCAGCGACGGACCGGTCAGCAATTCGAGCGCCACCGAAGCACGCTTGCGCTGACCGCCGGACAGCTTGTCGACCCGGGTGTGCAGGTGCTGGGTCATCTCCAGCTCCTCGAGCACTCGGGCAACCACCTGCTCGCGGTCGTCCTTGGTGGTGTCGGGCGGCAGCCGAAGTTCGGCCGCGTACCCAAGCGCCTGTTCCACGGTCAGCTGACCGTGCACCACGTCGTCCTGCGGCACCATCCCGATCCTGCTGCGGAGCGAGGCGTATTCGGCATGGACGTTGTGGCCCTCGAACGCGACAGTGCCGTTGGTGGGGTGGGTGTAGCCGGCCACCAGCCGGGCGAAAGTCGACTTGCCGGCACCGGACGGACCGATCACCGCCGTGAGGGTTCCGGGACTGGCGCCCAACGAGATGTCGTCGAGCAGTGTCTTGTTGTTTTCGATCGTCCAGGTCACCCCGCGCACGTCCAGACCGCCGAGGCGGGTCTGTGCCGCGGTGTCGGCATCGCGGCGGGCCAGCGCCCCGCCGGCGAACACCAGGTCGATGTTGCCGATCGTGACGACGTCGCCATCCGTCAGCAGCGCGGAGTCGACGCGCTGACCATTGACGAAGGTGCCGTTGATGCTGCGGTTGTCGTGGATCTCCGTGCCGCCCGGCGTGGTGATCAGGGTCGCGTGGTGACGCGACGCCAGCACCTCGGGAATGACGATGTCATTGTCATTGGCCCGGCCGATCTTGATCGCGCCCGGCGCGTCCCCTCCGGCCTTGCCCGGCCGCAGGATCTTCATCATCGACGTCGCGAGATTCGCGCCGTCGCCACCGACGCGGCCTGTCATGGCGGTCGGAGGGTCGACCGGCGCGGCCGGGGGAACGTGCCCGGGCTCGGCCCGGTAAATGTGCGGCGAGGACATCGGACTGCTGGCCGGTCCGGCCGGTTGGGTGCCCGTCGGGTGCGACGGCACCGGCGCGGCCGGATGGCTCGGCTGCGAACCGGTCGGATACGTCGGGAGCGGCCCCGATGGTGCACCGGACTGCTGACCACCGGGCGGATATGTCGGGAGTTGGCCCGACGGCGCCCCGGGGTGCTGCCCGCTGGGCGAATGCGTCGGCATCGGCCGCGACGGGCTCGCCGGTGGCTGCGGGGGCAGGCCCTGTGCCACCGAGCCGGTCGGTGGGCGTCCTTGATGCAGCCGCGGGTCGTAGGACCCAGTCGAAATCGGGATTGATGTCGTCAGGGGCGGGGTTCCGGCGGAACCCCGATGGCGGCCGACCTCGAAGGTCACCGTCGGCCCGTCCGGGTTGCCGATATTGACGCGCTGGCCGTCCTGGATGTCGACGGCCGGGACCCGGCGGTTGTTGACGTACAGGCCATTGAGGCTGCCGTTGTCGATGGCGATCCACCGGCCCTGGTCGAAGCGCAACACCAGGTGAATCCGGGAAATCAGCGGATGCGCGACACGGACGTCCGCCCGCAAGTCACGCCCGATGACCACATCGTTGCCGGGTGCAAAGGTCCGTTCGGATCCCTCGTACCGCACGGTCAGCACGGGTGGGGCTGCTCGGCTCACGAGCCCCACTGTATCGGCGTCGGGGCCGTTCCGGGGACTGGTCGTCGATTCGGGTTACCGCATCGTTCTTTTTTTGCGGCCTGCAGCGTGGCGAAGGCTCAACCGGTTTGGTTCGCGCCGTCGCGGACAGCCCGCCGCGCATGTGGCGGCACGCCGTGCGTTCGGACGGTCGCGTCGCCCGGACCTCGGGGAACTTTGAATGATCGGAACTCCCTACGAATAGACCTGTGGGCCAGTGCTTTTCGAGACCGTCGCGTCGGGCAGAACATCGGCCGCCAACGGTAAGTGGTGAGTAGGCACGTCCCGGACCGGTGAATTCGGCCTCGATGCCAATCGATTTCAGCGAGTGCTCGAAGATATGAGCATGGAGCAGCCACCTCACGCCGGTTCGTTGCTGAGCGACCGGATCGCGGTGGTGACCGGCGGCGGGGGCGGTATCGGCGCGGCAACCGCACAGCTATTCGCAGAGCACGGCGCCCAGGTCGTCATCGCCGATATCGACGACGAACTCGCCAGGCGGACCGCCGACCAGATCTCGGCGTCGGGCGGGGTGGCGTGGGCGATCGTCACCGACGTGCGAGACGCCGACCAGGTTGCCGCCCTGGCGCGATCGGTGCTGGATCGGTTCGGCCGCATCGACGTGTTGGTCAACAATGTCGGCCATTGGTTGCGGCACCCCGGCGATTTCGTCGACACCGACCCGCAACTGTGGGACGAGCTCTACCGGATCAACTTGCACCACGTCTTCCTGGTCACCCATGCGTTCCTGCCAGCGATGGTCGGTCAACGCCGTGGCTCGATCGTCAACGTCTCCTCTGTCGAAGGGTTGCGCGGCTACCCCGAGGATCCGGTCTACGCCGCGTTCAAGGCGGCCGTCATTCATTTCACCCGCAGTCTCGCGGTTCAGGTGGGCCGGGACGGGGTGCGGGTCAACGCCATTGGACCCGACGTCACCGAATCGTTGCAGGTGCCCTACTCGCAGTGGCTGTCCGCAGACGAGCAAGCGCTGTGGCCCCAATGGGTTCCGGCGGGACGGATGGGCCTGCCCGAGGACCAGGCCCGGGTGATCCTGTTTCTGGCCTCGGACCTGTCGGCCTTCGTCACGGGCCATACGATCCCGACCGACGGCGGTACCGGTGCGGCCGGTGGCTGGTTCCGTTCGTCGCGGCGGACCGACCGAGAGTGGACGAACCGACCGATAGCGCCCTGATAGCTCAGACGTAGGCCAATGCGGCGTTTTCCAGACGAATTCGTACGTTCAGCAGCAGCGCGTTGGCGATGCTGAACGCGATCGCCGTCAGCCACGCCGAATGGATCAGCGGGAGCGCCGCGACCTCGGCGACCACCGCGATGTAGTCGGGGTGGCGCACCCATCGATACGGACCGCGCCGAACCAGCGGTGCGCCCGGAATCACGATGAGCCGCGGATTCCAGTGTCGCCCCAGGGCCGCGGCGCAGCGCCAGCGGACAACGCAGCTGAGCACCACGACGGCGATCATCGGCCAGCCCAGCAAGGGGACGAACGGTCGCCCCAGGGACCAGACTTCCACTAGGCACGAAACCAGCAGCAATGCGTGCAGGCTGACCATCGCCGGGTAGTGGTCTAGGCCGAATTCCCTGCCCCCGTGGGCGATTGACCATTGAGCATTTCGGTGCGCGACGACGAGCCCGGCCAGGCGCTCAACGCCGATCATGGCGATGAATAGGTAGTAATACATGGCTTCTCCCCCCGTCCCCAGTGCAGGTGATATCGCGTTCTTGCCTATTGCTACGAGGATCTGCCCTTGAGGGTTCAGCAACTACGGCGAGCGTGAACTAGACAACACCGCGCGGCATTTGGACTATGGCCCGGTCCCCGTTGTGCCGATCGCCATAACCGTTGGCAGGGTTGCGTTTTCCGCGTGTCAGAGGCTCTGCGCGGCTTCGTATCGTGCTTGATCCTCGAGGACCGTCACCGGTATCCCGTTAAGCGCACCGTTACCGGATGGCTCGTCGATAAAGGTGGGCAGCGAAAGCGCATTGGTGTTGGCGCCGGGTGAGCTGTTGGCGACCGACATGCGGGTGCCCGGCTTGCCGTGTCCCCATCCGTGCGGCATCGACACCACACCGGGTTTGATCGCGTCGGTGACTTCGACGGGCACTTTGATCTCGCCGGCCTCCGATTTCACCGTGACGACGTCGTTGTCGCTCACGCCGCAGCGCGTCGCGTCGTCGGGGTGAATCAGCAGCGTGCACCGGTCCTTGCCCTTCATCAGCGCGGGCACGTTGTGCAGCCAGGTGTTGTTCGACCGCAGGTGGCGACGGCTGACCAGCACCAACGGCTCGGCGGGCCGCTGCATCCGCGCGGCCAGCCGGGGCAAGTCGTCGAGCAGGTATTGCGGAGCCAGCCGGATCTTCTTGTCCGGGGTGCCCAGAATCTCCGGCAGCTGCGGCACCATCGGCCCGAAGTCGATGCCGTTCGGATTCGCCTTGAGCAGGTCCAAGGTGAGCCCGCCGGGATTCTTGCCGTATTGATCCCCGAAGGGCCCGGTGCGCAGCGTGAGGTCCAGCATCCGCTCGGGGCCGCCGTGGTCGTAGAGCTTGCGGATCTCGGCGCCGTCGACACCCCGGGTGAAGGCCAGGTAGTCGAAGAAACCGTCGTCGATCGCGGCGACGTCGACGTCTTCGGCCGGTGTGCCGGTGCACAGGCCGGTCAGCCGGATCAGGATCTCCCATTCGTGCGGGCGATCACCCGGGTCGAACACCGGCGCGGAGTAATTCGCGATGCTGTGGATCGCGAACAGCAAGATCAGGTCGTCGTGGTGGGGCTGCTCGAGCGGGGAGAGCCCGGGCAGGATCACGTCGGCATGGCGCGTCGTCTCGTTGAGCCAAAGATCGACCGAGATCATCGCCTCGAGCAGCGGCAGCACTTGGTCGAGCTTGTCGCCGCCGGGCGTGGACAACACCGGGTTGCCCGCGATCGTGATCAGCGCCTTGAGTTGCCCGTCGCCGGGTGTGGCGATTTCCTCGGTCATGCACGACACTGGAGCCTGCCCGAGCACTTCCTTGGCGCCGCGCACCCGGGTGTGCCAGCGGCCGAATTCCGGGAGACCGCCCTCGAGGCCGGGCAGCGGCTGCGTGGTGATCGACCAGGCCGCCGGCTTGGGGAACATCGCCCCGCCGGGGGTGTCGAAATGGCCGGTCAAAATGTTGATTACATCGACCATCCAGCTCGCCAGGCTGCCAAACTCCTGGTTGCACAAGCCAATTCGGCCGTACACCACCGATCGCTCGGCGGTGGCAAGCTCGCGCGCCAAACGCCGGATGCTGTCCACGTCGATTCCGGTGACGTCGCTGACCCGCTCCGGCGGCCAGTCCGCGGCTACTGCGCGCATGGTGTCGACGCCGTCGACATACGGCCCGGGATTCACCAGGTCCTCGTCGAACAGCGTGTGCGCGACCGCGAGCAGCAACGCGGCGTCGGTGCCCGGCACGATCGGCAGCCACTCGTCGGCCTGGGCCGCGGTCTGGGTACGCACCGGGTCGATCACGATCACCTTGCCGCGTTTGCGAATTCCGTCGATCAGGCCCATCACGTCGGGTGCGGCCAGCAGTGAACCCTGCGACGCGGCAGGGTTGGCGCCCATAATGACCAGCAGGTCGGTGCGCTCGATGTCGGGCACCGGAAAGTTCCACCAGAGGCCGTACATCAGGTGCGACGACAGGTTCTTCGGCCACTGATCGACCGTTCCCGGTGAATACGTGACCGGCATCCCCGACATGCCCATCAGCACGCCGGCGTAGCGGGCCAGCGAAAACGAGTGCGCCAGTGGGTTACCGGTGTAGGCGGTGACCGCACCGATCCCGTATTTCTCGATCACCGGCGTCAGTAGTTCGGTGCAGCGACGAAACGCCGCGTCCCAGCTGACCTCCTGCCAGGCCCCGTCGACCTTGATCATCGGGCTGCGGACGCGGTCCGGGTCGTGGTGTACCGCGCCCAGCGATACGCCCTTCGGGCAGAGGTGTCCGCGACTCCACACGTCGTCTCGGTTGCCGCGAATGCCGGTGACCATTCCGGCCTCGACGTGAATCTCCAAGCCGCACATAGCTTCACACAGCGGACAGGTCCGAATATGTTTGCCGTCAGCTCCCGGTTTCATCCACCCACTGTATTGCGCTACCCCGGGTAGCGGAAGTAGCAAAAACGGAGGTCAGCCGACCCAGGGCCCGAAGCCGCCAACCTTCTCGATGTGGATGCGATTGAGGTATCCCGGCGGCGCGTCGTCCGGCGGGAACTGCACGCCCGGCTGTCCGAGCACGGCATTGAGTTCCGTCAGCAGCTCGGGGGCACCGCCCTCGACGATCCGTGCGGTCCCGTTGACGGACAGGTAGGGACGCGGCTTCGTTTCCGCGTGCGGACCGTCCACCGCCACGATCGTGACGGCCACCCGCGAATCGTTGCGGATGTTGCGGAGCTTCTTGTAGTCGGCCAGGTGGGCGCTGACCAGCTCGTCCCCGTCCGGCGTCGACTGCAATGCGACCCAGACCAGGCTCACCTGGGGGCTGCCGTCGGGATTGATGGTGACCAGCGTGGCATCAGCACCCTTGCCGATCAGGTTTCGTGCGGCGTCGTTGAGTTCCATGCGTTGTTCTACCGCTGCACGCCGCGATTCATTCCCGTTCGGGACGCCGGCGGGTGTAACCACCGGCGCTATTCCTTGAGAGACATTTGAATCTGACAAGTTACCTATACATCCGCGGCGCATCGGCCCTAGCGTCGACTACGTCCGAAAGACCTGCCCCAGGAGCTAGGAGCCGGAGGCGCGGCCATGACCGATCAGCAGCCCCCGATGAACATCGAGTATCTCCGTCGCGAGGTGCTCGCCCGGATAGACGCACACCCACTCGATGATTGGTCCCCCGCCTTGTTACGGGCCATGATAGCCGTCTTCGACCTGAACGGAGTCATGCCCAAGCCGCTCCAGCGCTTCCAGCCTCGTATCGTCCAGTAAGCACATTGCCCGCCTGACTAAGGTGCTATGCGGGGGCCTGCGCTCGGGTGAGGAGTCACGGCGATGGAGATATGGGAACTGGCGGCCCGTGAGCAGATCCGTGACACGCTCGCCCGCTACAACTGGTCCGGTGACGCCGGCCGGCTTGACGGGCTTGCCGAAACATTCTGCCCAGACGGCATTCTCGAGATTCGCGGCGCCGAGCCACTGCGCGGCCGATCCGAGATCGTCGCGTTCCTGGGCGGGGTCACCGGGAAGATCGCGGTCGACGCGGACGTGAAGCCGGTCGTTCGGCACAACGTCGCCAACGTCTTGTTCACCTCGTTGACTCCCGACGAGGCGCAGGTCTCGTGTTACTTCACCGTCGCCACCCATATCGGGCTGGACCATTTCGGCCGCTATCGCGACGTCCTGGTGCCCGACGGTGACGCCTGGCTGATCAAGCACCGCAAGGTGTCGACGGATTGGGCGGCCGCCGACTCGGCGATGGGCCGGCCGTCACCCGGCGGGTGATGGCTTTGAGTGTGCATCCAGGACGCCCTCAGTGCACACTCCACACCGTCAACGCACACTCAAGGCGGCGTCGCATACCGATCAGCGGAACACCGCTCACGCGTTGCGCGGCGGCATGGCAGGGTGACATGCGTGGCAAATACCTCTGCAGCGACCGTCGAGCATGACCTGCGTGAAATCTCCACCCCGAAGGGCGCTTTGCGCTACTACGACTGCGGCCCAGAATCCGGTCCGGTGCTGCTGTTCCTGCACGGCTCCGGCCCCGGGGTCACCGGCTGGCGCAACTTTCGCGGGATTCTGCCCACGTTCGCCGAGCACTTCCGCTGCCTGATCCTGGAATTCCCCGGCTTCGGGGTCACCGACGATTTCGGCGGCCACCCGATGGTCACGGCGTTCGGCGTTGTCGCGCCGTTCCTGGACGCGCTCGAAGTCGACAAGGCACACATCGTCGGCAACTCAATGGGTGGCGGCGTCGGCATCAACTTCGCCATCGGCAATCCGGACCGCATCGACCGTCTGGTGACCATCGGCGGCATCGGTACCAACATCTTCACTCCCAGCCCCAGTGAGGGCATCCGGCTGTTGCAGGAGTTCGTCGAGGACCCGACCCGGCAGCGGCTCGTCGACTGGCTCAAGTCGATGGTCTACGACCAGACCCTGGTGACCGACGAACTCATCGAAGAACGCTGGCAGCTGGCCACCGATCCCGTCACGCTGGACGCCGCGCGCCGGATGTACGGCAAGGCGGCATTCGCCGCGATGAACTCCGCGATGGCGGCCTCCGACCGGCCGTTCCCATGGGCGACCATGCACAAGCTGGCCGCGCCCACGCTGCTGACGTGGGGCCGCGACGATCGGGTGAGCCCGCCTGACATGGCGCTGATTCCGATGCGCACCATCCCCAACGCGGAGCTGCATATCTTTCCGAACTCCGGGCACTGGGCCATGATCGAAGCCAAGGCGGCATTCGAAAGCACGGTCCTGGGATTCCTGTCCCGCGACTAGGGTGCTCCCGCAAGGCCTTTCAACAGCAAGGCGTGCGCGTCGGGATTGCCGTCGAGCACCCGGCTGGTGCGAGTGGTGATCTGCCATTGTTCGTCGATGCGCCGCAGCGCGAAATGATGTGCGGTGGCGCGCCATACCCGATATCCGTCGCCGTCGCGTACCAGCACCAGGGATTCGCACACCGCCACCGCCTCGTCACCGGTGACCGTGACGACGCACGGCCCGAGGAAGTGCGAGCAGCCCTTCTTCACCAGCTTCTGGTGGGCCTCCGAGCTGATCATCGCGTGCACATCGGCCCGGCCCTGCATGCGCCAGCCGTCGACGTCGTACACGCCGTCGGTGGCCCACAGGCGCGCGCTGGCATCCGGGTCGCCGGCGTCGACCGCGGGGCCGTAGGACGCGATCAACTGCCGGATGTCGCGGTCGTCTTCGAGCCGGCGCAGCCGGGCTGCCAATTCCGCCAAGTCCGTCACGGTCGTCTCCTCATCGCTGGGTGGCGCCCGCGTCGACGGGCAGGATGATCGCGGTGATGTAGCGCGCCTCGTCGGAGGCCAGGAACAGTGCGGCGTTGGCGACATCGACCGGGTCGATCCACGGCACTGCAAGCATATTCATCGACTCCGCCGCCTCGGCGAATTCCGCACGGGTGGGCGGGCGGTCCAAGTCGGGCCGGAACGCGCTGCTGACGACGTCGTTCTGGATCATCGGCGTGTCGACGTTGGTGGGGTTGATGCAGTTGACCCGAAGATTGTGTGGCGCAAGTTCATTGGCCAGGCTACCTGGGCGCGACCGATCCCCCGTGCCGCGCCGGTGATCAGAGCAACCTTGTCGGCGAGCCGTCCGGTCATGTCGTCTTCTGGGTCAGGCCGGCGTCGACGACGAGCTGCGTGCCGGTGATATAGCGGCCCTGATCGGAGGCCAGGAACACCACCGCGTTGGCGATATCGACGGGCTCCACCCAAGGGACCGGCAGCAGGTTGCGCGCCTGCAGCACCTCGGCGGCGTCGGCCGCCGTCGGGTTGGCCAGATCGGGCCGCAGCTTCCGGTACATCTGCTCGTTGAGCACCATCGGTGTCGCGACCGCCCCCGGGTGCACGGTGTTGACCCGGATGCGTCGCGGCCCCAGCTCGTTGGCCAGCGTGCGGGCCAGCCCGACCACCGCGTGCTTGCTGGCCGTGTAGTGGGCGGTATTGGCGGTGCCGCGAAGGCCGTTGGTGGAGCTGATCAGAACGACGGATCCGCCGTCGGCCCCGATGTGCGGCACGCCCGCCCTGACGGTGTGCCACGCCCCGGTGAGGTTGATGTCCAGCGTGCGCTGCCAAACCCGCGGGTCGAGTTCCCAGGACGGGCCGCCCGGGGCGTGGATACCGGCGTTGGCGATGATGACGTCGAGCCGGCCCAGTTCGGCGACTCCGCCGTCAATCGCTGACGTCACGGCCGCGAGGTCGCTCACATCCGCATAACCTGTGACGCAGCGCCGGCCCCGACTTTCGACTTCCGTTGCGGTACCGGCTAACTCGTCGGCCAGCGCGGCGACATCGAGGGCAATCACGTCGGCACCCTCGTCGGCGAAGCGCTGACAGTGCACCCGCCCGGTGCCTTTGGCGGCGCCGGTGACCACGACGACCTTGTCGAGTAATCCAGTCATTGCTTGATTAGATCGAAGCCGCGGTAGTCGGCGCCGGCGACCTCGGCGCAGATGTCGTTGTAGGTGGCGAATCCGCCGACGAACAGCATGAAGCCCCTGGGCTTTCCAGGGACGTTGGCGCCCATGTACCAGGAGTTCGCCTTGGTGAACAAGGTCGTCTCGGCACGACGGGCGCATTCGGCGCCCCAACCGTCCACGCTGTCCACGCCTGCTTCGATCGCGGCCCACCCATGGCTGTCGAGGTAGCCGATCGCCTGGGCGATCCAGTCCACCTGGGCTTCGGCGTGCAGCACCATGTTCGCGAGCACGGCGGGAGCGCCCGGGCCCGAGATCAGGAAGAGATTGGGGAACCCGTCGACGCCCATTCCGAGATAGGTGCGCGGTCCGTGGGCCCAGTCCGCGCGCAGCGTGGCACCGCCACGCCCGACGATGTCGATGCTGCCCAGCGCCCCGGTCATCGCATCGAAACCCGTTGCCAGCACGATCATGTCCAGGTCGTAGTGCGTATCTCCCGCGTTGATTCCCGCGGCGTCGATCGAGTCGATCGGCGTGTCACGGACACTGATCAGCGAAACGTTGGGCCGGTTGAACGTTTGAAAGTAGTTGCTGTCGGTACAGATTCGCTTTGTCCCGATCGGATGGTCGGTGGGGATCAGCAGGTCGGCAACCGCCGGATCGTCGATCACCGCGCGGACCTTCTCCTCGTAGAACTTGCGAGCCTCCTCGTTGGCTTCCAGGTCGGTCATCTGGTCCGGGAATGTCTTCGAGAACAGCACCCCGCCCAGCTCCCATCGTCTTTCGAATGCCGCGCGCCGCTCCGCTGGGGTGAATTCCATCGCCGGCTTCGCGGCCGTAAGGTGCGGCGAGCCGCCGCCACTGCGCCACGACAACCGGCGCCGCTGCGCGTAGCCGGCCTTGATCTCGTCGAGCTCGTCGGCCGACAACGCTGCGTTGCCGGCCGGGACGCTGTAGTTCGCGGTGCGCTGAAACACGTACAGATGCGCGGCTTGCTCGGCAATGATCGGAATCGATTGGATGCCAGACGATCCGGTGCCGATGACCGCCACCCGCTTGCCGGTGAAGTCGACCGGTTCCCGCGGCCAGTGTGCGGTGTGGTGGGTCTCGCCGGCAAAGGTATCCAGGCCGGGGAAATTCGGGGTCATCGCGGCCGACAACGGCCCGGTCGCCATCACGGCGAACCGCGCCGAGAGCGCCAAGCCGGTGTCGGTGTGCAGCGTCCAGTGCAGTGTCGTCTCGTCGAACACGGCGGAGACGACGCGGGTGTCGAAGACGATGTCGCGGCGCAGGTCGAGCTTTTCGGCCACCCAGTTCAGGTAGTCCAGGATCTCGGATTGGGTGGCGTACTTCTCCGTCCAGTTCCACTCCTGCTGGAGTTCGTCGGAGAACGAGTAGCAGTAGTCGACGCTCTCGACGTCGCAGCGCGCGCCCGGATACCGGTTGTAGTACCAGGTCCCGCCGATCTCGGGCGCGGCCTCGAGCACCCGCACCGAGAGCCCCTGCGCGCGCAGCTTGTGCAAGGCATATAGGCCGGCGAAACCGGCGCCCACCACGACCACGTCGAGAGATTCAGTCACCAGCAGCACGCTATTGGGCGGTCCGCCGCCGAGCGCCGGCCTTCCCGGTCACCGGACGCTCCAGTCGAGTTTTCCCGGAGATCGGGCGGGCGCGGGCGCGCCGCTGAGTCGGGCGCGCACGATCGGCCGCATGGCAGACGTTGCACACCTAGAGCTCGAGCTGGACGGGCGCCGCCACCGGTTGCGCTGGCCGCGCGGCCAGATCCTGATCGATCTGTTGCTGGACGCTGGCATCGACGCGCCGCACTCGTGCCGGGAAGGCCGCTGCGGTTCGTGCGTGGCGACCGTCGTGGCCGGAGAAGTCGAGATGGCGGCGTGCGAGGTGCTGGGACCCGAGGATGTGCGGGAAGGCCTGATTCTGGCGTGCCAGGCCAGGCCGGTGAGTGCGGCTGTGCACATCGAGTTCTGACACGCATTTCCGCCCGCTCATCGGGATTTCCTTTGGGACGGGCGAGGACTGCGGTAGACCATTACTTAGCCCACACACGTAAGGACAACGATATGAGCGACCGGGTACTCGACCAGGTAGTGGCGATGGCGGACCAATTGCGCGACCAGGCCGCCGAGGCCGAACAAATTGGCCGGCTTACCGACGACACCGTCAAGCTGATGAAGGGCGCCGGCCTGATCCGGCTGCTACAGACCAAGCAATACCAAGGCTTCGAGGTCCACCCCCGCGAGTTCGCCGAGACGACGATGGCCACCGCGGCATTGGATCCGGCCGCCGGCTGGATCGTCGGCGTGGTGGGCGTGCACCCCTACCAGTTGGCCTACGCGGACCCGAAGGTCGCCGCCGAGATCTGGGCCGACGATGTCGACACCTGGATGGCCTCCCCGTACGCGCCGCAAGGTGTGGCGAAGCCCGTCGACGGCGGCTACCTCTTCACCGGCCGCTGGCAGTTCAGCTCGGGCACCGACCATTGCGACTGGATCATCCTGGGCGCGATGCGCGGCGACGAAAAAGGCATTCCGTTGATGCCGCCGCAGATGCTGCACATGATCCTGCCGCGCAAGGATTACGAGATCGTCGAGGACTCGTGGAATGTGGTGGGGCTGCGCGGAACCGGCTCCAAGGACGTGATCGTCAAGGATGCGTTCGTCCCGAGCTACCGGACGATGGACGCCACCAAGGTGATGGACGGCACCGCCCAGCGCGAGGCCGGCATGACCGAGCCGCTGTATCTGATGCCGTGGTCGACGATGTTCCCGCTGGGCATCTCCGCGGCCACCATCGGCATTGCCGAGGGAGCGCTCGCCGCGCACCTGGACTATCAGCGCGAGCGTGTGGGTGCCACCGGAACCGCGATCAAGGACGATCCGTACGTCATGCACGCGATCGGTGAGGCCGCCGCCGACATCAACGCCGCCCGCCAGGAACTGCTGGCCAACGCCGACCGGATCTACGACATGGTCGCGGCCGGCAAGGAGGTGTCGTTCGCCGATCGCGCGGCCGGCCGCCGGACGCAGGTGCGCGCGGTGTGGCGCGCGGTGTCGGCCGTTGACGAGATCTTCGCCCGCTCGGGCGGCAACGCGGCGCGAATGGACAAGCCGCTGCAGCGGTATTGGCGTGACGTCCACGTCGGGCAGATGCATGCCATCCATGTCCCCGGCACCACCTATCACGCCGCAGCACTGAGTTCCCTTGGCGTCGAACCGCCCGAGGGTCCGCTGCGGGCGTTGATCTGAACAGGAGCCTTCGATGACGGACCTGAAAAGCCTTGGCTACATCACCATTTCGACCAACGACATCGACCGATGGCGCCGCTTCGCGTTCGGCGTGCTGGGTTTCGCCGAGGGCAAGGGCCCCGACGAGTCCGCACTCTATCTGCGGATGGACGAGCGCGCGGCGCGGCTGATCGTGCTGCCGGGTGAGACCGATCGGGTGCTCACGATCGGCTGGGAGGTACGCGACCACCCGGCGCTGCAGCGGGTCAAAGCGACCCTCGACGGGGCCGGGGTGCCGTTCAAGCAGCTGTCGGTCGAGGAGGCCGAGGCCCGGCGGGTGGAAGAGGTGATCACGTTCGACGACCCGGCCGGCACCACACTCGAGGTGTTCCACGGGGCGGTGCTCGATCACAGCCCGGTCGTCACCCCGTTCGGCGCAAGATTCGTCACCGGCGATCAGGGCCTGGGCCACGTGGTGGTGCCCGCGATGGATCCCAACGGCGTGTTCGACTTCTACACCGACGTCCTCGGTTTCCGGTCACGCGGCGCGTTCCGGGTACCGCTGCCGAAAGAGTTTGGCCCGGTACGGGTTCGCTTCCTCGGGATCAACGAACGTCACCACAGCATGGCGCTGGTGCCGGCCGCGCATATGCGCGACCCACGCCTGGTGCACATCATGGTCGAGGTCGACGCCCTTGACGCGGTCGGACAGGCACTAGACCGAGTCAACGCCGAAGGCTTCCAATTGTCGTCGACGCTGGGCCGCCACACCAACGACAAGATGATCTCCTTCTACGTCCGGGCGCCCGGTGATTGGGACATAGAGTTCGGCACCGAAGGCATGCGGGTCGACGAAAATTATTACACCGCAGAGGAAATCACCGCCGACAGCTACTGGGGCCACCAGTGGGTCGGCGAAATGCCCGCGGCGATGCGGCTATGACCCCTGACACCGACGTGACGCCGGTTGCGGCGTCGTCGATCACCGCATGGGATCACGAAGCCGACGTCGTCATCGCGGGGTACGGCGTCGCGGGTGCGGCGGCCGCGGTCGAAGCGGCCCGCTCCGGGGCTGACGTTCTGGTCTTGGAGCGCACCGGCTCCTGGGGCGGCGCGGCGGCGATGGCCGGCGGGTTCATCTACCTCGGCGGTGGCACACCGTTGCAAAAGGCTTGTGGCTTCAGCGATTCCGTCGACAACATGGCGGCGTTCCTCAACGTGGCAATGGGGCCGGGCGCCGACGCGGACCGCATCGCCGACTACTGCGCCGGCAGCGTCGCCCATTTCGATTGGCTGGTCGGCTGCGGCGTGCCATTCAAGGCGGAGTTTTTCTCCGAGCCCGGCTGGGAGCCGATGGGTGATCAGGGCCTGATGTACAGCGGCGGCGAAAACTCCTACCCGTTCAACACCATCGCCACCCCCGCGCCACGCGGCCACGTGCCGCAGATGCAGAACAAGAAGCAGGGCGAAGCCAGTGCCGGCTACATGCTGATGAAGCCCCTCGTCGAAACCGCAACCGCGGCAGGCGCTCGCGCGCTCTACGACGTGCGGGTGCAGTGTCTGATCGTCGAGTCCGACGGCCGGGTCGTCGGCATCCGGGCCCGTCAGTACGGCACCGAGATGACGATCCGGGCGCGCACCGGCGTGGTGCTCGCGACGGGAAGCTTCGCCTACAACGACGCGATGGTGGCGCGTTACGCGCCGCGGATCGCCGGACGACCGGCCGCGTCAATCGAGCAGCACGACGGGCAGGCAATCCGGATGGCGCAGGCGCTCGGCGCCGATCTGGCCCACATGGACGCCACCGAGGTCGCGATCTTCATCGACCCACAGCAGCTGGTGCGCGGAATTCTGGTCAACGGCCGCGGTCAGCGCTATGTCGCCGAGGACACCTACCCGGGCCGCGTCGGACAGCTCACGCTCTACCACCAGGACAACACCGCCTACCTGATCATCGACAGCGATGCCCAGGACGAGGCGATGGCGTCGTGGTCGCCCAAGTTCATGCTGCGGGAGGCGACCTGGGTCGCCGACACCGTCGCCGACTTGGAGCGCGACATCGGCCTGGCACCCGGCTCACTGCAGGCAACGGTCGCCGCCTACAACGAGGGCGCTGCGCGCGGTGAGGATCCACTGCTGCACAAGAAGCCGGAGTGGATCAAGCCGATCGGCACCCCGGTCGGCGCGATCGACCTGCGCGAGAACACCGGCGGCTTCACCTTGGGTGGGCTGGCCACCACGCTGGATGCCGAGGTGCTGCACGTCAGCGGCGAACCCATCCCGGGGCTGTTCGCCGCGGGCCGTTCGACCGCCGGGCTGGCCGCCTGGGGTTATGCCAGCGGTGTCTCACTCGGTGACGGCAGCTTCTACGGTCGCCGCGCCGGGCGGTCGGCCGCCAAGGGCTGACCTGCACCGATCACCCAGTCCTCTTTCGCGCGAGCCTAACCCCACTGCGAATTTCCGCGCGATATTTCGCATTCACGTCGGACTCGCGGACTTTTCTTTGTCGCGTGGTGTGTGACAGCGCCCACATCCGTGTGGTACACATATATTCCTAATAGGAATATGCCACCCCGACACACTTGGAGGACCGATGTCAGGGACCGTGCGCTCCGTCGCGACCGCAGAACCGAGCACTCCCACGGCCGTCATCGACCGCATTTCGCTGGTCCTCGACGCATTCGACGGCCCGGGGCGGCTGACCCTGGCCCAGATCGTGCGGCGCACCGGCCTGCCGCGTTCCTCGGCGCACCGGATGCTCGAGCGTCTGGTGCAACTGCGCTGGCTGCGCCGCAGCGGGCGCGACTACGAGCTCGGGATGCGCCTGGTGGAACTCGGGTCGCTGGCCGTGCATCAGGACCGCCTGGTGCGTGCGGCCGGTCCGCTGCTGGGCGAATTGCACCGCGCCACCGGGCTGGTCGCACACCTGGCGGTGCTGGACGGACCCGATGTGGTCTACCTCGACAAGGTCGGGGACCGACGGGCCGACGCGATCCCCACCCGGGTCGGCGGCCGGCAACCCGCGCATTGCACCGCCGTGGGCAAGGCGATCCTGGCCTACCGCGGCGAGGATGCCGACGCCGATCTTCAGGTCCGCAGGACCAAGTACTCCGTTTCCACCAGCTCCCAGCTGGCCGCCGAATTGGCCAAGGTGCGCGCCCATGGGGTGGCGTTCGAGCGCGAGGAGTCGCTGCTCGGATTCGGTTGTGTCGCAGCGCCGATCGGCGGCCCGGGCGAGGCCGTCGCGGCGGTATCGGTGTGCGGGCCGATGAGCCGCATGATGTTCGATCAGCGACTGACCGCACCGGTACGCATGACGGCGATGGGCATCTGGCGCAACGTCGAGGACGGTCCGCGACGGGTGGCACCTACGCTGCAGCCGCTACGTCCGCTGCTTCCCCAGCGTCACCGTCCCGCGCCCGCGCTGCAATACGCGTGAGCCCGTTCGCCGGCGGCGTCGCAGTCATCACTGGGGCCGGCTCCGGTATCGGCGCGGGCCTGGCCCGCCATGCGGCCACGCTGGGAATGACGGTGGTGCTCGCCGACATCAATGCCGACGCTGTTGCCGCCCTGCGCGAAGAGCTCTGTACCGCAGCAGGATCGGCGGTCGACGTGGTCTGCGACGTGCGTGATCCGGACGCGGTCCAGCAACTGGCCGAGCGCACCTATCGCGACATCGGAGCGGTGCGGCTACTGGTCAACAACGCGGGCGTGGAGCAGTTCGATTATCTGTGGGACACGCCGGTGGCCAACTGGCAGCGGGTCGTCGACATCAACGTCAGCGGGGTGTTCCATGGCGTGCGTGCTTTTCTGCCGAAGATGATGGCCACCGACCAGCCCGCGTGGGTGTGGAATCTGTCGTCGGTCGGCGGCGTGGTCGCAATTCCGTTGCAGGCGCCCTACATCGTGAGCAAGCACGCGGTGCTGGCGTTGACGGAGTGCCTGTATCTCGATGTGCAGTCGGCCGGGCATGGCCACCACATTCATGTGCAGGCGGTGTTACCGGGGGCGGTGAAATCCAACATCTTCGAGTCGGCCGGCGGTGTCGACCCCGGCGCGGGTGGCGACGACGCCGTCGCCGAGGCGCAGCGCGCGGCGATGCTAGACGTCAAGGCCGCGGCGATGGATCCGGCGGCGGCCGCGGCGACGATCTTCGAGCAGGCCGCCGAGGGACGGTTCTACTTACTCACCGAGCCCGAGTATGTCGGGACGGCAATGACCGAGCGGGCGAATGTGCTCGCGGCACAAAGTCATCCGTCGCTCTGAGTCACACGGATCACTTCAGTTCCCGGACGCCGGGATGGGCGATTTGCCCGCCTCCGAGCGACAATGTCGCCGCCGCCGAGCGCTGGCCATGCGAGATCAGTGGAATTGTCGCTCGGAGGCGGGCAAATTGTGCTTGCCCATCCGCGCCGTGGCTTGTGTGGCGGTTGATACTCAAGCCAAGGGCGTTATAGCACCGACTGTTTCATCGACGATAGCCAGATCGCCGTCGCGCACCGCCTCGACAATCGACTCGCGCAGGGCCGAACACACCAGAAACACCCCACGGCCGGCGTGCGCCGACACCTTCAGGACTTCGGCCCGCTCGGTGCACCGGCCCGTGGCGTCGGCGTTCCACTGCACGCTGGTTTGGTTCCAGGTGCTCTTGCGGACCAGCACCCGCGCGCCGCAGCTGCCGCACGCCACGGGCAGCATCGGCATCTCGTGGAGCCGATTGTCCTGCCGCACCGGCGAATCGAGCGCCATCACACTGAGCCCTGGGCCGCCATATTCGCTTCGACCTCTTTCATCCACGCCTGGTACGGCCGGGTGGTGTCCAGCTCGAACTCGAAGCGGTCCACCATGTCCGGCTCCACGTCGGCGGCATCGACGTAGAACTGCTGATACCAGCGACGCAGCTGATAGACCGGGCCGTCCTCCTCGACCAGCAGCGGATTGTCGATGCGCGCCTTGTGCCGCCAGATCTGGACGTCCTGCTCGAAACCGAGCTTGATGTAGTCGCCGAGTGTGATCGCGGTCCGCATGGCCTCATCGCCGGGCAGCGTCTCGGATTTCTTGACGATGATGCCGTATTGCAGCACAAAGGAATTCGAGTCGATCGGATAGTGGCAATTGATCAGGATGGATTGGGCGTCACCGGTCTCGTAGTGGTAGGTCAGGTCGTCGATCATGAAGGACGGCCCGTAGTAGGACGCCACCGAGGTGTTGCCCAGCATCCGTGAGCCTTCGGTGCCACCCATGTCCGGGCGTCCCTCACCGTTCATGTACTGCGTCGCGACGTGTCCTTCGAAGATGTTCTTGAAGTAGGTCGGCAACGCGCCGTGGATGTAGTAGAAGTGCGCCATATCCACGACGTTGTCGATAATTTCGCGGCAGTTGCTCGTTGCTACGACCGTGGTGTACCAATGCCAGTCGGTCCATTCGTCGCTGGTGGCTCCCTCGATGCGCGGGATCGTCACCTCCGGCGGCGGCGGTTTGCGCTCCGGGTCGTTCCAGACGAACAACATGCCGTCCTGTTCCAGCGTCGTCCAGGTCGCCGTGCGGGCCAGCTTGGGTGCGCGCCGGGCGTAGGGCACCTGCTTGCAGCGCCCGTCACCGCCCCAGCGCCAGTCGTGGAACGGGCAGGCGATTTCGTCGCCCTTCACCTCGCCCTGGGACAGGTCGCCGCCCATGTGCCGGCAGTAGCTGTCGAGGACATTGATCTTGCCGTCCCCGCTTTGGAAGACGACAAGCTTCTGACCGAAGGCGTTGATCGCGTGCGGCTTGCCGTCACCGAAATCTCTGATCAACCCCAGGCAATGCCAACCGCGGGCAAACCGCGTCGGTGCGGCCTGGGCTTCAATGAGCCGAATTTCGTCGGTGTCATGCATAGCCATGATTTAACTCCGCAGTACGCCCAAATGGGGTCTGCCTGTTCCACTCATCAGGACGACTATTCCTACGCCGCGCGGCCCCGGCATACCGTTCTCGACGTGACAACACACAGCGCGACGATTCCTGCCGGGCTTCCCGTGGCCGACACGAGCGTCGACCTGCTGGTCGTGGGCTCGGGCACCGGGATGGCCGCGGCGCTGGCCGCCCACGAACTCGGGCTGTCGGTGCTGGTCGTGGAGAAGGCGTCGCACGTGGGCGGCTCGACCGCCCGGTCCGGCGGCGCGCTCTGGTTGCCCGCCGGTCCGGTGCTGGCCGAGGCCGGTGCCGGCGATACGCAGGAGCACGCCGCCACCTACCTGGACTCGGTGGTGGCGGGTTCGGCGCCCCGGCAGCGCTCGACGGGATTCTTGACGCATGTGTCCGCGACGGTCGACATGCTGCGGCGCACCACTGCGCTGCGATTCTTCTGGGCGCGCGACTATTCCGATTACCACCCCGAGGAGCCCGGTGGCAGCGCGGCGGGCCGCACCTGCGAGTGCCATCCGTTCGACACGTCGCTGCTCGGCGCCTACCGCACCCGGTTGGAGCCGGGCCTGATGGAGGCGAGCGTCCCGGTGCCGACGACGGGTGCCGACTACCGCTGGATGAATCTGGTGGCACGGGTGCCGCGCAAGGGAATTCCGACCTTCGCCAAGCGAATCGCGCAAGGCGTGGGCGGCCGGATACTGGGCCGGCGTTACGCCGCGGGCGGTCAGGGCCTGGCGGCCGGCCTATTCGCGGGTGTATTGCGCGCCGGTATCCCGGTGTGGACCGAAACCAGCCTGCTTCGCCTCGATCTCGACGGTGACCGTGTCCGCGGCGCGGTGGTGGCGCACGGCGACCGCGAGGTGCTGATCAGCGCCCGGCGCGGAGTCGTGCTGGCCACCGGAGGTTTCGACCACAGCATGGACATGCGGTGGAAATTTCAGTCGGAATCGCTGCGCCCCAACCTGAGTCTCGGCGCGGCGGCCAATACCGGCGACGGGATCCGCGCCGGGCAGGAACTCGGCGGCGGCATCGATCTGATGGACCAGGCGTGGTGGTTCCCCGCCGTCGCGCCACTGCCCGGCGAGGCGCCCACCGTGATGCTGGCCGAACGGTCACTGCCGGGCAGCCTGATCGTGAACCAGCATGGCCGCCGATTCGCCAACGAGTCATCGGATTACATGTCCTTCGGCCAGCGGCTGCTCGGGCTGGAGCGATCCGGCAGCCCGGTCGAATCGATGTGGATCATTTTCGACCAGCAGTACCGCAACAGCTATGTCTTTGGCGCCCAACTATTTCCGCGGATGCGTATCCCGCAGGCGTGGTACGACGCCGGCATCGCGGTGCGCGCCGACAACTTCGCCGAGCTGGGCGCCCGGATCGGGGTGCCGGTTTCGGAGTTCACCGCGACGGTCACCGGCTTCAACCAAAACGCCGCTGCCGGTGCCGATCCCGACTTCAGCCGGGGTCGTAGCGCCTACGACCGCTATTACGGCGACCCGACCATCTCGCCCAATCCCAACCTGCGCGCCTTGACCAAGGGGCCGTTCTACGCCGTCAAGATGGTGCTCAGCGACCTGGGCACCTGCGGTGGATTGAGGGCCGACCACCGGGCGCGCGTCCTTCGCGAGGACGGTGCGGTGATCAACGGGCTGTACGCGATCGGCAATACCGCCGCCAACGCGTTCGGCACCACGTATCCGGGCGCGGGGGCGACGATCGCGCAGGGCCTCGTGTACGGCTACATCGCGGCCCGGGACGCGGCCGGCGCCGACTAATCGGCTTCGCGCTTGGCCTCGACCTGCTTTTCGACCTCGCGCCAGTAGCCGGGCGTGGTCCGCGCTTTGCCCGAAGAACCCTTCGGCGCCGTCTGCAATGTGCGGTCGGCCTCGTCGATGTCCTTCATCATCTCGAGCGCGAACTCGCGCTCGGCCGCGTAGTACTTGGCCGCCCAGCGCAGCGCGAGCACCGAATACGCCCACGCGGGTTCGGCTTCGGCCCCCTCGGCGTCCTCGACCGCCTTGCGGTGGCAGGCCTCGGTGTAGGCCACATACTCCTGCAGTAATTCCTTGAGCCGCGCCGGGTTACTCAGATGCCCCAACGTCATCCGCATCAGCACGCTGTGTTTGAGCACCGGCGGATCCACCGGCGCGTCAGTGGCCCACTCGGTGACCGCGGCCAGCCCCGCCGCGGTGATCTTGTAGAGCCGGCGGCTGCGGGTGCCCTCGTCGCGCTCGACTCGAGACGTCGCCAGGCCCAGGCCCTCCAGCTTCTTCAGCTCGGTGTAGATCTGGCTGAACGAGGGGCTCCAGTAGTAAAGGTCGACGCTCCAGTCGATCCACTTCTTCAGGTCGTAGCCGGAGACTTCCTCTTCGTAGGACATCATGCCCAGCAAAGCCCAGCTGGTCGCCGCCAGTCCCGCTTTGCTCGGCTTTACGCTGGTCTCCGCCACGTCGCCAGGTTAACAACCCTGGGTGCCGGCGTGGCTGGCACTGACCGCTGGCCGGGACACCGCAATGTGACCGGTTTTGGTGACGACTGCTCCCGAGTGGGCTTTGATTTCTTTGTCGGCCGTCCTGGAGAAGGAGTTCCCGCGTGAAATTCGTCTTTCCTCTGCCGCATATGCTCCGCCTCAAGGCCACCATGCAGCCCTGGGAACCAGAGGTCACCGGGCCCGACCAGACCCGGATGGCGAAGTGCGCCGACCGCTGGGGGTACGACATGATCGCCTTCCCAGAGCATCTCGTGATACCGGCCGAGCACGTCGAATTGTCCGGGCCGCACTATCTGCACTCGACGGTCGCCCAAGCCCATGTCGCCGGTGCCACCGAGCGCATCGCCATCAATTCCTGTGTCACCGTCTTGCCGCTGCAGCATCCGATCGTCCTGGCCAAGGCGTTGGCCACCGCCGACTGGATGAGCGGAGGCCGGATGATGGTGACCTTCGGAGTCGGTTGGCTGGCACGGGAGTTCGAGCTGCTCGGTGTGCCGTTTCACGAGCGGGGCCGAATCGCCGACGAATACCTCGCTGCGATCGTCGAATTGTGGACCAGCGACACCCCACAATTCGAGGGTCGTTACGTTTCCTTCGACAACATCGCATTCGAGCCGAAACCCGTTCAGAAACCGCACCTTCCGATCTGGATCGGCGGTGACGCCGACGCGGCACTGCGCAGGGCGGCCAAACATGCCTCCGGCTGGTGGGCATTTCTGACACCTCCCGAGCAGATCGCCGAAAGAGTGGACTACATCAAATCCCAGCCGTGCTATGACGGTCGGCCGTTCGACGTGATGCACGGCATGGGAACCAATCGGGTCGGCGAGGGTCACGTTGTCCGCAAGGGCATCCGCGACCGGCCGGGCATGAGCGCCGAGCAGATCATCGACAGGTTGAACTGGTTCGCCGAGCAGGGTGTGACGGTCAGCGCCGTTCCCATTCCCGCGGTGCGCGGCGTCGAGGAATATCTCGACTATGCGCAGTGGGTGATCGAGGACATCAAGCCGAACGTCCGTTAGCTGGAGCAGGTGACCTTTTCGCCGCTGTGGGAGATGGAGCCTCCCACGCAGTAGGACACGTGTCCTAGCGGCGGCGGTACCGCACAGACACCATGGAGTTGTCCGCACGATCAACGGGCAGTTCGCACGTCCGGTGTCGCGGCGGTCAACTCCCCGGACGAAAGGTGCGGACAATCGTGGCTCGAAGATTCGCTGTTGCCGGTCGAACACAAGGTCTCTACGCGTCGCATCCGGCCGGAAGCGCGCTACCGCCACGGTTGTTATGCCCCGGCCATCCTTTGCTGGCCCCGATTCAACTGGGCGCGTTGTACGCACCCAACCGGATACTGATGGCACCGATGACGCGCACCCGCGCGTCCGACGACGGGGTGCCCACCCGGCTGATGGCCGATTACTACGCGCAGCGGGCGAGCTCGGGGTTGATCATCAGCGAAGGGACGTTCCCGTCGGCGCGCGGCCAGGCGTACCCCGGCCAGCCCGGTTTGCACACCGACGCGCAGCAAGCCGGATGGGCACGGGTCGCCGAAGCGGTCCACGCGGCCGGCGGTCGGATTGTGGTGCAACTCATGCACTCCGGCCGTATCTCGCATCCCGATATCCTGGACGGTCAACGGCCCGTTGGACCGTCGGAGATCCGACCGTCCGGCACGGTGCACACCAGCACCGGCAAGAAGGCCTTCGTTGTTCCGCATGAACTCACCGCCCACCAAATACGCTGCGTGATATCCGATTTCGTCACCGCAGCGTGTCGCGCACGCGCCGCCGGCGCGGACGGCGTCGAGATCGACGCCGCGAACGGATACCTGTTGAGTCAATTTCTCACCTACGACGCGAATTATCGGCGCGACGCCTACGGCGGGTCCGCGCAGGATCGCGCGCGGCTTCCCACCGAGGTCATCGGCGCGGTCGCGGACGCGATCGGTCCCGACCGGCTGGGGCTGCGCATCTCTCCGGGCAATCCGGAGAACGACATTCACGAACCGGACCTCGAGGCGCACCTGATTCTCGCCAAGAACGCTCGCGAACTGAGGCTGGCGTATCTGCACGCACGGGTCCCACCCGAACGCCCGATCTACTCCTGGTTGCGTCGCCGCTGGCCGGACCGCCTGTTGCTCAACCGCAGGTTTCAGACGACGACCACTCGTGAGCGGGCCGTCGACGTCGTCACGACCGGCACGGCGGACGCCGTGACGATTGACCACGCCTATCTGGCGAATCCGGATCTGGTGCGGCGATGGACGTACGGCGCAGAACTCAATGAGGCCCGGATGGAATTCCTCTACACCGGTGGCGCGTTGGGCTATACCGACTACCCACCTTTGTGACGAGTAACCAAGGTCACACTCACTGGGCGCGACCCCCTCAACGTCCGGGTGATGTTCGGCTTCGAAGAAGAGATAAAGACGGAAGGACACACCATGACGAGCGGATCGCTGCACGACACGCACTTGGCCGAGATGGGCGATGACCCGGACGAGCGGATGGCCCGGCGCGTGGCCGAATTGTTCGACAATGATCCGCAATTCCGCGCGGCTGCTCCGCGTCCCGAAGTGATCGAGGCGGTCGCCGCACCGGGCCTGCGACTCACCGAGGTCTTGGAGACGATGGTCGAGGGCTACGCCGATCGGCCGGCGCTCGGCGAACGCGCGCGCGAATTGGTCACCGATGCCGCGGGCCGCACCTCCGCGCGACTGCGGCCGCGTTTCAAGACCCTCACCTACCGCGACGTGTGGGACCGGGTGCGCGCGATCGCCAGCGCCTGGCGCAACGACCCCGAGAACCCGGTCGTCCCGGGCGATGTCGTCGCGACAATCGGATTCTCCAGCGCCGACTATTTGGTCGTCGACATGGTTTGCGCGTATTTGGGGTTGGTGACCGTGCCACTGCAGCACAACGCCCCGGTCGCGCGGCTGCGCCCGATCATCGAGGAGTGCGAACCGAAGATCGTCGCGGTCAGCGCCGAATATCTTGATCTGGCGGCCGAATCCTTGTTGACCAGCACCTCGTTGCGGCAGGTGATGGTGTTCGACTACCAAGCCGGGGCCGATGAGCAACGGGAGAACTTCGAACAGACCCGGGTTCGCTTGCAGGGGTCGGATGCAGCGGTCGTCGTCACCACGGTGGACGATGTCATCGAGCGCGGGCGCGAAATGCCCGCCGTTGCGCCATTCACCGACGGCAGCGACGAGCGCCTGGCGATGATCATGTACACCTCCGGCAGCACCGGAACCCCCAAGGGCGCCATGTACACCGAGCGGACGATTACCACGCTGTGGACGTCGATACTGTTCCTCACGCCCGGACTGCCCGTGATCAACGTGAATTTCATGCCGTTGAATCACCTCGGCGGCCGGTTGCCATTGGCTTCGGCATTCCTCGCCGGCGGTATCAGCTATTTCGTCCCCGAATCCGATCTGTCCACCCTGTTCGAAGATTGGACGCTGGTGCGGCCCACTGAAGTCGGTGTGGTGCCGCGGGTGGTGGAGATGCTTTACCAGCACTACCGCGGCGTGGTCGACCGCGGGATCGCCGAGGGGGCAGATCCCGCAACCGCCGAGCAAGATGCGCTGACCGAACTGCGCGAGCACGTGCTGGGCGGGCGGGTTCTGGGCGGTTTTGTCGGCAGTGCGCCACTGGCCGCAGAGATGAAGGCGTTCCTGGATTCGATGCTGGGCGTGCACGTTACGGATGGCTATGGGCTGACCGAGACCGGGATGCTGACCCGGGACGGCATAATCTCACGCAAACGGGTCATCGACTACAAACTGGTCGATGTGCCCGAGCTCGGTTACTTCCTCACCGACCGGCCTTACCCGCGTGGGGAATTGCTCGTCAAGACCGACACGATGACGCCGGGCTACTACAAGCGTCCGGAAATCACCGCCCAGGTTTTCGACGAGGACGGCTTCTACAAGACCGGCGACGTGATGGCCGAGATCGAGCCCGATCACCTGATCTACGTCGACCGCCGCAACAACGTTTTGAAGCTGGCTCAGGGCGAGTTCGTCGCGGTGGCCAACCTGGAATCCATCTATGCCGGGGCGCCACTGGTTCGGCAGATCTTCGTGTACGGCAACAGCGAACGGGCCAGCCTGCTCGCGGTCATCGTGCCCACCCCCGAAGCGCTCGCCGAATACGGTAACAGCCCCGCGCTGAAAACGGCTGTACACCAATCGCTTCGGCAGACCGCGGCGGCAGCAGAACTTCAATCCTATGAGGTGCCCGTCGATTTCATCCTGGAAACCAAGCCGTTCACCGACGAGAACGGTTTGCTTTCCGGTCTGGGTAAGCAGCTACGCCCCCGGCTCAAGGGCCGCTACGGCGAGGCACTCGAGCGGCTGTACAGCGAAATCGCGGCCGCACAGGTCGACGAGATCCGGGTACTGCGTGAGTCAGCGGCCGACCGGCCGGTGGTGGAGACGCTGGCCGGTGCTTGCCGAGCCTTGCTGGGCATCTCGGACGCCGACCCCGAAGCCCACTTCACCGACCTCGGCGGAGATTCGTTGTCGGCGTTGAGCTTCTCCCGCCTGCTGGAGGAGATCTTTCGCGTCGAGGTTCCGGTGTCGGTGATCACCAGCCCGGCCAACGACATCGCGCAGATCGCCGACTACATCGACGCCCAGCGCGGTACCGGCATCCAGCGTCCGACGTTCAGCGCCGTGCACGGGTCAGGCGCAACCGCTATAGCGGCCGATGATCTGACGCTGGACGAGTTCATCGACGTCCAAACATTATCTACCGCACCGTCTTTGCCGCATACCACCGGCGCGGCGCATACCGTGCTGCTGACCGGCGCGAACGGCTGGCTGGGAAGATTCCTCACTCTGGAATGGCTGGAACGACTCGCCAAGCGGGGTGGCAAGCTGGTCACGATCGTGCGTGGCCGCGATGCCGATGAGGCCAGGGCACGCTTGGAAAAGGTGTTCGACAGCGGGGATCCCGAGCTGCTGAACCGGTTCCGCGAGCTTGCCGCCACGCATCTCGAGGTGCTGGCGGGCGATATCGGCGACCAGGATCTGGGCCTGGACCCCGCCACCTGGCAACGGCTGGCCGACACCGTCGACCTGATCGTGCACCCGGCCGCGCTGGTCAACCACGTGCTGCCCTACGATCAGCTGTTCGGGCCCAATGTCGTTGGCACCGCAGAGCTGATCCGGCTGGCGATCACGACCCAGATCAAGCCGATCACCTACTTGTCCACGATTGCGGTGGCGATGACGGTGCCGCCCGGCGAGTTCCAGGAAGATGGGGACATCAGGCAGGTGAGCCCCACCCGGCCGCTCAACGACGACTACGCCAACGGGTACGCCAACAGCAAGTGGGCCGGCGAGGTACTGCTCAGGGAGGCCAACGAGCTGTGCGGCCTGCCGGTAGCGGTGTTCCGGTCGGACATGATCCTCGCGCACACCCGATACCGGGGCCAGCTCAACGTGCCCGACGTCTTTACCCGGCTGATCTTCAGCCTGCTGGTGACCGGCATTGCGCCGCATTCGTTTTACGAACGCGACGGGGTCGGCAGCCGGGCCCGTGCACACTACGACGGCTTGCCCGTCGACTTCATCGCCGAGGCGATCACCACGATCGGCGCCCGGGTCACCGCGGGCTACCGCTCGTTCGACGTGATGAACCCGTACGACGACGGCGTCTCGCTGGATGTGTTCGTGGACTGGCTGATTCGGGCCGGCAACAAGATCCAGCGCATCACCGACTACGACGAGTGGCTGGCCCGGTTCCAGACCGCGCTGACGGGTTTGCCCGAGCGGCAACGTCAGCAGTCGGTCCTGCCGTTGCTGCACGCGTTCCGCAAGCCCGAGAAGGCCGTCCGGGGCGCGGCCGCACCGACCGAGGCGTTCCACGCCGCGGTGCGGGCCGACAACATCGGCCCCGCCAAGGACATCCCGCACATCTCGGCGGAGTTGATCGACAAGTACGCCGACGACTTGCGCCAGCTCTCGTTGCTCGGCTGATCTGAGACGCGGCCGGGAAAATCGTAGACAGGACTGCATGATGGAGATCAGTATCTTTAACATCCTCGGCGACGGCGACGGACCATCCGTGGTAGACGCTTATATCGACGAGGTTTCACGCTTGGCCGCGGAGGGCTTCACCACTATCTGGACGGCCCAACTTCCTTGGGAAATCGATCTACTCGCCGTGCAAGCGGTTGCGTTGCGTGAGGTTCCGGGTATCGAGCTGGCGGTGGGAGTGCTGCCGATCCAGGTCGCCCATCCCACGTTGACAGCCCAGCGCGCGTTGACCCTCAGCGCACTCTCCGGTGGGCGGTTCAAGCTCGGGCTCGGGGTCAACCACCCGCAGATGAGCGAGGACTTATGGGGAATCCCCTGGGACAAGCCGGTACGGCGGATGAACGAATATCTCGACGGCGTGCTACCCCTGCTCGCCGGTGAGGCAGCGCACGCGATCGGCCAGACGGTAACGACTCGTGCCTCGCTGCGCGTGTCAGGTACCTCGGCTCCCCCGCTTTACCTCGCCGCCTTGGGACCGCAAATGCTGCGGGTCGCGGCCCGCCGCACCGCAGGAACATTCACCTGGATGACCGGGCCCAAGACGCTGGCTACTCATGTCGGCCCGACCCTGCGCGACGAGGCGGCCGCAGCCGGACGACCCGAGGGCGCAGTCAAGGTAGTGGCCGGGTTGCCCGTCTGCGTCACCGATGACGCGGACGGCGCCAGGGCCCGGGCCGCCGAAGAATTCGCGATCTACGGCACGCTGCCGTCCTATCGCGCGATGCTGGACCGCGAGGGTGTAACCGGTCCCGAAGAGATCGCCCTGATCGGTGACGAAGTCGCTGTCGCCGAACGCATCGATGAAATACGCGGCGCCGGTGTCGATGAATTCGCGGCGTATCCGTTCGGTGACGACGAAAGTGTCACCCGAACCCGGGCTCTATTGCGCAGGGTCACCGCGACGGCGCCCGCCGGCTAGCGGATCCGCAGCCCCCGTTTGCGCACCCAGAGCACCGCCACGATGGTTCCCGTGGCCCACACTGTCAACGCAATCCCCAGGTGTACAAAGCTTTTCGTGTCGCGACCGAACACCGGCCAGATCAGCGCGGGTATCTGTGTCCAGAGCACCTGATGCTCTAACCCGTTCATCGGGTCGGCGAAGTAATACACCGCGTAGGGCAGCGTCAGCGCAGCGATCCAGCCGCGGGTGCGGCGACGGTCGCCCCGCTGCCGCCACCGCCGCGTCAGCGGCACGACGCCGACCGGGTGCAACGCCGAGAAGACGTTGCCCACCCCGAGCCAGGACACGATCGGCACCGCGACCGTCGGGATCGTGATGGCCAGGCGCTCCGGGGTTTCCAGCCACAGCGTCAGCACCACCGCCGTCACCAATGTCGGCAGCCCGACGATCACCAGTAGTGCGAGGTTCTTGATCAACAGCACCCGCCAGAACGGCACGCCGTCGGACACGGCCTGAATAACGCGATAGTGATCCGCGCCGAGCAGGTTCGTGGTGGTGACATCGGCGAGGATCCACGACGAGAAGTAGGTGCCGACCAGGACCACCCAGTCTTGGTGGCGGCCGAGCGTCAGCGGCTGCACCGCCAACCAGCCCACGGCGAAGGCCAGGTTGGCCACCACGCCCATCAGCCAGGTGCGGGGCGGGGTGAAGGCCCAGCGGATTTCCGCCGCAACGGCCGGCCACAGACTGCGGTGCAAACCCTTGGCTGCCCGTTTGGCCGCGGCGGGACGAGGTGCCGACGCCCGCACCACCGTTCGCAAGACGGCACGCAACCGCGGGTGCATCGTCTCTTGCAGCTCCACCAAGTCAACCCCCACGCGAGCGAAAACCCGCTGTGCCAATGCCTTTCGCTTCGTTGACCAACGGACTACTCAGGCGTTGCCTCCGATAAACCGCCGGTGCAGTTCCTCGGTGAGCACGTGGATCTGGCGGGTGAGCTCGGTGTTGGTCTTCAGTTCCAACTCCTGCGTCTGAAAGTCGTGGTCGGCCCTGGTCTGCTGGAAAGCCGCCTGACGGTTCTGGCCGATCATGACGAACGTCGACAGGAAAATCGCTTCGAGGGATACGACCAGGGTCAGCGTCGGCCATGGACTGGATTCGACAAACAGCATCCAGACGCCGAACAAGGCCGCGTGCAGCCAGACGAAATTCATCGATCCGGCAAAGGCCGTGATCCGGTCCGCCAAGCGCAACTGAAAATTGGCGCTGCGCCGCTTGGCCTCATCTACCACGGCGGGGTGATGGATCTGACCGCCGCGCAGCAGCCGGCGCGGAATCAATTGTGGGCTGTGTCGATGGCCATCGGCTTGTGTCGTCGTCATGAGCCGTTCCTTTCTGCCACGGTGCTACGCGCGTTTCCCGTCCGCTGAGCCGCTCCGGCCGTGGACGAGGCCGCGGGCTAATGCTAGTTGCCGAACGGCCGCGCAACGGTGAAGACGTTGACGCTCAGCCGGCCTTCGCGGTGACGACGATCGACTCCTCGCCCGGGTGCCAGGCTTTCGTGAACGTGGTGACGCTGACCTGCTCGTCCGGGTGGTCGGCACCGGGGTCGTTCAGGTGCACGACCTGCTTGTCGGCGTCGATCCCGGTGACGACAAGGTAGTGATCGGCCTTCTTACGCTGGTCGTCGGTGTTCCAGATGACGGCGGAATTGACCCAGGCAATGGCCTTGCGTCCGTCGCGCAGGTATTGCTGCAGTGCGGGCATCCCCGTCGTTTCGGGGTGCTCGGTCCAGTACATCGCGGATTTGATGCCGTAATGGTCGAGCAGCACGACCAGATCCGCCATCTCGACGCCGCCGTTGCCGTTTGCGTGGCTGGGATCGGCCGAGGGCGCGTAAATCGGCCCCGGATTGGTGCCCGACGGTGTGTGCTGCGCCAGGGTGATCATCTGCTGTTCCGTCGGCTCGTTCCCGGTGAGCTCACCGACCACGTCGGCCACCGACATCAGCCCGCAATTGTCCTCCAGCGACTGCGCCCGCCAGTACTTGGCAGCGGCAGCCGGATCGCCGTAGATACCCGCGCTCGCGGCCGCCGACGTGATCGCCGAGGACGGGGCCGATGCCGTCGTCGAATGGCATCCCGATACGAGTGGCACACCAGCCACACCGAGGAAAGCGAGCACCGCCGCCGCGCGCACGGCGGGAGCGATCCGGGAGTTGAAGATGGTGCCGATCGGCTTAGTGAACCACCAATTCACCTGCCGCGTCCGGGTTCCCCGCACCTGACTACGGTGCCCCGGGCGGCTCAATAGAACGTGTTACAGTTTGCCGATTCCGGCCGGTGGTGCCAGCATCCGGTCGCTTCAGGCGAGGAGGCCCGCATGGATTCCAGCGCCGTTGGCCGCGCGCATGCCGTGTCATGGAAAAGCCCTGCAGCAGAAATGAATTCGGCGTAATGGCGGCGCGCAAGCGCGTCGTCGTGGCGGGGCTGGGCGACGTCGGCCTGTTGACCGCGATCCGGCTGGCCAAGCACGCCGACGTCGTCGGAATTTCGGTGAAGTCCGCGCTGGTAAGCGGGCAGGAACTCGGGGTCCGGATCTCCCGCCCCGGCGATTGGGCACGCGACTACTGGATTCCGTTCGACCGGTTCCGCGGGTTGGATCGGGTGCGCACGGTTCAGGCCACGCTGACCGGAGTGGACTTGGCTTCGCGAACCGTGTTCGGCCGGGGCGGCGACGGCGCGACGATCGCCGAGGAGTTCGACGCCCTGGTGATCTCCACCGGGGTGACGAACGGCTTCTGGCGTCAACCGACCATGCAATCGGCGGCCGAGATCGGCGCCGACCTGCACGCCGCGCACAATCGCCTGGCCGGCGCCGACTCGGTGATCGTCGTCGGAGGCGGTGCGGCAGCGGTCAGCAGCGCGGTGAATATGGCAACCACGTGGCCGCAAAAGCAGATCGACCTGTACTTCCCCGGAGAGGCCGCGTTGGGCGAGTATCACCCCCGGACCTGGAAGCGGATCCAGGGCCGGCTCACCGAGCTGGGTGTGGGCCTGCACCCCGGGCACCGCGCCGTGATCTCCAACGGCGCTGGCGGCCAGGAGATCACCAGTGAACCCATCAGCTGGAGCACCGGGCAGCCGCCGGCCCGCGCAGACGCCGTGCTCTGGGCGATCGGCCGGGTACAACCCAACACCGACTGGTTGCCGCCCGACCTGCTCGACGAGCACGGCTTCGTTCGCGTGTCGCCCGAGCTGGAAGTGCCCGGCCATCGCGGCGTTTTCGCCGTCGGCGACGTCGCGGCGAGCGATCCCCTGCGCAGTTCGGCGCGCAACCGCGGCGACTCGTTGGTGGCCCACAACATCCGTGCCGAGTTCGCGGGTCGACGACTGCGCACCTACCGAACGCCGGGACGACGGTGGGGTTCGCTGGTGGGGATCCAGTCCGACGGGCTGGAGGTCTTCCTGCCCACCGGCCACGCGTTCCGGCTTCCCGCCTGGTCGGTCCAGCGCGTGGTGATGCCTGGGGTCGTCCGGTGGGGCATGTATCGCGGGGTGCGGGCAAACAACCCGCTCGGCTAGCGGCTCTGCGGCGCCGGCAGGCCCTGGAACGGGTCTGGACCGGGCAAGGTCTGTCGGCATGGATAACGGCGTCTGAATGTTATGCCGAATCGCGACGGTCAGCGGATACGCAGCTGATTTGATTCGCGACATGAAGGTTGGCCTGTTGGCGCCCCCGATCCATCCGTTCGAGGCATACCGCATGACGGTGGAATTCGCCGAGGAGGCGAAGGTCGATTCCGTGTGGACCCCCGACCATTTGTTGGGATGCGCTCACCCGTCCCTGTGGCCCGACATGGCCCTGGCTACGGAGTCGCCGGATCCCGACGCCTGGTACGACCCGTTTGCGTGCATCGCCGCGGTCGGGCGTGAATCGGATCTTCCGATGGGAGTGTGTGTCACCGATGCGATCCGCCGCCGAGCGCCCGACATCGCCCGCACCGCGCTGACGCTGCACCAGCTCTGTCGCGGCGGGTTCCACCTGGGCGTCGGCGCCGGAGAGGCCGAGAATCTGGTGCCTTTCGGCTATGACTTCTCCACCCCCGCCGCCGACCTGGAAACGTTTCTGATCGAGCTGCGCGCACTGCTGGACCGTGGCGTCATGTCATCGGGCTTGTCAGGCCGCGCGGGATTGCCCTTGCAACGTGCGGATCTGGGGCCGCCGCAGGTCTGGGTAGCCGGACACGGGCCTCGGCTACTGCGCCTGACTGGTCAGTACGGGGATGGCTGGATACCGGCATGGCCGATGAGCCCGTCGACCTACGGGGACAAACGCCGCACGATCGCCGAGCACGCCGAGCGCGCCGGACGCCCGATTCCGGAATCCGGACTGCACATCGCGATGATCATCGGCGAATCCCGCGACCACGTCGCCGATCTCATGGAGCGCGACCCGCTCGGCAAGCTCGCCGCCCTGATGTGTTCCGCGGAGACGTGGGCCGACTATGGGCTGGCGCATCCCGCGGGCGAGGCATGCCGTGGCTTGGTGGACCTGATCTATCACAACCTCGATCCCGCGGAGCTGCGCGAGTTCGCGCCGAGGATCCCGTTTGAGCTTGTCGAGGAATTCATGTTCATGGGTAACGCCCGCGAGATCGCCGATCGGGTGGGCGGATACGCCGACAACGGTCTCGAACACATCATCTTGGGCAATGGGACCGGAACGGTAGGCGGGATCGACGAGATCATGGCCAACACCGGAGAGCTGCTCGCCTTGACACAAGCTCTGCGCAAGTTGTAGCGCTCGACTTTCGCGCACGCTGACGGGTTCGACCGTTTGTGTGCCACGATGATTGCGTGCGCGCATTCGCCTGCCCGGTGTGCCACGGGTTCGTGACATTCGAATCGCAACGTTGCCCGAATTGCCAGGCCCCGTTGGGATTCCACGCGCCGTCGATGGCCATGGTCGCGACCGCGTCGGGTGCCGCGATCGTCGACGGTCGCCGCTGGATCGGGTGCACCAAAGCCGCCGACCTGGGCTGCAATTGGCTGGTCTCCAAGGAGCAGCCGGATCATGCAAGCCGGGGACGTTGCCTGCCCGACTCACTGATCCGGCGCGAGCCGGCCGCCTATGACACCATCGCGGTCGAGAAGCTGGTGTCCACCGCGGTGGACCTGCGCAGACTCATCTATCAGCTGTTAGACCTCGGACTTCCGCTGGATCCGTTCTGGCGGACCGATGGCGGCCTCGCATTTGACCTGCTGTCCAGCTACAGCACCGGAGAGAAAATCGTGATCGGCCATGCCGGTGGGGTGATCACCATCGACCTGACGGAGTCGCTGGACGCATATCGGGAATCACTCCGCGTGCACCTCGGCGAGCCGTACCGCACGATGCTCGGGCATTTTCGGCACGAGGTTGGTCACTACTTCCAGAACCTCTTGGTCGAGACCGGTCCTGGCGTTCGTTATCTGGACGAATGCCGGGAGCTCTTCGGCGACGAACGGGCCGACTACCAAGCCGAAATCGCTCGCCACTACCAATTCGGGGCACCCGAGAACTGGGACGAGTCGTTCATTTCGGAGTACGCGACGATGCATCCGTGGGAAGACTTCGCGGAATGCTTTGCGCACTATCTGCACATCACCGACACGATCAATACCGTGCGCGAGGCGGGTTTGATTTTGGTCGCCGAACGCGCAAGTGTCGCCGTTCCCCGCGACATCGTTCCCCTCGCGTCTTACGCCGACGCCCCCATCGAGCAACTGCTCGATGACTGGAAGTGGCTGGCGCTGTTTTTCAACCGCATCAACACCGCAATGGGCAAGCAGCCGCTCTACCCCTTCGAAATCCCGCCCCCGGTGATCCGCAAACTGGGCTTCGTGCACAAGGTGATTCGGGAGATCACCGTCGCAAATACAGACAAATCGTTAACCCCCACTTAACCATTCGTTCGTTCGACGTGCGCCCCTGCAACGCTCGTTGTCGAGTTTCAACCAAGGCGGGTGCCGGCCGCCGGGTTTAGAGTGGGTCGGTGGACGACCAGCCCGGAATCCAACTGAACCGCCGAACATTTGTCGGCGCTTCCCTCGCGTTGGGTGGTGCGGTTGCCGCGGGCCCCGGCGCTGCCGAATCCGATTCGTCCGACGAAAGCCACACCGCCGTCGTGCGCGCCCAAATCAACGGCGAACAAAGAGAATTCACCGTCGACAACCGCACGTCGCTGCTGGACATGCTGCGCGAACGCGCGGGGCTCCCCGGCACCAAGAAGGGCTGTGACCAAGGCGCATGCGGCGCGTGCACCGTGCTGGTTGACGGGCGGCGGATCAACTCGTGCCTGACCTTCGCCGTCATGCACGACGGCGCGCAGATCACCACGATCGAGGGCGTGCCCCGCGACGGCAGGCCGCATCGGCTCCAGCAGGCGTTCATCGATGAGGACGCGTTTCAATGCGGCTACTGCACGCCCGGACAGATCATGTCCGGGATCGGCTGCATCGCCGAGGGGCACACCGGTTCCGCAGCGGAAATACGAGAATGGATGAGCGGCAACATCTGTCGATGTGGCGCGTACACGAACATCGTCAACGCGGTCGCGACCGCGGCGCGAAACGACTGACTGGTGTTTCCGTTCCGCTACGTCAGGGCCGCTGACGAGCCATCGGCGTTACGGGCCGGGGCCGTGGGCGCACGCTACATCGCCGGCGGCACCACGCTGGTCGACCTGATGCGGGAAACCGTCGAACGTCCCGATTCGCTGGTCGACATCAACGCCCTCCCCTACCGATCCATCGACGTGCTACCGGGGAAGATCACCGTCGGGTCCCTGGTGCGGATGTCTGATCTGGCATCGCATCCCGCGGTCCGCCAACAGATTCCGATGATCAGTCAGGCACTGGAGCTCAGCGCCTCGGCTCAGCTACGCAATATGGCGTCGATCGGGGGCAACCTCCTGCAGCGCACCAGGTGCCTTTATTTCCGCGACGTGTCGGCCCCGTGCAACCGACGCACACCCGGCACCGGTTGCTCGGCGATCGACGGGTTGCACCGAACACAGGCGATATTCGGCACCAGCCGGCAATGCATCGCCACCCACCCGTCAGACCTGGCCGTGGCCATGCTTGCAGTCGACGCCGTGGTGGTCGCTCACGACACGACCGGGGAACGCCGAATTCCCTTGGCGGATCTCTTCCGTCAGCCGGGTGATTCACCGCATCTCGAGCACAACCTTCGCCCCGGGGAGCTGATCGTCGCCGTCGAGCTCCCGGTCGGTCCCGAGGCCCGCCGGTCCGGCTACCTCAAGGTCCGCGATCGACAGTCCTACGAGTTCGCATTGACCTCCGCGGCCGTCGCACTCGATATCGGTGCCGGCATCATCCGCAGCGCAAGGGTCGCGGTCGGTGGAGTCGGCACCGTGCCGTGGCGATTGCCCGCTGTCGAGAAAGCGCTAACCGGACGGCCGCCGGTCCGCGACGTCTTACGCAGCGCGGCCGAGCTCGCCGGTGCAGGAGCAACACCGTTGCGGGAAAACGCGTTTAAAGTCGAACTTCTCAAACGCACCGTCGAGAGACAGCTCACCCTGCTGGCGGCGACGCCATGACCCACGCGATAACCGGCGCACAATTCGTCACCGGCCAGCCGGTCACCCGGGTTGACGGCCACTTGAAGGTGAGCGGGAAAGCGCCGTACGCTGCCGACAACCACATCCCCGGCTTGCTGTACGCAACGCTGGTGTGCAGCACGGTGTCTCGCGCCCGCGTCGACAGGATCGATTCCGCCGTCGCACTGCGCCAACCCGACGTACTGCGAGTGCTGACCGACTTCACCGGTATGAAGTTGCCGTTCGACATACGGCAGGTTTCCTACTTCGGCCAACCGGTCGCCGTGGTGGTTGCCACCACTCTGGAGGCGGCGGCGCACGGGGCGTCGGTCGTCGACGTCCATTACTCGGTGCGCCCCCAGTTGACGGATATCGATGCGCCGCAGGCCGTTACCCGGCACCCGGAGATCAATCTCGACTACGCGCGCGGCGACGCCGATGACGCCGTCGGCCGTGCACCGGTGGTGACCGACCTGGAGTTCGCGATCGCACGCAACAACCACAATCCGATGGAATTGCCTGCAACCATTGCCAGCTGGGAGGGTGACCAGCTCACGGTGTGGGACAAGGTGCAAGCCATCGACGCTGCCCGTGAGGCTTACGCCGAGTCGCTGGGTGTGCCCAAAGACCGGATACGGGTGATCTCGCCATTCGTCGGCGGGGCGTTCGGAAGTGCCGGGCAGACCTGGCCGCATCAGCTGCTGGCGGCATTCACCGCCCGGCGCATGCAGCGCCCGGTCAAACTCGTGCTGACCCGCAAGCAGATGTACAGCGGAATCGGCTACCGGCCCACCAGCCGCCAACGAATGGCCATCGGGGCAGACCGGTCCGGGCAACTCTCCGCGATGATTCATGAAGGACGCACCGAAACGGCGAAGTACGGCACTGCGTACGAGGACCGCCTTGTCGTCAATCCACGATTCCTCTATCGCGTCCCCAACATGCGTTCGACGTATCGCCTTGTGCCGCTTGATGTCAACATGCCGACCTACATGAGGGGGCCCGGAGCGGTCACCGGAATGTTTGCGCTCGAGTCAGGCATGGACGACCTCGCCCACCGGCTGGGCATCGATCCGGTCGAATTGCGGGTACGCAACGAACCCGATGTCGATCAGACCAACGGCAGGCCGTTCTCCACCAGACGACTCACCGACTGCCTCCACCAAGCAGCGGCGACCTTCGGCTGGGACCGGCGCAACCCCACACCCGGGGCCACCCGCGAAGGCGATCACCTGGTCGGGATCGGCATGGCCGCTGCGGCCTACCACACGCAACGTCTCCAATGCGGCGCCATTGCACGAATATTGGCCGATGGCACCGCCGAGGTGCAAAGCGCGACCAGCGACATGGGCCCCGGAACGTATACCTCGATGACGCAGATCGCCGCGGACGCCCTGGGTATGCCACTCACCCGGGTTCGATTCGACCTCGGCGACAGCCGATTTCCGCCGGCACCAGCGCACTCCGGCTCGCGGACCATGGCGAGCGTGGGCTCCGCGGTGTTTTCAGTCTCAAATATGCTGCGCGACAGATTTATTCGTACGGCCGTGACCGACCCCGGATCGCCGCTCATCGGTCTGCGCCCGAATGACATCACCGTCACCGATGGCCGCATGATCGCAACGATCGGACCCGAGCGCAGCGAGTCGTACCAGGATTTGTTGCGTCGGCGCGGCTGGCCTTCGCTGGAGTCCGAGCAGACGTGGATGCCCGACGACGCCGACCAGCGGTACTCCATGTACGCCTACGGCGCGGTATTCGCCGAAGTCGCCGTCGACCAATTACTCGCGACAGTGCGGATCCGGCGCATCTATGCCTGTTACGACGCTGGCCGGGTGATCAATCCCAAACTCGCGCACAGTCAGGCTATCGGCGGCATGGTCGGCGGAATCGGGATGGCGCTGTTGGAAGCAACGCAACTGGACCACCGTGACGGCCGAATCGTCAACGCGAACATGTCGGACTATCTGGTGCCGGTCAACGCCGACGTCCCGGCGCTGGATGCGACTTTCTTACCCGCGGAAGACACCCTCGCCGACCCGATCGGCGTCAAAGGGCTCGGCGAGCTGGTGATCGTGGGGGTGCCGGCCGCGATCGCCAACGCGGTGTTCAACGCCACCGGAAAGCGCATCACCGAGTTACCCATCACGGTGGAAAAGCTGCTGTAAATCGGCCTGTATTCGGCTGGTCGCGGCCGGTCGCGGCGGCCATTGCGGTCGGTGTGATTCCAATTCGGGCCGAATGGGAATAGAGAGCGGGTGGGCGAGCCGGGGGTGAGTGCGTTTGAAAAGTTGGTGGCACTGCTCAACTACCCGATGTTCGTGGTAACCACGCAGGCCAACGGCCACACCGCCGGCTGCCTGGTGGGCTTCGCCTGCCAGGCCAGCATCAGTCCGCCTCGTTTCCTGGTCGGCCTGTCCTCGCAGAACCACACGTTCCGGGTGGCCGCCAACGCCACCCATCTGGCGGTACATGTGTTCGATATCGAACACATCGACCTCGTCGAACTGTTCGGCAGCCAGACCGGCGACCAAACGAACAAGTTCGACCGCTGCCGGTGGCATCGCGGCCCGGCGCAGCTACCCATCCTGGACGACGCGGCCGCCTGGTTCGTCGGCAAGATCGTCGATCGTTTTGCCCTCGGCGACCACGTCGGGCACCTCCTCGAACCGCTGGACGGCGACCCGCCGGATGACGACGAGCAAGACGAGCAATGGGTGTCCTTTGACGACGTCCGCTCCCTGGACCCGGGCCACGAGGCATGACCGCCTCCGAGCATCACCGCCAGCAGGCGAACACGGTGCACGATTCTCCCCGCGTGGGCACCGTCAGCGACGTCGCCGAACTCGCGTCGTTCTACGCCGAGCCCCCGGACGGGGTGCGCGTCAACATGATCTACAGCGCCGACGGCGCCGCCGTATTCGGCGGTCGGGTCGGGCCGTTGTCGAGCCAGACCGACCAACAGCTGCTGAAGGTGCTGCGGGGATTCGCCGACGTGGTGCTCGTCGGCGCCGCCACTGCGCGCGCCGAGGACTACGGTCCGGTGCAGCTCAGCGAGACGCAGCAAGCCGAACGGCAGCGCGCGGGGAAGAGCAAGCCGCCCCCGATCGCCGTGATCAGCCAAACCGGCGAGCTCCCGGCCAGACTCGTCAGCGACCCGAGCCAACCGCCGCTGTTGGTGACCTGCGCGGAATCCGCGGCGCGGCACAACCGCAGCAGCGAACAACGATGCGGCGTATTGGTGGCCGGCGAGGACACCGTAGACGTCGCGCGGGCCGTTGCGCTGCTACGCGCGCACGGCCTGTCCCGGGTCCTCTGCGAGGGCGGGCCGACGCTGCTCGACGAACTCGTGAACGCCGACATCATCGTGGAGGTCTGCGTGACGTTGGCCCCCAAGCTCGCCGCGAGCCAACCGGTGGGCCATTTACGCCGGCCGTCACGATTGCCGCTGCCGGCCGCGTTGCGGCTCGAACACGCACTGGCCTACGACGACTATCTGTTCTTGAAGTATCGCCGCTGATCACGAACTGTTTTGCTGGGCACCGAGCTCGCCGTGCCATTAACCCTGCGGGTATCCCCGGCGTACGGTGCGGTCGAGAATGCCCAGCGTCGCCCGCAGTGCGCCCTCGGAGATCACCGGGAAAATCCCGGCTTCCCGCCACTTCGGATCGATCTTCGACCAGTCGTAGAACGAGGTCACCACGGTGCCCGCGGCATCCTCGGTCGGCTCGAGCTGGAAGCCGTAGATGTGGCCGATCTGGGGGCGCAGCTGGCCGAGAACCGTCCATGAGATCAGTCGATCTCGGTCGAATTCCGTGATCTCGACGGTGACGTCGTACCTGCCGAGCTGCGGGTAGTCGTTAAGGGCCTCGCGGTCCATGTGCACGACGAAGCTCTCGCCGGCCGCCGCCACCGGATTGCCGTCGGCGTCTTGCAGCATTCCCGTGGAGTCGATCGCCACATGGCCCTGCGGGTCGCATAGGAGCCTGAAGATATCGGGCGCGGGCGCCGGAATAGTGCGCTGAATCTCGATCCGTTCGGTCATGCGTCCTCCCAGCCAACGTTGATGGGTCGCCGGTAACTCTACGACGCCCGCGCCGCTCGCTGTCCGAAACCGGATGCCCCGCAACGTTTGCCTCGCCGTCCCGGAGCACCCGCGTTGTTCTGCTCCGATGGCGCCAAGCACGGTGCTGTGTCACGGTGGATTGATGTGGCGGTGCAATTCCCAAGCAAGCGTCCGGGCCTACCCCCCGGCCGGGCGTTTCACGGGCGAGTCCGGGGCGTGCGCCCGGTTTCGGTGCGGTGACGCAAGTTCAAACGGTCGTCGAATTGCCTGTGCGACATCACCTTCAGCCCACCGCCGGCTGCCTTCGCGCACTTCCAGAGGAGGACCATCGGCCAGGTGAGCAATTCAGACGACGATGACGGCTACCGCAACATTGCGGTGAACGGACTGCGGCCCAACGAACTTCGCTGGGCGCTAAACCACGATTCCGTTCATGGCATTGCGTACGCGTTCAAAAATCCCGTCGCGGTCGCCGACTCCAGCGATGATCCCGACGACGACCGACAGACCTACTTGGTGCGGATCAAACGCGACCAGTTAGCCACAGCGCTGGGAAATATCAACGAATGGATCGTCAAGAATCCCGGTAAAGCCGGGATGCACGCGTACGGGTTCCTGCGGGCGCTATCGCGAGAGGGCCTCAGCGAACGCCGGACCGGTGACGAGGAGCGCCGCTGATCGGCGAATTGAGCGACGACCGGTCACAAGCGCGTTTGCGGCCGCGCTAAGCGGCACGGCTTATCGAATTAGCTGGCATTCTCTATTCACCATGCCGCCGGTTGGCCCAAACTATTAGCCTTATGCCTGGCATAGAGGAGTCGGCGATGGGTGACACCGCGGGTTCGCGGGAGGGCTCGCAGTTCGGGCCCTATCTGCTGAGACGGCTGGTGGGTCGCGGCGGGATGGGCGACGTCTATGAGGCCGAGGACACGGTCCGGGAGCGGGTCGTCGCGCTGAAGCTGATGTCGCAGACGCTGTCCACCGATCCGGTCTTCCGCACCCGCATGCAACGCGAGGCGCGTACCGCGGGACGGCTGCAGGAGCCTCATGTGGTGCCGATTCACGACTTCGGCGAGATCGACGGGCAGCTCTATGTCGACATGCGCCTGATCGACGGCCTGGACGCGGCCACCATCCTGAGCCGGTACGGACCGCTGAAACCGCCGCGCGCCGTGGCGATCGTGCGCCAGATCGGCTCCGCGCTCGACGCCGCGCACGCGGCCGGTATCACGCATCGCGACGTCAAACCGGAGAACATACTGATCAGCGGTGACGACTTCGCTTATCTGGTCGACTTCGGCATCGCCAGCGCCACCTCCGACGAGAAGCTGACGCAGTTCGGCACCACGGTGGGCACCTTCAAGTACATGGCCCCGGAACGGTTCAGCGACACCGAAGTCACCTACCGGGCCGACATCTACGCGCTGGCCTGCGTCCTCTATGAGTGCTTGACCGGATCTCCCCCGTTCCAGGGTGATCAGGTCAGCGTGATGAGCGCGCACCTGCACCAGTCGATCCCGCGGCCCAGCGCCACGCGGCCGGGCATTCCGGCCGCCTTCGACCAGGTGATCGCGCGCGGCATGGCCAAAGACCCGCTGGACCGCTACCCGACCTGCGGCGATCTGTCGGCGGCCGCGTATGCCGCCCTGGCCACGCCCGATCAGGATCGAGCGACCGACATTCTGCAGCGCAGCCAGGCCGAACTGCCGGCCGCGTACGCGGGTCAGGCGCCTCTTGGATTTGCGCCGCCGCCGTCCGGCCTGGGGGGCCAGGCTCCGTCCTGGGGCACGGGTTGGCCGGGGTCGGCTACCGGCTCACCGGCTCCCCCGAGCGGACCCATCCCAGCGCAGACGGGGTGGCCCGGTGCTCCCGGCTGGGGCACGGGTGACGCGTCCAGCGTGGGGATGTCGTCGTGGGGGCAGCCGCCACCGCGGCGCGGGCGCAATGCGTGGCTGTGGGTCGGCCTTGCGGCTTTCGTGGTCCTGGCGCTGGTGAGCGCGGTTCTCGTGGTCGCCCAACCGTGGCGGTCGTCGGGCCCGTCCTCGTCAAAACCACCCGCGGCACCGGACGCGGTGGAGCTCCGCGTCCTCGACGACGGTGTGTTGGTGGGCAGCTCCGCGGCACCGGTCACCATCGACATCTTCAACGAACCCATGTGCCCGCCGTGCGGCAGCTTCATCCGGTCCAACGCGGGCGATATCGAAACCGCGGTGAACAACAAGAAACTCGCGGTCCGCTACCACCTGCTGAACTTCCTCGACGACAAGTCGCACAGCAAGAATTACTCGACTCGGGCGGTGGCGGCGACGTACTGCGTTGCGGATCAGAACGATCCGAAGCTCTACATGGCGTTCTACGCGGCGATCTTCGCCAGCGCCTTCCAGCCCCAGGAAGGCGCCCCAGAAGATCGCACCGACGGCGAACTAGCCCAATTGGCCAAGACGACCGGGGTCGACGCCAACGCGATCAACTGCATCAAGTCGGGTGGAGACGTCGCGACCGCCAAAGCCAAGGCCGAGGCCGGCGACACGACGCTGGCCGGGTTCAATGCCACTGGTACACCGTTCGTTTGGGACGGCACTAAGTCCCTCAATTACCAAGACGCGACCTGGTTGACCAAGCTGCTCGGGTAGTTCAGGGACGAACCGCCTCGACCTCGTTGACCTCCGCCAACGCTTGTCGCACCTCAGCCGGAACCGACGTGTATACCGCGAAGAGGTCACAAAAACCGTTTTGCGCATCGCATTCGATGACCTTCGCGAAGGCCTGCCTGCCCGCAACCTCGAGCATGAGGTCGTCAAACGCAGAGACCGTCACCTGGGTGCGAATCCGTACGGCCTCTTCGCCGCTGGCGATCACCTCGGCCCGGTGCTCTGCGCCGACGATCTTGTCCTTGATGATCGACATGCCAATCGGTTTGGGCACCGCAAGACTGGTCAAGGCCCGGTTCGCGCTGGGCAGCGCGAGGTCGTACTCGCCGGCCAACCCTCTGATGTCGTGCACGGTCACCGGGTCGGTGAAGCCTTTCGCACGCATCTGGAAGGAACCCAAAGTACTTGCGATGCCGCTGATCTCGCGATAGGTCCAATCCGAGACCAAGACCTGACCCCCGACGGTATGCGACTCGATGCGCGCGACCAGGTTGACGGTCTTGCCGACGGCGGTGTACTTCTGCCGCCGCCGCGAGCCGATGGTGCCGACCACGACCTCCCCGGTATGCACACCGATACCCAGCGCGAGTTCGGGTAGTCCCTGTTCCCGATGATCGGCGTTGATCTCGTTCATCGCGAGCTGCAACTCGAGTGCCGCGGCGACCGCGTGCTCGGGCGCCCTGTCGTCGGTGATGGGTGCACCGAAGAAGACGAGCAAACCGTCGCCGAGGATTTCGTTGATCGTGCCGTTGCGGAGGAACATCACCTCGGTGGCGCGCTCGAGGAAACCGTTGAGCACCTGCACCACCTGCTCCGGTGCAAGCACTTCGGACAAGGCGGTGAAACCGCGGATGTCCGCCATCAGCACGGTCAGCGTGAGCCGCTCGCTGCTCATGCTTCCTTCCGGCCGCGCCAGCAGCTGCCCCTTGACCTCTTCGGAGACGTAGCGGCCGAAGATCTCCTCGACGCGGTGCTTCTGTTCGGTCAGTTCGAGGGCATGCCGCTGCGCGTCCTGGCCGGCCTGAAGCTCGCGCACGATCGTGACGGCCTTGGTGATCGTGGTGCGCAGGTCGACCACATCGAGGGGCTTCACTTGAAAGTCGAACGCGCCCCGCATCATTGCCGCGCGGACGTTCTCGAGGTCGTTGTACGCGGTGAGCACGATGGTCTTGAGCGGGCGGCCCAGCTTGGTCACCTCGGTGAGCAATTCGAGGCCGTTCATCTGAGGCATGTTCAGGTCGGTGATCAGGACCTCGAGATCCGGACTCGCAGCGACCAACTTCAACGCGTGCACCGGATCCGTCGTAAAGATCAGGTCGTACTCGCCGCGCTGCAATTCCTTGCGAAAGCGGCCCTTGAACAGTGCCCCGACGTCTTCCTCGTCATCGACGACCAGAAGCCGCACCGGGTGCTCGCCCTCTGGCACAGTGGCTCCAATCGACGAAGTATCAGTGACGTGCCGACATACGGTTCGGGTTTCGTTCGCCAGCCCGTAATGCGTCGTGCACCTACACCGCATTCTCCGCGTCGGCCGAAGTTCACTCGCATCGTAACCGACATCTACTCGGGCCCAGCGCGATTCCAGACTGCCAGGACCTATCTTGCTGTTGAACGGCAGGTTACATTCCGGGGGCATCGGCCTGACGATTCACTGCCCCAACGGAATTCGAAACCGACCTGTTCTGGCGGTTGCCGCGCATGGGGGGCACCGATGTCCCTACACTTCGCATAAATACCAACACCGGTGAGGCAGCGTGGAACAAGACAGCACTCCGCCCAACGTCCGGCAGCCGTGGCCAACGACCAAGGTCTTTTGGAACCTCGCCGCAGCGATGGTCGGCTTCGGAATCCTCGTCGCAGTCGTGGGACGAATTTCCCTGCTCGGGCTGGGAATCGACGCCAAAGAAGCATTTCGCCCGCAGCCAGTCTTCATCAGCATCACCGCAGGAATCTTGATCGGCGTGGTGAATTATCTGATCGTCAGCCGGGTGGTGCGCCATCGGCTACACGTGGTCTCCGCTCGACTCATGGCGGCCCAACGCGAAATCGCCGACAGCGTGGGAGCCGATTCGTGGGAGCCGCTGACGTTGCGCTACGGCCTCCCGGTCTACAGCGACGATGAGTTCGGCCGGACGGCCGCGTCGTTCAACTATCTGCTGAACTCCCTGGATGAGAGCCAACTGGCCGAACGCGAACTTCGACAGAGCCTGGTCGAACAGGCCAAGCTCGCCGCGATGGGAACACTGACCGCCGGCGTCGCCCACGAAACGAAGAACCCGCTGAACTTTGTCAAGAACTTCGGCGAGTTGAACCTCGAGCTCTGCGCCGAGCTCCGGGAAGTGTCGAACGAGGACGGCGAAGAGCTGGTCACCGACATCGAGGACAACACCACCAAAATCGTTCACCACGCCCAACGGGCCCTCGACGTGATGGCAACGATGCTTCAGGTCGGTCGATCGCATGCCGGCGACGCACAGCCGTGTCATCTCAACCGGATCGTCGAGCAGAGCGCCGGGCTCGCCGAGCATTCGTGGCGGGCCAGTCATCAGGGCGCGCGCTGCGCCATTCAGATCGGCCTCGACGACGACGACCCGATCGTGCGCGGCTTCGAAGGCGACCTCGTCCAGGTGATGATCAATCTCGTGATGAACGGGCTCGAGGCTGCCGGATCGGACCCCGACCGGGTCGGCGAGGTCCGAATCACGGTGCAGCACGACGACCAATGGACGACGGTCGCCGTGACCGACAACGGATCGGGGGTTGCCCCGGACGCCCTAACTCGCATCTTCGAGCCGTTCTTCACGACCAAGTACCGCATGGGAGGCACCGGGCTTGGTCTTTCGATCAGCAAGAACATCGTCGACAACCGGCACAACGGCGAGCTTTCAGTCAGCAACGTGCCCGGGGCCGGCGCTCGGTTCGTGGTAAAACTTCCGCTGGAGGCGCTGGCGGCCAAAGCAGGGGCACCTGCCTAGAACGATTGACACCCAATCGATTTCACACCGATAAGGGGCTGAAGACGAATGAACGGAACTGACACCGCGGTCGCCGTGCAGGCAACGCACATGCTCGTGGTCGACGACGAAACCGATGTCGTGACGCTGTTTCGGCAGCGCTTCCGCCGTGAACTGCGCTCCGGGCAGCTCATCATGCAGTTCGCCGACACCGGGCGCGCGGCCGTCGAGGTACTCGAGATGCTCGACCCCGACGTCATCCTGGTCTTCAGCGACATCGAGATGCCGGAGATGAACGGCCTCGAACTACTCGAGCACGTGCGAGAAAAGTGGCCGCATGTCCGTATCTACCTCGCGACCGCGTACGACAGCCCGAGCTACACCCAGCGCGCGGCCGATCTCGGCGCCCACGGCTACTTCACCAAACCGCTGGACTTCTCGGCACTGCGTCAGATCATGTTCGCGACTTGAGCCTCGGCGGTCGCACCGACCAGGTGTGGATTCGCTTCCAGCACGGCACGAGTCGCGACCCGTCCGGCTTCCACCGCGGCATCGATCTTCTTGAAATCCAGCGGACCAATCGTTGAGATGTCCGGCTCGACGATGGCCGCGATGCGGGGCAGCTCGCGCAGGTTGCCGGTGGAGGCCGCCAGGTCAACGGTTCGCAGCAACGTCTCTTGCAGCGGCGGCAGGGCGACGTCGGTCCCGGTCAGCAGCCGCCGGACAAAGCCGGGCGGCTGAACGATTGCGGGGAGCAAGCCAAATCCCTTAGAAGGCAAGAATTTTCGCCGGAGATCGACACAGATGACTTCACCGTCGCCGTCTGCGCACATCACATCGGCCGGAAGGTTGTTCAACAGCCCCCCGTCGATGAGCAGGCGCTCGCCATGTTGCACCGGCGGAATGAGACCCGGAATCGAGATCGACGCGCGCACGGCGAGCGTGAGCGATCCCCGACGATGGATGATCTGCTCGCCGGTGATCATGTCCGCGGAGACCGAGAAAAACCCTTTCGGCAGGTTCTCGATCAGGCTGCCGCCGAAGAAGTCCTCGAGCAAACCTTCGATGCGGGTGCCGCGGGTGAGCGCTATCGCGGGAAGCGTGTAATCGCCTAGTGGGCTGCTTTTTCCGACGAACCGGTATGCCGCGTCCGTCGCCTCATCCGCCGTCATGCCCTGAGCGAAGGCCGCGGCGGCAATGGCACCGGCACTCGTTCCGCCGAAGCGGTCGACGACAATGCCCGCCCGGGTCAGCTCTTCGTAGACGCCGAAGTGCGCCAACCCCCGAGCACCCCCACCCGCCAGCACGAGCCCATAGGAGCGGCCGGCGATTCTGCGGGCTACCGCGGCGATTCCGGCATCGTCACCGCGATGATGCGACACCGGATTCAGCAGATCCCACCAACTGGGATCCAGCTCGGTCAACGCGATCAGGTGCACCGGCCCTTGGGCATTGATTCGATCGAGCTCGTCCGGCGGCTCGGCTTGGTCGACTAGAACTACGAGCCGATCGCTTTGCGCGACAACGTATCGCCTCCAGAGCTCACCCGAACCCCGGTCGGCCACCACCAACACCCAATCGTGGCTGCGCTCGGCCCGATCGAGGGTTTCGGCGAACGCCTCGACGATCTCGCTGTGCGCCGTGACCCCTGCGGTTTGGTCAACGGGCGGTGCGACCACGGCGATCGAGCCGTAGCCGCCCAGCCGCGCCGCGATCGCCTCGACGATCGGTGCCGCGACCGCGTAGCCGGCCGAGACGACGCCGATGACCCGTGGCGCCGAAGAGATGTTTGCCGACTTCGAGTCGCGCAGCATCCTGGCCATCACCCGAACCATCGCCAACTGCAGCTGTGGAGCGTTGGCGAGCACCTCACTGAACGTTTCGCCGGCGATGCGCCAGACCACGCCGTCGCGGAGTGCTTGGACCCCGGCCGAGCGCACCGATCCGGAGATCACACCCAGGTCCCCGATGGAGTCGCCGGCCGCCATCTCGCGGATCACTTGTCCATCGGCACCGACGGCCGCGAATCGCCCTGAGTCGATTACGTAAATGGCGTCGGACGGCTCACCCAAACGAAAGAGCCATTCGTAGGCTCCGATGTGCTGGCGGTCCACCGCGCTCGCCAGGTCGTTGAGTTGTTTCGCGTCAATGTCGGCGAGTATCGGAACATTCCGCAGCGCTTTTCGCGCATCGGCGACTCGCCACTCCCGTCGAGTACTCATGGGTTGACCGTAGCCGCGGCCGGGCTCACAGAACGCATACTCTTCCTCCCCGGCGCTCCAAAAGGGTTCGGGTGTACCTTTCGAAATTCCGCCGACTCTCGGGCGAACTAATCCCCCGTTTGCCGCCGTCAACGCTGCGGACTCAACGAAGCATTCGGTCGCCAATACTACGTCGACCGCTGCGCGCTCGAATCCCTTTGGGGCGGAATCCAACCCAGCCGCCGAGCGAGACGGCACGATGGCCCTAATCGCGCGAGGGCAAACGTCATCGTCGATTAACCCGCGGTTTACCCACAATTTTGCGTCTGTAGGCCATTTCAGGATTTCCGAACTCGCCGGGGTGGTTTCCGGTAATGTCCGCAGCGTCACCAATTGCCGGTACGAAGGACAGCCGTGAGCGCGAAGGACCAGCGGGTCAGCGTGGTCGCGGCAGACCTAGTCTCCGGGAAAGGCAACGTATGGGTGACGATTGGCGAACTGGCGCCAGACCCCGGCTGATGACGACGTGTCATGAGACCGCAGCGACGTCGTGACTGCGGAGGAGCATTGGCATTAACCGGCTTTCAGTTGAGCGGACTGACACGGCGAGCAGCGAGGCAATCATGACTTCCTCTATTGAGATGCCGGACCCGCAGCCCGGCAACCCACTGGCCTACCTCGTCTTGCACGACGGCGGCGTTGAACGCGGTGTGCCGATTATCGATCAACTGTTTATCGGTCGCGAGTGTGCGGGGATCAGCGAATCGCGCAGACTGGTGATCCGCGATCCCGAGATCTCCCGGACCCATCTCGAAATCCGGTTGGACGCCGTCGCTGATCAGGCTTTCGTGATCGACACCAGCACCAACGGCACATTGCTCAACGGCATGCGGTTGGCTCGCGCCGTTCCCGCGCCGCTGCGGCCCGGCGACGAGATCCGGATCGCCGATGCCGCGATGGTCTTCCGCTCGCAGCGGTTCACCGCGGCCGCGATGGCGCCCGGCGTCACGCGCACCAGGATCAGCCAGACCGCCATGGTGATGGTGGTCGGCGACATCATCAACTACTCGACCATCTCCGAAGTCACCGAAGGGGAGGTCATCGCGCAGAGCCTGCACACGCTGTGGCATGAAATCGGCGGTGTCCTGCAAGCTCATCGCGGCACGCTGAACCACTACGCCGGCGATGCGATATTCGCGATCTGGGAGGCCAGCCAGTTCCCGGATGCCGGTGAACGCGCGATCGATTTCGCGCTCGCCGCGAACCAGCTTGTCGGGGAGCTCGGGCCGAGATTGCCGTTGCGCAGCCCGGACGGTTCGCCGATCCGGATGGGTTGGGGCGTGGTGGTTGGCATGGTGGCACTGGCGGCCATGACGAGATCGGTCGAGGCGGTGATCGGCGACTCCACCAACGTGGCGTTCCGGCTGGCCGGCCTTGCCGGGCGCCAAGGGCGCGCGTCGGTGATGGTGACCAACGGCGTGCGGCGCACCGTCGAGACACAATTCACGTGGGGAGAGGGCGAGCAAGTCGAGCTCAAGGGTCGAAGCGGGAAAGAGACCGTATTTCCCGTCATCGGCCGTGGGCCGGCCACCGGGTCGACGACTTTGCCGGGGAGAAACACTGCGGCGGATCCGGGCGATAGTCCCGAGACCACCGCGGAGATGCCCATCCGAAAAGCCGACTGAGCCGCCCGCCGGCTTCCACCCCAGGGGTCAATCATGGATCTCGGAACGTCCCATGCGCCACGCCGATCCAATGCCGCGGACACGGCGACTACGGATGACGCTGTGGCGAACGGCAATACGACCGCGAAGCCGTCGGAAAAGCGTCAGCTGATGGGCTCGCTGACCGTGCGCCGTCAGCCCTCGTCGACGGCGGTGCTGTTGGTGGCGGCGTTCGGTGCGTTCCTCGCCTTCCTCGACTCGACGATCGTCAACGTCGCGTTCCCGAACATCCAGCAGTCGTTTCCGACCTACCCGATCGGCGACTTGTCCTGGGTTCTCAACGCCTACAACATCGTGTTCGCGGCGTTCCTCGTGGCGGCGGGCAAGCTCGCCGACTTGCTCGGCCGCAAGCGAATGTTCATCTGGGGCGTGGTGCTGTTCACGGCGGCATCGTGGCTGTGCGCACTGGCCAACACCGTCGAGCAGCTGGTCGCATTCCGGATCCTGCAGGGCGTCGGCGCGGCGCTGCTGGTACCGGCTTCCCTCGCCCTGGTCGTCGAGGGTTTCGACGTCGCGCGCCGCGCCCACGGCGTCGGATTGTGGGGCGCCGCGGCGGCCATCGCATCGGGTCTCGGCCCGCCGATCGGCGGCGCGATCGTGCAGGTGTCCGATTGGCGCTGGGCGTTTTTGGTGAACGTGCCGCTGGGCGTCATCGCGGTGGTGGTGGCCCGTCGCGAGTTGGTCGAGAGCCGTTCGCCAGGGCAACGGCGAGTACCCGATCTGCGCGGGGCGTTGCTGCTCGCCGCCGCACTCGGCTTGTTGACCCTCGGGTTGATCAAGGGGCCGGACTGGGGCTGGTCGAGCGCCGGGACGATCGGGGCGTTCGTCGCCGCCGCGGTTGCCCTGGTCGGGTTCGTGGTCAGCTCCCGGTTCCACCCGTCGCCGCTGATCGAACCCGCCTACCTGCGCGTGCAATCGTTCGTCACGGGCAACGTGCTGACGATCATCGCGGGCGCCGGTTTCTACGGCTACCTCCTCACACATGTGCTGTTCCTCAACTACGTGTGGGGATACAACCTGCTCAAAACGGGGCTCGCGGTCGCTCCCGCCGCGCTCGTCGCGGCCGTCGTGGCCGCGGTGCTCGGCAAGATCGCCGACCGGCGCGGACACCGCACGATCATCTTCATCGGCGCGCTGATCTGGGCCGGCAGCCTGGTCTGGTACGTGCAGCGGGTCGGCACGCATCCGAACTTCCTCGGCGAGTGGCTGCCCGGCCAGCTGCTGCAGGGACTCGGGGTCGGCGCCACGCTGCCGCTACTCGGCAGCGCCGCCCTGGCCCGCGTTCCCAAGGGCGGTAGCTACGCGACCGCGTCGGCTGTGGTCAGCAGCTGCCGCCAACTCGGCGCCGTGATCGGAATTGCATTGCTGGTGGTCCTGATTGGCACACCGGCTCGGGGTGAGGCCGCCGACGCCCTGCGCCGAGGCTGGGTGATGGCAGCGATCTGCTTCACGGCGGTGGCCATCGGCGCATTGTTCCTCGGCCGCACCGGGCAAGTCGCGGCTGCGGCCGTCGATGCCAAGCAGCCACCTAAACTCGAACGACGTTCGCGCGCAACGGCTGTCGCGCGCCATGAGCAGGTGCTCGCGGTCGGCCGCGACGACGACCTGCTGGAGAGCCTGCCGCTGTTCGCCGGCCTGGATACCGAAGCTCTTGCCGACCTGCGACACAGCGCCGAAGAGATAGAACTCACGGCGGGCTCCTATCTGTTCCAGGCCGGCGACGCGGCCGACTCCCTGTACGTGGTGCGTAACGGCCGCCTGCAGGCGGTGCAACAGGGTGTCGCGATCCGGGAGCTGGGCCGTGGCGAGGTGATCGGCGAGCTCGGGCTGCTGACCGGCGCACCCCGGTCCGCGGCCATCCGGGCGGTGCGCGACTCCACGCTGGTGCGGCTCACCAAGGCCCAGTTCGACAAGATCGCCGACGCCCGCGTACTCGGCGCGTTGGTGCGCGAGCTGGCCACCCGGCTGCATCAATTGCCACCGCCGACAACGTCGAACCTGACCTCCTGCGATGTGGTCGTCGCGGTCGTCGGCGTCGACGCCGATGCGCCCGTGACGATGGTGGCCCACGAATTGGTGCATCTGCTGTCGGGCTATCTCCGCGCGGTGCGGCCGGGCCGCGTCGACCGCGCAGGGCTGGAGCGCGCCGAGCGGGCCGCGGACAAGGTGGTGCTACAGGCGCAGGTCGACGACGCGGAGTGGCGTGACTTCTGCCTGCGCGTCGCCGATCGGATCGTGCTCGTCTCGGGAAACCCGGCGCCACCGGCCGATCCGCTGCCCGAACGCGCGATCGGCGCGGACCTGCTGCTGGCCGGTCCGCCGGCCACCCGCGAGCACCGCCGCGCCTGGGAAACGCTGATCACGCCGCGCTCGGTACTCACGCTGCACACCGACGGTTCGGCCGAGGATCTGCGTCCGCTGGCCGCGCGCATCGTCGGACGTTCGATCGGTTTGGTCCTGGGCGGCGGGGGCGCGCGGGCGTTCGCTCATCTCGGGGTGCTCGAAGAGCTGGAAGCCGCCGGGATCGTCGTCGACCGGTTCGCCGGCACCAGCATGGGCGCGATCGTCGCGGCGCTGGCAGCCAGCGGACTGGACGCGGCGGGCGTCGACGCCTACGTGTACGAGTACTTCATCCGCACCAACCCGATCCGGGACTACACCGTGCCGGTGAAAGGCCTGACCCGCGGGCGGCGCATTCCCGCGCTGTTGCGTCGCGCCTACGGCGAGCGGCTGGTGGAGGAGCTACCCAAAGAGTTCCGGTGCGTCAGCGTCGATCTGCTGCGGCGGCGCACCGTCGTGCACCGACGCGGCCCGGTTGCCGACGCCGTGGGGTGTTCGCTACGTCTGCCCGGGATCTTCCCGCCCTACGTCTATGGCGGCACGCTGCACGTCGACGGCGGGGTGCTCGACAACCTCCCCGTCTCGGCGCTGGCGAGCACCGAGGGACCGCTGGTCGCGGTCGCGGTTGGTTTCGGCGGCGACGCGACGGTATCGACGACTGAATTCGCTGATCCCCCACGTGTTCCCGGGATCGGCGAAACTCTCGTTCGCACGATGATGATGGGCAGCGGGTTGGCCGCGGCCGCGACACTGGCTCAGGCCGACGTCGTGATCCGGCCCAGCACCCGCGGCGTCGGGCTGCTGGAGTTCCACCAGATCGACCAGGCCCGCGAGGCGGGCCGCGCCGCCGCCCGGGAGGCGTTGCCCCAGATCCTCGCGCTCGCGCACCGCTGAGTTCGACGCACATGCCCGGAACACGCTGCGGCATAACGCAGTTCGCTGAGTCCTGAGGCGCGCGGCGCTGCCGGTCGACGAGCCGGGCACCCTGGTGTCGCCTGGAATTCACCAGCCGTTCGCATCGGCTGGGCCCCACGAGCACGAATATCGGTGACCAGTGCGGAAACACCGGGACCCGCCGACGGTCGCACGATCGCGCATGCGCCACCGCGATGTTGTAGTTTTCGAGCGGTGGTGTTGGTCGAGGCTTACCGTCATGGTTGCCAGACCGTGAATAGGAGTCAGCGATGAGCGGCGCGCAGGGCTCGCGGTTGGGGACGATGTTCGGTCCCTACTACCTCAAACGGCTACTGGGCCGCGGCGGCATGGGCGAGGTCTACGAAGCCGAGCACACGGTCAAGGAGTGGACGGTAGCGCTCAAGCTGATGTCGCATGCGTACAGCCAAGATCCGGTGTTTCGCAAGCGGATGGAGCGCGAGGCCCGCATCACCGGCCGGCTGCTGGAACCCCACGTGGTTCCCATCCACGACTACGGCGAAATCGACGGGCAACTGTATTTGGAGATGCGCCTGATCGAGGGCATCGACCTGGGCAGCCTGCTCGAGCGGGACGGGGCGTTGGCTCCGCCTCGCGCGGTGGCCATCATCCTTCAGGTCGCCTCGGCGCTGGATGCCGCGCACGCCGCCGGGGTCACGCACCGCGATGTCAAACCGCAGAACATCCTGATCACCCGCAACGACTTCGCCTATCTGGTCGACTTCGGCATCGCCAGCGCGAAAACCGACGAGAAGCTCACTCAAATGGGTACCGCGGTGGGGACCTGGAAATACATGGCCCCCGAACGGTTTTCGAGCGACGAGGTGACTCCCCGGGCCGATGTCTACGCGCTGGCCTGTGTGCTGTTCGAATGCCTGACCGGGGCACCGCCCTATCCCGCCGACAGCACGGGGGTGCTGGTCACCTCGCACATGATGGAACCCATCCCGCTGCCCAGCATGCAGGGCTTCGGTGTGGACCAGGCCTTCGATGCCGTGATCGCGGGCGGCATGGCCAAGAAGCCGATCGAGCGCTACGCCAGCGCCGGTGATCTGGCCGAGGCGGCGCACGACGCGCTGTCCCGGCCGGAGCGCGACCGCGCCGCAACCATCCTGCGGCGCAGCGAAACCTCGGCCAAGCGACAAGACACCCAGCCAGAGGCCGAAGTCCAGGCGTCGACCTCGCCGGACACGCGATACAACCCGCTGATATCCGGACCCGAAACCCAGCCGGACAGCCCACCGCCGCCGCTGACATCCGCATCGGACAGCGGCACGCTGCCCACCGGCGAGCAACCCGGTGCCACTGAGGCGGCGCAGCCACGCAAACGCAGCCGCTGGCCGATCCTGGCCGCGGCGGGTGCCGCGGCCGTCGTCGCCATTGCCGGCGTCGGCATCTGGCTGACGCTGAAACCCGCTCCCCAGCAGCAGCCGCCGCCGAAGCCGAGCGCCGGGAAAACCCCCGCGCCGTCGAGCCAGGCCCCCAGCAATGACCAGGCCCGGCTGATCAGCCTGCTACCGCCCGGCTACCTGGCCGGAACGTGCACGCCGGCCACCCCCGAATCGGGAAGCATTTGGACCAACGCGGTGGCAATGGTGTCCTGCGGGCAGAACACCCAGCCCGGTGGTCCCAGTCATGCCACCTACGGCCTGTTTCCGACGCCGGACCGACTGAAGAAGGCCTTCACCGACAGCATCGCCAACGTCAGCCTGGTGAACTGCCCCGGCGAGGGAGCCTCCCCGGTGAGCTGGCACTACGACCAAACCCCCAACGAGCAAGCCGGTTTGATCGCGTGCGGCACCTACAACGCCCACCCGAACGTGATTTGGACCAATGAGGAAAAACTCATGCTCAACGACGTCGCGGGCGACCCCGCCACCGTCGAGGACTTGCACACCTGGTGGGATGCCTACGGCTGATCCGGTGCCCAACGCGACACCGGGACGAACTCCGTCGGGTTCGGCGACACCAGCGCCGAAAGTTTTTTGAGGCAGACGGACGGATCGACGTCGTCAAGGTCGATCCCGGCGAAGGTGTCAGCGTCAACCCGCGCGCTGATCAAGCACGGCCGAATCCGTTGACCCGTATTCGGATCCATCGTTTCGACCACCCCGTTGAAGATCACCACCTCGCATTGGCGCTCGCCGTCGAACGCGAAGACGGTCGCCAAAGATAGCAGTGTGAGCTGCGCAATGGTACTGGCGTACAGGGCTTTTACCTGCCCCGCCGGTCGCGGGGTCTCGACAACCGTCTCGCGGCTCTTGACGTACCGGTACGTCTTGGCAGTCGGGACGACACCGGCGCCGGGCAGTTCATATTCGATCACCAATTGGCGTGCTGCCGAGACATATTCGACGGCAAGCTTGGGGGTGATGCCGCGTGGCAACGGTATAGCCGCCAAGACGGATTCGACGCGGTTGGCAAACTCGGCCGGAGCCGACGGCGACGCGTCCGGCAGTTGCCGCAATCCCGTCCGAAGCAGCTCGGTCAGCGCCGCCACCTGGGATTCGATTTTCGCGTTCTGCCGGTCCACCTGAGCGGCCACGCCGTCGAGGTTGTAGATTTCGCTTTCCAGGACAACGCCTTTGGGCCAGCAGCTCAGCTGCCTTTCGCGCTGGCGTGCCAGCTCGGCGGCCTTGGTCCTCGCTTCGGCCGCCTGCATCGCCGCATAGAGAGCCTTGGTCGTCTCGAGTTCTTTCAGTCGCTGTTGTTCGCGCACCGGGTGCCGGCGGCGGGCCAGCTGATATTGATAGCGGGCCTGCCCCAGCTGCCGTTCGGCATCGGGCAATCGGTCGTAGGCCGGCGGCTGTACGAAGTCCGCCAGCCGGGGCAACGGTTCAGCGATCTCCAAGTAGCGGATCCGCATTTCGCAGGCTTCGGCGTTTCCGCGGGCTTTGCTGACGGTGTAGTACTTCTCCAGCATCCGGCACGCCGACTCCCAGTTCTCGATGCTCGTTCGCTGCGAGGAGCGCCACAGGTTCCAGAGCGCGTGGTACGCCTCCAGTTCGGCGGCACGACGCTGGCCGTCGTCGAATGGCCCCATGCTCTCCCCTGACCGGGTGACTTCCGTCCCTTCAGAACTTAACGCGTCAGGTGCGGCATGTGCAGCGGGGCGCTGTCAGGGACGTGGGGAGTCGCCGGGCGTGGGAGCCTCGGATTATCAAGCTCCGCGAGCGCGGTCGACCCCCACGCCCGACGACGGACTCAGAGGATGTAAAGCATCTCCTGGTAGGTGGGCAGCGGCCACAAGTCGTCGGCGACAACGGCTTCCAGCGCGTCGGCGGCGGTACGCACCGCTTCCATCGCCGGCAGCAGCGACTCTTGGGCATGCGTGGCCTCGTCGAGTGCCGATTCCGCCGAGTGATCCGACAGGGCTGACTTCAGCGAGGCCAGGCCCGCCGCCAGATCGGCGATTGGGGTCGAAACCGACTCCAACACAGCAGTGTTCGGCTCCACACCGGCCTTCTTCAAAGCGGCGACGTTCTGCGCGAGCTCGGTCTGGTAGCGCATGGCGGCGGGCAGGATGACGGTCGTCCCGAGCTCCAACGCCAGCTTGGCCTCGACCGCAATGGTCAGGGCGTACTGCTCGAGACGCACCTCGTAGCGGCTGTGCAGCTCGCGTTCGTTGAACACACCGTATTTCGCGAAGAGTTCGATCGCGTCCGGTTTGATCAGCTCCGGAATGGCGTCCAGGGTGGTCTTCAGGTTCGGCAGGCCGCGCTCGGCCGCCTCGGTCTGCCAGTTCTCCGAGTAGCCGTCGCCGTTGAACACCACCGCACCGTGCTCGGTGATGACCTCGGTGAGCAGCTTCTGCACCGCGCTGTCGAAGTCCTCACCGTCGCCGACGGCCTGCTCAAGCACGCTGGCCATGTAGTCCAACGAGTCCGCCATGATCGTGTTGAGCACGATCAACGGCACCGCAACCGTCTGCCCGGAGCCGGGCGCACGGAACTCGAACCTGTTGCCGGTGAACGCGAACGGGCTGGTCCGGTTGCGGTCGCCCGCGTCCGTCGGCAGATGGGGCAGGGTGTCGACACCAATGATCATGGTGCCCTTGCCCTTCGACGAGGTGGCAGCACCCTTGGCGATCTGGTCGAACACGTCGGCGAGCTGTTCACCGAGGAAGATCGAGATGATCGCGGGCGGCGCCTCGTTCGCACCCAGTCGGTGGTCGTTGGTGGCCGACGCGACCGACACCCGCAGCAACCCCGAGAACTTGTGCACGGCGCGGATCACCGCGGCGCAGAACACCAGGAACTGGGCGTTCTCGTGCGGAGTGTCGCCCGGGACCAACAGCGAACCCAGCTCGGAGTTGCCCAACGAGAAGTTGACATGCTTGCCCGACCCGTTGACGCCGGCAAACGGCTTCTCGTGGAACAGGCATTCCATGCCGTGCTTCTTGGCGATCGTCTTGAAGATCGTCATCAGCAACTGCTGGTGGTCGGAGGCGATATTGGCGCGCTCGAACATCGGCGCGATCTCGAACTGACCGGGGGCCACCTCGTTGTGCCGGGTCTTGGCGGGAATGCCGAGCTTGAACAGCTCCCGCTCGGTGTCCATCATGAAGCCGAGGACACGCTCGGGCACCGCGCCGAAGTAGTGGTCGTCAAACTCCTGGCCCTTGGGCGGCTTGGCGCCGAACAGCGTGCGACCCGCGTTGACCAGGTCCGGACGCGCGAGGAAGAAGTGCCGGTCGACCAGGAAGTACTCCTGCTCCGGTCCGCAGAACGAGACGACGTGGTTCAAGTCCTTATGGCCGAACAGCGTCAGGATGCGCTCGGCATGCGCACCCATCGCCTGCTGGCTGCGCAGCAGTGGCGTCTTGTAGTCCAGTGCCTCACCGGTCATCGAGACGAAAACCGTCGGAATGCACAGCGTGTTGCCGTTCGGGTTCTCCAGAATGTAGGCCGGGCTGGTGGCGTCCCAGCCGGTGTAGCCGCGCGCCTCGAAGGTGCTCCGCAGCCCGCCGGACGGGAAGCTGGAGGCGTCGGGCTCACCCTGAATCAGGGTCTTGCCGGCGAACTCCGCGAGCGTGGTCCCGTCGCCGACGGGATCCAGGAAGCTGTCATGCTTCTCGGCGGTCAGGCCGGTCATCGGGTAGAAGACATGGGCGTAGTGGGTGGCACCCTTCTCCAGTGCCCAGTCCTTCATGGCTATCGCGACGGCGTCGGCAACCGTGGGGTCGAGCTTGGTGCCTTTTTCGATGGTCGCAACGATGGACTTGTACAACGCCTTAGGAAGCCGTGCCTGCATTTCAGCCTTGGTGAAGACGTTGGATCCGAAGACCTCGCCGGGGGCCTCACCAGGTACAAAACTGATAGCCGGGGGGACGTATGCCTCGACGTTATTGATCGCCTGCAGGCGTACTGCGTTTCCGCTCAATGGAGTTTCCTATCGCTGAGGGGGGTCAACGACCGTCCCTTGCGGGAAGGTGGACCGGCCCCACCCTAGGAACATTCGATTCCGAACTTGTTACGCGCGCGTCAACGATGCGCTTCAAGCAGGGCGAGAATGAGACGACGTCAGGCCGCGGCGTGGGCCCGCTTCCGGCGCACCAGCAGGGTCGTTTTGACGATCAGGAACACCACCGCCACCCCCATGAGCAGCGTGGAGAGCGCATAGGCGCCGTACTCGGCGCCGCGGGCGTAGCGATCGTTCACCAGCAGCGTCAGTGTTTGCGACTCCCCCGGCAGGTTCGACGACACCATGATGACCCCGCCGAATTCCCCGAGCGTGCGTGCGGTGGTCAGCACCGTGCCGTAGATCAGGCCCCATTTGATGGTCGGCAAAGTGATCCGCCAAAACGTCTGCCACGGGCCCGAACCCAGCGTCGCCGCTGCCTGTTCCTGCTCGGTCCCCACCTCCTGCAGCACCGGTTGGACCTCGCGCACCACGAACGGCAGGGTGACGAAGATGCTGACGAGGATGAGGCCGGGCAAGCCGAAGATGACCTTGATTCCGAAATCGTTCTCCACGAAGCCCAGCGCACCCGCCGATCCCCACAGCAGGATCAATGCGACACCCACGATGATGGGCGATACCGCAAAGGGCAGGTCGACGACCGCCTGCAGCGCGGCCCTACCGCGGAACCGGCTGCGGGCAAGCAACAATGACGTGAGAACACCGAAGACGACGTTGAGTGGGACCACAACGGCGACCACCAGAAGCGACAGGTGCAGCGCCGAGATCGCCGCCGGCGTGGTGATCCATGCGTAGAACTGGCCAAGCCCGGGCTCGAACGTCCGCCACAGGATGATCGACACCGGCACGATCAGCATCACGCCGATGTACGCCAGCGTCACGGATCGGGTGAGGTAGCGGGCCCACGATGACGACGTCACGCGGCCTTTTCCTCACGTTTGGCCGTGCGCCCGCCCACGATCCGCAACAGCACCAGCACGGTAAACGAGATCGATAGCAGCACAATAGATATAGCGGCCGCGCCGGTGCGGTCGTCATTCTCGATCAAGGAGCGTATCCACTGCGAAGAGACCTCGGTCTTGCCCGGCACCGCGCCACCGATCGTCACCACCGAGCCGAACTCGGCGATACAACGCGAGAAGGCCAACCCGGCACCGGTCAGCAGCGAGGGCGCCAGCGACGGCAGCACGATTGTCGTGAAGACCTTTGGGCCGCTGGCACCCAGCGATGCCGCCGCCTCCTCGACGTCGCGATCGATCTCCAGCAGCACCGGCTGAACGGCGCGCACCACCAACGGCAGCGTCACGAACGCCAGCGCCATCCCCACCCCGGGCGGCGTGTGCTGCAGATGAATGTGCACGGGGCTGTTCTTGCCGTACAGGGCCAGCATCACCAGGCTGGTCACGATCGTGGGTAGCGCGAACGGCAGATCGATCACCGCATCGATCAGCCCCTTGCCGAAGAAGTTGTCGCGCACCAGCACCCACGCGGTCGCCAGCCCGAACACCACGTCGAGAATCGTCACCGCGACGGAAATCCCGAACGTCACCTGGAACGACTGCACCGCGGCATGCGAGGTGACGGCCAGCCAGAAGGCCTGCCAGCCGCCGCCGGCGGCCTGCCACGCAATGGCCGCCAATGGCAACAGCACGATCACCGAAAGCCACAGCGACGTCACCCCGACCCGAAGTGACGTGAGACCGGGCCTGTTCGTTAGCCGCAGTCCTTCCGGCGGTTCCGGAAGTTGGCTACCGGGCTGGGCCAACTCGGGGCGGATGGCCTCCGGGTTGGGAACTGTCGCGGTGGTCATCCGGTGGCCTGCACGTAGACCCTGGTGATGCTGCCGGTGTTCTTGTCGAAGAGTTGCGCGTCCGCGGCGGCCCAGCCGCCCAGGTCGTCGATCGTCCAAAGTTTTACCGGGACGGGATACTGGTCCCGGAAAGTGCTGGCGACGGCCGGATCGATGGGGCGGAATCCGGCCTGCGCCCATAGCTTCTGGGCCGCGGCGGTGTATTGAAAGTTCTTGAAGGCGGTCGCGACGTCGAGGTGCGCGCTGGTGCTGACCACCGCCACCGGGTTCTCGATCTTGAAGGTTTGGGACGGAATCACGTGTTCGACGGGTTTGCCCTGCCGCTCGGCGGCAATGGCTTCGTTTTCGTAGCTGATCAACACGTCGCCGCTGCCTTCAGCAAAGACGGCGGTGGCAATCCGCCCCGAACCGGGACGCAGCTTGACGTGTTCGTGCACCAACTTGCTGATGAAGTCGATACCCGCTTGGGCATCCGCGCCGCCACGACTTTTCGCCGCATACGGGGCCAACAGGTTCCACTTGGCCGAGCCCGAACTGAGCGGGCTCGGGGTGATGACCTCTACGCCGGGCCGCAATAGATCATCCCAATCCCGGATGTTCTTCGGATTGCCTTTGCGCACAACCAATGTCACGACCGACCCGAATGGATTGCCGTGGCCAGCTTGGCGGTCCCAATCCGCCGAGACCTTTCCGGCTTTCACCAAACGGGTGATGTCGGGCTCGACCGAGAAGTTCACGACGTCGGCCGGTTTCCCCTCGACGACCCCGCGCGACTGGTCGGCAGACGCCGCGTAAGACGTGATCACCTGTACGCCCTTGCCTTCTTGGGTGCCGTTGAATGCCGGAATCACCGCGCTCCAACCGGGTTCGGGAACGGAATACGCGACGAGGGTGATCTTGGTGTTGGCGTTGCTCAGTCCGCTGCCACCCACGGCATCGCTGGCACCGCCGCCACACGCCGCGACAAAACCGACGACCGAGAGAAGTGAGACGACATGGCGGCAGCGCGGTGCGATACCGATGTGGTCAAACATTGGCCGGCCTTCCAGTGCGGGACTTGGGTGCGTCGATCCCGTTGCTGCGGAAGGGCACTAGGGCATCCGAAAATTCGCCTACTCGAGACCGGACCGCGAACGGACAGAAGAGTCAGCGACAACAGCGCACGCCGGCGCAGCGCTGGAGAGAACCGGCTGCCGCGTGCATGGCGCGAGCGTAGCAAAGCACGCGTACCCGCACGCCTGTGCCGCAACGCGGTATTCGTCGTAGTCAGGGCTGCGCCAGGCCGGCCGAGCATCGATTTGCGCGGCTGTGACGCGGCCTTCGCGTATCCAACGCGCAGCGGCCTGCTCGGGCCACTGCGGCGGCCACGTAAAAGTCACGGTGATGAAAAGAGCCCGACACCAGCCGGTACCTGCTCGGGCACAGCGATCTCAGGCCGGCATCATTTCGGCGCGTTCGTCCACGATCTTCGCCGAGGTCGGATTTAATGCTCCGAAAGAGGGCGACCAGTAACCCTTTTCTCATACCGTTGCGCGCCGCCACCGCGGCTCGAGAAAAGGACGCCGATGGCCCGCATCCTGACGACGAAGGTCGCCGCGGCCGCGCTGTTCTGCGTCACCGCCGCGACGTCATCGATCACCTGGGCCGCCGCGGTGCACGCCGCCCCGGGTCCACCCGTGCCGGATGCCGACCACGAGGCGGGCTTGTACGGCGACCCGGCGGCCGCCGCGCCCTATTGGCGGCGCCAACACGGTTCGGACTGCGGTGAGATCGCGGTCGCCGATGTCGTCGGCGAGCTCACCGGCCGCCAGCCCACCGAGCGACAGATCACCGCTGCGGCCGAAAATGCCTTCGGGGCAACGGGTTCCACACCGATATGGAATCCGCCGGGCAACACCGACATCCGGGATTTGCCGCTGCTGCTCTGGCACTACTGGGTCAGGGCCGACAACATCCAGACCAATATCGCTGCCCTGCAACAGAATCTAGCCGATAAGCGCAAGGTGATCGCCCTCGTCAACGCCGAGACCATCTGGAACCGTCCCGGCAACCACGCCCGGGCGAACCACTTTGTGGTGGTCACCGGTATCGACACCAAGGCCGGCGTGGTGCATCTCAACGACAGCGGCATCGATACCGGGCGCGACGAGCAGGTGCCCATCGCCACGTTCGAGCGGGCGTGGGCACCCAACTACAACTCCGCCGTCGTGACGAAGGGAAGCTAAACCTGTTTCAGGACAGGCTTTTCATGGAGTCCGACGGGATCACTGCGGATCCGCGCCGAGCATTGGCGAGGCTGCACGACTCGGCCAGCTCGGGCCCATAGGTAGCCGCACCGCACTCACATTCCCAGCAGATATGCCGGCCGCAGGAACACGGAATGGTGGCCACGATCATGTGTCCCGGCAAAAGCCAGTGACCACGTGCACACCGTTGTGGTGGTCTGTCCATCCATTGCGTTCGCGAGCCATGCGCCAGATCGTTGACATGAACACTCACGGGCACCACCCTCCCATTGGCATTGGCGCCAAGCCAGGGCGATGTACGAATCGTTACCGTCTCGTTGACCGTGTCGTTGTCTGCGAATTCGCGCGAAACGATCAGTTCTTCTCGAGGGTTACCTGGTTGACGTCGATTTGGCCGGTGCGGAACGCGTTGGCCCGGCCGGTCAGGTAATGCAGGTATCGCTCGTAGACCTCTTCCGACTGCATCTCGATGGCCTCGTCGCGGTGCGCCTCGAGCGCCGCGGCCCACAGGTCGAGGGTCTTGATGTAATGCGGCTGCAGCGGCTCGCGCAGCGTCAGGGTGAAACCCGCGCCTGCCGCGTGCTGCTCCACCGGGTCGATCGACGGCAGGCCGGTGATCGTGTGCAAGAACATGACGCCATCGTCGGGCAGGACGGTGTAAGCCATTTCGAAGAAATCGTCGTAACGGTCGTAGCTACCCTGCTCGAATGCCCCGATGGACACGATCCGGTCGACCGGCTCGGTGAACTCCTCCCAGCCCTGCAGCAGCACCCACTTGCTGCGCTCGGTGTCCATTTCGTCGAACATTTTCTGGACGTGGGCGGCCTGATCGCTGGATGTCGTCAGGCCGACGACGTTGACGTCGTACTTCTCGATCGCCCGGCGCATCGTGGTGCCCCAGCCACAGGCGACGTCGAGCAGTGTCATGCCGGGCCGCAGATCCAGCTCGGCCAGCGCCAAATCGATCTTTGCGATTTGGGCCTCTTCCAAGGTCATGTCATCGCGCTCGAAGTACGCGCAACTGTAGGTCTGGGTGCGATCCAGGAACAGGCGGAAAAAATCGTCGGACAAGTCGTACCGTGCCGGTACTTCGTCGACGGTCGGGATCAATCCCTGAGTCATGATTGCGTAGCCTTTCCGGACCCAGGGTCCCCCCGCGTGACAACTAAAGTTTGCACATAGATACCCGGGCGCGCGCGGCGCAAACCACATTCAAAGCGAGTTCTCAGCTGTCAGCCGTGCTTTTTGCGATTGCCGGCATTTGCCGATGAATTCCGGGCAGACCGCCAGTCAGACCTTTGAGTCGGAAAAATCGAGAGCTTCGAGAAAGAGGGTGGATCCCATGTCTGCGAACCACACGGCCCTGCCGCCGATCGTCGATGCAGCGACGTGGCGCGCCGAGCTCGACGAACTGCGCAAGCGCGAGAAGGCCGCCACCCGCGAACTGGATGCGATCGCCGCACAGCGGCGCCGGCTGCCGATGGTCGAGCTACCCGACTACACCCTGATCAGTGCCGACGGGCCCGTCCGCCTCGCCGACGTGTTCGGTGGCCGATCGCAGCTCATCACCTACCACCACATGTGGTCGGACGGCGCGCAGTGGCAGTGCGGCGGGTGCACGGGTTTCACGTCGCAGTTCACCCGACTCGAATTCCTCGACAACTACGATGCCCGTTTCGTCATCGTGACCAATGGCCCAATCGAGGAGGCACTCGCCTACCGGGAAAAGGTCGGCAATCGGATGCAGTGGTACTCCTCGTCGCAGAGCGCATTCGGAGCGGACATGGACGCACCCCCGGGCGGGGGCTTTGCGGTCAACGTGTTTCTCCGCGACGTTGACACCGTGTATCGCACCTGGCACACGAATGGGCGCGGCACCGAGCAACTCAGCCACTCGTTCGCGCTGATCGACCTATTGCCGTGGGGCCGCCAGGAGGAATGGCTCGATTCGCCCGCCGGCTGGCCGTCGCGGCCCACCTACTCCGGCTGGCTGGACTCCCCCGACATCGCCCGCGCCTACGGGACAGCAGGCTAACGCCCGCCGTCGACGACCTTCACCGTCTTGTGCGGATAGCGTCGCTCCGCAAATTCCTTGGCCTTGGAATTCGGCAGCACGTACAAGGTTTCCTTCTTGTCCTGCAACGGTTTTAGTACCAGGTCCATGAAGCTCTTGCGGTTGTCCAGATAAGGCTCGATGACGTCCTCGCCGGCCGGGCAGACGGCCAGGCAGTAGGCCGCCTTATAGTTCGGCTTGAACGACAGGCTTTGCCACATCGACGCGTTCTCCGAATCGGTTACCCGCGAACGGAAGTCGGCCGCGTCCGTACTATCGGCAACGGTCTGCACCCAATCCGTGAAGCCACCCATGAACTCGCGGTAGTTGTGCGTCGAACAGGCCAGCCAATCGAAACTGCCATCCTTGCCGATCGCGCCGACTGGGCACGCCGCGACGCACAGCTTGCATTCCAGGCACGGGCTGTAGTCCAGCGGCTCGCCGTAGCTGCTGATCGGCGCGCCGACCAGGATCGTGCCCAGCAGGATGAAGTTGCCGAACTTCGGGTGAATCACGTTGCGGTGGATGCCCATCACCCCGAGGCCCGCCGCCACGGCAACGGGTTTGTGCGCCACCACCCAGATCCGGCCCGGGTAGTTGTCCATCTCCATCGGAAAGGTCGCCGACGGGTTCAGCACCCGGTAACCGGTGTCCTGCAGCCGGCGGACGATGCGGTAGGCCGCTTCATTGAGCAACTCACCGCTGCGGTGGAACTCCTGGTTGGCGACGCTGCGCGCCGTCGATCGGATGTTGTCGCGGTTCATCTTGACCACCAGCGAGATGTAGCTCTTGGTTCCCGGCAACGCGGCTTCGACGTGCTCGACCTCCGAAGCCAGGTCGGGGTTGTCGACGCTCGCGAACGCCACGTCGTCGACGCCGGCGTCCAGGCACAGCTGGCGCAACCAATCCGCGTCGAGTACACCGGGTTTCCGCGTCGGGCGCGATCGCACCTTTTGCACGGTGGGGTGTTCCGCCAGCCGGGCCGGGAGTTTCTCGGTCATGCTCGGTATAGTACACAATACCTAGATGGTGGCGGTCCCCATCCGGCAGGCACACGAGGCGGTGATCGCGACGTCGGCATGAGCGCGTGCCAGCGTCAATTGCTGCTCGATGATCGTGGCCTCAGCGGTGCGGCCCAGACGCCGCAGGCACTCGTGATAGCCGTGCAGGCTCCACACATTGCCCGGATGTTGGCAACATCTGCGCACCGTCGGATCGAGGCCGAGATCGGCGGCGTAAACGGCGGCCGCCTCGGCCACCCTGCCCTGTTCCAGCAGCAACGCGCCATAAGCGTGGCGGGTCGGTTGCATCCAGCCCCAGGGCTCGTCGTAGGGAAGGGCGTCGTCGAGTTCCACCGCGCGGCGAAGATGACCGAAAGCCAGATCGAATTGCCCCTGCCGGTAAGCGATCTCACCGTCGAGCATCGCGCCGGCCACCGCGAGAATGTCACGACTGGTGTTGTTGAACAGATACCGCGACGCGGGAATGCGGGCGTACGCCGCGATGAAGGCTTCACGCTCGGTATCCGCTTGCGCCAGCAGGCCTTTGGCGGCATAGGCCACGCCGCGGCCATAGTGGATCGTCGCCGCCGTGGTGCAGTACAAATCCTGATCGCTCGGCAACGACTCGGCTATCAGGTCATCCCAACGGCCGAAGCGGACGAAGACGTGCACCCGAAGCGGAACGAAGGCCTCCAGCCAGTCGGCCATCGGCGGTGATTCGATGGACAGCAATTCCGGGGTGAGTTGCTGGGCGAGTTCGTCGGCGGCCGCTAGCGCGACGCGGAATTGCCCGGAGAACATCGCCCCGTACACGACGAAGTGCAAGTCGTGTGCCCGATAAGCCGAGTAAAAATTCAGCGCCCCTTCGCGTTCGAGAAACCGGCGATCCGCGCGCACCGCGTCCAGGTTCGACACCACCGCGTTGCGGTAGTCGCCGCACAGCACATCGATATGGGTTGGCATGTGTTCGAGATGACCGGCGTCGGGCACCAGCCCGCGCAGCAGATCGGCCGCCGGCAGCGCCTCTTCGGGGTGGGCGGACAGCTCCATCGTGTGCAAGTAGAGATGCAGGATGCCCGGGTGGGCTCGACCACCGGGAGTCGTTAGCGCGGTCTCCAGAATCTGTTTGGCCTCCACCACCCGGGAACCCGGGGCGGGCTGCCCGGTGTGGGTGTCCCACAGTGCCCAGGCCGTCACATTGACCAACGCATCCGCCGCAAGGGCCGCGACGTCCATGTCGTCCGGGTAGGCCGACGCCAACCTCGACATCGACTCCGCGTAGGCCGCGTTGCCGTCGGCCAGCGCCGCGGTGTCGGTCACGTCATCCGCCGGAAAGCGAGCGGCCAACGCCTCGATCAGGCCGCGCTCAACGGCCGTCGCGCGCCCGCCGATTGCCAGCCGCAGCTCGCCACGCGCCCGAGTCAGCGACGCGGCCAGCTCCACCTGGTCGAACGCGTCCCACGCTTTGTTGTAGTTGGGCCCCACCGAGTAGGCGATGCCCCATCGCGCGATGGCAAGGTCGGGGTCCAGGCCGAGCGCCGTCTCGAAGCACCGCACCGCCTCTTCGTGGTTGAACGCATACGCCCACACCATGCCGCGGTCGAACCACCGCTGCGCCTGAGCCGATGTTGTATCGACGGCCCGGTGATAGGAGCCAAGGTCGTAGTACGACTCGACGTCGCCGCGTGGGACCGCCACGTCGCCGACGATAACCTAGGCGGGCGAGTCGTTCTCGGCATCGGCCACTGTCAAAGGCAGCGCCAGATCTTCCAGGGCACGCTGCTCGGCCGCGATCCCGAGCCATAGCTCGACCAGTCCGGCGACCGCCATCACGATCGCCCCGATCAGGAACGACCACAGCACCTGACCCCGATCGCCCGAATTGATCAGCTCACCGAACAGCACGGGGCCGGTGATGCCGCCGATCGCGGTGCCCACCGCGTAGAAGAACGCGATCGCCAGCGCCCGGGTCTCCATCGGGAAGATCTCGCTGACGGTCAGGTACGCCGCGCTCGCACCCGCCGAGGCCAGGAAGAACGCCGCCGCCAGCACGATGATGAAGGTCCAGACACCGCCGGTGTCGTTCACGAACACCGCCCCAAGGACAACCGCGATCACCGCGGAGCCGATGTAGGTCCCGGCGATCATCGGTTTGCGGCCGATCGTGTCGAACAGCCGCCCGAGGACCAAGGGGCCGAGGAAATTGCTCAACGCCCACACGATGAAGAACACCGGCACTTTTCCGGAGGGAATGCCGTAGAAGCCGCTCAACAGCGTGCCCAGGTTGAACGTCACGCCGTTGTACAGGAAAGCCTGACCGATGAACAGCGCAAGACCGAGGACCGCGCGTTTGGGATACAGCTTGAACGCCACCCGGGCGATCTCCACAAACGGAATCGCTTGGCGCTGGCGAATTTTCAGCGGCTCGCCGTGCGGCTCGGGCAGCGGTTGTCCGGTTTCTCGCTGCACGGCTTGTTCGATCTCGCCGACGATCTGCTCGGCTTCCTCGTCGCGCCCGTGAATGAACAACCATCTCGGGCTTTCCGGCACATTGCGCCGGACCAGCAGGACGAAGATGCCGAAGATGGCTCCGATGCCGAATGCGAGCCGCCATCCGATGTTCGCCGGGAAGTTCGACGTGTCCAGCAGCACCAGCGCGCCGGCGGCCCCGGCGGCCGAACCCAGCCAGTAGGTGCCGTTGATGATCAGGTCCACGCGACCGCGTACCCGGGCGGGGATCAACTCGTCGATCGCCGAATTGATGGCCGCGTATTCGCCGCCTATACCGGCGCCGGTGAAAAAGCGCGCTATGAAGAAATACCAAGGCGCGAAAGCGAATGCGGTCGCCACGGTGGCGACCAGGTAGACCGCCAGGGTCAGGATGAACAGATTGCGCCGTCCGAACCGGTCGGTCAGATGGCCGAAGAACAACGCACCCAGGCATGCCCCGGTGATGTAGATCGCCGCCGCGTAGCCGATCTGCGCCGGGTTGAGCTCGATGCCGCTGCCCTTCTCGGTGAGCCGGGCCGACACATTGCCGACCATCGTCACCTCGAGCCCATCGAGGACCCACACCCCGCCGAGCCCCACCACGACGCGCCAGTGAAACCGCGACCACGGCAGCCGGTCCAGTCGGGCCGGGACTTGCGTCGTGATGGTTTTCGTTTGCGCGCCTGGGCTCATGCTGTCTCCGTTCTCGGTGGATAGAGAGGTACCCGCCACCGCGCGTCGCACGCCGCGGAAAAGCCAGCTCGCATATGAGTGCCGGCCCGCGTGAGAAATGCCGCAGTGGCAGGCCGCGCGCAGCGCGCGACCGATCTGGACAGTGATGCTTCGTCGCTATCCGCTGACATGGTCGGGCGGTCGGGGTGTGCCGGGCATCGTGGCGGACCCTACCAGTGCGCCACCTCGCCGCTGGTCAGCGCGGCACCGGAGATCTTGTTCTCAGGCCGAGAGGTGGGCACCCGGGACGACGGGAGGAAATTCGGGTCGCAGCGAGGTGTGCACATCGTCCTGCTCGATGCGCGCCCACTGGTGGGACGAGAAGTACCACGTCCACTTGCCCGTCGACGGGCCGATCTTGAGCACCGCGCCGTCGGTGTCGAAATGGAGTTCGTCCCCGTACGTAATTTCGGTGCCATCTGCCCAGGTCACTGTGAAAGTCATGGGGGCACGTTACCCGGCAGACCTAGCCAATACTTGTACAAAGGCCGACAACTTATTGGTGCCCGGGACCTCGATTTGGCTGCAGCATCGTGATGACGGCGTCGACCATTTCCGGGTTGCCGATGGGATTCGGTAAATCGGGCCCCGGGCATCGCCCCCAAAGCAATAGGGTCCGTGCCGCAGAGTGACATTCCACGACCGGATGTGAATGGTCACGTGAGGCGAGTTCGATTGTTGTCACCGGGCCTCCCGTTACCGTGATGTCGGAGGCACCGGGTGAGCGCAGGATGACCGACTCATGCTCGCCGCCGCGGGGCGGGAATACGTTCGGCTTCATGGCCGCGACCGTTGTCGCGGCATGGACACCGATGCGTACGTCGCTGAGTGCTTTGATGCTGGTTTCGTCGCTACCGACGATGTCCCAGCGGTGAAGTATCAGTTCGCTTTCGACGTGCAGCGTCAACGCCCGCGCGTCCAAAAGGGCGCCCGTGAAGGCTACGCGGCGATCCCTGCCGTGCATGCGCAGCCGCTCGATGGCAACCGTCGCTTTGAGCGCTTCCTCGAAGAAACTGCTGCGCAACCGCTTTGGATGAAGCGCTCGATATGGCCGCTCACGCTCTTCGAAGTCGCGGGTGGGGCGCGGCGGCGCCCCGGCAAGTTCGAGCTCAACGAGTTCCGCGATTTCGGCGGATCCAGCAGCTAGATGAGCGGTGAGTTCGTGGACGGTCCATCCGGCACACCGCGTGGGTGCGCCCGGGTCGGCCGCGAGCATGGCTTCCACGAACGGGATGAATGCCTCCTGCGCCGGAGTCCTCGCGAACCGCAGCAGCCTTGGGCTCCCCGGGAACTCGGCAAGCGCGCGAGCGAAACCCAGTTGAACCGGATGCCATCCGAGAGCGGTGGTCAGGAATCTGTTCACAGTTGCCACAAGATCACGCCGAGACGCTCACCTGCTGGCGCTTTTGCGACATCAAAGTGGCCCCGCCGCACACCGCCCGGGATTGAGCCAGGTGTGTCCAATGAGCGCGCCGCAACGACCGGCGGATGTTAATGTTGGCGCCTATTTCGGTGGTGTCTATGCAGATGAGACTAAGTTTCGTGCGGAGGTGGGCATGGAATCCCCGCTGATGCCTGGGCGGCCGCCTATCTTTCCGTCGGCCCCCCGATCCGGCGCCTCCGACTATGTCGAAGGTATGGAGCGCCTCTTGCAGGCCGTCCAGGACCTCTCGCTGGCTCGCAGCCAGGCCGACATTCAGCGAGTTGTCTCGTCGTCGGCGCGCGAGCTCACCGGGTGCGACGGCGCCACGTTGGTGCTGCGCGACAACGGCAAGTGCTTCTACGCCGAAGAGAACGCGATCGGCCCGCTGTGGAAGGGCAGCCGGTTCCCGATGACGTCGTGCATCAGCGGGTGGGCGATGCTCAACCGGGATGCGGCGATCATCCCGGATATCTATCTCGACGCGCGTATCCCGCACAACCTCTATCGCCCGACGTTCGTCAAGAGCCTGGTGATGGTTCCGATCCGCAGGCTCGACCCGATCGGAGCGATCGGCAACTATTGGGCCGAGGAGCATCAGCCGACCGAGCAAGAAGTCCGCTTACTGCAGGCCCTGGCCGATTCGACCTCGATTGCGATCGAGAACATCCAGGTCTACTCCGAACTGGAGCAGCGGGTTCGCGACCGCACCGCCGCGCTCGAGCAGGCCAACGAGGAGATTCGCCAGCTCTCGGTGACCGACGAAATGACCGGACTCACCAACCGTCGCGGCTTCTATCTGCTGGCCGAGCAAAAGCTCCGCGGGGCGCACTACCTGGGCCATAGCTGCGTGCTCGCCTTCCTCGACGTCGACGGGCTCAAACGAGTCAACGACGAACACGGACACGAGGTCGGCGACCTGCTGATCAAAGACGTCGCCTACGCGCTGGGCGACACGTTGTGCGAGTCCGACATCTTCGCCCGCCTGGGCGGTGACGAATTCTGCGTGATGGTCACCGAAAGCGCCAGCGACACCACGACATTGCGAGAGCGGGTCGCCGAAGCGTTTCGGCGCTTCAATGAGACGAGCGAGCGGCCCTACCGCCTTTCTGCCAGCATCGGCCTGGTGCGCGCCCCCGCCAGCGGGCCCACCGTCACCGTGGATGAGCTGCTCGCGCAAGCCGACGAGTTGATGTACGAGGAGAAGAAGACCAACGCGAGCTCGCGCGGTTGGGCCGGCCAGGTCTGAAATCTCCTGGCCACGAACCGGATTCGGCTTACTAGCCCGCGCCCTTGCCGTTGTCAACCCGGTAGACGGCGCCATGGATGGCCATCGCGGCATCGCTGGCCAGGAACGCGACCACATTCGCGACATCGAGGGGCGCCATCATGCCGCGCGGTGAGGCCGTGCGCATGATCAGGTCGTAGTTCGGATCCTCGGGCGCCGTGAACTGTTCGAGTTGCGGCGTGAGCATGCCGCCGGGACATACCGCGTTGACGCGCAAGCGATCCGCCGTGTACTCCACCGCCAATGCTCGAGTCAGCCCGATGAGCCCATGCTTGGCAGCGCAGTAGCCGGCCGAGTAGGCCTGCCCTTCGACGCCGGCAATGGAGGCGACGTTGACGATGTTCCCGCCCCGTTCCAGCAGCTGAGGCAGTGCGGCCCGGCACAGATAGAACGGACCGTTCAGGTTGACCGCGAGATCCTGTGTCCAGTCGTCGTCGGTCATCGACTCCGTTCGGCGCATCTGGTGCTTACCGGCGATGTTGACCAGGACGTCGAGTCCGCCGAACTCCCGGACGCACTGCTCGACCGCGTCGTTGCAGGCCCGCGCCGAACCCACATCCACCGATGCGTAGGAACCGTGCTCCACGTCGGCGAATACCTCGGCCAGGCGCGCGGTATCGCGGGCTATGCCGAAAACCGTTGCGCCCTGCCGGGAAAACAGCTTGGCCGTTTGGGCGCCCAGGCCCGACGATGCACCGGTCACGAGCGCGACCTTGCCTTGCAACGCTGTCATACCGGTTCTCGTCCTCTCTAGCCGCGCACACGCGCCTCGCCCCGGCGAGTCGTGCCACTAGCAAACCAACTCTCGCGGCAGCGCATACCACCAGGGCCCCAGCACACTTCAGACCAGGCTGGCGCGCCTCAATACGACCGCAACGCCGTCGCGCAAGAGTTCAACCGGTTCAACGGATCTCATGGTCCGCCGGATGCGTCGCGCGGCCACCACCATGGCGAAGTTCAACGCAAGCCTGCCGATCGCGACCCGACTCGTGCGCTTTCTCCAGGTCGGCGGCGTCGAGCCCGCGCGCCGACCGACGTAATAGCCGGCGCATGTCGCCGTCGCGAGCGCGCAGATCAGCACGAGAACCGCCATGATGACGAGCGTCCTTTGCCCCTGTCGCGGGGAGGTCACGCGCGGGATACACCTCGGCCAACAAATGCGGTGCTCAGCGGTTCGGGTCGGCTGACGGATCCAGAAAGCCAGAGCCAAGAGACGCCCGGACCGAGTGTCGTACTAGGAAACCATTGCCGCCGCGGGCCGCAGCCGCACGGGCAAGTGTTTGATTCCGTGCAGCGCCATGCTGTCATGCATCGTCGGCACGCCGGCCAGGCTCAGGTCGGGGAACCGCGCAAACAACGCCTGCAGGCCGATGTGCAGTTCCATTCGCGCCAGCGCCGCGCCGAGGCAAACGTGGATGCCACTGCCGAAGCTGACGTGTTCGCGGGCGTTGGTGCGAGTGATGTCGAATTCGTCGGGGCGTTCGAAGATCGCCGGATCGCGGTTGGCCCCGCCCAGCAGCAGCAAGATGAACTGGCCCGGGCGAACGGTGTGCCCCTGTATGTCGAGCGTCTCGGTGGCGACCCTTCCTCCCCATTGAATGGCAGTCTCGTAACGCAACATCTCCTCGACCGCGTTGGACCAACCCTCGGGATTTGTCCGCAGCCGTTCCAGCTGATCGGGGTGCCGAACGAGCGTCACGATCGCCTTGCCCATAACATGCGTCGTCGTAATGAACCCCGCACCGAGCAGCAGTGCCGCGAACAGGCGGACCTCGTATTCGGACAGGTCACCGTCCTGCAAGACGGCCGCCAGGATGCTGTCGTTGTCGCCGCGCTGACGCAGCCGCTCGACGTGCATCGCAAGGTAGTGCTCGAACTCGCGCGCCGTATTGACGGACACCTGAAAGTCCCGCCAGGATGCCGCCGCGCTGGAGATCAGCCTGGTTGCCGGCTCACCTACTTGGTACAGCTGCGGAGTCTCCTCGCGGGGTATGCCCAGCATTTCCGCTATCACTTCGATCGGAATTCGAGAGGCGTACGCGGCGACCAAGTCGCATTCGGCCTCGCCTTGCAAACCGTCCAGACCATCCAACAGATCGGTGGCGACATCCTCAATCCGGTCACGAAGGCCCTCGAGTGCACGCGGAGTAAATGCCCGCGATACCAGGCGACGCAACCGCGCATGCTCGGGCGGATCGGTGACCAGCATCGACGGCGGCTGAATGGCGTTCAGGACGTTCGGCTTGGTCTTGGCCAGGATCCACCGCGCAAAGCGAAACGGTGACTGATCCCGCGGTTTGATCGTGCGGAACCGGTCGTCTCGCAAGATGTCACGGACGATCTGCGCGTCTGCGGTGGCGAAACCACCTGGGATCGAAAAGATGCGCCCGCGCAGGCGTACCTCTTCGATTAGTCGATATACGTTTTCGGGCTGGCTGGTATCGATCGCCAGCTGCGCCATTGGATCACCCTGGCGCGCCATCAGTTTCAGCGTCGCGCGGGAAACCCCGTATCCCGCCGCCCAATGAATCCGGTCCTTGATGGCCATGTTCATGCGCGCACCTCTGACAATCGAATATGTCGAGGGTACTAGCCGACAGCACCAAATTGCCGCTAAATGCGCATCGAAAACAGGTTGCCGCGTTCAATCAAGGCGGCTCACACCACTTTCGATCAGCCCCAGAAACGGCTCTTCTTCGTTCTTTCGTCGCCCTGCACGTTGGTCCACTCGCCCGGCGCGTAACGGTAGGGCCGCTTGGCGCCAGTGCGAATGACGTCAAGGGTGCCGTCGTTGCGCTTGACGTAGGCGTCACCGAATCGCATATAGCTGTCGGTTACTCCGTCTCGAAGTGTCACCGTGCACGTCATGGTCGAACCTCCTGGTGGGCCGACACCTGCCGGCAGTGATCAACCCTGACGAGGGGACGGAGCTAAGGCGAATTCGCTTGGCCGACTTGTCTTGCTCGCAAAGAGCTGCTTGATACTCCCGACGGTACGCCGTTTACGGTCATGGGGGCGAGGGTCACACGAGGACCCGTCGGTCCGCGAGGACCCGACGCGCCAGTCCCAGATACGCATTCGCGATCACTGGCCAGGTCATCTCGGGCGCCAACCGGCGGCCCTCGGCCGCCATCGCACCGGCGAGGCGGGGCTGCGTCAGGACGCGATCCAAGGCGGATACCAGCGCATCCGGATCGTCGTGCGGGACAACGATGCCGGCCCCACTGCCTAGCAGTTCGACGGCGTGTGGGAAGGCGGTCGCCACAATTGGCCGGCCGCTCGCGATGGCGCCGACCAGCACGCCGGAGGTGACCTGATCAGTCGAGTCGTAAGGCAGTACGACGACCGCGGCGGACTGGATGAGCGCGGACAGCATCGGAAGGTTGCGATAATTCGCATCGAAGCGCACAGAATCCGCCACGCCCCTGCGCCGCGCCTGTTCGATGCAAGCGTCGCGGTACGCGTCGCCCTCGGCGGCGAGCACCTTTGGGTGCGTTTGACCCGCAACCACATACTGCGGACGGCCGGGCAGACCAGTAAGCGAGCCCATCGCATCGATCACCCGCTCGATGCCCTTGCCCGGCCCCAGTAGGCCCCAAGTTAACAGCGTCGGTCGACCGTTGCGCACGCAAGCGTTCGTCGAGACGGTCGCCCCGTGCGGGATGGTGACCACTTTGCGGCGATCGACGGCGAATTCACCGCGCAGCCGCTCGCTGGCCGCGTCGGACATCACAATCACCTGATCCGCGCGCGCGACGACCGCCTCGAGGGCCGAACGTTGTTGGCGTGTCGGGTTTTTGAGAATGGTGTGGGCGATCACGATCGACGGGACACGCAGCCCGTCGATGACATCCACTACCTCGTATCCCTCAACTCCGCCGTAGATGTCGTACTGATGCTGGATGACCGCAACGTCTTTCTGATTCAGCAACTCGATGCATGCCGCGACGGATGCCGGCGAGCCGTTGACCAGTTCGCCAATGACCCGAGCACTCGAGCATGGCGACCCGTCGGACACGCGCACGACGCCGACGTCAGCCCCATAGGTGCTCAGCCAATGCGCCAGCGCGGCGGTGAATGTCGCCAGGCCGCAGCGGGTCGGTGGATAGGTGCTCAGGATGCCGAAACTCGGGGAGCGAGAAACTCCCTGACCCACAACGGATTCCATCGATGGGTCAAATGCAACTAAAGCGGTCACTGCGATCCCAACTGCGGTTGTCACCTGCGTGGCCGGCGGGAGCGGTTGCTCGGCGCGGTCAGCCACAAGGGCGGACTCGAGCCCGGACTAGCTGGGTTTGCGATTCTTGTCACAATACACCCCAGCCTGGGCCGTGACGACAAAGGGGCCAATGGTGTAGAGCGAATGGCTGAGCCAATACCACAGTCCGTCAATAGGTCTTGCCGCGTGAATGGTTGGCAGCGTGCGACGTCATCTCGCTGACGACGGAACGGCCTTGCCCGCGAGGAGATTTCTGCGCGGCCGCAACCAGAAGATCGACAGAGTGCACGATCCCCGTGGCGATGTCGTCAACCGCGGGCACGTGATCGGGGCAGGCAGACACGCTCACATCCAGGACGTCACCACGCGAGGTCAGCGCAATGCTTAACCCCGCGCCCTCAGTCAGTGGTGCCACGGTATGCATGCCGGCAACCCTGGCGCCGGCGCAGTAGGCCGGCGCCGGATCACCGACACTGTAGGAGACAGTGCCGTGGCTTATCGGCGCGAGTTGGCGCCGCAGGCCCGACCGCGTGTAAAGCTGCATTCCGAGGCGGGCCACAGCCGGCGGTACAAGTGACGTAATCTCCGCGAGATCGATTGTCGTCCAGCTACCTTCGGTACCAGAGACGCGAATGGCGTTCAATCGCTCGGTGGCAGTATGAAGGTTTGCGAGAACCTGCACAGGGTCGTCGAGATGTACCGGAATGCGAAATCGCCCGACAGTAAATGCCTTACGGGTTTTCGGGATATTTGTGGTTGGCAGCTCGAACGGCATGCGCATCAGCAGCGGATCGGCGGGCACCGTACCGTGCTGTTGCAGCCAAGCGCGCAATGACAGCGTGCATGCAGCCAGAACGACATTGGTAATGCTGCCCCCGAAAGAGTTGCTGACCGCCTCCGCGGCTGTCAGCGGTACGGAGGCGAAAGCCACCTCGCGCCGCTTCGTCAGAGGCGCATTGAACGCTGTGCGCGGCACGGGTCCGCTCGTCGACGACGGTGCCGGGATGTTCCGATCGCGGCTGGGCGTGCGGTGCAGCCGACGACTCCCCACCTGCAGCGCACCGGACACTGCGTCGGCGACTAGCCGCATGCCGGTGAAGTTACGCTCAACAATCTCGGTCAGCACATCGGCAACAAGGTCACCGACAGACGGCGCCGAGCCCAGGCTCGGCTCCGCCGGCTGACGATTGGCCGGCTTGGCACGCGGGCCAGAAGCTAGCAGCCGCGGCCACAACGACACCGTTCCGGCGGCACCATCATCCAGTACCGGCGACGTCTTCACCGCCAACGCCCACTGGCCACCCGCGAGGCCGTTGATACTCCACGCTTCCCAAAGCCCTTCGCGGCAATCGAGTCGCCGGGTACTCAAATCCGCAATAAGTTCGGCGAACTCGCTCCGACCGCCGGGCGCGCGGACCGTTGCGCAATGAATTTGCGGAGACGGGTCGTAGTCGTCAATCTCAGCCCAGACCGGCTGCCCGAGACCCAGCGGCTTGGTCACCAGACGGCTGCGGAAGCGCGCCAGTTGCGGTAGTGACGCAGCCACCAATTGGTGTAGCCGCTGATGGGTGAGCCGATCGGACGCAGCGAGGATTACCAGCGAGATGGTGTGTGCCGGCGCTGGTGTGTGCAGCGAAAACGCATCGGTCGCCGACAATCGCGTAACCATTACTGCATCATCTCCTTGGCGACGAAACCTGTTGCGCCAGTGGCTTCCAACCAACGCACAACCACGCTGCACCCGATCTTGGTCAGCAAGGTTTTTCTATTCGCTTGGTACCCGGCGATCGCCGCCTGACGCAATCGGCGACGGCACGACTGAAAAAGGGTCACACGCGGAATACCCAGACGCGGCTGACCCTACTCCGATCTGCCATCGCGCCGTGACTGCTACCCATCGTTAACGAGGTTCGCAAGGAAGGTGGGTAACCGGCCAGCACCGAAGTCGTAAAACCGCGCCCATAGCGGCTCGATCGAGATGCGCACCATCTGCTGGTACGTCGACCGCACATTGCGTTCGAACTCGGCGAGCCGGGGTTCGTCCATTGACCTCGTGGCTGCCGCGAGGTATTCGTCGGTGACGCCGTCGACGGTTTCCAGTGTGGCCAGGCCGCGCACCAAGAGGGCCTTCGCCTCTTCTGGCGCGGAGCCGGTGTCAATCGTCAGTGCGACCTCCGGGCGTGACGAAAGCGCGCGAGCCTTCGGGGAGGTCGGCGCTGTGGACACAACGATGCGTTGGCCGGACCAGTAAAACCCGACCGGGACAACCCGAGGGAAACCATCATGTCCGTTGTAGGCGAGCCGGGCCATGGAACCGGCGAGCAGCTTTTGGGCGGCGGGGTGGCCAAGCTCTTGAGCCAACTCCTGCGCGTTCATCACGCATGTAGTCCTACTCGGTTCGACCGGGCAGGTCACCTCGGCGCGCACGGGGTCATCAAGGACATGGAGTAGTGAATTACTCGTGCCGACCCGGATGATCTCGCGTGACAATTCTCAGGCACATCAATTCGGACCAGCTCTGCGTCTGGAGGTAGGGCAATGCTAGGAATCGGTAAACACAATCGCAGCGGCGCGGGCGACAACACTCTGTTGCTGGCGGCGAAAATATCAGGGCTCTTCGTGGTCGGGGCGGCGATTATCAGCGCGATCCCGCCCTCCATCAATTTGCTCAGCAGCCACGACACTCCTGTCCCCGTTAATCAAACGGCGTCGACGACCACCACTTCGTCGAACGGACGGCCGGGCACCGGGCTCACCTTGGGTCCGCTAGCCAACGGGAAACTCTCCGTGGCAGGCTCCGCCCAAAAAGACGTCCTCGGCATGTGGGTCGTGATCGGCCCAAAACCGTTGGGCGGGTACGACACCGGCTGCGGGAATGTCGCTGATGGGCGGTGGCAAGCTCAGGTGTCCACCGACCCATCGTGGCCGAATTATCCACTGACGACCGTCCCTGCCTACGGTTCCTGCGCCAGTGCTGGAAGCGCGGCCGGCCTCAAGTTCACTTTGCAGGGAACCGAGACGACGACGCCGACACCGCCGCCGGGCCAGGTATTGGATTGCACGAGACAATTCGGCCCCAGCTGCCTGACCGGCCCGGGCTTCGGACCGGCGACGACCTACCAGCCGAATCATTGACGACGTATCGACTGCTACTCGGTTGTGATGCCAGCCAGTTCGTGTGCCACCGCGCCAAATGCGCGCAGCGTGTCCAACAGCATCTGCGGATCCCCCGCGTCCGGCTGGGTGGATAGCTTGGCCGCGACCAGTTCAGTGGGCCGGTCGACATAGATCATCTGACCGCACATGCCCTGGCACAGCACGACGTTGCTGCCCGGGTAGGGAAACCACACCTGGTTGCGATACATGCCGCCGGGCATTTGGGTGTCGTCGGGGCTGGCGGCAAACGCCGCACGCGAGTCCGGGCCGCCGTCGAGGGTGTCGGCAATCCACGCGGCCGGCACCACTTGCTGTCCGGTCAACGAGGCACCCTCGTGCAAGAACAGCGACCCGAACCGGATCATGTCGGTCAGACAGGCATTGATGCCGCCGTCGAAGAATCCGGTGCCCTCGGTGTCTACGGCGATGCTGGCATCGCATAAGGCACCGATTCGGCTCCACAGCAGTTCCGACATCAGCTCGGGCATCCGTTCGCCGCCCGCCACCTCGCAGATCCAGCCGAGCACGTCGGTTTCACACGAGCGATATTCGAACGGGCCGCCGTGCGCCGACTTCTGCCGCAGGGTCAGCAGGAAATCACGCAGTGTCGAGGGGACGTCCGAACCGCTCGTTGGTGCCCACCCCATCGCCTGGTCGAGCACGTGAATCTCCGCGGTCGGATGAAGGTAGTTGTCCGAGAAGGCGATACCCGATCTCATGTCCAGCAGGTGGCGCACCGTCGCACCGTCATAGCCGCAGTTCGCAAGGGCGGGAACATATTTCGTTACCGGCGCGTCAACCTCGATCGCACCGGCCCCGTGTAGCGCGCCTACCACGGCGGCCACCAGCGACTTGCTCACCGAGAACAGCAGGTGTCGGGTCTCGGCACCCAAGCCGTCGAGGTATTCCTCGGCCACCAGCGCACCGCGGTAAGCGATGGCCCATCCGTCGGTGGCGGTGCCGGCCATCACCGCGCCCACGGTGGTGGCCGAGCCGTCATCGCCGGTCACCGCGATCTCGGCGACCGGGGCACTCGCTGCGGGTAACACTGCGGTGGCGCCGGTCCCGCGCGAGATGACCGCCGTCGGCACGAAGTCGTCGATGTGCTGGAACGACCAGTGCGCGTAGGGCGGCGACAGCCAGTTGTCCAGCGAGATACCGGCCGGACTGCTCACGCTCGTGCGACGAGCCGCGAGACGATCGGCGCGGCCGGCGACAGGGGCGTCGAAACGAATTTCGCCTTCATACCCTTGACCCAGCGCTGGCAGCGCTCGCTGAGCCGATAGTCGTCGGTCTGCAGGTGTGAGCGGGTGACGAGCACGCCAAGTTGGGCGCCCTCGGAACGTAAGTCGCCCGGCGCCGCGACCCGCATGTAAAAGGCCTCGGACCCATCGAGCAGCGTGGCCCAGTCGTTGGCGGACCGGTTGAAGGAGACGCGACCCTCGTCGTCGATGCGCCATACGCCGGTGCGCGGCGTCGCGGTGAAGATCTCGAGATCCGGCGAGGTCTCGGTGATGATCACCTGGCCCCAGACCTCGTCCTCGCCATAGCCGCGCTCCCAGCGTGCGTTGATCTCCCCGATGTCGACCTCGTAGTCCACGTCCATGTACTCGAGCAGATGGAAGAGGAACAGCGGCATGTCGGCGTAGGCCTCGGTGGTCAGGTTCGTCATCGGGCTGGCGCCACTCAGGCGCGGATTCACCTCGCCGAGGTAGAGCTCGTCGGAGTCCAGGTCATGAAGTAGATCCACCTCGAAGTAGCCGCGGTACCCCTCGCGGCTCATGACATCGCCCAGCTTTGCCACCATTTCTCGCGCGGCGTGCGTCTGTGTGGGCGGCAGCACCTCGCGCCAGATGTCATTGCCGCACCAACTGCCCCGTTGCGGAGTCAACTCCGAATAGCCGACCAGGCTCGTCATCGCGGGGCCGATCACGGTGCCGTGGCGGGTCACGGCACCCTCGAGGCACACCTCCACGTTGCGGATCCGCTTCATCACCTTGAGCTCTTGGCCGACCAGGTCACCGGTGTGCTGGTCCCAGTCACCCTGACCGTGCACAAAGAACGTCCCGCTGCCGGCGTTGCCGTAAGCGATCGAGATGACGAGGTCATCTCCCAATCCGGCGTCTTGCGCGAGCGCCAGCAATTCGTCGTAGGAGCCGGCCCGGCCGATCGTGTTAGGCACGCTCGGTACCCCCGCCTCGTTGGCCAGGCGCGTCATGATGATCTTGGAGCCCAGGCGCTCGCGCAGCTGTACCGGCGGATGCATGACCTCGAGACCCGCCTGCCGGGCGAGGGTCTGTATCTCCTCGTTCATCATCACAAAGCAGCACTTGCCACCGGGACCTTTGCCGGCGATGAACTCGAGCGTCTCGGGATCGGACAGCAGGTGGCTGCACACCTCGTCCATGGAGTCGAAATCACGTCGGTCGCGGCGCCGGGGCACGAACACGCGAGAGTGGGTGCCCTCGAAAGAGTCAAAGTAGGTCAGGTAGAAGAAGTTTCGTATCCAGCGATCGACGCCCAGCAGGTTGAACGGCGTCGGCGAGATGAAGTACAGCGGCACCTTGTTCGTGTGAAAGAACGCGCGTATGTCCGAAAGGCCGTTCAACGTGCGACGTGGCTCTGGCTGCATCCCACCAGTGTGCTTCGTATTCGTGCCAACGCCAACACGTGGAGCAACATGCTGCGCCCCAACCACTTCGAGGACATCGTGAAGCGGGACCCGTGGCGGGACCGATTCAATTCGCGAGTTGTCGACAGCTATTCGGCGTCACCGATGGCATCAAGGCGCTCGCCCACCCGAGCCAGCGCCTCGTCGAAGATCTCCACCTTTTCGCCGCGCTTCTCGTTGGCGGGCTGGGCCGAGCCGCGGGCACCTTCGGCCTCCACCCGAGCCGCACCCTGACGCCGCAGCAGGCTGAAGTTCTTGTCGCGCGCTTGCCTCAGCCGGCTCTGCAATTCCTTCAGCGACTGCTCGTCCATGCGCGCGAGAGCCTCGGGATGACTCTCGCCGATCAACGAGCTTTCCTGCTGGGTCAGGTTCACGTGGTGGTTGCTCACCGTAGATACATAACCCGCACCGCACGCACCGGCATCGAATCGCCGGACGCAACGCCGAACCGTCACGCCTCGGCCATTTGGAGTTCACATCCCGGTGCCTCACGGGGAGAGCTGAACGTGGCCTCCCGGTGGACGTGGCGGAGGCGGCGGCTGTGGAGGCGGTGGAGGTGGCGGCGGTTGCGGTGCAGGCTCCTCCGGTTGCGGTCCGGGACCCTGCGGTTGTGGTGCGGGTGCCTGCTGTTGCGGCGGAGGGGACACCGGCCGTTGCGGTCGAGGGGGCGGTGACGCGACAGGTGGCTCGAGCGGCCTTGCCGTCGGTGCCGGGAGCGGCGGTGGTGGATCGGGGGTGAGGTCGCCCAAGGGAGCCGGCTTGATCAGTGCGACAGGCACCATGCCGTGCTTGTCAGCTGGCGCCACCGGTAACTGCGCCACATCGACCACGCCGGAGCCGCTGGCTAGCAAAGCGATGATCACCGCACACCGAGCCTGTATTCGCCGCCGACGCATGGCCATCGCGCGAGACGGCGCCATCCCGCCACGGTTCGATCGGGTCATACGCTCCCGCAGCCGTCGCGCGCACTCCGATCCGTGGGTTCGCGCGAAAGTCCAGTGGTGATTCACGGTTCCAGCCAGTTACGATGTCCATCATTGCAGGCAGAGCTGCCTCCATTGTTACCACTTGGTGTCGGTTTAATGAGACGTCGAGCAGGTGACACCGAAGAAATGGGAATCCTGCCGTGCGCACGCGCATCACCAACCTCGCAAACGCACTGGTTAGCGTCTCGGTTGTGCTGACCGCCGCGATTGCTTGCGCGGGCACAGCAAGCGCCGACGCCCAGGAGGACCAGTTCGTGGCGTTGCTGGCTCAACTACAGATACCCGTCATCGATAACGTGCCCGGGCTGGTCTACCGAGCCCGTGAAATCTGTGGCGAACTCGATCACGGCTCCTCGGTCCAGTCTGTGATAGACGAAGAGACGAACACGACATACTCGGGCAGTCCGCAATTGCGCCTGTACCCCGATCGCGTGACCCGCACCGCAACAAAATTCGTCACCGCATCGGTGACCGTCTACTGCCCCGGCCATCAAGGCCAGCTTCCGTAGCGTATATTGTTGCGGTGCAGCGGTTTTCATCGCTTGCATTGCGCCCCATGAAGATTCACCACCTCAGCGGCACACACTGCGGAATCCAACCGTCGAACAGCGGGCCCGTCGACAGGCCGTAGGCTTTGGGATGCCACGCTTTGGGGACATCGCCGCCTTTGAAGTCGAACGAGAAAAACGGGATCTCGGCAAGCCACACCTCGAAGAAGATGGCAAGCAGATCCCGGGCCAGGTGCGACGCTGGACACCGATGCGGGCCTCCCCCAAAACTCCAATGCCGATGCGGACCATCCAGTTTCATGTCCTGACCTGACATGGAGTCGGCCTCGTCACGGTGCACCAGACCGACACACAACTCGACAGGAGACCCGGCTGGGATCGTCGTTTCGCCGATCGTCACATTGCGAGTGGTGATTCGTGAAACGGTGTTCGCCCCGCCGTCCATGCGCAGTAGCTCCTCGATGAAAATGGCGAGCCGGCCTGGATTTTCGCGCAGCTCCTGCTGAAGCATCGGCTTCCGCGCCAGCACCGCCAGTCCGGCCGCGATAGATAACGCCGCGAACATGAAACCGCGCACTACCGACCCCATCAGTCCCATGACCTCTTCGTTGCTGAGCGGTTCATTGGCCAGGCGGCTGATCACATCATGGCCACCCAGCGGGGCTTGACGGATCAAGCCAACCACCTCGGCGCTGACCGCATCGATACCAATGTGCCGCGGCAGCCCGCAAGCCAACGCGGACGCCGCGTGACACAGAACCACGGCGACAAGCACACCATTGCAGCGATCCTGTTTCGCGACGGTGCCGATGCTTTCTTCGATGAGCCCACGTATGGGCTTCAACATTTCCCGCGAACTGCCGGGGTTGAGCACATCGACCAAGATTGCGTGATACGGGCCGAACGGCGGATTGCCGGGCATCATTTCGCCCTGGCGGCTGGCGAAAACTTCGCCGTCGCGTACAGCGGCAAGCACATCGTCGCGGTGCCATAGCGTGTACGTGCCGTCATGCCCCCGCAGCACTCTTTGACCGGCTCGCTCTGCGGCAGCGTGCCACTCCCGAAAACCCGTGGCTGCATCCTCGTCGGAGCGCATGACGTCCCGCGTGGCGTCGCCCCCGGACCCTGTCACCGCGCACTCCCGACTTTCCCGATCGGCGGCCGACGCGAAGCCCGCACCAACCGCGCTACCTGCAACTTCAAGCCGCCACTCTATCCGCAAGATTGGCCACACCGCATTGCACCGATCGCCAAGGATTTCTAGAGGATCTCGCAAGTGACGCAGCCCACGGTGAGTTCGTCCACACAACAACTCACGAGGTTCGCCATGATCAACCACCGAATATCCGTCTTGATCGCCTCGGGCGGTGCCAGCGCCGCCCTCTTCGCCAACGCGGCGGTGATGCCACCCACTGCGCAGGCAGCAGCGCCCGACCGTTACGCCGTGATCGCCTACTCGCCCGTGACCGGGTGGACAGGTTGGGAGAACAACGGCACCACCATGGAGGAGGCCACCCACATAGCGCTTGGCAATTGCCAGGTACACGGCGCCGGCTGCACTGTCGCGGCGTGGACCCGAAACGCCTGCGTCGCTTTAGCGCTCGGATCGGGCCGATGGGGCGCCCATTGGGGGCTGACCCCGGCGGACGCTCAGAACGCGGCGCTGGCCATGGTCCCTAACGGCCGCATCGTCGAGCTCCATTGCACCGGGTGATGGTGAGTGAGTCCACTCGTTGCTCGGTCGTCCCGAGGATCATCGGCCAGCCACGTCATCAACAGGCCAGCCGACTGCGGCCAATCGCCGCTTCACGCGCTCGGTATCTTCTGGCGATGGCATCTCGTCGGTGAGCTTGGTGATTGCGACCCGCACGTCTGTGACGTCCACCGGCTTGTTGTTGTGGGAGATGACCGCAGCGGCGACCGCGATGACATCGTCGTCGGAAAGGCGGCGACGAAGCAGCGCAAGTAGAGGCACGTAGTCGCGCGTCGGAATGCCTTCGGGGTAGCCGGCACGCAGGAAACCAACAACCCGCATCACCACATCCGACAGCGTCATCAACTTCCTCGCTCTACGACTCCCCGGGTTAACAACCCTTGCTGATCCCACCACAAGTGGGGAACCCCTTTCACCATAAGAAACGGTTTGTTAGCAGTGCGTCCAACGGGGCCACCTTGTGTACCAGTTCTCTTAAGGTTGCAACATGCGCACCGCGTTCCACGAGCAGCTCGATTCGCTCACCGAGACCCTGAGCCAGATGTGCGGTCTGGCAGGTGTGGCGATGGAAGGGGCGACGCAGGCGCTGCTGCAGGCGGACCTGACGATGGCAGAAGCAGTGATCGCCAGCCATACGCGCCTCGCCCAGATGCGAAGTGAGGCCGAGGATGCCGCATTCGTGTTGCTCGCTCTCCAGGCGCCGGTCGCAAGCGATCTACGAACCGTGGTTGGGTCCATGCAAAGCGTCGCCGATGCCGAACGGATGGGCGGCTTGGCCTTACACGTGGGCAAAATCGCGCGCCGTCGCCATCCAGACCCCGCATTGCCTGAAGAGGTGAGTGGTGACTTCGCCGAGATGGGTCGGATTGCGGTGGATTTGGGCCGAAGTGCACGAGACGTCGTGCGCTCGCGCGATCCGGAGCAGGCCGCACAGATCAGCCGGGATGACGACGAGATGAACCGGCTTCACCAACACCTGTTCACCGTCCTCAAAGAGAAAGACTGGCCGCACGGTGTATCAACCGCCGTCGATGTCACTCTGCTGGGCCGCTTCTACGAGCGCTTCGCCGACCATGCCGTCGAAATCGGGCGTCGCGTCATCTTTCAGGCAACCGGAGAAGCCCCCGGTGAGTAAGTGAGCCGGTTATTCACAGCTCGCGCAATCCGCTGGCACCCGCGCGTTCAGGAAGGTATCGTGCGGGCGGCGCGCGAGGCCCGATGGGTGAGGCGGTACTTGTTCATGACGAAGCGCGCCGCGCCTTAGCAATGAGTCAGCTCAGACGAGTCGGCTACAGCGAGACACGTCTAGACCCATCGGAGTCGGTCTCCAACTTTGCAAGCGCCTGCTGAAGGAGCTGCACGTTAGCTGCTCCGACGCGATCGACGAAGTGAGCCAAGGCGGCGCAGCGTCCCGTTGAATCGGCAATCTCATCTAGCGCACCGAGCATCGACTCGGCGACCAACTCGTCAGGGCCGCGCACTGCCGCATAGCGGTACGCACGATCGTTGCGGTACTGGACGACGAGGCCTTTGTCAGCGAGTCGCCGCAGGACCGTCATCACCGTGGTGTAGGCGAGATCGCGCCTCACCGAGATGGCGAGGTGTATGTTACGTACGGTCTGCGGCTCTGGACCGCTCCATAACTGCTCCATCACGCAGCGTTCGAGCGGACCCACCAACTTTCGGTTGGGCATGGCCACACTCCTGCCCCCGATCAGTTCCGGTTCTGACGGGATTACGGTATCCACGCCGCCGGTCGCGAGGGGTCACCCATCGGGTGGATGCGCGGGGGGAACCAATGTTTCTCGCCCCATACCAACGCTTTTCGGTGGACACCCCTAATTCTTGATGTGCTCGGTGTAGCGGCCCTTCGGCGATTTTTGCGCACCGGGCCGAGCGGGTCGGTGTACGAAACGGTTGATAATCGGACGCAAAACTGCCAGGGAATCTCCTGCAAATCACTTGCAACCAATTCAACGTCGGCGCTAGCTTTTGCACGACATGGTTGCAACCGCGCCAAAGGAGCCGTCGTGATTAGTGGTGCTCAGCGGAGATGCTCAGTGTGCGTTGGATTGCGATGCGGATCGCATTGACACCCGCGGAATGGGGGCGTCTAGCGGTAATGCTCGCGGTGATCGTCGCGCTGCATCTCATCGGCTGGTTCACCCTGCTCCTGATCGTCGAACCGGCGCGACTCAGCGTGGGCGGCAAGGCTTTCGGTATTGGCGTCGGGCTGACCGCCTACGCTCTCGGGCTGCGGCACGCCTTCGACGCCGATCACATCGCCGCCATCGACAACACCACCCGCAAGCTGATGAGCGACGGCCTGCGCCCCCTCGCCGTCGGGTTCTTCTTCTCGCTGGGCCACTCCACCGTGGTGTTCACCCTGGCGATGCTGCTGGCGATCGGGGCCAAGGCGATCGTCGGGCCGGTCGAGGACGACTCCTCGGCGCTGCATCACTACACCGGCCTGATCGGCACCAGCGTCTCCGGCGTCTTCCTCTACCTGATCGCCATCCTCAACGTCATCGTCCTGGTCGGAATCCTGCGGGTGTTCCTGCGGTTGCGCCGCGGCGAATACAACGAGGCCGAGCTGGAACGGCAATTGGCCAGCCGTGGATTTCTCAACCGATTCCTGGGCCGCTTCACTCGTTCGATCACCAAGTCCTGGCACATGTATCCGATCGGTCTGCTGTTCGGCCTGGGCTTTGACACCGCCACCGAGATCGCCCTGCTGGTCCTGGCCGGCACCAGCGCCGCGGCCGGGCTGCCCTGGTACGCGATCCTGTGTCTGCCGGTGTTGTTCGCCGCCGGCATGTGCCTGCTGGACACCATCGACGGCTCGTTCATGAACTTTGCGTACGGGTGGGCGTTTTCCAATCCGGTGCGCAAGATCTACTACAACATCACGATTACCGGGCTGTCGGTCGTCGTCGCCCTGTTGATCGGCAGCGTCGAACTGCTCGGCCTGTTCGCCGAAGAGCTGGGCTGGCGGGGTCCGTTCTGGGACTGGCTTTCCGGCCTCGATCTCAACACCATCGGCTTCGTCGTCGTCGGCATCTTCGTGATCACCTGGGTCATCGCACTGCTCGTCTGGCGCTATGGCCGCATCGAGGAGAAGTGGGCCGCGCCCGCCCAGAGCACGCCCTAAGCGCCGAAGCGCCGCAAACGAAACGCGTCAAAGCCTTGACTCTCGGACTCCGCTTCCTACTGCAGGCGGCAACCGTTCCAGCACTTACGCTTTCGTCTCCCCCATCCGGGGGTGCCTGCCCGACAAAGACCGACCGTAGGGTATCGCCAACCCCGGCTGCACCTGGCGGTGCAGCCCAACCTCACGCGGGATCAAGGCAGAAAGAGACACAAGTGACGGTCCGAGTAGGCATCAACGGCTTCGGTCGAATCGGACGCAATTTCTACCGTGCGTTGTTGGCCCAGCAGGAGAAGGGCGGCGCCGACATCGAAGTGGTGGCGGTCAACGACATCACCGACAACAGCACCCTGGCGCACCTGCTGAAATTCGACTCCATCCTGGGCCGGCTGCCGCACGACGTCAGCCTCGAAGGCGAGGACACCATCGTGGTGGGCCCGGCCAAGATCAAGGCGCTGGCGGTCCGCGAGGGCCCGGCCGCACTGCCGTGGGGTGACCTGGGCGTCGACGTCGTCGTCGAATCCACCGGTCTCTTCACCGCCCGTGCCAAGGCGCAGGGCCACCTGGACGCCGGCGCCAAGAAGGTGATCATCTCCGCGCCAGCCAGCGACGAGGACATCACCATCGTGCTGGGCGTCAACGACGACAAGTACGACGGCAGCCAGAACATCATCTCTAATGCGTCGTGCACCACGAACTGCCTCGGTCCGCTGGCCAAGGTCCTCAACGACGAGTTCGGCATCGTCAAGGGCCTGATGACCACCATCCACGCCTATACCCAGGACCAGAACCTGCAAGACGGGCCGCACAAGGACCTGCGCCGCGCCCGCGCCGCCGGCCTGAACATCGTGCCGACCTCCACCGGTGCGGCCAAGGCCATCGGCCTGGTGCTGCCCGAGCTGAAGGGCAAGCTCGACGGCTATGCGCTGCGGGTGCCGATTCCCACCGGTTCGGTCACCGACCTGACTGCGGAGCTGACGAAGGCGGGCACCGCCGACGAGATCAACGCCGCGATGAAGGCGGCGGCCGAGGGGCCGATGAAGGGCATCCTGAAGTACTACGACGCGCCGATCGTGTCCAGTGACATCGTCACCGACCCGCACAGCTCGATCTTCGACTCCGGTTTGACCAAGGTGATCGACAATCAGGCCAAGGTGGTCTCTTGGTACGACAACGAGTGGGGTTATTCCAACCGGCTCGTTGACCTGGTCTCACTGGTCGGTGAACCGCTGCATCAGCGGTGACGCCCGTGGCCTCTCTGGCGACGTTGCACGACTGCTTGCTGCTCGACCTCGACGGCACGCTATTACGCGGAACACGCGCGATCGACGGTGCCGCTGAAGCGCTTTCCCTGGCGACAACTCGCAACCTCTTTCTGACGAACAACGCCTCACGTAGCGCAGCCGACGTCGCACAACACCTGTGCGAGTTAGGATTTAGCGCAAGCGCGCACGACGTCATCACCAGCGGTCGATGCGCGGCACTCCTGCTGGGTGCCGAATTGACACCCGGCTCCAGGGTTCTGGTCGTAGGCTCGGAGGCATTGGCAGCCGAGGTCAATGGCGCCGGCCTGCAGCCAGTCCGGCGCTGGACCGACGGCCCGGTTGCGGTGGTGCAGGGGTTCTCGCCAGACATCAGTTGGCCTGATCTCGCCGAAGCGGCCCTGGCGATTGGCGCCGGGACACCCTGGGTTGCAACCAACCCCGATCTCACGCTGCCGTCCGAGCGTGGCCTCGTGCCCGGAAACGGTTCTCTGGTGGCGGCGCTGCGTGCGACCACCGGCGCTGAGCCGCGAGTGGTCGGCAAGCCGCACGGTTTCATCTTCCGGGAGGCGCTGTCCCGCGGCGACTTTCGGCGGCCGTTGATGGTCGGCGATCGGCTGGATACCGACATTGCCGGCGCAAACTCCGCCGGGCTGCCCAGCCTGCTGGTGCTCAGCGGGGTGAGTAGCGCAGCTGACGCGATCAGCGCGCAGTCACCGCAGCGGCCGACGTATATCGCTGCGGACCTGCGCGGAATCCATCAGGACGCAGCTAGTCTCAGCTATCACCGGCGGTAGGCTCTGGCCCTCTTGAGAGGTCGACACCAGCGTGCCCCGCCCGACCACCCGACCGGGGGATGAACCGACGGCGCGCAGATCCAAACATATGGGTAGGTATCTTGCTGCCCGCCGGAGGTCCCCGCACATGCTCACCCGTCACACCACGCTGGTCAAATTCCTGATCGAGGAACGTCGGCGCCACCCCGATGCCAGTGGCGAACTGAACTCGCTGATCCTCGATGTCGCCCTCGCCTGCAAAGCCATCTCGACCCGGGTGGCGCAGGGCGAGCTCGGCGGTGTCTTGGGTGCCGCCGATGTGGTGAACGTGCAGGGCGAAGAGCAGCAGAAGCTCGACGTGCTGGCCAACGACTACTTCTTGCGCGCCAACGAGTGGGGTGGTCAGGTGGCGGGAATGGCCTCCGAGGAGCTGGCCGACCCCTATCTACTGCCGGCGCAGTATCCGCGCGGCAAGTACTTGCTGGTTTTTGATCCGCTCGACGGCTCGTCGAACATTGACGTCAATGTGTCAGTGGGAAGCATCTTTTCGATTCTGCGTGCGGCCAGTCCGGGTGCGGACCCATCGCCCGAGGACTTCCTGCAGCCCGGCTCGCAGCAAGTGTGCGCCGGCTACGCGATCTATGGCCCGTCGACCATGCTGGTGCTCACCGTCGGCACGGGCGTACACGCCTTCACGTTAGATCCCACGCTTGGGGAATTCATCCTGACTCGGGCGTCGATCCAAATCCCTGATTCCACTCGCGAATTCGCCATCAACGCCTCCAACAGGCGGTTCTGGGAACCCGCGGTGCAGCGCTACATCGACGAGTGCCTGGCGGGCCGGACAGGTCCGCGCGGCAAAGACTTCAACATGCGCTGGGTCGCGTCGCTGGTCGCCGAGACGCACCGAATCCTGAGCCGCGGCGGCGTGTTCCTCTACCCGCGCGATACCAAGGACCCGGACAAATCGGGACGTCTTCGGCTGCTGTATGAAGCCAGCCCGATCGCGTTTCTGGTCGAGCAGGCGGGCGGCGCGGCCAGCACCGGCCGTGGACGTCTCCTCGATGCCGTCCCGACGAGCCTGCATCAGCGGGTGCCTCTGATTTTCGGAGCGACCGATGAGGTCGACGTGATCGAGGATTACCACCGCCGGGACTACGTAAGGCCTTCCACCTCACCGCTATACGGCGTCCGAGGTCTGTACCGCAGCGGAGTCGGCTAAACCAATCGACAAATCGTACTTGGAGGAAACACATGTCGCGTCTGCACCCGATCATTTCGGTTACCGGTTCCTCCGGGGCGGGGACAACCTCCGTTATGCGGACTTTCGATCAGATCTTCCGCCGCGAAGGCATCAATGTCGCGTTTGTCGAGGGCGACAGCTTTCACCGGTACGACCGAGTCGCGATGAAGGCGGCGATCGCCGATGCTCACGCGCGCGGCGATCACTCATTCAGCCATTTCGGTCCGGAGGCTAACCTGTTCGACGATCTGCAAAGCCTCTTTGAGACGTACGGCGAGACCGGTACCGGCAAGGTGCGGCGTTACCTGCATGACGAAAAAGAGGCCGAACCCTATGGACAGGAACCGGGCACCTTCACGCCGTGGGAGGAGATTCCCGAGGACACGGACATGCTGTTCTACGAGGGGCTACACGGCGCCATCGTCACCGACGACGTGGACGTCGCGACGCATGCCGACCTGCGGATCGGCGTGGTGCCGGTGATCAACCTCGAATGGATTCAGAAGTTGCACCGCGACAAGGTGACCCGCGGGTACACCTCTGAAGCGGTGACCGACACCATTCTGCGGCGTATGCCCGACTATCTGAACTACATGTGCACCCAGTTCTCAAATACCGACGTCAATTTCCAGCGGGTGCCAGTCGTCGACACGTCCAATCCGTTCATCGCCCGGTCGATACCCACCGCCGATGAGTCGATGCTGATCATCCGATTCCGTGACCCGCACGGTATCGACTTTCCGTATCTGATTGCCATGTTGCATGATTCGTTCATGTCGCGCCCCAACACAATCGTGTGCCCCGGCGGCAAGATGGATCTGGCCATGCAGCTGATCTTCACACCGATGGTGCTGCGCCTGCTGGAACTACGCAATGCGCAGCTGGCGGCGGCGCACTAACCCCGCGTCAGTGTCGGCGATACCAGGTCGGCCACGGTGCGTCCGATCGCCGGATTGATGACGTCGAGAACGGGTTTCGGATACACACCCAGGATGACGAGCAACGCCAGCAACGGCCCGACAACGGCCAGTTCACGCGGCCGCAGATCACGGAACGCGGCATCTCCCTGCTTCCTGGGGCCCGTCATCACCCGCTGGTAAAGCCACAGGATGTAAATCGCTGAGAACACCAGCGCAGTCGCGGCCAGCACCGCGCACACCGGGTACCGGTTGAATGTGCCGACCAACACCAGAAACTCGCTGACGAAGGGCGCCAGGCCGGGTAGGGCCAGTGAAGCCAGGCCGGCGATCAGGAATGTTCCGGCCAGCACGGGAGCGACCTGCTGCATTCCGCCATACTCCGCGATGAGGCGGGTGCCTTTGCGGGACACCAGAAATCCGGCAATTAAAAACAGTGCGGCAGTCGCCAGGCCGTGATTGACCATGTACAGCGTCGCGCCGGATTGCCCCTGATCCGTCATCACGAAAATTCCTAGGACGATGAACCCGAAATGGCTGATGGACGTATAGGCGATCACGCCCATGATGTCGCTCTGCCCGATCGCGACCAGGGCACCGTAGATGATCGCAATAACCGCAAGCGTAACGACGAACGGCCGAAACAGAATTGCGCTGTCGGGAAATAGTTTTAGGCAGTATCGCAGCATCCCGAAGGTACCGATCTTGTCGACAACGGCCATCATCAACACCGCGGTTACCGGCGTGGCTTCGGTGGCCACCCCGGGCAACCACGTGTGCAGTGGCCATAGCGGCGCCTTGATGGCGAAGGCGAACATGAAGCCGGCAAACATCAGGTGCATGACGGCTGGATTCGGGGCGACCGCGCCCGTCGACACTGCGGCAACGATAGCGCGGAAATCGAAAGTCCCATCCACCGCTAGGTTCAAGCCAATTAGCGCGGCCAGCATGAGCAATCCGCCAAACAGGCTGTATAGCAGGAACTTCAGCGCGGCACGGGGGGCACCCGGTCCCCCGTAGCGGCCGACCAGGAAAAACATGGGGACCAGCATCGCTTCGAAGAAGACAAAGAAGAGCAGGACGTCCAGCGCTAGCAGCGAGACGAGCATCATCGACTCGACCACTAGCATCAGCGCCAGGTAGCCGCGGGGTCGCTCGACGTCATTCCACCCGGCGACCAGTAAGAACGGCATCAGCACCGTGGTGAAGATCACCAGCACCAAGGCGACGCCGTCGACACCGACGATATATCCAGCCCCGAAAGACTTGATCCATGAATGGCTTTCGACGAATTGGTAGCGGGGCTCCGTCGGATCGAAGAGAACGGCCGACATGCCGGCGATCACCAGGACGCCGGTCGAGATGCCGACAGCGGTGTACTTGGCCACGACCGGCCGGTTGGGCGGCACCGCCAGGACCAGGAAAGCTCCCGCCAGAGGCGCCAGCCACAAGGCACTCAACAATGGCAAGTGAGTCATGACAGCCTTCCCACGACCATGCTCAACAGCAGCGCGGTGGCACCGAGGAAGATCGCCAGCGCATAGGAGCGCGCAAATCCAGTCTGGATCCTCCGGATCTGTGTCGAGCCGGCACCGACGAGCCGCGCAATGCCTTCGACCGCAGCGTCGATTCGCAGGCGTTCCACGTCGACCAGGTTCCGCGAAAGGCGTTGGCCGGGGCGCATGAACGCGGCCTCGTTCACGCTGTCCCCAAACAGATCATGACGTGCGGCCACAACTAAGGTCGACACCCATTCCGAGGCGATGGTCTGCACCGGGCGAGTGGCATAGCTGCGGTAGCCGATTGCGACACCGAGAGCGACGATGGTCAATGTGAGACCCGTGAGCGCCCAGTCGGGCTCGGCCGACGGCGACTCGGCCGAGTGGGCGTGGTCGGTCACCGGTTGCAGCCAGCGTTGCAAGGTTCCGCCGATGGCAAGCACCGCCCCGCCCCCGAGTGAGCCCAGGGCCAGCACGACCATCGGTGCCGTCATGACGACAGGTGATTCATGCGGGTGGGCGCCCGGCTTCCAGCGAGGTTGGCCGAAGAATGTCATGACCATGACCCGCGTCATGTAAAACGCCGTGAGCCCGGCGCCGAGCAATGCCACGGTGCCCAGCACGGCGCCACGGATACCGGCTGCCGCGAAGGCGGTTTCGATGATCGCGTCCTTAGAGAAGAATCCCGCCAGCGGAGGGGCGCCGATAATCGCCAAATAGCCCAGCCCGAAGGTGGCGAAGGTGATCGGCATCGCCTTGCGCAGTCCGCCGTAGCGGCGCATATCGGTCTCGTCGTCCATACCGTGCATCACCGATCCGGCGCCCAAGAACAGCCCGGCTTTGAAGAAGCCATGGGTGAGCAGATGCATGATCGAAACCGCGTAGCCGGCAGGCCCCAGACCGGCGGCCAGCACCATGTAACCGATCTGCGACATCGTCGAAGCGGCCAGGGCCTTCTTGATGTCGTCCTTGGCGCAGCCGACGATCGCACCGAACAACAGCGTGACCGCCCCGACGGTCACCACCGCCGCGCGGGCGACGGGGGCCGCATCGAACACCGGACCCGAGCGCACGATCAAATACACACCGGCAGTAACCATGGTCGCGGCGTGGATCAACGCGCTGACTGGAGTCGGTCCCTCCATCGCGTCACCGAGCCACGACTGCAACGGAACCTGTGCTGACTTGCCGCAGGCGGCTAGCAGCAAGGCCAACCCAATCAGGGTCACAGTGTGCTGCGAAGCTGACGGCACCTTACCGAATACCCCTACATAGGAAAGGTTCCCAAGGTTGGTGAACATCAGCGCCAGCGCCAGCGCTAATCCGACATCACCAACTCGGTTAACGATGAAGGCCTTCTTGGCCGCGGTCGCCGCAGCCGGTTTATCCGACCAAAACCCGATGAGCAGGTAGGACGCTAAACCCACACCCTCCCAGCCCAAGTACAGTACGAGATAGTTGTCGGCCAACACCAACAACAACATCGCCGCCACGAACAGGTTCAGGTAGCCGAAGAATCGGCGTCGCGCCGGGTCGTCGCGCATATAGCCGACCGAATACAGGTGGATCAACGCGCCGACGCCGGTGATCAGCAACACGAAACACACACTCAAAGCATCCAGTTGCAGGCCGAAGTCGACATTGAGCGTGGCCATCGGGACCCAGGTGAACAATGTCTCGTGCAACACGCGATCTGGCGCGGCGCGCTGCAACATCTCCGCGAAAAGCCATACCCCCCAACCGAAAGACATCAGCACGGTCGCACACCCAAGTAGATGCCCCCATGCATCGGTGCGCTTGCCGCCGATCAAAAACACCACCGCCCCGGCTAGCGGCAACACAATCAGCACCCACGGCATCGGCACCATGCGTCAGTGCCCTGTTGCCGGGGTGTCGTCCCCATCGGCGCGCGACCGGGTGCGGTTGAAGAGCACGACAATGGCTGACTCGACCACCACCTCGAAGGCGAACGCCAGCACGACGGCCACCAGAACCATGATGAGGAGATAAGTGTCCACACCTAGTAGCCTGCGCATTCCGGCCGGTTCGCTGATCCCCGAATCGGGGGAGACACCAGGTGGTTTCGCAGCCGTCTTCAGCGTCGCAGCGCGCTCAAGCCCGTCAGCCCCGGGTCGAAGGTCGCCCGCGCCGCCACCGAGGTGGCGGCTGCTGCCACCACCACCGCGGCATCACCTTCGTGCCCTTTGGGAAAGACGATCTCGGCGCTGTCGGGTCCGTCGCGGTGGGCCATCAGCCAGTCGTAGAGCAGCCAGTCGACGGCACACGTCACGGCGAGTGGATCGGCCCCGGCGCTCCGTGACGCCGCGATCACCGAGCTGAGCGCATCCAGGTGCTCCCGGCGTGCGCCGTCCTTGTTCACCCCCGAGCTGTCGAACATCAGCATCGACAGGGTGAGCGGAAAGCGTTGTCCTGCTTCGGTTCTAACCACCCAACGGCCACCCAGCCAGGGCCGGGTCGGATCCACTTGCTGCATCTCTCCGAAGCCGCCCACCACCCCGAGGGTGGGATCATCAAGCTGCCCGTCGAACGGTGCCGGTCCCAGCAGCCCGAGCGGTTGCCGGGCGCGGATGGAGAACAATGCAGCGGTTCCGATGATCTTTCCGGCGCGCAGGTCGGGCTTGACCTGGGCGAGATCGGTGGCCGACGCGTACTCGAGGCACAACCGGTCCAATGTCCGATGCAGGTCGAGCAGGTCGTCGCGCTCGCCAGCATCGGCGGGACCCCTCCCCCCACCAAGGATTTCGCCGAACCGTTCGGCAGCGATGATCAACGCGTCATCAAGCGCCTCCAGGTGGGTGGCCACTAGCCGATCGGCCTCATCGTCATCCACCACCAGCCGCTGAAGCGAGATCGGCACGCCGGCCGATGTGGCCCAATAGAACCCGATCTGCCCGTCGATCTGGACGATGCGCGGCCTCACCGCCGCCGCCAAATCACGACCCGGTTGTTTCCCGAGTCCGCAACCGCCAGTTGGTCCCCACACAGCGACAGCCCGTACGGCCAACACAAGGTGTCGCGCTGCACCGACGTCCAGCGGTTCTCGCCGTTCGCGCCGAAGTGTGGCTGTGCCAGCACGTAATCAGCCGGGCGACCGTCAGTTGGAATCCCGTCCCACAATAGAATTCGGTTGTTGGCGGTGTCGGCCAACGCCAGTCGATTACCCGCCAGACCGATCGCGTAGGGAAACCGGAACCGGTCCCCCGTATGCGGACCGTACGGCCATTCCTGCGCACTGGCGAAGTCCGGCTGGCCCAAGAGAATCTCCGCGGGTGCGTCGGCTTCCGGCGCAGGCGACCAGCCCAAAATGCGGTGGTTCCCCGCGTCGGCGATCAGCAGCAGATCGTCGTGTCCGGCGATGTCGTGTGGCCAGCGGAAGCTGGCTGGGCCTGCCAGCTCTCCCCTGTTCTCTTCCCGGTGGGACGGATTCGGTTGGCCGAGCACCACATCGGCGGGCTGACCCGGATCGGGAATCCCGTTCGACCAACCCAGAACCCGACGATTGCCGGTGTCGGCGACCCAGAACATGTCGCAGATCATCGCGATCCCGAACGGCCAGTAGAACGATGAGGCACTGCACTCGGCGCCGGCGTTGGGCTCCACCGAGGAGGCGTCGCGCTGCCCCAACACGACATCCGGTGCGATATCACTGCGTTGAGGGACGCTGTCCCAGACGAGGATCCGGTGATGCCAGGCGTCGGCCACGATGAGTCGTCCGTCATGCACCAGGACGCCGGTGGGCAGGTTCATTCCGCGTTCGGGTCCGCGGCCGCCGGCCGCGCGCCCTTCGGTCGAGCCATCCGGCTGACCCAGAACCACATCGGCCGGCTGCTCGTCGACCGCCGGGACGCCGTGCCACACCAGAACCCGATGGTTTCCGGAGTCGGCGACCACCAAGTGCTCCTCCCCCAAGAACACTCCGCGCGGCGAATACATCCACGCCATGGTGGGTTCGGCCGCCGGCAGCGCGAGTCCGCCCGGGGCCGGCGCGCCCAGCCACACCTCGGTCGACCACCCATCGGTGAGGTCCAGGTCGGGCACCGGCTCGACCCGCGGCGGCAAAGCGGTGATGTTGCGCCGGACCGTGTAGCGGCTCATCCGCGCACTCGTACCCAAACGTCTCCGTTGTCAATGCGCAGCGGCAGCTGTTCGAGTTGTGCGCCGGGCGCACTCAGGCATTCGCCGGAGGACGCGTCATAGCAGAATCCGTGCCACGGGCAGGTGAGCGTGCCGCTGTCCACGTCGAGGATGGCGTTGTCCAATGGCATTGCCTCATGCGCGCATTCGTTGCGGTAGGCGGAGAGCCGATGCTCGACGCTCAGGACAATCACGTCGGCAGTTTCTCCGGAATCGGCGGTCAGGCTGCACACCGTCACATCACCATCGGCCACCTCGGCCGCAGATCCGACTCTGGCCCAGCCGTCGCGTGCGGGGCCGATGCGCAGCGCTTCGAGCGGAATCAAGGTCGGCGATGGCTCATTGGGAAGCACCTCGACCGCCGAGATGGCTGGCACGCCCTCCACCAAAGCTTGCTCGACGAGGTTGCGCAGCGTCACCGACGACATCGAGCAGCCGTTGCAGGCTCCGTCGAGCCGCACGTAGGCGGTGCCGTCTTCCACCCGGCTGAGGGTGACATCGCCTCCGTGGCTTTGCAACTGGGGTCGCACCGATTCCAGCACTCGGTTGGCGTGGGTGAGCGGGTCCGGTCGGATGATCTCGTGCAGCGACAGCAGCAGGTGCACGATCGGATCGTCGACCAGTTCGAAGAGCACCGCACGTGCGGCGTCGTCCTCGCGCATCCGGCGCACCATGGTCACCAGTCCGGCGCGATGCACGGCCTCGAGAGCCGACTTGAGTTCCTCGGCCACGGCCCGGGCCTTGGGGTCGAGCTCGGCCAGCGCCGCGACGGCGTCGTCGACCCGTTTGGCCAGTTCCTCGAGCCGGGGCTCGGACACCACCGTCATGTGAGGTCCTCGGAGCGCAAAAGCGCCACCTGCCGGGCGATCTCGTCCAGCACGCCGCGCACCGTACGCACCGAATCGTGGTCCTGCTGCTCCTCGAACAGGAACCGCGCCTCGTAAAGTTTTGCCTTGGCCTGATCGAACATCCCCAGGTGGGCCAGCGCGTTGCCCTGGTTGGCCAGCACCCGGGCCCGGCCCAACGGGTCGGTCTCGCGATCGCGGGCGGCGAGAACGCCTTCGTAGAGTTCCACCGCCTCTACGAGATTGTCGGCCTGGTGCTTGGACGGCGTGTACACCAGGGAGTTCGCCAGATTCAGCTGAACGCTCGCCCACTGTTCCGGGTAGTGCTCGGGGGTGTAGACCTTCAGCGCGGAACGCAGCGATTGTGCGGCCACCCCGAGGCGCAGCTGGCCGGACGCCTCTACCATCGGCATCGTCAGATACGCGGTCGCCAGGTTGGCGTGCGCGGACGCCCACAGCAGCGGCGACTCCTCCCGCAACACCAGCTGCAGCGCCGAGTGGTAGTGCGGTATCGCCTGGGCTAACAGGCCCGGATTGTCCTGGGCGCGTTCGTGTATCAGGCCCGCGACGGTGAGATGCAGCTCGGCCCGGGCAACGCGCAGACCGTCGGCGCCGTCGAGCAGACGCAACGCCCGTTCCAACCGCGACTGCGCCGACGGCTCATCGCTGTCGAGGCAGATCGATCCGGCCGCCCCGATCAGCATGCCTTCAAGACAGGACGACACCTCGGCGGCGGCCAGGGCGCCCTGCTCTAGCAACGCAACAGCCGTCACTGGATCCCTTTGCGCGACGGCGTGACTAGCCTGTGCAGACAATGCCACGGCGGCAAGTTCGCCGGTGGCGCCGTCGGCCTCGGGCGGAGTGTCGCGCTCGCCGATCGTGAACAACACCAGGTCGACCAAGATGCCGAATTCGCCGAGGTCCGCCCGCAGCTTGTCGGTGTCGACACCGTCGGGTTGTAGCACGAACCGGTTGTATCGCGTGACTGGGTCATCTGCGTTCAACTGGCCCAACGCCGCCTCGACATCACCGGAATGGGCGAGCTCCAGCGCCGACAGCCCGTGCGGCCAGACGGCGGGTTCGTTCCCGTCCAACAGCGCCGACCGCACCGGGTCGTTCTCAGCGCCGGCGGGAATCAGCAGATACCCCAGCGGCAGCGGGAAAGCGCCGAGCGCTTGCGGTCTGGTGGCCACACCGGTGGCGATCTCAGCGGCGGAAGTCATGGCATTCATCCATTGAGTGGTCCTCGGATATCGCGTTCGGCGGCACGTTTGATCAGGTTGGCCGACAACTCGGCACGGCGCTTGGTGGAATGACCGTCGATCCGCTTTCGCACCACACCGTCGGCGAATACCACGATGATCTCGACATACCAGCGTCCGCTTTCCTCGACAACGACGGTCTGAACGTCGAGCGCCTCGTCGGCCGAGCTGTCGGCGCGAGCCACCGTCGGCGGGCGTTCCGGCTGCCCACCGTCTGTCGGCCGCTCAGCCATCAGAATCACCCCGGCGGCTCCCGCCGGCCCTGCAACGGAATGCGCAGCGACTTGGTTGCATCGTCCCAGAATGCACCAGCGACACCCGAAATTGCGCGGTCAGCGATCACCTCGCGAATAAGCAGCGACCGGTCACCCGCGGGGTTGCGCTGCTTCAACAACAGTCCTCCACTGCGCGGACCGCGCAGCGGGATCAGCCACAGGTCGCCGTCGCGGAGCACGGCCACCACAGCGTCGGAGGGAAATCGACTGGCCGCCAACGTTGCATCCAGCCGCAGGTAACCGTCGGCGGTGAATTCGACGGTGGCCTCGCCGGCTGCGGCAGGCCGAAGTGCGGCGAGATGGTCGGCCTCGATCCGGTCGATGACCAGCTCCATCGCGGCCTGTACCGGTGCGGACAGATCTGCACCGAGCTCGACACCTTCCACCCCGACGAGATAGACGGTGATGTCAGTCGGACAGTCATCGCCGAGCGCCCAGCGGGCGAACGCGATCGCATGGTCCCAGCGAAACGAGTGGGTATGCAGGCCCTGTAGCGGCGGCAGGTCCGCCAGCTCCGCTCCCGGCACCTTGAAAATGGTGCCCGGCGCCGAACCCGTCGCCGCCGCGTCGATGATCACCACGCGATCGGCGCCGCGCATCTGGAACGCCACGTCCATGCCCGCGGTACCGCCGTCGACCAGGCGTGCCCCCTCGGGGACCCCGCGTTCCCAAAGGTGGCGGACCAGAACGGGTCCGACACCGTCGTCACCGCGCAGCAGATTGCCGCAGCCGACCACCAACACCGCACAACCGGGGGGCGCGAGGTCGTCGGTGTCGTCGGCGGGTCCCAAGCCGCAGTCAAAGGAAGTCAGGATCACACCATCCCGTTGATCACGAACCGAGATAACTCTTTACCCGTCTTGCCGTCATAAGCGTGCACCGTGCACACCAGGCAGGAGTCGAAGCTGCGCGCGACATGGCCGAGTTCCACCGGGTCGTCGGGGTCCACGATCGGCGAACCGACCAGCGCACTCTCGATCGGGCCGAGCACCTGTCCACTGTCTCGTGGGCCGATGTTCCACGCGGTTGGGGTCACAACTTGATAGTTCTTAATCTTGTTGTCCTCGAGCACGATCCAGTCCGAAAGCGCACCGCGAGCGGCCTCGGTCGAGCCGAACCCCATGCCCTCGGCGTGCTCGATGGGCTTGGAGTAGAAGCTTTCCTTGAGGTTGAGTTGATCGAGCCACTCGCGGGTCCACTTGTAGTACTTCGGGCCCTCGTGCATGCGTGCGAGCTGGCGGACCATGACGCTCGGTCCGATCTTGTTGAACATGTCCACGAACAGCGGGTCGTTGTCCTGGTGTGCGGCGGCATTGGGACCACCGGCCGCCATCCGGCGGGCCAGGGGGCCGGCTTCCAGCGGGATATTGCCCAGGTTGCCCACGGCATACCGGGGCGACTTGGCCCAGCTGTACTTGCCGTCTTTGCGGCCCTGCTCGGGATCGATCGGAATGGTCTCGCCTTCGAATGGATGCAGCGGGCGGCTGCCCTCGTAGAACGAGTGGGTGACGTCCTCGCGGACGTTGGCCTGGTCGAACTCGTACCACTTACCCTTGGCGTACACGCCGGAACGGCCGATCAGCGCGGCATTGCGCCCGGCGATTGTCGGGTTCTCATACAGCGACGGGTTGAAGTAGGTGCCCGTGGAGATGTAGTTGCCGACGCCGGCGCCGTACTTGTCCAGGCCGACGTCCAGGCAGTAGCGGATGAAAAAGCCGCAGTCACTATTGTATTGGGATTCGTTCTCGTCCACCCAGGCCAGCACGTCTTCCCAGGTCTTGTTCTCCAGCCAACGGTCGATGGTGCAACCAAGCCATCGCGCTTCCAGCCAGTTGTCTTTCCAGTGCTCGAGGATCGCGATCGAGCGGGTGACGTCCGATAGCGTTGGCGCGCACATCACCCCGCCGGGCACCATGAAGCTCGAGTGCGGCCACTGCCCGCCGAAGATCGCGTACACCTCGACGGGCTTTGCTGAAAGCACAACGCCCGGTTGGTAACTCGTGCCGACGTACGGGGCAAACCGGCGCACCGCTTCGTCGTAGAGCTTGGACTTGGCGTAGTTCTTGTTGGTCAGGTCGATCGCGAACAGCGCGTAGAAGTAGCGTGGGATCGACTGCAGCGTCTCGCATGCCTGGCAGATGTTGCGCACCAGGGTGGCGTTGGGCGGCACATGCGTTCGCCACGCGGTGTCCAGCGCGTACGCCGACTTGTAGAGGTGGCTGCCGCCGCAGATGCCGCAGATGCGCGGACACACGATGAGGCCGGCCTGCGGGTCCTTGCCGCGCAAGATGATTTCGAAGCCCCGGAACATCGCGGCCTCGGTCCAGGCCGACGTGACGACGCCGTCCTCGACGGTGACGCGGACGTCGAGGTCTCCCTCGACGCGGCCCAATGGACTGACATAGAGGTCGAGCGCAGTCATAAATGATCCTCTCTAGGGCTTACCAGGATTTGGTGCACTACCAGGGCTGTGGGCGTGCCGGTCCTCAGACCACGAACATGTCTTCTTTAGACCATTGCGGCGCGGCGATCCGGGCGGCCGCAGCGTGCGCCATATAGGTCAGGTGATCCGACCCCTCGGGGACTTCCCTCGGGATCATGCCGGACACCTTCTGCGTCTTGAACACGGTCCCCGGCGCCAGATCGAAGTGCGGGAATTCCGGCTCGGTGCAGCCCAGGCACGGCATGCCGGCGCGGGTCTTCGACGACTGGCGGTTCCACAGGATCCGGTTGCATGGTGAGTGGGTCATCGGGCCGCGGCAACCGAATTCGTAGAATAGGCAGCCGGTGCGGGTGCCCTCGCCGAACGCCATCGTCGACTGCTTATACTCGAAGAATTGCACTCGGGTGCAACCGGTTTGGGTGAACGTCTTGAAGAACGTCTCGGGCCGGTGCAATTCGTCGAGGGTGATGTCGCCCGCCCGACCGGTGGCCAGCGCGACGAGGATCTGGGTAATCCAGTCGGGATGGGCCGGACACCCGGGAATGTTGATCACGGGCAGGCCCATCTTGGACCGGAAGTCGGGACCCAGAAATCCGCCCTTGTCGCGCTTGTGGAATTGCAAACCCGTCGACGCCGATGGATTGGGCTCCATGGCCGGGATGCCGCCGAAACACGCACAGTCACCGATCGCCACTACGATCTGCGCGGCCGCGGCCAGGTCGGTCACCCAGTCCTTCATCGCACGATCCGCGAACATGTCCATGCGACCCGTGCCGTTGGGCGCCTCGATGACCGTGCCCTCGAACACGAAGATGTCCAGCGGCCGCTCGCCATTGGCGCAATCCCAGAAGACCTTCTGCGCATTCTTTCCGAGTTCGAGCCCCAATGACGGATGCCATAAGAGATCCAGTCCGAAATCGACAATCAAGTCGACAACATTTGGCTCCTCGGCATTAAGAAATGACATCGTATTCCCGCTGCATGCGCCGCCTTGAAACCATAAAACGGAAGCCATACGAACTCCTCTCGAAATAGCGGACGAGGGCGCGACCGCATCGGTGAATAGTGGGCTGAATGTCTTTTACTGCGGGAGATGCCTGCCGAATGCCCGCGCTACCTGTACTAGGAAGCCCAGGCCCCGGCTGACGTCTTGGTCCTTGCTGACCCGCCACAGTCCGAACAACCCCTTGGGGCCCCCCGGGTCCGCCGCGGCGGCGGTCTTGCCCTCAACGAGGGCCTGGCCCACCTCCGCCAGAACATCGACGGCCCGCGGATCGACAAGCGGCGACTGCAGGATCTTGCTCAACGCCGGCGTGGCGGTCACCAGCGACGACGCCAGTTCCGACAAGCTCGCCGCAAGCGCCCGCAGGTCGACCGACCGCAGCTCGGATGCCACGCCGTCAAAGCTCGGCAGGCGGGCCGCCGACGCTCCTGCGCGCAGCTCGTCGACGGTCGAGGCCAACGTCTCACTGATCTCGTCACCCCGACGAACAAAGCCGTCGAGGCCGGTCAGCAGGATCGCTAGCAGATCGGCATGGTCGAGCAAGTTGTTGAGCGACGCGGCGACCGTCGGGTCGTCGAGCCGGTCGCGCAGCTGGTCGAACGGCGACAGAGTAGCGATCTGGCCGTTTGCCGACATGGCACCTCCTAGGCGGATCGGGTGGGCTGTGCCCCGATTCCGAAAGGGCCGTAGCGGACTGTGGCCCCGATCACAAACTAGCGGCCGTTCGACGTTCTGCCTATCGTTATCGCGCAGCAGCTGTCAGGATTGCGAAGAGTTAAGCGCGTTGGTGCGCGCTCAGCCAGCGGGAGACTTGCATGATTGCCACCGATTATTTAATGGACACTTCACAATTCGATGGCGTGTCGATGGAGTCACAAGCAGGCGATACGCGGTGTCACGGCTAACCCGTCTGGGGTATATCGACGTCCGCCGCACGGCGAATCCGGTGCGGCGCAAGGTGCGCTCGCGGGGTGTCCCTCCGGCCTTGGCGGACAACGAGATCTTCTACACCGAGAACCCGACCGAAGCCATGCGATTGATGGCCAAAGCGTTGGCGCCGTTGTCGTTACATGTAGGACCCGACGACGCCGCGGGGTTTGCTGCGACCATGCATGGCGTACGGCTACGCAACGTCAGCATGCTGTACCTCGACGTGCATGTCGCGGCGACGGTCGACATTCCCGCACTCGGCCAGTACTTCGGGGTGCACATGCCTATGAACGGACGTGCGTTGGTAGATCACCGCGGCCGTAGCTTCGAAGCCAACACAATCCGCGCGTTAGTGACCAGCCCCGGCGAGGCGCTGCGGATCCAGTTCGACCACGACTCCCCGCAGTTGCTGATCCGGGTAGAGCAGCGCGCCATGGCCGCCCACCTCACCCGGTTGCTGGGCCGAAGCCTGACCAAGCCGTTGGAGTTCGAACCCGATTTCGACCTCGCCAGCGAGGCCGCGATGCGTTGGCACACCGCGGTTCAGCTCATCCACAGCGAGGTGTTCCACCCCGGATCGCTGATCCAGCGGGGCCAGGGCATCGGTGCGATCGAGGAATTGGTGATGAGCACCCTGTTGCAGCTGCAGCCGTCCAACTATCACGAAGAGTTTCTCCAGCCAGCTCAGCCAGATCCACGACGCGTCGTCGTTCATGACGCCATGAACTTCATCGACGACCATCTCGCTGAGCGCATCACGATGGACGAAGTCGCCAAGGCGGTCCATATGAGTGTCCGTTCCATCCAGCAGGGCTTCCGCGAGGAACTGAACATGACGCCGATGACCTACCTTCGCGAGCGCCGGCTGGAGCGGGTCCACGAGGAGCTCATGGACGCGATGCCCTCCGACGGGATTACCGTCACCGCCGTCGCCGAGCGATGGGGCTTCAACCACCTCGGAAGTTTTGCCGTGGAGTACCGCAAGCGGTGGGGCGAGGCGCCGTCAGATACCTTGCGGCGCTAATCCCGCGGCCGGTGGCCGCTACGACGCGCGAGGCACTGCGCTGACCTGCCGCCAGCCGAGTTCGGGACGGGAGGTCAGGTGGTGGATGAGCAACTCGGTGGCCATCGGCGGCGTGGCCTGGCTGACGACATGCCAGGGCCGCTTGATCGGAGTGCCCGGGACGGGTAGTTCCACCAGCGTGCCCGAGTCGAGCTCGCGCTGCACCGCCTGCCTCGACACCAGCGTGACGCCCAGCCCCGCAACGGCCGCCGACACCACCGCGCCGTGCGAGCCGAGCACCAGCTGTGGCGGCGCAACATCGAGTTCCTCGAGCAGCGTCATCAGCGTCGAGCGGGTGCCGGACCCGTGCTCACGCAAGAGCCAGGTGGCCGTCACCGGCGCGAAGCCGTCGGCCAGTTCCGGGCGCCCGACGACGATCAGCGTGTTCGGGCTGATCGCGCGGACCCGGACCTTCTTGCGCAAGTCTTCCGGCGGCCGACCCGCGAACACCAGATCGACTTCGTGGCGCGACAGCATCGGCCACAGAGCGCTGCGCGCGGCCACCTCGACGTGCAGGACCACCCCCGGATGTTGCTCGCGAAACGACGCCAGCGCCGCCGGGATCAGCAACTCCCCCGCCGACGTCACCGCGGCCAGCCGGATCGAACCGTTTTCCGGATCTGCCTCGCCGCGCGCGGCCAGAATCGCCTCGTCGTGCAAGCCCAGAATGCGGCGCGCGTACTCCACATAGCGCAGACCGGCCGGCGTCAATCGCACTCCCCGGCCGTGCCGATCGACCAGGGTGATTCCGATGTCGCTGCTTAAGGCTCGCAACGCCGAGGAGATCGACGACTCGGTGACGACCAGACGTTCGGCGGCGCCGCGCACCGAGCCGGTGTCAGCCACCTCGACCAGCGCCCGCAGCCGCGCATTTGTTGTCATGCCGTCTCCCGTGTCTCGAACACCCGGCTGGCCAACAGATCTACCGCTTCGATCGTGGTCAGCTTCGCCAGGCCGACCGGTGTGTCGGCCTCGGCAAGTAGCCGGCGCGCATGCCGGAGCCGGGCCCGCTCCAGCGCGTTGCGCACGCTGCGCGCGTTGGCGAACCACGGCTGGTCGCGGCGAAGGTGGAGGTAGTTACGCAGCACGCCTCGGGCCTCGTCGGAGAATCGGTAGCCCAAGCCGGCGATCATCAGGCCCGCGATGTCCTCGAGCTCGCCGACCGTGTAGTCCGGGAACGTGACGTGGTGGGCGATACGGCTCTGCATTCCGGGGTTGGCCGAGAAGAATTGGTCCATTTTGTCGGAGTAGCCGGCCAGGATCACCACCAGGTCGTCCCGGTTGTTCTCCATCACCTGCAGCAGGATCTCGATGGCTTCGCCGCCGTAGTCGCGCTCGTTTTCGACCTTGTAGAGGTAGTAGGCCTCGTCGATAAACAACACGCCGCCCATCGCGCGTTTGATGACGTCCTTGGTCTTGGGCGCGGTGTGCCCGACGTACTCTCCGACCAGGTCGTCGCGGGTGACGCTGACCAGATGACCGCGGCGCAGGTAGCCAAGCCGGTGCAGCAGGTTGGCCATCCGCATTGCCACCGTGGTCTTGCCGGTGCCGGGGTTGCCGGTGAAGCACATGTGCAGAGTCGGTTGCGCTGCCTGCACGCCGAAACGTTCCCGCGCGCGGTCGACCAGCAGCAGCGCCGCGATCTCGGCGATGCGGGTCTTCACCGGCTCCAGGCCGACCAACTCGCGGTCCAACCCCGACAGCACCTCGTCGACACCCGAGGTGGCCCGGGCCGCCGCCAGGTCGACGACGGCATCCGGGTCCAGGGTCTCCGGCTCCGGTTCCGGCTCGGAGAGGGCCGGCCGGTAGCCGAAAGCCGTCATGACGACTCGTACCTCTGTCCGCTTGGCCGCTCGGTGGCATAGGCGTACGTGGTATATCCGATTTGGCGGTCGGCCCGTTCGGCACGGTCCAGCCGGAAGCCGGGCTCCTCGACGGGCCGGTTGACGATGAACGACAGCGCCGTCGTCTGCCGGCCCAAGCTCGCGTCATACGCGTTCAGGCGGATGTAGCTGTTCGGGTTTGCCGCCCGGCAGGCGTTGACCTCGAGCAGCACGCCGGCCGCGTCCTTGAGGTCGAACATCGGGAGCCCCCACATCTCCCAATAGATGTTGCGCGGATGCGGGTCGTCGGTGAATTCCACCGACAGCGGCCACTCGTGGTCGAGTGCGTAGCTGATCTGGGCGGTGATCTCCTCGTCAGTGAACTCGGGCAGATACGAGAAGGTGCCCTGGGTGATTCGCATGATTGGCTCCTTTTTGGCTGGCTTAGGCCCGAGTCGGCACCGCGACGACGTCGGGGGTGTCGGTGGATTCGTAGTTGAAGGTGATGTCGCCCCAGGTGGCCAGTGCGGTGTCCAGCGCCCGGCTGCGTGAGGCGGCCTTCTTGAGGATTTCCGGCCCCTCCTTGTAGTAGTCGCGGCCCTCGTTGCGGGCCTTGATCATGGCCTCCAAGGCGACCCGGTTGGCCTCGGCGCCGGCAGCGATTCCCATCGGATGACCGATCGTGCCTCCGCCGAACTGCAGAATCACATCCTCACCTAGATAGTGGATGAGCTGGTGCATCTGGCCAGCGTGGATGCCGCCGGAAGCAACCGGCATGACGCCGGGCATGGACGCCCACTCCTGGTCGAAGTACAGGCCCTTGACCGGGTCGGCTTCGACGCTGTCGAGGCGCAGCGTGTCGTAGAACCCGGCGGTGGTGTTGGGGTCGCCCTCGAGTTTGCCGACCACCGTTCCGGCGTGGATATGGTCGACGCCAGCCAGCCTCATCCACTTCGAGATGACACGGAAGCTGACGCCGTGCGACTTCTGCCGGGTGTAGGTGCCGTGCCCGGCCCGGTGCAGGTGCAAGATGACGCTATTGTCGCGGGCCCACTTGGCCATGGACTGGATCGCGGTGTAGCCGATCGTCAGATCGATCATCACAACCACCGACCCGAGCTCGGCCGCGAAGTTCGCCCGCTCGTACATCTCCTCCATCGTTCCGGCAGTGACGTTGAGGTAGTGGCCCTTGATCTCCCCGGTCGCCGCCTGCGCCCGGTTGACGGCCTCCATACAGAAGAGGAAGCGGTCTCGCCACCGCATGAATGGCTGGGAGTTGATGTTCTCGTCGTCCTTGGTGAAGTCCAGCCCGCCACGCAGTGCCTCATAGACGACGCGGCCGTAATTGCGCGCCGAGAGCCCCAGCTTGGGCTTGGTGGTGGCGCCCAGCAGCGGCCGACCGAACTTGCCGAGGTGTTCGCGTTCCATCACGATGCCGTGTGCGGGGCCCTGGAAGGTTTTGACGTAGTGGACGGGTATCCGCATGTCTTCCAGACGCAGCGCCTTGAGCGGTTTGAACCCAAACACGTTGCCGATGATCGAACTGGTCAGGTTGGCAATTGAGCCCTCTTCGAACAGGTCGAGGTCGTAGGCGATCCACGCGATCCACTGTCCGGGGGCGTTCGGCACCGCCTCGACCCGATAGCACTTGGCCTGGTAGTGCTCGAACGTAGTGAGCCGGTCTGTCCAGACCACCGTCCACGTCGCGGTGCTCGATTCACCGGCAACGGCGGCGCCGGCCTCCTCGGGAGGAACCCCCGCCTGCGGGGTGATCCGGAAGGCGCACAGGACGTCGGTGTCCTTCGGCAGGTAATCCGGCTGCCAGTAGCCCATCTCTGCGTACGGGATTACTCCCGCATTCCATCTATCTGTCATGGCTCGCATGGTGTCAACGAAATGATCAATCTGTCTATCAAGAATAGACCACTAATACTTAGGTAAATAGTTAGGTCTCAGGTTACCCCCATCCTTTCCACCATTCGGGTGACGCCGCACTATCGGCGCTGCTCTTACGGTGTGCGCACACCGAGAGACAGGACGCATCGATGAGCAAGTGCAGGAAGATCGCCCAGGCCATGACCGCGCCCGGCAAGGGCATCCTCGCCGCCGATGAGAGCATCGCGACGATGTCCGCCCGTCTCGAGCAGGCGGGCGTCACCGCGACCGCGGACAGTCGGCGCAGCTACCGCGAAATTCTGGCCAGCACGCCCGGCCTCGCCAACGGGGTCTCCGGGATCATCTTCTGCGAGGAGACCCTGGGTCAGGTGTTCAGCGATGGTCGGTCGTTTCCGCAGGGGGTCCGCGAACTGGGCATGCTGCCCGGCATCAAAGTCGACACCGGCGCAAAGCCCTGCCCGGGTCTGCCGGGCGAGACGGTGACCGAGGGGCTGGACGGGCTCCCCGCCCGACTGGCCCGCTTTGCGGACATGGGCGCGGCGTTCGCCAAGTGGCGGGCGGTGTTCACCATCACCGAAACCACCCCCAGCTGGGGGGCCATTGCGTGCAACGCCAATGCGCTCGCCCGCTACGCGGCGGGCTGCCAGGAAGCGGGCATCGTGCCGATCGTCGAACCCGAGGTGCTGATGACCGGCGACCACAGCATCGCCCGTTGCGCCGAAGTGACCGCTGAGGTGCACGCCGCCGTGCGCCAGCAGCTGGGCCTGTTACGCGTTGACCTGGCCGGCATCGTGCTCAAACCCAACATGGTGATCGAAGGCGAAGATCACCCCGCGCAGGCCACGGCGGAAGAAGTCGCCGCGGCCACGGTTTCGGTGCTGCGTGCATGGCCGGCCGAACTCGCCGGTGTCGCGTTTCTGTCCGGAGGGCAGTCGCCGACGCGTGCTACCAGCAACCTGACGGCGCTGCAGGCGCACCGCACACCCTGGCCGTTGACCTTCTCCTTCGGTAGGGCCTTGGTGTCACCGGCACTCGCGGCGTGGCGCGGTGATGAGACGCGGATCGGCGCGGCACAGGAGGCGCTGTCCGGCCACGTGTCGGCCAACACCTCCGCCGTGCGCCTGCGAAACGCGCTTCAGCCTGCCTGATTTGGGATACCCGCGCCGCCCAGCGGGACGGTCACCGTGACAGTGGTACCCGATCCGGGCGTCGAGCGCACGGCCAACCGGCCGCCCACCAATTCGGAACGTTCTTTCATCGACAGCATGCCGTAGCTGGTGGGCGCCCCGGCAGACAACGGATCGAATCCGTCGATGCCGATCCCGTCGTCCGCAACCTCCAATCGGGCAACGCCCGCGTCGACGCCGAAGCGCACGGTGGCCGTCATCGCGCGGGAATGCTTCACGACGTTCTGCAGGCATTCCTGCGCGATGCGGTACAGGGCCACCTCGACGTGCTCGGGCAGCCGCTCGTCGGCCAACTCCAGGTCGAGGTCTACCTCCGGGATGCTCGATACCAGGCTGGCCAGCCCGCCGGCCAGACCGAGGTCGTCCAGCACGGGCGGTCGGAGTCCGCCGATCGCCGAACGAGCTTCCGCCAGCGTGAGATCGACGAGGTCACGGGCCTTTTCGAGCTGTGTGGTGGCCTCGGCGTTGTCGTCGGTCTCGACCGCGTGGGCGGCCGCATCGAGCCGGTAGCTCAGGCTCACCAGCCGTTGAGAGATCCCGTCGTGAATATCGCCGGCCAACCGCCTGCGCTCGGATTCCTGCGCGGCGATCACCTGTTCGGCGAAGCTGCCGTGCACCCGTTCCCGCGCGGCCAACTGCCGGTGCACCCGCGCTTGGTCGAGCGCGCCGGCTGTCAACCGCCCGATCGCCAGCAACAGCTGGATGTCGCGGTCGGTGAACTCCCGGCGGGCCACAGTGTGCACATTGAGGACGCCGACGAGCCGGCCCAACCCCGTCTCCATCGGCACCGATGCCATAGAGGTGAAGTCCGAGCCGCGCAATGCCGCAATTGGGACATAGCGAGGGTCTTCGTCTTTCCCGCTGGTGATGACGACGGGTTCACGGTGTTGGGCCACCCAACCGGAGACTCCTTCGCCGAGCCGCAGCTGCACCTGGCCGATGTATTCGTCGAATGGTGGTGTCGCGCCGGCCAAAGTCAGCGATCCGCCGGAATCGTCAAGGACGTGCACGAAGCACACGTCGGACGCTGTGGCCGCGGTGATGAGTCGAGCGACCGCCGCCGCCACCGGCTCTATCGCTGGGCCGCTGCCGGTGGCGGCCACGATGTCGAGGAGCAGCGCAACCTCGCGGTCGGCATCCACCAGGCCCCGCACCGATCCCGTCATTGGTAGATCCCCTCGCGCAGCGCCACCGCCACCGCCGCGGTGCGGTCACCGACGCTCAACTTCCGATAGATGGAGCGCAGGTGGCTCTTGACCGTTTCGTCGCCGATAACGAGTTTGCTGGCTATACCGCGATTCGACAGGCCAGCTACCACGAACGACAGGATTTCGCTTTCCCGCTGGCTCAGGCCCTGCCGCGCGCCCGGCCAGAATTCGTCACGCTGCAGCCGGGCGGCGGTGTCGGCGGCCCGCGCGGCGAGGCCGGCGTCGATGGCGGTCGAACCGCTCTGGACATACTCCAGCTGCCGCACGAGTTCGTCGCTGTTGATGCCCTTCAGCAGATAGCCGGACGCCCCGACCCGCAGGGCCTGGAATAGGTACTGCTCGTCCTCGTACACCGAGAGCAGGATGACCTTGCTGGCGGGGTTGCGTTCGCGGATGGCACGGCACAGGTCCAGACCGCTGGCGCCCTGCATTCTGACATCGCAGAGCACGATGTCCGGTTGCAGGCTTTCGACGATCTTGAGTGCATTTTCGGCGCCCACCGCCTCGCCGACGACCCGCACCCGGTTCCGGAAAGAGGCGAGCATCGCTTTAAGGCCCTCGATCACCATTTCGTGATCGTCAACCAATACCACTCGAACGGGTCCGGTAATCGGCACTGCACTGACCGCCATCAGAACACGATAATTGCCGAACGCCGATGCCGTCATCTCCTTTTCCTTTGGCCGAGTTTCGCCGGTCAGAGCGTCACCCCAGATTCCCCCGCGTTGGGGGATTCAGCGATCCCGCAAGCCGGCCTACCGTGCTGGCAACGAGTTTGAGGGAGGATTCGCTTTGATGACACCAACGTTGGTCGCGTCAGTGCTGCCGGCAGACTTCGCCGACCTGGGCCGCGACGTCGCGGAGATCGAGCGCGCCGGAGTCGACCGGATCCAGTGGGATGTCATGGACGGCCGGTTCGTCCCCAATCTGACCTTCGGTCCCGACGTGATCGCCGCCTGCCGCGACCGGGTCGCAATGGATTTCGAGGCGCACCTGATGGTCGAGGATCCCGACCCGATGTTGCCGCGGTGGGTGATCGAGGCGGGTTGCGGAATCGTGATCGTGCATGCCGAGGCGTGTCGCCATCTGCACCGCACCCTGTCGAGCATCCGCGGTCTTGGCGCCCGGGCCGGCGTAGCCCTCAACCCGGCCACCCCGCTGAGCGCGGTCCTCGACGTGCTCGACGTCACCGACCTGCTGCTGATCATGACGGTCAACCCGGGGTTCGGTGGCCAGCGATATTTAACCAGCATGGAATCCAAGATCGCGGCCGCCCGAGCTGAAATCGACCGTCGCGGAATAGATATCGAGCTCGAGGTGGACGGCGGTATCGGGCCGGACACCATCGCCGCTGCCGCGGCCGCCGGGGCCGACGTATTCTGCGCCGGTTCGGCACTGTTCGCCGGACCGAACATGACCGAGCGGGCGAACGCGCTGCGCGCAGCCGCCGTCCACGAGACCAACGGAAGGCTGGTGGCACCGTGACCATCACATCCAGAACGACCAGCGCAGCAGAAACGACGCCGGTCCCTAAGGTGACCGAATCACCAACCGGCACAGACGCATTGGACCGGCTAGCGATCAACACGTTGCGGTTCCTGGCCGCAGATGCTGTACAGACCGCCAACAGCGGACATCCCGGCCTACCGTTGGGTACCAGCGCGATCGCCTGGACGTTGTGGTCGCGGCACCTGCGCCACGACCCCGCCGATCCGCGCTGGCCCGACCGCGACCGCTTCGTGCTGTCTGCCGGCCACGGCTCGATGCTGCTCTACTCCCTGCTGCACGTGTTCGGTTACGACCTGCCGGTCGACCAACTGCGGAAGTTCCGGCAGCTGGGCTCGCTGACTCCCGGACACCCCGAGTACGGTCACACCCCTGGCGTCGAAACCACCACGGGCCCATTAGGACAAGGGATTGCCAACGCGGTCGGGATGGCGCTGGCCGAGCGGATGCTGGCCGCACGGTGCAACACCGATGAACACACCGTCGTCGACCACCGCACCTGGGTGCTCGCCGGCGACGGCGACTTGATGGAGGGAATCAGTCACGAAGCCGCGTCGCTGGCCGGGCACCTCCGGCTCGGCAAGTTGATCGTGATCTTCGACGACAACGACATCACCATCGACGGACCGGCGTCACAGAGTTGCACCGACGACGTCGAGGGCCGGTTCACCGCCTATGGCTGGCGAGTGCTCAGCGTCCCTGACGGGAACGACGTGCCCGCCCTCGACCAGGCGTTCACCGAGGCGGTTCGTGGAGACGGCAGGCCTACGTTCATCCGGGTGGGCACCACCATCGGCTTCGGGGCGCCCGGGATCGAAGGCACCTCGAAAGCCCATGGGAGCCCGTTGGGTTCGGAGGTGCTCCATGCGATGCGCACCCGTCTGGACTGGCCCGACGAGCATTTCCACGTACCACTCGCGGTCAGTGCGACCGCGGCCTTGGCGGCCGCGCGGGGCGGTGCGGCGCGTGCGCAGTGGGCTCAGATGCATGCCGCCTGGCAAGTCGACCATCCGCAGCTCTCAGCGGACTTCCCGCTCGACACGGTTCCCGCCGCCGACGACCTGTCGGTGCTGACGCCGCTGGCTGACGGCTTGGCTTCGGGTGGAAAGTCGGCGACGCGCAAGGCATCCGGCGCGGCACTGGCAGCGCTGGCTGCCGTCTATCCGGGTCTGGTTGGCGGATCCGCCGACCTGGCCGCCTCGACCAACACCGCGATCCCCGGTGGTGACATCGCCCCGGATGATTATGGCGGCCGCACAATTCACTTCGGGATCCGCGAGCACGCGATGGCGGCGGTGATGAACGGCATCGCCTTGCACGGCGGGCTGCGTCCGTTCGGAAGCACCTTTCTGGTGTTCGCCGACTATCTGCGCCCGGCTTTGCGACTTTCGGCGCTGATGAAATTGCCGGTGGTGTATGTGTTTACGCATGACTCAGTGCATGTCGGTGAGGATGGTCCTACACATCAGCCGATCGAACAGATGGAGTCGCTCCGACTGATTCCGGGGCTGACCGTGCTGCGTCCGGCCGACGCCGCTGAGACCGCATTGGCCTGGCAACTGGCAGCGGATAATACCGACGGCCCGACGGCTTTGGTGCTGAGCCGACAGGATCTGCCGGTACTCGGCGGCGCTGGGCTGGAAGACATCCGCCACTACGGCATGCGGGTTGTGCGACCGGTCGCGGACACCGCCCATGTGGTGCTGGCGGCCAGCGGCTCGGAGGTCGCCTTGGCCCTCGAGGCTGCCGAATTGCTCAGCGAGCATGGGATATCGGCGATCGTCATCTCGGTGATGTGGCGCGAACGTATCGCGGCCGCGCTGGACGCCGACGGCACCGCGCTGCCCGATCTGCCGGTGGTGTGGATCGAAGGCGGCGTGACCACCGGCTGGCGAGCACTGGCGCGGCCGGCGGACGCGGTAATCGGTATCGAACGCTTCGGCGAGAGCGGGCCGGGTCCCGAGGTGGCAGCACACCTGGGCCTGACCGCGGCGGCAGTTTTCGACGCTGCGCTACGCAGCATCGCCGCGGCATCCGGATGACTCGTGGCGCTGGAGGCGGTCATCTTCGACGTCGACGGCACGCTGGCCGATACGGAAAGGAACGGACATCGGTTGGCGTTCAACGACGCGTTCGCCCAACACGGTTTGGACATTAACTGGACACCGGAGGCCTACGGTCGGCTGCTGGCAATCGCGGGCGGTCGTCACCGCATCCGATATGACCTGCGGCAGAGGGGGTTTGGCAGCCGCGCCGGTCGGTTGGCCTACGACATACACCGGACCAAGACGGCACTGTTCACCGATCGCATTCTCAACGGCGAGATCTCCGGTCGGCCCGGCTTGGCCCGGCTGATCACCGACCTCTCTAATTCCGGTGTGCGCGTCGCCGTCGCGACGACGGGTCGCCGGCGTACGGGTCGCCGGCGTTGGGTCGAAGCCCTGGTGCGCCACGTCGTCGGGCCAGGAATTGCGGAGGTGATCGTCACCGGCGACGACGTCCGACTGCTCAAGCCCGACCCCGAGGCATACCTCAAGGCGCTCGATGGGCTCGCATTGACGGCTGAAGCGGTTCTGGCGGTGGAGGATTCATCGATCGGGCTGTGCGCGGCGCGGGCTGCAGGACTGGCCGCGCTGGTGGTGACCAATGGCTACACCGTCGAGCAGGACTTCACCGGTGCTGCGGCGGTGCGGTCCGCGTTTGATACGCCCGGACAGCTCCTGGCCGGCGATTGTCGCGCCGTGCACCGGCGATGGTGGGCGGCCCAGGACTAGCAGATGCGTGGAAGTTGCTCACCCAGTTGACGTTCGATGACTTGTGTGGTGCCAAATGGCGTCTTGCCCACCACCAGGCCGGGGTGTTCGCCGACAACGCGGCCGATGATAGCGGCGTTGGTTCCCTCGGGCCGTGACCGCATGGCGTCCAGCACAGCCTCACTGTGCGCGGGGTCGATGAAAGCCACCATCTTGCCCTCGTTGGCCACCTGCAGCGGGTCCAGCCCCAGAAACGAGCATGCCGACGAAACTGCCTCGGGGATTGGGATTTTCGTCAGATCGAGTTCGATACCGACCGAGGCAGCGCGGGCGATCTCGACGACCGCGGCAACGAGACCTCCGCGAGTGGGGTCTCGTAACGCGTGCACCGCGGCACCGGCGGTGCCGAGCATGGCCGCAACCATTTGGTGCAGCGGTGCGCTGTCGGTCGTGACGACGGTGCCGAAGTCGATGCCCTCTCGCACGCTCATGATGGCCACGCCATGTTCGCCCAGGGAGCCCGATACGATGATGTGGTCGCCAACGCGGGCTCGCTCCGGCCCGACGTGCACCCCCGCGGGCACCACGCCTACCCCGGCGGTATTGACGAAAAGCTGGTCCGCAGCACCCCTTGCGACGACCTTGGTGTCGCCGGTGACGACGCCAACGCCGGCTTTGGCGGCCGCCTTACCCATGGTCTCGGCGACGGCGCCGAGCACATCAAGCTCGAGCCCTTCTTCCAGGATGAACCCGGCAGTCAGGGCGACGGGCTGCGCGCCGCTGCATGCTAAGTCGTTGATCGTGCCGTTGACCGCAAGGTCGCCAATGTTCCCACCGGGAAAGAACAGCGGTTGCACCACATAGGAATCGGTGGTCAGCGCGATGCGTCCGCCCGTGATGTCGAGCAATGCCGAATCGCGGGCGGCGCCCACCGCGCCGCCGAACGCGGGCAGGAAGAGGTTTTCGATCAGTTCCTCGGATAGCACGCCACCACCGCCGTGCCCCAGCACGATGCGTTTCGTCTCGCGCAGCGGCAGCGGACACACCCAGTCGGCCGGGTCGATGGCCACGCGAGACTCAGGCATGGGCAGTGGCTTCCAACCGCCGGAATTGGTAGTAGGCGGCGCAGGCGCCCTCGCTGGATACCATGGTCGCGCCCAGCGGGGTGCGCGGTGTGCACGACTTCCCAAACGCCGGGCATTCGTTGGGTTTCAGCAGGCCCTGCAGCACCTCACCGCTGCGGCATTCCGCGGATTCGGAGACTCGCAGGTGGCCCACCCCGAATTTCAATTCGGCGTCGAACTGTGCGTAGCGCGGCGAGAGGGTCCATCCGGACTTGGGGATCATGCCGATGCCGCGCCACTGCCGATCGGTCACCACGAACACAGCCGCGAGGGTCTGCTGGGCGACCGCGTTTCCGGCGGTGGTCACCGCGCGCGGATAGGCGTTGCGCAGCTTCGGCGTGCCGGCCTCGAGAAGGTCGACGACCTGTCGGACTCCCTCAAGCAAGTCCAGCGGTTCGAATCCGGTGACCACGATGGGAACCCGGAACTCATCGACCAGCGGGCCGTATTCGCTAGTGCCCATCACCGTGCAGACGTGGCCGGCCGCAAGAAATCCCTCGACCCGGTTGGCCGGTGAGCTCAGGATGGCTGTCATGGCCGGGGGAACCAACACATGTGAGACCAGCATGGAAAAGTTGGTCAGCCCGAGACGCTGTGCATGTACCACCGCCATCGCATTTGCCGGGGCGGTGGTCTCGAAACCGACCCCAAAGAACACGACCTGCTTGTCGGGGTTGTCGGCGGCCACCCGGGTGGCGTCCAAGGGCGAATAGACGATTCGCACGTCGCCACCCCGAGCACGCACGCCGAACAGATCCTGACTACTGCCCGGCACCCGCAGCATGTCTCCAAAGGAACAGAAGATCACGTCGTCGCGTGCCGCAATCTCCAGTGCGCGGTCAATCATCTCCAGCGGCGTCACGCAGACCGGGCATCCCGGACCGTGAATGAATTCCACCGCGCCGTCCAGCAATTGGTCAATGCCGTTGCGGATGATCGAATGTGTTTGCCCACCACAGACTTCCATGATGGTCCAGGTCTTGGTGACGCGCCTCTTGATGTTATCTACCAAGGTGCGCGCGGCCGCTGGATCGCGGAATTCGTCCAGATATTTCATGCTGGCTCCCTTCTACCCTGGCCCTCGTCACCGGCCAGTTCCTCGTCAAGCACGCCCAGGTCGTGGAACATTCGCAACGTCTCCTGCGCCGATGCCTCGTCCAGTCGGGTGATGGCGAATCCGGCGTGCACGATGGTGTATTCACCGACTTGCATATCCGGCAGGTAGGCGAGACACACGGTTTTGGTGGTACCACCGAAGTCGACGGTGCACATCCGAGTTCCCGCCTCGTCCCAGGTGTCGACGACCTTGCCGGGAATTCCGAGACACATGGCTATGTCCCCCTTTCTTGCCGTCGTGCGGCGATAACGGCCTGGCCCAGCGCAAGTCCGCCGTCGTTACACGGCAACACCGCATGAGTCAACACCTCGAAACCGTTGCCGGCCAGTTCATTACGGAGTCCGTCGCGCAGCAGCCGGTTAACGAACACCCCTCCGGTCAACCCGACGGTGCCGACGCCGCCGACCACCTGGCCGACCGCTTGCGCCGTCGCACGGATGACGGCGGCGTGGAACCCGGCGGCGAGGTCGGCTGCCGTCCTGCCGGCTCGCAAACCCCGCACCAACGCCGTGATCAACGGCACCGGGTCCAACACGCCGGCGGCCACCTCGAAGTCCAATGGCGCCGGCCGACCGAGGCGCGCCAGATGTTCGAGTTCGACGGCCGCCTGCCCCTCGTAGGTCACGTCGTGGCACACGTCGAGCAAGCTGGCTACAGCGTCAAACAGGCGCCCCATGCTGCTGGTGGCGACGCCTCCGATGCCGCCTGGGATCTGCTGGGCGAGCACTCGGCGCGCCTGCTGGCTCAGGCGGGCGACCGCCGGAATGTCTTGTGCCCATTCGACGTCGGCCCGGTACAGGAGGTCCAGGGCGATCCGGCCAGGGTGGCGTACCGCGCCGTCACCGCCGGGCAGCGCAAACGGTTTCAGGTGCCCGACCCGCGTGAAAGCCACCGGGTCGGTAACCATTAGGAGCTCGCCACCCCAGATGGTGCCGTCGGTGCCATATCCGGTGCCGTCGAACGCGACCGCAAGCATTGGCGAGTCGAGCCGGCCGTGCTCGGCCAACAGCGATACCGCGTGGGCGTGATGATGTTGCACCTGCAGCACCGGCCGGTCCTGCCGCTGCGCCCAACGAGTCGTGGCGTACGCCGGATGCAAATCGCATGCGATGAGCCGGGGTTGGCGATCGGTCATGAAGGCCAGGTGTTGTTCGGCCGATTCGAAGCAGCTCTGAGTCCGCGGGTCAGCCATGTCGCCCAGGTGCGACGACAGGTGTGCGTTTCCGTCAGAAGACAACAAACAAAACGTCGTCTTGAGGTCCCCACCGGTTGCCAGGACCACGGGGGCACCGGCCACGGCTGGTGTCGATACTGGAAGCGGCGCATATCCGCGGGAGCGTCGAATCGGCACCGGGCCGCCGTCGCCGTCAACCGTGAGAACCGAATCCTCGCACGGCACATGGATGGGACGGTCGTGGCTGAGCACCGCGTCCGCCAAGCCGTCGATCCAGGCCAGGTCGGTATCGCGGAAGACGATCGGAGACCCCCCGTTGTTGGCAGAGGTCATCACCAGTGTGACCGGACCCAAACGATCGAAGAGCAGGTGGTGAACGGGCGAATAGGCCAGCATCACGCCGATTTCGGACAGGCCCGGCGCCACGCAGGCCAGCTTCGAGTCGTCACGGGCGGGCAGCAGAACTATAGGCGCCGCAGGCGACTGAAGCAGTTTCGCAGAAGCGTCGTCGACGTGACAGATGCGTTGCGCCACAGCGATATCGGCAACCATCACGGCGAAAGGTTTAGCGGGTCTGCCCTTTCGGTGCCGCAGGTGGGCGACACTATCGACATTGTCGGCGCGACAGGCGAGATGGAACCCGCCGATGCCCTTGATTGCGACAATCAGGCCGTCGTCGAGCGCCTGCGCGGCGGCGGCGAGCGGTTCGCGGCTGTCGCCCGGGCCCCGCCAGGACAGGGTCGGCCCGCAGTCGGGGCAGGCGATGGTTTGCGCGTGGAACCGTCGGTCGGCGGGGTCTCGGTACTCGGCCGAACACGTGGCGCACATCGGAAAATGCGCCATGGTGGTCGCGGGCCGGTCGTAGGGCAGGTCGGTGATCACCGTGTAGCGCGGACCGCAGTTGGTGCAAGTGATAAAGGGGTGACCGTAGCGGCGGTCGGCGGGGTCACGGACCTCGCGCAAACAATCGGCGCAGATGGCAACATCCGGCGGCACCAAGGTGCGGCGGTCGTCGCGGCCCCGGCTGCCGATGATCCGGAACCCAGACTCGCCGTTGGGAGGCAGCGAGACGATTTCGATGGAATCGATGCGCGCCATCGGCGGCCGGTCGGCGCTGATCGCGGATACCGCCGCCTCGACCACTTCGGGCGCACCCTCGAACTCGCAGTGCACCGATCCGGAGTCGTTGTACACACATCCGGCGAGGCTGTGACGTGCGGCGATGCGCGCAACAGCGGGGCGAAATCCAACGCCTTGGACCACGCCGGCGATGTCGAGGCGCAGCCGCACACTGGCCACCGTGCCACGCGGACTGCTCTCCACAGAACCTCCAGGAGCATGGCCCCCGCGCCTATGGGCTGGCGGCACGGGCGGTCACGCTCAGGCTAGACGAGCCCAAATGTGCCGACAATCACAATTTCGCACACAAAGCCTGCGTTTTTCCGCACTTAATTTTCGCGACACTGTTGTCACCTGTGAGGCAGCATGATGTGGTGCACGAACTTTCGCTGTGTCATGCCATCACTGGTGTGGTGAAGCCCCACGCGGCGGGTCGTCACGTCGATGTCGTCCGTGTCCAAGTCGGCGCGCTGCGACAGGTGGTGCCCGATTCCCTGACGTTCTGTTGGTCGTTGGTGTGTCAACACTTTGATGACAACATGGTCGATGCCGAGCTGGAACTCGACCTTGTTCCCGCCGAAGTACTGTGCCACACGTGCGAACAGCGGTCGCGGATTGAGTCTCGATGGTCGGTCTGCTGTCCGGGTTGCAACAGCACAGACATTGACGTGTTGTGCGGCAACGAGTTCTTGGTCACGTCGGTCGAAGTGTCATGAAAGGGCAAGTGAGTGGGTAGATTTCACCGCCACGACGACGGCACCGTCCACAGCCACGACCACGATCGCGACGGCCACCAGCACCAGCACGATCACGATCACGGCGACCACAGCGCGTATGCCACCGGCTCGCAGCGCATCGAGGTACTCGAGTCCATATTCGCCGAAAACGACACCCGCGCCGCCATCAACCGGCACGCCTTCGAGACCAACCGCATTCGCGCCTTGAACCTGATGAGCTCGCCTGGCTCCGGAAAGACCACGGTGCTGGCCGCCACCCTGGACGCACTCGCCACCGAACTATCCCTCGGCGTGATCGAGGGCGACATCGCCACCGACCTCGACGCCGCAAAACTCGACGGCCGAGGCGCACAAATATCGCTGCTAAACACCAACAATGGCTTTGGCGGCGAGTGCCACCTAGACGCCCCGATGGTCAACCGAGCACTGCAAGGGCTTGAGCTTCCGAAGCTCGACCTGGTCATCATCGAAAACGTCGGCAACCTGGTCTGCCCGGCCGAATTCGACGTCGGAGAGCACGCCAAGGCGATGGTTTACTCAGTCACCGAGGGGGAAGACAAGCCACTGAAATACCCGGTCATGTTCCGGTCGGTCGACGTCGTGCTGCTCAACAAGATCGACCTGGTCCCGCACCTCGACGTCGACATCGCGACCTACATCGGCCACATCAGACAGGTGAATCCGACCGCAGACATCTTTCCGATAAGCGCGCGCACCGGCGAGGGCATGACGACATGGTTTGACTGGTTGCGACAGTTCTGCTCGTTGAGCTCGGTCCAAGGACACTTGGCCACATAGGCTCTGCGGTTGGACCCGCTACTGGAATCGATTGCCGCGAAGGCTTGACCGTCGCTATGACACGCGTGGACCTCGCGTGGAATACACAGAGAGCCAACGGCTTTCAATTTTCATCACCCGACGATGTTCCAGCTTAAGCCAGACCAAACCAGCTACGATCGCTGATACTCCGACCGTAACCAGCGTCAGCAGCCACTCCTGGTGCCGATAGGCTGCTGCGGCCACCCCGCCAACCAGTGACGCGACGCCCAGCACTATCGCCATCAGCCCCGGCCAACAAAGTCGGTCTATTAGGAATTCGCCGGCATGCGGACACGTCGTGCGGAAATGATCGGTCGGATCTGCGGTGTCGCCCATGGCTTCTCCTCGGTAGAGCTGAGACGAAGCTAGTCGTGATCAATCGAACGGCCGTCCCCCATCCGGGTGGTCCACGAAGTGATTTGCGCCTTCGGGTCTCAGGTTCGCGGTCTTCCTTGAGCCCGCGGAGATTGCGCTCGACTCAGACGCCGAGCAGCGAGAGCACATTGTGGTCGAGCACAGCATGGGCGAAGCGGGTGCTCATCGCATCGCGGATCTGGGCCGGCTGCATTGCCTCGGGCGTCATGGCGTAGATGATTCCGTACAGAGCGTGGCGACGATAGGAGTCCCACGCGACGTCGAACGTCTCCGCGTCCGCCCCGCGCGCCTCGAGGTAAGAGCGGAGCAGCTGTTCCTCGTCGCTGCGACGGCCCTCGCTGCTGAGCGCGCCGATCAGAAAAAGGCGAAGTCGTGGTAGGCGTCATCGCACGGAACCAGACGACCTGAAATTACGCGACTTATGTCGAATCTGCGTCACATGTCGCATGTTTTTCCAATGCCAGCGGACGCCAGGCAGTCGAACCCTGCGTCGATGGTCTCGCGGACACTCAGGCCATTGGCGCGCCGCATGAGCAGCGCGGAGCGTGTAACCCCGATCATGGCCGTCGCGATCACGTAGCAGCGGATGTCGGACTCCGGGTCGAGGCCCCAAGCCTCGGCGAAGAACCGTGCGATCTCGTGCTCCCAATCGAGCATCATCGCCGTGAACCGAGCCTGCAGCGCGGGGTCTCTGGTCCAGACCTGCAGGTGCGCCGCCACGAGTTCGTCGTCTGACTCCTCGAAGCTGGTCATCGTGTCGGTCAGCACGTCCCGCGCGACCGACCACGGATCGTCCGTCGGGAGCGCCTCGCGGAATCGCTCGCGCGCGAGCGCGAAGAGTTCGAGGACGTCGCCCATCGCGACCTCCTCTTTGCTGGCGAAGATGCGATGGAACGTGGCCCGGTGGAAATCTGCGGCCTCGGCGATCTCCTCGACGGTGGTGGCCTCGAACCCCCGCTCCAGGAACAGGTCGAGCGCGGCCTTGGCCAGCGTACGGCGCGTTTGCGCCTTCTTGCGCTCTCGGCGGCTGGTCGGCTCGGCCATCACAGCAACATACGGCGTCAAGCAGTGTCGTTGATGTGCCGGGGTTCGGGAAAAGAGGAACGTCGCGCGCCGCGCCGCCTGCCTGCTCGACGAGCTGCAGGATCACCACCTGGTATGACCTAACGGGGTTTGCCTTCCTCGCTGCTCCCCGACGAAGTGCGGCGAATCAACAACCGGCGCCGTGACCGACCGCCACCTCCGTCAAGTGCCCACACCGCATCCCCGTATCCAACCAAACCGAGAATCCCTGCCGCGTGGCCTCATGACAGAAATAGATGTCCTGCCCCGGCACCACCGGCGACGGACACCACATCGGCACATCCGGATCCCACCGCTCGATCACCCTCCGCCGGATCGCGGTGAACCCCATCGCCACCGCATCCACCTCGAACAACCGACGGTCACTTTCTTCGAGCCACCCCCGCAACACATCCGGCTTCACATTCCGGTACATCGGCTGCGCCCGCGCATTACCCAGGGTGTAGGCGTTCACAAAGTGCGGCGGCTCATGCATGAAATTCAGGGAGCCGACGATATCGACATCCTCGTCGTAGCCGGTGACCCGCAGGAACGCATCCAACGGCGGGATGATGTCGTCCTCGAACACGACCAACCAATCCCACTCACCGAACGCTGACACCGCCGTGTTCGTGATCCCGTCCATCGCGCTCGGCAGCGGCACCCCCTCGGTAGACACCACCCCCACACACGGGCTTTTGTCCATCAACATCCAGTTGTAAAACCAAGCCACCGAGACGTGTCGGTACATCGGCATCCCGACCACGATCTTCGGGCCAGGACTAGCGCACTGCAGCGGCAACAAGATGCGCTTCACGAAACCCCAGAACTCATAATCCGGGCACCCTACCCGGAACAGACCGTCAGGCGAATGAATGAAGAATGACGAAAGTTACAACCCTCTAGGCGATCTCCGTGTCCGGCGATCTGCCGCCGGCCGCGGGTTGTTGCTGCGTGGTGTCAAGTCAGAGCTTCTACGCCGATTCAAGGTTGCTCAAATCTATTCTCCCGCTGTGGATTCGTAATTTCTTTCTGTTCCTGCCGTTTCCCTTTCCTTTACCCTTTCCCGGCCCAACCCACAAGCGGCGGGCAACGAAAATCGGAGAAGCCTGTACACGTAGATCAACTCTCCGCAGACCGGCCGGCGACGCTTTGTCGAAACACTTAGCAGCAGCAGCGTTTTCATGCAATTGGACCGTGGACCTTAAGCGTGCGGTCGCTCTGCGTTTACGCGTACGGCGTTAGATCCTCTTGTCCTGCTGAGGAATCGGCGCGTTTGACTCGGAAATGAGTAAGGCCATGGATTTTGGTTTGCTGCCGCCGGAAGTCAATTCCGTTCGGATGTATACGGGACCGGGCGCGGCGCCGATGCTAGCGGCGGCAGCGGGCTGGGACGTAGTGGCAGCCGAGCTGGAGTCGACTGCCGCCAGCTACTCGTCGGTCATCTCGTGGCTGACTGACCTGGCGTGGTGGGGCCCGTCCTCGACGAGGATGTCGGCGGCAGTGATGCCCTACGTCGGGTGGCTACGCGTCGGCGCCAAATCGGCCGAGCAAACCGCCGCACAGGCGTACGCGGCGGCGGCAGCCTATGAAGCCGCATTTTCAATGACGGTGCCCCCGCCGGTGATCGCGGAGAACCGGGCATTGCTAATGGCGTTGATTGCCACCAACTTTTTCGGGCAGAACGGCCCCGCGATCGCGGCGACCGAGGTGCACTACGCCGAGATGTGGGCCCAAGACGCGGCCGCGATGTACGGCTACGCCGGTGCCGCTACGTCCGCGAGCACGCTGGAGCCGTTCAGCGAGCCACCGCAGTCCACAAATCCGGATGGGCAAAATGAGCAGGCTCGTGCGGTGACCCAAGCCGCCGGCAACGCCACCAGCGCCCGCACCCAATCGCTAGCGCAGCTCGGCTCGCAGGCCGGCTCCCAGCAACTCGGCTCGACCGCCGCGGATCAGCTGGTCTCGGCCGCCGGTAGTGATCCCATCCTCGGCCAGGGCACCAGCATCATCACTACCGGGGCAGAAGGCAGCGCGACAATCCACGCCACCCCCGGGTCCACCGTCATCGTCACCGTTCAAAGCGGCGCCGCCACCGTCACCCTGACCAACACCAGCTCTTCCATTTTCCTCACAGCGACCAGCGGTCCGTTCACCATCCCCCAAGGCAGCACTGTCTTTGTCACCGAGGGCAGCACCGTGTCCGTTGACGTCGTGAGCGGCACCGCGAACATCATTCTCGGGGACGGCCCCGCCACCATCACCACACTCACCACGCCCCTCGCCTCCACGCCGGCCACGGCCGCGCCCGCGGTAGCCGCGAGCAGCACACCAGGCCTGGCCGGCACCGCGGGTATCCAACCTCAGTTGAACGTCGACGCGCTGTTGGGGACCGCAGTGTGCACCCCGGCCCGTGCGGAGTTGCTGGACGCGACTGCTGCGGCGGCGCCCGCGGCCGCGCTTGCTGGATGACCTTGTAGCGCATCGTGAATCGGGCGGCCAACTGCGCGGCCTGCAATCCAGCGGAACAGAAAAGGCCACTCCAGAAGGCTTTACGTGGTCGGGCTGACAGGATTTGAACCTGCGACCACTTGACCCCCAGTCAAGTGCGCTACCAAACTGCGCCACAGCCCGCGCGCCGATGAGTCCACCGGCAGCAGCTCGAAAGCCTACCTCAGCCCAGCGGCCAACCCGATATTGCCTGGTTGACCTGCGAGTCTCCTAGCCGCCGGTCTTCGCGAACCAGGCGTCGACTTTGGCGACCCAGTCCAGCAGTGCCTGGGCGAGCTCGGTTTCGCGGCGGTAGAACCGCTGCGACGGCACGGGCACGCTGACCGCGACCTTCTGATCGCTCACGCCCTTGAGCACCGCGCCGACCGCGCAGATGCCTTCGCTGTGCTCTTCGTGGTCATAGGCAATGCCCTCGACCCTGATGCGTTCGAGTTCCTTGTGCAGCGCCGCCGGCGTCGTGATGGTGTTCGCGGTGAGCCGGGCGAGTCGGCTCGGCACGGCCCGCGCTTGCTCCTCGGGCGCCAGGCTGGCCAAAAGCGCCTTGCCGTTGGCGCAGCAGTGCAACGGAAACGACTCTCCCACCGCGCTGATCGCGCGCAGCCGGTGCGGCGAGACGACCTGGTCGACGAAGGTCGCACGATCCCCGTCCAGGATCGACAGGTCGACGGTCTCCTCCAGCTCGCGGGACAGCTCCTCGATGAACGGGTGCAGATCGACCACGACGCTGCGGCGCACGGTGCTGGCCATCCGGGCGATCTCGGGGCCCAGCCGATAGCGACCCCGCGCCGCGCGCGAGGCCACCAAGCCTTCGTCGTCCAGCGCATTGAGGATCCGGCTCACCGTCGAGCGCGCCATTCCCAGCCGTTCACCGATCTCGGCTTGGTTCAGCCCCCCGGGATGCGCCTGCAGCAGCCGCAACATCTCGGCCGCGCGGGCGATGACCTGAATTCCGCTGCCGCGAGCCTCTTGTGAGTCGACGCTCACGTCAGGCCCCAGTCTCGAGACGGTAGGTTCCGGTGGGGTCGAGGATCGCCACCAGCCGCACGATACAACCATCGCCGCCGACCCAGCGCCACGGGAACGCCGCGAAGGTGACGCGCTTGCCGGTGACCTTGTCCAAATCGCCGCCCACATTCTCGAAGCCGTAGATGCCCTTCGACAGGATCGCGCGGTGGCACGGCTCCCACTCCGGGAAATCGTCGAGCACCTTGCGGCCGGTCTGCTCTTCGTATTCCTTGACCGCCCAAGGCAATAGACCACCGGTGTGCTCGGCCGGGCCGTGCGGGGCGATCGCGGTGGCCATCGGATGGTCGAGCGCTTGGGTATCCGTACCGACGGCCTTCATGCCCTTGGCCGCGAACCACTCCCCGGCTTCCCTGTAGAAGCCCGGCGAGTAGGCGTAGTACTCGGCACTGTCGGCGTAGGTGTGGTGCCAGCCGGTGTTGACGATGACGATATCGCCCGGCCGGATCGCGGGAGTGGCATTCTCCAGGTCCTCGGCGGTGACGACCTCCCACTTCTTTTTCGGGATCGACACCACGACCCCGGTGCCGAAGAACGCGCTCAGCGGGATCTCGTCGAGCAGCGGCGTGCCTTCGATGACATGGCCCGGCGCGTCGATGTGCGTGCCGGAATGCATGACCGTGGTGATCTTTTGAGTCAGCACGCGGCTGCGCGCCATGTTGTGCAATCGTTCGATCTTGACGTCCTCGAAGTACGGCCACGCCGGTACGCCGTGACCCCACGGATGGGACAGGTCGTAAAACTCCAGCGTCGACTCGGCTTGGCCAAGCGGCCAGGTGAAACTCACGACAGTGCCTTTCGGTTCATCAGCATGCGGTGTAACCGCCGTCCAGATACATCACCTGGCCGGTGTAGAAGCTCGACGCATCGCTGAGTAGATAGATCAGGGCGCCGACGAAGTCTTCGGGTTCAGCGAAGCGGCGCAACGGGATTCGGGCGAACATGGCCTCGCGGGTTTCGCGCCCGTTTTCGTCGTCGGCGTACATCCATTCTGTCAGCTCGGATCGGAAAACCGTTGGCGCCAGGGCATTTACCCGAATACCCTGCGGACCCCACTCGGAAGCCAAAGACTTCGCCAACAGGTCGGTGGCCGCTTTCGACGGGCAGTAGGCGCTGTAGCCCGCGGGATGACCGAGGCTGCCGCGCACCGACGAGACCAGCACGATGCTGCCTCCCCCGCGCTGCTGCAGCAGCACTCGTCCGGCCGCCTGGCACACCAGCCACGCGCCGCGCGCGTTCGCCTTCATCACGTCGTCGAAGTCGTCGACGTCCATCTCGGTGATGGGCGCGACGTGGTTCATGCCCGAAGCAACCAGGACGCCGTCCAGCCGGCCATGCTTAGCGACGGCCGCGTCGACCATGGCCTGGGCGTCGGCCGGGGTATCGGGGCGGCGGACCACCACCGCCAGATCGTGCCGGCCGGTCTCGTCCACGAGCTCGGCCAGCCGGTCGGTGTTGCCTCCGGTCAGCGTCACCCGAGCCCCGGCTTCGGCCAAGGCCCGGGTTGCCGCGCTGCCCAAGGAGCCGGTCGCACCGGTGATCAATATCGACTTGTCCTTGACGCTGAAGCGATCCCCGCTCATCAGTACTCCGTAAATCCCGCAGTACGGGTATATCAACCCGCTATACAAGAGACGTTAACGTCGCTTAGCGACAAAAGTCAAAGCTGATTCCTGTGATGTAGGCGGCATTGTCCGCATCGTGGGATTAACTAACCGAGGAGCCGTTGAGTGTGCATTCAGGGCGGCCAGTGTGCACTCAGGGCGGCCTGGTTGCACACTCGACGCAAACGCGGGGACGCGACGTGGCGAGGGGCTAAAGGCGCGAGTCAGCGGCGCTTGGCGGATCGCTTTTCGCGTACCCGCACGTTGATGCGGATCGGGCTGCCGGCGAAGCCGAAGGTCTCGCGCAGCCGCCGCTCCAGGAAGCGCCGGTAGCCGGCCTCGAGAAAGCCGGTGGTGAACAGGACGAACGTCGGCGGGCGGGCGGCGGCCTGGGTGGCGAACAGGATGCGGGGTTGCTTGCCGCCGCGCACCGGCGGCGGTGTGGCCGCCACGATCTCCTTGACCCAGGTGTTCAGCGGGCCGGTAGCAATCCGGGCGTCCCAGGACGCCAGTGCGGTCTCCATCGCGGGCACCAGCTTCTGTACAGCGCGTCCCGTCTTGGCGGAGATGTTGACCCGCTCCGCCCATTGCAGCTGGGACAGCTCGCGGTCGATCTCACGGTCCAACAGCTCGCGCCGGTCCTCGTCGACGAGGTCCCATTTGTTGAAGGCCAGCACCAGCGCCCGGCCGGCCTCGATCACCATGGTCAGCACCCGCTGGTCCTGCTCGGTCAGCGTCTGCGAGGCGTCGATCAGTACGAGTACCACCTCGGCGGAATCGATGGCCGAGTGGGTGCGCACCGACGCGTAGAACTCATGCCCGCTGGCCTGGCCGACCTTGCGGCGCAAGCCCGCGGTGTCGACGAAACGCCATATTTTGCCGCCCAATTCGATCAGCGAGTCCACCGGGTCAACCGTGGTTCCGGCGACATCGTGCACGACCGAGCGCTCGTCGCCGGCCAGCTTGTTGAGCAACGAGCTCTTGCCGACGTTGGGCTTGCCGACCAGCGCCACCCGGCGCGGACCGCCGGGCGCCGGTGCCGCCTCGGACACCTGGGGCAGCACGGCGAGCACCTCGTCGAGCAGATCGGCCACACCGCGACCGTGTATCGCGCTGACCGCGTGCGGTTCGCCGAGACCCAGCGACCACAAGGCCGCCGCGTCGGATTCCACCTTCTCGCTGTCAACCTTGTTGGCGGCCAAGAAGACTGGCTTGCCGGAGCGCAACAGAATCCGGGCGGCAGCCTCGTCGGCGCTGGTGGCCCCGACGGTGGCATCGACCACCAGGATTACCGCGTCGGCGGTACGCATCGCGATCGATGCCTGTTCGGCCACCAGCTTTTGCAGGCCCTTGGCGTCGGGCTCCCATCCCCCGGTGTCCTGCACGACGAACCGGCGACCGGTCCACAGCGCGTCGTAGAAGACCCGGTCGCGGGTCACACCGGGAATGTCCTGCACCACCGCTTCGCGCCGGCCCAGGATCCGGTTGACCAGTGTCGACTTGCCGACATTGGGCCGCCCGACGATTGCCACCACCGGCGCGGGGCCGGGCTCGTCGAAGTCCGCCGAGTCGGAATCGACTACTTCCCAATCGCTTTCGTCCGACCAGGTGCCGTCCTGAGTCACCGCACTGCCTCGCTTCGCTGCTTGACCAACTCCAGCAGGTGGTCGATCACCTGCGCCTCGGTCATGTCGCTGGTGTCGACGGTCACCGCGTCGGACGCCGGACGCAACGGCGACAGCGTGCGAGTCGAATCGAGGTGGTCGCGACGGCGCACGTCGGCCAGCACGCCGTCATAGTCGTCGGCCAGACCCGCGGCGACGTTCTGGTCGTTGCGGCGCCGGGCGCGGGTTTCGGCCGAGGCGGTCAGGAAGATCTTCACCGGCGCGTCGGGCAAGACCACCGTCCCGATGTCGCGGCCCTCGACGACGACATTGCCCGGCCCCTGGGCCATTTCGCGTTGCAGCGCAACGAGCCGGGTCCGTACGGCGGCCACCGATGACACCGCCGACACCGCGCCGGTGACCTGGTCCCCGCGAATCTCGGACGAGACATCCTCTCCGGCAAGGAAATAACGATCCCCGTCGGGGTGGTAGTCGACCGACATCTGCACCGACTCGACCACCCGGGCGACCGCGTCGGCGTCGGCCGGGTCGATACCGGCACGCAAGACGGCCAGTGTCACCATCCGGTACATGCCACCGGTGTCCAGGTAGCGCGCACCCAGTGCGTCGGCCAATCTCTTTGACACCGAGGACTTTCCGGTGCCGGCCGGGCCATCGATGGTCACCACAACGCCGTTCGTCACAAGCCCACCGCTTTGTACAGTTGGCCGATCTCGCCCTGGCTCAACGCGCGGATGCTGCCCGGCCGCTGCTTGCCCAGCGATACCCCGCCGAGCTCGGTGCGCACCAGTGCCTCCACCGGGAAACCCACCGCCGCCAGCATCCGGCGCACGATCCGATTGCGCCCCTCATGCAATGTCAAGCGCACCAGCGTCTTTCCGGGAATGGCGTCCACCAACGCGAAGTCGTCGACGCGCGCCGGGCCGTCCTCCAACTCGATCCCGGCTCGCAATCGCTTGCCCAGCCCGCGCGGCACCGTTCCGGAGACCGTCGCCAGATACGTCTTGGGCACTTCGTGGGAGGGGTGCATCAACCGGTGGGCCAGCTCGCCGTCGTTGGTCAGCAGGATCAGGCCCTCGGTGTCGGCGTCCAACCGTCCCACGTGAAAGAGCTTCTTGTTGCCCCGGACTCGCTGCTCGACCAGGTCGCCGATGCACGGCCGGCCCCGATCATCGGACATCGTCGAGTGCATCCCCCGCGGCTTGTTCAGCGCCAAATAGACCTGCGCTTCGTCGACGGAGATCCGGGCGCCGTCCACCCGGATCACCGAGGCGTCGGGATCGACCCGGGTGCCCAGCTCGGTCACCACCTGCCCGTCCACCTCGACACGGCCGTCGATGATCAACTTCTCGGCTGCCCGGCGCGATGCAATTCCGGCTTGGGACAACACTTTCTGCAGCCGGATGCCCTGATCTTCGGTCATCAATCCTGGTCCACGTCAAACGACAGCGACTGTTCGGGCGTCCGGCCGCCCGACAGTTTGATGAAACGTGGCTCGCTGTCCAGGGATTCGGTCAGGTCCTCGATCGTGTCGACGTCCGGAAGCAGCGGCGCGATATCGGGCAGATCGGTCAGCGACTCCAGCCCCAGCCGCTCCAGGAACATCTCGGTGGTGGCGAAGGTGACCGCGCCGGTGTCCTCGTCGGCGCCGGCCTCGGTGATCAGGCCGCGCGCCAGCAGGGTGCGGATGACGGCGTCGACATTGACGCCGCGCACCGCGCTGACCCGCGCGCGGGTGACCGGCTGCCGGTAGGCCACCACGGCCAGCGTCTCCAGCGCGGCCCGGGTGAGTTTGGACCGTGCACCGTCCAGCAGCAGTTTCTCCACGTAGGGCGCGAACCGGGAGCGGGTGTACATCCGCCATCCCTCCCCGGTCTTCCGTAGGTCGATGCCGCTGTCGCGCGCGGTGAATTCGTCGGCCATCAGCTGCAGTTTGGCGGCGATGCGGTAGACGGGTTGCTGTGTGGTCGCGGCCAGCGCGTCGTCGGTGACCGGGGTGTCGACCACCAGCAGCAGGGCCTCCAGCACGGACCGAAGCTCGTCGTCGTCCAGCGGCACGGCCTCGGCGATGTCCGGGATGCCGACGTCGAGATCGAGGTCAGGCATGTCTTCAGTCACGAACGCCATTCCTCCTCATCGCTACGTCCCCCGCAAGCGGGAGGTGCCCCCACTGCATCGTCACGGCGCGAGTCATTATTCGTCCCGCACTTCGGTGGTCGGACGCTCGCCGGTCCATGAAATCTGGAGCACACCAAGCGGCTCCGACTGGTCGAATGCTACCGCCCGGGACCGATACAGCTCGAGCAGCGCCAAGAAGCGTCCCACGACCTCCATCGGTATCTCGCAGTCGGCGACCAGCTCGGAAAACGTGGCCCATTGGCCGCTGCCCCGCGCTTCGAGCATCGACAGCAACTTCTGGGCCTGCTCGGGCACCGAAACCTTGAGCTCGTGCAGGTGGCCGATGGCCACCGTCGGCACCGGCCGCGGACTGAACGCGACCGCGGCGATCTGGGCGAAGCGCTCGGCGTCGACACCGATCATCACTTCCGGGAGCAGTTCGGTGAACCGGTCCTCCAGCGACACCGCGCGCGGGTAGCTGCGCAGCGCGGTGGCTTCCAGCTCGGCGAACATCTCCGCGACATGCTTGAACGCGCGGTACTGCAGCAGCCGGGCGAACAGCAGGTCACGCACCTCGAGCAGGGCGAGGTCTTCTTCGTCGTCGATCTGGCCGGCCGGCAGCAACCGCGCGGCCTTGAGATCCAGTAGGGTCGCGGCGACCACGAGGAACGCGGTGGTCTCCTCCAAATCCATTTGGCGACCGATCTCGCGGGTGTAGGCGATGAAGTCGTCGGTGACCTGGTGCAGCGCCACCTCGGTCACGTCGAGACGATGCGCAAAGATCAGCTGCAGCAGCAGGTCGAACGGCCCCTCGAAGTTGGTGAGGCGGACCTGGAAGCCGTTGTGCGGTGGCGCCTCACCATTGGCTGTGTCGTTCACGCGCCAAATCGGTCGATGAATTCGCGGGCCAAGGCGCGATAGGCGATGGCGCCGGTCGACTTCGGCGCCCAGGTGGTGATGGGTTCGCCCGCCACGCTGGTCTCCGGGAAACGCACGGTGCGGGTGATCACGGTGTCGAACACTAGGTCACCGAAGCGCTCGACGACGCGGGCCATCACCTCGCGGGCGTTGACGGTGCGCGGGTCGTAACGAGTCAGCAGGATGCCGCTGATCTCGAGCTTCGGGTTGAGCCGGTCGCGCACCTTGTCGACGGTATCGGTGAGCAGCGCCAGGCCGCGCAACGAGAAGAACTCGCACTCGGTCGGGATGACCACGCCGTCGGAGCAGGCCAGCCCGTTGACGGTGAGCAGTCCCAGCGACGGCTGGCAGTCGATCAGGACGTAGTCGTAGCGGTCCAGCACCGGATGTAGCGCCCGGCCCAGCGTCTGCTCCCGGCCCACCTCGTTGACCAGCTGGATCTCGGCGGCCGACAAGTCGATATTGCTGGGCACCAGGTCCAGGTACTTGACCCGGGTGGACATCAGCACGTCGTCGATCGAGATCCGCGGCTCCACCAGGACGTTGTGAATCGTCTGTTCCAGCTCGTAGTGCGGGACGCCCAGACCCGCGGACAGCGCGCCCTGCGGATCCATGTCCACCAGCAGCACCCGCCTGCCGTACTCGGCGAGCGCGGCGCCCAGGTTGATCGTCGACGTGGTTTTCCCGACGCCACCCTTCTGGTTGCACATCGCGATCACCTTGGCGGGGCCGTGCGAGGTGCGCGGTTGCGGTTCCGGGATCGCCCGCGGCGGGCGCCCCGTCAAGCCGATCTCGACGGCGCCGTCCGGGTGCTCGGTCGTCATGCCCGGGGTGTTGCGAAGGTGAACATCGTCCGAAAGTCTAACGGGTAGGCGCTTGTAAACCGGGCGACCCGCAGGCGATATAACCAGGGAATATGTGCGGATATCGCCATTGGCGCCGTCCAGGGCGTTAAGAGTTAACTTCAGTCACACCAGCAACATTCGACCCACGCCGGGCGGGTCTATCGTGGGTGCCTATGGACCTCAAACGACGGATACCGCTGCTGCGGTGGTCGGTATGGCGCATGGCCGCCGGAGCTCGCAACATCACCACGACGGGCCAGATCGGCGACGGACGCGAAGCGGCCGCCGTCGACTACGTCGTCAACAACGCCCGGGCCGGCGACATCGACGACGTGCTGGCCACCATCGACAAGTTCGCCTACGAAAAATCGCTGCTGATCAACGTCGGCGACGAGAAGGGCCTCCTGCTCGACGCCGCCCTGCGCCGCGCCGACCCCGCGCTGGTCCTGGAGTTGGGCACCTACGTCGGCTACGGCGCGCTGCGGATCGCGCGGGCCGCGCCGAACGCCAAGGTGTTTTCCGTCGAGCTCGCCGAAGCCAACGCCGCGAACGCCCGGCGGATCTGGGCGCATGCCGGTGTCGCCGACCGGGTGACGTGTGTCGTCGGCACCATCGGCGACGGCGGCCACACCCTCGACGTGCTCGCGACCGAGCACGGATTCGCTTCTGGCGCACTTGATTTCATCTTCCTCGACCACGACAAGGACGCCTACCTCAACGACCTGTTGAGCATCATGGACCGGGGCTGGCTGCATACGGGCTCGATCGCGGTCGCCGACAACGTTCGGGTGCCGGGCGCACCGAAGTACCGCGAGTACATGCGCCAGCAGCAGGGCAAGCTGTGGAACACCGTCGAGCACAAGGCTCACCTGGAATACCAGTCGCTGGTGTCCGACCTGGTGCTGGAGTCCGACTACCTGGGCTGAGTCACTGCGCGCGGGGGTGGGCTCCGGCCCACACTTCGCGCAGCGCATTCACGGTGACCAGCGTGTAGATCTGGGTGGTCGTCACCGAGGCGTGGCCGAGCAGCTCCTGCACGACACGCACGTCGGCACCGCCCTCCAGCAGGTGGGTGGCGAATGAGTGCCGCAGCATGTGCGGCGACACCCCCGAGTGGATCCCGGCGCGCTCGGCGGCGTCCTGCAACACCTGCCATGCGCTTTGCCGCGACAGCCGTCCACCGCGGGCGTTGAGGAAGATCGCCGCCGTGCCGCGGCCCCGCCGAGCCAGCTCCGGGCGCCCGCGCACCAGGTAGACATCCAGTGCCTGCACGGCGGGACGTCCGATCGGGACCAGCCGTTGCTTGCCGCCCTTGCCGCGTAGCAGCACCGACCTGGCCTGGGTATCGATGTCGTCGACGTCGAGGCCGACGGCTTCGGAGATGCGTGATCCGGTGGAGTACAACAGCTCCAGCAGCGCCCGGTTGCGCAGCGTCAGCGGACCGTCGGACGGGCTCTCCCCGCCGGCGCCTTCCAGCAGTGCCAGCACCTCGTCGATGGTCAGGCTTTTGGGCAGCCGGCGACCCGGCGTCGGAGGGCGCACCGCGCGTGCCACATCCAGTTCGGCCAGGCCCTCGGCGGCGGCGAACCGATGCAGGCCCCGCACCGCGATCAGCGCCCGTGCCGCCGACACCGCCGACAGGCCGACTGCCCCGGAGTCGGGATCGCCGCGCCGCAACGCCACCAGGAACTCGCTGACGTCGTCTTCACCGACCTTGGCCAGATCGTGAATCCCGCGGTCTTCCAAGTGCTTTGAATAGCGGCGCAGGTCTCGCCGGTAGGAGCTGAGCGTGTTGGCCGCGACTCCCCGCTCGATCGTCAGGTGGTCGAAATAGCCCTGCATTTGCATCTCGAGCGTGAGCGCAGTCGTCATCGCTGCGCCTGCTCCGCTTTTTGAGCGGCGAAGGCCTTGGGCCGGTCCGGCCACGGGATGTCCACCGGGCGCGGCTGCGCGACCCCCGTCGTCACGGCGTGCGTGGCCAAAATCCCGCCCACCGCAATCGAATTGACGATCTCACCGCTGAAAACGAGGCGTACCGCCTCCTCGATGGGAACCCAGCGCATCGTCATGTCGGCTTCTTCGTCGTGCGCCTCGGGACGCCCGACCTCGGTGAGTCCGGTGGCCAGGTAGACCCGCACCGACTCGTCGCTGTATCCGGGCGCGGTGTCGAGGTCAACGAGCACTTGCCAGCTGTCGGCCCGCAGGCCGACCTCCTCCTCCAGTTCGCGCGCCGCCGAGAGCTGGGGTGCCTCACCCGCAGCGTCGAGCAGACCCGCCGGCAACTCCCACAAGCGCCGGCCGAAGGTGTGTCGATACTGATAGACCATCGCGATGCTGTGATCGCGATTCATCGCCACGATGGCCACCGCGCCGTAGTGCTCGAGAACTACCCGCGCGGCAGTGTTACCCCCGGGCATCCGCACCTGGTCGCGGCGCAGGGCGAAAATCTTTCCGGTGTAAACCGTTTCGCTCGACGCCGTCTCGAAAACGTGATCAGCCACGAGTGGCGGGTTCAGGTATCGACCGCTCGGCGCTGTCTCGATGCTGGTTGCCGTTGGACGAGTGCTCGGGGATTTCCACCGGAAGCAGCTCGCCCTCTTTGTAGTCGATGGCCGCGCCGACGAATGCCACGAACAGCGGGTGCGGCCGGGTGGGCCGGCTCTTCAGCTCGGGATGGGCCTGGGTGCCGACGATGAACGGGTGCACGTCGGACGGGTATTCGACGAACTCCACCAGGTGGCCGTCGGGCGAGGTCCCGGAGAACCGCAGCCCGCTTTCGGCGATCCGGTCGCGGTAGACGTTGTTGACCTCGTAGCGGTGCCGGTGCCGCTCGGACACCTGGGTGGCCCCATATGCTTGCGCCACAATCGAATCCGGCTCGAGCACCGCGGGGTAAGCCCCCAGCCGCATGGTGCCGCCGAGGTCGGCTTCGCCGGCCACGATTTGCTCCTGATCGGCCATCGTCGAGATGACGGGATCCGGTGTGGACGGTTCGAATTCGGCCGAGTTGGCCTCGGTCAGACCGACCGAGCGGGCGGCTTCGATCACGATGCACTGCAACCCGAGGCACAGACCGAAGACCGGCAACCCGCGCGTCCGGGCATACCGGATCGCACCGATCTTGCCCTCGATGCCGCGGATACCGAATCCGCCGGGGATCAGCACACCGTGCACGTCGGCCAGCGCCGCCGCGGCACCAGCGGAACTCTCGCAGTCGTCGGAGGGCACCCACACCATCTCCACCTTGGCGTGGTGCCGAAACCCGCCGGCGCGCAACGCCTCGGTCACCGAGAGGTACGCATCGGACAGGTCAACATACTTGCCCACCAAGGCAATTCGCACGGTTTCGTGCGGCTCGTGCACTCGGCGCAATAAGTCGTTCCACTGGGTCCAGTCGACATCGCGGAACGGCAGGTTGAGCCGGCGCACCACGAACGCGTCGAGCTCCTCGCGGTGCAGCACCTTGGGGATGTCGTAGATCGACGGCGCGTCCGGGGTGGAGATGACACCGTCGATGTCGACGTCACACATCAACGCGATCTTGTTCTTCAGCGGCTCGGGGACGTCGCGGTCGCAACGCAGGATCAATGCGTCGGGCGTGATACCGACGCTGCGCAGCGCGGCCACCGAGTGCTGGGTCGGCTTGGTCTTGAGCTCACCCGAGGGCGCCAGGTAGGGCACCAGCGATACGTGCAGAAAGAAGACGTGCTCGCGACCGAGATCGTGGCGGACCTGCCGCGCCGCTTCCAGAAAGGGCTGTGACTCGATGTCGCCGACCGTGCCGCCGATCTCGGTGATCACGACGTCCGGGCGGTTGCCGTTGGCGTCCGGCTCGGCGATAGCCCGGATCCGCCGCTTGATCTCGTCGGTGATGTGCGGGATCACCTGGACGGTGTCGCCGAGGTATTCGCCGCGGCGCTCCTTGGCGATCACGGTTGAATACACTTGCCCGGTAGTGACATTCGCCGAGCCGGACAGGTTGCGGTCCAGGAACCGCTCGTAGTGGCCCACGTCGAGGTCGGTTTCGGCGCCGTCCTCGGTCACGAAGACTTCGCCGTGCTGGAACGGGTTCATCGTGCCCGGATCCACGTTGAGATACGGGTCGAGCTTTTGCATAGTGACGTGCAGTCCGCGCGCGGTCAGTAGCTGTCCGAGGCTACTGGCGGTCAGACCCTTACCGAGTGAGGATGCGACACCACCGCTGACGAAGAGGTGCTTGGTGGTGGTTTGCGGATGCCTACGCACTAAAGCGACCTCCGTGAAGACGGGCAGGGCGTCGTTATCGTCGAACTTTGACTTGCAGGGCCTGCCGACCCACGGAAATCCACCCTAACACCAGCAACCCCACGGCGCGGCTAACACGCCCGGCAATCGGATAGCCGGCCGGCGAATCGCTACTGCGGAACGGTGATCGACGCGGCGCCGTGACCGGTGCCGTACTGCCCGACATGCCCGCCATTGAGCAGGTCATGCAGGCCGAGGATCGCGGTGATCCGTCCGGGCGCGGCGTCGACGTCGTCGACGGTGCTGATCGCGGAATTGATGCCGGCGTCGGCGCGCGCGACCGCGACCGCGGCACCGCCCGTCGACGATCCGTCCCGCCCGGCCAGCAACACGCCCGAGCCGTGTGGCGCCAGCGCCGCGCCGAAGCGGGCCACGCTGACGCCCTGATTGCCGGCATCCTGCGGCAGCGCACCGCCGGTGACGATCAGGGCGGCGTTGGCCGCTGCCAGGTGCTCGCTGGGCTGGTACGTGACGAATCCGGTCTCGCGCAATGCTGTCAGCACGGTGTCACGCTGAGTTTCGTCGACGGGCGGGATTGCCGGGTTGGCGTTGATCAGCAGGGCGATGCCCAACAGATCACCGGCCTGCGATCCCTGGTCGACGAGTTTGGTGCTGAGCTGCTGACCGGCGGGCAGCACCGACGAGTTCACCACGGTCCGCAGCTTCTCCGCGGAGTTGGCGTCGACGAATTCCTGGGTCAGCGACACCGTCCCGGTGACCGTTCCGCCGGCCTGGCCAACGATCTTCGAGACCGCCGCGACGTCGTCATCCTTGGCATCCGGCGTGCGGAACACGACGATGGATTTGCCGGCCAGCCCGTCATGCACGATCCGGCCCATCATCTGGCTATCGAAATTGTTTGCCGCGCTGAGCTTCTCGTTCAGGACATTCTTCTGGTCGTTGAGCCCGTTGATCTGCGTATAAAGATCCCGCTTCTCGTCCCGCAAGCTCGACAGCAGGGTGTCGGACAAGAAGCCCGAACCCAGGACGACGCCGATGGCCAACGCGAGGAACACCGCGGCCAGCGAGAAGGCATGTTGGCGTAACGAGATCATGAGCGCACGTCCTTACAACTGACTACGTGACCAAGTGCTGAATCCACAGCGAGAAGTGATTCCAGTAGTCGGTGACCCAGTGCAGCACCACGCCGTCGGTGCGCGACACCCACAGCGCCACGATGACGGCGATCAGCATCGTCAGCGCCAGCAGCGCGATGGCACCGCCCGAGATGTGGTTGCGGTAGAGGGTGGCGACCGCCTTGGCGTCGACCACCTTCTCCCCGACCCGAAGCCGGGTCAGGAACGTCGACGGGTTGCTCTGGGTGCGCGTCCGGTCGAAGAACGTCTCGATGTTGGCGGTGTGACCGGCCGTCACGAGCAGCGCCGCGCCGTGGTGGTCGGCCAGCAGCAGGGCCAGGTCGACGGCCGAACCCGCGGCGGGGAACGTCATCGCCCCGACCCCGAGGTCCTGAATCCGCTCCAGCCCGGGCGCGTGGCCGTCGGCGTCGGCCGGCAGCACGACGTGGGCGCCGCACTTGAGGGCGTCGGTGCTGATCTGCTCCGGGTCCCCGACGATGAGCTGCGGACGGTAGCCCCCCTTGCGCAGCACGTCGGCGCCGCTGCCCACGCCGATCAGGACCGGCTGGTACTCCTTGATGAACGGCTTCAGTGAGCGCAGGTCGTCGGCGGCGCTGTCCTCGTCGGCGACGATCACCACATGGCGGCGACGCATGTCGAGGTCGACGTCGGGAATGCCGATGCCGTCGATCAGCAGCGGGCTCTCACTCTTGATGAACTCAATTGTGTTGCCGGCGAACGCCTCCAGGTGGGCGGCCAGGCCGCTCTTGGCCTCGCGCATCAGGTCGGCGATGTCGTGGTCGGTGCGCTCGGTGCCGCGGATCAGCCGACGCTCGCCTGCGTACACCCCGCCTTCATACAGGCGAATCTTGGAACCGTCCTTGACCTTCTTGAAGATGTCCGGTCCGGTCTCGTCGATCAGGGTGACGCCGTTGTTGACCAATACTTCCGGGCCCATGTTCGGGTAGCGGCCGGAGACCGACGGCGATGCGTTGACGACGGCGGCGATGTCGGCCTCCACCAGCGCCTCGGCGGTGATGCGGTCCAGGTCCAGGACGTCGAGCACGACGATGTCACCCGGGCAGACCCGACGCAGCAGGCGGTCGATGTTGCGGTCGACCCGTGCGGTGCCGGTCAGACCCGGCCGGGAAGCGTTGCGAGTTAGCAGCCCTGACATCTTCATGGGGGCGATTCTGGCCGCGATGAACGGCTCAGGCGGGGAGGCGCGCCGTAACATTAGCCCCAGAAGTTATCTAGAGTCACATCCGTAACAGGCGGATCCCGGTATGGTCTCGGTCCACTTTTGCCGGACCCGACGGTCAGATCTCGTCGTTCTGGGCCCCGTCGAGTAGCTCCCGGGCATGGGCCCGACCGCTGTCGGATTCGCCCAGACCGGCCAGCATCCGCGCCAGCTCGGCAACCCGCTCGTCGTCGGTCACCCGCCGCACCACACTGGTTCCCCGCGGGCCGGCCGGATGCACCACCAGGTGCACGTCGGCGTAGGCCGCGACCTGAGGCAAGTGGGTAACCACGATGACCTGGTGGGTGCGCGCCAACCGCGCCAACCGCCGCCCAATCTGGACGGCCGCGCGACCGCCGACACCGGCGTCGACCTCGTCGAACACCATCGTGGTGCCCGCCGCCGACGCGGCCAGCACCACTTCCAGCGCCAGCATCACCCGGGACAGCTCACCGCCGGAGGCGCTCTTGGCCAACGGCAGCACCGTGATGCCGCGGTGCGCGGCGAAGCCGAACTCGACCAGGTCGACGCCATCGCCACCCGCGCGGGCCAGCTCACCGGAGGGCAACGTGAGTACGGCCGGGTCGTCCTTCTCGACGGCGACATCGGTGCTCACCTCGATGGTGAACTCGGCGTCGGCCATCGCCAGCCCGGACAGCTCCGCCGTCACCTCCTTGGCCAGCCGCTTGGCTGCCTTGCGGCGGCACTTACTCAGATCGACTGCGGCTTCGCCTAATTCACCGGCAAGCTCGTCGGCGCGGCGTTGCAGCACCGCCAGCCCTTCCTCGGAGACGTCGAGTTGCGCGAGCCGCTCGCGCGACTCGGCCGCCCACCGCAAGACCCCGTCGACGTCCGCGGCGTACTTTCGGGTCAGCGTGCGCAGCTCGGCTTGCCGGGCCAGCTTGGACTCCAGCGCGCTGGCATCGACCGGCAACTCTTCCAAATAGCCGCCGAGCTCCTGGGCCGCGTCGTCGACCACGGTCTGTGCCTCGCGGACCTGCTGGGCCAGCGCCTGCAGCTTGGCGTCATCGGTGGATTCCAGTGCGGCCCTTGCCCGCCCGAGGCTATCGGCAGCGCTGCCACCGGACAGATCCTCGGTCGACAACGCGGCGCGGGCGGTGGCCGCGGCCTCGCGCAGCGTGTCCAGCTCGGAAAGCCGCACGATGTCGGCGACCAGGGCGTCGTCCTCACCGGGTTGGGGGTCGACGGCGTCGATCTCGTTGAGCGCGAAGCTCAGCCGGTCGGCTTCCAGGGCGAGTTCGCGCATGCGGTTGCGGCGGTCGAACAGGTCGCGCCGCGCCGACAGCCAGGCGTCGCGCAGTTTGCGGTAGCGCTCGAGCACCGGGCCGGCCTTCGCGAACCGGTCCAGCGCGCCGCGTTGTTCCTCGGGGCGCATCAGCCGCAGCTGGTCGTTCTGGCCGTGCAGGGTCAGCAGCCCGGTAGTGAAGTCGCCCAACGATTTTGCGGGCACGCTGCGGCCGCCGAGATAGGCTCGCGACGGTCCGTCGCGGCTGACCGAACGCAGCGCGATCACACTGCCGTCCTCGTCGCGCTCCCCGCCCGACGCGTCCAGCATCTCGTCCAGCTGCGCGATCACGGCGTCGTCGAGATCGGTTGTGGTGAAACGGCCTTCGACGACCGCGCGTTCGGCACCCGAGCGCACCCGGTTCGCGTCGGCGCGGGCACCGCCGAGCAGATGCAGCCCCGTCACCACCATGGTCTTGCCGGTGCCGGTCTCACCGGTCAGAACGGTCAGGCCGCGGTCGAACTCCCCGACCGCAGAGCTGATCGCACCCAATGACTCGATGCGGATTTCAGTCAGCATTGCGTCAGCACCGCTGCAGCGCCGTTACTTTCCGCGCCAACCGGTCACGGGCAACCGGAACTTACGCACCAGCCGGTCGGTGAACGGCGCGCTGTCCAGCCGTGCCCATTTCACCGCGGTGCCACAGCGCCTCACCTCGAGTCGGCCGCCCGCGGGGAGCACCATCTCGCGGCGGCCGTCACAGAACACCAGGGCGTCGTTGCCGCTCGCCTCGATCTCGATCGCGATCGTTGCGTCCGGGCTGGTGACCATCGGCCTGCCGAACAGTGCGTGAGCGTTGTTGGGCACCACCAGGATTGCCTCGAGGTCCGGCCAGAGCACCGGGCCGCCGGCGGAGAACGCGTAGGCGGTCGATCCGGTCGGCGTCGATACCAATATTCCGTCGCAGCCAAAGGTCGACACCGGCCGTCCCTCGATTTCGACGACCACGCCCAGCACTCCGAGCCGCGGACCCTTCTCCAGGCTGGCCTCGTTGAGCGCCCACCCCTGATCGATCACGCGCCCGCGGTGGCGCACCGCGATATCGAGCGTCAGGCGCTCTTCGACCCGGTAATCCTGGGCGACGACATGTTCCAGCACTCTGTCGATGGCCTCCGCCTCGGCCTCGGCCAGAAAGCCGATGCGGCCCAGGTTGACGCCCAGCACCGGAATATCGGCGTTGCGGGCAAGTTCCGCCGCGCGCAGGAACGTGCCGTCGCCGCCGAGCACCAGCACCAGCTCGCAGCCTTCCGCGGCACTGGGCTCGGCGTCGACCACCTCGATTTCCACACCCATCGCCCGCACATCGTCGGGAGACAGCGGCAGCGGTCCCCGGTCGACCGCCTCGGCGGACAGCACACGCAGCGCAATATCGTTGGCGCTCAATACTTTCTGAACACGGCGCGCGGTCTCGGTGGCTTCTTCCCGTCCGGTGTGCACGACCAGCAGGATGGTGCGTTCGGCGGTCATTGCGGGCCCTCGCCTACCGCGCGCTGCACCGCATCGACGAGCCCGTCGCCGGTCAGCCCCCGATCGGTGTCGGCGCGCAGCCACAGGAAGTACTCGACATTGCCCGACGGTCCCGGCAGCGGACTGGCCGTGACGTCGACGGTGTGCCAGCCCAGCTCGCCGGCGCGTCCCGCGACGGCGAGCACCGAGTCGGCGCGCAAGCCGGGGTCGTGCACGACCCCGCCCGCGCCGACCTGGCCCTTCCCGACCTCAAACTGCGGCTTCACCATGGGAACGATATCCGCGTCGGGGCCGGCGCAACCAGCCAGCGCGGGCAACACGGTGGACAGCGAGATAAACGACAGGTCAGCCACCACCAGGTCGACGCGCCCACCGATCGCCTCGGGCGACAGGTCGCGAACGTTGGTCCGCTCGACGACGTTCACCCGCGAATCGGAGCGCAGCGACCAGGCCAACTGCCCGTAGCCCACGTCGGCGGCCACCACCTCGGCGGCGCCCCGGTCCAGCAGGACCTCGGTGAAGCCGCCGGTCGACGCGCCGGCGTCCAGGCAGCGACGGCCCGCGACCGAGATCCCGAAGGCATCGAGCGCGCCGATCAGCTTGTGCGCCCCCCGCGACACCCACCGGCGTTCGCCGTCGTCGGCGACGACCAGGGCGGCGCTGGCCGCGACGGCGGTGCCGGGCTTGACCGCGGGCATGCCGTCGATGCTGACCTTCCCGGCGCCGATCAACTCGGCGGCCTGCTGACGGGATCGGGCGAGCCCGCGCCGCACCAGTTCGGCGTCAACGCGGGCGCGTCGTGCCATGCCCGCACCTCAGCCCTTCTCCGCCGACTCCAGCGCGGCCAGCAGCACATCGTGCGCTTCGGAAAGCCGGCGTGCGATGTCTTCGAGCTCGGCGAGTGACGGCGCGTTTTCCCGGTTCTCCGGGTCGGCTAAATCGGGTAACTGCGCCAACAGGTTGTCGATGTCGGCGCGAATCTGTGCAGGATCGATATTCATTGCGGTTCTACGGTAGTCACCCGCTAGTCGGCATGCACGAGAGACCAGCGCTCGAGCGCGTCGCGGGCCCGGTCGTCGCCGGGCCGGATGCGCGCCGGCCGCCCCTGGGAATCGGAGTGCCCGGCACCCCACACCGCGCTGGCGACGGCGCGCACGATCGACAGCCCGTCGCCGTCGTCGTTGCCGTTGCCGTTGACCGTGACGGCACCGTCGCCGACGTCGATCGCCCAGCCGGGCTGCGGCCCGACCGCGAGCAGGTTGCTGTCCTGGTGCAGCGCGCGCAGGTCGTGGCCGATGTAGGTGGGCCGCTGCGCGGGTACGGCGTACACCGCGTCCCGCGCGCTGCTGACTCCGGTCAGCACCATCAGGCTGGGGAACTTCGCGGCGTTGGCACCCTCGATGTCGGTGTCCAGACGGTCGCCGATCACCAACGGCGCGCGGTAGTCCCCGCGGGCGACCGCATCGTTGAGCAGTGTCGGCGCGGGCTTTCCGGCCACCGTGGGTTCGGCTCCGGTCGCGGCCCGCAGCGCGGCCACCAGGGATCCGTTGCCGGGCAGCAGGCCCCGCTCGGTGGGCAGCGTGGGGTCGACGTTGGCCGCCACCCACAGCGCGCCGGCCCGGATGGCCAGTGCGGCTTCGGCGAGATCGGGCCAGCCGATCGTCATCGACAGGCCTTGAACGACGGCGACGGGGTTGTCGTCGAAGCGGCGCACCGGACGCAGTCCGACGGCGGCGATTTCATTGGCCAGGGAGTCGGTGCCGACGATCAGCACGGGCGAATCCGGCGGCAGCTCACCGGCGAGCAGGTGCGCGGCGCTTTGGGCGCTGGTGACGACGTCGTCGCCGGTGGCGGTGAAGCCGAGGTCGCGCAGGTGGGTGGCCACTTCGTCGGCGCTGCGGGAGGCGTTGTTGGTGACGAACAGCTTGCGGCTGCTTACTTCGTCAAGGGTCTGCACCGCGCCCTCGGTGGCGCGGTGGCCGCGAAACACTGTTCCGTCCAAATCAATGAGCAGGCAATCATATTCCTGCGCAATGCCTTTCACGCGTCTTCTTCCGAGCCCAGCTCGCCGACCCGGTCTTCGGCGTCGGTGATGCCGTCGATGTCGGCGGCCGCGGAGTGCAAAAACCATTGCAGCGCTTCGTCATCGCGCCCGAGCGCCAGCAAGGTGTCGGCGTAGGCGTAGAACAACCGGGCGGCCATCGAGCCGCTGCGACTCGGGTCCAGTTGCGGCGTGGACAACAGCGCCAGCGCCTGCTCGAGCTGCCCGAGATCGGAGCGGGCGCCGGCGACCACGATGCGCAGCTCGTCGGCGGCGTCGCCGCTGAGCTGGGCCGCCTCGTCGCCGCGGGCCAGTTCGATCGCCCGCTCCGGACGGCCAAGGCCGCGTTCGCAATCCGCGATCAACGGCAACAACGGGGACTTGCTGCCCATCCGGCGGGCGGCACGCAACTCGGACAGCGCCTGCGCCCAGTCGCCGTAGCGATAGGCGGCGATTCCGACGGCTTCGCGAATCGCGCCGATCCTGCTGGACCTCGCCCGCGCAGCACGGGCGTGGTTGAGGGCGGCTTCCGGGTCTTCGTCCATCAGCTCACCCGCGGCAACCAGGTGGCGCGCGACCGCGTCGGCGGTAGCGCGGTCCAAGGTGCTCAGTTCACCGCGGATCTCGGGGGCCAGTTGCTTGGCGTCCACGTCGGGCGGTATTGGGGGCGCGTTGTCCGCCGGACGATCACCGTCGCCGGTGGTGTTCCGCGGCTGGGCTGAGCGCCCCCGGCCCGATCCCGACCATCCAGACGCCGAGCGCGGACGTCGTTCGCCGTTGTGACGCTGCCTGTCGTCGGCCACTCGTGTCGTTCACCTCGATTGCTCGCGTACTTCTGAAGAGGATACGGGCACCGAGGCAGAGCTCTTGCTAGACCTTGAACCGGTCCGGAATCAGCGGCGCGATCATCGCAGGACAGAACGTGCCGATCGCGATGATCGTGAAGATGCCGGCATTTTTCTCGGTCATCCCGCTGCCGGTGGCCACTTCCGAGACGACCGAGTCGAACGAACCGCCCGGCTGGATCAGCATCGGGCACACCGATTGCCCCTGTGCCAGCGTCGTGGCCGGCTGAGTGACGGCAATACCCGCATTGGTCAGCGCCGACAGGAAGGTGTTGCCCGCCATGTCGGCGCGGATGGGTGCGGCCATCGTCGCGGCTGCGGCAATCAATGCCGTGGTCAGCGCCATAAAGCCACCGGCCTTCGCCTGTGCGCCGACCCGTAAGGTCCCCTGGTAAACCATTGATTGCGCCGTCATCTCTCGCTTCTCGTCGATTGTTCGCGGCTGCGCAAAATCACTGTGACTACAGTGGCCAACGAGTGTCACGTTTAGGACACGGCCAGGTAAAGGTTTGCACACCACCGCGTTTTGCTCCGAACTTCTTGACGAGCCCAGGTGCAATATAATCCGCCTTTGCTCGCCCACCGCAGCCGCCGGGTCGGATTAACACGCTAAATATGTTGCTGCGCAAGCAATTTGAATCTACCGACGCCCGTCGGGCCGGACGATGCCGTCCCCCGAATGGGGGACACGGGATTTCCTCCCCTAATTCAACCGGTTGTGGGATACCAGCACGCCGCAAATCCGGGAAAACTGGTTCTCACAGCGGGGATCTCGTCGCTCCTTCCAAACGAGGCTCCCCTCCTCTCATATCGGCTTCCCCTCCGATTGGCGAGGTCCCCGCTGAATACTTTTTCTAGACCCTTTCGATGCCGGCGATGTTGCGCTTGCCGCGACGCAGAACCAGCCACCGGCCGTAAAGGAAATCCGAATCCTGCGGAGACCATTCGTCGCTGTCGACCCGAATGTTGTTGACCGAAACGCCGCCCTCGCCGATCGTGCGCCGCGCGGCGCCCTTGCTGGCCGACAGGCCGCTGGACACCAACAGGTCGACGATCCCGTCGGGCCCACCGGGTTTGAGCTCGGCGACCGACGCTTCGCGCAGCGCGGCCGCCAGCGTCGCCTCATCGAGACGGTCCAGCTCGCCTTGGCCGAAGAGCGCCTTGCTGGCGTGCTCGACGGCCGCGGTGGCCTCCTCGCCATGCGCCAGGACGGTGAGTTCGGTGGCGAGCCGGCGTTGGGCGGCGCGTTGTTGCGGACGCTCGGCGGTGGCCTGCTCCAGCTCGGCCAGCTCCTCGGCGGACAAGAAGGTGAACCACCGCAGATACCGGATCACGTCGGCGTCCGCGGTGTTGACGAAGTACTGGTACCAGGCATACGGACTGGTCAGCTGCGGGTCCAGCCACAAGTTGCCGCCGCCGGTGGATTTGCCGAACTTGGTGCCGTCGGCCGCCGTCACCAGCGGCACCGTGAGCGCATGCACCGTCGCGCCGAGCTTCTGTCGCACCAGCCGGACCCCGGCGATGATGTTGCCCCATTGATCCGAGCCGCCGATCTGCAGCGCACAGCCATGGCGCTGGTGTAATTCGACGTAGTCGTTGGCCTGCAGGAGCATGTAGCTGAACTCGGTGTAGGAGATCCCGTCGCCGTCGAGTCGCCGCCGGATGGTGTCGCGATCCAGCATCACGTTGACCGAGAAGTGCTTCCCGAGATCCCGCAGGAACTCGATCGCCGACATCGGGCCCGTCCACTCGAGGTTGTTGGCGACGATCGCGCCGCTGGGTGAGTCGTCGAAGTCGACGAAGCGTTCCAGCTGTCCGCGAATCCGCTCGGTCCATTCGGCGACGGTGCCGGCCTCGTGCAGACTGCGCTCGCCGACCTCACGCGGGTCCCCGATCATGCCGGTGGCGCCGCCCGCGAGCACGATCGGACGGTGTCCGGCCCGCTGAAAGCGCCGTAGGGCCAGCAACGGCACCAGATGCCCCGCATGCAGGCTCGGCGCGGTGGGGTCGAAGCCCGCGTACACCGTCAGCGGTCCGCGCTGCACTTCGGCGGCCAGGGCATCGAGGTCGGTGGACTGCGCGATCAGCCCACGCCAGCCCAGCTCGTCGAGGATCACGGGTAAGAGGCTAGTCGCTGGCGCCCGGGGCAGGTGCCCGCGGACTTCGCCGATACGCCGAGACCTCTGGTCGACCCGCAAGCCATAGCCGCCACGGCCGGTCGGCGGCCTGGCTGACGCCCACCCGTGGGCCCGCCACCGCGCCGTCGACCGCATTCAACGTCAGCGTCACCGAGCTGTCCGGATCGAACAAATCAATCCCGTTGTCGGACATCGCAATTCCCAACGCCGAGCACAGATTTCCCGGACCACGCGCCAGCGCGGCGGCGCGGATGGCGGCACCGCGGCGTCGCTGGGCAATGTCGAGACCGTCCTCGATCACGGCGGCGCGAAGCAGCACCGCCGCGGCCGTGCCGTCGGGCCCGCACGAGACGTTGGCGCAGGTGTGGATCCCGTGGCTGAGGTAGGTGTACAGGTGTCCCGGGGGCCCGAACATCACCCCGTTGCGGCCGCTGCGCCCGCGGTAGGAGTGCGCCGCCGCGTCCGGCCAGGGACCGTCGGGAACCCCTCCGTAGGCCTCGACCTCGACGACGATCGCGCGCACGCCCCGCGCGGTGAGGGTGGCACCCAGCAGACGGTGCGCGGCCGCGACCGGGTCGACTACCAGCTCGCTCGCACCCACCCACCGAACCTACCGAGACCACAAACATGGCAAACTCCCGGTTGCCGCGAGGCGAAGGAGCCCAAATAATGCATGCAATCGACCCCGCCGCCACCGCATGGCTGCTGGCCAGTACCGCACTGGTCCTACTGATGACCCCCGGCCTGGCGATCTTCTACGGCGGCATGGTCCGCACCACCGGGGTGCTCAACATGATGATGATGAGCTTCGTCTCGATCCCGCTCGTCACGGTCGCATGGCTGCTGGTCGGCTACACCCTCGCATTCTCCGAGGACGGGGCGGGCGGCTTCATCGGCAACCTCAGCCATCTCGGGATGCTCGGCATCACGCCCGACACCGCACACGGCACGGTCCCCGAATTGCTCTATGCCACCTTCCAATTGACCTTCGCGATCATCACCGCGGCCCTGGTCAGCGGCGCGATAGCCGACCGCGCCCGCTTCGCCGCCTGGATCGTGTTCGTTCCCGTCTGGGCGATCGTCGTGTATTCGGTTGTCGCGCACTGGGTATGGGGGCCCGGCGGCTGGCTGGCCAAGCTCGGCGTGCTCGACTACGCGGGCGGCCTGGTCGTCGAAATCGTCTCCGGTTCCTCGGCACTGGCACTGGCGCTGGTGCTCGGGCCGCGCATCGGCTTCAAGAAAGACTCGATGCGCCCGCACAATCTGCCGTTGCTCTTCGTCGGTGTCGGGCTGCTGTGGTTCGGCTGGTTCGGGTTCAACGCCGGGTCGGCGTTGGCGGCCAACGGAACTGCCGCGGCCATCTTCCTCAACACGCTCGTCGCGGGCTGCCTCGGCATGCTCGGCTGGCTCACGGTCGAGCAGATCCGTGACGGCACGCCGACGACGTTCGGGGCGGCATCCGGTGTGGTCGCCGGCCTCGTCGCGATCACCCCGTCGTGCGGAACCGTCAACACGCTGGGCGCGGCAGCCGTCGGCCTCGCCGCGGGCGTCGTGTGCGCGTTCGCGGTGACCGCGAAATTACGCTTCAACTATGACGATTCGCTCGACGTCGTCGGTGTGCACTTCGTCGGCGGGGTGGTCGGGGTCTTCCTGATCGGACTGCTGGCCACGGCCGTCATGACGTCGGGCCCGCAGGGACTCTTCTATGGGGGTGGCTTCGGCCAGCTCGGCAAGCAGGCGCTCGCGATCGTCGTCGTCGCGTCGTATGCGTTCGCGGTGACGTTCGTCCTCGCGAAGGTGATCGAGCGGGTGATGGGCTTCCGGCTCAGCCCCGAAGACGAGACCACCGGCGTCGACTTCACTCAGCACGCGGAAACCGCGTACGCCGAAGGCGTGCACGGTCATCTGCCGTTGCGCCGCCCCGGCTCCCCCTAAATCCGCCGCGCCACGCCCCCTTGACACTTCCGCGCCCGAGGCGGATATTCATCACATGATGATTTCATCTCGTGATGAATTAATCCCGGACGGCAGCGAGCCCGCCGTCGACATCGACCATCTGCGGGTTATCCGCGGCAAACGCCCCGCTCTGCACGACTTCTCGGTGCAGATCGGGAAGGGCAGCATCACCGGCCTGCTCGGCCCCTCCGGCTGCGGCAAGACCACGCTGATCCGCTGCATCGTCGGCACGCAGATCGTGACGTCGGGCACCGTGACCGTGCTCGGCAAACCCGCCGGCTGCCCCGAACTGCGTCGCCGCGTCGGCTACCTGCCGCAGGACCCGACCATCTACAACGACCTGCGGATCGTCGACAACGTTCGCTACTTCGCGGCGCTCTACGGCTTCGACAGCCACGCCGCCGACGACGCGATCGAGCGGGTCGGGCTGACCGATCACCGGACCGCGTTCAGCGCCAACCTCTCCGGCGGCCAGCGCACCAGGGTGTCGCTGGCGTGCGCATTGGTCTGCCAGCCGGAGCTGCTGGTGCTCGACGAGCCCACGGTCGGGCTGGATCCGGTACTGCGGGCCGACCTCTGGGAGCAGTTCAACGACCTCGCCCGCGCCGGGACCACCCTGCTGGTCTCGAGTCACGTGATGGACGAGGCAGACCACTGCGGTGACCTATTGCTGATGCGCGACGGGAACTTGGTCGCCCACACCACGCCGACCCAACTACGAGAGGACACCGGATGCACGTCACTGGAGGACGCGTTTCTGTCCATCATCAAGCACAGCATGCGCCAAGCCGGTTAGGGCTCAAGGGGTACACCGCCACCACGACGCGGATTCTGCGCCAGCTGGCCGCCGACCACCGTAGCGTGGCGATGATCCTCGTGGTGCCGGTACTGGTTATCACGTTGATGTACTTCATGTTTCACAATGCGCGGCATCTGCCGGGCACGCCGTCGCCGTTCAACAACGCGTGCCTGATCCTGCTGGGCCTGTTCCCGCTGTTCGTGATGTTCATCATCACGGCGATCACCATGCAGCGGGAACGCGCCTCGGGGACTTTGGAGCGCATTCTGACCACTCCCCTGCGCCGGCTCGACCTGCTGATCGCCTACGGCACCGCCTTCTCGATCGCCGCGGCGGCGCAGGCGACGGTGGCGTGCACCGTGTCGTTCTGGTTCCTGGGTTTCGAGACCGCGGGCAGCTGGGTGTGGGTGTTCGTGATCGCGATCGTGAATGCGGTGCTCGGTGTTGGCCTGGGACTGCTGTGTAGCGCGTTCGCCCGCACCGAGTTTCAGGCCGTGCAGTTCATCCCTCTGGTGATGGTGCCGCAGTTGCTGCTGGCCGGCATCATCGTCCCGCGCGCGCTGATGCCAGACTGGTTGCAATGGATCAGCAATGTCCTGCCGGCCAGCTACGCGCTGGAGGCCCTGCAACAGGTCAGTTCGCATACCGAGTTGACCGGTACCGCGGTGCGCGACATCGTCGTCGTGGCGGGTTCTGCGTTCGCGGCGCTGTGCCTGGCCGCGGCGACACTGCGGCGCCGGACGCCATAACGTGACGGCGACCAACACCGGGCGCAGGCGGCCAGGGCGGCCGGCCGGGAACTCCGACACCCGCGAGCGGATCCTGACCAGCGCACGGGAATTGTTCGCCCGCAACGGTATTGGCCATACCTCGATTCGCGCCGTGGCCGCCGCGGCCGGTGTCGACTCGGCGTTGGTGCATCATTACTTCGGCACCAAGGAGAAGCTGTTCGCCGCGGCCGTGCGTATTCCGATCGACCCGATGGACATCATCGTTCCGTTGCGCGAAATTCCGGTCGAGGAGATCGGCTACAAGCTGCCGTCAATGTTGTTGCCGCTGTGGGATTCCGAACTTGGCACCGGGTTCATCGCGGCGCTGCGGTCCATCGTGGCCGGGTCGGAGGTCAATCTGTTCCGGTCCTTCATCCAGGAAGTGATCGCCGTGGAGGTCGGATCCCGGGTCGACAACCCCCCGGGAAGCGGAATCATCCGCATCCAATTCGTCGCGTCCCAGATGGTCGGCGTGGTGATGGCCCGCTACATCCTGGCACTCGAGCCGTTCGCGTCCCTGCCGTCCGAGCAGGTCGCGGCGACCATCGCGCCGAATCTGCAGCGCTACCTCACTGGCGAGTTGCCGGACGGCCTCGTTCCATGAGACCGGCGTGCTCGTCGTCGTCGACATCGCGCGCCTCGTCGATCAGCAGCACCGGGATGCCGTCCTCGATGCGGTAGGCGCGACGCAGTCGCGGGTTGTAGAGCAGTTCGTCACCCACGAGCAGCAACGGGCCGTGGTCCTGCGGGCAGACCAGAATGCTCAGCAGCGTGTCGTCAAGCATCGTTGCCCTTGTAGGTGGCGCTCAGTTCGGCCCGCACCGCCGGCGTCAGCTTGCGGTACTGCCCGCTGGTGGAGTCGAAATACCAGGCGTGGCGCCCGGATTTGGGAATCCCGGCCGCGCGCAGCGCGCTGACCGTCGGACGGTAGGTCGCGCTCAGCGCCATCTCCGTCACCACGTGCACGATGTCGGGCCCGAGCCCGACGGGCAGGTCGGCGAACGCTTCGGTCAAATCGGCCGCCGTGATGCTGGCTCCCGGCAACAGCGTCACCGCCGACACCGCCACCTCCAGGTTGCCGAACGGCACGTTGTAGGTCGCCGCGAGGTCCACGCCGTTGATCAAACCAAGCGCATCGGTGACCGCATCGGAATAGACCAACCCGCGCCCGGTGTGCACCACCGAGCCGCGCCTGCCCAGCAACCAGTAGTCCCCGTCCTCGTCGCGGCGGAACAGGTTCTCGGTGGAGATCCAGGTGTCGGCGGGCGCGAAGACGCCGCGTTTGACCGACGCCGTCGGATCGATCGGTCCTCGGGACGCCGCGAGCAACACGCCGACCTGATTCGCGTCGGCGACCTGCACGAAGCCCCGTTCGTCTTCCAGGATCAGGTCGTGTTCGGTGTCGTAGGCGCCGAGCTCGACACGGCCGGCGCCGGGCAACGGCCGGCCCTTGCTGCCGATCTTGGCGCCGGACACGTTGGCCAGCACCGCCTGTCCGTCCGTGGTGGCGAAGAACTCGACGACGTGCGCGGGGGCGAACGCGTCGACGACCCGCTGCCACAATCCGGTCGGCATACCCGAGCCGATGAACAGCCGCACCGGGTGGTTGCCGTGCAGCACGAAGGCGGGATCGTCGACGATGTCGCGCAGCATCGCCCAGGTATAGGACACCACGGTGACGCCGTACTGCCGCACCTCGTTGACGAACCGGTCGGTCTGCAGGCCGCGCGACAGTGCGATGCGGGTTCCGCCGACGACCGCGCCGCCCAGCGCGACCAGCAGCGCGGACTCGTGGTGCAGCGGGGTCAGGCAGTACACGGTGTCGCGGCGGTCCAGGGCGGCCGTCGAAGCGGTCCCGAAGGCCGACACCGCCCATCGGTAGTTGGTGATCTGCTTGGCGACCAGCTCGCCACCGGCCGTGTTGAACGCGATGAACGCCAGGTCGCGGGCCAGCCCCGGGTTGGGCCGGTACCAGGCGGGCAGCTCGACGGCGTCCGGGTCGATCTGCTCCATGTCGATGACGTTGCCGTCATCGGGCAGGTCCAGGTTGCGCGTCTCACCGCCGCCCAGCACCAGAACCTGACCCGGCCATTGACGCGCGGCCTCCAGGTTGGTGGGGTCGGTCAGAATCTCGGTGACCCGCCCGAGCCGGACCGATGCGGTCAGGTCGGCCTCCGGGTGCATCACCACGGCGACCGCGCCGAGCCGGGACAGCGCGGCGATCGCGACCATGGCACTGGGCCGCGTCTCCATCAGGACGCCGACCCGGTCGCCCTGCCGAACCCCGACCTGGATCAGGCCGCGGACGACGTTGTTGATACGCCGGTCGACCGCCTCATAGGTGTGCACCCGGCCGTCGAACAGCAGGAACTCGCCGCGGGGCGCGTTGCCAGCCTGTTCGCTGATGATGCGGCCCAACGAGATTCGGGTGTGATCGTTGATCTGCCCGAGCCGGGCCAGCCGGGGCAGCGTGCGCGCGGTCTCCACGGCCAGGGTCCGCACGGATTTGTTGGCCGCGACCACCGCATCGGCCGCACCGCGCATCAGCCCCAGCGCCGCCTCCGACGCTTCGCCGATGCCGTGTGTGAGCCGCGAACTCAACGCGACGCCGCTGTCGGTGTGCTCCTCGGGCTGATCGGCCATCAGGTCGATACCCGACGGCTTGTCACCACCGGCGGAGAGCCATTCGATCCACGCGGCGACGACGGGCCAACCGTGTTCTGCCGCTTTGGATCCGACGACCAGGCCGAAATGGCCAGTGCGGATGCGGGCCTCGTAGACCTCGGCGTTGGGCGCCGCCCGCCGGATGCCGCGCACCGACGCGGGCTGGCCGATGTCGTCGACCTCGCCGACGAACGCCAGCACCGGGCAGGTGATGTCGGTCAGCGTGACCATCTGCCCGTTGACGGCGAAACCGCCGGTCATCATCCGATTGTGGGCGATGAACTGCTTGAGCAGCTCGGAGATCGCCGGGCCGGACCAGGCGATCCACCCCTCGCGCTCGAGGAACCTGCGCTGCTGTTCGCGGGGCAGCAGCGCCTCGCGGTCGTGCAGCTGACGCACGAAGTCGACCCGTGCCTTGGCGGTCTTGAGCGGGTCGAGCATCTGGAAGCCGGCCCGCGCCATCCAGCCCGGGATGGCCAGCCGGCTGAAGACGTGGTCGGCCATGAAGTTGGCGACCGGCGGGGCAAAGTTTGCCGGGATGCCCATCGGCAAGGCGGCCAAGGTGTCCACCGGTGAACCGAAGGTGACGATGCTGGCCAGCGCTTTCGAACGCCGGTAGGCGGCGACCTGATAACACCACATTCCGCCCTGCGAATACCCGACCAGGTGCACGTCGGCGCCGGTGGCATCGCGGACCGTGTCGATGGCTTGGCTGAGCGCGACGATGTGGTCGGCCAGGTTGCGGCGCATGCCGCCCTCGACCTTGTCGGGTGAACCGAAGTCGATGACCCAGCAGTCCAGCCCGTGCGAGTGCAGGATGCCGACCGCGCCGTCGTCGCGGGTCACGTCCCACATATCCGCCGACATCATCATCGGATGCACCATCAGCACCGGCGGGCCGACGGGACGCTGGCCGGGGCGGCTGTCGGGCGGAAAGTAGCGCCGCAGCTTGTACATCGGCACGCTTTCGACAATCTGCGACGGCGACGCAACGGTGCCGGTCTCCAGGCCCCCCAGCCGTAAGACCTCCAGGCCGTTCTGGGCCGTCGCGACCAGTCGTTCCACCGGCCGCGTGATCATCGACAAGTTCAGATCCACCGCTGCTCCCCACTCTCGACAGCTGAGACATCATGGCACATCGGTACGCGCGGCGGTTCTGGTCAGGCTGTTTGCTCGCGCGGGGGTCAGCGAGAGCAGCATGGTTACGCCTGCACGCCCCCTAGACCAACGCCGGTGAAACAGGGCGGGCTGCGGCTCGGGTGACTGTTAGGCTGCCGACGGGTCGGCGTTGTGTCTGCGCGCTGTTGTGGGCCTGTTCGCGATCGTGGTGCATCAATGTAGTACTCCCGGGGGTATCGAATGCGCTCCTACGCACGGGATTTGGGCGATGCCTGAACCCTTGGTCGTTGATCCCTGGCAGCTCGAACTCGCCGGCTCCACCTTGCAAGACCAGGTCCTACCGGTGCCGCCGCCACCCATCGCCGCGACCGGACCGGATGCGGTGTCGACAGCGATCAACGTGACCATGCCGATGATCGAATCTCCGGTGACCGAGGGGTTGCCTGCCGCCCAGGCCGCCATCACGGCGACGGGAAACAAAATCGCCGCGGCGGCTCGCATGTACGCCGAGACCGACCAGAAACTGGGCGACCAACTGGCCCAGGCTCAATTCACCGGCAACAAAGAGAAGGCCGCAACGCCGGGGCTCAACGCCGCGCATTCGGCACCCCAGGCGCCGGCGCCGGGCGGCGGTCCGCAGCTCTCGTCGGCGCCACCCCCAACCCAGGAACAGCTACCGCACTCGACGGCGCCGGCTGCCGGCGGTCCCGGTACGCCGGACCCGAGCGTCGGCGGTGGCGGGCCGCCGGCGTCGCTGACTCCGAACGCATCAGAGGATGCCGTCAACCCCGCAGGGTGGTCAGGCCCGGCCGATCCGGAAGCGACGGCCGACCCCGGGGCTTCGGGGTGGAACGGCGATGCGGAGCCATCGGACGGCGCCGTGAAACCCGCGTCATATGACGGTGCGACGGATTCGGCGGACCCGTCGACGGATCAGGAAACGTCGGGCGACTCACCAGACCCCGCGGACCAGCAGAGCCCGGATGGTCCGGGAACGGCGGATGACCCCGGAACGACGGACGAGCCCCAAACAGCGGATGGTTCCCAACCAGGCACCCAGAACGGTCCGGGCCCGGCAACGCCGGATGGTTCGAAGGCGCCGGGCGATCCACGAAGCCCCACGGATCCGACGGCGCAAAAGGAGCGACCAGCGTCGGTTCCACCGCGAGGTACGGGAGCGGGCAGCCGAGGGCTGTTTTCGGCATCCCAACCTGGTGCGAGTGCAGGCGGGCGAGGAATCCCGCAGTCACTCGCGGGCTCGCCGAAGCCAACTGTCGCGCCCCACCGACCCGCGGCCGCGCACGCGGCGCCACCGTCGGGCCCCGGCCAGCCAGCTCGACCGATGCCGGTCGGGCCGGGCGGCGCGCACGCCCCACTGAGTCCGGCGGCGCCGGCAGCTCCGCTGAGTCCGTCGGCTCCGGCGCCCCCGCACGGTCCGATGGCGCCCGCGATGCCGCAGGCTCCGGCACCGTCCGCGGCTCCGGAAATCGGTGCGGGCGGGACAGGCCCGGCAGCCCCCGCTGCGCCGACGAGCATGCCGCTGCAGCCGGCGACGCCCGGCACCTCCCCGGTCGCTGCCGACCCGGCCGCGGACACCGGATCCAAGCCGGCGAGTGCGTCGCTCGCCCCGCCACCGCCGCCGCGCGGCCGCGACGCCGTGCTGGCATCGATCCCGGTGTCGGCGGCACGGGCCGAACGTGATGCCGTCGCCGAGGCCGCCACCGCGGACGCGTCGCGCCGCGACGGGGTCGATCCGCTGCTGCTGGCCCGGCGCATCGCCGCCGCGTTGAACGCGGGCGCCGGTGGTGACGACGACGAGGGGGACGATTTCGGGTTCTTCTGGGTGACCGCGGTGACGACCGAGGGCACGATCGTGGTGGCCAACAGTTATGGCATCGCGTACATCCCCGACGGGGTGCGATTGCCCGACGTCGTCTACCTGGCCAGCGCGGACGAGGAGATCCCGGCCGCTGACCGGGCGAGCTGGGCAACCTACCCGGTGATCGCCGTGCAGGGCTGGGCATCGCACCACGAGTACGAGCTGCGGGCGGTCATCGCCACCGAGGACCAGTTGGCCGATTCCGAACCCGGGGTGGAAAAGGTCGAGCTGCAGCCGGATGACATTCCGGATAGCGGGGAGATGATCGGGCGGACCCGTCTGGAAGTGGTCGACCCGCAGGCGGCCGAGTGGCTGGCGGCGGTCCCCGATGAGAGTTTGCGCGATCGGTTACCGCCCGCGCCCGCCGAAATCAGCCCGCCGGCCGAAGAAGAGGGCATGTTGTGGTTCGAGGTAATGGAGCCGATGTTCAGCACCGACACCGGCCGGGAGGACGCACACCTGCGCGCGTTCCTCAGTTATGCATCTCAGGCCGAACAGCTTGCCCTCAAGGCGGCACACCGTCGGGTCGACGCGGAAACCCGGCGCACGGCGATCGCCGACTGGCTGTACTGGAAACACCTTGCCGCGCTCTGCGACGCCGCACTGAGCGACCCGGCTTATCGCCGGCGAACGGCCGGCCTTTATGACGAATCCGCGACGGGTTCCTGATTAACTTCGTCTACACCGGTTGTTCATCCAATTAACAAGTGTGACTCCGGGTTTGACCGGCTCACCGAAAGTGCGGTGATCACGCGCCGAAAAGCCGAATGTCGTTTAGGCTCCCAGACGTCGGGTTTGTCTCGGGCAGACAAGCTGTGCCAACTCTCCCCACGCAATACCAGTGACGCAATCTCCGAACCATTAGCGACGATGGTTGCCGCCCTCCGTCGTGGGGCCTTTGTGGCAGCCGGACAGGCAAGGCCGCAGACGATGAATAACTTGAATGTGGAGCCACGGGAGCTCCTCATGCGAGCTCAAGAGCTGGGCGGTGCGATGCCGCGGTGGCCAATCCTGCAGCCGACAGCGCCGGGCCAGCTGGCAATGACCAGGAACGCGGTCACGGTTCTTCAACGGTCCGCCGACAACATGCGGGTGGCGCTGAAGGCCGGCGAAGAACGATGGGTGCGCCTGGCGCAATTGCTGGTCCAAGCGGCCAAGGCCTACAAAGACGTCGACCAGAGTGCGGCGAGCAGCCTGACATTCGGCGCGTCCTCGTCACCACTCGGCCGGAAACCCACGACGTACCAGCTGGTGCCCGACTCCAGCCCCGCCTATGTACCGCCTTCGCTACCGTCTGCGGGAGTCTACGAAGCAACCAGAGCATCAATTACGGCGCTGGACACCAAGTTTCTCAGCGTGCGGGAAGCGGCTAAACAAATTCACGCGGGTGACCCGAACGCCAGATCGTTGCTTGATTTTGCGGACGCGTGGACGGGATACGAGGGAGCGTTGCACGACGCCGCCCTCCGGTTCCGGCCCTTCGACTCCTGGCGCGGCAAGGCAGTGACTCAGGTCGAGGCCCAGTTCCAGCGGCACCGGGATTGGCTGACCCAGATGGCGAGCAGTTCGAGAACGCTTGGTCAACAGGCCCGCGACCTTGCCTTCGCGCATTACGCAGCCGCCAGCCAGCACCCTCGATCCGCGCAAGTGGACCCGCTCTACGCGAAGTTGACCGCCAAAAGAATCAGCAGCAGGGACTACGCGGCCTACCTGAAGATGCAGAAACTGTCGGAAGACGTGCGAACCGAATACCGGAAGAAGGCAGGTTTGCCGCTGTCGCCGCTGAACCTGTTGATGCCTCCCGAACGGGCCGACTCGGACCTGCTGACGACACCCGAAGAAAAGGCGCAGGAACTGGGGCGAAAATCCCAGGAAGAAAGACTCAAATCACAGCAAGAGGCGTACAAGCCGATGCAAGAGCTGCTGAAGCAGCAGCAAGAGCAAGCCCGCATCGCACAAGAAGAGATGCGAAAGGCACGGCAAGAGGCGCTCGAAGACGGGCGCAAGGCGCGAGAGGAAGCGCGGATCGCGCAACAAGAGGCGCAGGACGAAGCCGATGAACGGGCGCAGGAGGCGCAGAAGGCGATGAAGGAGAATCTCGCCAAGTCGCTGAACGCCCAACAAGCCCTTGCCAAGTCGATGGGCAAGTCCGGCATGCCGAAGCTGCCATCCCCGTCGAAGCTGATGGGCGCGGCGGGCCAGCTCGCGAATATGGCAAAAGGCATGGGCCCCAAGCCGACTCCGGCAGCCCATGTACCGGGTGCACCGTTGATACCGCCCCTTCCCCTCGGTGGGCACCCACCGCACGTTGCCCCGGCCGCCTCGGCAGGAGCCGGAGTGTCGTTGGGCGGCAGCGGGATCGGCGCGCCACCACGGTTGCAACCCCCGTTGCAACCGCCAACCCCCGCCCAGCCGACGCCAACCCCGTTGCAGACGCCAAGGGCGCAGATCCCGATGGATCCCGAGTCAGTGGCGCGGTCGGCGGCCGGCCCGGGGCCGCACGGTGCGGGCGGCGCGGGCGCGGCGCCATCCGGTGGCGGAATGGGAGGCGGGGCTGCGATGGGCGGGCCCGGAGCCGGTCAGGGCAAAGGCGGTGGCACCGCCAAGCGCGTGCAGCCGGACGACCCGGCCGTCTACACCGAGGAGCGGCCGTGGACCGAGGGGGTCATCGGTCGTCGCCCGCGCAAGGTCGATCCCGCTCCCCCTCCGGCCGACGGCGCGAAGTAACGGATCAGTCGGTGTTGGCGTAGCGGCTGGCGAACACCTCGGCCTGTGCCGCCTCGGCCTGTTGCGGCGTCGGCAGGTCCGTGGAGTTGGCGATGAGTTCTTGGGCGGCACCGCCGTCGTCAATCTCAACTCCCCGCACGAAATCGGCGACGAATGCCTGCTGTTTGGCCAGCCCCTTTTGCCGGGCCAGGTCGGCAATCACAAGTATCTCGTCAGCGAGCGCTGCTTCCGACATGCTGGTCACCGTCGGGCGCAGATCGATCTGCAGGACACTGCCATCTGGAAGCGCCGTGACCGCAACGGTTCCGGCCAGGTTGGTCACCTTGGCCTGATACTCGGACCCGTCGTCTTCTTGCGCGTCATCGGCGGCAACGTCGGTCGTCGAACGAAGGGCTTCGACATCGGTTGTGGTGTCTGGGGATTGATCCGACGCCCGCGCTCCCAGCGCATCGACCAATGTCTGCGAACCGCCGTCGTCGCCGGACTTATTGGTGTCGAAGAAGAGCAGGGCGGACACATCGTCCTGGCCATCGTCGTGTTGTGGCATCGCATTCTCTTTCTGCAATTCGTTGCGGCAACCCGACGCGATCAGTTGCCGGGTTTCAGCTGTTTGTCGAGGGCATCGTGGTGCGCCTGATCAGTCGCCCGATACGCCTTGCCGGCGTTCTCGAGCGCTTCATCGCATGCTTTCAGGCACTTGATCAATTGCTCATTAACCTGATTGCGGTTCGCTTGTATTGCCGCAATCATGTCGGTGGATCCCCCGCGGGATGTCAACCCGTGGGTCCGTAAGAGCTTGTCGTGGAAGTCCTCATTGTTGGACTTGGCGAAGCCGGATTTCAGGTATGCGCCGGCCTCCTTGAGGTAGCCCCTTAATGCGGCCAGGTACGTTGCGTCGGCGATTAAATCCGGCATGGGGTGGTCTCCCTAGGGTGTACGTCTATTGCGATGGGTCTTGGCCGGCTACGGCGTCGACCGCGTCGATGGCTGTTCCGGCCGCACCGCCGCGGCCTCGATCGGTGCACGCTCGGCCCCTTCGGCGCCCACGGCCGCCGCGGCACCGACGGCATCATCCCCGGGCGCGGACTCCTCGGTGGTGGCCTTCTTTTGGACCCCTCGACCGGCGCCTTGACTCCCTTGACCGGCGGGTTGCGCCATGGCCGACGCTGCGGGCGTCGCGGCTGGCGTGAATGGTGTGGCCGGTTGAGACGGTGTGGCTGGTGTATTCGGTTCGGGCCGCGGATCCGGTGTGGCCGGCGCGTGCACAGGCTCGTTGGTCGGGCCCGCCACGTAACTCCCCGTACGGCCAGCGACGGGGTACGGCTTGGAGCCGGCGACGGGGTACGGCCTCGAGGAGGTGGCCGGGAAATTTCCGCCGGCGCCTGACGGCGAGCCGAAGCTGCGAACGGTTGTCCCGGTCGATGTCGGAGCCGCTTGCAGGGGCGGGGCGGTCTCCGGGATAAACAACCTGCTGCGAGCGGCGTCATACTTGCCCGCCACCGCGTCGAATTGCGACATCGAACTCACGGTGATCATGTGGTCGCTCGCAAAGCCGATAAGAGTCCCGAGGGCTCCGACGCTAACCCCATATTGAAAGACCCGAGTGGCGGTTAGCGCACCGTTCAGAGCCATGGCAGCGGTAAACGGATTGGACGCCAATGAACTAAACGTATAGAGGTAGATGCCCCAGGCAACGGGAAGGCAAGCGACTAGTCCAGTTTTTGTATAGGAGAATGCGCGCCGCGTATACAAAACCTGCTCGGACTGCGCTTGCATCCAGACTTGAAGCTGCGCATCCGCCGCAATCACCTCTTGCACGCACGCTTGTATCTCTTTGTTTACGTGCCCGTAGCCCAGCGCCGCCTTTCCGGACCAGTGCTGTGGGTCCGGCATGGCCGTCTTCAATTTCTCAAGGGCCAACTGGAAATTCAGTTTTGAGGCGTCGTTCAGCACCGATCCCTTCTCGGGAACCGACCATCCGTTGACCAATTCCACCAGACCAGTCATGGCTATGGCGTTCTCCAGCACAAGCGTCGGTTTCACCTTGAGCATCGATTTGGCGGTCTCTGTTCCCCACGCCTTCACCAATTCCTGGAGGACATTCTGTGCTGCCGCGGTAAAGCTCGCGGCCGCGCCGACCCGATCGCCATCCCCCAAATTTTTGACACCGGTGGTGGCGTTGGCGATAGCCTTCGCCACCGCCAACATGGTTTCCGCATCCATTCCGACGTAGCCTTCCCGCACTCGCTGGATCTGCTTGTCGCGCAAGTTCTTTGCTTGGTGTACACGTGGTGTTAATCCCGTGAAAAACTATGTGCGCCATGCAGCGTAACAGCGGTCGCGCCAAGCCGGCGCGCCAAATTTTCTGGCTCACACGGCATCACGAGCCCTGTACATTAATGAGCGGCCACCGGCTGAGAACGCTATCGGCGTGCACCGGCAGCAGGCTTTTCCCGGCAGTGAGGACTTCAGATGAGTACCGAGAACGACCCGCAGGCGGTTGTGGCGCTGCAGCAAACGCAGCAGTTCATCTCGGTCCTGGAGGACCAGATGCATCGGGCGAAGACCGAAACCTTCACGGCCACAGACGAAACCGGAACCGTGACGGTGGTCGTCAACGGCGATCGCTGGCTCACCGGCCTGCAGATCGAACACGGCCTGCTGCGGTTGGGCGCCGAAACGGTTCGAGAGCGCATCAACGAGGCCCTGCGCAAGGCGCAGGCCGCCGCGCTCGCAGCCGCCGACGCCGAGGAAGGGCAGCTCGAGGACGCGCTCACAGCCATCGTCGGTGCGCTCCAACAGCAGCTCGGGGACCTTCGGACGCGCGTATAGCGCCGGCCCCTGCTAGGCCTGTCACCCGATCCGGCGATCGGGCCGGGGATGAACTCTTGCTAGCGTCGGCCCGGTGGCGCACCTACTGGGGGCCGAGGCCGTTCACCTGGAATACCCGACTCAAGTGGTATTCGACTCGATCTCACTCGGGGTCAACGACGGCGCACGCATCGGCATCGTCGGGCGCAACGGGGACGGCAAGTCCAGCCTGCTGCGCCTGCTGAGCGGTCAGCTGCGGCCCAACTCCGGCCGGGTCACCCAGCGCAGCGGATTGCGCGTCAGCGCGCTGAGCCAGGCCGACACCCTGGACCCGGCCCACACCGTCGGCTGGGCACTCGTTGGTGACCAGCCCGAGCATCAATGGGCCGGCGACCCGCGCATCCGCGACGTGGTCGGCGGGCTGGTATCCGATATCGCTTGGGATGCAACGATTTCCACCCTCAGTGGTGGCCAACGACGACGCGTGCAGCTGGCCGAACTGCTGATCGGCGAGTGGGACGTCATCGCCCTCGACGAGCCGACCAACCACTTGGACATCGAGGGCATCACCTGGCTGGCCGGCCACCTGCAACAGCGCTGGGCGCGCAACACCGGCGGGCTGCTGGTGGTGACGCACGATCGCTGGTTTCTCGACGAAGTCGCCGCCACGACGTGGGAGGTGCACGACGGGATCGTCGAACCGTTCGAGGGCGGCTACGCGGCCTATGTCCTGCAGCGCGTGGAGCGGGACCGCCAGTCCGCCGCGGTGGAGGCCAAGCGGCAGAACCTGATGCGCAAGGAGCTGGCCTGGCTGCGCCGCGGCCCGCCGGCGCGGACCTCCAAGCCGAAGTTCCGGATCGACGCCGCCAACCAGTTGATCGCCGATGTGCCGCCGCTGCGCAACACCGTCGAGCTGGCCAAGCTGGCGACCGCCCGGCTCGGCAAGGACGTGATCGATCTGCTCGACGTGTCGGTCTCGTTTGACGGTCGCCCGGTGCTGCGCGATGTCGAATGGCGGATCGGCCCGGGCGAACGGACCGGCATCGTGGGAGCCAATGGCGCGGGCAAGTCGACGCTGCTGGGATTGATCGCCGGCACCGTCGCGCCGGACACCGGCCGCGTCAAGCGCGGCAAGACCGTTCAGCTGGCGGTGCTCGATCAGCAGGGCGATCGGTTGGCCGACATTGCCGACGACCGGATCGCCGACGTGCTGGGCCGGCTGCGCGGTGGGTATGAGGTCGAAGGCCGCGAGGTCACCCCAGCCCAGCTGCTGGAGCGACTCGGCTTCACCGAGCTCTCCGCGCGCGTCGGCGAGCTGTCCGGCGGGCAGCGGCGTCGGTTGCAGCTGATGCTCACCTTGCTGTCCGAGCCGAACGTCCTGCTTCTCGACGAGCCCACCAACGACGTCGACACCGACATGCTGACGGCCACCGAGGATTTACTCGACTCCTGGCCGGGCACCCTGATCGTCGTCTCGCACGACCGCTATCTGCTGGAACGCATCACCGATCAGCAGTACGCGATTCTCGACGGCCGACTGCGCCACCTGCCCGGCGGCGTCGACGAGTACCTGCAGCTGGCCGCCCGGTCGACGGGTGCCGTGGAACCGCAACGGGCAACACCCGAGCCCGCGGCGATGTCCGGTGCGCAACGCCGGGCCGCCGAGAAGGAACTGGCCTCGGTCGACCGCCAGCTCGCCCGGCTGGCCGACCGGATTGCGGCCAAACACGTCGAACTCGCCGACCACGACCAGTCCGACCACGTCGGCATCACCCGGTTGACGGGCGAGTTGCGCGCCCTGGAAGACGACGTCGCAACGCTGGAAAGCCGTTGGCTGGAGCTCTCGGAAGTGGTCGAGTAGTCACCATGCGGAAGGAACCGGTTCGCTACCTGCCCGGCGAAGGGTTACTCGCCCTGTACCGGCTGCGGGGCCCGGTGATCAATTCCGGCGTCGGCCGGCACGGCTACACCTATCTGCTCGGACCCGAGGCGAACAAATTCGTCTTTGCCAATGCCGATGCGTTCAGCTGGGCGCAGACGTTCGAGAGCCTGGCCATCGTCGACGGGCCCACCGCGTTGATCGTCAGCGACGGGGACGACCACCGGCGCCGCCGCAGTGTGGTGGCCCCCGGGCTGCGCCACCGCCAGATCCAGGACTACGTGCAGACCATGGTGTCCAATATCGACGCGGTCATCGACGCCTGGCGGCCCGGGCAACGGCTGGACCTCTATCGGGAGTGCCGGTCCGCGGTCCGGCGCAGCACCGCGGAGAGCCTGTTCGGCTCGCGCCTGGCCGCGCACTCCGACTTTCTCGGCGAGCAGCTGCAGCCGCTGCTGGACCTGACCCACCAACTGCCCCAGCTGGCGGCGCTGCAGCAGCGCCTCAACTCTCCCGGATGGCGACGGGCGATGGCCGCCCGACAGCGCCTCAACGACTTCGTCGACGCGCTGATCGCCGATGCCCGCGCCGCGCCCAGGCCCGACGACCACCTGATGACCATGTTGATAAACGGTCGCGGTGACGAGGGATATGCGTTGAGCAACAACGAGATTCGTGACTCGATCATTTCGCTTATCACCGCCGGCTACGAGACCACGAGCGGCGCGCTGGCCTGGGCGCTCTATACCCTGCTGACGTTGCCCGGGGCGTGGGACAACGCCGCCGACGAAGTTCGCCGGGTACTGGGCGACGAGCCGCCCGCCGCGGCCGACCTGGATGCGCTGACCTACCTCAACGGCGTCGTGCACGAGACGCTGCGGCTGTACTCCCCCGGCGTGATCTCGGCCCGACGGGTGATGCGCGACCTCGAGTTCGACGGGCGCCGCATCCGAGCCGGCCGATTGTTGATCTTCAGCGCCTACGTCACTCACCGGCTGCCCGAGGTGTGGCCGGACCCGCGCGAGTTCCGGCCGCAGCGGTGGGATCCGGGCTCGGCGGACTACCGCAAGCCCGCTCCGCATCAGTTCATTCCGTTCAGCGGCGGATTGCACCGGTGCATCGGGGCGGCGATGGCCACGACCGAGATGACGGTCATGCTTGCCCGGCTGGTCGCCCGCACCAAGCTACGGCTGCCCGCTCAGCGAATCCGCGCCGCCAACCTCGCGGCGCTGACCCCCACGCCGGGCCTGGTCGTCGAAATCGCGGACTCAGTGCCAGCGCAGTAGTACGAGCTCGGACGAGAATCCGGGACCCATCGCGACGATCAGCCCTGGGCTGCCGCTGGCCGGCGGCTTGGCGATGGTGTCGCGCAGCACGTGCAACACCGAGGCCGACGAGAGGTTGGCGATCTCACCCAGCGAGCGCCAGGTCAACTCGAGCGCTTCCGGGGGCAGCTCGAGGCTCTTGCCAATCGCGTCGATCACCTTCGGACCGCCCGGATGGGCCACCCATGCTTCGATATCGCCCCTGGTCAACCCGTGTCCGCTGAGGAATCGGTCGACGTCGTCGGCCAGGTGCCCTTCGATGAGCGTGGCGAGCTCCGGGGAGAAAACGGGCTGCAGGCCGGCGGGGCCGACGTTCCACGCCATGACGTGCAGCGATTCGGGGTAGAGGCGGCTGCGCGAAGCGACGATATCGGGGCCGCTGGGCCGGAGCTGGGGGTCTTGTTCGGCGCGCCGATCGCCGACGGCGACCACCGCGGCCGCCCCATCGCCGAACATCGCGGTCGAGACCAGCCCCGATACGGTCGGCTTGACGGTGGGGAAGGTCAGCGAGCACAGCTCGACGGACACCAGCACCGCGACGCCGTCGGGCGCACCACGCAGATAGTTGTGCAGGGTAGCGACGCCCGCCGCGCCGGCCGCGCAGCCCAGTCCGAACAGCGGTACCCGGCGCACGTCGGGGCGCAGGCCGACTCGCCCGGCGATGCGGGCATCCAGCGACGGCACCGCAACGCCGGTGACGGTCGTGGTGGCGATCATGTCGACATCCTGGGGCTGCAGCCCCGCCTCCTCGAGAGCGCCCAGTAGCGCCTCGCAGCCGAGGTCGACGGCGTTTTCGATGAAAATTTCGTTCGTCTCGGTGAAGTCGGTCAGCGACAGGTATCGCTCGAGGGGCAGGACGAGGTGGCGGCTGTTGACCTTCGCGCCGCCGTGCAGACGCCGGACGATCGCTTCGTGTTCCTTCAAGACCGGGAACTCGACGAATTGGTCGGTAATCTCGCCCTGGCTGTACCGGTGCGGTGGCAATGCACCGAACACACCTGCGATGACGCTCATACCAGCCTCTACTCGGAGCCTCTACGTAAAACGATTCCCCCCATTGCACGAAAGTTTATGCGGTCTGGTTCAGGGCCGCAAAGCTACGGCTATTCAACATGTGTCGGATATCACTCAGAGTGAGGGGCGTGGAATCAGGCCTGCCAGCGCGGATTTCGTCACTCGACATCATCCGCTCTGTCGGATTCCAACGCCATAGCGATTAACGCATCGGGGCTCAACGAATCGATGACGTCGTCGTCGACCTCGGGTTCGGACCGTCGGATTTCGGACTCGCCGGCCAGCAGCAAGAGCTTGTCGAGCAGGCCGGTTCGCCGAAGTTCGCGCAGCGGAATTTTTTTCAGTGCCTGCCACGTCTTCTCGTCATCGGAATCTTCGCGGTCGTCGTGCAGCAGTTGATGACGCAGTTGTTCGGCCAGCGCCGACGGGGTGGGAAAGTCAAAGATCAGCGTGCGCGACAAGGCCAACCCGGTAGCGGCCTTGAGCCGGTTGCGAAGTTCGACGCCGGTCAGTGATTCAAAGCCGATGTCGGAAAAGGCGCGCTCGACATCGATGTCACGACTGTTCGAGTGCCCCAACACGGTTGCCGCATGCGCGCACACCAGTTCCACCAGCTGGCGGCGCTGGTCCTCGGGAGCCAGTGCTCGCAGCTGCCCGGCCAGATCCGCCGCCCGGTCGATCAACGGAGCCGGTGCGTCTGCCCGCGAATCCAGCCAAAACCGTTGCCGGGCAAAGCCGTACGTCGGCAACTCGACTCGGCGGCCACCCAGGCCGTTAAGTACCGACCGCCAATCGACCGCCACGCCGCTGACGAATAGTTGCCCGGCCGCGGTCAGTAGCGATTCGATTTCGGGCCGCTCGTCGACCAGCGTCGCCACCGCGGCGGCGTGCTCGGCGTTCAGCGACTGCTCCACCGCGGCGCTCAGGCCGGCCGCCGGGCCCACTTCGACAAAAACGGTGGCGCCCAGCGATTCCGCCAACCGCACCCCATCGACAAAGCGCACCGGGCAGCGCACATGCTCGGCCCAATACTGCGCCGATCCATAGTCAGCACCGGCCAACTGGCCAGTCACGTTGGATACCAAGCCAATCCGCGGCTCGTCGGATTTGATGTCTGCGATCAGCCGGGCAAATTCGTCGATCATGGGCTCGACCAACACCGAATGAAACGCGTGCGACACCGCCAGCCGATGCGCCCGCACCCCCCGCTGCGCCAACCGGTCGGCCACGGCACCCACCGGGACCTCGGCACCCGAAAGCACCACGGAGGAAGGCGCATTGACTGCCGCGATCGCCACACCGTCGGTGAGCAACGGCATCACGTCGTCCTCGCCGGCGGCGACCGCGATCATCACACCGCCGCCCGGCAAGCCCGCCATCAAGCGGCCCCGAGCCGCCACCAGCCGTGCGGCATCGTCAAGGGTGAGTACGCCCGCGACATGCGCTGCGGTGATCTCCCCCACCGAATGGCCCATCACCAGATCGGGTTCGGCTCCCCAGCTTTGCAACAGCGTCGCCAAGGCCACCTCGACGGCAAACAATGCCGGCTGCGCGAACTCGGTATTCGCCAACAGCTCGGGGTCCTGACCCCACATCACGTCGCGCAAACCCGAACGCAGCTGGGCGTCCAACGCGTCGACGGCCTCGTCGAAAGCCCGGGCGAATACCGGAAACCGGTCGTAGAGCTGCCGGCCCATCCCCAGCCATTGCGAGCCTTGGCCGGGAAACACGAACACCGTCTTGCCGGTTCCCCGGGCCCGGCCGGCGACCGCCCCCGACTCCCCGGCGGCCAACCGCGTCAAACCCGCGGTGAGGGCTTCACGATCGCTGCCCACCAGCACCGCCCGGTGTTCGAAAGCCGAACGCGTGGTGGCCAGCGACCACGCCACATCCGTGGTCGTCAATTCTCCGTCGGAGGCGACGTAGGCGGCCAACCGCGCGGCCTGGTTGATCAAGGCTCGCCCCGAACGTGCCGAGAGCATCCACGGCACCGGTGTGACCTGTTGCGCCTCGGCCACAACACTTTCCGGCTGCGCGGGCGCCTCCTCGAGGATCACATGCGCGTTCGTGCCGCCCATTCCGAACGACGACACCCCGGCCCGTCGCAGCCGGCCTTGGTTCGGCCAGGCTGCCAGTGCGGTATTAACCTGCAACCCATGGCTTTTCAGGTCGTTGCCCGGGGCGGTGCCGTCGTAGTGGAGACTTGGCGGGATCTCGGCGTTTTCGACGGCCAGTACCGCTTTGAGCAGGCCCGCGATTCCGGCGGCGCTGCCGGTGTGGCCGATATTGGTTTTCACCGATCCCACCCGAACCGGGCGCTGTTGGCGTGCGGCGAAGATCTCACCGAGTGCCCGCGCTTCGACCGGGTCGCCGACTTCGGTTCCGGTGCCGTGCGCCTCGACGTAATCGATATCGGCGGCGCCCAGCCCGGCGCGGGCGAGCGCCCGGCGGATCACGTCGGCTTGCCCCGGGACCGAGGGCACGGTCTGGCCGGCGGAGCTGTGTCCGGCGTTGCCGACCGCACTGCCCCGGATGACGGCGCGGATTCTGTTTCCGTCCCTGATGGCGGCGGTCAACGGCTTCAACAAGACCATGCCGGCACCCTGCGCCCGCACGTAGCCGTCCGCGCGTCCGTCGAAGGCGTAGGTATGCCCGGACGTCGACATTGCACCGAATTCCGTTTCGAGCATTGCGGTTTCGTCGGCCAGGTTGAGGTGGATCCCGCCGGCGATCGCCAGCGACGACTCGCCCGCGTGCAGGCTCTCGCAGGCGAGATGCACCGCGACCAGGGAAGACGACTGACCGGTATCGACGATCATGCTGGAGCCCTGCAAGCCGAGGGCGTAGGAGATCCGGTTGGCGATCATTGCGCGGCTGACGCCGCCGAACGAGTGATGATCGAGGTTGTCCGCGCCGTCGCGCAGGGTCAGGACCGCGTAGTCGTCGGTCATCGCGCCGAGGAAGATCGAAACCTGTTCGCCCCGCAGGGTTTCCGGCACCAGAAATGCGTCTTCGAAGAGTTCCCACGCCAACTCGAGTGCCATCCGCTGACGTGGGTCCATCGCCCGGGCCTCGCGGGGCGACAGGTTGAAGAAGTCGGCGTCGAACTCGGCGGTATCACCGGGTAGCCGGGTCTCCTCCAGCCCGTCGCGAACCAGATGCCAGAAGTCACGCGGGGTCGCGGCACCGGGCAACCTGCAGGCCAAGCCGATGATCGCGACGTCTGTCGGCGACATCAGGGGCCAAGATCGTCATCGAGGATCGCGAAGAGTTCGCGTTCGGTGGCGGTGGTGATGTCGTCGTCGATAGCGTGCGATTCGCTGGATGTCAGCGGCGGTGGGGTTTCCAGTTCGCTCGCGATGGCCTGGATGCGGGCGGCCAACCGGGTTCTGTCGTCCGGGCTCCAATTGGGTTGGTTGACCAGTGTTTGCAACTCGCGGGCGATGTCGTTGAAACGCGCCAGCTGGTCCGGTCCGCCCGCGGGTGCACTCGGTGTCACGGAGCTGAGCTGTTCGTCGATGTGTTCGGCCAGCGCCGCCGGCGTCGGGAAGTCGAAGATCAGGCTGGGTGAAAGGGTAAGCCCGGTAGCCATTTTGATGCGGTTACGCAGTTCCACCGCGGTCAACGAGTCGAACCCGAGGTCTTGGAACGGCAGCGCAGCCTCGATGTCGGCATTGGACCTGCCGAGAACGGTTGCGGCGTTGGTGCACACCAATTCCACCAACTGGTGGTGTCGCTGCTCGGGACTGAGTCCTTGCAGCCTGCTGGCCAAGCTCGACGTGGACACCGCCGCGTCGGCATCACTGATCAGTCGCCGCCCCGGCCGGGCGACCAGGTCACGCAGCACCGGCGGCACGGCGCCGCCCGCGCCCAGACCCGCCGAGTCGATGCGGGCCGCCACCAGCAGCGGGCGATCGGCAAGCATGGCCTCGTCGAACAGCTGTAGCGCATGCGGGGTGGACAGCGGCGCCAATCCGCCCCGGCTCATCCGGGCTTTGTCGCGATCGCTGAGGTGCTGAGTCAGGCTGCTGGCCTGTTCCCAGAGTCCCCATGCCACCGACAATCCCGCCAGACCGTGGGCTCGCCGGTAGGCGGCCAGGCCGTCGAGGAAACTGTTCGCCGCGGCATAGTTGCCCTGCCCCGGGGAACCCACGATCCCGGCCATCGACGAGAACAGCACGAACGCCGACAGGTCCGCATCCCGCGTGAGCTCGTGCAGGTTCCAGGCGCCGTCCGCCTTGCTCCGCAACACCGCGTCCACTCGATCCGGCGTCAACGACGCGATCAACCCGTCGTCGATCACTCCGGCGGCGTGGAACACGCCCTTGAGCGGGTACTGCGCGGGCAGCTGAGTAAGCACCCCCGCCAACGCATCTCGATCGGCAACATCGCAGGCCACCACCGACACCTCGGCCCCGGCCGCTTTGAGCTGATCCACCAACTCCGCGACGCCCTCGCCATTGGCGCCGCTGCGGCTGACCAACACCACATGGGCCACCCCATAGCGGGCCACCAGATGTGCGGCCACCGCGGAGCCGGCCATCCCGGTGCCCCCGGTGATCAGCACGCTGCCACCGGCCAGGCCGCCGCCCGAACTCGCCAGCACCGGATCGTCGGGGCCATCCGGCAGCGTCAGCACCACCTTGCCGATTTGACGGGCCTGACTGACGAACCGATACGCGGCCGACGCGCATCGCACGTCAAACGTTTTGACCGGCAACGGCTTCAACACGCCGGCGCCGAACAGTTCGAGCAGGTCGGCGAGCATCGATGCGATGTGGTCGGGGCCAGCCTCCATCAGGTCGAAGGCCCGGTACATCACGCCCGGAGCCATCGAGGCGGGGTCGCGAAGGTCGGTCTTGCCCATCTCGATGAACCGTCCGCCGCCGACCAGCAACCGCAGCGACGCGTCGAGAAAGTCTCCGGCCAGCGAGTTGAGCACCACGTCGACGCCGGCGCCGCCGGTGGCGGCGAGAAACTTCTCCTCGAAATCCAGCGTTCGGGTATCGCCGATGTGGTCGTCGTCAAACCCCATCGCGCGCAACGTGTCCCACTTGCCGCGGCTCGCGGTGGCGAACACCTCCGCGCCCCAGTGCCGGGCCAGCTGCACCGCGGCCATGCCCACCCCGCCGGTGGCGGCGTGCACCAGCACCCGCTCGCCGGCCTTCAGCCCGGCCAGCGCCGACAATCCGTACAAGGCGGTCAGGAACACCACCGGCACGCTCGCGGCTTGGGGCAGCGACCATCCCGCGGGCACCGTGGTCACCAGCCGCGCATCCACCACCGCCTCGGAACCAACAACCCCCACCAAGCCCAGCACCGCATCGCCGACGGCGAGGCCTTCAACGCCGGGGCCGACCTCGAGCACCACCCCCGCGCCCTCGGCGCCGAGTTCGCCGCCACCGGGATACATCCCCAACGCCACCAACACATCCCGGAAATTCACCCCGACCGCGGCCATCGCCACCCGCACCTGCCCGACCGCCAGCTCCGTCGGCCCGGCCGGAGCAACCACGACGTCTTCCAAGGTGCCGCCGCCACCCGCGGCCAATCGCCAGCCGCCGGCCGGCAACTCCAGCACCGCGCCGGCCCCGACGGCACCCAGCCGCGCCGCATGCGCGACGCCGGAACGCACCACCAATTGCGGTTCGCCACAGGCAATGACCTCGGCGACGTCCAACGACCCGTCCGAATCGACCAGCACCACCCGGCCCGGCTGCTCGGCCTGCGCCGAACGCACCAACCCCCATACCGCCGCACCCGCCAAATCCGTGACATCCTCACCGGACAGCCCGACCGCACCATGAGTCAGCACAACGAACGGCCCCGCATCGCTGCCGGCCAGCCACGACTGCAGCACACCCAACGCCTCATGAGTGGCCGCATAGACCGACCCGATCGCGTCACCGGAGCTCGGCTCCCACACCGTCAGACCCTCGGCGGCAACAGCGTTGGGCTCCAACGACACCGGGGACCAGGTGACTTCGTACAGTCCGCCACCGCCACCGGCTGCGGCCGCCAAGGCGGCCGATAGCGCGCCGATCGAGATCGGCCGAACCACCAACTCCCGCACCGACAACACCGGCAGGCCTGTCGCATCCGCCAAATCCACCGACACCGCCCCGGTACCCGCCGGCGCGATCCGCACCCGAACCCGGGATGCCCCGGCGGCATGCAAACACACTCCCTGCCAGGAGAACGGCAGCATCGTCGAATCGCCACCCTCGGCGATCCCCCAGGCATGCAACGCGGCGTCCAGCACGACGGGATGAATCCCGAAGCCGCTCATGGTCACACCGTCGCCGGCACTTACTTCGGCAAAGACCTCTTGCCCGCGCCGCCACAGGGTTCGAAGACCGCGGAATGCCGGCCCGTAGTCGTAGCCCCGCGCCGCCAACACGTCGTACACGTCGCCGGCCTCGACCACGGAAGCCCCGACCGGCGGCCACACCGACAAGTCCGCCGCGGGTTCGGGCGGCACGGCACTCAACGCGCCCTGCGCGTGCAGCACCCAGACCGAATCCATCGCCGCTCCACGCGAATACACCCACACGGCCCGAGACCCGGACTCCCCTGCGGCATCCACGACGACCTGCACGCGAGCCGCGCCGCCCGGCGGTAATACCAACGGCGCCAACAACGTCAGCTCATCCACCACCGAACAGCCGACCTCGTCGCCGGCCCGCAAAGCCAGCTCGACGAACCCGGCGCCGGGGAACAACACCACGCCGTCGACGACGTGATCGGCCAGCCATGGCGATCCGCTCACCGACAGCGAGCCCGTCAGCACCACGCCGCCGGAGTCGGGCCGCTCCACCACCGCGCCCAGCAACGGATGCGCGGCGCGGGTCAAACCGACGCTGCCCACATTGCCCGATCCCACCGAACCAAGGGGAAGCCAGAATCGTTGCCGGACAAACCCATACGTGGGTAGGTCGACCCGGCGCCCGTCGCCGACCGCGGCGGGCCAATCGGCTGTCACGCCGATCGTGAACAAATGCCCGAGCGCACAGAGCGCCGACTCCGCTTCTGAGCGGTCTTTGGCCAGCGTGACGACCGATGTCGCCTGCTCGGTGGTCAACGACTGCTCCACGGCAGCGGTGAGACCGCGACCGGGACCGACTTCCACGAAGACCCGGGCGCCCAACGACTCCGCGGCCCGCACCCCGTCAGCGAAACGGACCGGCTGGCGCACGTGTTCGACCCAGTATTGGGGCGATCCGTAGCCGGGCCCGGCCAGTTGTCCAGTCAGGTTGGACACCAAGCCTATTCGCGGCGGCGAGGCCGACACCCCGGCGACCAGTTGCGCGAATTCCTCGAGCATCGGCTCCATCAGCGCGGAATGAAACGCGTGCGATACCGCCAGCCGGTGCACCCGCCGGCCCTGCTGTGCGAGCCCGTCGGCCACTGCGGTGACCGCCGCATCGGGGCCCGAAATCACCACGCCGTTGGGCGCATTCACCGCCGCCAGATTCACGTCGGCGGTCAGCAGCGGCGCTACTTCGGCTTCGCTCGCGGCGACCGCGACCATCGCGCCTCCGGGCGGCAACGCCGCCATCAACCGACCGCGCCCCGCAACCACTTTGGCCGCATCGGCAAGCGACAACACGCCCGCCACGTGTGCCGCGGTGATCTCGCCCACGGAATGGCCGGTGACCACGTCAGGGAGCACGCCCCAATGCCGCAGCAACGCGGCCAACGCCACCTCGACGGCGAACAGCGCCGACTGTGCGAACTCCGTGCTCTGCAGCAGTTCGGCGTCCTCGCCCCAGATCACCTGCCGCAGCGGTAACCGCAGATGCGGATCCAGCGCGGCGAGCGCTTCGTCAAACGCCCGCGCATACACCGGGAAGCGGTCGTAGAGCTGCTGGCCCATCCCCAGCCACTGCGACCCTTGGCCGGGAAACACGAACACGGTCTTGCCCGCCGAGCGGACCCGGCCTACCGCCACACCCGCGCCCGGTTCACCCGCGGCCAGCTCGCTCAATCCGGCGATCAGACGGTCCCGGTCCGCGCCGACCACCACTGCCCGATGGTCAAACACCGCCCGCGTCGTCACCAGGGACCAGGCCACGTCCACCGGGTTGAGTTTCGCGTCACCGGACAGGCGCGCCAGCAACCGCTTGGCCTGATTGGCCAAGGCCTGATCGGAGCGAGCCGACAGCACCCACGCCGTCTGGATCGAATCCGGTTCGGCAGCAATGTCTTCGGCCTCCGGAGCGGGCGGCTGTTCGATGATCACATGGGCGTTGGTCCCGCTTATCCCGAACGACGACACCCCGGCGCGGCGCGGCCCGTCCCCGCTCGGCCACGGCCGCGACTCCGTCAGCAACGACACCGCACCCGCGGACCAATCCACGTGCGGGGACGGCACATCCACGTGCAGACTCTGCGGCAGCACCCCGTGTTGGATCGCCTCGATCATCTTGATGACCCCGGCCACGCCCGCGGCGGCCGAGGTGTGGCCGATGTTCGATTTGATCGACCCCAACCACAGCGGACGGTCCGCCGGCCGATCCTGGCCATAGGTCGCCAACAACGCTTGCGCCTCAATCGGATCACCCAGCACGGTTCCCGTGCCGTGGCCCTCCACCACGTCGACGTCCGCCGCGGTCAGTCCCCCGCTGGCCAGCGCCGTGCGGATCACGCGTTGCTGCGAGGGCCCGTTCGGAGCGGTCAGCCCGTTCGAGGCGCCATCCTGATTGACGGCGGTACCGCGCACGATCGCCAACACCGGGTGGCCGGCTCGGCGCGCGTCGGCCAGCCGCTCCACCACCAGGACGCCGGCGCCTTCCGACCAGGCGGTGCCGTCGGCGGCCCCGGCGTACACCTTGCAGCGGCCATCGGGGGCCAGCGCGCGCTGCCGGCTGAATTCGACGAAGGCGGCCGGCGTGGCCATCACCGTGACGCCGCCGACCAGGGCCAGGTCGCATTCACCCGATCGCAACGACTGCGCGGCCAGATGCAGCGCCACCAACGACGACGAACACGCCGTATCCACCGACACCGCCGGGCCTTCCAGACCCAGCACATACGACACCCGGCCCGAGGTCACACTCAACGTCGAGCCGGTGAGCCCGTAGCCCTCCAGCTCGCCTTCCACCTGCCCGCCGTAGCCGGCATGGATCACACCGGCGAACACACCCGTCGCCGAACCCCGCAATCCCAGCGGGTCAACTCCCGCGCGCTCCAAGGCTTCCCAGGACAACTCCAGCATCAACCGTTGCTGTGGGTCCATCGCCAGCGCTTCGCTGGGGCCGACGCCGAAGAACCCGGCATCGAAATCGCCCGCGTCGGCCAGAAATGACCCCTGCCGCACATACATCTTGCCCGGGGCATCGGGGTCGGCGTCGAACAGCCCCGCTACGTCCCAACCCCGATCCGGGGGAAAGTCCGACACCGCATCGCGGCCCTCAACCACCATGTCCCACAATGCTTCCGGCGAATCCACTCCGCCCGGATACCGGCATGCCATGCCGACCACCGCCACCGGCTCGGACAGCTTGCCTTCCAGCTCCGCCACCCGCCGCCGCGTGCGCCGCAGATCCGCGGTGAGCCGCTTCAGGTAATCAAGGTGTTTGTCGGTGTCCGACACGGGCGCTCCTTGGCGTCTTACGAGCCGAGTTCTTCGTCGAGGATGGCGAACAGTTCGCTCTCGCTGGCACTGTGGATGTCCTCGTCATCGGCTTCCTGCTGGTCGTATGGATCCAGTTGGGCGCTGAGCGTGGTCAGCAGCGTCTGGATGCGGGTGGTCAGGTGCGTCTTGTCCACGGGCTGCCACTCGGGTTGGTTCAGCAGCGTTTGCAGCTCCCGGGTGATGTCGTTGAAGCGGGCCATCAGGTTGGGCTGCTCGGCGGGAGTGGTCGCAACCACCAGCCGGGTGTCGAGGTGTTCGGCCAGCACGATCGGTGTCGGATAGTCGAAGATCAGCGTCGGCGAAAGGGTAAGCCCGCTAGCGGTTTTGAGCCGGTTGCGCAGTTCGACGGCGGTCAGTGAGTCGAACCCGAGGTCTTGGAAGACGCTTGCCGCGTTGATGTCCGCGGCGTTGGGACGGCCCAGCACGGTGGCGGCGTTGCGGCAGACCAGGTCCACCAGTTCGCTGTGTCGCTGTTCGGCCGACAGACTCTGCAGGCGGGCGACGAGGCTGGTCATCGACGCCGACGTGGTGTCGGACTCGTCGATGACGCGCCGGATGGGGCGGGCGACGAGCTGACTCAGCAGCGGAGGCAGCGTGGCGCCGTTGTCCGCCAGCGCGCCGGGGTCGATGCGCGCGGCGACCACCGCGGGACGGTCGGCCAGCATCGCGGTATCGAAAAGTCGCAGGGCCTGCTCGGTTGCCATGGGCGCGAGCCCGATTCGACTCATCCGCGCCTTGTCGCGTTCGTCGAGGTGTTGGGTCATGCCGCTGGCCTGTTCCCAGAGCCCCCAGGCCACCGACAACCCCGCCAGGCCCCGGGCACGCCGAGAGGCGGCCAACTCGTCGAGGAAGCTGTTTGCCGCCGCGTAGTTGCCCTGGCCCGGGGAACCCACGATCCCGGCCATCGAAGAGAACATCACGAACGCCGACAGATCCATGTCGCGGGTCAGCTCGTGCAGGTTCCAGGCGCCGTCGACCTTCGCCCGCAGCACCGTGTCCATTCGCTGCGGCGTCAAGGAGGCGATCAACCCGTCGTCGAGCACCCCAGCGGCGTGGAACACGCCCTTGAGCGGATACTGCGCGGGCAACTCAGCGATCAACGCCGCCAAGGCATCCCGATCGGCCACATCGCAGGCCGCCACCGACACCTGGGCACCGGCGTCGGTGAGCCGCTTCGTCAGCTCCGCAACCCCGGCTCCGTGGCCGCCGCTGCGGCTAGCCAACACCACATGGGCCACCCCATAGCGGGCCACCAGATGTGCGGCCACCGCGGAGCCGGCCATCCCGGTGCCCCCGGTGATCAGCACGCTGCCACCGGCCAGGCCGCCGCCCGAACCCGTGAGCACCGCGTCGCCGGGACCGTCGGGAATGGTCAGCACCACCTTGCCGGTGTGGCGGGCCTGGCTGACGAACCGATATGCCGACGAGGCATTTCGCACATCAAATGCCTTGACTGGCAATGGTTTCAACACGCCGGTGTCAAACAACGCCATCAGGTCGGAGAGCATGGTCGAGGTGAGATCTGGGCCGGCCTCGATCAGGTCGAAGGCCCGGTACATCACGCCCGGAGCCATCGAGGCGGGGTCGCGAAGGTCGGTCTTGCCCATCTCGATGAAACGTCCGTCGCCGACCAGCAACCGCAACGAGGCGTCGAGAAACTCCCCGGCCAGCGAATTGAGCACCACATCGACCCCGGCGCCGCCGGTGCTGGCCAGAAACTTCTCCTCGAAATCCACGCTCCGGGTATCGCCGATGTGGTCGTCGTCAAACCCCATCGCGCGCAACGTGTCCCACTTGCCGCGGCTCGCGGTGGCGAACACCTCGGCACCCCAGTGCCGGGCCAACTGCACGGCCGCCATCCCTACCCCGCCGGTGGCGGCGTGCACCAGTACCTTGTCCCCGGCCTTGACGCCGGCCAGCACCGACAATCCGTAGAGGGCGGTCAAGAACACCACCGGCACGCTCGCGGCTTGGGGCAGCGACCATCCCGCGGGCACCGTGGTCACCAGTCGCGCGTCCACGATTGCCTCGGAACCGACGACCCCCAACAAGCCCATCACGGCGTCGCCGACGCAAAGTCCTTGGACGCCGGGACCGACCTCGACGATCACGCCGGAGCCCTCGACGCCGAGCTCGCCGCCGCCGGGATACATCCTCAACGCCACCAACACATCCCGGAAATTCACCCCGACCGCGGCGACCGCCACCCGCACCTGCCCGGCCGCCACCTCCGCACGAGGGAGCGGACGTACCACCAGATCCTCCAGGGTGCCGCCGCCGCCGACGCTCATTCGCCACTGTCCGGCCGGCAGCGTCGCCACCGACCGCGACGGGGTCAGTCGCGCGCCGTGCGCGACGCCGGAGCGCACCACCAATTGCGGTTCGCCACAACCGGCGACGTCGGCGATGTCCAACGATCCGTCGGAATCGACCAGCACCACCCGGCCGGGCTGCTCGGCCTGCGCCGAACGCACCAACCCCCACACCGCGGCGCCCGCCAAATCCGCGACGTCTTCACCGGCCAGCCCTACCGCATCATGAGTCAGCACGACCAGCACCCGCGCGTCGTCCCCCGCCAGCCACGACTGCAGCACGCCCAACGCCTCATGCGTGGCCGTGTACACCGATTCGACCGTGTCACCGGAGCTCGGCGACCACACCGTCAGGTCGTCGCCGCCAATACCATTGGGCGGCAAGGAGACCGGCGACCAGGTCACCTCCAGCAGCCCACCGCCGGCCCGGGGCGCGGAGGCCACCGCCGTCAGCTGGGCCGCCGAGACGGGCCGAACCACCAACTCGCGCACCGACAGAATCGGCAGGCCGGCTCCGTCGGCCAGGTCGACCGACACCGCGCTCACGCCCACCGGTGCTATCCGCACCCGCGCCCGGGACGCCCCGGCGGCATGCAAACACACTCCCTGCCAGGAGAACGGCAGCATGGTCTCGGCCTGGTCGCCGACGACTCCCATCGCGTGCAGCGCGGCATCGACGAGAACCGGATGGATTCCGAAACCGTCGACCTTCACTCCGGCGACCTCGGGCACGGCGACTTCGGCGAAGACCTCGTTGCCCAGCCGCCACATGGCCTGCAGGCCTTGAAACGCCGGACCGTACTGGTAGCCCCGCCCGGTCAGTTGCTGGTACGCGTCGGCGACGTCCACCGCGACCGCGCCGACCGGGGGCCATACCGACAAGTCCGCAGCCCGATTGTCCGCGGCCGTGCTCAACGCGCCCTCGGCATGTAATGCCCATTCCGAATCAGGTTGCATGCCACGTGAATACACCGACACCGATCGGCGGCCCGAACTACCCGCGGCACCCACCACGACCTGCACCTGAACCCCGTCGGACGCCGGCAACAGCAGCGGCGCCGACAGCGTCAACTCGTCGACGACGGAACAGCCAACCTCGTCGCCGGCCCGCAACGCCAGTTCCACGAACCCGGCGCCGGGGAACAACACCACGCCGGCCACCGCGTGATCGGTCAGCCACGGCTGTGCCGCCAGCGACAGCCGGCCGGTCAGCACCACCGCACCGGAATCGGGCCGCTGCACCACCGCGCCCAGCAAGCCGTGTTCGGCCCCGGCCAAACCCAATCCGCCCAGGTCGCTGCCACCAATGCCCAACGGCGGCAACCAGAATCGACGGCCCTGGAATGCATACGTCGGCAACGCGACTTGGCGGGCGCCAGAAAACACCGAACGCCAATCCACCGCCACACCCGCGGCGTGGGCCTGACCCGCGGACAACCAGAACCTGTCCAGCCCGCCATCGTCACGGCCCAGCGACGGAATCACGATGGCATCGGCGAGATTCCGATCGGTGACGGTGTCTTCGATGCCGGCGACCAGCACCGGATGCGGGCTGGACTCGATGAACACCCGATAACCGGCATCGCTCGCGGTCCGCACGGCCTGCTCGAATTGCACGGTCTGCCGGATGCTGCGGAACCAGTAGTCGGCGTTCAGTCCCGCGGTGTCGACGGGTTCGCCGGTGACGGTGGAGAAGAAAGTGACGGACGACGATCTCGGCTCGATGCCGCTCAAGGCCTTCGCGAGCGGCTCGCGAATCGCGTCGATCTGCGCCGAGTGCGAGGCATAGTCCACGTCGATCCGGCGGGCACGCACGTCCGCACTCTCGCACCGGCGCATCAACTCCTCGAGGGCATCCACCTCACCGGAGACGACGATTGCCGAAACACCATTGACCGCAGCGATATTCAGGCGATCACCGGCGGGTGCCAACAGATCACGCGCCTGCGTCAGGCCGCACGCCAGCGAGACCATGCCCCCGGCCCCGGACAGCTGCACCAGCAGCCGGCTGCGCAGCGCCACCACCCGCGCGGCATCTTCCAACGACAGCGCACCGGCGACGTATGCCGCCGCGATCTCGCCCTGTGAGTGGCCGATGACCGCATCGGGATGCACACCCACCGAGCGCCACAGTTCGGCCAGCGACACCATCATCGCCCAGAGCACCGGCTGCACCACGTCAACCCGATCGAGTCCCGGGGCACCCGCCGCGCCTCGGATCACATCGATCAGCGACCACTCCACGTACTCACCGAGCGCCTTCTCGCACCGGTTCAGCTGCTCGGCGAATACCGGTGAGCTGTCCAGTAATTGAGCTCCCATGCCGATCCATTGCGAGCCCTGTCCGGGAAACACGAACACCGTCTTGCCGACGGCCTGCGCGCGACCCACCGCGACGTTGGCACCCGGCTCGCCGGCGGCCAGCCCGGCCAGCCCCGCGATCAGCTCGTCGCGGGCGCCGACGACCACCGCCCGATGCTCGAACACCGAGCGGGTCGACACCAGCGACCACCCGACGTCGGCCACACCGAGCTGCGGATCGGCCTGCACGTGCGCCAGCAGCCGCTGCGCTTGGCCCGCCAGTGCCTCGGCGGACCGGGCAGACAACACCCACGGAGCTATTGGCATGTCGCTATCGGGCGGCGCGCCAACGTTTTCCGCCGGCAAATCCTGCATGGGGGCTTGTTCCACGATCACATGCGCGTTGGTCCCGCTGATCCCGAACGACGACACCCCGGCCCGGCGGGGCCGATCCACCGGCGGCCACGACCGCTGATCGGTCAGCAGCGACACCGCTCCCGCCGACCAATCCACGTGCGGCGTAGGCACATCCACGTGCAGCGTCTTTGGCATCACGCCGTGTTGCATCGCCTGCACCATCTTGATCACACCGGCGACGCCCGCCGCCGCCGACGTGTGGCCCATGTTCGACTTGATCGAGCCCAGCCACAGCGGCTGCTCGGCCGGGCGGTCCTGCCCGTAGGTCGCCAAGATCGCCTGGGCTTCGATCGGGTCGCCCAGCGTGGTGCCGGTCCCGTGCCCCTCGACCAGATCCACGTCCGCCGTACCCAGCCGCGCACTCTCCAGTGCGGCCCGGATCACCCGCTGCTGCGCCGGCCCGTTGGGCGTCGCCAACCCGTTGGAGGCGCCGTCCTGATTGACCGCGGAACCCCGCACCACCGCCAAGACCCGATGCCCCAACCGCCGCGCATCGGCCAGCCGCTCCACCACCAGCGCGCCGACGCCCTCGGAGAAACCGGTTCCGTCGGCGGCACCGGCATACGCCTTGCATCGACCATCGGTGGACAGCGCCCGCTGCCGGCTGAACTCGACGAACATCGCCGGGGTGGCCATCACGGTCACGCCGCCGACCAGGGCGACATCGCACTCGCCGGAACGCAGCGACCGCGCGGCCAGGTGCAAGGCCACCAGCGACGACGAGCACGCCGTGTCCACGGACACCGCCGGGCCCTCCAGCCCCAGTGAGTACGCGACCCGCCCCGACGCGACACTCAGCGTCGAACCGCGCAGCCCGTACCGCTCCAGGTCACCGGGGACGCGGCCCTGGCCCCCATACGAGCCGTGGAAGATGCCGACAAACACACCCGTGGGCGAACCTCGCAGCGTGACCGGGTCGATCCCGGCCCGCTCCAACGCCTCCCACGACACTTCCAGCAACAGGCGCTGCTGTGGGTCCATCGCCAGCGCCTCGCTGGGGGCGATTCCGAAGAACGCGGCATCGAAATCGGCGACATCCGAGAGGAATCCGCCGCAGCGGTTGTACGACTTGCCGGTCGCGTCGGGATCGGGATCGAACAGGTCGGCCAGATCCCACCCGCGGTCGGCCGGAAAGTCGGTCACGACGTCGCGGCCCTCAACGACCATCTCCCACAAGGCCTCCGGGGAGTCCACTCCGCCCGGATACCGGCAGGCCATTCCCACCACGGCCACCGGCTCGGTCGCTTCCTTGGTTAGCAAAGCCAGGTACTCGCGGTTCTCTCGCTTCAGCCGCTCGTTTTCCTTGAGCGACGCGCGGAGGGCCTTGACCAGCTCTTCAGGAGTGCTATTCATGCAACCTGGCCTTCCGTGCTGCCCGACCGAACGGGCAAAGCTGCGTAATCGCGCTTATCTGCAAGATATCGGCATCCCGGAAACGCGAACTCAACGGTTCGGCTGACCGCCTTCATTCGCTCCGCCGATCATCAATGCCAGCGCAGCAATACGAGCTCCGAGCAGAAGCCGGGCCCCATCGCGAGCATCAGGCCCGGGCTTCCGCTGGGCGGCTTCTTGGCGATGGTGTCGCGCAGGACATGCAGCACCGACGCCGACGAGAGGTTGCCGATCTCGCCGAGCGATCGCCACGTCAGTTCCAGGGCGTCCGGGGGCAGGCTCAGTGCCGCGGTGATCGCCTCGATCACCTTGGGACCGCCGGGGTGGCTGACAAAGGCGCCGATGTCCGTCGCGGTCAGGCCGTGCGCCCCGAGAAACTCGGTGACGTCGTCTTCGATGTATTGCTCGACGACCGCCGCGACGTCCTTCGACAGCACCAGCTCGAAGCCCTCGGTGCCGACGTCGTAGCCCATCGTGCGCAACGAATCCGGGTACAGATGGCTGCGCGAATCCAGCACGTCGGGGCCGCCGGCGCCGATCTGCGCGGCGCGATTCTCGCCGACGGCAACAACCGACGCGGCGCCGTCAGCAAACAGCGCGCTGCCGACCAGACCGGCCAGCGAGGGCTTGTATCCCGGGTAGGTCAGCGAGCAGAGCTCGACGGAGATCAGCGCGGCCACGCCATCCGGGTCGCCGCGCAGATAGTCGTTCAGCCGGGCCACACCGGCCGCCCCGGCCACGCAACCCAGGCCGAACAGCGGCACCCGCCGCACATCGTCGCGCAGCCCGAGCCGCCCGGCGATCCGGGCGTCGATGGACGGGACCGCCAACCCGGTGACCGTCGTCGTGATCAGCACGTCGAGGTCGCTCGGTTTGAGGCCCGCGTCGTCCAGCGCGCCGGACAGCGCCTCGCAGCCCAGCTCAACGGCGTTGTCGATGTAGATCTGGTTGGCCATACCGAAGTCGGTCAGCCGGGGATAGCGCTCCAGCGGGATGACCAGATGGCGGCTGTTGACCTTGGCGCTGGTGTGCAGCTGCCGGACGATGTCCTCGTAGTCCTCAAACCCCGGAATGCTGAGGAAAAAGTCGGTGAGTTCGCGCTGGGAATAGCGATACGGCGGCAACGCGCCGGATACGCCTGCGATGACGCTCATTGGTCCCACCCCTTGGTGACGAACATGCAGGTCGACGGGTTCAACCCAGTGGCTACGAGCTGCTAGTTTATTCCTCCTTCGCCAGCGGCGCCGCAATAAGCCGCTGACCTGAGAGAATGGCCACAGCAAAGTGTGGTTCCGCGGCGCGAGTCAGCCTTCGAACTGTTCGGCCAGCCGCAACCGCAGCTGAGCAGAGCTGTCCAGGACGCCGCGCAATTGGACGGCGACCTGCCCGGGCGAGGTGCCGCCGCGGGCGTCGCGGGACGACACCGACCCCTCGACGGTCAGCACCTCACGGACCTGGGGCGTCAGCTCGGGGCTGATGGCCGCCAGCTCGTCGTCGGTCAGCTCCTCAAGCCCGACACTGCGGCCCTCGGCGGCGCGCACGGCGGCACCCGCGGCCTCGTGGGCCGACCGAAATGGCACTCCCTGGCGGACCAGCCACTCGGCGATGTCGGTGGCCAGCGTGTAGCCGGCCGGCGCCAGCTCCGCCATGCGCTCGACGTGGAACGTCAGGCTGCCCACCAGCCCGGCCATCGCCGGCAACAACAGCTCCAGCTGGGCCACCGAATCGAACACCGGCTCCTTGTCTTCCTGCAGGTCACGGTTGTAGGCCAGCGGCAGCGCCTTCAGCGTCGCCAGCAGGCCGGCCAGGTTCCCGATCAGCCGCCCCGACTTACCGCGGGCCAGTTCGGCGATGTCCGGGTTCTTCTTCTGCGGCATGATCGAGCTGCCGGTCGACCAGGAATCGTGCAGCGTGACGTAGCCGAACTCCGTCGAGCTCCAGATGATGATGTCCTCGGCCAGCCGGGACAGGTCCACGCCGATCATGGCCAACACGAACGCCGCCTCGGCAGCAAAGTCCCGGGCGGCGGTGGCGTCGACGGAATTGGCGGCGGCGGCCGTGAAACCCAGGTCCGCGGCGATCGCGTCGGGATCCAGGCCCAGCGACGACCCGGCCAGCGCTCCGGAGCCGTAGGGCGAGATCGCCGCGCGCTTGTCGAAGTCGGCGATGCGGTCCACGTCGCGCAGCAACGGGTGGGCGTGCGCGAGCAGGTGATGGGCCAGCAGGATCGGCTGGGCGGACTGCATGTGCGTCTTGCCGGGCATGACCGCCGTCGGATGGGCTTCGGCCTGGGCGGCCAGCGCAGCCACGACGTCCAGCGCCCCGGCGGCGACCCGGCGCACCGCGTCGCGCAGCCACATCCGGAACAGCGTGGCCACCTGGTCGTTGCGGGACCGGCCGGCCCGCAGCCGGCCACCCAAGTCGGGCCCGACCCGGTCGATCAGCCCCCGCTCCAGCGCGCCGTGCACGTCCTCGTCGGTCACCAGCGGGCCGAAACTGCCGTCGGCGATGTCCTCGGCGAGGCTGTCCAGCCCGACCAGCAGGCCGTCGCGCTGTTCCTCGGTGAGCAGGCCGGCCCGGAACAGCACGATGGTGTGCGCGCGCGACGCGATGATGTCGTAGGGCGCCAGCACCCAGTCGAAGTGGGTGGACTTGCTCAGCGCGGCCAGCGCGTCAGACGGACCGTCGGCGAACCGCCCGCCCCACAGCGAACCCTCGCGAGTGCTCACTGTTCTTCGGCGGCTTTTTCACCGGAAACCAAGTCCCGGCGGGCGGCGAGCTTGGAGGACAGGCCGTGCACGTAGACGAAACCCTTCGCCTTCGACTGGTCGAAGGTGTCGCCCTCGTCGTAGGTGGCCAGGTTGAAGTCGTACAGCGATTCCGCGCTGCGCCGACCATTGACCGCAATGTGCCCGCCGTGCAACACCAATCGGATTTCGCCGGACACGTGTTCCTGCGTCTTGGCGACGAACGACTCCAGCGCGATCTTCAGCGGCGAGTACCACAGTCCGTCGTACACCAGCTCGCCCCAACGCTGGTCGGTCTGCCGTTTGAACCGGGCCAGCTCGCGCTCCAGCGTGACGTGTTCGAGTTCGGTGTGGGCGGTGATCAGCACCATCGCGCCGGGCGCCTCGTAGATTTCGCGGCTCTTGATGCCCACCAGCCGGTCCTCGACGACGTCGAGGCGCCCGACGCCCTGGGCGCCGGCGCGCGCGTTGAGTTCCTCGATGGCTCCCAGCACCGTCACCGGCTTGCCGTCGATCGAGACCGGCACACCGCGCTCGAATCCGATGATCACCTCGTCGGGCGTGCTCCAGTTGAGCGTGGGGTCTTCGGTGTAGGAGTAGACGTCCTTGGTGGGCGCGTTCCAAAGGTGTTCCAGGAAGCCGGTTTCCACCGCGCGGCCCCACACGTTCTGGTCGATCGAGAACGGCGAACGCTTGCTGACGTTGATCGGGATGTCGTTCTCTTCGGCGAACGCGATCGCCTTCTCCCGTGTCCACGCGTAGTCGCGGACCGGCGCCAGCACCTCCAAATCCGGTGCCAGCGAAGCGAATCCGACCTCGAACCGGACCTGGTCGTTGCCCTTGCCGGTACAGCCGTGCGCCACGATGCCGCCACCGTGCTCGCGGGCGGCGGCGACCAGGTGCTTGACGATCAGTGGCCGGCTGATCGCCGACACCAGCGGGTAGCGATCCATGTAGAGCGCGTTGTTCAGGATGGTGGGCAGGCAGTACCCGTCCGCGAACTCGTCGCGGGCATCGACGACGACCGCCTCGACCGCGCCGCAGTCCAGCGCGCGCTGCCGAATGACGTCCATGTCCTCGCCGCCCTGGCCGAGGTCGATCGCGACCGCCACGACCTCACGGCCGGTCTCCTTGCCTATCCAGCTGATCGCCACCGAGGTGTCCAGACCGCCGGAATACGCCAGGATGACGCGCTCTGACATGAATCAATCTCCAAACTATTTGAGGTTTTCCAGAGTTCGGGCCAGCTCGGCGCCGGTCATCGGCTCCCGAGCGGCCACGAAGAGAGTGTCATCACCGGCGATGGTGCCGACGACGTACGGTAGCGCCGCACGATCGATTGCGCTGGCTAAATAGTCAGCTGCGCCCGGCGGAGTTCGCAGCACGGCCAGGTTCGCGCTGGCATCCGTGGACACCAGCAGCTCGCTCAGCAGCCGCGACAGCCGCGCGGTGCCCCCGGACACGCCGCGCACCGGGCTGCCGTCCTCCGGGACAATGTAGACCCCGACGCCGCCGTCGGCGCCGCGCAGCTTCACCGCGCCGAGCTCTTCGAGATCGCGCGACAGGGTGGCCTGGGTGACGTCGATGCCCTCGTCGGCCAGCCGTACCGCCAGCTCGCTCTGGCTGCTGATCGACGACGACGACAGGATCGCCACGATGCGGGCCTGCCGCCCTGCCCGGGTGGTCTCGGCGGTGGCCTTGCTCCGCGTCATTGCGCCGCTCCTCCGCATCGCTGCGTCCCCCGCAAGCGGGAGGTGCCCCCACTGCATCGTCGACGGCGCGGCGTCATCGGGACCGCTCCAGCAGCCACACCAGCAGCGCCTTCTGGGCGTGCAGCCGGTTTTCGGCCTCGTCCCACACCGCGCTGGCCAGCCCGTCCATCACCTCGTCGGTGATCTCGTCGCCGCGGTGCGCCGGAAGGCAGTGCAGCACAATGGCTTCCGCGTTCGCCAGGCCCAGCAACCGGGTGTTGACCTGGAACGGCCGAAACGGTTCGACCCGGTCCAGCCCGTCGGCTTCTTGTCCCATCGACGTCCAGGTGTCGGTCACCAACACGTCGGCACCCGCGGCGGCGCCGTCGGCGTCGGCGGTCACGGTGACCGAGGCGCCGGTGTCCGCGGCGCGCCGCTCGGCGGCGGCCACCACGGCCTGGTCCGGCGTGAAACCGTCCGGGGCCGCGATAGTGACGTGCATCCCGGCGGTGACCGCGCCGAGCATCAACGAATGCGCCATGTTGTTGGCGCCGTCGCCGAAGTAGGACAGCGCTAGGCCCGGCAGCGATCCCTTGTGCTCGGCGATGGTCTGCAGATCGGCCAGCACCTGGCAGGGGTGGAACTCGTTGGACAGCGCGTTGACCACCGGCACCGTCGCGGTCGAGGCCATGGCCTCTAACCGGTCCTGCCCGAAGGTCCGCCACACGATCGCGTCGACGTAGCGGGACAGCACCTGCGCGGTGTCCTGCAACGTCTCGTCGCGGCCCAGCTGGGTGCTGCTGCTGTCGACGACGACGGGGTGGCCACCCAGCTGCGCGATGCCCACCTCGAAGGAGAACCGGGTGCGGGTGGAGTTCTTGTCGAACAGCACCGCGACGCCGCGCGGCCCGTCGAGCGGACGCCGGCTGAACGGGTTCTTCTTCAGCTCCGCGGCCAGCTCGAGGACCTCGGCCTGTTCGGCCGGCGACAGGTCGTCGTCGCGCAGGAAGTGTCTAGGCACCTGCGCCCACCGCCTCGAGAATGCCCGGCAGCGCGGTGAGGAAGCTGTCGATCTGGGCTTCGGTGATCACCAGCGGCGGCGCCAACCGGATCACGTCGGGTCCGGTGGCGTTGACCAGGAAGCCGGCGTCGCGCGCGGCGGCCTCGACGGCCTTGGCGCGCGGGGCGGTCAGCACCACGCCGCACAACAGGCCACGGCCGCGGGTGTGGTCGATCAGCGGGTGGCCCAGGGATTCGATCCCCTGGCGCAGCGACTTGCCCAACACCTCGGCACGCCGGATCAGGTCGTCGTCGACCAGCACCCGCAGCACCGCACGGGCGGCGGCCGTGCACACCGGGTTGCCGCCGAAGGTGCTGCCGTGCAGGCCGGGTGTCAACAGTTCGGCCGCGGGCCCGACGGCCAGCACCGCTCCGATCGGCAGTCCGCCGCCGAGCCCCTTGGCCAGGGTCACCACATCGGGGGTGATGCCGTCGTGCTGATGTGCGAAAAAGGCTCCGGTGCGCCCGATTCCGGTCTGCACCTCGTCGAGCACCAGCAGGGCGCCGTGCCGGGCGGTGATCTCGCGCGCCGCCGCCAGGTAGCCCTCGGGCGGGACGACGACACCGCTCTCCCCCATGATCGGCTCCAGGAATACCGCCGCGGTGTCGTCGCCGACGGCGGCCGCCAGCGCGTCGGCGTCGCCGTAGGGCACATGCGTGATGTCGCCGGGCAACGGCTCGAACGGCGCCTGCTTGGCCGGCTGGCCGGTCAGCGCGAGCGAGCCCATCGTGCGACCGTGGAAACCCTCTTGCGCGGCAACCAATTTCGTGCGACCGGTGAGCCGGGACAACTTGAACGCCATCTCGTTGGCTTCGGTGCCCGAATTGCAGAAGAACACCCGGGTCGGGGTGTCGGTGCCGAGCGCGGCCACCAATTCCTCGGCCAGCGCGACACCGGGTTCGGTGGCGTACAGGTTCGAGGTGTGCCCCAGCGTCGAGAGCTGCTGCGTGACGGCCTCGACCAGGGCCGGGTGACCATGGCCGAGCACGTTGACCGCGATGCCGGCAAGCAGGTCGAGGTAGCTCTTGCCGTCCACATCGGTGACCACGGCGCCCGCGCCACTGGCCAATGCCACCGGCGGGGTGCCGTAGTTGTTCATCATCACGGCTTCCCACCGCTGCCGCATGGTGTCGGTGTTCGTCTTAGTCAATGGTGCCGCTCCTCAGCATCGCTGCGCTCTGCATCGTCGTCGTCACGCGGGCACCACCTTGGTGCCGGTGCCTTCCGGGGTGAAGAGTTCCACCAGCACGCAGTGCTGGACCCGGCCGTCGATGACGTGGGCGCTGGGCACACCCCCCGCGACGGCACGAAGGCAGGCCTCGACTTTCGGGATCATGCCGGACTCGAAGGTGGGCAGCAGTTGGGTCAAGCTCGCCGTATCGATCTCGCTGACCAACGAGTCGCGATCCGGCCAGTCGGTGTATATGCCCTCTACATCGGTGAGCATCAACAGTTTTTCGGCTCCCAGCGCTTCGGCCAGCGCCGCCGCGGCGGTGTCGGCGTTGATATTGTGCACCACACCCTCGGCATCCGGCGCGAGCGTCGATACCACCGGAATACGCCGTGCCGCAATCAGATCCAGCACTGCGGCGGTGTTGACCCGATCGACGTCGCCGACCAGGCCGATGTCGGTGACCACGCCGTCGAGGGTGACGCTGCGCCGCACCGCGGTGAACAGCTGAGCGTCCTCGCCGGTGATGCCCACGGCGTACGGCCCGTGAGCGTTGATCAAGTTGACCAGTTCGCGTCCCACCTGTCCGAACAGCACCATCCGCGCGACATCGAGGACTTCCGGTGTGGTGACCCGGAATCCGCCCTTGAAGTCACCCTTGTCGATGCCGAGCCGGCGCAGCATGGCGGTGATCTGCGGCCCACCGCCGTGCACGACCACGGGGTGGATTCCGCAGTTGCGCAGGAACGCCATGTCGGCGGCGAACGCCTGGCGCAGCGACTCGTCGATCATCGCGTTGCCGCCGTACTTGACCACGACGATTTTGCCGTGCAACTGCTTGAGCCAGGGCAACGCCTCGGCCAGTACCTGCGCCTTGGCCTGGGTGGGTAAGTCGTCGACGTTCGTCGTCATGTGCTGTAGGCCGAATTCTCTTCGACGTAGGCGTGCGACAGATCGGTGGTGCGGATCGCGGCGTAGCCGTCGCCGAGGCCGAGGTCGACGATGACGTCGATGTCGGTCCCGGACAGGTCCACGTCGCGCGAACCCGGAGCGCCGGTACCATTGACGCAGACGGTAAACCCGTTGAACGACACGGTGATTCGATCAGGGTCAATGGTGACTCCGGGCGCCAGGCCGACGGCCGCCACCACCCGGCCCCAGTTGGGATCCGACCCGAACATCGCGGTCTTGACCAGGCTGTCGCGGGCGACCGCGCGCGCGGCCAAGAAGGCGTCGTCCTCCGAGCGGGCGCCGATCACCGTCACGATGACGCGCTTGGTCACGCCCTCGGCGTCGGCTTGCAGCTGCGCGCACAGGTCATCGCAGACCTGCCGCACCGCCTCGTCGAGCTCGGCCTGCGACGGCGCGACCCCGCTGGCGCCGGAGGCCAGCAGCAGCACGGTGTCGTTGGTCGAACAGCAGCCGTCGATGTCGAGCCGATCGAAGGTGCGCAGGCTCGCCCGGCGCAGCGCCTGGTCAAGCGCCGTGGCGTCGGCGACGGCGTCGGTGGTCAGCACGCACAGCATCGTGGCCAGCGATGGCGCCATCATGCCCGCACCCTTGGCCATGCCGCCGACCGTCCAGTTGTTTTGATGATGCAGCGCAACCTTTTTGGGCACCGTGTCGGTGGTCATGATGGCCTGCGCAGCCTCGTCGCCGCCGCTGAGCCCACCATGCATTTCGTGCACGATGTGTGTGACGCCCTCGAGCACCTTATCCATCGGCAACCGGTCGCCGATGATCCCGGTGGAGCACACGGCGACCTCGACCGCGCCGGTCTCGGTGCCCCAGTCCGACAATGCGGTCGCGACCGCTTCGGCGGTCGCGTGGCTGTCCTGGAAGCCGCCCGGCCCGGTGCAGGCGTTGGCGCCCCCGGAGTTGAGGATCACCGCGCGCAGCGCTCCGGTGGTGAGCACCTGCTGGGTCCAGAGCACCGGCGCGGCCTTGACCTGGTTGCGGGTGAACACCCCGGCGGCCGCATAGTCGGGTCCTTCGTTGAAGACCAGTGCCAGGTCGGGTGCCCCGGAAGCCTTGATTCCGGCCGCGATTCCGGCCGCGCGAAAGCCGGCGGCCGCGGTGACACCTTGGGTGCGCACCAGCCGCGTCGCGCCCTCGTCGGTCACGGCGCCACTCCGACGACCGAAAGTCCTTCTGCCTCTGGCCAACCCAGCGCCAGGTTCATCGACTGCACTGCCGCGCCGCCGGTGCCCTTGACCAGATTGTCGATCGCGGCGATCGCGACGAACGTCTCGGCGTCCTCGTCGACCGCGACGGCGACGTGCGCGGCGTTGCTGCCGATCACCGAGCCGGTGCGGGGCAGCTGGCCTTCGGGCATCAGGTAGATGAAATGCTCTGCATCGTAAGCCTTTTCGTATGCAGCACGCAGCTGCGAGAGCGGCGCCCGAGTGCGCGCGGTGCAGGTGGCCAGGATGCCGCGGGAGGTCGGGATGAGCACCGGGGTGAACGACACCGTGACGTCGCGATTGGTGACCGCCCGCAGCCCCTGCGCGATCTCGGGTGTGTGCCGGTGGGCTCCCGCGATGTTGTAAGCCCGCGCCGATCCGATGACCTCGGAGCCGAGCAGGTCGGCCTTGGCGGCGCGACCGGCCCCCGAGGTGCCACTGACGGCGACCACGGTGACGGCGGGTTCGACCAGATCCTCGGCGACCGCGGGCAGCAATGCCAGCAGCGCCGCGGTCGGATAGCAGCCCGGCACCGCGATGCGGCGGGCGCCGCGCAGCCGCTCCCGGGCCCCGGGCAATTCCGGCAGGCCGTAGGGCCAGCTGCCGGCATGCGGGGATCCGTAGAACCGTTCCCACGCCGCGGGATCGGTGAGCCGGAAGTCCGCGCCGCAGTCGATGACCAGGGTTTCGGGGCCGAGCTGCTCGGCCAGCGCCGCCGAATGTCCGTGCGGCAAGCCCAGAAAGACCACGTCGTGGCCGCGCAGCACGTCTAGTTCGGTGGGCTCGACCACGCGCTGGGCCAGCGGCGTGAGATGTGGGTGATGCTCGCCGAGCGTGCTGCCGGCACTGGCGGCGGCGGTCACCGAACCGATCGTGAGCCGGCCGTCGGCGTAGGCCGGGTGCCCGAGCAGCAGGCGCAGGATCTCCCCGCCCGCGTAGCCGCTGGCACCGGCAACCGCGACCCTTATTACGTCGGCCATTTAGCCGATTCTGCATGGTTATGCGATTGATTGCAAATTCATGCCGCGGCGTCCTCGTGGGCGAACTCAACCCTGCGTTTTCGCTTGTCGTGAACGTCCGCGTTACTCGGTGAGGGTATGTGGGATGGGTGCACCTTCATGCCCCCGAGTCGGTGTCGCGGAACATCAAGCTGCAACGGCTCGTGGTGGGGCGCCTGCTGGCGACCGTTGCGGAATGGATGTGGTACACGGTCACAATGGTTTACGCGTTCACCCTTGCCGGGGTGGGCGCGGTCGGAGCCATCAGCGTCGCCGCGGTGTTGCCGGCGGCGCTGCTGTCGCCCGCGCTGGGCTACATCATCGACAGGTACGCCCGCGAACGCATCCTCACCGCGGTGTTTGCCATCCGCTTCGTGGCGATTGTGGTCACGGCGGTCTCGGCGGTGTTCATCCCGACGGTATCCATCCTGGTCGCGGTCATAGCCGTCGAGGGCATCTCCGCGATGTTCGTCCGACCGACGACCGCCGCGCTGCTCCCCTCGATCACCCAGCGACCCCAGGACTTGGTCAGGGGCCACGCAGCGCTGGGCACCGCGGACAAGGTTGGCATCCTGATCGGACCGGTCGCGGGTGGCCTGATGCTGGCCTGCACCACCCCCGCGATCGCGGTCACCGTCGCCGCGGTGCTCGCCCTGGGTTCGATAGGCGCAGTCATGACGGTCCGGGTGGACGTCGCGGATCGCCTCGATGGCGCCACCGGCGACCGTCCGCGGCACGCGCTGGGCGAAGCCGCCAGAGGGGTCCGGACCGTCGCCGGACCCCATTTGCGCTCGATCGTTGTCGTGACCGCGCTGGCCTTCCTGATGCTGGCGGCAAGCGAAGTTTTCGTCGTGCCGTTGGCGATCGACCTGCTGCACTGGGGACAGGCCGGACCCGGCGTGCTCACCGCGCTGATCGCCGGCGGCGGATTGCTCGGCGGGTTGGCGCTCGGCGCGATCGGCAATCGCCGGCTTGGGCCCTGGTTCGTCGTGGCCGGGGGCGTCATGGCGATAGCGCTCACGCTGATGGCGGCCGCGCCGCATTACGTCGTCGTGCTCGCCGCCACCGTCGCGTTCGGTGCCGGCAGCGCTCTGGTGATGATGGCCGGTCAGGTGCAAATCCAAAGTCTGATTCCGTTGTCGGCGGGTGGCCGGGTGCTCGGGGCGGTCGAGGGCCTCAGCCAGTTCGCGATGGCCGCGGGCGCGTGGGCCACCACGCGCGTCACCCAAGGGTGGTCGCTGCGCACCAGCCTGCTGGCGCTGGCCGTGCTCACGGTGCTCGCCACGCTCGGTGTTGCGCGCTCGTTGCTGCGAACCGACGCCAGGGTCGCGGCGACGCGTCAGCGGGTCGGCGCTCTCGACGACATCGCGCTGTTTGCGCCGCTGACCAACGTGCTGCGGGAACGGATCGCCACCCAGATCTACAGCCAAGACGTCGGTGCCGGCGAGGTCGTGACCTACCAAGGCGAGTACGGCGACTCCTTCTACATCGTGGAGTCCGGCAAACTCGACGTGTGCGTCGACGGGCGCCACGTTCGCTCGCTTGGTGCGGGCGACTTCTTCGGCGAACTCGCCCTGCTGCGCGACACCCCCCGCACCGCTACCGTGCGGGCCACCGCCGACTGCCGGCTCTGGGTCCTCCCGCGGCGGGCCTTCCTGACGGTGCTGACCGGATTCGACCCGACGGGTCAAACCATCAACACGGCAACCACCGAGCGGGAAGCGAACATGCCCGCAACCGCCGACGACCGCGATGCCGCGCTGGCGGGTGCACCCTTGTTGGCCGCCCTGCCCGCCGACACCATCCGCGACCTGGCCGCCGCGGCGACCACCGAGGGATATGACGCCCCCACCGTCGTGTTCGGCGAGAACGACCCCGCCCACGACGCGTACTTCATCGTCGACGGCCGCGTCGACTTCGACCGGGCCGGTGAACGCATTCGCGCGCTGGGCCCGGGCAGGATTTTCGGCGAAGTCGCCGTGTTGCGGCCGGGCGCGACCCGCGCCGCGACGGCCACCGCCACCGCGGGCACCGTGCTGTGGCGACTGCCCGGCGAACGACTGCGCGCTGCCGTCGCCCAAACCTGAAGCCTAGGCGCGTATTTCGGCGCCCACCGCCTCGGCGGCGCGGCGCACCGCGGCATCCCGGGCCGCACTGGCGTCGTCTTCGGTCAGTGTGCGATCCGGCGCGCGGAACCGCAGCGCGAAGGTCAGCGACTTGCGGTCCTCGCCGATCTGCGGGCCGGTGAACACGTCGAACAGCTGCATGTCTTCGAGCAGCTCGCCGGCCCCCTCACGCACCGCGTCGGCCACCGCCTGGGCCGGCACGTCCGCGGGCACCACCAGGCTGAGGTCCTGAAAGACCGCGGGGAACGGCGACACTTTGGGCGCCGGCAACAGCTCGGTGATCGGAAGCGCGTCGAGGGTGAGCTCGACGGCGCAGGTCCCCTTCGGCAGGCCCGAACGCTCGACGACGGCCGGATGCAGTTGACCGGCATGGCCGATCACGGTGTCCGCGACGAGGACCTCGGCGCACCGGCCGGGATGCCACGGCAGATACTGGGCCGCCCGCAGCGTGACGTCAATTCCACTGGCGCGAGCGATGATTCGCACCGCCTCGAAAGCATCGGCGGCATCGACCGCGCGCCCGGGGCCCCACGGCCCGCGCGGTTCGCGCAGCCCGGCCAACACCGCGGCGACGTGCTGGGGCTGGCGGGGCAGCGACGCGTCGAGCGTCGCGATCTCGTCGTCGGTCGGCCGTCGGTCGACGGGGATCAGCTCGACACCGCGGGTCTGCTCGGTCGGCTGCACCACCTGGGCGACGGCATACAGCGCGGCGTCAACCAGTCCTCGGGATACGTTGCGCGCCAACGCCTCCAGCAATCCGGGCAGCAGCGTGGTGGCCAGCTCCGGGCGATCCGCGTCCAGCGCGTTGAGCACCCGGGTCGCCGTGCGGCGCGGGTCGTCGGCCGGCAGGCCCCAGAGGTCGAACACCCCGGCCGGCAGGAACGGGGTCGGCAGGATCTCGACGTATCCGGACTGGGCGAGTGACTTGCCGATCGCGCGCCGGCGTTTCTGCACCGGTGTCAGTCCGCGGCCCGCCGGCGCCGGCGGCAGCACCGACGGAATGACCTCCAGGCCCTCCAGCCGCAGCACCTCCTCGACGAGGTCGGCGGGCTGCAACAAGTCGGGCCGCCAGCTCGGTGGTGTCGCGGTCAGCGTGTCACCGTTTTCGGTTACCGCAGCGCCGATTTGGGTGAGGCGCCGAACGGTGGTGCCCGCGGCGTACGCCACGCCCGCGAAACGGTCCGGCAAATCGGCGGCGATGGAGATCGGCGGTAACGACCAGTCGTCCCGCGGCGGGTCCCCTCGCCAATCGGTCAGGGTCGGCGACACCGCTCCCCCGGCGATATCGGCCAGCAGTGCGGCGCAGCGGTCCAGCGCGGCCACCGAAATGGCCGGGTCGACGGCCCGCTCGTAGCGACGGGCGGCCTCACTGGGCAGATGCAGGCGGCGTTGGGTGCGTGAAATGGCGGCCGGATCCCACACCGCGGCCTCCAGCAGCACGTCGGTGGAATCGGCGCGCACCTCGGTGCTTGCCGCACCCATCACGCCACCGATCGCGGTCGTCGCGACGTCGTCGACGATCAGCACGTCCGCCGGATCGAGTTTGCGCGCCACGTCATCCAGCGTGACGACCGTCTCGCCGGGCTCCGCGAACCGCACCTTGAAGCCGCCGGTGATGCGGTTGCGGTCGTGCGCGTGCATCGGGTGACCCAGTTCCAGCATCACGTAGTTGGTCACGTCCACGGCCGGGGACGTGGCGCGGATGCCTGAAAGCAGCAGCCGGCGCTGCAGCCACCACGGCGACACCGCGGCGGGATCGATCCCCGTGACCGGCCGCAGCGCGAACCGGCGCACGCCGGTTTCGGGCTGCACGGTCAGCGGCCACGCCTGACCGTCGGCCGGCAGCGGCTTGACCACGACATCAGAGGCCGGGTCGACGAAGTTCAGGTCGTAGGCGCAGGCGATCTCGCGGGCCAGGCCGCGCACCGACATGCAGTAGCCGCGGTCGGGGGTGATGGCGAGGTTGAAGACCACGTCGTCCAGTCCGAGCACTTCGGCGCCGCCGGCGCCCGGTTCGGCGGTCCCCGGGGGCAGCACCAGAATCCCGGAATGATCAGTGCCCAAGCCGAGTTCGGATGCCGAGCAGATCATTCCGTCGGAGTTGCGGCCGTAGGTCTTGCGGGCGGTGATCGCGAAGCCGCCGGGCAGCGTGGTGCCGGGTAGCGCCACCACCACCAGATCGCCGACTGCGAAGTTCGTTGCACCGCAGACGATTCCATGCTCTACACCGTCGCCGACGTCGACCAGGCAGGCGCGGATCGGCTTCTTGAATTCGGTGAGCTCCTCGATAGCGGACACCCGGCCCACGGTCAGCGGGCCGTCGACCGGACCCAGGGTGATGACTTCTTCGACTTCATGGCCGATGCGCACCAGCGTCTGCTCGAGATCGCCGGCGCTGACATCCCAACCCGGTGCTCCGGCGGCGACAACCTCGCGCAGCCAACCGTACGGAATTCGCATCAGAGCCCCACCCCGAACGGCAACGAGAACCGGATGTCACCTTCGACCATGTCACGCATGTCGGGGATACCGTTGCGGAACTGCAGGGTGCGTTCCAGGCCCATCCCGAATGCGAAGCCCGAGTAGACCTCGGGATCAATTCCCGCCGCGCGCAACACGTTTGGATGAACCATCCCGCAGCCGCCCCATTCCACCCAGCCGGCACCGCCCTTTTTGCCGACGAACCACACGTCGACCTCGGCGGACGGCTCGGTGAACGGGAAGAAGTGCGGCCGGATCCGGGTGCGCGCCTCGGGGCCGAACTCCGCGCGGGCGAATGCGTCCAGCGTCCCGCGCAGGTGCGCCATCGACAGACCCCGGTCTACGGCCAGGCCCTCGACTTGGTGGAACACCGGCGTGTGGGTGGAGTCGAGTTCGTCGGTGCGAAATGTGCGGCCGATCGAGACGATGTAGACCGGCAGCTCGCGCTCCAGCAGAGTCCGGACCTGAACCGGCGAGGTGTGGGTGCGCAGCAGCTGGCGGGAATCCTCCGGCGCGACGTAGAAGGTGTCCTGCTCGCTGCGCGCGGGGTGATCGGGCGGGAAGTTGAGGGCGTCGAAGTTGAATTGTTCGGTTTCGACCTCGGGGCCTTCGGCCAGCTCCCACCCCATCGCGATGAAGGTGTCGGCGACGTGTTCGGCCAGGATCGTGATCGGATGCCGGGCACCGGGCGGCTGGCGCGTCGACGGCAGTGTGACGTCGATGCTTTCGGCGACCAGCACGGCCGCGTCGCGCTCGGCGCGCAGCACTGCCAGCCGTTCGTCGTAGGCAGCCTGCACCTCGCCGCGCGCGGTGTTGACGCGCTTGCCGGCATCGGAGCGCTCCTCTTTGGGCAGCGTGCCCAGCGCTTGGCGCGCCAGCGCGACCGGCGAGCGGTCGCCGAGGTGCTCGGTCTTGATCACTGCCAGCGCGTCCAGGGTTTCGGCGAGCCCGATGGCCTGCCGCGCTGCACCGACTGCCTCGGCCAACGCTTTCGGCGACAGGTCGACGGGTTGATCACCCACGCGGCGGCACTCTCCTTGCTGACGAGGCTGTTCCGGACCGGATCGTCGCCGAACGGGGCGGGCTTGAGCGCGGCACGGGTCGAGTGCCGATCATATGTGACCGAGTTCGGTGAACTGAACGCGCTTCGGTGACGACCGAAGGGTTAGCCGACCAGCGCGGGCTGCCGGCCGCTAAGCGCTTCGTCGTCGTCTGCGGCGGAAGCCGGCAGTCTGGTGCGCACGGCCCTGAGCTGGCCGATCTTGTAGGCCACGAACGCTCCGAGGGTCCCGACGACCGGAGCCGCGGCCATCGTGCCCCAGTGGTGAGCCAGCACCAGGAAACCGAAGCCCGACGACGCCACCAGCATCGCCATCAGCACCGGAGTCCAGCGGATCGGTTGACGGAACCGGGCGGATACCAGCACGCCCAGGATCACGGCGACGGTGTGCCCGGCGGAGGTGAAGTCGGCGCCGACGATCGCCGAGACCAGGCCCGCCGAGATCCACCAGCCGACCCACGCCGGACGCCACTGCTGCGGTATCGCCGCCGTCATCGCGCCGAGCACGGCGAGCGCGCCATAGCTCATCCCGACGTCACTGGCCCGTGCGATGGATATCGGCAGCCAGCCGAACTCGACCGCGGAGGCAAGAGCGGCGGCCACCACCAGCGTCGCGCCGATGTGGCCGACCACGAAGGCAATCACCAGGCGAATGGTCTGCAGATGTAGCTCCGCCAGGGCCAGCAGGCAGGTCAGGAAGGGCAGCCAGAAGTAGAGCGGACCGGCGTCGACGACCAGCGCACTGCCCAGCAGCGTGCCGATGTGTCCGTGCGCCAGGTTGTGCAGGTTGGTGCTGGCGCGCTGGACGATGACGTCATGCGCGTGCTGGCCGAGCACCAAGATGGCGCAGCTGACCGCAAGCAGAACCGCGACGTACCCCACGGTGAAACGGACCCGGCCAAGCCCGGAAAAGAATCCCCCCAACATTGAATCCATTATGACGGCTAAATTGTTTCGTCCCTGTGATGGGACGCTGTCAACTTGCTAAGAGTATTCGAGACGATATATCGCTAAGTCCGGCGGGATGCCCGGGGTCTTAGGTGTAAACATGGATTTACGTGCGCGTTTAGCGACGACGCCCAACGCGTCCAGCTCGCTCTGCGGGATCAGATCCAGCGCCGAACTCGAAATCATGATCCCGCCTTTGGTGGCGCGATCCATCACCCGAGCCGCGATATTGACGTCGACGCCGAGCCAGTCGGCGGCCAACCGCTGCGGCCGGCCGGTGTGGATTCCGACCCGCATCCGCGGCCGGTAGCCCGCCACCTCGACTTCTCGCATCGCCTCGTCGGCGGCCACCACGGCGCGCACCGCCACGTCCGGGCGCCGGAACACCGCCATGATGCCGTCACCCATCCGTTTGACGATGTGCCCGCCGGCATCGAGCAACGGCGGCTCCACGGCGCGGGCCACCTGGCGCAGCAGGGTCAGCGCCGCATCGTCACCGGCCTGCAGCGACCACGTCGAGAAGCCGACCAGGTCGGTGAAGACCAGCGTCACCTCCGGATTCGCCGGCCGTCGCGACACCGCCTCGGTGAGCGCCTGCCATACCTGCAGCACGCTCAAACTGACCTCGCGCGAGGCCGCGTCGCGATCCCCCAGCAGCCGGTCGGCGGCGCGGGCCGCCGCTCGCGGGCCGCCGTCGCCCGCCGTCGAGAGCGGGTCACCGAATTCGGGGTCCCCGGGCAGCATCCGCCGCGCCCGCCGGATGAACGCCACCACGCCCGGGCTGCGATTGGCGTTCTGCCACCACTGGGCCGCGGCGTGTTTCGACACCGCAGGTTGTCGTCCCGAAAAAGAGGTCGAGCCGGGAGGCGTCGCCGTCGTCACCGATTCGGAGTCCTGTTCTAACGACTCGCCCGGATCCGGATCGCGCGGCGCGAGTTCCACCTGGCAAGGGTAAGTAGTTTCACCGAAGCCGGGCAATGACGCCTGTCCGGTTTGTGTCGGACGTCGCATCAAAGCGACTGATCACGACGTCGCCACACCCCTGTGGAATCTCGGTAACAGCTTCGCGTGGCGCGCGCCGAAATCGTAGACAACGTCTGTTGTCAAAGTTATCGTGAGGTCAGTCAGGAAGTAGGAGGTCGTGATGACTACCGCATCGACTACATCCGCTGATCCGCTTGGACCAGATTCCCTCACCTGGAAGTACTTTGGCGATCTGCGCACCGGCATGATGGGCGTCTGGATCGGGGCGATCCAGAACATGTACCCACAGCTCGGTGCGGGCGTCGAGGAGCATTCGATCCTGCTGCGCGAGCCCCTGCAGCGGGTAGCCCGGTCGGTGTACCCGATCATGGGCGTGGTCTACGACGGCGAGCGCGCGCCGCTGACCGGTGCGCAGATCAAGCACTACCACGACACCATCAAGGGAATTGATGCCGAAGGCCGTCGCTACCACGCGCTGAACCCCGAGACCTTCTACTGGGCGCACGCCACGTTCTTCATGCTCATCGTCAAGGTCGCCGAATACTTCTGCGGTGGCCTGACCGAGGCCGAGAAACGCCAGCTGTTCGACGAGCACGTGCAGTGGTACCGGATGTACGGCATGAGCATGCGGCCGGTGCCGCAATCCTGGGAGGAGTTCCAGGAGTACTGGGACCGGGTCTGCCGCGACGAGCTGGAGATCAACCAGGCGACGCTGGACATCTTCCGGATACGCATTCCGAAGCCGAGGTTCGTGCTGATGCCCACGCCGATCTGGGACCAGATCTTCAAGCCGCTGGTGGCCGGACAGCGCTGGATCGCGGCCGGGCTATTCGAGCCCGCGGTGCGCGAGAAGGCGGGCATGCGCTGGACGCCGGGCGACGAAATCTTGCTGCGCGTGTTCGGCAAGCTGATCGCACTGGCATTCCTGGCGGTGCCCGACGAAATCCGGCTGCACCCGCGGGCGCTGGCCGCCTACCGCCGCGCGGAGGGCCGGTCGCCGATGGACGCGCCGCTGGTCGAGGCGCCCGAGTTCATGGCGCCGCCGCGCGATCGCCGCGGGCTGCCGATGCATTACTTCCCGCCGCGCAAGTCGTTGATCGAGCGGGCCGGCTCGCTGGTGCACACCACCCTGTCGCTGGCCGGGCTGCGACCCGCCGGAAGCCGCCGCAGGGCCGCCTAAAAGCCCTGCAGCACACCCAGCGCCTGTGCGCTCTGGTACAGACAGATCGCCGCGGCGGCAGCCACGTTCAGGCTCTCCGCGCCACCCGACATCGGGATACGCACGCGATGGTCCGCCTGGTCGGTGATCTCTTCGGGCAAGCCGTGCGATTCGGGGCCGAACAGCCACGCCGTGGGCGTGGCCAGTAGCTCGTCGGCCTCGTCCAGACGCGTCCCGCCATCGACCGTGGTGGCCAGCGCCTGCAGCCCGGCGGCGCGCACGGCGCCCAGGACCGCGTCGACGTCGGGTTCGGCGATGACCGGAAGCGAGAATATGCTGCCGGCCGACGCGCGCAGGCATTTGCCGTTGTAGGGGTCGACGCTGTGGCCGGCCAGAATCACCGCCGCGGCGCCCATGGCGTCGGCGAGGCGGATCAGCGTGCCCGCGTTGCCCGGCTCGCCGATCTCGACGGCCACCGCGACCAAGCGCGGCGAGCCGGCCAGCGCCTGGTGCAGTCCGGTCGCCGGCATATCGCACACCGCCACCAGCCCCGCCGGAGTTACGGTGTCGGACAACGCTTTTGCCGCGCGGTCGGTGACGACATGCACCGGAGAGTGCTGGGTGGCCAACAATGTGGCGTGCCGCTGCGCGGCCAGTTCGGTGACGAACACCTCGCGGACCAATCCGCGCGCCGACGCCGCCTCAACCAGGTTTTGGCCTTCGGCCAGGAACTGGTTCGCCCGTCGTCGCACGACATGGCGATGCAATTTGACCGCCGCGGCCACCCGGGCCGAGCGTTCGGTGAGCACCGGGGTTAAGCAGCTTCTCCGGAGGGCGCGTTGACGTCCTTGGGCAGTGCCGCCCGGGCGACATCGACCAGCGCGGTGAACGCTGCCGGATCGGTGATCGCAATGTCGGCAAGGTTTTTGCGGTCCACTTCCACGCCGGCGGCCTTGAGACCCTGGATCAGCCGGTTGTAGGTGATGTCGTTGGCGCGCGCCGCCGCATTGATCCGCGAGATCCACAATTTGCGGAACTCGCCCTTGCGTGCGCGCCGGTCGCGATACGCGTACTGCAACGAATGCAGCTGCTGCTCTTTGGCTTTGCGGTAGAGCCGAGACCGCTGGCCGCGATAGCCCTTCGAGGCCGTCAGGACGCTGCGCCTCTTCTTGTGGGCGTTGACTGCCCGCTTCACGCGTGCCATGGATGTTCCTACTCTCGTTCAGACGTAAATGGTCGGGGTGCCGGTGCCAGGTCGGTGTATGCCCTGGCCGGCGCTCGGCTTGTCGAAGGTCAGCCGTTCAGCATCGCGTTGACGCGCTTGGTGTCGTTGGCCGCAACTTCGGTACGGCCGTCGAGCCGCCGGGTGCGCTTGCTCGGCTTGTGCTCGAGCAGGTGTCGACGATTGACTTTCTGGCGGACGATCTTTCCGGTCCCGGTACGCCGGAATCGCTTGGTCGCGCCGCTGTGGGACTTGGCCTTGGGCATGTTTCCTCTAGTTCTGGCTAGTGCTCGCTGTTGCGCTGTTGCGCAGTCAGGTCAGTTCGGTGAAGCTGCGGTGTCGCCGGTCTCCTCGGCGTCGGGTGCCGGCTCGCCACCCTGTCCTTCGGGATGCCGCGCCCTGGCACGTGTCTTCGCGCCGCGGTGCGGTGCCAGCACCATCGTCATGTTGCGACCGTCCTGCTTGGCGGACGTTTCGACGAATCCGTAGTCGGCGACGTCCGCCCCCAGACGCTGCAGCAATCGGTAGCCCAGCTCGGGCCGCGACTGCTCACGTCCGCGGAACATGATGGTGACCTTTACCTTTGACCCCGCCTCGAGGAAGCGGATTACGTGGCCCTTCTTGGTCTCGTAATCGTGATCGTCGATCTTGGGTCGCAGCTTTTGTTCTTTGACCACGGTCTGCTGCTGGTTCCGGCGGGATTCGCGCGCCTTTTGCGCCGCCTCATACTTGAACTTGCCGTAGTCCATGATCTTGCAGACCGGTGGTCTGGCGTTCGGAGCAACTTCGACGAGGTCGAGATCGGCGTCCGCGGCGACGCGCAATGCGTCTTCGATGCGCACGATGCCTACCTGCTCCCCCCCTGGGCCGATCAGTCGGACTTCAGGTACGCGAATGCGCTCGTTGACGCGGGTCTCAGTGCTGATGGGGCCTCCCTTGTTGGGCTTCTGTGGTCGTCTCGCTACGACCGATGACTCGGGCCCGTCGGGATTCAGCGGTGGAATCGCCACACCATCAGCAAAAAAGCCCTGCAGAAGCAGGGCCCATGCCGACCGATCACGGCCTGAAACGCATTCAAGCCGTCCGCGCAATGCGCGAAACAGGCACCTCGCGGTGCCGTGACCGGACCGCTGCGCCTTGAAATATCTCGCGGCTAGCGGTGGGAGTGGGACTCCACTTAACTGTCCCAGGCCTGAGCCGGGATGGTCGTGGAGGAAAGTCTAGCAGTCATCAGGCGTCTTCCCGCATTTCACCTGTCTGAGATCGCCGAGGGCAGGCGTCTGGCCCGCGGTCGCGCTTCGCCCGGAACGGATAACTAGTCTCGACGACTATTGGCGCTTCGCCAGGCATTTCACGGGTTAAAGGCTTATCCTCGCGGTCTGTGACTCTCGCTTCTGCTGCTTCGGGGCCTCGTTCAGGCAGCCGGTCGGGTTCCCGGTACAGGTGGGTGCCGGCGGCCGCCGGCTGGACCGTTGGCGTCATCGCCACCCTGTCCTTGGTTGGCAGCGTGTCGCCGCTGATCCGGTGGCTGATCAAGGGCCCGCGGGAGTTCATCAACGACTACCTGTTCAACTTCCCCGACACCAGCATCGCCTGGTCTTTCGTGCTGGCCCTGCTGGCGGCGGCGCTGACCGCCCGCAAACGCATCGCCTGGTGGGTGCTGCTCGGCCAGATGGTCCTGGCCGCATTCTGGAACGCCGCCGACATCGCCGCCGGTGACAACACCGCGGCCGAGACGTTCGGCGAGAACCTCGGGTTCGCGATGCATATCGTCGTGATCGTCCTGCTGGTGTTGAGCTACCGGGAGTTCTGGGCCAAGGTCCGCCGGGCCGCGTTGTTCAAAGCGGCCGCCGTCCTTGTCCTCGGGGACGTGATCGGAATCCTGTTGTCCTGGGGCCTGGTCGAGCTCTTCCCGGGCTCGCTGGCCCGACAGGATCGACTGGGATACGTGGCCAACCGGGTGGTCGGGTTCGCCCTCGCCGACCCCGACCTGTTCACCGGCAAGCCGCACGTACTGCTCAATGCGATTTTCGGGTTGTTCGGCGCGCTCGCCCTGATCGCGGCCGCGATCGTGCTGTTCCAATCCCAGCGCGCCGACAACGCCCTGACCGGTGAGGACGAGTCGGCGATCCGCGGGCTGCTCGAGCTGTACGGCAAGAACGACTCCCTGGGCTACTTCGCCACCCGTCGCGACAAGTCGGTGGTGTTCGCCCACACCGGCCGGGCCGCGATCACCTACCGGGTCGAGGTCGGCGTCTGCCTGGCCAGCGGCGACCCGGTGGGCGACCCGCGGGCCTGGCCGCAGGCCGTCGAGGCGTGGCTGGCGTTGTGCAAGACCTACGGCTGGGCACCCGGCGTCATGGGCGCGAGTTCCCAAGGGGCCCAGGCTTATCGTGAGCGCGGTCTGAACGCCCTCGAGCTCGGCGACGAGGCCATCCTGCGCACCTCCGATTTCAAGCTGTCCGGCCCGGACATGCGCGGGGTGCGCCAGGCCGTGACGCGCGCACGCCGGGCCGGGCTGACGGTACGCATTCGGCGGCACCGGGACATCGAGGCCGACGAGATGGCCGAGACGATCACTCGCGCCAATGCCTGGCGCGATACCCAGTCCGAACGTGGGTTTTCCATGGCGCTGGGGCGCCTGGGTGATCCGGCCGACGGAGAGTGCCTGCTGGTCGAGGCACTGGATCGCGACTTGCAGGTAGTCGCGATGCTGTCGTTGGTCCCATGGGGAAGCACCGGGGTCTCGCTGGATTTGATGCGCCGCTCCCCCCAATCTCCCAACGGCACCAATGAATTCATGGTCAGCGAACTCGCCCTGAACGCGGAAGGGATTGGCATCAACCGTGTTTCGCTGAACTTTGCCATGTTCCGGTCGGCATTCGAGCAGGGCGCCCAACTCGGCGCCGGGCCCATCGCACGGCTGTGGCGCGGGCTGCTGTTGTTCTTCTCGCGCTGGTGGCAGCTGGAGACGCTGTACCGCTCCAACATGAAATACCAACCCGAATGGGTGCCGCGCTACGCCTGCTACGAGGACGCCCGGTTGATCCCGCGGGTGGGCGTCGCGTCGGCCATGGCCGAAGGCTTCCTGGTGTTGCCGTTCAGCCGGCGCGACAAGGTACACACCGGGCACCACTCCGCCGTGCCGGCCAGGCTGGCGGAATCCGGGTTGCTGCACGAAGACGGATCCACCCCGGACGTCAGCGGCCTCAAACGCGGCGACGAAGTCGATTCCGAGGAGTACCGGCGCCGCCTGCCCGAACAGGTGCGGGTGCGCTTGACCAAGCTGAGAGCGCTGCAGCGCAACGGAATTGACGCCTACCCGGTGGGGTCTCCGCCCAGTCATACCATCGTGCAAGCCCTGGGCACCGACGACCAGGACATCGTTTCGGTGGCAGGCCGGATTCTGCGGATACGCGACTTCGGCGGTGTGCTGTTCGCCGAGTTGCGTGACTGGTCGGGTGAAATGCAAGTGCTGCTGGATAATTCACGCCTGGAGTCCGGCCGGACCGCCGATTTCACCGCGGCCATCGATCTCGGTGACCTGGTCGAGATGACCGGGCACATGGGGTTCAGCAAACGCGGAACCCGCTCGTTGATCGTGAGCGACTGGCGGATGGTCGGAAAGTGCTTGCGGCCGTTGCCCAACAAATGGAATGGGCTGACCGACCCGGAAGCGCGAGTGCGCAGCCGCTATGTCGACCTGGCCGTCAATGCCGAGTCACGCAATCTGGTGACGGCCCGCAGCTGCGTGCTGCGCTCGGTCCGGGAAACGTTGTTCGCCAAGGATTTCATCGAGGTGGAAACCCCGATCCTGCAGCAGATCCACGGCGGAGCCGCCGCCCGCCCATTCGTCACCCACATCAACACCTACGACATGGACCTCTTCTTGCGCATCGCGCCCGAGCTCTACTTGAAGCGGTTGTGCGTCGGTGGCGTGGAGCGGGTGTTCGAACTGGGCCGCGCCTTCCGCAACGAAGGTGTCGACTTCAGCCACAACCCGGAGTTCACGCTGCTGGAGGCCTACCAGGCGCACGCCGACTACCGGGTGTGGATCGACGGCTGCCGCGAGCTCATCCAAAACGCCGCCGAAGCCGCCAACGGCACGCAGACCGTGCTACGGCCCCACCCGGACCACGGCTCGGATAGTCAAGCCCGCCTCGAACCGGTCGACATCTCCGGGGTGTGGCCGGTGAAGACCGTGCATGACGCGGTCTCCGAAGCGCTCGGCGAACGCATCAACCCGAACACGTCGTTGACCGCGCTGCGCAAGCTGTCCGACCGCGCCCACATTCCCTATCGCGATCACTGGGACGCCGGCGCGGTGGTGCTGGAGCTCTATGAGCACCTGGTCGAGGACCGCACCGAGGCGCCGACGTTCTACATCGACTTTCCGACGTCCGTCTCACCGCTGACCCGTCCGCACCGCAGTCAACCCGGCATCGCCGAGCGGTGGGACCTGGTGGCGTGGGGCGTCGAACTGGGCACCGCCTACAGCGAGCTCACCGACCCGGTGGAACAGCGGCGCCGGCTGCTCGCGCAGTCGCTGCTGGCCGCCGGCGGCGACCCGGAGGCCATGGAGCTCGACGAAGACTTCCTGCAGGCCATGGAGTACGCGATGCCGCCGACCGGCGGGCTCGGGATGGGAATCGATCGGCTCGTGATGCTCATAACTGGTCGCAGCATCCGCGAGACACTGCCGTTTCCGCTGGCCAAACCGCATTAGCCGCGGGGCCGGGGCCTCAGCGAGTCCACCGGGAACATCGCGCAAATATGTTCCGGGACGGTTAACAATCGATCACAATGGTTCGCGTGACACCGCCGGCGCCCGAGGCCACCGCGCAGTTGTTGGCAAGCAGCCATACCTCGCTGATGAACGGCTGGGTACCGATTACGGTCCAGGTCGTCACCGCGATCGCGCTGGCGCTGGCCGTCGGCTGGCGATCACGCCGCTGGCTGATGATGTGCCTGCCGCTCGCGGTCGTGATCGGTGGGGCCGCGGCGTACGCCACGCATTGGTACGTCGTCGATCAGGGCCTGTCCGAGGAACCCGCGCCGGCGGCGCTGTGGCTGTGGACCGCGCTGACGGCCACGGCCGCGGCGGTGTTGTTTCTGGGCTGGCGCGGCGCGCGCGGCTGGCAGCGCAGTGCAGCGTGCGCGTCGGTACCGCTGTGCCTGTTGTGTGCCACGCTGATGGTCAATCTGTGGGTCGGCTACTTCCCCACCGTGCAGTCCGCGTGGGGCCAGCTCACCTCCGGCCCGCTGCCCGACCAGACCGATCGGGCCACCGTTACCGCGATGGCGGCCAAGGGAAGTCGGCCGGCGCACGGCAGCGTGGTCCCGGTGGTCATCCCCTCGTCGGCTTCGCACTTCAAGCACCGCGGCGAGCTGGTGTACCTGCCGCCCGAATGGTTCGCGTCCAGCCCGCCGCCGGCCCTGCCGACGGTCATGATGATCGGCGGGCAGTTCAATACCCCCGCGGACTGGACCCGTGCGGGCAATGCGATCAACACGATCGACGACTTCGCCTCCACCCACAACGGCGAGGCCCCGGTGCTGGTGTTCGTCGACTCCGGCGGGGCCTTTAACAACGACACCGAATGCGTCAACGGCGTGCGCGGCAATGCCGCCGATCACCTGACCAAAGATGTTGTCCCCTATATGGTTTCGAGTTTCGGCGTCAGCCCGGACCGCGCGAACTGGGGCGTGACGGGGTGGTCCATGGGCGGGACCTGCGCGGTGGACTTGACCGTCATGCACCCGGACCTGTTCAGCGCGTTCGTCGACGTCGCCGGCGACTTCTTCCCGAACGCCGGCAACAAAGCACAGACCATCAGCCGGCTGTTCGGCGGAAACGCCGACGCCTGGGCGACATTCGACCCGAGCACCGTCATCAACCGGCACGGCCAGTACCGCGACGTATCCGGTTGGTTCGCGATCTCGTCGGACGACCCGCCCACGTCGCGTCTCGCGGACACCGCCGCCATGCGGCTGGCCGCGCGCGACGCCGCCGCCAACCCGAGCAACCAGACCGCGGCCGCCTACTCGCTGTGTGCGCTCGGCCGCGCCAACGGCATCGACTGCGCGGTGCTGCCCCAGCCGGGTAAGCACGACTGGCCCTTCGCCGACCGGGTGTTCGCGGCCGCGCTGCCGTGGTTGGCCGGCCAGCTGGGCACGCCCGGGGTGCCGAGGGCCCCGCTGCCCGGCACCCCGCTGCCCGGCGCCTCGCCCGCCGACGCGTCTTCGGTCGCGACGGTGGTGGTTCCGGCCCAGCATTCCAACACCACGCCGAGGTAACCGTGTCCATCGCGCGGCTCCGGCGTGCGCTATTCGCCCGGCACTGCAATCCGTGGAGCGCGTGGACGCGCTGGGCCAGCACGCCGTTGATCCTGGTGCCGGCCTGGACGCGGCGGCGCAGCCACGCGGTCTGGCTCGCGGTGTGGCTGGCGGCCAACCCGTTCGTCTTTGGCAAGCCCGGGCAACTGCGCGCCTGGTCGACTCGCGCGATGCTGGGCGAGGAACTGTGGATCACCCGCCGCCCTCGCGACAGGGCCACCGTGGTCAGCGGGCTGACCTCCGCGACGGCGCTGGCGGCTATCGTGGCCGCGCGCCGCCATTTCTTGCTGCCCGCGGCGATCGCCACCGCGCTGCAAATGTCGCTCACCCTGGTCTATTGGGAGCAAATGGTGCGCTATCTCGAGCGTGAGCGGCAGGACGCAGCCCCGCGGCAGTAGCGTGGCAACCATGCCCGACGAACCAGCAAACCCCGGCACCGCCCCACCCGATCCCGGGTACGACAGCGCGGGTGTACCGACCTTCGATTCGGTGCGTGAGAAAATCGAAACCCGTTACGCGACGTCTTTGGGCGACGCGGAACTCGACGCCGAATCCCCGGAGGGCCGCTCCGTCGACGAGCAATACGACGAGCGCCAGCGCGCCGCGGCCGAACGGTTGGCGCAGATCCGAGAGTCGATGCGCGGGGACGAGGGTTAGGGCGATTGGCTTAACGCCGGGGGGATATCGATGAGTGAAACGCGGCCCGGTTCCCGGGCCGGTAGCCGGTTTGGGCACTACCAGCTGCGCCGGCTGCTGGGCCGCGGCGGGATGGGCGAGGTCTACGAGGCCTACGACTCCGTGAAAGACCGCGTGGTGGCGCTCAAGCTCGTGTCCGAGCAAGTCAGCACCGACGAGGTCTTTCGCCGGCGTATGCAACGGGAAGCACAGACCGCCGGCCGGCTGCAGGAACCGCACATCGTGCCCATCCACGATTACGGCGAAATCGACGGCCAACTGTTCATCGACATGCGCTTCGTCGAGGGCAACGACGTCGGCTCCGTGCTCAACCGCACCGGGCCGCTTCCCCCACCGCGCGCGGTCGCCATCGTCGAACAGATCGCGTCCGCACTGGATGCGGCGCACCGTGCCGGTGTCATCCATCGCGACATCAAACCCGAGAACATCTTGCTCACCGAGGGCGACTTCGCCTACCTGGTCGACTTCGGCATCGCCGCCGCGGCCAGCGACCAGCGGGTGACCAAAACCGGTGCCGCTGTGGGCAGTTGGAACTACATGGCACCGGAACGATTCGGCACGGACGACGCCACCTACCGCGTCGACATCTACGCTCTCGCCTGCCTCCTGTACGAATGCCTCACGGGCGCAACACCTTTCCAGACCGATAGCCTCAGCAGCCTGATGGCCGCACACCTGATGGAGGCGATACCGCGGCCCAGCCGGCGAAATCCCGCCATCCCGGCAGCATTCGACGAGGTCGTTGCCCGCGGTATGGCCAAAGACCCCTACGACCGCTACGTCACCGCGGGCGATCTCGCGCAGGCCGCGCTGCACGCGCTCAGCACCCCCGACCAAGACCGGGCGACCGACCTGATCCAGCACAGCCAGCGCTTCGCCCCGCCCCCGGCGCCCTGGACCCCACCAGCACCCGTCGCAGCGGCCTGGGTCACCAATCCGCCGCCGTGGACGCCGCCCGCAGCGCCCAAGCGCAGACTGGGGCTGATCATCGGCGCCCTGCTGGTGGTCGTCGCCGCCGTCGCCGGCACCGGGATCTGGGCGGCCGTGCGCAAATCCGGCGCGTCACATCCCGCCGCTCAGGTCGCTAGCACCACCACCGCCGCGGCCCCCACGACAACGAGCACCGCGCGTAGCACAGCACCGACAGTGACTCCCGCCCAACTGAATTCGCTGCTGGCGCCGGTCGATCTGGTCAACGTCCTGCTCAGCACAACCGGAATCGTCGTCGACCACTCCGCCACAGAGATGACGGATCCCGGCCCCGACAACACCTTGTCGGACGACAAGTGCCTCGGAGCACTCATCGGCTTCCAGACCCGGACCTACAAGAGCAGCGGGTACACGGCGATGCTTGCCGAGCTGATGGAAAAGCCGCAGAGCAAACCTGGCTATGTCGTGGTGCAGGGCGCGGTGATCTTCGCGTCCGCGGCCCAGGCTCAGGCGTTTGTGACGTCCCAGGCGGAGCAATGGCGGACCTGCGCCGGAAGAACCGTGACTCAGGTCAACAAGGGAACCACATCCGAGTGGACATTCCGTGAGATCAGCGGTAATCCGCCCAATATCGCCCTGCAGCACACGTTGGCCAACAGCCCCGTGGTGTGCCAGCACGTGCTGTCCGCGGTGTCCAATGTGGTCATCGACGTCAATGCCTGTGCACCCGGACTCATCAACCAGGCCCGGCAGATCGCCAACGAGATCGCAACCAAGATCCCTACCTAAACCGTTGCAGCGCAAGCCAACAGCGCGCAGGCAGTCGTGACAGGACCGTCGCGCGGTTGGCGTATCCAGGGCCATTGGCGCAGTATGGCGTTATGAGACGAGAAGTGGGCGTGGAGCTCGAAGTCGAAATCACCGCGGCCACGACGTTGGAATTTCAGATCGCTGTTGCACCGCATCCACGCACCGAGGTCTTCGAGTCACTGCAGTTCGTCTTGAACGGACAGCAGGTCCAGCCCTTGGAAATCAGCGGCGTGCACGGAAACCGTATCCACAAGTTCGACGCCGGGGTCGGCACCCTGAGGGTCGACTACGCGGCCACCGTAGTGGGCCAGACCGATCCCGCCCCGGTGACCGAATACGACCAGTCGATGTACCTGCGGCCCAGCCGCTACGCCGAGGCCGACAAGTTCTATGGTTTTGCCGCAACCGAATTCGGTAACGACCACGATTCGGCGACCCTGCTGGAGCACGTCAGCTCGTGGGTGGGGACAAGGCTGAACTATGTGCCCGGCTCCAGTGATCCGATCGACGGGGCGGTGGAAACCCTGCTCGCCGGCGAAGGTGTGTGCCGCGACTTCGCGCACCTGGTCGTGGCGCTACTTCGAGCGGTGAAGGTCCCCGCCCGCCTGGTGTCGGTGTATGCGCCCGGCCTGGCCCCCATGGACTTTCACGCGGTGGCCGAGGCATTTGTCCAGGGGCAGTGGCGGGTGGTCGATGCGACGCTGTTGGCGCCGCGGCAAACCCTGGTCCGCATCGCCACGGGCCGCGACGCCTCCGACACCGCGTTCCTCGATAATCACAAGGGCGCGATCACGCTCAGCCAGCTGCTGGTGACCGCGGTAAGCGATGGCGATTTGCCCGCGGATTCCATCGATCAATTGGTTTCCATCCGCTGAACGCGCCCCACCGGCTGGTCCCGGTAACCAGCTCGGCGTCGGTCCTTGCCACCCCGCGTAGTGTGGAGATGTCAGCGATATCTCGCATGTGGCTATTCAAAGCCGTGTCATCGCGGACTCGAATGATTTGACTGGTGTCGCGGTCAAGACGGGAGCGTCGCGATGACGCAAAAAACAGACCACACCGATCCTGGGCACCGGCATACTCCTCCGATGCATACGCCGCGCTTGAAGCTCAAGCCCAAGGCGCCGCAGCAGGGGTACGTCGATGGGGCGTGGTGGCCACACGGTCCGGACTTGACCGCAGAGTTGCCAGATCTGCTCTCGGTGCTGTCGGTTCGACTCGGGCCGATTGTTCGCGTTCTCTACAACATGAACGAATGGGCAACGCCGCCTGCAAAATTCACGACCGGAGGACGAACGGTACGACTGGATGGATACCACCGCCACCCGATCAATACCATCCAGGTCATTGGCCTCAACGGCAATCGAATCGTCCTCTTGGTGGTCTCACCGCAGGCTGACCCAGACCAGGCGCACGCCATCATGATGAGCGCCGCCGGCCCAGGCAACGTCTCGACCGCCGAAAGTCTCCTGATGATCAAGCAAGAAACGGAAGAGACGCACCCGCAAAAAGTGAGCTCATAGCGTCGCCGTTAGGCAAAGCCCCCTGGGAATCAACGTGATCCGGTCTTGACATCAGCACGCCGGGTGCGACGGACTTCAAACATTCTCTCGCCACGGGCGGCGCGGAGAATGCTGTCGGCGGTCAGGAACGCGCGGGAATCACGATGCGCCGCACGGACGGACAGGCCCGCAGCCCGGCGCAACAGCATCACCGCAAGGGCCGTGCCGGTTCGGTACGGAACGATCAGAATCTTTGCCCGCGCATCGTGACCGCAAACCGTCATCACATGCGGGTGGATACCCTGCCACCAGGCCCAATTCAGATCCGGCTGGCGTTGTATCGATGACCAGTTGACATTGATATCGATGACCTGGCCTAACCGAACCTCCAAAATAGAGACCAATTCCGGGAGCTCCCGCGAGATCAGCCCGGTACGGGGCCACCACGCTCCATCGATCTTGTCCCCCAGCCCGGTTGCCAGAGTGAGCCGCACGGGGCTGGCCGGGCGGCGCGCCTCTACCGTATCGACGGTACCCGGAGAAACAGCATCCACGCTCACATCGGCTGTTGGATTCTGTTGAGGCGCAATTACATCGACCAATGCATCTGCGCGATTCATGGGACGGCCCCTCGAGGTTCGAAGCGATCGACCGCGAGTCGGGCCGACGGAGGAATCGCATTGCCCGTAAACTCGTTCGCGAAGTACCGATCGAGGCAGCGCCGACAACGAAACAGCTCATTGTCGACGGTACGCCATTATCTGGTCATGCGTAAGCCTGCGGTCCTGCTACGTGGTGCGGGGCCGGCGCGGAGGCTACACCCTTATTCCGCAAGGAGATTGAGGGCACGGCGACCGGCACAGCGCATTGAGCATCGCCTTTCGGCGATTCGCGCGTTGTCGACGCACTCGTGGGAGTTATGCTCTTGTCGTCGTGGGTTTGTCGAGTACCGCTTCCTCCGGTAGCCGTCTGCGATGGCAGAAATTGGTAGACGGGAGCGTCATTGTGGCGCACGTTTCGTCGTCCCCCGCGTGCCCGGCCAGATTGACGCTGTGCGAACGCGACCTCACCCAGGCCGCCGTGGACGGCGTGTGGTGGCCGAAAAGCTTGGACCTGGGCGTAGAGCTACCCGACCTCGTCACGGTGTTCAACTTATGGCTGGGCCGGGTGCGCCGAGTCGTTTACGACCCATCCGCATGGTTGCCCGCACCGTCGCGCGTTATCCGCCGAAACGAGATGGTCTCACTTGACCCCTACCGGATGGTTTTCAGCGACACCATTTACCTGAAGGGCGCCAGGTCTCGCGACGCCGTGCTGTTTGTGTTGTCGCCGTCCAGTGCCGACCACGAAGCCAAGCACCTTCTCGGCGAGGTCGCCGCGTCAGAAAAACCGATGAACGCCAGCGTGTTACGGCAAATGGTCCGCCGAAGTGCACCGGGTTCCGATCGTGAACTGGAAGCGGCGCCCGCGATCGGATCCGCCGTGCATTGGACGCCGGGGCGCTAGGGCGCGGCTCGACGCGGCGCGAAAGCCTTAACATCAACGCCGCAACGCGGGTACACTCGAAAAACCGGGACCAGACAGGCCCCCATCGAAGGGCCGTGATGACCGACAAGTCTCCCCGCCAAGGCATGACGAAGAAATCGAGTAAATCCCTGAAAGAGAAGCGCGCCGATAGGCGTGCAAAGGTCGCCCAGACTTCGGCGGCTGACGTGTTCGCGCCGACGAAGAAACGCTGAGTCGATAGCCCGTCGAAATCCAGGCTAATCGTGCAGGCCCGGAACAATCATCCGACCGAACGCCGTTGACGTGCGGCGTCGCCGCTTTGTGCACACGCGGTCGGGATCAGAATCTTAGGTGCATCCGAATTGCATCTAGTTGAAAAAGAAAGAGAAGTAGAATGACACAGGGAACTGTGAAGTGGTTCAATAACGACAAGGGCTTTGGCTTTATCGCCCCCGATGGCGGCGCAAAGGATGTGTTCGTCCACCACTCCGAGATCCAAGGTAGCGGTTTTCGCTCCCTTGAAGAGAATCAACGAGTCCAGTTCGAGATCACCCAGGGGCCCAAAGGTCCCCAGGCGGTGCAAGTAACTCTCGTCTAGCGTTTCAGCGCGAAAACCCCTGGGGCGGATCGGATGTCGTCGCAGTGTGGCGATGGGCAACCGTCGCTGTCTGCCCCGGGGGTTTGACCGACACACCACCTCGACGCCATCGCCGAACCGCTGCGATCGCCGTCTTGAGGCCACGGTGACGGCCTGTTGCCGGATCGGTCCCGGCGAAACCGGGCGCCAGTTCAGCGAACATCCGCTCGCTGCGGGTCTCGGCCGCGTCGTCAGCGGTATCGCGCAAGTAGCGGTCTGGCAGTGACAGTTTGGCGATGGTGCGCCACGTCTTGCCGGACTGCATCAGGAATGATCCTGTGGTGTAAGGCAAGTCGTACTTATCGCACAACGCGCGCACTCGCACCGAGATCTCGTGCAACCGGTTGCTGGGCAGATCGGGATACAGGTGGTGCTCGATCTGATAACACAAGTTGCCGCTCATGAACCGCAACGCCGGTCCGGCGTTGAAGTTGGCACTGCCCAGCATCTGGCGCAGATACCACTCCCCCTGCGATTCGCCGATCATGTCGGTCTTGGTGAATTTCTCTGCGCCATCAGGGAAATGCCCACAGAAGATCACCGCGTCGGCCCAAATGTTGCGGATCACGTTGGCCACGAGGTTGGCCTTGAACGTCGATGTGTAGGTCGCCGCGGGCGAAAGCGCGGTGAACGCCGGGAATGCGACGTAGTCCTTGACCACCTGTCTTCCCGCCTTGACCGCGAACTCGCGTATCTGCACCAGGGTGATCTCGCGGTCCGGGCCACGCTTGAGGACCTTGCCGAGTTCGATGGGCTGGAAGCCGATTCCCCACTCAAATCCCAACGCCAGGATGGTGTTGAACAGTAGGTTGGCGACGTTGTACGGCTTCCAGGGCTGGTCACGGGTGACCCGGAGGATCGCGTAGCCGACATCGTCGTCCATGCCGAGGATGTTCGTGTATTTGTGGTGTTGATAGTTGTGGGTCGACCGCCAGTGTTTTGATGCTCCACTCATGTCCCACTCCCACGTCGTGGAGTGAATCTCGGGATCGTTCATCCAGTTCCACTGACCGTGCATCACGTTGTGGCCGATCTCCATGTTCTCGACGATCTTGGCTAGGCCAAGCGTCACCGTTCCCGCCCACCACGCCGAGCGTTTCGAACTGCCGGCCAGCATGAGCCGGCCGCCCACCTCGAGGGCACGTTGTGCGGCGATGGTGCGGCGGATGTAGCGCGCGTCGCGCTCGCCACGGGATTCCTCGATGTCCAGCCGGATCGCGTCCAGCTCAACACCCAGGGTCTCGATGTCCGCGTCGGTCAGATGGGCGAAGGCGGGAATGTTACTGATCGCCATGAGTTGTCCTTTCTTGGGACTTGATCTGTCGACCGCAGCCACTAGCGCGAAGCCACCGACGGACGCCTTATCGGCAACCGGGGGCGCTACCTCGACGGCTTCAATGCGATAGCTGGCTGGGCGACGGTCCGCACCCAATTGATTTGCACAACAGTGCAATTCGTAGTCTTAGTGAAAGAGAGCTTGGTCAGGAGGTCCCCCGACGAAGCGAGGTTGTTGCAACCGGAGCTGCGGCTGGCCGAGCCGGGCAGTCGCGCCGAGTAACTCTGGCTCCTTAGTAGTAGTGGCGGCGGTCGCCGACCGCGTGTCCCATCCGTTGCATCAACGCCAGTAGCAGGCCGACGACGAGGAGAATCGGCCGGAAAGCCAAAACAACATGGGCTTGGCTGAAAGTCTGAACTACTACAACGGTACACCCACAACACCCTGGGGCGGCGTTGGCGGGGCGATTGTCACCGCTGTCGCCGTGTGGTGGCTTGATGGGTACGGTTCCGAGGCGCACGATGACCGGATGGCTGCTCTCGATGAAAGTCGTTCTGGCCGGACCAGTGACGGATCGGCCGCCCATCATCAGGGACTCCAGGGGGTGAACGCACGATGACCGATTCCGCCACCACCCGGGTCGCGGTCTACCTCGACTTCGACAACATCGTGATCTCCCGTTACGACCAGGTGCACGGGCGCAACTCCTTCCAGAAGGACAAGGCCAAGGGGCTCGACGCGGACCGGCTGCAGTCGGCGACGGTCGACGTCGGCGCCATCATCGACTTCGCGTCGTCGTTCGGCACGCTCGTGCTCACCCGCGCGTACGCCGACTGGTCCGCGGATGTCAACGCCGCCTACCACGGCCAGCTCGTGGGCCGGGCGGTCGATCTCGTTCAACTCTTCCCGGCCGCTGCTTACGGGAAGAACGGCGCCGACATCCGGCTGGCCGTCGACGCGGTCGAGGATATGTTCCGGTTGCCCGATCTGACCCACGTGGTGATCGTCGGCGGCGATTCCGATTACATCGCGTTGGCGCAGCGGTGCAAGCGGCTAGGTAGATACGTCGTGGGCATCGGTGTGGCCGGCGCCAGCAGCCGGTCTCTGGCCGCGGCCTGCGACGAGTTCGTTACCTACGATGCATTGCCCGGGATACCCACTGCTGCAACGGAATCCGCACAACCGAAGAAACGCGACCGACGTCCGAGCACCGCCGCTGAGGCCGACGACGCACCGGCGGATGCGCAGGGCGCGGCCACCGGGTTGCTCGAACGCGCGCTGCGCATCGGCCTGGACAAGGACGACACCGAGTGGCTGCATAATTCCGAGGTCAAAGCCCAGATGAAGCGAATGGACCCGTCGTTCAGCGAAAAAGCCTTGGGCTTCAAATCATTCAGTGACTTCCTGCGGTCTCGCTCCGAGCTGGTCGAGCTCGACGAGACCAGCACCACGCGTTTAGTGCGGTTGCGCGCCGATACGGTTACGTAGCCCGAAGGGCAAGTATCGCGGTCGCCAGTCCACGACGCCCCGCGCCCGGGGCGTGTGATCGTTGCGGTGTGTTCCGAAACCTGTGCTCGGAGGCGGTCTCTGGCGCGTCGTCGGAGGTAGCGGTCAAAAACCGGTCCGGCAGCGACAATTTGCAAATGGTGCGCACGGTGAGCAGGAACTGGCGATGCAGGGGGCCGGTTGTGTACGGCAGGTCGTAGGCGACGCACAATGCGCGCACCCGCTCGGCGATTTCTGGGTATCGATTGCTCGGCAGATCCGGGAACATGTGATGTTCGATTTGGTAGCAGAGGTTTCCGCACAGGAACCCCATTACCGTCCCGGCCTGGAAGTTCGCGGTACCCAACATTTGCCGCAGATACCACTCCGGCTTCGTCTCGTCCACCAGTACTGACGGGTCGAATTTCTCCGCTCCGTCGGTGAAGTGACCGCAGACAATGACGATGTACGCCCACACATTGCGTAGACCGTTGGCAACCACGTTGGCCCCCAGGGTGCGCCACCACCGCCGTCGACTCAGGACAGGAAACACGACGTAGTCCTTGCCGATCTGCCGCGCGATCTTGCGGAGCAGCACGTTGCGGTGTGCGGTTCTACCCGCGTCTGTCGTCTCGCGCTCCTGCATCGATAACAGGCAGTGCATTGCGACGCCCCATTCGAACAACAGCGCCAGCAACAGAGCGCGCCCCGCCTGTGTCCAGGCGTGTGGCTGCCACTTCTCGTCGCGGGTCACCCGCAGGACACGGAAACCAAGGTCGTCGTCGACGCCGACGACGTTCGAAAACACGTGATGCTTGTAGTTGTGCGAATTCTGCCAGTGCGATGCGACGCCGGCCATGTCCCATTCCCAGGTATTGGAATGGATTTCCGGGTCGTTCATCCAATCCCATTGACCGTGGCTGATGTTATGGCCGAGTTCCATGTTCTCGATGCACTTCGAAGCGGCCAAGGCGGCGGTTCCGACGGCCCAACTCAACCTGCCTCTTCCGAGGCCGATCACTAGCCTCGCGGTGACCTCCAGGGTCCGATGAAAGGCAATGCTGCGCTTGATATATGCCCGATCGTCGGCACCGCGCGAAGACTCGATATCGCAACGGATTGAGTCCAACGCGGCCCCGAACTCCTCGAGGTCCTTGCCGCTCAGATGGGCATATTCAGGAACGTCAGTGATGGCCATTGACACTCAACGCAATTCGCGCGCAATGGCGCAAGGCGTTCGCGCGGCGATGCACAGTCGGAGAAGATCTGCCAAGCGCAGCATGATTGGTAACGTCCGATCTATTTCGGTGGTGGTTCGTTGCGCGCGAGACGAAGATGGAGCGCGAGGTCAGCTAAGCGAGAATGTCTCAATCGGCACAGCAGAACCGCGGCGCCGAGCCACCTGAGTTGGGCGGCAGGGCGGTGCACAGCGCACAGCCCTCCCCGGAACGTAATGGTCCGGGGTGCGGCTGACCCGTCTTATTGAGCACCTGCCTTACCCCCTGGGCGTCGGTCGACCTCTGAGGCTACATGAGGTGCACGGTATGCGGGTATGCGAATGATTTCCGGTGCCTGGTTGTGATTTTCCCGCAATGCGAGGTGACCGGCCTACGCTGACCACAGAAGCGAGCGCGAGGGGACCCCAATGCGGCAACTGAGTTGGACCGACGACATGATGTTGCGCGCAGAGACGCCGGCGACGCCGCTCCAGATTCAGCTGCTGCTGATCTATGACCCGTCGACCGCACCGAGCGGCAAGGTGACCTTCAAGGGAATCCTGGAGGAACTCGACGCCCGGCTGCACCTCGCGGATGTCTTTCGGCGCCGGCTGACCGAATTGCCCGGCGGTTTGCATCGGCCCTACTGGGTGGACGACCCGAGCTTCGATCTGGAATATCACGTCCGTCATATCGGGCTGCCCCAGCCCGGTGACTGGCGACAACTGTGTATCCAGATTGCTCGGCTGCACGCCCGCCAGGTCGACCTGCGGCGTCCACCCTGGGAGATCACCGTGATCGAGGGCCTGAATTCGGTGTCGGGGGTACCGAAGGGCTCGTTCGCAATGGCGTTGAAATTGCACCACTGCGCGGTCGACGGCATGGCCAGCGTCCAGATGATCGCGGCGCTGCACGACCTCGCCGCGGACAGTCCCCGCCCCGCTGGGCCCGACAAACCCTGGCGGCCCGACCCGCTTCCCTCGACCTCGGCTTTGCTCTCGCGCGCATCGCTCAACGCTGCGCTGTACCCCTGGCGCGCGGGTGCGGTCTTCGCCTCCAACGCCCCCAAGGCAGTCCGCGGCCTGGCCGGTCTGCCGGGCAAGCTGATCGGAGGTGCCGCGCGGGGCACGGTGCCGTCATTTCCGCCGAAGACCCGTTTCAACCAGACGGTCTCGCCGCACCGTGTCTTCGAGGCCCGGTTTCACGATCTCGCCGATTTCAAAAGGATCAAGGCCAGCGTCCCCGGCGCGACGATCAACGACGTGGCACTCGCCTACGTCGGCGGCGCGCTTCGCACCTATCTGGACGGCCACGGCGAGCTTCCCGACGAACCGCTCGTCGCAGCCTGCCCGATGTCGGTACGCAAAGCGGGCGATACGACCAGCAACGGAAACGACTTGTTCGGCCGGCTGCAAACGCTCGGAACCGACGTCGCCGATCCGATCAAACGGCTCGCAGCGATCGCGGAATCGACCGCGGGAAGCCGCGCCGACGCGGAATCGACCAGCACCACCCAACTCCTGGAATTGATTGGCACAGTGCCAACTTCATTGCTCGGAATGACGGCGAAGGCCGCGTACGCGCTTCCGTTCTCCGGCCCGACGATCGCCAACACGACCGTCACTAATGTTCCGGGCCCCACCGAACCGCTGTTCTTCAGCGGTGCCCGACTCGTCCGCGCCGCCGGTCTCGGACCGCTGGTGGGCGGCGTTAACCTCATCCACGTCGTCGCCAGTTACAACGGGACACTGTCGATCAGCGCGACCGCAGATCGCGGGGCCCTGCCGGACCCGGCGCGGTACGCCGCATGCATGGACGAGTCGTTTGGCGAGTTGCTCGCGGGCGCCGACTAACCGGAGCGGCCGTCAGGCGCTGACCTTGCGCCGCCGGCTGGGCCGCGATTTGGCCGCGGGCACGGCGCTGCGTCCGACGACCTCGGCGAGAAACTTTCCGGTGTAGCTTTCGGGCACCGCGGCGACGTCCTCCGGAGTGCCTTCGGCGACAACGGTTCCGCCTTCGGCTCCCCCCTCCGGGCCCATGTCGACGATCCAGTCCGCCGTCTTGATCACGTCCAGGTTGTGCTCGATCACGATGACCGTATTGCCTTTATCCACAAGGCCATTGATCACGCCGAGCAGCTTGCGGATGTCGTCGAAATGTAACCCGGTGGTCGGCTCGTCGAGGATGTAGATCGTGCGGCCGGTCGAACGCTTCTGCAATTCGGAGGCCAGCTTGACCCGTTGCGCCTCACCCCCGGACAGGGTCGGCGCGGGCTGCCCCAGCCGGACGTAGCCGAGGCCGACGTCGACCAGCGTGCGCAGGTAGCGGTGAATGCCGCTGATCGGTTCGAAGAACTCGCATGCTTCCTCGATCGACATGTCCAGCACTTCGGAGATGGTCTTGCCCTTGTAATGCACCTCAAGGGTTTCCCGGTTGTACCGGGCGCCGTGGCACACCTCGCACGGCACATACACGTCGGGCAGGAAGTTCATCTCGATCTTGATGGTTCCGTCGCCGGTGCATGCCTCGCAGCGGCCGCCCTTGACGTTGAACGAGAACCGGCCGGGTTGGTAGCCACGGACTTTCGCTTCGGTGGTGGCGGCGAACAAGGTGCGGATCTTGTCGAACACCCCCGTGTAAGTGGCCGGGTTGGAGCGCGGCGTGCGCCCGATCGGCGACTGGTCCACCCGCACCAGCTTGTCCAACTGGTCCACCCCGTTGACCCGGGTGTGCCGGCCCGGGACCTGGCGGGCGCCATTGAGCCGGTTGGCCAGCACCGCGGCCAGGATGTCGTTGACCAACGTCGACTTGCCGGAGCCCGACACACCGGTCACCGAGGTCAGCACGCCCAACGGAAACGACACGTCGATGTCGCGCAGGTTGTGCTCGCGGGCCCCGACCACGGTGAGCTGGCGCTTGCGGTCGACGGCACGCCGATGCTTTGGCGTGGCAATGCTTTCCCGGCCCGACAGGTAGGCGCCGGTGATCGAGTCCTGGTTGGCCAGCAGCTCCTGATAGGTCCCGCTGTGCACGATTTGGCCGCCGTGCTCGCCGGCGCCCGGCCCGATGTCGACAATCCAGTCGGCGTGCGCGATGGTGTCCTCGTCATGCTCGACGACGATCAGCGTATTTCCCAAAGCCCTTAGGCGCGTGAGGGTTTCGATGAGGCGGCGGTTATCGCGCTGGTGCAGCCCGATGGATGGTTCGTCGAGCACGTAGAGCACGCCGACCAGGCCGGAGCCGATCTGGGTGGCCAGCCGAATGCGTTGGGCCTCACCGCCGGACAGCGTGGCGGCCGCCCGGGACAGCGACAGGTATTCCAGCCCGACGTCGAGCAAAAAGCCCAGCCGCGACTGGATTTCCTTGAGCACCTGTCCCGCGATCGCCTGCTCGCGCGCGCCGAGGGTAAGCGCGTTGAGGAAGTCGGCACAGTCGGAAATGGACAGTTCGCAGACCTCGGCGATGGACTTCGCGCCACGGTCCCCCGCCGCCAGTGACACCGCCAGGATCTCCGGCTTGAGCCGCGTCCCCTCGCACACCGGGCAGGGCACGTCACGCATGAAGCCCTCGTAGCGTTCCTTCATCTGCTCGGACTCGGTCTGCTCCATCTTGCGTTGCAAGAACGCCAGCACGCCTTCGAAATCGGCGTAGTACGAACGGGTTCGGCCGTACCGGTTGCGGTACCGGACATGCACCTGATGGTCGGAGCCCTCGAGAATCGCCTTGCGGGCCTTGGCCGGAAGCTTGCGCCATGGCGTGTCGACGTCGAATCCCAGCTCCTCGCCGAGCCCGGCCATCATCCGGGTGAAGTACTCCGCGGTGTGCCCCGACGACCACGGCGCCACCGCGCCGTCGGCCAGGGTGCGCTCCGGGTCGGGCACCACCAGATCCGGGTCAACCTCTTTGCGGATTCCCAGGCCCACGCATTCCGGGCAGGCGCCGTAGGGCGAGTTGAACGAGAACGAGCGCGGCTCGAGGTCGTCGACGGCCAGCGGGTGCCCGTTGGGGCAGGCCAGCTTCTCGGAGAAGCGCTGCTCGCGCGGGTGGTCGTGCTCGTCGTGATCGTCCGGGAACTCCAGCACCACAATGCCGTCGGCCAGGTTCAGCGCGGTTTCCACCGAGTCGGTGAGCCGCTGCTTGGCGGCGGTCTTGACGGTGAGGCGATCCACCACCACCTCGATGTCGTGCTTCTCCTGCTTTTTCAGCTTCGGCGGATCGGCCAGCGGGTGCACCACACCGTCGACCCGCACCCGGCTGTAGCCCTGCGCGTTGAGCTTGTCGAACAGGTCGGCGAACTCGCCCTTGCGGGTACGGACCACGGGAGCCAGCACCAGGAACCGGGTGCCCTCCGGCATCGCCAGCACCTGGTCGACGATTTGCTGCGGGGTCTGACGGGCGATCCGCTCGCCACAGGTCGGGCAGTGTGGTGTGCCCGCGCGCGCGTACAGCAACCGCAGGTAGTCGTACACCTCGGTGATCGTGCCGACGGTCGATCTGGGGTTACGGTTCGTCGACTTCTGGTCGATGGACACCGCCGGCGACAGACCCTCGATGAAGTCGACGTCCGGCTTGTCCATCTGCCCCAGGAATTGGCGTGCGTAGGCCGACAGCGACTCCACGTAGCGGCGCTGGCCCTCGGCGAAGATGGTGTCGAATGCCAGCGATGACTTGCCCGATCCGGACAGCCCGGTGAAGACGATCAACGAGTCACGCGGCAGGTCGAGGTCGACGCCGCGCAGGTTGTGCTCACGGGCACCCTTGACGATAAGGCGGTCAGCCAAAGCAGCCCCTCTCCGGAACTATCTGGAAACTTTTGCTCGCCTAACGGCGGTTAGTGCGCACGGCGCATTCCATGCTATGTGCCGCCACCGACAAGACGCCCATCCCTGCCCGGCGAGCAGTAACGTGGCGCGCATGACCATCGTGGACGACAACTACACCGGACACGTCGACCCTGGCAACGCCGCCCGTCGCACCCTGCCCGGGGTCACGATCGTCAAGGCGTCGGTGGGCCCCATGGATAACAACGCGTACTTGGTGACATGTTCCGCGACCGGGGAAACGCTGCTGATCGACGCCGCCAACGACGCTGACGTGCTGATCGATCTGGTCCGGCAGTACGCCCCGAAGGTGTCGCTGATCGTGACCAGCCATCAGCACTTCGATCACTGGCAGGCGCTGGAGGCCGTGGCCGCCGCCACCGGCGCGCCGACCGCGTCCCACGAGATCGACGCCGAACCGCTGCCCGTCAAACCGGATCGCTTGCTGGCCAACGGTGACTCCGTGCACATCGGCGAGCTGACGTTCGACGTCATCCACTTGCGTGGGCACACGCCGGGATCGATCGCGCTGGCCCTCGGCGGGCCGGCGACGGGCGGCGTCACGCAGCTGTTCACCGGCGACTGCCTGTTCCCCGGCGGGGTGGGCAAGACGTGGCAGCCCGGTGACTTCACCCAGCTGCTCGACGACGTCAGCACCAGGGTCTTCGAGGTGTATGACGATTCCACCGTGATCTATCCCGGCCACGGCGACGACACGGTGCTGGGCACCGAACGCCCCCATCTGAGCGAATGGCGCGAGCGAGGCTGGTAGCCAATCAGCTGGGTTACCTTGCTGCAGAGCATGATTCGGAGCCGACGGCGCCAACTTTGACGGCGTGCCTGGGATCAGCCGCGGCGACCGGCCGCATCCCGTCCGCCGACCCCGGAGAACACGACGCGGCCGGATCGCAAAATCCCGATTGAGCTGCGCCGAAACACCCTCGACGGCAGACCGTGCTCGGTAGCATGCGAGCCGATCACCACTCGTTTTCCAGATGTCCACTTCACGCCAGCCGCGCAGGCAGTCGTGCCCAATTAACTGATTGGCGAACGGAAATGGATTATGCAGCGTTACCGCCGGAGGTCAACTCCGGCCGGATGTACGCGGGGGCGGGGTCCGTGCCGATGTGGGCGGCCGCGGCCGCCTGGGACGGGCTGGGCTCCGAACTGACCTCGGCGGCGGGCGCGTACCGATCGGTGGTGTCCGCGCTGACGCGCGAAGCGTGGATGGGTCCGGCGTCGATGTCGATGCGGGCCGCGGCCATCCTGTTCGCGTCGTGGTTGAGCACGACCGCCGAGCAGGTCAAGCTGGCCGCCAGGCAAGCCAGGGCGGCGGCCGCGGCGTACGAGACGGCCTTTGCCGCGACGGTGCCGCCGGCCCTGATCGCCGAGAATCGTGCGGTGTTGCTGTCGTTGGTCGCGACGAACCTGCTCGGCCAGAACACCCCGGCGATCTCGGCCACCGAGACGCAGTACAGCGAGATGTGGGCGCAGGATGCGACGACCATGTACACCTATGCGAGCGGGTCGGCGGCCGCGTCGAGGTTGACGCCGTTCAGCGATCCGCCGCAGACCACCGACCCGTCCGGGGTTGGCGCCCAGGACGCCGCGGTGAGCAAGGCCAGCACCTCGGCCGCCGCGAGCCCCAAAGCCCTGACGCAAGTGCTGCAGACGGTGCCCGCCGTGCTGGACACGCTCGCCGGGGAGCCGAGCTCCCCGGCGCTGTCGGAAATCCTGAATGTCACCGCAAGCACCACCTACATCGCCAGTGGAGTGTTGTTCATCCTCGGCCCGTTGTTCACCGGCCCGGTCAATGCGGCGCTGCCACCCACGATCCTGGGTGCCGCGGCCCCGGCGTTGGGTGCCGCGGGCGCGGCGGCGGGCCTGCTGAGCGACACCACACCCGTCGCGTCGAGTCTGGGCAGCACGGGCGTGCTGGCGAGTCTGGGGCGGTCACTCCCGGTGGGTGGGCTGTCGGTACCGCCGGCCTGGGCCGGAGCCGCACCCGTACTCGCCAGCGCGGTGCGGGCCTTGCCGGAAGCCGCCCTGGCCGGGCTGCCGGAGGCCGCGCTAGACGGGTTCGGCCCCGGTGCCGGCGCGTTCCTGCCGGGCAGCCTGATGGCCGCGGCGGCGGGCGGCGGCGGCGCGGCGGGCGGCGGCTTTGCGGCCACGCGTGCCGGCGCGGCGTCCCAACGCGGGGCGACCCCGCCACCCGATCGCGGGACGCCGGCCCGATACGGCTCCTCTCCCGCGGTGATTCCGCAGGTGGCGCGCGCGGCGGGCCCCTACGACGGGCACAGCCAGGCGATGTTGACCGATCAGCGTGTTGCGGCGAGCGAGGGCATGGGGGGCGAGACGCTTCGCGACGAGATCAACGACCTGCGCAAGCAGATTTCCGACTTGGCGATGGAGCGCGATGTGCTGATGCGGTCCCTGGCCTTGTGGGCCAGGGGCTCCGCGGAGTAGCGAAAACCCGTCCGTTAGGACGTGGTGTGCACGATCAACACGTCGACCTTGGCCCGACGTGACACGTTGGCCGGCACCGAGCCCAGCAAGCGGCCCGCGATCGTGCTCAGGCCGACGTTTCCGACGACCAGCAGGTCGGCCTTCACGTCTTCGGCCAGGCTGACCAGGGCGTCAACGGGCGCACCGACGATCGGGCGCTCCTCGACGTTCTTCGCACCGGCCTTGTGTGCCCGCTCCTTTGCGTCCTGCAAGATCGCGTAAATCGGGGCGGTGCCCGAAACTTTGTAGCTTTCTTCCTTCAGGACGTCGGCGGCCCGGCCGTCCTGATGCTGGGGCAGATATGCCGACGCGACGATCAGCTTGGCGTCCGGCCCGGCGATGGCGGCCGCCCGCTCGACGGCACGAAACGATGAGTCCGAGCCGTCAGTGCCGACCACCACAGTCCGATAAGCGGACATTTACCCTCCCAGTGTCGTTTGCCAGGCCAACCCCAAGACAGTAGCGCGTTGTCCGATCTAGATGGGTAGATTACCCACACCAAAGCGGTGTGGCGCAAGCCTCCATTTACTTCGCCACGCTGCAGCAACGGCGTCAATTCCCGATAATGAGGCCATGAGGTGCCCCCGCCCAGGCCGGAAGGCCTTGCGTGGCGGGATTTTCCGGGAACTACGGACGCAGCAAGCGAGGCGGTCGAGCCGTGTCTGGCCGCCTCCGACCGGCCGGCCGGACCGCTGGTGACCAGGTCGATCGGGTGCGCCTTACAGTGACAGGCATCATGGCTACGTCCGCCGTCGAGCAGCGCTCCCCGGATGTCATTGCCGAGTCCGGGCCCGGGCCCGCGCGTGGCAGGTTGCTCGACCCGTGGGCGATCGCCATTCTGGCTGCCGTCATCAGCGGCGCCTGGGCCTGCCGGCCTTCGCTGTGGTTCGACGAGGGAGCCACGATCTCGGCCGCGGCGAGCCGGACTTTGCCCGAACTGTGGCGGCTGCTGGGCCATATCGATGCCGTGCACGGCCTGTACTACCTGGTGATGCACGGATGGTTCGCTATCTTTCCGCCGACCGAGTTCTGGTCACGGGTTCCCAGCGCCCTCGCGATCGGGGCCGCTGCCGCCGGCGTCGTCGTGTTCACCAGACAATTCACCCCGGGACGCGGCACCGCGGTGTGCGCGGGCGTCATCTTCGCGATCCTGCCGCGCACCACGTGGGCGGGTATCGAGGCTCGCCCGTATGCCCTGTCAGTGGCCGCGGCGATCTGGCTGACCGTTCTGCTGGTCACCGCGGTGCGGCGCAATCGGCCCCGGCTGTGGGTGGGCTACGCCGTGGCGCTGATGGTGTCAATCCTGCTGAGCCTCAACCTGGTTCTGCTGGTCTTGGTCTACGCGGTGCTGCTGCCCCTGCTGGCCCCGACGGGATCGCGGAAGTCCCCCGTCATCTGGTGGGCGGCCAGCACGGCCGTCGCGCTGGGTGTCATGACGCCGTTCATTGTGTTCGCACATGGTCAGGCATTTCAGGTCAACTGGCTTTTCCCGGTCAGCTGGCACTACGCCTTCGATATCGCCCAACGACAGTATTTCGATCACAGCGTGCCGTTCGCGGTGCTCAGCGCGGTGATCATGGTGGCCGCGATTGTCGCCCGGCGGCTCGGCGCGCCTGCCCCGGCGGGCGATATGCGCCGCCTGCTGACCGTCTGCATCGGGTGGATCGTGCTGCCCACCACCGTCGTGGTGGTCTATTCGGCGATCGGCGAGCCGATGTACTTTCCGCGCTATCTGATCCTGACCACGCCCGCGATGGCCATCCTGTTGGCCGTCTGCATCATCACGGTGGCGCGCAGGCGGTGGGCGATTGTCGGCGTCGTGCTGCTGTTCGTGGTCGCCGCGGTGCCGGATTACCTGTTCGTCCAGCGCTGGCCGTACGCCAAGGAAGGCTGGGACTACAGCCAGGTGGCCGACGTGATCAGCTCGCACGCCGCGCCCGGGGACTGCCTGCTGGCGGACAACACTGTGCCGTGGCGGCCCGGCCCGATCCGCGCGCTACTGGCCACCCGCCCGGCCGCGTTTCGATCGCTGATCGACGTCGAGCGCGGTGTGTACGGGCCCAAGGTCGGATCGCTGTGGGACGGCCACGTCGCGGTGTGGCTGACGACGGCCAAGATCAACAAGTGCACCACGCTGTGGACCATCACCAACTACGACAAGTCGTTCCCCGATCATCAGACCGGAAAGTCGTTGCCGCCGGGAGCATTCGGCCGTACACCGGCGTATCGGTTCCCCGGCTACCTCGGCTTCCACATCGTCGAGCGGTGGCAATTCCACTACTCGCAGGTCGTCAAATCCACCCGCTAATCCGACTGCAGCCGGACCGCGCGGTACGACGCCACGACTCCGCTCGCCGCCAGCACCGCGAACACGAGATACAGCGAGCGGGCCGCCGTCGCATCGTCGGCCTCGGCCAGGTTGACCACCACACCCGCCAGCCCGGCCCCGAATGCCGCCGAGACCAGCTGCACGGTGTTGATCGAGGCCGCCACCGCGCTGCTTTGGACCGCGTCGTCGCCGCAATCCATCGCACGCACCGTCAGGTGTGGCCACGCAATCCCGATACCAGCGCCGGTGATCAATAGGGCCAGCGCCCACAGCGCGACAAATCCGAGCGGGGCGTACGCGCGCTGGGTGACGGCGGCCAGCGCCAAACCCATTGCCATTACTAACGGCGCGGCGGCGATCAGGCGCCGGATCACCCGGCGATTGGTCAACGACGCGCTGACAATTTCGCTGCCGGTCCACCCGATCGCCAGCGCCGCGCTGAGAAACCCGGACTCCACGGGACTCAGATCGGCCAATTTCTGGCCGAACAACGGCACATAGACGTTGGCCATGGCGGCGACCATCTGGACCGCCATGGTCAGGTAGATCCACTTCAACGGCCCCGGGCCAAATACGCTGCGCGGCAACACCGCCACCTGTGCTCGCCCGTCGACGACGAGGAAGGCGACGATCAGCAGCACAGCGGCAAGCAGCAAGCTCACGCTCTTCGCCGAGTGGTGCGGCAACGAAGCGACGCTGACGATCAGAGCGGCCGAACCCATCAGCAGCAGCGACCAGATGGGCACCCTGCGCAGCGGTGTTACCGGTTTAGCACCGAACGAGCCGACCCGGTCGGGCTTCAGCACGGCCAGCACCAGCAACGCGATCAGCCCGGCCCAGATAGCAATCGCGATATACGCCCACCGCCACAGGCCGAGCTGCGCGAAGATTCCGCCCGTCACCGGCCCGATCAGGGTCGACACTCCCCACATCGCGGACACCAGCGCCGAGCCGCGGGTCCACAGCGAACGCGGCAGTGCGGTATTGATCAGCGCGTAGCCCAGGCCGGCCAGCAGACCGCCGGCCACACCTCGCAACCCGCGTCCGGCGACCAGAACCCCCATGTTGGGCGCCAAGAAACTCACCACGCTGGCGAGCGCGAACACCGTGAGCCCGACCAGATACGACCATCGCGCCCCGATGCGCTGCAGCATCGGGTGGACGACGGTGGCCGCCACCACCGAACCGACCAGGTACAGAGTTGTTGCCCAGGAATACAGCCGACCTCCGCCGATGTCGGCGATGATGGTCGGCAGCATGCTGACGGTGAGAAATTCGTTGGTGGAGTAGAGCAGAACGCCGCCGGCCAAGACCGTGGACATGCCGAGATGCTGGCCGAGCAGCTCGCGCCAACTACCGGTCGCATCCGCCGTAACGGTCATTCGTACACGGTATGGGGAGGATCAGGTGTTTCGTCAGCAAAGCCTCAGCGCGGCGCGTGGCGGTCGCGCCGGCTGGCCTTTGTGGACGCGATGACGGCCGTTGCCGCCAGCGCAGCAATGACGCCGTACACCCAGCGAGCCGCCGCCAAGTCGCCGCCCGCAGCGTTGTTGACCACCACGCCGGCCAACCCGGCCCCGAACGCCGCCGAGACCAATTGGACGGTATTGATCGCCGCGGCCGCCGCCCCGCCCTCGGACGGGTCGTCGACGGTGTCCATCGCACGCATCGACAGATGCGGCCACGTCATGCCCATCCCGATTCCGGCGATCAGCAATCCCAGCGCCCAGACCAGCACGACCGCGAGCGGCGCGTCACTGCGCTGGGTTGCCGCGGCCAGCGCCAGCCCCGACGCCATCACCAGCGGCGCTATCGCGATCACCCGGCCGACAACGCGAGGGCTGCTGAGCGAGGCGCTGGACAGCTCGGCGATCGTCCAACCCATCGCCAACACCGCACCCAAAAACCCCGCCGCGACCGGCGTCAAATGCGCCAACCGCTGACCGAACAACGGCACGTAGGTGTCGACCATCACGGCAGCCATCTGCACCGCCATCGTCAGGTAGATCCATTTCAACGGCCCGCTTCCAAACGTGCTGGGCGGTAACACTTTTGCGCGCATCCGCCAGTCGACGTAGACGAATAGTCCGATCAGCACCGCACCAGCGACCAGCAGCCCCACCGTCGCGAAGACATTGCGCGGCAACTCCGCAACGCTGACCGCCAGGGCGGCGGCACCCATCAGCAGCAGCGACAACACCGGCACCTTGGTGATCGCCGTCGCGTCGCCGGGACCGCCGTCGGCGTTGCTGAGTGCCCGCGGCACCAAGATCGCCATCAGAGCGGAGAGAATTGTCATCGCACCAAATGCCCACCGCCACAACCCAAACTGCGCAAAGAGACCGCCCACCGCGGGCCCGACAAGGGTCGCGACGCCCCACATCGCCGACACCAGCGCCGAGCCACGGGTCCACAGCGAACGCGGCAGGGCGGTATTGATCAGCGAATAACCCAGGCCGGCCAGCAGACCGCCGGCCACCCCCTGCAGGGCACGCCCGGCTATCAGCACCACCATGTTCGGCGCCACCGCGCACACGACGCTCGCGATACCGAAGACGGCCAGACCCCAGAGGAACGAGGAACGCGCACCGATGCGCAATCGCAAGGTGTTGACCGTGGCCGCCGCGACGACGGACCCGACCAGATACAGGGTGATCACCCACGCATACAGCCGGCTGCCACCGATTTCGGCGACCGTGCTCGGGAGCAGGCTGGTGGTCAGAAACTCGGTGGTGGCGTAGAGCAGCACGCCACCGGCCAGCACGGTGGACGTGCCCAGGTAGCCGCCCAGCAGCTCGCGCCAACTGCCGGTATCGCTGGCCGTGTTCGTCACCCCTACACCGTATGAGGCGTCGCGCGTCACTTCAGGCCGGCGGCATCCATTCCGCGCAGTTCCTTTTTGAGGTCGGCGATCTCGTCGCGGAACCGTGCGGCCAGTTCGAACTGCAAGTCACGGGCGGCGGCCATCATCTGCGCGGTGAGATCTTTGATCAGGTCGGCCAATTCGGCGCGCGGCATACTGCCGGTGTCGCGGCCCTCGATGATGCCGGCGCTGACCGCGCGACCGGGCTCCCCTTGCGCGCGCCGGCCGCGCGAGGCGTTACGCCCCGACCCGCCGATCTGAACGTTTTCGGAGTCGTCTGCCTCGCGATAGACCTGATCGAGGATGTCGGCGATCTTCTTGCGCAACGGCTGCGGGTCGATGCCGTTGGCCTCGTTGTAGGCGACCTGCTTGGCGCGCCGCCGTTCGGTCTCGTCGATGGCCTCCGTCATCGAGTCGGTCATCTTGTCGGCGTACATGTGGACTTCGCCGGAGACGTTGCGGGCCGCACGGCCGATGGTCTGGATCAGGCTGCGCGCCGACCGCAGGAAGCCTTCCTTGTCGGCGTCGAGGATCGACACCAGCGACACCTCGGGCAGGTCCAGCCCCTCGCGCAGCAGGTTGATGCCGACCAGCACGTCGTAATCGCCGAGCCGCAGCTGGCGCAGCAGCTCCACCCGTCGCAGCGTGTCGACCTCGGAGTGCAGGTAGCGCACCCGGATGCCCATCTCCAGCAGGTAGTCGGTGAGATCTTCGGCCATCTTCTTGGTCAGCGTCGTCACCAGGACCCGCTCGTCGGCCTCGGCCCGCTTGCGGATCTCCCCGATCAGGTCGTCGATCTGTCCCTTGGTCGGCTTGACCACGACCTTCGGGTCCACCAGGCCGGTTGGGCGAATCACCTGCTCGACGAACTCGCCGGCGGCCTGGCTCAGCTCGTAGGGACCCGGCGTGGCCGACAGGTACACCGTCTGCCCGATCCGGTCGGCGAACTCCTCCCAGGTCAGCGGGCGGTTGTCGCAGGCCGACGGCAACCGGAATCCGTAGTCGACCAGGTTGCGCTTGCGCGACATGTCGCCCTCGTACATGCCGCCGATCTGCGGCACGGTCACGTGCGACTCGTCGATGACCAGCAGAAAGTCCTCCGGGAAGTAATCCAGCAGCGTCGCCGGTGGGGTTCCCGCCCCGCGGCCGTCGATGTGGCGCGAGTAGTTCTCGATGCCCGAGCAGAAGCCGACCTGCCGCATCATCTCGATGTCGTAGTTGGTGCGCATCCGCAGCCGCTGGGCCTCGAGCAGCTTGCCCTGGCCCTCGAATTCGGCGAGGCGCTCGGCGAGTTCTTCCTCGATCGTCGAGATCGCCTGCGCCATCCGCTCGGGACCGGCCACATAGTGGGTGGCCGGAAAGATCCGCAGCGAGTCGACCTGCCGGACCACGTCGCCGGTCAACGGGTGCAGGTAATACAGCGCCTCGATCTCGTCGCCGAAGAACTCGATGCGCACCGCGAGCTCTTCGTACGACGGAATGATCTCCACGGTGTCGCCGCGCACCCGGAACGAGCCACGGGTGAAGGACAGGTCGTTGCGGGTGTACTGCACGTCGACCAGCAATCGCAGCAACCCGTCGCGCGGCACCTCGGTACCGACCCGCAGCTCGACCGAGCGGTCCAGGTAGGACTGCGGCGTACCCAGGCCGTAGATGCACGACACCGAGGCCACCACCACCACGTCGCGCCGGGACAGCAGGGACGACGTCGCGGAGTGCCGCAGCCGCTCCACGTCGTCGTTGATCGAGCTGTCCTTTTCGATGTAGGTGTCGGTCTGCGCGATATACGCTTCCGGCTGGTAATAGTCGTAGTACGACACGAAGTATTCAACTGCGTTGTGCGGCAACATCTCTCGCAGTTCATTGGCGAGCTGAGCGGCCAGCGTCTTGTTGGGCGCCATCACCAGGGTGGGCCGCTGCAACCGCTCGATCAACCACGCGGTGGTCGCCGACTTGCCGGTGCCGGTGGCGCCAAGCAGCACGACGTCGCGCTCCCCCGCTTGGATCCGACGCTCCAGCTCGTTGATGGCGCCCGGCTGGTCACCGGCGGGATCATGCGGGCTGACCACCTCGAACTGGCCACCGGCGCGCACGACCTGGTCGACCGCGCGGTACTCCGAATGCGCGACGACAGGATGTTCAGTGGCGAAAGCCATGTCCCCAGGGTAGAGGCGTGCGCCGACAAGTGTCGCGTAGCGGTCTTAGGATCAATTTGATGACGGATTCTTCCGAGTTGGTGGCAGTCGATCTCACCGAGCGAGAACGCGAGTTCATCCAGCAGGCGCTGGAGCAATGGGCGTTGTCGGCCGCCGACGCACCATTTCCGTTTCAGGTGCTCGGGTTGTCGACGTGGGATGAGTTCGGCGACCTCACTGTCCGTCTTAAGCGCGCCGTCACTGATGTCGAATCACTCACGGACCTGGACTGGGCGCGAGTCCTATTCCTTACCGAAATCACGTGGGCCAGCGAGCTGGTCGGCGCCGGCTTGGACTTCGCAACCGTTACCGGGTTCTCGGATACCGAAGCGGTGAGTTTGTTGCGTAGCCTGCAGCGCCGCCGCAAGATCGGCGGCCGCGCCCGCGCGAAGTTGTTGTTTCCGAACGGTGGTAGGACCCGCACCGCCGCGGAAATTGAGGATGAGAATCGTTACTGGGATAAGGTGCGCAGCGATCAGCAGGGGCGGCAATACCCGCCGGGCCTATAGATAACAACGGACCGTTGAGCGATTAGGCCACCGAAAGCATCTTCCCGATTTCCGAAATCAAACGCGGGGCGGGGGACGGAACTTCAACTGCTCGGTCCTGCTCATTCGCCGTGATCCCACGGGTCAGGGTCCAGGTCACCGAGCACTGGCGGGTGGTGATGACCGGCGTGGGGCGGCTCGACCAACTTCGGTCCGAAGGGTGTCGCCGGTCCGCCGCCAAAGCCTTCGCCGCCCTTTACCGGTGGCGCCGGCTTCGGCGCCTGAGGCGCCTCGATTGGTGCGGGTGATGCGGGCCGCGGAACGGGTGCGCCAGGTGACCCGGGCGTAGGAGGCGACATCTCCCCGGCGGCGACGGGCGGCAACCGTCCGGGCGTTGGAGGGGGTAGCGGCTCGAGCGCTCGAGTGTTCCGGTCAAAATATTCTGACGGGGTCCGCCACGAATCGCCGGGAAGTGGCTTGGGAACGAACGCAGTTCCGTAGTCTCCGTCCCGCGGATTAATGAAGATCACATGACCATCCCGCAGCAGCGCCAATCCGCCGGACTTGGTGCTCGTACCAACACGGGTAGTCGGATCATTCATCGCGTCGTATATCCACCTGGCCAGGTCCTGTGGTGTCTTTCCTGGGAAATGCTCCAACGCGTGACCGTGGGCAATTTCCGCTGCCACCTGAGCCTTTTGCTCGTCGGTCCAGCCCGCAAATGGATTGCCCGGCGGCCCGGGAGGCGGCGGATCTTCTTTGAAGGTGTGATTGTCGACCGCTTCGACGTGTCCGTTCTCTGGAGCCCTGTCGGGCCCCGGGTTTGGCGGGAAAGTATCGCGGACCCCAGCTATGGCCGCGGTGACTCTGCCAGCAACCTGTTGATCGAGCGCGACGAGCTCCGCAGCGCGTTGGCGGATATCGGCGGCCAAGGCTTGCGCCTCTGCTTGCCGGGCGGCTCGTTGCGCAGCCGACCCACCAGTCGAACGGTCGGTGACTGAAAGATCTTCTCCCACAATGAAACCCGCCGCGCGAGCGTCCTCGACCACGTAGCGCATCCGCGAGCGCCCCGCATACAGTTCGGAGGCGCCGCTGCGGGCCACTTTGGCCGCCGCTTGCAGCTGGTCGACTGCCGCGCTGGTGGTCAACAAATCGGCGTGGGTTGCGGCGCGCATTGCGTCGGCGCCTTCGCCCTGCCAATCGATCGAAAGCGCGTCCCGCCAGGTCTGTTGAGCCAACCCATAGCTGTGCTCGCCGACAGCCTCCCAATGCGCGGCCCCGTCCGTGAGATGTTGGGTCGGCCAAGTCAGCAACTGCGAGAGGCCGGGAAAGCCGGCGACCGCACACATCTACACGCCTATCACCGGAGGGGCGACGGCCTCGATCTCGTCGGCCGAGTGCGCTTCGTTGGCGATGTAGCGAGTATCGGCTGCGGAGATGCCAGTTGCGCGGGTACCAACCCGTGCAGCCAGCGCGGATGCGAAAGCGCCGACGTCGGCGTGAGCGGCGCTGACCGCCACGGCGCTGGCCTGACACGACAGCCCGAGCCCCGCCGGAGCTGTCATCTCGCCTAATCGGGCCGCCGAAGCGCCCCACCGACTGGCCATCGCTTGTAGAGCCGCGGTGTCCACACGCAACTGCTCCATGAGCGAAAAGTTTAGGCCGACTGTCACGCAGCGATAGTCACTCAGAGCGCACAACCACATCCGTCACACCGGCACCGCACCGGGAACCACCGTTTGATCCGCAAACGCGATATCGCCGTTGATATCGCGTTTGAAAGTCGCCTATCGATCTCAGCAGCCAAACGCTCAGTGCCGGGTCCATATCCGGGTGACCGGATCGCATTGCAGCAGATACCCGTCGTTCGAGGTGGACATCGCGAACACCGGGACGTCGGGCAGATCGCACGAACTGCCCGCGGCGTGCACGCCCGTCGCGATGGGCGCCTTGTCCCAGCTGTTGCCTTCGCATACGACCTGCTGGTTGCTGGTCGGGTCGTAGGCGAGTTTGTCGACGTCGGTGCATAACCCGCCGAGGACGGCCGGCGCCGGGTGCGCGGGTGCGGTCGAAGTGCTGATCACCTGGTTGGGATCGGCCAACGCCACCCCCGCCGGCGCGTCACCGACCCGGGTCGCCACGACGGGGACCCGCACCACGGCCCCCTGCGCGCCGCATTCGTTGCTCAGCACGGTTTCGGTTTCGGTGCCCCGCAGGGTGCCGTCCGGTTGCGGGGCCAGCGACCAGGCGACCGTCTCCTGCTGGGTCGCAAGGACCTGCCCGTTCGGCTGGTGGCAGCCGATCCGCTCCTGCTGCGGCGCCCCCTGCCAATATCCGCCGACGTACCGCAAGGTGTCGGTCTCCCCGCCGTCGGTGGTGCTGGCCACTTGGTGGTTGGTGTCGTCCAGCTTGGTGCCGCTGGCCGCGCATCCGTTCGTCGTGCACGCGGAACGGAACGCCCACCAGTTCGTGTCGGAGCCGTCGTGGCGGATCGCCACGCCATTGGTGGTCCGCTTGGTCCGGTCATAGGTCAATTGGTAGGTGCCGTTGAGGACCGGTCCCCCGGGTCTGGGCGCGGCGCTGGCCGCGGGCGCGGACGGTCGCGACGCCAGCGCGGGGTTGGGTTGCGGACTTTCGGGCTGGAACGAGTACAGCGTCGACCAGGTCGCCGCGACGGCGACGAGCACCGCGCACACCAGCGCCGCCGACCACCGGACCCGCGACGAGAACCTGCTTTTGAGGGCCGCCACCACACCGCGGGCTCCGCGGCGCGAGTGCGGCAAGACGGCCGCGTCACCGCCCTCCGCGACGGCGTCGACCTGCTCGCCGACGGCGGCGGCGAATGCGCGACATCGCTCGAAGCGCTCCGCGGGTTGCTTCCCAAGGGCTTTGAAGAACACGTCGTCCAAGTAGGCCAACTCGGGGCGGTAATCGCTGAGGCGCGGCGGATGCTCGTGCAGGTGCTGGCTGATCACCGCGATCGGGTTGGAATGCTGAAACGGCGGGGCGCCGGTGAGTAGATGAAATGCCGTGGCGGCCAACGCATATTGGTCCGCGCGGCGGTCAATGTTGGCTCCGGTCAGCTGCTCGGGCGCCGCATACGCGACCGTTCCGACCGCGACGTTGGTCTCGGTGATCCCGCTGATGTTGCCCAGATGTCGCGCTACACCGAAGTCCGCCAACAGGATTCGTTGGTCGTCATCTCCGGGATGGGTGAGCAGAATATTGGCGGGTTTGACGTCGCGGTGCAGCAACCCGCGATCGTGCGCGTAATCGAGTGCGCCCGCGACGGCATGCAGAATCGCGCATACCTCACCGATCGGCATCCCGTCCTGGTGGCGCTCTTTCACCAGCCGGGCCGCATCGGTGCCCTCGACGTAGTCCATCGAGATCCAGAGCTGACCGTCGAATTCACCGCGATCGTGGACGCCGACAATGTGCGGGTGCCACAGCGTCGCAGCGAGATCGGCTTCCCGGTTGAACCTTTCGCGGAACTCACTGTCCGCGGTGACGGCCTCGGCGAGGACTTTGATCACGTCGCGACGCGGCAACCTCGGATGCAGTGCCAGATAAACCTCGGCCATCCCGCCGGCGCCCAGCGGCCGCAGGATGGTGTAGCCCGCGAAGGAGGCACCGTTGGCCATCGCCAGACGCGATCCGCTGATCTGCTCGTCGGCCGGGGCCTGCGGGGGTTCCGGATTCGGAGTCGAGTTGACCGGGGGGACACGGCGAAACAGGTGTGCAACGGTCGCCGAATGAAACCCAGCGCGCAGCGCCTCGCCGGCCAGTCGCGGGTTAGTCAGCAGCCGCCGGCCGCTGCCGAGGCGCCGGGTTGGGCGCTTCAGCTCGTCCATGTGTGATTACCCCCTCGTGTTTGGGTATTCGTGCGCACGCCAAAACCACACCGTTTTGGCAGCCCGGACAGATCCCCCGCTGAACCCACTGGTTCGAATCATGCCGGACGCGGATAGGCGAAAGGCCGCTGGACGCTATGAACCAGCTGTGAGGCCGCCGAAGTGAAACAAAGCTAAGTCACAGGCGAGTCCAATGGGGGGCACTAACTCGGCGGACCGATACTTGAGTAGTGAGTCGACCCGCCCCTCCTGTCCTGACAATTCGGCACGACGGGTCTCAAAGAACCTTCGCCGCAGGTCATGAAGTGATCGTCGGCCGCGATCAGCATGCCGATCTGCGCATCGCCGACCCGCGGATATCCCGTGCGCACCTGATCCTGCGCTTCGACCAAGGCCGCTGGCTGGCCATCGACAACGGCTCGCTGAACGGCACGTACGTCAACGGTTATCGGATGCCGGTCGTCGATATCCACGACGGCCAAAGCATTCACGTGGGGAATCCCCAGGGGCCGCGGCTGACCTTCGCCATCGGACCGCAGCAGGGTCAGATCACCGGGCCACCCCAAACCCGGTCGACGCCCAATTCCGGGCCACCCACGATCGCCTGGTCCGCGATGCCGGACCCGCCGACGACTACGTCGCAGCCGCTCCCCCCTCCGCCACGCGTGCCACCCAGACGGCAGCCGCCTCAAATGCCCGGCCCGCCAAGACATCCCGGTACGCAGCCACGTAAGGCGCCACCACGGATGCCACCACCGCCGCGCGCGACACCACCCGAGGAACTGACCGTCGTCAACACCGGGGCGCTGGCGCCGCCCGACAACGGTGCGCCGTCCCGGCCGGACGGGACACCACCCGCCGAGAGCACCGTGATCGACGCCAAGACCGCCGACGTGTCGAACCTCGCCACCCGTTTTGTGAAGTTGCTCTCACCGCGCGCCTCGTCGGCGGCGGGCACGGCCGGCGCGATGACGATCGGGCGCGCCCCGGAGAACGACATCGTCGTCTCCGACGTGCTGGCCTCGCGGCAACACGCGACGTTGATTCCCACACCGCTGGGTTTGGAGATCCGGGACAACAGCATCAACGGAACGTTCGTCAACGGCACCCGGGTCGGGTCGGCGATCCTGAGCGAGGACGACGTGGTCACCATCGGCAACGTCGACCTGGTCGTGCGCGACGGCACCCTGGTCAAACTCAGCGAGGCCGCCACCCGCGCCGGTGGCCTCGAGGTGCGCGACGTCAAGTACGTCGTCGACAACGGAAAACAGTTGCTGGACAACATCTCCCTGACCGCGCGGCCGGGGACATTGACCGCCGTGATCGGCGGATCGGGCGCCGGCAAGAGCACCCTGGCCCGGCTGATCGCCGGTTACACCACTCCCAGCTCCGGCTCAGTCACCTTCGAGGGCCACAACATTCACGCCGACTATGCGTCGCTGCGCAGCCGGATCGGCATGGTCCCACAGGACGACGTCGTGCACCGCCAGCTGACCGTGAACCAGGCGCTGGGTTATGCGGCCGAACTGCGGCTGCCCCCCGACACCAGCAAGGCCGACCGGGCCAAGGTCGTCGCGCAGGTGCTCGAGGAACTCGACCTGACCAAGCATGCCGAGACCCGGGTCGACAAGCTCTCCGGCGGCCAGCGCAAACGCGCCTCGGTGGCCCTCGAACTGCTCACCGGGCCGTCGCTGCTGATCCTCGACGAGCCGACGTCCGGCCTGGATCCGGCGCTGGACCTGCAGGTGATGACGATGCTGCGGCAACTCTCCGACGCCGGCCGCGTCGTGCTCGTCGTCACGCACTCGCTGTCCTACCTCGAACTCTGCGACCAGGTGCTGCTGATGGCGCCCGGCGGCAAGACCGCGTACTGCGGCCAGCCGGACCAGATCGGTACGGCGATGGGCACCACCAACTGGGCCAAGATCTTCACCAGGGTGGGTGCCGACCCCGACGAAGCCAACCGCCGCTTCCTGGAACGCAGCGAGGCGCAGCGCCGTCCTCAGAAACTGTTGGCGGCCAAGGACGATGAGCCCGGCGAGCTGGGTAAGCCGGTGCATACCAGCGTGCGGCGCCAGATCTCGACGATCGCCCGCCGGCAGATCCGCCTGGTCGTGGCCGACCGCGCCTACTTCATCTTCCTGGCGCTGTTGCCGTTCATCCTGGGGTCGCTGTCGCTGACGGTTCCGGGCTCGAACGGATTCCATCTGCCCGCCCCGAACGCGGGGACACCGGACGAATCCGCCCAGATACTTGCGCTGTTGATGCCCGCCGCGGCGTTCATGGGCACCGCGCTGACGATCCGTGACCTGGTTGGCGAACGCGCCATCTTCCAGCGCGAGCAAGCGGTCGGGCTGTCCACGACCGCCTACCTGCTGGCCAAAACGGCGGTCTTCTGCGGGTTCGCGATCGTGCAGTCGGCGATCATCACCGCGATCGTGGTGATCGGCAAGAGCGCACCGACGCGAGGCGGCCTGCTGCTGGGCCATGGCACGGTCGCGGCCACCGTAGAGCTGTTCGCGACCGTCGCGGCGACTTGTGTCGCGTCGGCCCTTCTCGGCCTGGCCATTTCGTCGCTGGTCCGCTCCAGCGAGCAGATCATGCCGCTGTTCGTGGTGGCGGTCATGGCACAGCTGGTGTTGTGCGGCGGCATGGTCCCGGTGACCGGCCGGCTCGGGCTCGATCAGCTGTCGTTCGTGATGCCGGCGCGCTGGGGTTACGCCGCAGCGGCGTCGACGGTCGACCTGCGCCACCTGGTACCGGATTCGCTGCTCTCCCAGGACCGGTTCTGGCAGCACACCCTGAAGACCTGGCTGTTCGACATGGGCATGCTGGGCGGCCTGTCGTTGCTCTATCTCGGCTTCGTCCGGTGGAAGATCCGGCTACGCCGCTGACCGTCGCGATCCCGGTAAGGTGACGCCATCCATCCACCGAAGCACGAAACGTTCGACCTGCGCGCCCGCACCAACACCGATCCCAAAGGCATTGTGCGGGCGGTCGATGAGTACGCGGTGCACCCGTGGGGGCTCTACGTCGCCCGGCCGACTCCGGGCCGGGCCCAGTTCCACTACCTGGAATCGTGGCTGTTGCCGTCGCTTGGGCTGCGCGCCACCGTGTTCCACTACAACCCGGGCCATGAACGTGACCACGACTACTACCTCGATGTGGGCGAATACACGCCCGGCTCGGAGGTCTGGCGCTCAGAGGACCACTACCTCGATATCGAGGTGCGCACCGGCTCGGGCGCACAGCTAGCAGATGTGGACGAGCTGCTGGATGCGGTCCACCAGGGCCTGCTGACGTCCGAGGTTGCCGACCGGGCGGTGCGGCGTGCCGTGCACGCCGTGGAAGGTCTGGCCCGAAACGGCTATGACCTGCACCGCTGGCTGGCCGGCAACGGCATCGAGCTCACCTGGCGTCGGCGGTAGCCGTATCCGGCCGGTTTTCGCGGCGGGCGCGGGGGTAACTCTGCGGTATGCCCTTGAGTGAATACCGGCGCAGGCGCCGGTTCCATCGGAGCCCCGAACCGCGCGGGCGGCTGGGACGTCGGCGCCGCGCCGGTAAGCGCGAGCCGTCCTTCGTGATCCAGCACCACGCGGCCCGCAGCGACCACTACGACTTGCGCCTGGAGATCCAGGGCGTGCTCGTCTCGTGGCTGATCGCCAGCGGCCCGTCGACCAACCCGAGGGACCGGCGGATGGCGCGCCGTACCGAGGACCACCCGCTGGACTACGCGGATTTCGAGGGCGTAATCCCCGACGGCGAGTACGGCGCCGGCCCGGTGATCGTCTGGGACCGCGGCAGCTACGCCAACGCGACCGATCGCGAGATGGCCGAATGCCTGGATCGCGGCCATCTTTCGTTCCGTCTCCAAGGCGAGAAGCTGTGCGGCGGGTTCACCCTCACCAGGATTCGTACGGGCCGGGACGAGACCTGGCTGCTGATCAAACGCAATGACGAACACGCCGACCCGCGGCGCAAACCCGTTACGAGCCAACCTGAATCGGTGGTGTCCGGCCGCACGCTGGACGATCTGGCCGAACCGTCCTAACCGATCGGTCCGTGTGGTTCCCGGATCGCGCTGGGCGTAATCTCAGCAGCTATGACCCCTCGTAAGCGCTGGTGGCTACCCGTGGTCGCAGTGACCGCGATCGGCTCGCAGCTGGTTCCCGCGACAGCACATGCGGACCTGCACAACATCACCTACCGGGCCAGGATCGACGCCCTGACGACCGGCAGTCAGGCCACCTTCATCATCAACGGCGGCCAGACGAACACGACGAACCTTCCGTCGATGCCGGGCAACGCGTTCGAGGCCAACACCGTGTTGCCCGATCCGGCACAAGCCGGCCTGCGGATCGTGCTGCATTTCCCGTACGCGGCGAACGTGCACTGCGAGATCGACGTCGACGACAACGTTTTCACGCAGGCCGATCAGATGGTGCGGCCGACGCCCGGCAATGCGGATCCCAATAGCGGTGCGCTGCTGTGCGGCGCGCCACTACCCACGTAGCACGCCCGGCTAAGGCCGCCAGCCGGTGAAATCCGCCCACTCCCAGGCCCGGCGGTACGCCTCGGCGAACCATGGCTCCTTGGCCTCGACGTAGATCGCCGTGTCGCCGTCCGCGGGCTTTTCGGCCTCGTGTTTGACGGCCAGGTAGTTCACCCGCTCCCCGGGGTTGGCGGCCAGCCAGTCGACGAACAGCAGGGCGAACTGCTGATTGGGCCACCCGGCCACCCTGATGTGCACGTTGGTGGGGCGCCCCGGATCGGCCGACGCATGAATTCGCTTCTGCCACAGTGCCGGATCGTCTTTATGGTCGTAGTCCCCGACCGTGCTGCGTGCATCGGCCTTGGCCTCGTCCTGCTGGATGTGCTCGATGCGCGGGTAGCCGGCCGACAGCAACACCTCGGCGAGTTCGTCTGCCACCGCCAGTGATTCGACGGTGATCTGGATGTCGATGACGTCCTTGGCGTCGAACTCGGGTACCGCGGTCGATCCGATGTGGTCGACGCGCAACGCCTGGTGGCCGCACGACGTCGCCAGCCGGTTAACGATGCGCCGCGCCTGATCCGGCCAGGTCGGATCGGCCGGCACCACTCGTGCCGGGGCACGCACGAACCGTCGTTCGGCCAGGTTGTGCGCGAACGGCACGATCCGGTCGTTCCACACCTCGTGGGCCCGTTTGACCAAATCCTCTTGGCTGCCCGAGTTATCCAGCCAGATATCGGCGACGGCACGACGCTGCTCGTCGTCGGCCTGGGCCGCGATCCTGGCGCGGGCGTCGTCCTCGGGCATGCCGCGCAGCTCGATCAGCCGCCGCACCCGCAGTTCCACATCGGCGTACACGATGATCACCAACGGGAACAGCGGCGCCATGCCGGATTCCACCAGTAGCGGAATGTCTTCGACCACAACCGAATCGGCGGGCACCGACGCGAGGATCTCCGCGCGCCGCTGCCCCACCAGTGGGTGAACGATCGAGTTCAGCTTCTGGCGCGCCTCGTCGTCGGCAAAAGCCTTGGCCGCCAAGGCCGGACGATCCAGCGATCCATCCGACTGCAGGATGTCCGCACCGAACGCCTCGACGAGCGACGCCAACCCTTCGGTGCCTGGCTGGACGACCTCCCGGGAGATGACGTCGCCGTCGACGATGATCCCACCGCATTCCGCGAACGTGGCGGACAGCGCCGATTTCCCGGCGCCGATGCCACCGGTCAACCCGATGCGCAGCATCCGTGGCGAGGGTTAGGCGTTACCCGCGAGCTTTTCGCGCAGCGCGGCGAGTTGTGCATCGCTGGCCAGCGAGCCGCCCGCCTCCTTCGGCGAGGACGCGCCGTTGCCCGGCGCGTGGTCGCCGCTGGTGTGCGCCTCGGCTTCGGCAGCGGCGAACTTCTCCATCTGCGCGGTGTGCATCTTGTGCCGGCGCTCGGCCTCGGCGTACCGGGCCTCCCACTCGTTGCGCTGAGTGTCGAAACCTTCCATCCACTCGTTGGTTTCGGCGTCGAAACCCTCGGGGAAGATGTAGTTGCCCTGCTCGTCGTAGCTGTCGGCCATGCCGTACTTCGCGGGGTCGAACTCGTCGGTGTAGTCCTCGTTGGCCTGCTTGAGCGACAACGAGATTCGGCGCCGCTCCAGGTCGATGTCGATGACCTTGACCATCGCGTCGTCGCCGACGGCGACCACCTGGTCGGGCACCTCGACGTGACGCTCGGCCAGCTCGGAGATGTGCACCAGACCTTCGATGCCCTCCTCGACACGAACGAACGCGCCGAACGGCACCAGCTTGGTGACCTTTCCGGGCACGATCTGGCCGATGGCGTGGGTCCGGGCGAAGTGGCGCCACGGGTCTTCCTGAGTCGCCTTGAGCGACAACGAAACCCGCTCGCGATCCATGTCGACGTCGAGCACCTCGACGGTGACCTCGTCGCCAACCTGGACGACCTCGGACGGGTGATCGATGTGCTTCCAAGACAACTCGGAAACGTGCACCAGACCGTCGACACCGCCGAGATCGACGAACGCGCCGAAGTTGACGATCGACGAGACCACACCCTTGCGGATGGTGCCCTTCTGCAACTGGTTGAGGAACTCGCTGCGCACCTCGGACTGGGTCTGCTCCAGCCAGGCGCGGCGGCTCAGCACCACGTTGTTGCGGTTCTTGTCCAGCTCGATGATCTTGGCTTCGATCTCCTTGCCGATGTACGGCTGCAGATCGCGCACCCGACGCATCTCGACCAGCGAAGCGGGCAGGAAGCCACGCAAGCCGATGTCGAGGATCAGGCCACCCTTGACGACCTCGATGACGGTGCCCTTGACGGCCTCGTCCTTCTCCTTGAGCGCTTCGATGGTGCCCCAGGCGCGCTCGTACTGTGCGCGCTTCTTGGACAGGATCAGACGGCCTTCTTTGTCCTCTTTGGTGAGAACAAGGGCCTCGACCTCATCACCGACGGTAACGACCTCGTTGGGGTCGACATCGTGCTTGATGGAGAGTTCGCGGGCGGGGATGACCCCTTCGGTCTTGTAGCCGATATCGAGGAGCACCTCGTCCCGGTCCACTTTGACGATCGTGCCTTCGACGATGTCGCCATCGTTGAAGTACTTGATCGTTTTGTCTATTGCGGCGAGAAAGTCCTCGCTCGAGCCAATGTCGTTGACGGCTACTTGCGGCGAGGTGACGGCGGGACTCGGCATATTGTTGGGGTGCTCCGGACAGGTTGGGTCGTAGGGACAAAACAGGGATTTAATAAACAAGGCTACTAGACAGGGCGCACGCTGGACAAACTCGCCCGGCGTGCCACGTCCGCCACGCCCAATATTCGACCCACCGCGACCTTCGCGCAACCCCGAATTCAGGGGAGATTCTTGCCGTCCTGCCCGCCCGGAAAACGGCCGGGCCTGCAGTGGGTGCGGCCAGTGCGCGGCGTCGTCCCCAGCGCCGCGCTAATGCGCGGCGGCGTCCCACGAGCGGCCGTAGCCGACGGAGACCTCGAGCGGGACGTCCAACGGGTAGGCGGCGCCCATCTTCTCGCGCGCCAGCGCGTCGACCTGTTCGCGTTCGCCAGGTGCGATTTCGAACAGCAATTCGTCGTGTACCTGCAGCAACATGCGTGACTTGAGCCCGGCGTCTTTGATTGCCGTGTCGACGTTGACCATCGCGACCTTGATGATGTCGGCCGCGCTGCCCTGGATCGGTGCGTTGAGCGCCGCCCGTTCGGCGGCCTCGCGGACATTGCGGTTACTGCTGTCGAGTTCGGGCAGGTAGCGCCGGCGCCCGAAGACCGTCGACGTGTAGCCGTCCTTACGGGCCTGGTCCACGACGTTCATCAGGTAATCGCGAACCCCGCCGAACCGGGCGAAGTATTGGTCCATTTGGACTTTCGCTTCCTCGGTGGAGATCTTGAGCTGGGCGGCCAAGCCGTAGGCGCTCAACCCGTACGCCAGGCCGTACGACATCGCCTTGACCCGGCGGCGCAGCTCGGGGGTGACCTCGTCGATCGGCACCCCGAACGCCCGCGAGGCGACGAACGAGTGCAGGTCTTCGCCGGTGTTGAACGCCTCGATCAGCCCTTCGTCGCCGGACAGGTGCGCCATGATCCGCATCTCGATCTGGCTGTAGTCGGCGGTCATCAGCTCGGCATAGCCGTCGCCGACCACAAACGCGTCGCGGATGCGCCGGCCGGCTTCGGTGCGGATCGGAATGTTCTGCAGATTCGGCTCGGTCGACGACAATCGGCCCGTCGCGGCGATGGTCTGGTTGAACGTGGTGTGGATACGTCCGTCGGAGGCCACCGAATTCAGCAGCCCGTCGACGGTGACTTTGAGCCGGGTGGCATCGCGGTGGGTGAGCAGATGCTGCAGGAACGGGTGGCCGGTCTTGTCGAACAGCGACTGCAGGGCATCCGCGTCGGTCGTGTAGCCGGTCTTGGTGCGCTTGGTCTTCGGCATGCCCAGCTCGTCGAAGAGCACCGCCTGCAACTGTTTTGGCGAGCCCAGGTTGATCTGCTTGCCGATCACCTCGTAGGCTGCCTCGGCCGCGTCGCGGATCTGGTGCGCGAAATCGCTTTGCAGCTCCGATAATTGCGGCAGATCGACCGCGATGCCGACATGCTCGAGCCCCGCCAGCACTCGCTGCACCGGCAGCTCCATACCGCCCAGCAGCGACGTGGAGTTGATCCGGGCCAACTCCTCGTCCAGCGCATCGGCCAGGTCCAGCACCGCCACGGCCCGCAGGATCAGCGTCTGCACCGCCTGGTCGTCGACTCCCTCGGAATCGTCGAGAAGCGAAAGCTGTTGCTGCTCAGCCGTTTCGGCGCGCAGCTCGCGCCTAAGGTAGCGCAGCGAAAGGTCGTCGAGGGAAAAGCTGCGCTGCCCGGGCCGCACCAGATAGGCCGCCAGCGCGGTGTCGGAGGTGACACCGGCCAGCTTCCAGCCCCGCCCGGCGAGGTCGTGCATCGCCAGCTTGGCTTCGTGCAGCGCCTTGGGCGGGCCGGGGTCGGCGAGCCAGGACGCCAGCGCCGCCTCGTCGTCGGGATCCAGCGCCGACGTGTCGATGTAGCGCCCGTCGCCGTCGGAGGACACGATGGCCAGCGCGGTGGCGTCGGCGTCGTAGGCCAGGTGGGTGCCGACGACGGCCAGGCCGAACCGCTTTCCGGAGCTGTGTTCGGCCAGCCACACGGCCAGCTGACCGGCCTCCAGCGCGCCGCCGCGCACGTCGAATCCCTCGTCCACTTCGGGCTCGACGGCGGCCAGCGTGTCGAACAGCCGGTCGCGCAGCACCCGGAACTCGAGGTCGTCGAAGAGCCGGTGGATCTGGTCGCGATCCCACGGCAGCAGCCGCAGCGTGTCCGGGGTTTGGGCCAGGGGCACGTCTTTGACGAGGTCGGTGAGCTCGCGGTTGCGGATGACGTTGGCCAGATGGGCCCGCAACGCGTCGCCCACCTTGCCGCGCACCGAGTCGACGTTGTCGACCAGACCCTGCAACGACCCGTACTCGACGATCCACTTGGATGCGGTCTTCTCGCCCACGCCGGGAATCCCGGGCAGGTTGTCGCTGGGATCGCCACGCAGCGCGGCGAAGTCGGGGTATTGGGCGGGAGTCAGCCCGTATTTCTCGACGACGGCGTCCGGGGTGAAGCGGGTGAGTTCGCTGACGCCCTTGATTGGATACAGCACCGTCACGTCGTCGCTGACCAGCTGCAGCGCGTCGCGGTCGCCGGTGACCACCAGCACCCGGTAACCCTCGTTCTCGGCCTGGGTGGCCAACGTCGCGATCAGGTCGTCGGCTTCGAATCCGGGCTCCGCGAGCACCGTGATGCCCAGCGCGTTGAGCACTTCCTTGGTGATGTCGATCTGCCCGCGAAACTCGTCCGGGGTCTCCGACCGGCCGGCCTTGTACTCCGGATAGCGCTCCAGCCGGAACGTCTGGCGCGACACGTCGAACGCCGCGGCGACGTGCGAAGGAGCCTCGTCGCGCAGCAGGTTGATCAGCATGGCGGTGAAGCCGTAGACCGCGTTGGTGGTCAGGCCGCCGCGGGTCTTGAAGTTCTCCGCGGGCAGCGCGTAGAACGCCCGAAAGGCCAGCGAATTGCCGTCCAGCAACATCAGTGTCGGCTTGGTCTGTTCCTCTATGGCGGCAGGCACGGCTCTCACTCTAGGCATCCGCTACGACGGAACATCCGCCCCGGCGGAACTGCAACACGTTTCAGTTTTGTGTTTGACCTGGGTAGTCTGGCCGAGTGCCAGAGGTCACCAGTACACAAGCCGCGATCGACGGGTGGTTCGCCACCGACGACGCCGGAAATCCCCATCTGATCGGCAGCAAGTGCCCGCAGTGCGGCACCTACGTCTTCCCGCCGCGGGAGAACAACTGCCCCAACCCGGGCTGCGCCAGCGACACCCTGGAGTCCGTCGCGTTGTCGACCCGGGGAAAGCTGTGGAGCTACACCGAAAACCGGTATCCCCCGCCCGCGCCCTACCCGGCGGCCGACCCGTTCGAGCCGTTCGCGATCGCCGCGGTGGAACTGGCGCACGAGGGAATCATCGTGCTGGGCAAGGTGGTCGAGGGCACGCTGGCCGCCGACCTGAAGGTCGGCATGGAAATGGAACTGACCACGATGCCGCTGTTCACCGACGACGACGGCGTCGAGCGCATCGTGCACGCCTGGAGGCGCGCCGGCGACGATGCAGAGCGCAGCGATGAGGAGGAGCGGCGCAAATGACGAGCATCATGAGCACACCCGAACCGCTCTACATCCTCGGCGCCGGGATGCACCCCTGGGGCAAATGGGGCCGCGACTTCACCGAATACGGCGTCGTCGCAGCGCGCGCCGCGCTGGCCGAAGCCGGGCTGAGCTGGCAACAGATCCAACTGGTGGCCGGTGCCGACACGATCCGCAACGGCTACCCCGGCTTCATCGCGGGGTCGACGTTCGCGCAGAAACTCGGCTGGAACGGCGTGCCGGTCAGCTCCAGCTACGCCGCCTGCGCCAGCGGTTCGCAGGCGCTGCAGAGCGCACGCGCGCACATTCTGGCCGGCTTCTGCGACGTCGCGCTGGTGATCGGCGCCGACACCACGCCGAAGGGCGCGTTCGCCCCGGTGGGCGGGGAACGCAAGAACGACCCCGATTGGCAGCGTTTCCACCTGATCGGTGCGATGAACCCGGTGTACTTCGCGCTGCTCGCGCGCCGGCGGATGGACCTGTACGGGGCGACGTCGGAGGACTTCGCCCAGGTGAAGGTCAAGAACTCCCAGCACGGCCTACAAAACCCGAATGCCCGCTACCGCAAGGAATCTTCGGTCGAGGACGTGCTGGCCAGCCCGGTGGTCTCCGACCCGCTGCGCCAGCTCGACATCTGCGCCACCTCCGACGGCGCCGCGGCGCTGATCGTGGCCAGTGCCGAGTTCGCCCGCAAGCACCTCGGCTCCCTCGACGGCGTGCCGTCGGTGCGTGCGGTCAGCACGGTCACCCCCCGCTACCCGCAGCATCTGCCCGAATTGCCGGACATCGCAACGGATTCCACCGCGGTGGTCCCCGGGCCGGAGCGGGTGTTCAAGGATCAGATTCTCGACGCGGCCTACGCCGAAGCCGGCATCGGCCCCGAGGACGTCAGCCTGGCCGAGGTCTACGACCTGTCCACCGCGCTGGAACTCGACTGGTACGAGCACCTGGGGCTGTGCCCGAAGGGCGAGGCCGAACAACTGCTGCGCAGCGGTGCGACGGCGATCGGGGGCAAGGTTCCGGTCAACGCGTCCGGCGGGCTGGCGTGCTTCGGTGAGGCCATCCCCGCCCAGGCGATCGCGCAGGTCTGCGAGCTGACCTGGCAGCTGCGTGGCCAGGCCACGGGCCGGCAGGTGGAGAACGCGAAGGTCGGTGTCACCGCGAATCAGGGCCTATTCGGCCATGGTTCGTCGGTGATCGTGGCCCGCTAGGGCTCACGCCCGTCGAGTGTGCACTCAGGCCGCCCTGGCTGCACACTCCCCGCCGCCACTGCACGCTCGACGCGGTGGCGGGGCGTGACGGCTAGCCGGACTCCTCGTCGGACTCGCCGCCGAGAGTCTCCAGCACGACTTCGGCCACCCGCTTCATCGTGGTCCGCCGATCCATCGCGGCACGCTGAATCCACTTGAACGCCTCGGGCTCGCTCATGCCCTGCTTGGACTGCAGCAGGCCCTTGGCACGTTCGACGACCTTGCGGGTCTCCAGACGGTCGGACAGCGTCGCGACTTCGTGTTCCAGCGCGGTGATCTCGCCGAACCGGCTGACGGCCAGTTCAATGGCCGGAATCAGGTCGCTGATCGTGAACGGCTTCACCAGGTACGCCATCGCCCCGGCATCGCGCGCCCGTTCGACGAGGTCGCGCTGACTGAACGCGGTCAGCACCACGATCGGAGCGAGGCGTTTGCTGGCTATCTCGGACGCCGCGTCGATGCCGTCCCGGCGCGGCATTTTCACATCCATGATCACGAGGTCGGGTTTGTGCAGCTCGGCCAGCTCGACTGCTTCCTGGCCGTCCCCTGCCTCGCCGACGATCTCGTACCCCTCCTCTCGGAGCATCTCGGCCAAGTCCATACGGATCAGCGCTTCGTCTTCCGCGATCAGGACCCGGCGCGGCACAGCGGCGTCGGTGTCGGTCGTGGGGCCTGTCATAACGGACATTGTCTCGTGGATCCCGGCGACCAGCGACATCGGGGGCGGTGACAGCAGATCACCGCAGCGATCCTCTATGGTGGGAGGCCGCTTAAGGTAAACACCGAGTAGAGCCCTCGTATCCCAACTGGCAGAGGAAACGGATTCAAAACCCGTGCAGTGTGAGTTCGAATCTCACCGAGGGCACCAGCTAACCACAGGTCAGACCCCATCCTGGCCCGACACCACGGCCCGCAATGACTGGCCAGTCCGCAGTTGGTCCGCAGCAGCGTCAAAAGCGTCCGCAATAGCCCCCAGATCGTCGGGCAGCAGGTGCCCGTATCGGTCCAAGGTCAGCGTGGCGGTCTTGTGGCCCAACAACGTCTGCAGCACTTTGATGTTGGCCCAGGCGCTGATGGCCAACGATGCGCACGTGTGGCGCAAATCATGCGGCGTGATTTCTGGGAACTCTTCTGTCTTCACTTCGCCGCCCTCGTCGATCTCCTGCTGGCGCTTCGCTTCCGTAGTCGCCTTGACGGCTTCGACAGCTCGGTTAAATTCCTACCTGAATCCGCCGGGTGTCAGGTACCCGCCGCGACGGGATGGGAACACCAGATCCCGGCTGTCGCGGCCCTTCAGCTCGGTGGCCAACAGAGGCACGAGGATGAATCCTGTTGCAACACAGTGCCACCTGCTGCAACGATCTGGTCGGCTTTCCGGTCCCGTCGTTCGGCCGGGCTCGACAACCGATGGTCCGCATGTGTTGAGACAAGGTGTGATGCTGCCGTGCGCATCGAGCACTTCGCGAGCATGCGATCAGGTCCGGATTCGTCCCTCGAATCCGAGGCCTGCGGCCATGAAAAGCCGCAGGGGGCAGTCTTTCCCGAGCAATTTCTCAACAGCTGCTGGGACCCCAGTGCGGAAGTCTTCGCAGATGCGTTCCGCCATGGGTAGCATCCGAAAGTACAGCTGCCCGACTTCGATGGGTTCCTTGCCAACATCGTGATTGGCGATCTGCTGGCGGATGTGCTCGCTGAAGAGACCGAACAGCAGTCGGCCACTGGCGTCTTGATCAAGTGGCCCGTGGCCAAATAACTCGGTGAACCGTATGTAGCAGTAGTCGTCGAACAAAGTCGCCAGTGGGTCGATCGTGGGCACGGCGCGCGGACGTGGAAACCCCGCTTCCCTACAGGCTGAGCGCCAGAACTCGTCTTGATATCTGGCTAGAACAAAGGCGAGGTAGGACTGCAACGGATTGCGGGCAATGTCTTCATTTTTGGTGCCAATGGTGTCGGCGAAGATTCCGTGTGGCCCGTTGAGCGGTACTCGAGCGAGCATGCCTTCGATTCCGAGGTTAAGAGCATCAGGGATGGCGCGATGTAGCCACGGTTCGTTGCGAACTGTGGGGTTGGGGTCGACTGCCGCGGTTCTGCCTTCGGCCCAACGCATCTGGGGCAGCGCAGCCTCGATAGGAATGTGGTTGACCGCCAAGTCGAGCGCCGGGTCGCAGGGGCCGGCGAAGGCGAAAGCTGCCAGCTTCTTCTGGCTGAGCAGATTCGCCATGTCATTGAGGTCGCCCAAATCCTCGTACTCTCTCCGGACGAGACGCCAGTCGAACCACAGTCGCACCGCTTCCGGCCAGCGCTCCTCAATGGATACCCAATGCTGACCCCACAACAGGTATCGCCAAAGACAGAGGCGCTCCCAGACAGCGGCATTTCGTTCGAACACATCGGACGCACCAATGGATCTCACTGAGGCCGTCAACCCGAATGAAGTCAGGTAGGGAACCGAAACGATGGCGGAATCATCGGGCCTGTCGGTTGTGAACGTCCACGTTGTGTGTAGGTCGAATCGCTTTCGCAAAATTGTGAGGACATTGTTGCCGTCGTCTGCCAATTCGCGGAGCGTCAAGCCTTCGGGCGCACCGCCCCAGACGTGAGCACGAAACCGAATGAGTTGCTCAAGCTCGTCGACCACGCCCTCTGGGTGGCTCCCTCGCATCAGGGGCGATTCAAGCTGTTTTCGGCAGTGGGTGACAAGCGGAACCCCGTCGGGTGGGATCCCGAATTGCGTTGCAAGCCACGTGGCATCAATCGTGATGATCAAGTCGATGCGCCACATGAATAGCCCGAAAGGCTTCATTTGGAAGTCCACGCGGTGCATGTGCTCGTGAACATACGAGATGAATACCTTGAGATGATCCTTGGTAGGCTGGCTCAGGTCCCCGGTGTGACCGAGCCAATTCATAAAGTCGATGTAATCCTTATATGAGCCGGATACCTCGATGAGGTCCGAACTCGCGCGGTACACGCCGTACCGCTCAGCGTGCCCACTCACATGCTTACCGTCAGGTTCCTACCTTTTTCCACTAGCACGCCCCTCTTGATGAGCTTCTGCACATCAATGTTGAAGGGAACCAGGTCGTCTCGCGTGGTCGGGGCACCGCAACGCATGTTGACGATTACAAGTTCGACGGCTGCCATCTCCTCGGGTGACATCCACGTCACCGAGTTGATGAGGGTTTTGAGAAATCCGATGGCGGGGCCAAGGCCGAAGTCGCCGAGCAGAAAGAAGGTGACACCGCCGGCAGCGGCATTCTGGACGAAGCTTACCGCTGAACGGCGGAGCTGGAAGTGGATTCGACCCGCTCTGAGGTGGGCGTCAGCGGCAGCATCGGTCAACTTCTCGTCTCTAATCTCCCCTCCGGCTGCGCGTACGAGGTTGAAGATGGCCACCTCAAGGTCGCCGACGCCAGACGTGCCCCTATATTCCGATACGTCTGGGGGGTCTCTGTCTACGCGCTGAGCGAGCACTTCTCCCGCGGTGACGTCACCCGACGGGTCCTCCCATACTTCGGTTACTTCGCCTTCGTCAGTCACACGCAACCTCCTGCCCCCGTGGCCGGATCTGCCGACGCAAAGTCTAGCGGTCGAGTTGCACCAGGAGATCAGGTTGCAAATGTCCTTTCCTGACTTCATCGACCAGAACATGACACTTGGACACTCCATGCCTGAGGGCCGACACCACGTTCGGAGAACAGCACAGCATCAGTCCGGGTCGCGACCTGTTGGAAGGCGGAGATCCGAGGCTCCCGATGCCACGCACACGCGGTTGGTAAGAGACGAAGCAGCCGATGAGAAAGCGTGGGAATTGCGCCTCATCTGCCGCCATGTTTCATCGCTGAGTAACGGGAAACATTGCGCGCCAACGCATCCCGATATGTGACCATAGACGTATGCCCACCACATGGCCTTACCGATCATCGACAAGATCGACAACATCGATGATTTCAGGCATGGAGGGCCTCGCCTACCCTCCGTATCAGCCGACGCCCGGCCGGTTCAGCCAGGGTGTCCTCGAGCGCCTCGACTACCCCTTGTCGTGGGCGGACTGGGTTTCCAGCGGGCACGCGATCATAACTTCGACGTGGACGGCGATCCCGTTCAAACCGAACCAGGTCGCGCTCGTGGTGGGGGACGGCGGCTTCACCGGGACCAGGACCACTGTCTGGGTGTCTGAGTGCAACGAAGCGCTCATTTCTGGGTCATGAACGTCGTCACCACCAGCGGCGGCCGCGTCGGACAACGCATGCTGGGAGTCGACATCAAAGGCCACCCCCACCACCGGCATGCCTGCCTGACGGAAGGCGGTGGGCTCAGCGCCGTCGCCGCCCAGCCGTAGATCCACAGGGTGAATTGCGCGGCGCCCGCCGGGGTGCGAACCTAGGCCCTCTCCTTCGTCGCCCCGCCGCACCTGTCGCCGCGCGGCGGGGGCGAGGCCTACGAGACGGTCAGGACGACAGCACGTCCGGCCCCAGGTACCGGATCACCGGGGTCGCGCCGTCGAGTTCCCACAAGATCAGGTAGTCCTCGTCGGCGCGCGCGACAGTGACGGCGTACACCCTGCCGGGCCGGATCAGCCGGCGCCGCACGGTCTCGTCGTTCGGGTTGGCCTCGATGCGGTCAAGCCATTGATCGATGTGTTCCGCGAACATTGGGTCGCGGTTGCGGAGGTCGACTAGTTCGTCGTACGGCTCCGGGTCCAGCTCAAGCACCAGTCCACCCTACCCCTGTAGTGCCCCATTGCCCAAATGCCCCAATTCCCAAACATGGAAAGAGGGCTTATCATCTTCTATAGTTCTCCATATGGAACCCGTGGTCATTGAAGTAGACAGCCGACGCCGGATCAGCATCGGCAAGCTCGGACGCCACGACACCTATTTAGCAACCGAACAACCGGACGGAACAATCGTGTTGGAACCAGCCGTCGTCTTAACCGCAGCAGAGCATGCATACCTGAAGAACACGAAACTGCGACACCAGATCGAAGAAAACCGTGCTCACCCTGAGCGCCGCCGCCCCCGGCCTCCGCGCCCCGCACGGCGCGAAGCCGTGGAAATCGCGCAAACCGACGCAAACTAGACCCTCTCAGAGGGTATGAATCATGGCTCCCCCAGTCGGCTCCCTCGCACTCTCCACCAGCAACCAATACATGGCGCTCCACCCAGAGCGCTTCCCACAAGGCCACACCCTCAATCCCGGTGAAGTCTTAGTAGGTCATCAACCCCTGCGGATACGGACGCCACGGACATCTCACGTGGACGTCCCGGCCATGCGATGCCACCGTCTACGGGCCACCCTTCGATCTCCACTGCCGCGTACTGAACGGCGCCGGATACGAGACCTAGGCTGACTACCTTCAGGTCATTTCCGCGGATACGCGAATCCGAGCCAGTCCGCGGTGGGCTCCTGCAGCCGGTCGAGCACTACCCCTTCGTCCACGGACGTGTATTCCGCGAGGGCACGCAGATAGGTGCGCGTCGCCCACGCCGCGTACAAGGTCGCCTGCGCGGTGACCTCTAGCGTGACGTACTTGGCGGCGGTTACTACACCTCCGACTGAGGGGCCAGCGGGCGCGTATCCGGTAAGCCCGGCTTGGCGAAAGCGTCCGTGCGTAGCGGCGGACAGCAGCTTGTACGGCATCCGCGCCAGCGCGTCCTCCCCCACCCCCGCCGCCCGGTAGAAATCCTTCATCAGCTGCGTCTCCGGTGGCGGGGCTTCGGACTTTCTTTGACCTGTGCGGGCGAGGAATGGGACGTCCCATGGCCGGCGGTTCTTGGGGTAGACCGGATTGAGTCCTGCCGTCTCGCCGACCGCTAAAAAGTCGGCGGCGCGATCGTCGCGGAAGGTGATCGCTTCTTCCTCGTCCGGCAGCGGCAAGTCGTACAACGCCGCCAGTTCTTCGTTCAGGTAGCGCCGCAGCCGCTCCTCCCGAGAGTCCGCGGTCAGGACGTACCACGCCTTCGCTGCAATGGCGGCCGATGTGCGCGCCAACGGGAACGGCGCCAACGTGACTGCGTCGGCGCGCAACACGGCCGCGACGCCGAGGAGAAGGTCGGCCTGGTCGAAGCCGACGGCGACCTGCTGCGTCGCGAGAGTCAGGAGGGTTTGCTTGGACTGCGTGCCCTCGTGATCCGAGCGCGCAGCAGTGTCCCGGAGTGCCTCGCTTCTGACCTTGAACGGGTGCCCCAACTTCTCTTTGAGGAGACCGTCCGTGGCTTCCACGAACTGCGTCACCACATCGGCGAATCTGTCGAACTCAGGCGGTGTCGAACGGAGGTTGAGCGGCGGCGGGATCGTCACTGAACCATCGTGCATCTATCCGGCCAACTGGGGGTCCAACCTGCTGCTCCGGGGACCGTGTTTCCTGTAGTCCGCTACTAGTAGCGCACCCCCTCCCAGTCCGCAGTCAGTCCGCAGTTGGTTTCGATGGTTGCGATGGTTGTGATGGCAGATAGTGCTTTGAAATGGTCCTTTCCTGAACAGGCTTCGTTCATCTGCGACGTAAACGTCGAGAGTGACGGATTCAAAACCCGTCCAGTGTGAGTTCGAATCTCACCGAGGGCACCAGGCCTGAAGCGGCGCAATCCGGGTACCGGATCGCGTTTCGGCAACGCCGCAATAACGCTGCAATCCCGAATGCAACACGGTTGGTTCGCGACACGTTTTTGGCTTGTTCAACAGACGTACAGTAAGCACGCTTTGCCCCGTTCACTCAGAATGGAGTTTGTCGTGTCGCGTTTTAGCAAACTGTTTGTTGCCATCGTTATTGTGCTGACCCCGCTCACCACTTCGGGATGCGGAAGCTTCTGCCTTCCCGGCGGGTCCTGCGTCACTATCTAAGTGGCTCCGTGCTATCCACCCCTCCGTGGAGGGGTGGATAGCTATTTCCCCGCCCGCAGCCGACAACTGAGATCGCGTGCACACCAACGTATTCGATCAATCCGATGGTTGCGCACGCCGACCTCAGTAGTATTCGGGCAGGCCGTGCGAAACGGCGCCTTGTCGTGCGGGAGGTTGTGGCGTGAACCTGCGACGCGATCGACAGGAACCGTTGGCGGACATCGTCATTGAACTGGACGAACCCGCCGACCTGTTCGCCGTCGACCAGCGGTCCCTACTATCCGGCGCGAGCCGAATCGACAGCGGCATCGACGAACTCGTCGAATTGTTGTTGGCCCAGAAGCGGCATTCCAATATTCAGCGCATCGTTTTGGATATCGCCGGCGAATGCTCCGAAGAACTGGCGGCCAACCTGGAGGCGTCGGTCCGCCGCTACTGCGCGTTGGCTGTGCGCCGGGCAGACCGGCAGCATGACCTGATTTGGCGCCAGGGCATGCGGTCGCTGATCAGCGGCTCGCTGTTGTTCGTTGCCGGCATCGCACTGTCGTACATCTTCACTCGCCCAATGGTGGGTGAGCTCGCGGGCGAACTGCTCGGCAACGGCGTGTTCCTGGTGGTGGCGTGGGTCGGCCTTTGGTACCCCCTGGATGTGCTGTTCATCGCGAGAGAGCAGGCAAAGCGCGAGTCGCGGGTGTTCGCCATGATGCTGGCCATGCCGGTCGTGGTCCGGACACATGCCGGCGCGGTGCCCATCGAGCACCTGCCCGGGTTCACCCCATACGGCGGTCGGCGGTCCACTCGCCTCCGTGACACGCACATCCACTTGCGCGGTGCGCCGCCGACCGGGAGTCCCGGCCCAAGTTAGCCAACCGCAGCGCTGGGGAATCATCTGACAAACGGTTACGCTTTGAAAGTGGTGCCTAGGAAATGCGGGGCCCCGCCAAGTCGGCCGGATGGCTCGGCGCGCCCGGACTGCAAAGCAGCGGTGCGGGCCAAGAATCGCGCCCGCAACGATCACTACGCCGATAGCCACGACCGCCGTGCCCGGGTGCTCAATATCAACGCCATGATGGCGGTGGTCATCAGCCTGCTCTTCGGGATCCTGGGCATCTGGGCCGGGTCCTTCGCGCAGCGAACCCAGGTGATCACCCTTGTCGCCGCGATGATCTTCCTGACCGTCCCGTGGCTGCACCGATTCGGGGAATTGGTTGCGCCGCTGACCTACGTCGCCTCGGCGTATCTAGTCATCTTCTTCATCTGCTGGGAGGTCGGCACCGGCACCGGCGTGCAGTACTACTTCATCGCCAACGCGAGCCTGGTGGTGTTGCAGCTCGGCATCGAGCGCATCGGCCTGGCCGCGCTGCTGGCAGCCATCGGCGCCGGACTGGTGATCACCCTGCAGTTCCTGGTGCCCCGCTCGACCGGGCTCGAACAGCCCTGGGCCGAGCGGATGAGCTTTGTCATCACGACGATCTCGGCCTGCACCATGGCGGTGGTGACGGTGTGGTTCGCGCTTCGCGACACCAAGCGCGCCGAAGCCGTCATGGAGTCGGAGTACGAGCGCTCGGAAGCCTTATTGGCCAACATGTTGCCGGCCAGCGTCGCCGACCGGCTCAAAGAACCCGAGCGCGACGTCATCGCCGACCGATACGACGAGGCCTCGGTGCTGTTCGCCGACATGGTCGGCTTCACCGAGCGCGCAAGCTCAACCGCACCATGCGACCTCGTCAAGTTCCTCGACCGCCTGTACAGCGCATTCGACGAACTGGTGGATAAGCACGGGCTGGAGAAAATCAAAGTCAGCGGGGACTCCTACATGGTTGTCAGCGGAGTCCCGCGCCCCAGGCCCGATCACGTCCATGCACTGGCCGACTTTGCCCTCGACATGGTCGCCGCCGCCGCGGAAATCGAAGACGCACAAGGTAACTCGATACCCATACGCGTCGGCTTTGCGACAGGCACCGTGGTCGCGGGCGTCGTCGGGTCGCGGCGGTTCTTCTACGACGTGTGGGGCGACGCGGTCAATGTCGCGGCCCGGATGGAATCGACCGACTCGGTGGGACAGATTCAAGTGCCCGAGGACGTGTACGAGCGTCTGCGCGACGAGTTCGTGCTGCGGGAGCGCGGCCGGATCGAGGTCAAAGGCAAAGGCGTGATGCACACCTGGTACCTGATCGGCCGCAAGCCGGCCGCGGCCGAACCCGGCGATATGGCCGCCGAGGAGCCCCGAACGGCCCACGGCGCCACGGTCTAAAGCCCCTATTCTGGGCTGCGCGGTTATGCCACAGTGAGGCTATGCAGCCCAACCCTGTTCCAAGCATGTTGCCGCATCTGTGGAAATCCACGCTGGTATCGGGAGTCTTGACGCTGATCGTCGGCATTCTGGTGCTCGCATGGCCGGGTATATCCGTCCTGGCCGCCGCGATCGCGTTCGGTGTCTATCTGCTGATCACCGGTGTCGCACAAGTCATATTCGCGTTCAGCCTGCATGTTTCGGCGGGCAGCCGCATTCTGCTGTTCGTCAGTGGCGCCGCGTCATTGATCCTGGCCGTGCTGGCATTCCGTCATTTCGGCCAGGGATACGCGGTGCTGTTGCTGGCCATCTGGATTGCCATCGGATTCGTCTTTCGTGGTGTGGCCACAACGGTTTCCGCGATCAGCGATCCCACGCTGCCGGGACGCGGCTGGTCGATTTTCCTCGGCGTGATCACCCTGATCGCCGGCATTGTCGTACTCGCGTCGCCGTTCGCATCGATCATCACCCTGGCGATCGTCGTCGGCATTTGGCTGGCCGTCATCGGCGTCTTCGAGGTCATCGCGTCGTTCGGGATCCGCAAGGCCTCCAAGGAACTCAGGAATAGCGTCGAGGCCGCTTAGCTACTACACTCTGTCGTAGAACACTGCAGTCACGGGAGATGACAGATGAATGTCGTCGACATATCGCGGTGGCAGTTCGGTATTACCACCGTCTACCACTTCATCTTTGTGCCGCTCACAATCGGCCTGGCTCCCCTTATCGCGGTCATGCAGACGGCGTGGGTGGCCACCGGCAATACCGCCTGGTATCGCCTGACCAAGTTCTTCGGCAAGTTGTTCCTGATCAACTTCGCGATCGGGGTGGCCACCGGGATCGTGCAGGAATTCCAGTTCGGGATGAACTGGAGCGAATACTCGCGGTTCGTCGGCGACATCTTCGGCGCCCCGCTCGCGATGGAAGGCCTGGCCGCCTTCTTCTTCGAATCCACTTTCCTCGGGTTGTGGATTTTCGGTTGGAGTCGACTGCCGAAGCTGGTGCACCTGGCCTGCATTTGGGTCGTCGCGATCTCGGTCAACGTGTCCGCCTTCTTCATCATCTCGGCGAATTCGTTCATGCAGCACCCGGTCGGCGCGCATTACAACCCCGCGACACGGCGCGCCGAGCTGGACAGCATCGCGGCATTGCTCAGCAATAACACTGCGCGAGCGGCATTTTCACACGCCGTCAATGGTTCGCTGCTGACCGCGGCCACCTTCGTCGCCGCCGTGAGCGCCTGGTGGCTGGTCCGCGCGAAAAAGAACGCCGACGTAGACCTCGGTGCGGTGTTTCGCCCGGCGGCGATCCTGGGGTGTTGGGTGGCACTGTTCGCCACCGTCGGGCTGTTCTTCACCGGCGACGAACAGGGCAAGCTGATGTTCCAGCAGCAACCGATGAAAATGGCGTCGGCCGAATCACTGTGCAACACCGAGACCGATCCGGACTTCTCCATCCTGACCGTCGGCGCGCACAACAACTGCGACAGCATCACCCGTGTCATCGAGGTGCCTTACGTGCTGCCGTTCCTCGCCGAGAGCAAGTTCACCGGTGTGACATTGCAGGGTGTGCGCGACATCCAGCAAGACTCTGAACACAAGTTCGGGCCAAATGACTACCGGCCCAACTTGTTCGTCACCTATTGGTCATTCCGCATGATGATCGGCCTGATGGCGATCCCGGTGCTATTCGCGCTGGCCACCCTGTGGCTCACGCGGGGCGGGCGCACCCCCACCCAATCCTGGTTCCCCTGGTTCGCGCTGCTGACCATCCCTACTCCGTTCCTGGCCAACAGCGCCGGATGGGTGTTCACCGAAATGGGCCGTCAGCCTTGGCTTGTGGTGCCGAATCCGACCGGCGATCAGCAGGTGCGGCTGACGGTCAGCCAGGGTGTGTCGGATCACGCGTCGGGCATGGTGATTACCTCACTGGTGACTTTCACGCTGGTCTACGCGGTGCTCGCGGTCATCTGGTTCTGGCTGCTGAAGCGCTACATCGCCGAAGGACCGTTGGAACACGACGCGGAGCCCGCACCGCCGAAAGCACCCGGCGATGACGAAGTGGCCCCGCTGTCGTTCGCCTACTGACCGGGAAGGAGTTAACCAATGGCGCTGCAAGAGTTATGGTTCGGCATCATCGCCGTGCTATTCCTGGGCTTCTTCATCCTGGAGGGCTTCGACTTCGGCGTGGGCATGCTGATGGAGCCGTTCGGCCGTGTCGGCAGCGGCGATCCGGAGAACCACCGGCGCGCCGCGCTGAACACCATCGGCCCGGTGTGGGACGGCAACGAAGTCTGGCTGATCACCGCCGGCGCCGGGATGTTCGCCGCGTTTCCCGGCTGGTATGCGACGGTGTTCTCGACGCTCTACCTACCGCTGTTCGCGATCCTGTTCGGCATGATCGTGCGCGTGGTGGCCATCGAATGGCGCGGCAAGATCGACGACAAAAGATGGCGCGCCCTAGCCGATTTCGCCATTGCGGCCGGGTCCTGGCTGCCCGCGGTGCTGTGGGGCGTGGCGTTCGCCATCCTGGTACGCGGTCTGCCCGTGGACGCCAACGGTCACATTCATCTCTCCATTGGCGACGTGCTCAACGCCTATACGCTGCTGGGCGGCTTGGCCACGGCCGGGCTGTTTCTGTTCTACGGCGCGGTGTTCGTTGCGTTGAAGACGTCGGACGCCATCCGCGACGACGCGCACCGATTCGCCAAGCAATTGTCGCTGCCGGTCACGGGACTGGTCGCCGCCTTTGGGCTTTGGACACAGCTGGCGCATGGCAAGACCTGGACCTGGCTGGTGCTCGCGGTGGCGGTCGTCGCGCAGCTAGCCGCGGTGGCGTTGGTGTGGCGCCGCGTCTCCGACGGTTGGGCGTTCGCGAGCACGGCGCTGGTCGTCGCGGCGGTGGTGATTCTGTTGTTCGGTGTGCTGTATCCCGATTTGGTGCCCTCGACGCTGAACAAGCAGTGGAGCCTGACGATCTACAACGCGTCGTCGACGCCCTACACGCTCAAGATCATGACGTGGGTGACCGCCTTCTTCGCCCCGCTGACGGTCGTGTACCAGGCGTGGACGTATTGGGTGTTCCGGCAACGGATCTCGGCTGATCGGATACCGCCGTCGATCGGCCTGGCAAGGCGTCCGTCCTGAGCACACGCAACTCCCGGGCGCCCCTGGACCCGCGACTGTGGCGGGCATCGACCGCTTTGCGTCGCTATCTGGCCGCCACGGTGAGCTGCGGAGTGGTGATCTCCGCATGCGCGATCGGCTCGGCCATCATGCTGGCAAGTATGGTCGCGAGGATCATCACCGATCCCTCGGCCCGCAGTCTGCGGGGTTGGCTGGGCCCGCTGTCAATCCTGTTGTTGCTGTGGATAGTTCGCACGGCGACGCACTGGCTGCAGGCGCGCCAGGGCCAGCGCGGCGCCAGCGCGGTGATCGCCGATCTCAACGGCCAGGTGCTGGCCGCGGTGACCGCCCGGCAACCCAACGAACTTGCCGCGCAGCGGGACGCGGCCGCGATCGTGGTAACCCGCGGCCTCGACGGCCTACGTCCTTATTTCACCGGCTATGTGCCCACCCTGCTGCTCGCCGCGATCCTGACGCCGGCGACCGTGGGCGTGATCGCGCTGTATGACCTGAAATCGACGGCGATCGTGGTGATCACGCTGCCGCTGATACCGATTTTCATGGTGTTGATCGGGCTCGCGACGGCCGAGCGATCGGCGGCCGCGCTGGCCGCCATGACGACGCTGCAAGGCCGGCTGCTGGACCTGATCGCCGGTATCCCCACACTGCGGGCGCTGGGCCGCGCCTCGGGCCCCGAACATCGCATTGCCGAACTCGCTGCCGCTCATCGGCGTTCGGCGATGGCGACGCTGCGCATCGCTTTCCTGTCGGCACTGGTGCTCGAATTGCTGGCCACCCTGGGTGTCGCGTTGATCGCGGTCGGCATCGGTCTGCGCCTGGTGTTCGGCGAGATGAGCCTGACCACCGGATTGACGGTGCTACTGCTGGCACCCGACGTGTACTGGCCGCTGCGCCGTATCGGCGTGGAATTCCATGCCGCTCAAGACGGTCGAACCGCGGCCGACGAGGCATTCGCACTGATCGGCGAGCCCACGGTGGCGTCGGCGCGCAACCGAACGGTAGCCGCGCGCGGCGCGGAAATCCGCCTGGAAAACCTCAGTGTCGCCGGGCGAGACGGCAATTCGCCGTGCGAGCTGACCGCGGTGATCCCGCCGGGTCGCATCACGGTGCTGACGGGCCGAAACGGCGCCGGCAAGAGCACCACACTGCAGGCAATCGCCGGGCTCGCGGTGCCGTCCTCCGGTCGGGTCCTCGTCGACGGGGTCGACGTCACCGAGTTGGAGCAGGGGGCGTGGTGGCGCCAATTGTCCTGGCTGCCGCAACGCCCGGTGCTCGTGCCCGGCACGATCCGAGACAACCTGTCCCTGCTCGGCGAGTTGGACGATGTGGAACGGGCCTGTGCTGCAGCCGGATTCGATGCGGTGCTGGCCGAGCTGCCGGATGGCCTGGACACCGAGCTAGGGCGCGACGGCGTCGGGCTGTCACTGGGACAGCGACAGCGGCTGGGCCTGGCCCGGGCGTTCGGGTCACCGGCTGCGGTGCTGCTGCTCGATGAACCCACCGCCCACCTGGACGTGCACACCGAACAGCTGGTGCTGCGGGCCATTGTCGAGCGGGCGCGCGCGGGGGCGACCGTCGTGGTCGTCGGCCATCGGCAGCCGGTCGTGGCAATCGGGGACCACGTTGTCGACGTGGTCTCGGACAGCGAGGTGCGTTGTGCGCGCGTCTGATCCGCTCCTGGCCGCGTCGAGCCTGTTGCGCCCCCGACTGCCCCGCATCCTGGCGGCCATCGCGTTGGGAGTGGCGTCGTTGGGCAGCGCGCTGGCCCTGGCCGGAGTGTCGGCGTGGCTGATCACCCGGGCCTGGCAGATGCCACCCATCCTCGACCTGTCCGTCGCGGTCGTCGCGGTGCGCCTGTTCGCGATCGCACGGGGCGTGCTGCACTACTGCGAGCGACTGGCCACTCACGACACCGCGCTGCGCGCGGCCGGCGTTGCGCGCGCGCAGATCTATCAGCGGCTGGCCGACGGGCCGGCCGCGGTGGCCGTCCGGCTGCACAGCGGTGAGCTGGTGGCGCGCGTCGGCGCCGATGTTGACGAACTGGCCGACGTACTGGTGCGCGCCCTGATCCCGATCGGCGTGGCGGCGGTGTTGGCGGTGGCGGCAACCGTCACGGTCGCGGTCATTTCGCCGGCGGCCGGCACGGTACTGGCGATCTGCCTGCTCATCACCGGTGTAGTGGCGCCCCTGCTTGCCGGCCGAGCCGCGGCCACACAGGAAGAGGTTGCCCGCCAACATCATTCCGAGCGCGATACGGCCGCGATGATCGCCCTCGAACACGCGCCCGAACTTCGGGTCGCCGGCGCGCTTCCCCGCGTCATCGCCGAGTCACGCCGTCGCCAAATCCGGTGGAGCGATGCGCTGGATGCCGCCGCCCGACCGGCCGCCCTCGCCGAGGCCATGCCGACCGCCGCGATCGGCGCCAGTGTGCTCGGCGCGGTCGTGGCCGGGATCGGGCTGGCGCCCGCGGTCGCCCCCACCACGCTGGCGGTCCTAATGTTGTTGCCGCTGTCGGCATTCGAGGCGATGACTCCCCTACCGGCGGCCGCTATTCAGTTGACGCGCTCGCGCATCGCCGCACGACGGCTACTCGATCTGGCTCCCCAAGCCCACCCGGCCGAATCCCCCACGCCGACACCGATACCGAGTGGGACTGCCCGGCTATCGGCCGACGTGCGCTCCGGCCACACACAGGCGTTCTCACACCGGTTGACGGTCGACCTCGAGCCCGGCGCGCGGCTGGCGGTCACCGGCCCCAGCGGTTCCGGAAAGACGACGTTGCTGATGACACTTGCCGGACTGATCCCGCCGTTGCGCGGCCAGGTGATGCTGAACGAAACCGACCTGAACCGATTCGACGAACATGAATTGCCTTGTGCCGTCAGTTTTTTTGCCGAGGACGCGCACATCTTTGCCACCACTGTCCGAGACAACCTCCTGGTCGCCCGCGGCGACTGCGCGGACGACGAACTGGCGGCAGCACTGGACGCGGTCGGGCTGGGTGAATGGCTCGCAGGCTTGCCCGACGGGCTGTCGACGGTGCTGACCGGCGGCGCGCACGCAGTCTCGGCGGGACAGCGCAGGCGGCTGCTGCTGGCCCGGGCGATGCTCTCCCCGGCCCGGATCGTGTTGCTCGACGAGCCCATCGAGCACCTCGACGCGGTGGACGCCGAACGGATTCTGACGGATCTGCTCGCCCCGGCGGCCGGGCTGATCAGCGCCGAGCGCACGGTTGTGGTGGCCACTCACCACATGCCCACCGCCGTTCGCTGTCCCGAACTGCAGATCGGCTAGCCGCGCAGCTCAGAGGTGGCGGCGGCGTGGCATGAATTCCAGTGTCAGCAACACGAATACCAGTGGCGCGAGCTGCGTCAGCGATATCAGCGCGTAGCGGCGGGCGTCCAGCGCATGAAACTTGTGCACGTAGCGGTACAACGACTCGAGAGCGATCAACGGGTCGAGCAGATGGATCAACCGGTAGCACACCCGCTGCAGCCGGCCGGGATTCTTGTCGTCAAAAATCTCCGGGAACGCCGCGAAGGACAGCGAAACACGTTGCGCACCAGTATCTTTACCGGCCATGATCATATCGACACTGAGCCGTTCGTCAATTCCGTTGGGCGCACCGCGACGACGCCACGGCACATCGAGGGTGATGTCGCTGCCACCGCCGGCCGTCGCGTACCGATGAAAGCCCTGAACCCGCCCGTCGGCGTCCCTGGCGATAATCAGCCGTATGCCGGGGAATCGGCCCTCCAACACGCCATCGAGGTTCATGTAGAAGCCCCGGTCGGTGTGCGCCCCGCTGGGCGACGCGCGCACCACCTCCGTCAGCTCGGCTAACAACCTGTGGTCGAGTTCCTGCTCGGCAACGATTTCCGTGGTGATGCCGGCATTGTGGGTGCGCTGCACCGCCTGCCGCAAGTTGCGAAACTTGCGGCCCACCATGTCGAAACCGGACACGTCGATGACGACATCGCGACCGATCGGCACCGCTCGCAGCGATTGTCTGATTACCGCTCGGTCGTTCCACAACGCGAGCCGGCGTTCGCTGCACCCCACGACCGCGATGCGCCAGCCGTGGGTGTGACACATCGCGGCGAAATCGGCTATCAATTCCGGGAATTGCGCCTCGTCACCGATCGGGTCCCCGCCGACGACCGCGAACCCCATCCGCGTCCGGTAGGCCAGCGCCGCGGTACCCGAGGCGCTGAAGTGGTAGCTCTTACCCGTTTGCATCGCAAACGGGGCCAGCGGGTCATCGGTGGTGGCGTTGATCAAAGCCCATGCGCAGGAAAGCTTTTCGGGTTGCGGATGCGACGACGTCGGCCACATCAGCACCAATCCCGAACCAGCGATCAGCACGTCACCAAAAGGGTCGAATCCCAACGCATGCGAGCCCAGACCAGCCAATACGAAAAGCGCGGCCATCCCCGCATGCATGGTCGTCACGGGGCGGCCCAGGAAAATGCCGCGGGCCATCAACGCCACCGCGGCCAGCACCGCCAAGGACCAGCCCAGCCGATCGGCATAATGCCATTGCGGCTGATGGCGGTGGTGGGCGAGTATCGCGACCAGCCAGCACGCGGCGCACAGCAATGCCAAGGCGCCAATGCAGCGCGCGGCAAGCGAATCGACGTGCACCACAACGCGTTCGCGCGCGCGGAGTTTGGGAAGGAGGTCTGCCGACGGGCTTTTCATGCGTCACCTCCCGATGGGCGTCGCGCTGTCCCACCGAATACCCGGCTCTTTCGACGCTACGCTCAATTGCGGCCCCGCAGAAGCGAAATCGGTCGGGCGCCGGGTAACTATTCGATAACCGTTATCGACCCGAGGGCGGAAAGTATTTCAGCACACCTTCTTGCACTACGGTGGCGACGATTTGCCCGGCGCCATCGAAGAAATGGCCGGTCCCCAGCCCGCGGGAATCCGCGGCCACCGGCGACGATGTCGAATACAGCACCCAGTCGTTGAAATCGACCTGCCGGTGAAACCACACCGAATGATTGGCCGACGCGGCAAAAATGCGATCGAAACCCCACGACAGCCCGTGGGTGGTGATGACCGAATCGAGCACCGTGGTGTCCGAGGAGTACACCATCGTCGCGGTGTGCAGCACCGGGTCGTCGGGCACCGCGCCCAACGCCTTGAGCCATACCCGGTTGTGCGGCAGCCGCTCACCCTTGTCCCGCATCACCCACGCCGGATCGTTGGTGTAGCGCCATTCGATCGGCTGCAGGGCGTTGACGAAGTGCGGGACGGTCTCCTCGTAGCCACGCAACAGCTCACTGAGCGGCGGCTGCGCGAGGGCCTCGCCCACCTGTGGCGGTTCGACGGCGTGCTCCAGGCCGCGGCCGCCGGACATGTAGGCAATCATCGCCGAGGACAACAGTTTGCCGTCCTGCACGGCGTCGATGCGGCGGTTGGCGAAGCGCCGCTCGTCGCGCAGCCGGGAGACGTGGAATTCGATGTTCTTGGTCGTGTCGCCGCCGTTGATGAAATGCACCGAGAGTGCGCTGGGCGGCAGATCCTCCCGGAGCAGGCTGCGGCTGCTCGCGACGAACGATTGCGCCATGAGCTGCCCGCCGAACGTCCGCATCGGGTTCTTGCTGGGATGCGACCCGAGGAACAGGTCGTCGCCCACGCGATTGAGGTCCAGTGCCGCCATCAATTCTTCGAAGTCTGTATTCGGCTCTCCGTCAGACTCCACGCCGGGCGGCACGGGCTCTCCTTACGCGTTAGAGGTCGTCCTCCCCGATTCGGTGGACGTGGATCAAGTTGGTCGACCCTACTGTGCCAGGTGGCGCGCCGGCGACGATCACCACCAGGTCGCCCCGCTTGTAACGGCCCAGCTCGAGCAGCGATTTGTCGGCCTGACGGATCATCTCGTCGGTGGAGTCCATGATCGGGACGATGAACGTCTCGGTGCCCCACGTCAGCGCCAGCTGGCTGCGCACCTCGGGCCAGGCGGTGAACGCGAGCAGCGGCAACGGGGTGTGCAGGCGAGCCAATCGCTTCACGGTGTCGCCGGACTGGGTGAAGGCGACCAGCGCCTTGGCGTCGAGCCGCTCGCCGATGTCGCGGGCGGCATACGAGATCACTCCGCGCTTGGTGCGCGGCACGTGGGTCAATGGCGGGGCGGCGGTGGAGTTGTCCTCGACCGCGGTCACGATGCGCGCCATCGTCCGGACCGCGGCCAGCGGGTACTTCCCCACCGACGTTTCACCGGACAACATCACCGCGTCGGCGCCGTCGAGCACGGCGTTGGCGACGTCGGAGGCCTCGGCCCGGGTCGGTCGCGAGCTTTCGATCATCGACTCGAGCATCTGGGTGGCGACGATGACGGGCTTGGCGTTCTCCCGGGCCATCTGAATGGCCCGCTTCTGCACCAAGGGGACCTCTTCCAGGGGCAGCTCGACGCCCAGGTCGCCGCGGGCCACCATGATGGCGTCGAAGGCCAGCACGACGGCTTCGAGATTGTCGATCGCTTCGGGCTTTTCCAGTTTGGCGATCACCGGCACCCGGCGTCCGACGCGATCCATCACCTCGTGAACCAGCTCGACATCCGACGGCGAGCGCACGAAGGACAGCGCGACCAGGTCGACGCCCAGGTCCAGGGCAAAGATGAGATCGTCGATGTCCTTTTCCGACAAGGGCGGTGCGGACACGTTCATCCCGGGCAACGACATGCCCTTGTTGTTGCTGACCGGGCCACCCTCGGTGACAATGCAGATCACGTCGTCGCCTTCGATGGCCTCGACGACCAGCCCGACCTTGCCGTCGTCGACCAGAACCCGGTCACCGACCACGGCGTCCTTGGACAACCTCTTGTAGGTGGTCGACACCCGGTCGTGGGTGCCTTCGCAGGCCTCGACGGTGATCCGGATCGTCTCCCCGTCGGCCCAGTAGGTGGACCCCGTGGCGAAGCGCCCGAGCCGGATCTTCGGGCCTTGCAGGTCGGCGAGCACACCCACGGCACGCCCGGTGGCGTCCGAGGCGGCACGCACCCGCTCGTACGCGGCTTTGTGGTCGGCGTAGTCGCCGTGGCTGAAGTTCATTCGGGCGACGTCCATTCCGGCCTCGACCAGGGCCAGAATCAGTTCGTCCGATTGGGTTGCAGGGCCAAGGGTGCAGACGATCTTTCCGCGTCTACTCACGCCGAACAGCTTAGTCGTGCCATCGGTTGTGGGGGTGACTCCAAGGTGGACGCGCATTGAGCCATCGGGAAATCACGACGGCGGGCGGCCATGCGATTTCGGGCCCGATTACCCACTGAGCATCGACGGAACCAGCGGAAAGCCCGGCATATTGCGCAGCACTGTCCACGCGATCGCCGCGACAGTGATGGTGATCACCGCCGGTATCGGTAGTGCGCGCCGGCCCTGCCGCCACCGCACCAGCAACCACACGGCCAGGACCGGGAGACCGGCCAGCAGAAAGACGTTGTCGTAGACGCTGGCCGTCAGGTGGCCGTGCAGCAGGTCATGTGTCATGCGAAGGCCGCCACAGAAGGGGCAGTTCCAGCCGGTGAGCCATTTGAACGGACAGTATGGGTAGGCCGAGTTCGCATTGTGCGGGTCTACGGATCCGACATAGCCGAGCGCTCCGGCCAGCAGCACGCCGGTACCGGCGGCGATGTAGCGACCGTGACGGTGACGCTGGTCTGCCGTACGGGAGTCAGAGTCAGGTTCCATCGCGCAGTGGGCGACCCTGCGGGTCGTTGACCTTGTCGGTCAGTATCAGCACGGCGTCGATGATGCTCCAGATCAATCCGATTCCGCAGGTGAGCAGACCCACGAGCAGTTGCGCGACGCCCAGTCCGATGTCACCGATGTAGAAGCGGCCGACACCGCCGATGCCGACCAGGCTGAGTAGCTGCAGCAGGCCGGCGATGGTCTTCGACTTGTCCGAATACGGCAGCCCCGACACCGGGTGACGGCCGTAGGGTGCCGCGGGGTCGTATCCGACGGCACCCGGGTACGGCTGGTATTGCGGGTATGGCGGTGGATATCCCGACGGCTGCGGTGGTGGTGCGCCTGGGTTTGGGGCATCGCTCCACGACGGTTCGGTCACCGTTTCAGCATGCCAGATGAACTGGGCGTACCCCAGCCCCGACGAAACGCTGGCTAGCGGCCCGAACGCCGGCTGCGCAGCCGCAACGGCCAGCGGCGCCGAGTCTCCGTGTCGTCCCCGGTGGTCGTTGTCTCGACTGCGGCCTTTTCAGGTGTGGGTTCTTCGGATTTCGGCTCGTCGGCCGAGGCGGACTCCGGCTCGGCTTCTTCGGCTTCTTCGGCCGCTTTTTCCGGTTCGCTGGACTCGGCCTCGGGCTCTTCCGTCTCGGGCTCCTCGGGCTCAGCCTCCGCTTCCTCGGCCCCAGCCTCTTCGACTTCGGGCTCCTCAGCTTCCGGCTCGGCGGCCTCGGGCTCCTCGGCTACTGCCTCTTCGGCTTCGGGCTCCTCAGCTACAGCCTCCTCGGCTTCCGGCTCTTCGGCTTCCGGTTCCTCCGCCTCAGCCTCGGGCTCCTCAGCTACAGCCTCCTCGGCTTCCGGCTCTTCCGCTTCGGGTTCCGCAGCCTCGGGCTCTTCTGCCTCAGCCTCAGCCTCTTCGGCTTCCGGCTCTTCGACTTCCGGTTCTTCAACCTCAGCCTCGGGCTCCTCAACTACAGCCTCTTCGACTTCCAGCACGTCGGCTTCCGGCACGTCGGCTTCAGGCGCTTCAGCTTCAGGCTCCTCGGCTTCAGGCGCTTCGGCTTCAGGCTCGTCAGCTGCTGCAGCCTCTTCGGCCGCAGGCTCCTCGACCTCCGCCGTTTCGACCGACTTCGCCGAAACCGCCGGGCCAGCGTCATCGTCCGCACTTGCCGCGGTCGCGGCCGTTGCCGCGGCAGCCGCAGCAACACTGGCGAGTTCCTCTGCCGGCTCGACTTCGGGCTCGGATTCCGCGTCGGCCACCTCGTCCTTGCCGTGCAAACTCTCGGGATCCTCGCGGCCCTTCGGTGCCAGCATGATGTAGACGACGGCACCGATGAACACGAAAGTTGATGTAAACGAGTTGATCCGGATACCGGCGATGTGCGTGGCGGTGTCGTCACGCATCAGCTCAACCCAGAAGCGCCCCACACAGTAGAGCGCGACATAAGCGCCGAAGAGCCGTCCGTGACCGATCGCGTACCGCCGATCGATGTAGATCAGTATCACGAAAACCAGGACGTTCCAGAGCAATTCATACAGAAACGTCGGCTGCACGACGACCGCGAGTTGCCCGGTCGATACGCCGTCCAGCGAATGCGGGTCGATGTATCCCGAGGGATCGCGACGATAGAAGATTTCCAGGCCCCACGGCAGCGTCGTCTCCCGGCCGTAGAGCTCCTGGTTGAAGTAGTTCCCGAGCCGACCGATGGCCTGCGCCAAGATGATTCCCGGCGCAATCGCGTCGAGGAAGGCGGGCAACGGGATTCCGCGCCGGCGGCAACCAATCCACGCTCCGAGCACGCCGAGGGCCACCGCGCCCCAGATGCCCAACCCGCCGTCCCAGATTCGGAACGCCCCGCCGAACCCCGCACCGCCCGGGCCCCAATACGTCCGCCAATCGGTGGCCAGATGATAGAGCCGGCCGCCAATCAGACCGAACGGCACCACCCACAGCGCGATGTCGTAAATCACCCCGCGCTCCCCACCGCGAGCTGCCCAGCGCCGGTCGCCAATCATCAGCGCGACCACGATCCCGGCGATGATGAACAGCGCGTACGCGCGAATCGGCAACGGCCCAAGGTGCCAGACACCTTGCGGTGGGCTAGGGAAATAGGTGGGCAACATCGTCATGACGTCGACACTCGCACACCTTCGGCCAATTCCTGGGTCAAGGCACGCAAGCTCGGCAGACCGTCGGCGAGTGCCGATACCAAGGCCGAACCGACAATCACGCCGTCGGCGTAGCCGCCGATCTGCGCGGCCTGCTCGCGCGAACGCACGCCGAGGCCCACGCCAACGGGAATGTCGGACACGGCTTTGACCCTGCTCACCAATTCGGGTGCGGCATTCGACACTGCGTCGCGTGCCCCAGTCACGCCCATCGTCGAGGCCGCATAGACGAATCCGCGCGACGCCTCGACGGTGGTCACCAGACGCTGCGGTGTCGACGAGGGCGCGACCAGAAAGATGCGATCCAGCCGATGCTCGTCGGACGCGGCCAGCCACTCGTCAGCCTCATCGGGGATCAGATCCGGAGTGATGAGCCCGTGTCCGCCGGCCGATGCCAGGTCGCGCGCGAACGCGTCAACCCCGTAGCGCAGCACCGGGTTCCAATACGTCATGACCACCGCACGACCGCCGGCCAGGCTGATCGCTTCGACGGTGGCCAACGTGTCTCGGACACGCACTCCCCCGCGCAACGCGGCCTCGGTGGCGCGGGCGATCGTCGGGCCGTCCATACCGGGATCGGAATACGGCACCCCGACTTCGATGAGGTCGCAACCCGATTCGACCAGGGCGACCATCGCGTCCACCGAGGTCCGCACGTCGGGGTAACCCGTGGGCAGGTAGCCGATCAGCGCGGCGCGGTTTTCGGCCCGGCACGCATCGAAAAGCGGCGCCAGCCTGCTCGCGTGGCTTTGCTCTACCGTCATTGCTTGTCCTGGGACTCCATCAGGCCGAACCATTTCGCGGCCGTTTCGACGTCCTTGTCGCCGCGGCCCGATAGGTTCACCACAATGACTGCGCCGCTGCCTAATTCATTGCCGAGCTGAAGGGCACCGGCGACGGCGTGCGCGGATTCGATGGCCGGGATGATGCCTTCGGTCCGGCACAGCAAGCCAAACGCATCCATCGCCTCGGCGTCGGTGATCGGCCGGTATTCGGCGCGCCCGGTCTCCCTGAGCCACGCGTGCTCCGGACCCACTCCGGGGTAATCCAAACCCGCTGAGATCGAATGAGATTCGATCGTCTGGCCGTCTTCGTCCTGCAGCAGATAGGAGAACGACCCCTGAAAGGCCCCGGGTGAACCGCCGGCGAATGTCGCCGCATGCCTGCCGGTCTCGACGCCGTCCCCGGCTGCCTCGTAGCCGACCAGCCGCACGCCGGGGTCGTCGATGAACGCGTGGAAGATTCCGATGGCGTTGGATCCGCCGCCGACGCAGGCCGTGATGGCGTCGGGCAGCCGGCCCGCCTGCGCCTGGATCTGAACGCGCGCCTCCAGCCCGATGATGCGCTGGAAATCGCGCACCATCGTCGGGAAGGGGTGGGGTCCTGCCGCGGTGCCGAAGCAGTAGTACGTGTTGTCGGCGTTGGTGACCCAATCCCGGAACGCCTCGTTGATGGCGTCCTTCAACGTCTGCGAACCCGTGTCGACCGAGACGACCTCGGCGCCCAACAGCCGCATCCGCGCCACGTTGAGCGCTTGGCGCGCGGTGTCGACCGCTCCCATGTAGATCACGCAGTCGAGGCCGAGCAACGCGCAGGCGGTGGCCGTGGCCACACCGTGCTGCCCGGCACCGGTCTCGGCGATCACCCGGGTCTTGCCCATTCTCTTGGCCAGCAACGCCTGACCGAGCACGTTGTTGATCTTGTGAGAACCGGTGTGGTTCAGGTCTTCTCGTTTGAGGAAGAGGCGTGCGGAACCGGCGTGTTCGCTCAGGCGGGTGGCCTCATAGAGCGGCGACGGCCGACCCGCGTAGTTGGCCAGCAAGTCGTCCAGCAGACCCAGAAAATCCGGGTTGACGCGTTCCTTCTCGTAGGCGGCGGTCACTTCTTCGATCACCGCCATCAGCGCCTCGGCGACGTAGCGGCCGCCGTACACACCGAAATGCCCGCCCGAGTCGGGGTCGTGTCGGGTGGGTTCGGAGATGGCCGCGCTCGAAAGCGGAAGGGCGGGGCGAGTTAAATCCACCATCACCAATGCTCAACGCGGGGATGGTTCATGAGGTTCAACTAGCGGGACGGTTTCGGACAGGACGGATGGGTGCCCGCCGTCACCAGATCGGCAACTGCGGCACGCGGGTCGCCGCTTTTGACCAGACCCTCACCGACGAGCACGGCGTCAGCGCCGGCGCCGGCATAGGCCAACAGGTCCGCCGTGCCGCGAACCCCGGACTCGGCGATCCTGATCACGTTGCTGGGCAGCCCGGGGGCGATCCGCGAGAAGCTATCCCGGTCCACTTCCAGCGTCTTGAGATCGCGGGCGTTGACCCCGATCACGTTGGCCCCGGCCTTCAGCGCCCGGTCGGCCTCTTCTTCGGTGTGGACCTCGACAAGCGCTGTCATACCAAGCGATTCGGTGCGGTCGAGCATTGCCGCCAGCGCCGACTGCTCCAGGGCGGCGACGATCAGCAGCAACATGTCGGCGCCGTGCGCACGCGCCTCGTGAATCTGATAGGGCTGCACCACAAAGTCTTTGCGCAAGACCGGAATCGACACGGCGGCCCGAACCGCATCCAGGTCGTCGAGCGAGCCGTTAAAGCGCCGCTCCTCGGTCAAGACACTGATGATCCGGGCCCCGCCGTCTTCGTAGGCACGGGCCAACTTCGCCGGATCGGCAATGGGCGCCAACGAACCCGCCGACGGACTGGCGCGCTTGACCTCGGCGATGACGCCGATCCCAGGCTCGCGCAGGGCGGCCATCACGTCGAGAGGGGGCGGCGCCGCAGCGGCGGCCGCTTTGATCTCGGAAAGCGAGATACGGGCTTCGCGCGCGGCAACATCGGCCCGGACTCCCTCGAGGATGGAGTCAAGGACTGTCGCCGGACTCATACCTGTCGTTTCCCTTCCCAGATGTCACTCACGGTCACCTAACCGGTTTCGAGCCGATTTCGACGACGTCAATGAAGGGTAGCGACCGTCGGCTCGCGACCCGTCACCGACCCTCGGTGTCAGACTCGCGGGGCCGATCGGTCGGGTCGTGCCCCTCATCGAGTGCGTCCCAGATCATCCGCTCCGACATCTCTGGGGCCCCCGACTCCTCCAGCATCGCCCCGTCGGCGCCTTCGCGTCTCGCATTTGAGCGGCGGGTCGCCGGCGCGGCGTATTTTTTTGCCCCGGCGCGTGCCGTCATCGCCGACCGCATCAACAGCACCGCGGCGATCAACGTGCACACCGCGGCGCCCACGGCGACGCCCGCGCCGGCGTAACGGCGCTCGCTGCCCACCAGCGTCACCAGCGAAATGTGGGCAAGTTCGGCTCCTCGCACCGCCACGTCCGGCAGCACCCACAGGCTCACACCCAGATAGCCGATCGCCAGGCTGATCACGGCCAGCAGCCCCGCCAGCGCCCGCAGCGCCCAGCCGCGCACCGCGAGCGCCGCGACGGCCGTGGCCAGCATCAGCAGCGCCGACGGCAGCAGGGCCGTCGACCACGACGAGCCGGCCAGAATGACTTCCTTGGGCGGTCCCAGCCCGTCGAACGATCGGATGACCACCCACGGCAGTCGCGAAGCCGTCCACAGCAGACCCGCGGCGATGACCAGCAGCAGCTGGGCGATGCCGATCGTCAGCCGGGCCCGCCGGTCCGGCCGGGCATCAGCCATTGCGGGTGGCGTCCGGCGCGCTCAGCGTCTGGGCGGCGGCGATGGCATTGAGCACCGCGCGCGCCTTGTTGCTCGCCTCGTTGTGCTCATAGGGGCCATTGGAGTCGGCGACCACCCCGCCGCCGGCCTGGACGTACGCGGTGCCGTTGCGCATCAGCGCGGTGCGAATGGCGATCGCGAAGTCGGCGTTGCCGGCGAAATCGAGGTACCCGAGCACACCGCCGTAGACGCCGCGGCGGGTCTTCTCCACCTCTTCGATCAGCTCCATGGCCCGCACCTTGGGCGCTCCGGACAGCGTGCCGGCTGGGAAACACGCCGTGACCGCGTCCAAGGCGGTACGGCCCTCGCCGAGCACGCCCGTCACCGTGGAGACCAGGTGCATCACGTGGCTGTAGCGCTCGATGTGGCTGTAATCCTCGACGCGAACCGTGCCGGGCGTGCAGACCCGGCCGAGGTCGTTGCGGCCGAGATCGACCAGCATCAGGTGCTCGGCGCGTTCCTTGTCATCAGACAGCAGCTCCTTTTCCAGCAGCTGATCTTCTTCCTCGTTGGCTCCCCGCCACCGGGTACCGGCGATCGGATGCGTGGTGGCGCGCCCGTCGACGACGGTGACGAGTGCCTCCGGGCTGGATCCGACGATCGAAAAGTCCGTCACACCAGCACTATTCGGCACATGCAGCAGATACATGTACGGGCTCGGATTGGTCACCCGCAGAATGCGGTAAACCTCGAACGGGTCGACGTCGGTGTCCATCTCGAAGCGCTGCGAGGGCACCACCTGGAAAGCCTCGCCGGCCGCGATCTGGTCGACGAGGTAGTCGACGATCTTCCCGTATTCCTCGACCGTGCGCTGCGCCCGGTATTCGGGCTCGGGCTTGCTGAAGGTGGCCACGGTCGACGGCAGCGGCTGGCCCAGCGCCTCGGTCATCACATCCAGGCGCGCGACGGCATCCTCGTAGGCCTCATCGACCCGCTCGTCGGTGCCGTTCCAGTTCACGGCGTTGGCGATCAGCGTGATCGTGCCCTCGTGGTGGTCGACCGCCGCCACATCCGTGGCCAGCAGCATCAGCATGTCCGGCAGCTGCAGATCGTCGACGGCCATTTCCGGCAGGCGTTCCAGGCGCCGCACCATGTCGTAGGCGAAGAACCCCACCAGGCCACCCGACAGCGGCGGTAGGCCCGGCACCGCGGCGGTGGCCAGCAGTTCGAGGGTGGCCTGCAGCGCCTCGAGCGGGTCGCCGCCGGTGGGCGCGTCCTGCGGAACCGCACCCAGCCAGACCGCTTCGCCGTCGCGCACGGTCAACGCTGAGGGTGCTCCAGCCCCGATGAACGACCATCGCGACCACGATCGGCCGTTCTCCGCGGACTCCAGCAGGAAAGTCCCGGGTCGATTGGCTGCGAGCTTGCGGTAGGCGGAGAGCGGCGTCTCGCTGTCGGCCAAGACCTTCCGGGTCACCGGAACAAAGCGGTGCCCGGCCGCAAGCAGGCGAAATTCCTCCCGTGAGGTCGTGTCGGCGAGGTGAGGATGCACCAAACCATCCTCGCAGATCCGTGTGCTCGGCTCGGGCGTAGCCTGACGGCCATGAAAACTGGTGACACAGTGGCCGACTTCGAACTTCCCGATCAGACCGGAACGCCCCGCAAGCTCAGCGCCCTGCTTGCCGACGGCCCCGTGGTGCTGTTCTTCTACCCCGCGGCGATGACCCCTGGGTGCACCAAGGAAGCCTGCCATTTCCGGGACCTGGCCTCCGAATTCGCGGCGGTCGGCGCCAACCGCGTCGGCATCAGCACCGATGCCGTGCAAAAGCAGGCCAAGTTCGCCGATAAGGAGAACTTCGACTACCCGCTGCTGTCGGACAACGAGGGCACGGTCGCCACCGCGTTCGGCGTCAAACGCGGTCTGCTCGGCAAGCTGATGCCGGTCAAGCGCACGACGTTCGTGATCGACACCGACCGCAAGCTGCTCAATGTGATTTCCAGCGAGTTCAGCATGGACACCCACGCCGACCAGGCGCTGCAGACGCTACGGGCCCGTTCTTCGGCGTAATCGCTTGCGCTGCTTGCCGTTACGGGATGATCGCCAGGAACACGTAGGCCGCGAGCAACACCAGATGCACCTCGCCCTGTAGCCGGGTCGCGCGGCCGGGCACCACGGTGAGCATGCTGATCACCACGGTCAATGCGAACAGCACCAGCTGGGTGGGGCCAAGACCGAGGATCAGCGGCCCCTTCAGCCAGATCGACGCCAGCGCGATGCCCGGGATGGTGAGCCCGATGCTGGCCATCGCCGAGCCGTACGCGAGGTTGAGGCTGGTCTGGATGCGGCCCTTCCGCGCCGCCCGCACCGCCGCCAGCGTCTCCGGCAGCAGCACCAGCGCCGCGATCACCACACCGACGAAGGTGTGCGGAAATCCCGCGGCGGCCACCAGATGCTCGACGGTCGGCGACTCCTGTTCGGCCAAACCCACCACCGCGACGAGCGCCGCCACCAGCAGTCCCAGGCTGCGCAGCGCCGCGGCGTTGCTCGGCGGCTCGGCATGGCTTTCCTCGTCAAAGAAGCTCTGCTGACCTTTCTGCGTGATCGGCAAAAAGAAGTCGCGGTGCCGCACGGTTTGAGTGAAGACAAACATCAGGTAGAGCAGCAACGAGGCGACGGCCGCAAACTCGAGTTGCCCGGGCGAGAACTCCTGACCCCCGCGAGTGGTGGTGAAGGTGGGCAACACCAGGCTCAGCGTCGCCAGCGTGGTGAGCGTGGCCAGCGCCGCGCCGCTGCCCTGCGGGTTGAACAACGTCACGCCATAGCGGTGCGAACCCATCAGCAGCGACAACCCGGCAATGCCATTGGTGGTGATCATCAGGGCCGCGAACGCGGTGTCTCGGGCCAGCGTCGCCGCCTCGTTGCCGCCCGACGCCATCAGTTCGATGATCAGGGCCAGCTCGATCACGGTCACCGCCGCGGCCAGCACCAGCGACCCGAACGGCTCCCCGGCCCGGTGTGCGACCACCTCCGCGTGGTGCACCGCGGCCAACACGGCGCCGATCAGAAGGATCGCCTCGATCGACGCCAGGGTCGGCCCAGGGTTCGCGCCGCCCCAGGTGACTGCCAGCGTGATGAGGGCGATCAGCGGCACCACGACGTTCCAGGACATCCGTTCGCGCATCGCCGCCCATTCTCACCGAAATCGCCGCCGAGTGCCCGCTCGAATCGCGGTGCACCGCTGTGGCCGCACCGTCGGCGATTAGCCGGCCGTCGGGGTCATCGCCTCAGTAGCATGCTCACATGCTGCAAAGCGAGGGGTTACCCGAAGGCGCGGCGTTCGCTGGATACACGATTGTTCGGCGGCTAGGGGTCGGGGGAATGGGCGAGGTATATCTGGCGCAGCACCCGCGGCTGCCTCGCCGTGACGCGGTGAAGATCCTGCCCGGCGAGCTCACCGGCAACCTCGAGTTCCGGGAACGCTTCAACCGGGAGGCCGACCTCGCCGCAAGCCTGTACAACGAGCACATCGTCGGCATCCACGATCGCGGCGAATACGAAGGGCAACTGTGGATTTCGATGGATTACGTCGAAGGCACCGATGCCGCACAGCTGCTGCGCCAGTACCCGTCGGGAATGCCGAAAGCCGATGTTGTCGAGATCATCACGGCCATGGCCGACGCGCTGGACTACGCGCATTCGCGCGGCCTGCTGCACCGCGACGTCAAGCCGGCCAACATCCTGCTCACCGACGCCACGCCCCGACGGCGCATCCTGCTGGCCGATTTCGGCATCGCGCGTGAGCTGGGTGAAATCAGCGGCCTGACAGCGACAAACATGATGATGGGCACCACCGCCTACTGCGCACCAGAGCAGTTGCAGGGTTTGGATCTCGACGGACGCGCCGACCAATACGCGCTGGGATGCACCGCGTTCAACCTATTGACCGGGTCCGCCCCCTTTCACGGCTCCAATCCGGCGGTGGTCATCACACAGCACTTGTCCGCGCCGCCACCGCCGATCAGTGAGCGCCGGCCCGAGTTGGCGGACCTCGACGGCGCGCTCGCCAAAGCGCTCGCCAAAAACCCCGCCGACCGCTATGCGACCTGTGCAGATTTCGCGGCCGCGTTGGGCAGCCAGCTCAGCGCGGCGGTGGCCGAAGCCGTGGCTCCGACCCAAGCGGCCCCGATTGCGACGGAAGTGATCGCTACACCGCAAACCACCTCGGCCACAACGCCGCCCGCGCGCAGTAACCGGCGCACGGCCGTGGCGGTCGCGGCAATCGTCGGTGTCGCGCTGGTCGGTCTCGCGGTACTCGTCGGCGTCCGACTGCTCGGCGACTCAAACCAATCCGGTAACAGCCGAGCCGCCTCGCAATCGGTTGCCCCGCCGAGCTCGGCTCCGTCGAAGCCGGCGATGCCGGCGATCAAGCTGGCCGGCCAAATCACCGACCCTGCGCATGTGCTTGGCCCCCTCGAGTACGACGCGGTGAACCGGGCGATCAGGAAGCTCTACGACACGCGCGGCACCCGGCTGTGGGTGGTGTACGTCAAGAACTTCGACGGCCTCAAACCGTTTCGATGGGCCGAGGACACCATGCGTGCCAACAACTTCAAGGACAATGACGCCATCCTGGCCGTGGCCACCGAGGAGCCGGCGTACGCGTTCCGGGTGCCGAACGCGGTGATCAACGGAAGGGCTATCGATCTCGAAGTCATTCGCCGCGACCGCATCTCGCCGGCAATCTTCCGGCACGAATGGCCCCGTGCGGCGATAGCCGCGGCCAACAGTTTGGACGTAGGTCCGAACTAATTCTCGGGTGCCAGCAGCACGTCGGCGTCGAAGCAGCTGTGGTCTCCGGTGTGGCAGGCGGCGCCGACCTGATCGACTGTCAACAGCACGGTGTCGCCGTCGCAGTCCAGGCGCACCGAGTGCACATGCTGGGTGTGGCCCGACGTCGCGCCCTTGATCCACTGCTCACCGCGGGATCGCGAAAAGTAGGTGGCCTCACGGGTTTCTAGAGTGCGGGCCAACGCCTCGTCGTCCATCCAGGCGACCATCAGCACGTCTCCGCTGCCCCGCTCCTGCACGACGGCGGTGAACAGTCCGTCGGCGTTGCGCTTGAGGCGCGTGGCGATGTTCGGGTCCAGCATCATCGCACCGTGATCCCCGCTGCGGCCATCGCGGCCTTCACCTGCCCGATGGTCAGCTCGCGGAAGTGAAAGACGCTGGCCGCCAACACCGCATCGGCACCGGCATCGACCGCGGGGGCGAAATGGTCCACCGCGCCCGCGCCGCCGCTGGCGATCACCGGAACCGTGACCGCGGCACGCACCGCGCGCAGCATCGCCAAATCGAACCCGGCCTTGGTCCCGTCGGCGTCCATCGAGTTGAGCAGAATCTCCCCCACCCCGAGGTCGGCGCCGCGGGCCGCCCATTCGACGGCGTCGATACCCGTTCCGCGACGGCCGCCGTGCGTGGTGACCTCCCAGCCGGACCGCGTGGGCGCCGAACCGGGCGGCACCGTGCGGGCGTCGACGGACAGCACGATGCATTGGGAGCCGAATTGCCTTGACATCTCGGCCAATAGGTCGGGACGGGCGATCGCGGCGGTATTCACCGAAACCTTGTCCGCGCCGGCCCGCAGCAACACATCGACGTCGGCCACGGCCCGCACGCCCCCGCCGACCGTCAGCGGGATGAACACCTGCTCGGCGGTGTGGCGCACCACGTCGAGCATCGTGGCCCGGCCCGACGAGGACGCGGTCACGTCGAGAAAGGTCAGCTCGTCGGCGCCTTCGGCGTCGTACGCCGCGGCCAGTTCGACGGGGTCGCCCGCGTCGCGCAGGTTTTCGAAATTGACTCCCTTGACGACTCGCCCGTCATCGACGTCCAGGCACGGAATCACCCGCACGGCAAGGTCGGTACCCGCATACATTTCAGTAGTCCTCCGGTCGGCCGGCACTGCGCAGAATCTCGAGGATCTCCCCGTAGGCGCCGGGGGCCGCGGCCAGCACCGACCGCGACGCGGGGGTCCAGGGTTGGCCGGCCAGATCGGTGACGGTGCCTCCGGCGGCCCGAACGTGCGCGACGCCCGCGGCGTGATCCCAGACACTTCCCCCGAACACAACTGCGCCGGTAAGTATTCCATCGGCCACGTAGACGAGGTCGATGCCGGTCGACCCGTGCATGCGCAATCGCGAGGACACGGTGCTCAGCTTCTCCAGCACCGCGACGCGATAACGTCCCGGGAATCGGCCCCGCGAATCGGCGTTGAACGTGCCGACACCGATGAGGCCGTCGGCCAACTGCGTGTGACTCAATGCAGGTTGTGCCACACCGTTTTTCATCAGCGGCCCCTCGGCGACGGCCGTGTAACGGTCGTCGGTGAATGGGATCCAGGTCAGACCGGCCACCGGCTCACCCTCGTGCAGCAAGCCGAGCAGAATCGCCGCCATCGGTGATCCGGCGGCGTAGTTGAAGGTGCCGTCGATGGGGTCCAGCACCCACACCCAGGGCGAATCGATCGGTGCGCCACCGAACTCCTCGCCGTGCACGCCGATTCCGGTGGCGGCTTCCAACGCGGCGACGACCTGCCGCTCGATCGCAAGGTCGACCTGAGTGGCGAAGTCGTCGCCCTTCTTCCGAACGGCTGAGTCGGCGCGATGGCCGGCCACGAATGGCTCTACTGCCGTGTCAAGGATTGTCGACGCCTCGGCCAGCAGTGCGTGCAGATCCATCGGTCTAGGCCCGTACCGCGTCCAGCGCCTGCGGCAACGTGAACCGCCCGGCGTAGAGCGCCTTACCCACAATGGCGCCCTCGACGCCGCGGTCGGTCAGAGTGGCGATGGCCCGCAAGTCGTCGAGGCTCGACACGCCGCCCGATGCGATGACCGGGGCGTCGGTGCGTTCGGTGACGCGGGCCAGCAGGTCGAGATTGGGCCCGCCCAGCGTCCCGTCCTTGGTGACATCGGTGACGACGAACCGCGAACATCCTTCGCCGTCAAGACGTTCCAACACATCCCAAAGGTCGCCGCCATCGGTTTCCCAGCCGCGCCCGCGCAGCCGGTGCTCGCCGTCCACGATCTGGACGTCCAACCCGACGGCGACCAAGTCGGCGTGCTCGGTGATCGCGCGTGCGCACCACTGCGGATTCTCCAGCGCCGCGGTGCCCAGGTTGACCCGGGCGCAGCCGGTGGCCAACGCCGCGGCCAGCGAGTCGTCGTCACGGATCCCGCCGGACAGCTCCACTTTCACGTCGAGCTTGCCCACCACCTCGGCAAGCAGTTCGCGGTTGGAACCGCGGCCGAACGCGGCGTCCAGGTCCACCAGATGGATCCAGTCGGCGCCGTCGCGCTGCCAGTTCAGCGCCGCATCCAGCGCCGAGCCGTACTCGGTTTCGCTGCCGGCCTTGCCCTGCACCAAGCGCACGGCACGACCTTCGACGACGTCGACGGCGGGTAACAAAATCAGTGGCATCTACAGTCCCTCAACCCAGTTGCTCAATACGGCCGCACCGGCATCCCCACTCTTCTCCGGGTGGAATTGAGTGGCGGCCAGCGGTCCGTCCTCGACCGCCGCCAAAAACGGCACCTGATGGGTGGCCCACGTCAGCACGGCCTCCGACGAACCCTCCCACCGCTGCGCGGCGTAGGAATGCACGAAGTAGAACCGGGCGGACGTGTCCAACCCCTTGAAAAGTCCACTGCCCGAACCGGATTGCACGACATTCCAGCCCATGTGCGGGATCACCGGGGCATCCAGCCGGGTCACGGCTCCCGGCCACTGCCCACAGCCTGTCGTCTCGACCCCGAATTCCACGCCGCGCGCGAACAGGATCTGCATCCCGACACAAACCCCCAGCACCGGGCGCCCGGCGGCCACCCGCTCGGCGATGATCCGCTCCCCCGCGATCTTGCGCAGACCGGTCATACACGCCTCGAAAGCGCCGACACCGGGTACCACCAGCCCGTCGGCGGCTGCTGCCGCACGCGCGTCGGCGGTGACTTCCACCGTCGCGCCCACCCGCTGCAGCGCACGCTGGGCAGACCGGAGATTGCCTGAGCCGTAGTCCAGCACCACGACCGATCGTGTTGTCACAAAACACCTTTGGTGGACGGCACACCCGAAACGCGCGGGTCGGGCTCGACCGCCTGGCGCAACGCGCGAGCCACCGCCTTGTACTGCGCTTCGGTGATGTGGTGCGGGTCGCGCCCGTACAGCACCCGCACGTGCAGGGCGATCCGGGCGTTCATGGCCAGCGATTCGAAGACGTGCCGGTTGATCACGGTGTGATAGGGCACCGAGTTTCCGGCGATCGTGGTGTGCTGCAGGTGATCCGGCTCGCCGGTGTGCACACAGTACGGCCGGCCCGACACATCGACGGCGGCGTGGGCCAGCGTCTCGTCCATCGGAATGAAGGCGTCCCCGAACCGGCGGATGCCCTTCTTGTCGCCGAGGGCCTGACCGAGCGCCTGCCCCAGCGCGATCGCGGTGTCCTCGATCGTGTGGTGTCCTTCGATCTCCACGTCGCCCTTGGTCCGCACAGTCAGGTCGAAACTGGCATGACTGCCCAACGCGGTCAGCATGTGATCGTAGAACGGCACACCGGTATCGATGTCCACCTGACCGGTGCCATCGAGGTCGAGCTCGATGACGATGTCGGATTCCTTGGTGCGGCGCTCAATTCGTGCGCGGCGAGTCGCAATTGTGGTCACGGGGCTCCTAATACATGGTCGCGACCCGCTGCACGCGGCGCCGCCGCGCTTGCGATCGCTCCTACGGGGCTGGAATTGGCTGGGGCCAGCTCGGTGGCGGCGATCTGGGCGCTCGCCTTGAGGAATGCGTCGTTCTCGTCGGCAAGTCCGATGGTGGTGCGCAGGTAGCCGGGAATGCCGACATCGCGGATCAGGACGCCGACGTCCAGGTAACGCTGCCACGCCGCGGGCGCGTCGGCGAATTCGCCGAACAGCACGAAGTTCGCGTCGCTGGGGATTACCCGAAAGCCCAAGCGGCCCAAGCCCGTCATGACCCGTTCACGTTCGGCGATCAGCGTGGCCACGCTGCCCAGAGTGTCGTCGGCGTGTCGCAGCGCGGCCCGGGCGGCGGCCTGCGTGACCGATGACAGGTGATAAGGCAACCGCACCAACAGCATCGCGTCGATCATCGCCGGCGTGGCGACCAGATAGCCCAGCCTGCCGCCGGCGAACGCGAACGCCTTGCTCATCGTGCGGCTGACCACCAGCCGGGTCGGGTACTCCTCGACCAGCTCCACCGCGCTGGGCTGCGGCGAGAACTCACCGTACGCCTCGTCCACAATCAGGATGCCGGGCGTCACTTCGAGCAGCCGGCGCAGGTCCGCCAGCGGAATGCTTTGTCCGGAAGGGTTGTTCGGGCTGGTGACGAACACCACGTCGGGTTTGCGTTCGGTGATGGCGGCGACGGCCGCATCGACGTCGAGGCTGAAGTCGTCGGCGCGTGCGGCCGTGAGCCATTCGGTGCGGGTGCTGCCGGAGATGATCGGGTGCATCGAGTAGGACGGGACAAACCCGATCGCGCTGCGTCCCGGCCCACCGAACGCCTGCAGCAGCTGCTGCAGGATCTCGTTAGAACCATTGGCGGCCCAGAGGTTTTCGACACCCAGCCGGGTGCCGGTTTGCGCGGTGAGGTAACTCGCCAGATCGGTGCGCAGCGCCACCGCGTCGCGGTCGGGGTAGCGGTGCAGGTCCGCGGCGGCCTCCTGCACGGAACGGACCACATCGTCGACCAGTGCCTTGCTGGGCGGGTGCGGGTTCTCGTTGGTGTTCAGCCGCACCGGGACCGCCAATTGCGGTGCGCCGTAAGGTGATTTGCCCCGCAAGTCGTCGCGCAGCGGCAGATCGTCGAGGGTGACCTGCCGTTCGGATGCGGTCATCGTTCGAACCTCCGCCGGACCGCCTCGCCATGTGCGGGCAGGTCTTCGGCTTTCGCGAGCGTAACCACATGTCCGGAGACGTCCTTGAGGGCCGACTCGGTGTAGTCCACGACGTGGATGCCGCGCAAGAAGGTCTGTACCGAGAGGCCGCTGGAGTGCCGGGCACTGCCCGCGGTCGGCAACACGTGATTGGACCCGGCGCAGTAGTCGCCGAGGCTTACCGGCGACCAGGGCCCGACGAAAATGGCTCCGGCCGAACGTATTCGGCCGGCGACCCGCGGCGCGTCGGCGGTCTGGATCTCGAGGTGCTCGGCGGCATAAGCATTGACGACCTTGACACCGGCGTCCAGGTCGTCGACCAGGATGATCGCCGACTGCGGGCCGCTGAGCGCCGTCGTCACCCGTTCGCGGTGGACCGTGGTCTGCAGCTGGGCCGCGACTTCGGTGTCGGTGGCCGCGGCCAGGTCCTCGCTCGCCGTCACCAGCACGCTGCCGGCCAGCTCGTCGTGTTCGGCCTGGCTGATCAGGTCGGCGGCCACATGCGCCGGATCGGCGGTGTGGTCGGCGAGGATGGCGATCTCGGTCGGCCCGGCTTCGGCGTCGATGCCCACCAGCGAGCGGCAGAGCCGCTTGGCGGCGGTGACATATACGTTGCCGGGCCCGGTGATCAGGTCGACCGGCGCCAGTTCGGCGCCATCGGTGTCCACGCCGCCGTACGCCAGCAATGCCACCGCCTGCGCACCACCGACGGCCCAGACCTCGTCGACGCCGAGCAGCCGGGCCGCGGCCAGGATCGTCGGGTGCGGCAGGCCGTCGAAGCGGGCCTGCGGCGGACTGGCCACCACCAGCGACTCGACCCCCGCGGCCTGCGCGGGCACCACATTCATCACCACGCTCGACGGATACACCGCGTTGCCGCCGGGCACGTACAGGCCGACCCGCTCGACGGGGACCCACCGCTCCGTGACCGTCGCACCCGGCCCGAGCACCGTGGTGGTGTCGGTGCGGCGCTGATCGGCGTGTACCGCGCGGGTCCGCTCGATCATCACCTGCAGCGCGTCGCGGACGTCGGCGTCCAGCTCGTCCAGCGCGGCCTGCAACGCGGCCTCGGGTACTCGGACGGCCGCGGGCCGCACGCCGTCGAACGTCGCGCCATATTCCAGCGCCGCCTCGGCCCCGCGCTCGGCGACGGCCTGCACGATCGGGCGCACCTGTGACAACACGGTCTCCACATCGGCCCCACCACGCGGCAAGGCCGCCCGAAGCCGAGCAGCCGTCAGCTCGGCGCCCCGCAGGTCGATGCGGGCCAGCACAGATGGGGGTGTGGCAGTCACAGCGTCCATTGTCCCAGAGGAACTCAAATCAATATCCGACCGGTACAGTGCGCGTATTCAGGCAACAGACGTACCGCCAAGGGAGCCGCATGTCCACAAAGGATCACCCGAACAACGCCCCGGGCATCCCGATGGTGTATCCGACGTGGTTTGAGAACTTCCAGGTCAAATACGTCAACCCGGCGCTGAAGCCGATCGCGCGCTTCCTGCCCGGAACGGGCACTATCGAGCACCGCGGCCGCACGTCGGGCAAGCCGTACAAAACCATCGTGACGGCCTACCGCAACGGCAACGTGTTGGCGATCGCGCTGGGCCACGGCAAGACCGACTGGGTGAAGAACGTACTGGCCGCCGGGCAGGCTGACCTGCACTTTGCCCGTAGCGTCGTGCACCTCACCAATCCCCGGATCCTGCCCGCCGGTTCCGATGGGACGGGCCTGCCCCGGCTGGTGCGCCTGCAGCTGCGCCGCATGGCGGTATTGGTCAGCGATATCGCCTGAGCCCCTTCGGCGGCCTCGAGTGTGCACTCAGGGTGGCGAATGCGCACTCACGCCGACCAGGATGCACACTCGACGCGAAGTGCTGCGGGCTACGCCCTGGTGAAGACGGTCTTGCCGGTCATCGTCGGCCATATCGACGGCGCTTCCGCCCAGGGCACCACGCGGTCGACGGCGGGAGACAGGTCACATCCGCCGGCCAGCAGTTCCAGCACCGCAGGGATGGCAGAGCGCGCGTTGACCCGCCCGGTGACGAACCTCACCCCGCGGGTGTACATCGGCAGCAGCGGCATCTCGACGACCGGCTGGTAGTAGATGCCGGTGTCGGTGCACACACCGTCCGGCCAGGTCGCCCGCAGCGCGGCGGCCAGCAGCGACGGATCGGCGGAGGTGTGCACGGTGACCGGATACGGCTCCCAGGACTTGTCCGGCTTGACCCGATCGTGGACCACCGCGCCGAGCTTTTCGGCGGCCGCCAGCCGGCGCACATCGTGGTCGACATAGTCGACACGAGCCCCCAGCGCGGCCGCGAAGGCCGCCGCGTACAGCCCGATAGACAGCTTGCCGATCACCAGCACGCGACGGTCCGCCGGATCGAGTGCGGCGAGTTCGGCCGCGTACGGGCCGACCGCCCGCCAGCCGTCGGGGATGTTGTCCGACAGTGAGGCAATGGCATTGGGCTGCACGCCATCCGGGACGGGGATCAGCATCGCGTCGGCGTAGGGCACCAACACCTCGTCCGACATGAATCCCCCGCCGTTCAGACCGGCGAGCGGGCCGAGACCGTACATCGCCATCAACGGCACCGAGGCGCATGAGCCGGTCACGCCGCGACGACAGTGCGCGCAGTTCCCGCAGCTGATCTGGAACGGCACCACCACCCAGTCGCCCGGCCGGACGGTGCGCACGGCGTCGCCGACGGCCACCACCTCGGCCAACCCCTCATGCCCGACGGCGTATCCGGGCGGCAGCGGCGCCTGGCCGCGTGCGACCGCGATGTCGAGGTCGCAGCAGGCCACCACCAGCGGCCTGACCAGCGCTTGTTCGGGTGCGGTGAGTTCCGGCTCGGGCACATCGCGCCACGCGTACCGGTCGACTTCTTCAAACGTCAGCTGCCGCATCTCGGCCTACATATCCAGGCCGATATCGAGCACCCGCACCGAGTGCGTCAACGCGCCGACGGCCAGGTAGTCCACCCCGGTGCCGGCATATTCGGCCGCGGTGTCCAGGCTGAGCCCGCCGGAGGACTCCAGCAGCACGGCGGGTGCGCGGGAGTCACGACGCTGCACGGCGATCTGCGTCTGCCACACCGGGAAATTGTCCAGCAGGATCAGCTCCGGCTTCTCCGGCAGCACCTCGTCGAGTTGCTCGAGCGAGTCGACTTCGACCTCGCACGGCAGATTCGGTGCGGCCTCGCGCACCGCCCGTAGGGCTTCGACGACCGATCCCGCGGCCGCGACGTGGTTGTCCTTGATCAACGCGGCGTCACCCAGGCCGAGGCGGTGGTTGACCCCGCCGCCGATCCGCACCGCGTACTTCTGCAGGGCCCGCAGGCCGGGCAGCGTCTTGCGGGTGTCGCGGACCTGGGCCTTGGTACCGCTCACGGCGTCCACCCAGGCGGCCGTCGCGGTGGCGATCCCGGACAGGTGGCAGATCAGGTTCAGCATCGTCCGCTCGGCGGTCAACAGCCCGCTGTTCTCCGCCCGCACGGTCAAGACCGGCTGGCCCGGCTGCACGCGGGCACCATCGGAGACGCGGTCGAGCACCTGATAGCCGTCGGCGCCGAGCACCTCGTCGAGCACCAGCAGGCCGACGTCCAGCCCGGCGATCACGCCCGCCTCCCGGGGCACCAACGTCGCAGTCGCCGCGCCGGCGGGCACCGTCGCGACCGTGGTGATGTCGGGCCCGTAGCGCAGATCCTCGTCCAGACCACGTCGAACGGTGTCTTGCGCGGCGGCGAGTTCGGCGTCGGACAGCGTCATCAAGACACCGCCGCCAGGTTGTCGGCGTCGACCGTGTCGGCCGACCGGACCGTGATGCTGCGGGCCTTTTCCGGCGCGGCGGCCGGGTACTCCGCCCGGTGGTGGCAGCCCCGGCTTTCGTTGCGGGCCAACGCCGCAGCCGCTACCGCGCGGGCGGTCAGCGTCAACGCGACGTCCTCGAAATCGCGACGGCCCTCGACGGCGCGAATCCGCGCCCGCGACAGCGTCTCGGACAGGCGCTGCAGCCCCGCCGCGTCGCGTACCACCGACGCGTCCCGGGTCATCGCCGTTTGCAGTTCGCGGCGCTTCGAAGCGGTGTGGGCGATCGGCTCGGGCGCGGTCGCGCGCACCCGACCCGCCGCCAGCGCATGTGTCGCCGCGGCCGTACCGGCGCGACCACCCACCACCAGGCCCTCCAGTAAGCTGTTGGACGCCAAGCGATTTGCGCCGTGCATCCCGGTGCGGGCCACCTCGCCCGCGGCGAACAGCCCGGGCAGTTCGGTCTGACCGTGCACGTCGGTGACCACGCCGCCGCAGCTGTAGTGCGCGCCGGGCACCACCGGGATGGGTTGGCGGACCGGGTCGACGCCGGCGGCCCGGCACGCGGCGGTGACATTGGGGAATCGGGCTTCAAAGCCCTCGATGCCGCGCGCGTCCAGGAAGACGCATTCGTCGCCGGTGGCCCGCAGCCGCGCGTCGATGGCCCCCGCGACGACATCGCGCGGCGCCAGATCGCCCATCGGGTGCACGCCGGCGGTGACCGAATTACCTTGCCGGTCAATCAATACCGCGCCCTCGCCGCGGATGGCCTCGGTGATCAGCGGCCGGCGACCGCCGGCTTGGCCACCGAACAGCATGGTGGGGTGGAACTGGATGAACTCGAGATCGCTGACCGCGACGCCGGCCCACAACGCCAAAGCTATTCCGTCGCCGGTGGATCCGTCGGGGTTGGTGGTCGCGCTGTAGAGATGCCCGAGGCCGCCGGAGGCCAGGATCACCGAAGGCGCGCTGACGATCCCGACTCCGTCCGGATTGCCCACGGCCACCCCGGTCACCGCCGTACCGTCGTGCAGCACGCGCAGCGCCACATGGCTGCTGCGGATGTCCAGCATCCGGGCGGCGTGGTCGAGTGCTCGCTGGACCTCGGCGCCGGTGGCGTCGCCGCCGGCGTGCACGATGCGCCGTCGCGAGTGCCCGCCCTCGCGGGTCAGCGCCCACTGGCCCGGCACGGCTTCGTCGAATCGCGCGCCATCGCCGACCAATTCGCTGACCGCGCGATAGCCGTCGGCGACGATCGAGTACACCGCTTGGGGATCGCACATGCCCGCGCCCGCGGCCAGGGTGTCCGCGACGTGGGCCTCGACGGAGTCGTCGTGGTCCGGCAGCACGACCGCGATCCCGCCCTGCGCGTAGTGCGTGGCGGTGACCCCGTGGGTTTCGTCGGCCTTGCTGAGGACGACGACGTTGCGCCCGGCACGATGGGCCGCCAGCGCGGCGGCCAATCCCCCGACACCCGTGCCGATCACGACGACGTCGGCGCTAGCGGTCCAAGCGGGACCGGTCATCATTCGCCGCCGCCCGGCCGGCCGATCTCGATCATGCGTTGCACGCTGCGCCGGCCCGCCGCCGCGACTTCCGGATCGACGTGAACCTCGTCCGCGCCCTCGACCAGGCAGCGCAGCAGCGCCCCGGGGGTGATCATCTTCATGTACTTGCAGGACGCGCGGTCGTTGACCGCGCGGAATTCGACTTCCGGTGCGGCCCGGCGCAATTGGTGCAGCATGCCGACTTCGGTGGCGACCAGGACCTTGCGGGCCCGGGTCTCGCGCGCCGCGTCGAGCATGCCGCCAGTGGAAAGAATCTTCACCCGATCGGCCGGGAACGCTCCCTCGCCGGCGAGGTACAACGCCGAAGTGGCACAACCGCATTCGGGGTGCACATACAGCTCGGCATCGGGATTGGCGCGGGCCTGCTCGGTGAGCTCGTCGCCGTTGATTCCGGCGTGCACGTGGCATTCACCGGCCCACACGTGGACGTTCTTGCGGCCGGTCACCCGGCGGACGTGGGCGCCGAGGAATTGGTCCGGGCAGAACAGCACCTCGCGGTCGGGGTCGATCGACTCGACCACGTCGACCGCGTTGGACGAGGTGCAGCAGATGTCGGTGAGCGCCTTCACGGCCGCGGTGGTGTTGACGTAGGAGACGACGACGGCACCGGGGTGCTCGTCTTTCCAGGCGCGCAGCTCGTCGGGCGTGATCGAATCGGCCAGCGAGCAACCGGCCCGCTGATCCGGAATGAGCACGGTCTTCTCCGGGCTCAGAATCTTGGCCGTCTCGGCCATGAAGTGCACGCCGCAGAACACGATGGTGTCCTCCGGCGCTTCGGCCGCGATCCGCGACAGCGCCAGCGAGTCCCCGACGTGGTCGGCGACGTCCTGGATCGCGGGCAGCTGGTAATTGTGCGCGAGCACGGTGGCCCCGCGCAGTTGCGCCAGACGGCGAATCTCGTTGGCCCACTGCTCATCACCGTCGACGCCGCCGTAACCGGCGGCGGAATTGGTAATGCTGGCAACCATGTCTTCGGCGAGCGTGTCCATGCGATTCATGACCGTCACGGCGGCTCCTTTCGACTTAGGAGGTTTTCGACTTATAATCGAAAACATGCCCAATGGTAGCACCGCCCACGAAGTGCTCGCGGTCGTGTTCCAGGTTCGGCAGGCCACCGAGCAGGTTAAGGGAGCCTCCCGAAAGGGAAAACCGCAGCTTAACGTGCTGTTATGGCAGCGTGCGCGCGATCCGCAACGGGGCTTCTGGTCGCTGCCGGGCGGGCGGGTGCGCAACGACGAGGACATGATCACCTCCGTGCGGCGTCAGCTGGCCGAAAAGGTGGATCTGCAAGAGCTGGCTCACCTGGAGCAGCTCGCCGTGTTCTCCGACCCACGCCGCGTCCCAGGCGCACGGGTGATCGCGTCGACCTTCCTGGGCCTGGTGCCCTCCCCCGCGACTCCGGAGCTGCCGCCGGACACCCGTTGGCACCCGGTGAGTGCGCTGCCGCCGATGGCGTTCGATCACGGCCCGATGGTGACGCACGCGCACGCCCGGCTGATCGCCAAGATGTCCTACACCAACATCGGATTCGCCTTGGCACCAAAGGAATTCGCACTGTCCACGCTGCGCGACATCTATAGCGCAACGCTGGGTCATCAAGTGGATGCGACGAATCTGCAGCGGGTGTTGGCCCGGCGCGGCGTAATCACGCAAACCGGCACCATCGCGCAGTCGGGTCGCAGCGGCGGGCGACCGGCAGCGTTGTACCACTTCACCGACTCGCAGCTGCGGGTCACCGACGAATTCGCCGCGCTGCGGCCGCCCGGCCAGCCTTAATCTGCATCACCCCCGGCCGGTGGGCGAGAAATGGCTCACAACCTGGCCATTACATTTTGGTTACCGCATGTTCATGCGCGAAAATGCCCGGTGGCCTAGAAGGGATCGGCGAATTGGTTGAACTCGGCAATTTGGCAGGCACCGACGGTGCGGAATGGATCGGTCGGCCGCCACATGAGCAACTGCGGCCCAAAGCGCGCCCGCTGCTGCCCGCAGACGACCCGTTCTACCAGCCACCTTCGGGCTTCCAACACGCCGAGCCCGGCACGGTACTGCGCTCCCGCGACGTCGAACTGGCCTTCCTCGGCCTGATTCCACAGGCGGTTGCGGCCATCCAGCTGCTCTACCGGACGACGGACATGAACGGCGCCCCGGAGGCCTGCGTCACCACGGTGCTCGTTCCCGCCGACCGTGTCGTCGGGCAGAACTGCCCGCTGCTGTCGTATCAATGCGCGATCGACGCGATGGCGTCGCGCTGCTTTCCGTCGTATGCACTGCGCAGAAGGGCGAAGGCGCTGGGTTCAATCGCCCAGTTGGAACTCGTCATGGTGGCCGCCGCGCTCGCCGAAGGCTGGGCGGTTTCGGTCCCCGACCACGAAGGCCTGCAAGGGATCTGGGGCGCACCCTACGCACCCGGCTATCGCGTCCTGGACGGCATCCGGGCCGCCCTGAACTCAGAGCGGGTCGCGTTGTCGCCGTCCGCCCCGATCGGGCTGTGGGGATACTCCGGCGGTGGGCTGGCCAGCGCCTGGGCCGCCGAGATGTGTGCCGACTATGCGCCCGAGCTCAACATTGTCGGCGCGGTGCTGGGATCGCCCGTCGGCGACCTGGGCCACACCTTCCGACGCCTCAACGGTGGTGTGTTCGCGGGTTTGCCCGCGCTGGTGGTGGCCGCGCTCGCGCACATCTACCCCGAGTTGGACCGGGTGATCAAGGAACACACCAACGCCGAGGGCCGCGCCCTGCTGGACCGGCTGGAAAACATGACCACGGTCGGCGCGATCCTGCGGATGGCCGGCAAGAACATGGGCAGCTACCTCGACGAACCCCTCGAGGACATCCTGTCCTCGCCCGAGGTGTCCTACGTCTTCGACAGCATCAAGCTGGGCGTCGCGACGCCCGCGCCGCCGGTCCTGATCGTGCAGGCCGTGTACGACTACCTGATCGACGTCCACGACATCGACGCGCTGGCCGATGCCTATTCGGCCGGTGGCGCCGACGTCAGCTACCACCGCGACGCGTTCAACGAACACGCACTGTTGCACCCGTTGTCGGCGCCGATGACGCTGCGCTGGCTCACCGACCGCTTCGCCGGCCGGCCGTTGAAGGACCATCTGATCAGGACCGCCTGGCCGACTGCCTTCAACCCGATCACCTACACCGGCATGCTTCGGCTCGGCGTGATCGCGGCCAAGGTCATCACCGGACGAAAGATTCGCCGCCGTCCGCTATGAGACGGACGCTTCCGGCTCCATCGGAAGCGAGTGCGTCGGCCGGCCGGCAAGCCCCGAGCTGCCCAAGTCGTCGTGGGCGCTTCCGGCCGCCAGCAGGGCATAGACCAGCGCGGCGATGGCGGCGGGCCATAACAGCGTGATGGCTATCTGCAACGGCCCGGGCCCGAAGAACACCGGCGGCGCCTGGACGACGTAGGACACCGCGGGGCTGCCCACCACCGGCACCTTGTCGACGTCCAGCGCGCCATAGCGCAGCAGAGCCAGCACCGCGCCCACCCCCGAGGCCACCCCGGCGGCGCCCACCATGCCGATCGTCAGCCCGATGACCATGCCCGGGCCGCGCAGCCGGCGCCACTGCCACGTCAACACCGGCGCCACGACCGCCAGCACCGTCAACAGACCCAGCAGCAGGCACGGCACGTCGAAGAAATGCTGGGACTCGGTGCCCAGGTAATCGTGCACCCGCTCGCCGGAGCGAGTCATCGCCACCACCAAATGAATCGGCGGGGCCAGCCACGCCCATAGGGCGCCGACCAATACTCCGGTCGCCGAAAGTCCAAGCGCCACAAGGATAATCGCGCGCAGGCGGGACGGGGCGACGCGACCGGTGGGCTCGGCGGGCGCGGCCACCCAGGGTTCGGTCACCGCTGGGTCTCCAGATCCGCCGAGTCGACCTCACCGTGCCGCGAACAGCGAGCGCGCCACCCGTCGGGGCGCACCTGCACGATCATCCGGCGCCCACATTCGGCGCAGAAGCGCGGGGGCTCAAGGCCGAGCCGGGCCGCGGTGGGCACTGTGGTACCCCCCAATTCCCCGGTGTAGACGTTGTAGACGCCGGCGCTGACCGGAGCTCCCAGATCTCCAACCACAAGACTCCAACCTAGCCGTTGACGGCTGGCTTAGAGAGTCGCATTGAGCGCCTTGATGGGCATCTGTAGATCCTCGAGCAGTTCCAGATCGGATTCGGCGGGACGGCCGAGTGTGGTCAGGTAATTCCCGACGATCACGGCGTTGATGCCGCCCAGGATGCCCTGCTTGGCGCCGAGGTCGCCCAGGGTGATCTCCCGGCCACCGGCGAAGCGCAGCATCGTGCGCGGCAACGCCAGCCGGAACGCGGCCACCGACTTCAGCGCTTCGCTGACCGGCATCACCTCGAGGTCGCCGAACGGCGTACCGGGCCGCGGGTTGAGGAAGTTCAGCGGCACCTCGTCGGGGTCGAGCTCGGCGAGGTCGGCGGCGAATTCCGCACGCTGCTCCAGCGTCTCCCCCATGCCGAGGATGCCGCCGCAGCACACCTCCATGCCCGCGTCGCGCACCATCGTCAGCGTCTGCCAGCGCTCTTCCCAGGTGTGCGTGGTGACGACATTGGTGAAGAACGACTTGGCGGTCTCCAGGTTGTGGTTGTAGCGGTGCACGCCCATCGCGGCGAGCTCGGAGACCTGCTCCGCGCTCAGCATGCCCAGCGAGCAGGCGACGTTGATCTCGACCTCGTTGCGAATCGCCTCGATACCGGCCGCGACCTGGGACATCAGCCGTTTGTCCGGACCACGCACCGCGGCCACGATGCAGAACTCGGTGGCACCGGACTTCGCGGTTTGCTTGGCCGCCTCGACCAGGCTCGGAATGTCCAGCCAGGCGCTGCGCACCGGCGAGGCGAACAGCCCGGACTGGGAACAGAAGTGGCAGTCCTCGGGACAGCCGCCGGTCTTGAGGCTGATGATGCCCTCGACCTCGACCTCGGGGCCACACCAGCGCATCCGCACCTCGTGGGCCAGCGCCAACAGCTCCTCGAGCCGCTCGTCGGGCAGCTGCAGCACCGCAAGGACCTGGTCCCGGCTCAATCCCTCGCCGCCCTCGAGCACCTGCCGGCGGGCTACCGCCAGGATGTCGTCGTCATGGCCGGCATCGGTGGTGGGTCGAGTTGCCGCTTGAGTCACCAAGTACTCCCCTGCATCTTTGTCGCGTCCGCGTCTGCGGTCACATCCGCCACAACGTCGTGGCAGCCTGAACGAAACGGTGTTCAAAGTAGGGTAACGGCCCGCGCGCACGCGCCCGCGACGTGGGCGAGCCCGGGCCGCGGATTCGGCTACCCGTTCACCGGCCTGTACCTGCTGTTCGGCGGTTAGAGCGGATGCTCGACGCGCTTGTTGCCGTCCCAGCGGCGCAGGCCCGCGAAGCTGCCCTCGATCTGCGCCGGCCGGCCCGCGATGCGCAGCGCCCGTCCCAGCTGCGCGCCACCGACCCGGCGGGCCAGCGTGACGTGTGCGGTCCACTGCCCGGGCAGGCTGTTGGCCATCGGCGCGGGCGCCAGATGCGGACGGCACAGCCGGTGCACCTCGGCGTGTAGCGCCAGCAGGTCGCTGGTCGGCACCAGCAGCCGGGCGAACACGGCGCTGGTCCGGCCGAACAGCACCGGCGCACCGATCAGGGCACCCAGCGGAAGCCGCTCGCGCACCGGACGCAGCAAGTCGTCGACGTCGGCCGAAATGCTTTCCGCGACGGCCAGCGTGACGTGCGGGCGGCTGGCCGGGGCCTGGCTGGGAATCCCGGCGCCGGCCAGCTCGTCCCAGATCCGCCGGATCGCGGCCTCGGTGTCGCGGTCGAAGACCAGCTCGATCGAATGCACCATCAGCGCACCAGCGAAGCCACCCAGTCACGATCGAACGCCGCGGCGCTCATCGACGCGAAGTCGTCGACGGCCAGCGCGCCGGACCCGGCGGGCAGCGCGGCCCGCACCGGCGCCAGCCGGTCCAGCGCGGACCGGTTCGAGGTCTCCACCGCTCCGGGATCCCGGGGCCAGCTGCCGATCACCACACCGGCGCACGAAAGTCCTTGTCCAGCAATTGATTCCAGAGTGAGCGCGGTGTGGTTCAACGTACCCAGCTCGGCGGTGACGGTGACCAGAACCGCCGCGCCCAGATCGACGGCGAGGTCGCGCAGGGTGACACCGGCGGCGCCGAGTTCGACCAGCAGCCCGCCGGCGCCTTCGACCAGGGTGAGCCGGGCCGGGCGATCCAGGTCGCGGATGAGCCGCAGCATCTGCTCGCCGGTGGGCAGCGGCAGCCCGGCCTGCTCGGCCGCGGCGACCGGCGCCAGTGGCTGCGGATAGCGCGCCAGCCCGGCAGTCTCGGTGACCCCGGACAACCGGGTGATCTCGGCGAGGTCGTCGTCACCGGAGTCGGTGCCGGTCTGTGCGGGTTTACACACCGCGACGTCGATCCCGGCCTGACGGGCGTGACAGGCCAGCGCGGCGACGGCGACCGTCTTGCCAACTCCCGTGCCGGTACCCGTGACAGCCAGGACGGTCAACGGCGCGCCACGGCAAGAACATCGGTCAGCACCCGGCGCGCGACCTCGAGCTCGGCGTCATCGAGCGACGCGCGCGCGGTCAGCCGCAGTCGCGACGTCCCGGCGGGCACGGTCGGGGGCCGGAAGCACCCCACCCGCACGCCGGCGTCCAGGCAGGCGGTCGCGGCGGCCACCGCCACCTCGGGGTCGCCCAGTATCACCGACACCACCGCCGACTGCGGTTCCTCGGGCACGCCGCAGATGTCGGCCAACTCGCGGGCGTGCCGCAGCACCGCGTCGGGCCGCCAGGCCTCGGCGCGCAGGACCTGCAGTGCGGCCATCGCAGCACCCACGGCGGCCGGCGCCAGGCCGGTGTCGAAGATGAACGGGCGGGCCGCATCGATCAGGTGGGCACGCACCTCGGGCGGCCCCAGCACCATGCCGCCCTGGCTGCCCAGCGCCTTGGACAGCGTGGTGGTCAGCACGACGTCGGGTGCGCCCGCGAGCCCGATCTCGTGCAGCAGTCCGCGCCCGCCGCCCCGCACGCCGAGCCCGTGCGCCTCGTCGACGATCAGCAGCGCCCGGTGGCGGCGGCACACGTCGTGCAGCTCGCGCAGCGGGGCCAGCACGCCGTCGGCGCTGAAGACCGATTCGGTGATGACGACGGCCCGCTCCTCGTCGCGGGCGCCCAGGGCCGCGTCGACGGCATCCACGTCCCGGTGCGGCGTCACCACCACCCGCGCGCGCGACAGCCGACAGGCGTCCACCAGCGACGCATGCGAACGGGCCTCCGAGACCAGCAGCGAACCCGGGCCGGACAGGCCGACCACGGCGCCGAGGTTGGCGGTGTATCCCGAGGAGAACAGCAACCCGGCGGCGGCGCCGACGTAGTCGGCGAGCTCGGTCTCGAACTGCTGATGCAGTTCGGTATCGCCGGTGACCAGGCGCGAACCGGTGGCGCCGGCACCCCAGAGCCGCAGCGCCGCGACGCCGCCTTCGATCACGTCGGGGTGTTGCGACAGACCGAGGTAGTCGTTGGACGCCAGGTCCAGTTCGGTGGCGACCGCCGGGCGCGGCCGCAACGAACGCCGCAGCCCGGCCTCGCGGCGCTGCTGCTCCACCGCCTCCAGCCAGGCCAGCGGGGAAACCTCGATCGGTGCCTTCATCGCCGTTCAGCCTACGAGCCGTGCGACCTCGACCATCGCGGAGGTGATCTGCGCGATCTCGTCGGGCCCGCAGATGTAGGGCGGCATCGCGTAGACCAGGTTGCGGAACGGGCGCAGCCAGATGCCGTGGTCCAGCGCGGCGGGGGTCGCCACGGCCAGGTCGACCGGCCCGGCGCATTCGATGACGCCGATGGCGCCGCACACCCGCACGTCGGCCACGCCGGGCAGGGCCCGGGCCGGCTCGAGTCCCGCCGCGAGCCCGGCCGCGATGTCGGCGACCCGCGACCGCCAATCCTGGCCCAGCAGCACCTCGACGCTGGCCACCGACACCGCACAGGCCAGCGGGTTGGCCATGAACGTGGGCCCGTGCATCAGCGCACCCGCCTCGCCGGAGCTGATCGTATGTGCGATGTCGGTGCTGCACAGCGTCGCGGCCAGGCTGAGGTATCCGCCGGTGAGCGCCTTGCCGACACACATGATGTCGGGGCTCACACCGGCGTGATCGGCGGCGAACAACTCGCCGGTGCGGCCGAACCCGGTGGCGATCTCGTCGAATATCAGCAGCACCTCGTGCCGGCGGCAGATGTCGCGCAGGTCGCGCAGATAGCGGGGATCGTGGACGCGCATGCCGCCGGCGCCCTGCACGACGGGCTCGACGATCACGGCCGCCAGCTCGGTGGCGTGTTGGGCGAGTTGCTGCTCGAACGCGGCGCTGTATGCGGCGTCGTAGTCGCGGGGCACCTGCGGGGCGAACACCTGGGCGGCCAGGATGTCGGTCCACAGCGAATGCATGCCGCCGTCGGGGTCGCAGACGCTCATCGGCGTGAAGGTGTCGCCGTGATAGCCGCCGCGCCAGGTCATCAGCCGGTGCTTGCCGGGCCGGCCGCGGCTGCGCCAGTACTGCAGCGCCATCTTGACCGCGACCTCGACGGATACCGAGCCGGAATCGCTGAAGAACACCGTCTCCAGACCGGCTGGGGTGATCTCCACCAGTAGCTGGGCCAACCGGGCCGCCGGTTCGTGGGTCAGTCCGCCGAACATGACGTGGTTCATCGAGCTGAGCTGCGCGGCCAGCGCCGCGTCCAGCACCGGGTGCCCGTGACCGTGGATCGCGGTCCACCAGGAACTCATCGCGTCCAGCACGTCGACCGGTTTGCCGTCTCTGACCAGCGTCAACCAGGCGCCGTGGGCCCCGACGGCCACCACGGGCGGGACGGATTCACTGCCGATCGTGCTGTAGGGATGCCACAGATGCGCGGCGTCGATCGCGCTGATTTGCTCGGGCGTCAACCCGGATCTCGCCGCAGGCATAGAGACCGAGCGTAAAGCAGCCGGCTCGCACAAAAGCCGACCATCGGGGAGCATCTATCGGCATGGCGTTGCCGTACCCGTTCGAGGACCCGCACCGCGACGACCGCGCCGGCTCCCCGCCGCCGCCCCAGGAGCCCCGCGAGCCGGCCGATTTCCGGCCAATGACATACGGCGACAACGACTCTGGCGACGAGAAGTCACACGTCATTCGCCTGAAGGTGGCGCCTTGGGACCTGGTCGCCACGGTCACGCTGGTGACCCTGCTCGTCGTGCTGGCCACGGCGACGACCTGGCCGACGCGGCTCTACGGCTTCCTCGGCGAGGTGTGCTCGGACGAGACGTGCGGACTGGTCCCCTTCCAGGTCGACATGTACATCTACCCGGTGGTGTGGGGCGGGATCGGGGCGGCGATCGCCGCGGCAGGCATCGGCCCGTTCGTTTCGCTCTTGAAGGGCTGGTACATGTCCTTCTGGCCGGTGCTGTCGCTCGCGATCATCATGGTGAGCTCCGTGGTCGGCGATTCGCTGACCGTCTTCAGCACGCGCTATTGGCACTGATTCTCGACTCCGCCGCCCACTGCGCGAAATATTGCGGCCGCGCAGCGGTGTGAGACCGAAATCACAACTGCCGATAAAGATTTGGGCTCGGCAGTCACCGTCCGGTCACGGTCCTACACCAAATCCTTCGTGGGCCTCACCAGCTATTTTCCGGGTGCAATTTCTGATGTAGAAGTTTCTGTAGTGACTGATGTGACTCAACGGGCCAACCGACTGATTCACGTCCCCGCAAGGAGGCGGCGTTCGACCCCGAACTCGAGGGTCGTCGCGAGTCATCGAACAGCGGCCGAGGCGCCCACCGCGCCGAGGCCCTAACCCGACAGAGTTCAGGAAGGTTGGAACTCCAATGAAGCGCATCTATTCGTTTGCTATCGGTCTCGCCATCTTGGCGGCCCCGATGGCCGCCGCCCCGGAGATCGCCGCCGCCGACCCCGGCGTCCGAGCGACCGACTACCAGCAGGCCACCGACGTGGTGATCGCCCGCGGTCTGTCGCAGCGCGGTGTGCCGTTCTCGTGGGCCGGCGGCGGCATCACCGGCCCCACGCGCGGCACCGGCACCGGCATCAACACCATCGGCTACGACGCCTCGGGCCTGATGCAGTACGCCTACGCCGGCGCCGGGATCAAGCTGCCGCGTTCGTCCGGTGCGATCTACCGGGTTGGCCAGAAGATCCTGCCGCAGCAGGCCCAGAAGGGCGACATGCTCTTCTACGGTCCCGAAGGCACCCAGAGCGTCGCGATGTACCTCGGCAACAACCAGATGCTCGAGGTCGGCGACGTCGTGCAGGTCTCGCCGGTGCGCACCAACGGCATGACGCCGTACCTGGTCCGGGTGATCGGCGCCCAGGCGCCGCTGCAGCAGGCTCCGCTGCAGCAGGTCCCGCAGCAAGCCCCCCTGCAGCAGGTCCCGGGGCAGCAGGCACCACTGCAGCAGCCGCCGACCCAGCAAGCGCCGCTGCAGCAGGTGCCCACGCAGCAAGCCCCGCTGCAGCAGGCTCCGTTGCAGCAGCTCCAGGGACAGGCACCGCTGCAGCAGGCACCGTTACAGCAGGTCCCGGCGCAGCAGGCACCCCTGCAGCAGGCACCACTGCAGCAACCGGCACCGGCGCAACCGGCCCTGCCGCAGCTGCCGAATCTCCAGACGCTGTTGCAGCCGGCTCAGCCGGGCGCCACGCGGTAGGTTTCGCGCGCGTTACAAAACGCCACTTGCTCCACTGAGCAGCATCGCCGGGCGGCGAGCGCTCAAGAGCAGGTGGCGTTTTTGGGTAAATTAACGTGACCATGCAGATCACGTCAGCGCCCCCGCCACCGGCCGCCACGGCGAATCCGGCTGGGTCAGGGGCGCGCGCGAACGGGTCTGCCGGGTTCTATCGCTACGATCTCGACGGCTTGCGCGGCATCGCGATCGCGCTGGTCGCGGTGTTCCACATCTGGTTTGGCCGCGTCTCCGGCGGTGTCGACGTGTTCCTGGCGCTGTCCGGGTTCTTCTTCGGCAGCAAGATCCTGCGCACCGCGCTCGACCCGGCCGTCACGCTGTCGCCCGTCGCGGAAGTGATCCGGCTGATCCGCCGTCTGGTGCCCGCTCTGGTCGTGGTGCTGGCCGCGAGTGCAGTGCTCACAATCCTGGTGCAGCCGCAGACTCGCTGGGAGACCTTCGCAGACCAGAGCCTGGCCAGCCTCGGCTACTACCAGAACTGGGAGCTGGCCAACAGCGCGTCGGACTACCTGCGGGCGGGCGAGGCCGTCAGCCCGTTGCAGCACATCTGGTCGATGTCGGTGCAGGGGCAGTTCTACGTCGCCTTCCTGCTGCTGGTCGCCGGCTGTGCCGTCCTGTTCCGGCGCGCGCTCAAGGCCCATCTGCGCACGATGTTCGTGGTGCTGCTCAGCGTCCTGACGGTCGCCTCGTTCGTCTACGCGGTCTTCGCTCACTCCGGCGACCAGTCGATCGCCTACTACGACAGCTTCGCGCGCGGGTGGGAGTTGCTGCTGGGCGCGCTGGTCGGTGCGGTGGTGGCCAACATCCGGTGGCCGATGTGGCTGCGCACCGCCGTCGCCTCCGTCGCACTGGCGGCGGTGGTGTCGTGCGGGGCCCTGATCGACGGCGTCGACGAGTTTCCGGGCCCGTGGGCCCTGGTACCCGTCGGGGCCACGATGCTGATGATCCTCGCCGGGGCCAACCTGCAGGGCTATCCCGGCGCCGACAGCCGGATGCCGCTGCCGAATCGGCTGCTGGCCACCCGGCCCCTGGTGGAGCTGGGCGCGATCGCGTACTCGCTGTACCTGTGGCACTGGCCGCTGCTCATCTTCTGGCTGTCCTACTCCGGCCACAAGCACGCCAACTTTTTCGAGGGCGCGGCGGTGCTGCTGATCTCGGGAGTGCTCGCGTACCTCACCACCCAGCTCGTCGAGGACCCGCTGCGCTACCGGGCGCCGCAGGGATCCGCCGCGGCCCCGGCGCTGCCGTGGTTGTCGCGGTTGCGCAGGCCGACGATGGCGCTGGGTGCGGTGGTCGTGTTGCTGGGCGTCACGCTGACGGCGACCTCGTTCACCTGGCGTCAGCATGTGACGGTGCTGCGCGCCGCGGGCAAGGAACTCAGCGTGCTCAACCCGCAGGACTATCCCGGCGCCCGCGCCCTGACCGAGCACGTGCGGGTGCCGACGCTGCCGATGCGGCCCAGCGTCCTGGAGGTCAAGAACGATCTGCCGGCGTCGACGGCAGACGGTTGCATCAGTGACTTCGTCAACCCGGCGGTGGTCAACTGCGTCTACGGCGACCTCGAAGCGACCCGGACCATCGCACTGGCCGGCGGGTCGCACGCCGAGCACTGGCTGCCGGCACTGGATGTCCTCGGACACGCCCATCACTTCAAAGTTGTGACATATCTCAAAATGGGCTGCCCGTTGTCCACCGAGCAGGTCCCGCTGATCATGGGTAACAACGCCCCGTATCCACAGTGCCGCGAGTGGGTGCAACGGACGACGGACAAGCTGGTCTCCGACCACCCCGACTACGTGTTCACCACCACGACCCGGCCCTGGAACATCAAGAGTGGTGACGTGATGCCCGCGACCTACATCGGGATCTGGCAGACGTTGTCCGACAACAACATTCCGATCCTGGGCATGCGTGACACCCCGTGGCTGGTCAAGAACGGCCAGCCGTTCGACCCCGCGGATTGCCTGGCCAAGAAGGGCGGCAACGCGACGTCGTGCGCGATCAAACGCTCCGACGTGCTGTCCGACCGCAACCAAACCCTGGATTTCGTTGAGCAATTCCCGCTGCTCAAGGTGCTTGATATGTCAGATGCCATCTGCCGCACCGATGTTTGTCGTCCCGTCGAAGGAAACGTGCTGATCTACCACGGTGCGCATCACCTGACCCCGACCTACATGCGGACCATGGCCCACGAGCTCGGCGTCCAGATCGCGGCTGCCACCGGCTGGTGGTAGCCCGGACAGGACCGTGCGCCGCGGATAAGGTCAACTGGTGCCGTCAACCAACCCGGCTTCCGGACCGGCCGCAGCATCGGGTGCTGTGAAACCGGACGAGGCCACGCCTACGCTGCCCACCGTTTGGCCAGGGGGCGCCTATCCCCTCGGGGCCACCTATGACGGGGCGGGCACTAACTTTTCGCTGTTCTCCGAGATCGCTGAACAGGTCGACTTGTGCCTGATCGACGAGCGCGGCAACGAATCGCGGATCCCGCTCGACGAGGTCGACGGCTATGTGTGGCACGCCTATCTGCCGAACATCACTCCTGGTCAGCGCTACGGATTCCGGGTGCACGGGCCGTTCGATCCGGCGGCCGGCCACCGGTGCGACCCGAGCAAGCTGCTGCTCGACCCGTACGGGAAGTCGTTCGACGGCGACTTCACCTGGGGTCAGGCGTTGTTCTCCTATGACCTGAAGGCCATCGACCCGAACGGCGACACCGCGATCACCGGCACTCCCCCGATGGTCGATTCCCTCGGCCACACGATGACCAGCGTGGTGATCAACCCGTTCTTCGACTGGGCTTTCGATCGCGCGCCGCTGACCCCATACCACGAGACGGTGATCTACGAAGGCCACGTCAAGGGCCTGACCAAAACCCATCCCGGCATCCCCGAGGGTCAGCGCGGCACCTACGCCGCGCTGGCCCATCCGGTGATCATCGATCACCTCAAGTCGCTCAACGTCACCGCGCTGGAACTCATGCCGGTACACCAGTTCATGCATGACGAACGGCTGATCGACCTCGGGTTGCGAAACTACTGGGGCTACAACACATTCGGGTTCTTCGCCCCGCACTACCAGTACGCATCCAACCGGCAGGCGGGCGGCGCGGTCGCCGAATTCAAGATGATGGTACGCAGCCTGCACGAAGCGGGCATCGAGGTCATTCTCGACGTCGTCTACAACCACACCGCCGAAGGCAACCACCTGGGGCCGACGATCAACTTCCGCGGCATCGACAACAGTGCCTACTACCGGCTGCTCGACACCGACCTACGGCTGTACAAGGACTACACCGGCACCGGTAACAGCCTCAACCCGCGCCACCCGCACGTCCTGCAGCTGATCATGGACTCGCTGCGCTATTGGGTGACCGAGATGCACGTCGACGGATTCCGCTTCGACCTGGCCGCCACCCTGGCCCGCGAGCTGCACGACGTGGACCGCCTGAGCGCGTTCTTCGATCTGGTGCAACAGGATCCGATCGTCAGCCAGGTCAAATTGATCGCCGAGCCGTGGGATGTCGGCGAGGGCGGTTATCAAGTCGGCAACTTCCCGGGTTTGTGGACCGAGTGGAACGGGAAGTATCGCGATACTGTGCGTGATTACTGGCGGGGCGAGCCCGCGACCCTAGGCGAGTTCGCTTCCCGGCTGACCGGGTCGTCGGACCTGTATGAGGCGAGCAGCCGGCGCCCAAGCGCCAGCATCAACTTCGTCACCGCGCACGACGGGTTCACCCTCAACGACCTGGTCTCCTACAACGAAAAGCACAACGAGGCCAACGGCGAGGACAACCGCGACGGGGAAAGCCACAACCGGTCCTGGAACTGCGGAGTCGAAGGGCCCACCGACGACCCGGAGATCGTCGAGCTGCGTTACCGGCAGATGCGAAACTTCTGGGCCACCCTGATGGTCAGCCAGGGCACGCCGATGATCGCGCACGGCGACGAGCTGGGGCGCACCCAGCAGGGCAACAACAACGCCTACTGCCAGGATTCCGAATTGGCTTGGATCGACTGGTCTTTGGTGGACAAGAATGCCGATCTGCTGGCGTTCGCTCGCAAGGTGACCAAACTGCGCAAGAAGCATCCGGTGTTTCGCCGGCGCCGGTTCTTCGACGGCGAGCCGATCCGCAGCGGGAACGAAGTCCGCGACATCGCCTGGCTGACGGCGACCGGCCGCGAGATGACGCATGACGATTGGAACCAGGGCTTGGACAAGTGCGTCGCGGTGTTCCTCAACGGCGAGGCCATCACCGCGCCCAACGCCCGTGGCGAACGCGTCGTCGACGATTCATTTCTGTTGTGCTTCAACGCGCACAAGCGTGAGGTGGAGTTCGTCACACCGCACGACGACTATGCCCGGGAATGGACCGTGGTGATCGATACCAACCATCCCGCCGGCAAGGGGGACCTCGTGGTGGCCGCCGAAGAAAAGGTTGCGATACCGGGCTGCTCGGTCCTGATCATGCGAAAGACCACCTGACATATGGGTTTTCCGGTGCACTCCACCTACCGGTTACAGTTGCGCGGACCCGCCAGCGGCAGCGCCTTCACCTTCGCCGACGCCGAGAATCTGGTGGACTACCTCGACGGGCTCGGGGTGTCGCATCTGTACCTGTCCCCGATCCTGACCGCGGTCAAAGGGTCGAGTCACGGATACGACGTCACCGATCCGACGACGGTGTCGCCGGAGCTCGGCGGTGCCGAGGGTTTGGCGCGATTGTCCGCGACGGCCAAGGCACGCGGCATGGGGCTGATCGTCGACATCGTGCCCAACCATGTCGGGGTAGATGCGCCCCAGCAGAACCCGTGGTGGTGGGATGTGTTGCGGCACGGCCGAACATCGGACTACGCAACGTTTTTCGACATCGACTGGGATCTCGACAAACAGGGCCGCATCGTGCTGCCGGTGCTGGGCTCCGACGACGACGCCGCCGATCTGACCGTCGACGGCGACCTGCTACGGCTCGGCGACCTGGCGCTGCCGATCGCCCCGGGCACCGGCGATGGCACCGGGCCGCAGGTGCACGAACGCCAGCACTACCGGCTGGTGGGCTGGCGCAGCGGCATCGTCGGCTATCGGCGATTCTTCTCGATCACCTCGCTGGCCGGGCTGCGTCAGGAGGATCGCGCGGTGTTCGACGCCAACCACGCGGAGATCGCGCGCTGGTTCCGCGACGGACTTGTCGACGGAGTACGCATCGACCATCCCGACGGATTGACCGACCCCAGTGGGTATTTGGCGTGGCTGCGCGAATTGCTCGGGCCCACGGCGTGGATCGTGATCGAGAAGATCCTGGCCGTCGACGAGGCACTGGAACCGACGTTGCCGATCGGGGGCACCACCGGCTACGAAGTATTGCGGGAACTGGGTGGCGTTTTCGTCGACCCCACCGGGGCGCCCGCGCTGACCGAGCTCGTCGAGTCCGCGGGTGTGGACTATCAAGGCATCCCGCAGGTGCTGGCCAACCTCAAGGTTGCGGTGGCCACCGAGGCCCTCGCCAGCGAGCTGGCCAGGCTGCGGCGGGCCATCGTGGCGGCCGCCGGTACCGATCACCCGCTGCTGCCCGAGGCGGTGGCCGCACTGCTCAGCCACATCGACGTCTACCGCAGCGACTACCTCGGGCTGGCCGCCATCCTGCCCAGCGCCCTCGCCGAAACCCAAGCCGCACAACCGGAACTGGGCCCGGCGCTGCAGGTGCTCACCGCGGCGCTGGCGCACGGTGGCGAACCCGCTGCGCGCCTGCAACAACTGTGCGGCGCGGTGACCGCCAAGGCCGTGGAGGACTGCTTGTTCTACCGCGACGCCCGGCTGATCTCGCTCAACGAGGTCGGCGGCGAACCGCACCGGTTCGGCGTCGGCGCCGCCGAGTTTCACCACAGCGCCGCCACCCGCGCCCGGCTGTGGCCGCACGCGATGACCACGTTGTCCACCCACGACACCAAGCGCGGCGAGGACGTGCGCGCTCGCATCGGGGTGCTGTCCCAGGTGCCCTCGCTCTGGACGGAGTTCGTCGCCCGCTGGGAAGCCGCGACGCCCTCCCCCGATGCCGCGACCGGACAGTTCCTGTGGCAGAACATCTTCGGGGTGTGGCCGCTGAATGGCGAGGTCACCGACGAGTTGCGGGCGCGGCTGCACGGATACGCCGAGAAGGCCATCCGGGAAGCCGCGCTGCACACCTCATGGAACGACCCGGACGCCGCGTTCGAGGACGCGATCCATCGCTGGCTGGACGCCGTGCTGGACGGGCCGGTGGCCGGCCAGCTGACCGAGCTTGTCGCCCAACTCAACCCGCACGCCGCCAGCGATGCGCTCGGCCAGAAGCTACTCGCGCTGACCGTGCCCGGCATTCCCGACGTCTACCAGGGCACCGAGCTCTGGGACGACAGCCTGGTCGATCCGGACAACCGGCGGGCGATAGACTATGCCGCGCGCAGAACCGCTCTCGCAGAACTACAACACCCGAAGCTGCGCGTCGTCACCACGGCACTGCGGCTGCGGCAATCGCGGCCGGACAGCTTCCGCAACGGCGGTTATGTGCCGGTGCTGGCCAGCGGCGAGGCCGGCGATCATGTCGTGGCTTTCCGGCGCGGCGACGACGTACTGGTCGCGGTCAGCCGGTGGACGGTACGACTGGCCGAAACGGGTTGGGGCAATACCGTATTGCCGTTACCCGAGGGCTCCTGGACCGATACGCTCACCGGCGCGATGGCGAGCGGACCGACGTCGACCGCCGAATTGTTCGCCAACCTCCCCGTCGTGCTATTGGAGCGAAACAATGGCTGAATTCCGGGTCTGGGCTCCCAAACCCGCTCTGGTCCGCCTCGACGTCGACGGCGCGGTGCATACGATGACGCGCGCGCAAGACGGCTGGTGGCACACAGAAGTCGATGCGCCGACAACTGCCCGCTACGGGTACCTGCTCGACGACGATCCGAAGGTGCTGCCCGACCCGCGATCGTCGCGCCAACCCGACGGGGTGCACGCCCGCTCGCAACTGTGGGACCCCAGCGACACCTGGACGGACGGTGACTGGGTCGGCCGATCGGTCGAAGGCGCGGTGATCTACGAACTGCACATCGGCACCTTCACCGCCGCGGGCACCTTCGACGCCGCCATCGAAAAGCTGGACTACCTGGCCGATCTCGGGATCGACTTTGTCGAGCTGATGCCGGTCAACTCCTTCGCCGGAACACACGGCTGGGGATACGACGGCGTGCTGTGGTACAGCGTGCACGAACCCTACGGCGGCCCGGACGGCTTGGTCCGGTTCGTCGATGCCTGCCACGCACGGGGTTTGGGCGTGCTGATCGACGCGGTGTTCAACCACTTCGGCCCATCGGGAAATTACCTGCCGCGGTTCGGCCCCTACTTGTCGTCGGGGAGCAACCCGTGGGGGGAAGGCGTCAACATCGCCGACGCCGACTCCGACGAGGTGCGCCGCTACATCATCGGCTGCGCGCTGCGCTGGATGCGCGACTTTCACGCCGACGGGCTGCGGCTGGACGCGGTGCATGCGCTGGTAGACACCACGGCCGTGCACATTCTCGAAGAGATGGCCACCGAAACCGATTGGCTGTCACAACAAGTGGGCCGGTCGCTATCGCTGGTCGCCGAGAGTGACCTCAACGACCCACGGCTGATCACCCCGCGCGATCACTACGGCTACGGGATCACCGCGCAGTGGGACGACGACATCCACCACGCCATCCACACCGCGGTGTCCGGTGAGCGCCAGGGCTACTACGCGGACTTCGGATCGCTGGCCACGCTGGCGGACACCCTGCGCCGCGGCTTCTTTCACGCCGGCACCTATTCGTCGTTCCGGCGGCGCCGACACGGCCGACCACTGGACACCAAAGCCATCCCGGCCGGCCGACTCGTTGCCTATACCTGCACGCACGACCAGGTCGGCAACCGCGCGCTCGGCGACCGGCCGTCTCAGTACCTGACCGGTGGCCAACTGGCCATCAAGGCCGCGCTGGCTCTCGGGTCGCCTTACACCGCAATGCTTTTCATGGGTGAGGAGTGGGGGGCGTCGACACCGTTCCAGTTCTTCAGTTCGCACCCCGAACCCGAGCTGGCCCGGGCCACCGCCGAGGGGCGCAAAGCCGAGTTCGCCGAACACGGCTGGGACGCCGACGACATCCCCGACCCGCAGGATCCCCAGACATTCGCGCGCTCGAAGCTGAACTGGGACGAGGTCGACGAAGGGGAGCATGCGCGGCTACTCGGTTTCTATCGGGACCTGATCGCCTTGCGGCACAGCGACCCCGACCTGGCCGACCCATGGCTCGAACACCTTGCCGTCGACTACGACGAGGAACAGCGCTGGATCACCCTGTCGCGCGGACAGTTACGCATTGCGTGCAACCTCGGCAGCGATCCGGTTACGGTACCGGTCGCGGGCGAGGTCGTCCTCGCGTGGGGCGAGCCGACCGCCAGCGGTGACGACACTGAGTTGGAAGGACATTCGGTCGCGATCCTGCGCCACGGATAGGCTCGGCGGATGGCCGAGCAACCCGCCAAGGACTTCGTGCCGGCGGCTCCGCAGTTGTGGACCTACGACGCACTGAGCTTTCTGCTGACGAGTACTCGGTGCTGGCGCCCGGCACTGCTCGCCCAACTGTCCCCGGCGCCCCGCGACGTGATCGCGGACGTCGGCTGCGGAACCGGAACCCAGCTGCGCCTGATCGCCCGCGCCTGCCCCGCGGCGACGCTGATCGGGATCGACCCGGATGCCGCGATTCGCGAGCGGGCCCGCGCCAAGCTTGCCGGGCTGCCGGTTGAGTTGCTGGCCGGATATGCGCGCGACGCCGCGCGGCTGTCGGCCGGACGCGGTGTCACAAAGGTGTTGTCGTCACTGGTGTTTCATCAAGTGCCGCTCGAGGAGAAGCGCGCCGGCCTCGCCGCGATCCGCGAGGCGCTGCCACCCGGCGGCAGCCTGCATGTCGCCGACTACGGTCTGCAGCGCACCGCGAAGATGCGCAGGCGATTTCGGCTCGTGCAGAAGGGGGACGGGTTCGAGAACACCGAACCCAACGCCCAGGGCGTACTGCCGGAGCTGATGACCGAAGTCGGTTTCGACCATGTCGAGGAAACACACGTATTCGAGACGATCAGCGGATCGATGTCGATCTACCGCGCCCTGCTCGACTAGCGCTACCATCACCGCACCGACGACTGCAACGGAGCAGAGATGGCGCAAAAGGTGCAGATTCCACCCGATCTGATCGGCGGCGACGTCGACGAGGGCTACGGCAAGGTCGCCGATGCGTTCCGTCGCAACCTGAACAGCGGCCAGGAGGTTGGCGCCGCAATCGCCGTTTATCGGGACGGCCGTAAGGTCGTCGACCTGTGGGGTGGCTATCGCAACGGGATCACCCGGGCGCCGTGGGAACAGGACACCCTGGTTAACGTCTTCTCCACCACCAAAGGCATTGCGTCGGTTGCCGTTGCGGTGGCCGTGTCCCGAGGCTATCTCTGCTATGACGCCAAGGTCACCGACTACTGGCCCGAATTCGCACAATCCGGCAAGGAAGCGGTGACGGTGCGGCAGCTGCTCGCGCATCAGGCCGGATTGCCCGTCGTCAAACCGCCGTTGACGTTGCAGGAACTGGCCGACCCACCGAGCATGGCGGCCAAGCTCGCGGCGCAGGCACCGGCGTGGACGCCCGGGACGCGACACGGCTACCACGGCATCACTCTTGGCTGGTACGAGGGAGAACTGATCCGCCGAACCGATCCCGCGGGGCGGACACTGGGCCGGTTCTTCGCCGAGGAGATCGCCGGCCCGTTGGAGCTGGACCTCTACATCGGGCTGCCCAACTCGGTGGACCGCGATCGCGTCGCGTACTTGGACGCCTGGTCCTTGCCGCAGCTGCTCTTTCATCTGAACACGATGCCGCGCCGCCTGGCCCTGGCGTTGTTCAACCCATTCGACCTCGCGGCGCCCTCACTCACGGTCGCCAAAGGCATCAACGACCTGGGCGACTTCAACCGCGACGAGCTGCGGATGGTCGAGATGCCCGCGGTCAATGGCACCGGCTCCGCACGCTCGATCGCCAAGCTGTACGGCAGCGCCGCCACCGGCAGCCCCGAGCTCGGGCTGGGCACCAGCACCCTCGATGCCCTGAAAAGCCCTGCCCAACCACCGACAAAGGGGTTGCGCGACAAGGTGCTACACGTCGATACCAATTTCACCCTGGGCTTCAACAAGCCCAGTCCGCTGTCCATCTTCGGTTCGTCAGCGCATGCCTTCGGAACGCCGGGAGCGGGCGGTTCGTTCGGATTCGCCGATCCCGACACCGGCATCGGCTACGGCTACGTGATGAACAAGCTGGGTTTCTACCTGGTGAGTGACCCCCGCGAACTGACCCTGCGCAGCGCGCTATTCCACGAAACCCTGGGCACCAGGCCACAGACCTGAGCTAGACGCTGGAGCGGCCGGCGGTGCGCATCGCCTCAGCGATGGAATCGGCGAGCGAATCGATCTCGGCGTCGGCCAAATCGGCGATGGTGACCCGGATTCCGGCCGGGCTGCCGATCCGGAACCGTGAGCCGGGCGCTGCGGCCCAACCCGAGTTGATCAGTCGGGTGATCGCGACCGTCTCGTCGGGCACCGGGATCCACACGTTGAGCCCGGAGCGGGCGTGCGCGGCGATCCCGCGGTCGGCCAATGCGGCGCACAGCCGCGTGCGGTTGTCGGTGTAGCGCTGCTCGGCTTGGTGGATGAGACGCGACGCCGCCTCGTCGGACCACAAACGCACCGCGAGGTCTTGCAGCAGATGGCTCACCCACCCGGGTCCCAGGCGCAGTCGTCCGTGGACGCGCTCGACGGTGCGCTGATCGCCGGCGAGCACGGCCACCCGCAGGTCGGGACCGTAGGCCTTCGACGCCGACCGGACGAATGCCCAGTGGTTGCTCGATCCGGCCAACGAGTGCAACGGCACACCGGCGATGCCGGCGCAGTGGTCATCCTCGACGACGAGAACGTCACGGCCGGTCAATAACGCGCTCAGTTCGCCGGCGCGTTGCGCGGACAGCGCCGCACCGGTCGGGTTCTGCGCGCGAGTGGTGATGACCAGCGCGCGCACCCCGCGATCCAGCGCCCGCGCGACGTCGGCGACCAGCGGGCCGTCGTCGTCCACCCGCACCGGCTCGACCGAAAGGCCCAGCGCGGCAAGCAGATCCAGCATGTTGGCCCAGCCCGGATCCTCGACGGCCACCCGGTCGCCGGGGCGCAGGTGCGCGGTGAGCGCCCGTTCGATGCCGTCGAGCGCTCCGCTGGTCACCGCGAGGTGGTCGGACGGGACACCGTCGGCGTTCAGCGCCGCACCGGCGCGGTCGACCAGTTCCGGCGACATGGCCGGCTCCCCATAGAGCACCGGGCGTCGCGGCGCATACGAATCATGTTGCGGTACAACAGCAATGGGCAGCAGCGTGGGGTTTGGATTTCCGGTGGACAGATCGCGCACGCCCGCGGGGATGTCCAGGCCGAGCAATGAGCGCGGCGTGGTCGCGGGGCGCCGGCGCACCCGGGTGCCGCGCCGGCCCGAGGTTTCGACGGCCCCGCGATCGCGCAGCAGGCGGTAGGCCGCGGCGGCCGTGTTGGCGTTCACGCCCAATTGCGCTGCCAGTTCCCGCACCGGGGGCAGCGCGTCACCGGGCGCCAGGGTGCCGGTGGAAATTCCTTCTTCGATGTTGGCGGCTATGGACTCCGCGCCCGTCCCGGCTATGCTGTGTTGCACTGGCACATTACACATTATGTACTATTACAATAGCGAAGGCAATCCGATGGACACCGCGTACCACCCCACGTCTCGCACGACGCCCACCCGCTACCGGGAACGCGCTCGCTACGACCGCGACACCGTCCATCGCATCCTGGACGAGGCCCTGATCTGCCACCTGGGCTACCTCAATGCCGGTCGGCCGGTGGTGCTGCCGACGACGCACGCCCGTCTCGGCGAGACCCTCTACCTGCACGGTTCCACCGGGAGCGGTCCTATGCTCGCCGCCAAGCTCTCCGACCTGCCCGTCTGCGTCACCACCACCCTGGTCGACGGGCTGGTGCTGGCCCGATCGGCGATGCATCATTCGCTGAACTACCGCTCGGTCGTCGTGATGGGTACCGCGCGCCTCGTCGACGACCCGGACGAAAAGCAGCGGGCATTTGGCGCGCTGCTCGACCATGTCCGGCCGGGGCGCGCCGCCGACTGCCGGCCCCCGAACACCCGTGAACTCGCCGCCACGGCGGTGCTCGCCCTCGACCTCGTCGAAGTCTCTGCCAAGGTTCGCGACGGCGGTGTGGCTGACGATCCCGAGGACACCGCACTGCCCTACTGGGCGGGGGTGGTGCCGCTGCGCCTGGCAGCCGAAACGCCGGTGCCGGCGCCCGATCTCGACCCCGCTACCCCGCTGCCGTCCTACCTGACCTGACTACAGCAGCAGATAGCGGTAGGCCGGCGAGCCCGGTTGCAGCGTCTCGAAGTGAATCTCGGTCTCGCGCATCCGGTCCAGCAGGTTGTCCAGGTCGGCCGACGAACCCAGTTGAATGCCGACCAGCGCCTCACCGGTCTCCCGGTTGTTGCGCTTGACGTATTCGAACAGGGTGATGTCGTCGTTGGGGCCCAGCACGTCGTCGAGGAACCGGCGCAACGCACCGGGCTCCTGCGGAAAGTCGACCAGGAAATAGTGCTTGAGGCCGAGGTGGACCAGTGAGCGCTCGAGCACTTCGCCGTAGCGCGATACGTCGTTGTTGCCGCCCGAGATCAGGCAGACGACCGTGCACCCGGGCTCGACGCCGGCTTCCAGCAGGCCGGCGACGGACAGCGCGCCCGCGGGCTCGGCGATGATGCCCTCGTTCTGATAAAGGTCCAGCATCGCGGTGCACACGGCGCCCTCATCGACGGCCGTGATCGACACCATGTCACCGGCGGCGGCCAGCGCGGCATGCGTCAGCGTTCCCGCCCGCTTCACCGCGGCGCCGTCGACGAACTGGTCGACGTGGTCCAGCGTTACCGGCTCTCCGGCGGCCAGCGCGGCCATCATCGCCGCGGCCCCGGCCGGTTCGACACCCAGCACCGACGTGTTCGTCGTCCGCTCGGACAGATAAGTCGTGATGCCCGCGATGCAGCCACCGCCGCCCACCGGAACCACCACCAGGTCGGGCTCCCCCAGACCGAGTTTGTCGAGCTGCTGCAGAATTTCCACGGCGATGGTGCCCTGGCCGGCCATGGTGCGCGGGTCGTCGTACGGTGGCACCAGCGTCGCGCCGGTGCGCTTCACGTCGTCGAGCGCCGCCTCGGCGGCGAGGTCATACGTCGACCCGCCCACGATCAGCTCGATGAAGCTGCCCCCGTGGTAGCGGATCCGGTCGCGCTTCTGTTTGGGCGTCTTGGCCGGCACGTAAACGCGGCCATGCACACCGAGGGTCCGGCAGGCGTAGGCGAACCCCTGCGCGTGATTGCCGGCCGAGGAGCACACCACGCCGGCACCGATTTCCGCGTCGGACAGTTGCACCAGCAGGTTGTAGGCGCCGCGCAGCTTGTAGGAACGCACGATCTGCAGGTCCTCGCGTTTGAGGTAAACCTGCGCACCCGTGATCGCCGAGAGTCGATCGCTGTATTGCAGCGGCGTGGGCGTGACTACCGCGGCAATCCGCTGCGCAGCGCTGTCAATGTCGGCCCCGGAAAGGAGAGGCAGCGGCGGTGACATGCTCGGGCTCTGGCTCGGTTCGGCGGACACCGATTAATGGTGCCACGCACCCCCCGTCACCTGCCTAATCGGCTCAGCTCACCGGGGTCAGCACGAACACCGGAATCTGGCGTTCGGTCTTCGTCTGGTACTCCGCGTAGTCCGGCCAGGCCGCGACGGCCCGCTCCCACCACACGGCTTTCTCGTCCCCGAACACCTCACGGGCGTCGTAGTCACGGGTGACCGAGCCGTCCTGCAGCTCGACCCGCGGGTTCTTGGCGATGTTGTAGTACCAGACCGGGTTCTTCGGGGCGCCGCCGAGCGAGGCGACGACGGCGTACTCGCCGTCGTGCTCGACTCGCATCAGCGGAGTCTTGCGCAGCTTGCCGGTCTTGGCTCCGACCGTGATCAGCAGAATGATGGGCTTGCCCTTCATGTCCGCTGCCTCGGCACCGCCGGATTCGGCGTACTTGTCGGCTTGTTCGCGGGACCAATCCCAGGGTGACGGTTCGTATTCTCCGGTAAGCGGCATGTCCACCACCTTAGGCCCGATCCAGCGCCACCGGCATGGCTCGCAGGCGGCCTGGACATCCGACATCAAGCCGGACGAACCACCGTATTTCTGGCGAGTTCGGCGATCGCATTCACGCGTCGCGTCGCCACCGCGATCTCGTCCGCGAACTCCTGGCGGCGCTTGGCCAGTTGCTCGCGATCGGAGCCGTCGACCAGCTCGCGATGGCGCGCCAGCCGCAGCGCCGTCTTGGAGAGTTCCATCGACCTCGACTCGGCGCTCGCGATTCTGCGCTGCAGCTCCCACTGTTTGCCCAACTCCAGACATTCGGCCAGGAAGGCGTTTTCGTCGAGTGACTCGTCCTCAAGGGCGGCCAGTCGGTCGGCCACGATGTGGTAGGCGTCCAGGAACGGCCGCAGCACCAAATGCGCCAACAGCAGATCGGCCGACTTCAGCAACCGTCGCACGTCGGCGGCCGCGGCGGCCTTACTGGTGTCCTCCACCGGTCCGATCAGGCGCACCTCATCGGCCAGCTCCTTCTCGAACTGGGCACGGCCGGAGAACAAGAACTCGAACTTGAGCAACTCACGCAAGCTCAGCGCCTCGTCGCGCACCGTCACCGGCGACACCATGCCGTCCGCGGAATTCTCGGCGTTTTCCACCGCCGCGAGCAACGCCGTTTCGGCGATCGCACGATCGACCAGGATGTGGATCGCGGTATTGCGGTAGAACGCCGCGACCAGGTGCTGGTCCTCGCCGATCCCCCAGACCGGTTCGGTGCCGGATTCATACACGCTGACCACCCCGGAGGCGACGAGCTGGTGCAAGGTCCACCGGATCGTCGAGCGGTTGGTCAGGTCCGCGGCCCCGGCGACCGCCCAGTTGCGTGCCGTGATGTAGCTGGCCAACGGTCGCACGGTCGCCAGCACCTCGCTGAGCGACAACGACCGGTCCGCGCCCAGCAACGCCAGGTTCACCACCGCAGTGGGAGTGACCGCTGTCGCGCGGTTGATCCGGTGTTCGACGTCCAGAGCGATGCGTTCGATTTCGGTGCCGGTCCCCGCTTCGTCGCCGCGCATTTCCTCGAGGCGTTTACGCAGCGGCAGCGGTTCGCCGAAGTCCAGGTAAGCACGACCGAGCCGCTTGCCTTGCTGGCGGGCCAAGCCGACCAGGAAGCGGAGGTCTTCGGGCCGCTTCTTCGCCCCGTAGGCCTCGGTGGTCATCGCCTCCACCTCGTGCAGCTGGTCGTACACGATCGAGGTCGGCACCAAATACACTTCGGGACCGTCGATTTCGTCGACGGCATCGGTGAGGTAGCGCAGAATGCCGAACACCGGAGGCCGCAGTTTGCCGGTCCGGGTACGGCCCCCTTCGATCGACCAGGTGAGGTTGGTGTGGTCTTGCACCAACTGCGCGGTGTAAGCGCGCAACACGAATCGGTAGACGGGAATGTCTTTGGTCTGGCGCCGGATGAAGATCGTTCCGGTGCGCTTGGCGAAGGCACCCATCGGGAAGAAATTCAGGTTGGCCCCGCCGAAGGTAAAGGCCGCCGACAGCCGGTTGGCCACGATCATTTCCGGCAGCAGCATGCCGTCCAAGTACGACCGGTGCGAAAAGGCAAAGGCCAGCGTCGCTTTGCGATCCAGTTTGCGCAGCTGCGTGATCTGATCCTCGTCGACCAGCACGTCGTAGGCGCGCATCAGCCAGCGGCTGAACCCGCGCCACCCCTGCACCGCCCGCTCGTCCAGCGAGGCCGCCATCTCGCGCAGATACCCCGCCGCCTCGGCGCGCACGTCGCCGGGGTCGCGGCCCAGCTCGTCGGCCAGCTTGGCCAGTTTCTCGTCGTACCACGGTGCGCCCAGCAATTGGGCCACGGCCGTCGGATCGGTCGACAGTGGCGTCACCGATTCAGTGATAATTCCACTGTGCTGCAACATCTTTCGCGCCCCAACGCGGCCGAGTTCACGCGCTGTCGCGAGCCGCCCCCCGCTCACGCCCGGTGCACCGTGGCGACGGATTCGGTTCTCGTCATTTCCGTAGCGTACGTCCGGTGTCGGGGGGCATGGAACACAATTCGCGATTTAGCGCAGCCGTCCGGCCTGCCCGATCGGCGGGCGCCGAGTACGTTCGGATCATGCGGCCCCGACCCGATACTGGCGCGAGTGACCTCACGCCACTCGAGCAGACCGCGTTGCTGACCCAATACGCGCGAGCACTGGACAGCCAATGGTCGCGGCCCATTCTCGGAGACTCGCTCGCCGCCGACATCGTCGACAAGATCGACTACGACTTCGCGGGACTCGGCGTCCCGGCCAGCGTGGTCTGCCAGACGGCGCTGCGCGCCAAGATGCTCGACGAACGGGTGCGGGCATTCACCGCCGAGCATCCGAACGCCGTCGTCGTCGATCTGGGCGCCGGGCTGGACTCGGGCCCGTTTCGGGTGCGCCCGCCCGCCACCGTCGACTGGTACAGCGTCGACCTGCCCGGAGTCAGCGCGCTGCGCCGCCAGCTGCTGCCGACCGGCACGCGAGCCCATGTGGTGACCGCGTCGGTGGCCGATCAAAGCTGGCCCAACACCATCCCCGCCGACCGGCCCGTGATGGTGATCGCCGACGGCCTGTTCGCGTTCCTGTCCGAGCCGGTGCTGATCGCCCTCTTTCGGCGCATCACCACGTATTTCACGTCCGGCGAACTGGCTTTCAACGACTACGGCCGCATCGGCTGGTTCTCCCGGCTCGCGGTGAGACTGGCACCGCAGCGCATGTTCGGCAGCGTCGGCGCCCAGTGGGGCTATCCGGGGTTCGAAGACCCGCGAGTGCCCGAACAATGGAATCCGGAGTTGAAGCTGGTCGACGAGGTCAGCCTGGCCCACCGACCCGAGGTTGAGCTGTTTCCGGGCTGGATTCGGTTCGCTACCAAGGTTTCCGGGCAGTTCGAGGTGTCCGCGCGCAAGGCCCGGATCTTGCGCTACCGGTTCTAGGCCGTGCTAGGCCGGATGGATGCCGCAGGTGCAGGCATCGATCGACGGACAGGTGCAGCTCATCCCCCACTCGATAACGGCCCGCGCCCGCGCCAGCGACGCCATTTGGTCGTCGATCTCGGCGAGTTTGGCCTCGGCCAGGGCGCGGCTGGCGGGGCGCCCCGGCGCATCGTCGGCGAACAACAGCTGGATTTCTTCCAGCGCGAAGCCGGCGGATTTGCACAGCCGAATGACCTCGAGACGGGCCAGGATCGAGTCGTCGTAGCGGCGCCGGCCGGCCAGCCGCGCCGGCGACGGCAGCAGGCCGATCTGCTCGTAGTAGCGCAGCGTCGTTGCGGCCACGCCGGCTTCGCGCGCGACCTCGCCGATCGTCAGCGTGGCCCGCGAGCGGGTGGTTGCCGCGGCAGCCATCGGGCCTCCCAGAATCACCGCACTTGACTTCGAGTCAACTCTAAGTCGTTGACTGGGACCATGCACAACAGCGCACTCGGCGATGCTCGCTACGCCCTGCTCCGGTCGTTCCGGCGCGACGGCACCCCCGCCGACACCCCGATCTGGTTCGCGATGGACGGCGACGCATTGGTGTTCCGCACCAAGGTGGGCCCCAAGACCAAGCGACTCACGGCCCGCCCCGACATCGAACTGCGGGCCTGCGACCACCGCGGCCGGGTTCGCGACGGTGCCGCGACGCTGGCCGGGCGCGCCACGCTGCTGTCGGGCGCCGATGCCGAACGGGCCAATCGGATCCTGCACCGGCGCTACGGCTGGCAGTGGAACATCGTCCCGCTGATCAAGGTGCCGGGCGTGACCAACGTGCACCAGAACCTGCCGCTGCCGGAGAAGCTGCGCCGGGCCCGCGCTCGCGGGGTCTGGGCCGACAGCGTCATCGTCCGGGTGCAGCTGTAGAACCCGGTCGAGCTTTAGCTGCCCAGGCAGCCCGGGCCGAGCAGTTCCTTCAAGTCGCCCATCAGCGCCGGCGACGGCGTCACCCGCAGCGACTGATCGAGCTCGAGCGTGGTGATCCGGTCTCCGCTGATCAGCCGCAGGTGCACCTGTGAGGTTCCCGGATGCCGCGCCAGCACCTGCTTGAGAGCGCTCACCTTGTCGATCGTGCACTGCCGGGTGGGCAGGCTGACCGCTATCGGCCGGTTCGGCTGAGCGTTGGAAAAGTCCGGCACCACAAGCTCATTGGCGATCAGCGAGATCCGGTCGTCGCGGATCGCGACCTTGGCGTTGACCAGCACCACCGCGTCGTCGACGATGTCGGCGCCGTAGGCCGAGTACGCGTGCGGGAAGAACATCACCTCGATGCCACCGGTGAGGTCTTCCAATTGGGCTGATGCCCAAGGCATTCCGTTCTTATTGACCCGCCGGTTCACCGAGGCCAGGATGCCGCCCACCCGCACCTGCGTCTCGTTGCTGACGTCGCCATCGAGGATCGCCGGGATTTGGGTGTCGACCTGAGCGGACAGCAGGTGCGCCACCCCGTTGAGCGGATGCCCGGATACGTAGAGCCCCAGCATTTCCCGTTCCAGGGCGAGTTTGTGCTTGTCTTCCCACTCGTCCTCGGGCACCCGGATCGTGAACGCCGCGTCGGCCGCGGCGTCGCCGCCGCCGAACAGGTCGAACTGGCCTATCGCCTCGGCCTTCTTGGTGCCCAGCACCGAATCGACGGCATCGGTGTGCACCAGAAACAGCCCCTTGCGGGCGTGCCCCAACGAGTCGAATGCGCCCGCCTTGATCAGCGATTCGGTGACCTTCTTGTTGCAGGCCGAGACGTCAATCTTGTTCAGGTAGTCCGAGAAATCGGTGAATTTGCTTTTCTCACTGCGGGTTTTGATCAGCGAGCCCACCACGTTGGCGCCGACATTGCGCACCGCGCCCAGCCCGAAGCGGATGTCCTTTCCGACCGACGCGAAGTTGACCAGGGACTCGTTGACGTCCGGCGGCAGCACCGTGATGCCGAGCTTGCGGCAGTCGGCCAGGTAGACCGCGGCCTTGTCCTTGTCGTCGCCCACCGATGTCAACAGTCCGGCCATGTACTCGGCCGGGTAGTTGGCCTTCAAATAGGCGGTCCAGTAAGAGACCAGGCCGTAGCCGGCGGCGTGCGACTTGTTGAACGCGTACCCGGCGAACGGAAGAATAGTGTCCCACAACGCTTTCACCGCTCTTTCGGAGAAACCGTTGGCGGTCATGCCTTCCTGGAAGCCCTTGTACTCCGCCTCGAGCACCTCGAGCTTCTTCTTGCCCATCGCCTTGCGCAGCGCGTCGGCCTTACCCATCGTGTAGGAGGCGACCTTCTGGGCGATGAACATGATCTGCTCTTGGTAGACGATCAGGCCGTGGGTCTCGGCCAGGATCTCGCGCAGCGGTTCCTCGAGCTCGGGGTGGATCGGCTTGACGGCCTGGCGGGCGTTCTTGCGGTCGGCGTAGTCGTTGTGGGCGTTCATGCCCATCGGCCCCGGCCGGTACAGCGCCAGCACGGCGACGATGTCGTTGAACTCGGTCGGCTGCATCCGGCGCAGCAGGTCGCGCATCGGCCCGCCATCGAGCTGGAACACACCCAGCGTGTCGCCGCGGCCCAGCAGTTCGTAGGTGGCCTTGTCGTCGAGCGGCACCGACTCCAGGTCGAGGTCAATTCCCCTGTTGGCCTTGATGTTTTCCAGCGCGTCGCCGATGATCGTCAGGTTGCGCAGGCCCAGGAAGTCCATCTTCAGCAGGCCGATGGCCTCACACGACGGGTAGTCCCAGCCGGTGATGATGGCGCCGTCCTGCGGCCGCTTCCACAACGGGATGGCCTCGGTCAGCGGCTCGCTGCTCATGATCACCGCGCACGCGTGCACGCCGGCGTTGCGGATCAGGCCCTCCAGGCCGCGGGCCGTCTGGTAGATGGTGCGCACGTCCGGGTCGGTCTCGATCAGGCTGCGCACCTCGGACGCTTCCTTGTACCGCTCATGGGCCGGGTCGGTGATGCCCGACAGCGGGATGTCCTTGGCCATGATCGGCGGCGGCAGCGCTTTGGTGATCCGGTCGGCGATCGCAAACCCGGGCTGCCCGTAATGGATCCGGGCTGAGTCCTTCAGTGCCGCTTTGGTTTTAATCGTGCCGAAGGTGATGACCTGGGCGACGCGGTCGGAGCCCCACTTGTCGGCGGCGTAGCGCACCATCTCGCCTCGGCGACGGTCGTCGAAGTCGATATCGATGTCGGGTGCCGACGGACGCTCCGGGTTGAGGAACCGCTCGAACAGCAGACCGTGCGGAATCGGGTCGATGTTGGTGATGCCCATTGCGTAGGCGACCAGCGAACCCGCCGCCGACCCACGGCCGGGCCCGACGCGGATATCGACCGAGCGTGCGTAGTTGATCAGGTCGGCGACGATCAAGAAGTAGGCCGGAAAACCCTTGTCGCAGATGACCTTGATCTCGAATTCGGCCCGGTCGAGGTAGTCCTGGGCGACACCGGACGGGAAGCGCCGCTGTAGTCCCGCCATCACCTCGTGGTGCAGCCAGGTCCCCTGGTCGTGCCCTTCGGGCACCGGGAAGACCGGCATCCGGTCGCGCGGCGCCCATACGTCGGCGTAGGACTGCACCCGCTCGGCGATCAGCAGCGTGGAGTCACAGGCGCCGGGAACCTCGCCGTCCCAGATCTTGCGCATGTCGGCGGCCGACTTCAGGTAGTAGCCGTCGCCGTCGAACTTGAAGCGGTTCGGGTCCGACAGCGTCTTGCCGGTCTGCACGCACAGCAGCGCCTCGTGGTTGTGGGCGGCATCGCGGGTGACGTAGTGGCAGTCGTTGGTGGCCAGCGGCGGGATGCCGAGCTTGCGGCCGATCTCCAGCAGACCCTCGCGGACCCGCGTCTCGATGGACAGCCCGTGGTCCATCAGCTCCAGGAAGAAGTTGTCGGCACCGAAGATCTCGCGCCACTTGGCGGCCGATTCCAGCGCTTCGCGGTCATGTCCTAGCCGAAGCCGCGTCTGCACCTCGCCCGATGGGCACCCGGTGGTGGCGATGATGCCCTCGGAGTTTTCGGCGATCAGCTCGGCGTCCATCCGCGACCACTTGCCCAGCTGGCCCTCGAACGAGGCCAAGGACGACAGCTTGAATAAGTTGCGCAAGCCGGTGGCGTTCTCGGCCACCATCGTCATGTGGGTGTAGGAACCGCTACCCGAGACGTCGTCGGACTTCTGGCCGGGGTCGCCCCACAGAATCCGCTTGGTGTCGAAACGCGAGGCCGGCGCGATGTAGGCCTCGACGCCGATGATCGGCTTGATCCCGACCTTGGTCGCCGCGGTGTAGAACTCGCTGGCGCCGAACATGTTTCCGTGGTCGGTCATTCCGACCGCGGGCATCTCCAGCCGCTCGACCTCGGCCAGCATCGGCGTGATCTTCGCGGCACCATCGAGCATCGAATACTCGGTGTGGTTGTGCAGGTGCACGAAGGACGACTGGTTCATAGGCACGCCAGTCTATGACCGACTACCGACGCTTCCTCGGCGTGTCGCGCATGTGTGTCTGCGAATTATCCGTACAACTCGACGAAGTTCTTCAGCGACTTCTCGACGTCGCCCTTGACGGCGCGCGCCGCCGCCGATCCGACCGGGCCGAACAGCGCCCGACCGCCCAGCTCAAGCCGCAAACCGAGGATCGATCCGTCGCCGGTGGGCCGCACGGTCAGGGTGACGCCGTATTTGGTTCCGCCCTTGCCCGAACCCGACATCGCGATCTCATGCGGCGGGTCCCAGCTGGTCACCGTCCAGGTGACGCGGTTGCGCATGCCCTTGGCCCGCGCCACGCCGATGATCTGAATGCCTTCGGCGATCTCGTCGGGCAGTTCGCTGCGCCACCCCTCATGCATCGTCAGCCAGTCACCCAGGTCCGACAGATCCGAGACGTGCTCCCACATGTCCTGCGGGCTCATCGGGACGTCGGCGGTCAGCTCCACAGCGGCCATCAAGCCAACCTAGCCCGACGGCCGGCTGCGGCGATGTGCGCTCACGCTTTGGGTGTGCACTCAGGACAGCGTGGATGCACACTCGCCGCCATAGGTGCACACTCGCGGCCCGGGAGGCGCCGCTAGTGGCTGGGCCCGCCGCGGAATCGGTTGCCGATCCGGATCGCCGGCAACAGCAAGCTGCGTGGCGTGTACCTGCCGCCGTTGCTGACGACCTTGGGCACGACGCCGGGGACGACGGTGCGCTTGCCGGACAGCATCCCGTCGATCGCCGCTTCGGCGACATCGGCCGGCGAGACTTGGGCTAGGGGCACGCTGAATCGCTTGGCGTTGGCGATCTCGGCCCACTCGGTGGGTACGGGGCCCGGGCACAGCGCCGTGACCGACACGCCCGTCCCGTGCAGCTCTTCGTGGACGGCTTCGGAGAAGGTCTGCACAAAGGCCTTGGTCGCCGAATACACCGCCATGAAGGGCAGCGGCTGAAACGCGGCGATCGACGCGATGTTCATCACCGCTCCGGCGCCGCGCTCGACCATGCCGGGCAGCGCCGCATGCGTGAGTTCCATCAACACGAGCGCATTGAGGGTGACCTCTTCACTCTCGCGTTCGACCGGCAACTCGTAGAAGACCCCGCTGGTGCCGAACCCGGCGCTGTTGCACAGGCCCGCGATCGGTTCGCTGCGCAGACGGCCGGCCAATTTCGCGCGCGCTTTGCTGTCGCTGAGGTCCAACGGCAATACCTCGATCGCGACCGAATGTTCTTCTCCCACATCGTTGGCGATCTCGTCGAGACGCTCGCGCCGCCGCGCGACGAGCAACAGCGGGAAGCCGCGGCGGGCCAGGCCGCGAGCCAGTTCGGCGCCGATCCCCGAGGAGGCGCCGGTGATGACGACGGTCGTCTGATCGCCGGATTTCGGAAGGCTCATCGCGTCACCAATGAATTCCGCGAGTCGCTTGCACGAACGTCTCGCTTCTTCTGTCGAATTCCGCTGTGCTGGTGGAGGATTCGTCGCCCTTGGCGGCGTGTGAGTCGTCGAACATGCCGAACGCCCGGTTGCGCACGCGATCCATCACCGCCGGGTTCACGGCGTCGGCGACGGCGGCGAACTGCCCGAACGGCGAGCTGGCCCGCCGCGGCCGGTGCACGATCGCGTCGGTGATCACCCCGGCCGCCTGATCCGGCGTCAACGCGGGGAATTTGTCGTACATCTTGGTCGGGCTGATCATCGGCGTTCGCACCAACGCCATGTGCACCGTGGTGAACTTGACGTCGTCGTTGACCACTTCGGCTTGCAGTGCATCGCAGAGACTGTCCAGCGCGGCCTTGCTGGCGATGTAGGCACCGAAACGCGGTGCGCGGGTCTGCACGCCGACCGAGGAGACGTTGACGATGTGCCCGAAACCGCGCTCGCGCATGCCGGGGATGAACTTGAGGATGAGCTGGACCGCGCCCAGGTAGTTCAACTGCATGGTCCGCTGGTAGTCGTGAATCCGGTCGTAGGAAAGTGCCAGCGAGCGCCGGATGGAGCGGCCCGCGTTGTTGATCAGGATGTCTACTCCACCAAGCTCGTTGAGCACCTTGTCGGCCATCGCGGCGATGGCATCCATGTCCGACAGGTCGCACGGGTAGACGTGAGCGACGCCGCCGCGGATCGCTCGGATTTCGGAGGCGACCTGTTCGAGGTTTTCCGGGGTGCGGGCCACCAGCACCACCGCGCCGCCGGCTTCGGCGATTTTCTTCGCCGCGGCCGCCCCGATGCCCGACGATCCGCCGGTGATGAGCACGGTTTTTCCGTCGACGGCCTCGCCGAGGCTGTGGCCTTGCACCGCGTCAAGCAGATTCCTCAGATAGAACGGTCGATATCGCCCGGCCGAGTTGGGGGTATTGATGATGTTGGAGACCACGGCAAATGGCTTTTCCACCAAGTTCGTTAAGTCACCAAGGTTCATCGGTTGTCGCTCCTTACGGCGGATGGTGTGACGTGGGTCATACTGCCAACCTAGGGCATTACGCGGCGGCGACGAACTGATGGCCGGCACCTGAACGAGGCGAGCCGTCTCACCCAGCAGCCGAAGATGCGGCTACCCGCCGGCAATCGGCTTGTTACGTCGGGCAATCCGAGCGTGATCGCTGACTAACTGAAGGGCAACGCCGAAATGGTCCGCTGGTTACATGAAACTCTCGGCAACGTTCCGCAAGTTGGAGCCGACAACCATCTACCACCGGATCGGCGGGCACGAGGCACTCGAAGTCGTCGTCGACGACTTCTACGTGCGCGTGCTCGCCGACGCCCAACTGTCCGGCTTCTTCACCGGAACGAACATGAACCGCCTCAAAGGCAAGCAGGTGGAGTTCTTCGCGGCCGCTCTCGGCGGACCGGAGCCCTACCTGGGTGCCCCGATGAAACAAGTGCATCAGGGTCGCGGCATCACGATGCACCACTTCAGCTTGGTGGCCGGGCATTTGGCCGATGCGCTGGCCGCGGCGGGAGTTCCGCCGAAAACGGTGACGGACATCCTCAGCGCCGTCGCACCGCTGGCACCCGAGATCGCATCCGGCGAGGCCGGCGCCACCGCGCTCTGAGCGGCGCAGCCCAGATGAATTTGGCGCCGCGCGGGCGTGTCGCGCGCGGTGATCGGGGCGCACCCGGTAGTCAGCACGTATGAGGCCGATCGCAGTCATCACCGCGGCACTGATGGTGGGCGCGTGCAGCGCTCCGACCAACCACCCGGCGTCCAGCCCGCCGTCCGCGCCGCCCACCAGCGCCAGCCCCGCTCCGACGCCGGCGGCGGTCGACTGCACCAAACCGGCGAACTCCGCGCAGCAGCTGATCTGCACCGACTCGCATCTCTTCGACCTCGAGCGACAGCTGCAGGTCGCCTACCGACAGGCGGCGGCCCGCCCCGGCACGGATCAGTCCGCGCTGACGGCCGCGCAGGCCAGCTTTGCGACCGGCCGCGATGACTGTGCCCGCAATGCCGATATCCACACCTGTGTGCTGGAGGCGTATCAGACCCGGCTGGTCCAGTTGGCCATCGCCGACCCCGCCACGGCGGCCCCGCCGGTCATCAGCTACCACTGCCCCGCCCAATTCGGCCCGCTGACCGCTCAGTTCTACAACCAGTTCGCCCCGCCGACAGCGGTGCTCAACTGGAAAGGCACCCAGGAGATTCTGTTCGTGCTGCCGTCCGGCAGCGGTGCGCGATACGGGCGACAGGACGCCGAATACTGGGAGCACCAGGGCGAGGTAACACTTGACTTCAATGGCACCAAGTTCGTCTGTTCCACGTCCTGATGCCCCACAATGCCTAGCGTGGGCCCCACATTCGAAGATCTGATCGCAGAAGCCAATTCGGTATCCGTCGATGGCTGGGATTTCTCCTGGCTGGACGGCCGCGCGACCGAGGAACGACCGTCGTGGGGCTACCAACGGCTGATCAGCCGTCACTTCGCTGCAGTGTCGGCCGCGCTGGACCTGCAGACCGGTGGCGGCGAAGTGCTCGCCGGCGCCGGACCTTTCCCGCCCACCATGGCCGCCGTCGAGTCTTGGCCGCCGAACGTCCCGCTGGCGACCAAGCTGCTGCACCCGCGCGGTGTGGTGGTGGTGGCCACGCCGGACGAGTCGGTCATGCCGTTCGCCGACGAGGCGTTCGACCTGGTGACCAGCCGGCATCCGCACACGCTGTGGTGGCCCGAGATCGCCCGGGTGTTACGGCCCGGCGGCCACTACCTCGCTCAACACATCGGCCCCGAGACGGTGGCCGAGTTGGTCGAGCACTTCATCGGACCGCAGCCGGAGGCATGGGCGCTGCGGCATCCGGACAACGAAAGCGCGGCGGCGCGCGCGGCCGGGCTGGAGATTGTCGGTATGCGTCCGGAGCGACTCCGGCAGGAGTACTTCGATATCGGGGCCGTGGTGTACTTCCTGCGCAAGGTGATTTGGACGGTTCCAGACTTCACCGTCGAGCGCTACCTCGATCGGCTGCGCGAGCTGCACGAACGCATCGAAGCCGAGGGGCCCTTCGTCGCGCACGCCACGCGGGTCCTCGTCGAGGCCCGCAAACCGACTGCCGGGTGACCCGATGCGGCGGCCGTTCAAGGAGTTGGTGGCCGAAGCCGTCGCGGCACCCGTGGTGGGCTGGGACTTCTCCTGGCTCGACGGCCGCGCCACCGAAGAGCGCCCCTCCTGGGGCTACCAGCGGCTGATCAGCGCTCGGCTCGCCGCGGTATCGGCCGCCCTGGACATCCACACCGGAGGCGGTGAGGTGCTCGGCGGCGTGCCGACGTTCCCGCCGACGATGGCGGCGACCGAGTCGTGGCCGCCCAACGCGGCGCTGGCCGCCCGGCGATTGCATCCGCGCGGCGTGGTGGTGGTCCAGGTCCGCCACGAGCCCCCGCTGCCGTTCGCCGCCGAGGCCTTCGACCTGGTGACCAGCCGGCATCCCATCGCCGTGTGGTGGAGCGAGATCGCCCGGCTGTTGCGGCCCGGCGGCACCTACTTCGCGCAGCACCCCGGGCCGGCGACGGTGTCCGAGCTGGTCGAATTCGTGATGGGTCCGCACCCCGCGCTGGGCGCCCACCTCGAGCCGGCCGTGCAGCGCGCCGACGCGCACGCCGCCGGGTTGCAGATCGTGGACATGCGCATGGAGAAGTTGCGAGCGGAGTTCTTCGACATCGGCGCGGTGGTCTACTTCTTGCGCAAGCTGATCTGGACGGTGCCGGACTTCACCGTCGAGCCCTACTACGGGCGACTGCGCGCACTGCACGACGTCATCGAGGCCGACGGTCGGTTCGTCACGCACCCCACGCGGGTTCTGGTCGAGGCCCGCAAGCCCGGCTGATCAGCCGTCGTCGCGCAGGACGCCCAACGCGTGCTGCAGGTCGGCCGGGTACGGGCTGACGAATTCCACCCATCGCCCGTCGGCCGGATGAGCGAATGCCAGCGACCGCGCGTGCAGCCATTGACGTTCCAGGCCAAGCGATTTCGCGAGCTTCGGATCGGCGCCGTAGACGAGGTCTCCACAACAGGGATGGTGCAAAGCGGCGAAATGCACCCGAATCTGGTGAGTACGACCGGTTTCCAGGTGTACGTCGAGCAGACTGGCGGCGACAAACGCTTCCACGGTGTCGTAGTGGGTGATGCTGTGCCGGCCGTCCTGGGTGACCGCGAACTTCCACTCCCCGCCGCGATGCCGACCGATCGGCGCGTCGATGGTCCCGCTGGACGGGTCCGGATGTCCTTGCACCAGAGCGTGATAACGCTTGTCGACGGTGCGCTGTTTGAACGCCCGCTTGAGCAGGGTGTACGCCCGCTCGGAGAGCGCGACCACCATCACCCCGGAGGTGCCCACGTCGAGGCGGTGCACGATGCCCTGCCGCTCGTGCACTCCCGAGGTGGTGATCCGGTAGCCCGCGGCGGCCAGGCCGCCGAGCACGGTGGGCCCGCTCCAACCCACCGAGGCGTGCGCCGCCACCGCCGCCGGCTTGTCGACCACGACGATGTCGTCGTCGGAGTACAGGATCGTCATGCCCTCGATGTCGACCGGGGTGTTCTCCAGCGGTGCCGGCGCCGCGGGCAACCGCACCTCCAGCCAGGCGCCGGGTGTCAAACGGTCAGACTTCCCCGCCTGCACACCGTCCAGCTCGACGCCGCCGTCCTCGGCGATGGCCGCCACCGCGCTGCGGGACAGCCCCAGCAGGCGCGACAACCCGGCATCGACACGCATGCCCGCCAATCCCTCCGGAACGAGCATCGAGCGGTCGGTCATTTGGGTTGGTCGGCCTGATCGCGGCCCTCGTCGCCCGCCCCGCCGGCATCACGAGTGGCCCCGCCGGCCCTACGCCGTCCCACGGCGTCGAAATCGTAGCCGAACACCGACAGCACCACGAGCAGGATCGCGCCGCCGACCACCGAGGGGTCGGCGACGTTGAACACCGGCCACCAGCCGATCGACAAAAAGTCCACGACATGGCCGCGCAGCGGTCCCGGTGCGCGGAAGAAACGATCGACCAAGTTGCCCGTCGCGCCGCCGAGGATCATGCCGAGGCCCACCGCCCACCACGGCGATACCAGCCGCCGGCCCATCCAGAAGATGCCGATCACCACACCGGTGGCGATCAGCGTCAACACCCAGGTGTATCCGGTCGCCATCGAGAAGGCGGCCCCCGAATTGCGCACCAAAGTCCAGGTCACGGTGTCGCCGATGATCGAGACCGGCTGCCCGGGGGGCAGCAGTCTGACGGCGAGCACTTTGGTCACGATGTCCAGCGCCAGCACGACGGCCGCCACCGACAGCAGCAACCGCAGCCGCCTCGGAGCGGACTGCGGCGCCGGGGCTTCCGGTGCTACCACTTCCCCGGACGTCGCAGCCTCCCCCGCTGACGTCACCGGCTCGGCCGATCCTGTTGTTTCTTCGGGCACCTCCCCATCATCCCCTAGCACCCGGCTCGGCCGGGTGCGGCCTCGCCGCCCCGGCGCGTGCGGGATGATTCGTCTATGGGTCGTCTCACCGTCATCGCCACCGGCGGCACGATTTCGACCAGCACCGGAGCCGACGGCGTGCGCCGCCCCAGCCGCAGCGGATCCGACCTCACCGCCGGCCTCGACGTCGACGTCGTCGACCTGATGGCCGTGGACAGCTCGGAGCTGACGACGGACGACTGGGACCGGATCGGCGACGCCGTGCGGGCCGCAGTCGCCGGCGGTGCCGAGGGCGTGGTCGTCGCGCACGGCACCGACACCATGGAGGAGAGCCTGCTCTGGCTCGAGCTCACCTATACGGGTGACGTGCCGGTCGTGTTGACCGGGGCGATGCGCAGCGCCGACGCCCCCGACTCCGACGGCCCCGCCAATCTGCGCGACGCGCTGGCGCTGGCGGCCAGCCCGGCCGCCCGCGGCCTCGGCGTGCTGCTGTCCTTCGCGGGCCGGGTGTGGCAGCCGCTGGGCCTGCACAAGGTGGCCACCCAGGATTTGAGCGGCTTCGCCGGCGAGCTGGTCGGCACGATCGCGGGCGGAGTGACGCTGACCGGCGCCAAGACCCGCCCCTTTGTCGGCGAGCTGCGGGCCGCCGACGCGCCGCGGGTCGACATTGTCGCGGCCTATCTGGGCAGTGACTCGGTGGCCCTGGACGCGTTCGTGGCCGCCGGAGCGCGTGCCGTCGTGCTGGAGGCGCTGGGCTCGGGCAATGCCGGGGCCGCGGTGGTCGACGGTGTGCGGCGACACTGCGCCAACGGAATCGTCGTCGCGGTGTCCACCCGAGTACCCGGCGGCGGCGTCAGCGCGGGCTACGGCCCCGGCCACGACCTGGTCGAGGCCGGCGCCGTGATGGTGCCGCGGTTGCGCCCGCCGCAGGCCCGGGTGCTGCTGATGGCCGCGCTGGCCGCGCGGTTACCGGTCCGCGATGTCATCGCCCGCTGGGGCTGACGTATCGCCGGTGGGCTCCTCGGCGCGCAGCGCGTCCGCGTAGTCCGGCCAGTCCAGGGAATCGATCGGGTTGGCGCCGGCGAGATCGGCGGTGCCGGCAGCGAACGTCCGGGCCAGGCCCGGCCCGGAACTCCGGGTTTCGAACCGAACGGTGACCACGCCATGGCCGGCGCCCTGCACCCAGCCGTGCCCGAGTTCGGGGTGCTCGACGTCGTCGCCGATCCGCCACGGCGAGGCGTCCGGGGCCGGCGCGAACATCGCCTCGGTCGCGGTTTCGACCGAATGCTGTGCCTCCGATTCCGGCGCCGCGAGCTCCAGGTCGGGAAACAGCGACTCCTGGCGCACATCGCTCAACCCCGAAAACCCCACGCCGAGTAGACGAATCGGGCCGATCTCGCGCGGATCGAGCAGCAGTCGCCGGGCCACCGCGCCCAGCGCGCCGGCCTCGGTCGTCGCGTAGGGCAAGGTCGCCGAGCGGGTCAGCGTGCTCATGTCGGACTTCTTGAGCTTCACCGTGACGGTGCGTGCGCCACGGCCGTCGCGCAGTAGGCGCTGATGCGCATGCTCGGCGATCGGGTCGATCGCTTCGTGCAGCTGCTCGAGGCTGGTCAGGTCGACGGCGAAGGTGGATTCGGCGCTGATCTGCTTGGCTTCGGCGCGCTCGGCGACGGGGCGGTCGTCGATGCCGCGCGCCAGCCGGTGTAGCGCCGGCCCGACCGTCGCGCCCAGGATGTTGGCGACCTCGGCGTCGGTCAACGCGGCCAGCTGCCCGATCGTCTCGATGCCGAGCCGATTCAGCTTCTCCTCGGCGACCGGGCCGATGCCCCACAGCCGCCGCACCGGCAACCCGTCGAGCAGCAATCGCTCCTCGGCGCGCCGGACCACCCGAATTCCGTCGGGCTTCGCCAGCCCGGAGGCGATCTTGGCGATCTGCTTACCCGAGCCCGCGCCGACCGAGGCGATCAACCCGGTCTCCTCGCGGACTCGTCGTCGCAACCCCTCGCAGAACTCCTCGACGTCGTCGGCCGACGCACCGGCGAGCTGCAGCGGCTCCCCGAACGCCTCGTCGAAGGACAGCTGCTCGACGACCGGCACCACGGCGCGCACCGTGTCGAACACCCGCCGGCTGGCGAGCCCGTACACCACCCCGCGCGGCGGCAGCACCACCGCCGTCACGCCGATCATGCGGCGGGCCTGATGCATCGGCATGGCCGAGCGCGCCCCGAACACCCGCGCCTCGTAGCTCGCGCCGGCCACCACTCCCCGGCCACCCAACCCGCCGACCAGCACCGGCCGGCCGCGCAGGGTCGGCCTGGTCAGCTGCTCGACAGAGGCGAAGAACGCGTCCATGTCCAGGTGCAGGACCCAACGCGACTCCATCCGATAAATGCTATTGCGCTACTGGGCTAACGTTTTCCACATGGCCATGAACCTCGCGCACCGACGGATCTGCAGCTCGGACCGCTGGGCTAAGGCAGTCGAAGACGATCTGCTGCCCTGGGCCCTGCGCGACGTAGACCTGGGCGACAACACCCTCGAGATCGGGCCCGGCTACGGCGCCATCCTGCGGGTGCTGGTCGACAAGACGCCGAAGCTGACGTCGGTGGAGATCGACACCCCGATGGCGCAGCGACTGCAGCGGCTGTACGGCGACCGGGCGCGAATCATCAACTACGACGCCACCAAGACCGGGTTGCCGGCCGACGAGTTCAGCTCGGTGGTGTCGTTCACGATGCTGCACCACGTCCCGACCGTCGAACTGCAAGACCGGTTGTTCGCCGAGGCTTTTCGGGTGCTGCGGCCCGGCGGCGTTTTCGCCGGCAGCGACAGCGTGACGTCGCTGCGATTCCGGATTCTGCATTTCCGCGACACCTGCAACACCGTCTCGCCGGACACTCTGCCGGATCGCTTGCGCGCGGCGGGATTTGGCTACGTCGAGGTCGAGGTCCGCGGCGGCCGGCTGCGCTGGCGCGCGGTCAAACTCGCGGCCTAGTTGGCGAGTTGTTGCGGCTGTTCTTTCGCCCATTCGATGTAGCGGTCGATTCCTTCCCAGATGCCGACCTTCGGTGCAAACCCGATGCTGCGCGCCAGGGCGATGCTGGCGGGGAATCGGCTCACTTCGCCCGGTCGGGCGGGCCCGTTGACCACTTGAGTGCCGAATTTCGCAGCGATGTATTCGGCGATGTCGCGGACCCGCGTATTCGTGCCGCTGGCGAAGTTGATGGCGCGGCCCTTGAGGTCCGGGGTGTCGAGCACCAGCCGGTAGGCGTCCACCGCGTCGCTGACGTGGAGGTAGTCCCGGGTGGCGCAGCCGTCGCCGAAGACGGTGAGGTCCTGTCCCGCGATGGCGCGACGCACCAGGATCGGAATCAGCGCGCCGAAGGCCCCGCTCTTCTGTCGCTCACCAAAGATGTTGAACGGACGGACCATCGCGACGTCCATGCCGTAGGAGCGAAAGTACGAGTAACAGAGCCGGTCGGCGCCGGCCTTGGAGGCGGCGTACGGACTGTTGGGTCTCAGTTCGGCCGCTTCGTCGAGCAACGCATCCGGGCCCAGCAGGTGCCCGTCCCCGTACACCTCACACGTCGACGCGAAGATGACTCGCGACCCGTGTTCGCGCGCGGCCTCCAGAACGTGGTGCGTGCCCATCACATTGGTCTCGAGAAAGCTTCGCGGATCGTCAAGTGATTTGTCTACGTTGACGTTTGCCGCCAGGTGGAAAATGACGTCGTGGTCGCGCACCGTCTTGCGGACCACTTCCCGATCGGTGACGGAGCCGAACACGATGTCCGCCGATTCGTTCTCCTCGAAAATGCGCAGATTTCGTTTGGCAGCAACGGACAACGTGTTGAGGACGGTCACGTGGTGTCCCAGCGCAAGCAAGGCTTCGGACAGATGACTGCCCTGGAAACCCGCTCCCCCGGTTACGAGAATTCTCACTGTATGGCACTCCCGGTTATTGCCTGTACGTAGAGTGTCAACCATCCAGACCGGCCACCCATGCGTTTTGAACAGCCCAATCGGACCAGTTTTCGAGGAACAAGGAACGCCACGTGTGTTCGTCGTATGCCGCTGTCGACGCTTCTGAACTCGAGCAGCAGGTCGCATCGTGGTCGGCCCACCCCGCGCTGGCCGAGCTGGTCGGGCTGTTCGGCGGCACGGTTCCCGACGGCCTGAGCTTGAGCGACCGGTTGGCGTTCCTCGACGAGTTCAGCAACGCCTGGGACTACCGGGGTAAGGCCCGCGCCGCCGCGGCGGAACGGCTCAGCAGCCAGGACGCCGCCGGGGCGGCCCGTTGGCTGATCCCCCGGTTGACCCTGCCCGTCCCGCAGCTGGACCGCATCGAGACGGCGGCGATCGCGTTGGGCGTGATGCACGAAACCACACCCGAGGGAACAGATTTCGATCACATCCTGGTGATCGGCGGCGCGCGATACACCAACGCACTTCGCGCGGGCTATGCGCGCGAGATGGCCGGCGGCCGGCGCATCGGCCACGTCGTGCTGGCCGCCGCGTCCCGGCCGGTGCTCGATTCGGAGCAGGACGCCATCGACGCGTGCGCGCCGGGTGCCCGCACCGAATTCGAGCTGATGACCGCGGGCGCAGCCGACGCGTTCGGGCTCGACACCCGCGAGCTGATGGAGTACACCCGCGAGCGGGTCGGCCGGCCCCAGGGGGACGAGACGGTATGGCGCTTCGCACCGGACAGCAACGAACTCGGGGTGCCGATCACGCTGCTCGAGACGCCGTCGCCGGACCCGGACCGTCGCCGGGCTAACTCCGCGGACACCTACGCCTTCGCCGCGCGGACGGTCGGCATGCGCGGCTCGTCATGTCTGATGGTGACCGGCCAACCCGTGGGCCGCTACCTGCACTTCGAGGCGCTGCGCTCGCTGGCGCTGCCGTTCGGGATACGAGTGGAATCAGCAAGTTTCGGCGTCGACCGCTACAACCGGCTCGGCGAAAAAGACGAGCAGCATCACGCCAAAGTGCTGCAAGAGGTCCGCTCGGCGATTCGGTCCGCCCGCGGGCTGGTCGAACAGCTCACGCGGTGATGGTGCACGGCGACGACGCCGGGAAGGTCCCCGACACCGGTCGCGGACGCCCCGCCGGAGGCCACGGCTGCAGCCCCAGGTTGGCGAGATAGCGCACCGGACTGGTGTGTACACCGTCGACGCGAACCTCGAAATGCAAGAAGCCGTCCCGGGATTGGACCTCCGGGCCCAGGGAGCCGACCCGTGCTCCAGCGGCCAGCCGATCGTCGACCGCGACGCGGAGGTCGTCGCCCGGGCGAAACACGTAGACGGTGTCGAGGTCGTCGCGCGAGACGGTCACCGATCGAAGCCCGCTGTCGTCGAGATCGTGGACGGCCGAGACGGTTCCTGAGGTCACCGCGTGGATCGGGGTGCCGGGATCCGCGGCGAAGTCGACGCCGGGATGAAACTTCGCGGACCGGCGCCCGTAGCCGGAACCGAGCGCCAGGCTGGCCCGGTCGATGGGTAGGCGGATGCCCGGCTCGGCCGGGTCGAAGTCGCCACGCACCCGCCGCTGGTAGTCGGCCTTGAGCAGGTCGATTTCCTCGTACGCGTAGCCGAACAGCAGGGCGCGGTCGTACGGCACGCCGTAGTTCATCTCGGAGTCCGGGTCGATCTTGCGGTAATGCTCGACCTTGCCGATCCGCTCTGCCAGGGTGGCCCACCCGGTGTGGTGCAACCTGATCTCGTTCACCAGGCCGATGCGGCCGTGCTCGGTGATGTTGGCGGGCCAGTGCGGGTTGTGGATCAGCCGGGTTCCGGCGCGCAGCCCGGGCCGCCAGCGCCAAAACGGCCCGCGCACCGATTCCGCCGTTCCCATGACGGGGATCATCTGTGGGTAATCCGGGTCGTTCCAGGCCGGGATCATCGGGCACATCAGCGCCGCAACGTCATCCGGCGTGTGCTGCAGAACCTCGCGGATGTCGACGTCGGCCTCGACGATTTGGTCGGAGTCGATCATCACGATCCAGTCCGGTCGGCAGAAATCGGCCATCCGGTACAGCAGTTCCAGCCCGGGTGGTTCGGGGATCAGCCACGGCGTGCGCGGCAGATCGAAGCGGGCCCGCACCAGGTTGGTCACCGCCTGGTGCTGGCGCAGGATCTCCGCGCTGTTATCGGTGCTGCGATCGTCGATCGCGTAGATGTCGTCACACCAGCCGGACAGGGCGTCCAGGACCCGAGGCAATACGTCCGCACCGTTGTGCACCCGGAACACACCCAGAATCCGCAACAATGCCTCCGTCTCAGCTTCGTTACCGGACGCTACCCGAATCGCTTGCTGACAGCGGGCTTTCAGCATCAAGGGGTAAGACGGAGAGATGCCCACTGTGTCGACTGAACCCTCGCCTTCTTCCGACCGCCAGCCGCACCTGCTCCGTGACGTCGCGGAGTCGTTCGGAGTGGACGCCGATCGGTACGACCGGGCCAGGCCCCGGTATCCCGACGCTTTGATACAACGCGTCATCGCCGCAAGCCCGGGCACCGAGTTCCTGGACGTCGGCTGCGGTACCGGAATCGGAGCGCGGCAGTACACGGCGGCCGGCGTCACGGTGCTCGGCGTCGACCCGGACGCCCGGATGGCCGAGGTTGCCCGTCGGACCGGGATCGAGGTCGAGATCGGCAACTTCGAAACCTGGGACCCGCGCGACCGGACTTTCGACGCGGTCGTCGCCGGGCAGGCCTGGCACTGGGTGGACCCCGTGCGGGGTGCGGCCAAGGCCGCACAGGTGCTGCGGCCACACGGGCTGCTGGCGCTGTACTGGCATGTCTTCGATCCACCCAGCGAGGTGGCCCAGCCTTTCGACGACGTCCTCGCGCGCGTGGCGCCCGACGGTCCGCTGCAGACGCCTGGCTTCGGACTGCAAGAGGCAAATGTCAAAAGGGCGGTGGAGGGCATTCGGGCCGCCGGCGGCTTCACCGAACCCGAGCAGTGGCGCTTCGAATGGCAGCGGCGGTACACGCGCGACGAATGGCTGGACCATCTGGCCACCACCGGCCAACTCACCCTGCTCGGGCCGGAGGAGATCGCAGCGGTGCGAGAAGTCGTCGGAGGCGTCATCGACTCGATCGGCGGCAGCTTCACGATGGACTACGTCACCCTGGCGACCGCCGCCCAGATTTAACTCCCCGCGGTTCAGGCTTTGGCGATCGTCACCCGCACGCCGTCACCGATCTCCGCGCCGTCTGTGGGATCACCGAATTCGAAGCTGGTGGCCAGGATTTCACCCGCAATCAGGTCGCGGTGAGTGCGCGCCCAGTCGGCCCGTTCGCCGGGCACCGACATCACCACACTGATGCGGTCGGAGACGTCCAGCCCGGTCGACTTGCGCAACTCCTGCAGCTCGCGGATCCGGTCCTTGGCCCAACCTTCGGCCTCCAGCTCCGGGGTCACCGTGCCGTCCAGCACGACCAGACCGGCTCCCCCGGGCAGCGCCGCGGTGAACTCCGGATCGGCGGCCACCAACCGCGAGCTGTACTCCTCGGGCTGCAACACCGCCGGGCCCGCGGTCAGGGTGCCGTCCGGGTTGACGACGCCCTCGCCGGCCTTGACCGCTTTGATGGCGGCTTGCACGTCCTTGCCCAGCCGTGGCCCGGCGACCCGGGCGTTGACCGTGAGTTCGAAGCGGCCGTAGGTGTCGATCGCGTCGGTCAGTTCCACGCTCTTGACGTTGAGCTCGTCGGCGATCAGGTCGGTGAACGGCACCAGCTGCTGCGGATCTTCTACTGCCACAGTGAGTTTCGGCAGCGGCAGGCGCACCCGCAATTTCTTGGCCTTGCGCAGCGACGACGCGGCCGAGCACACCTCGCGAACCTGGTCCATCGCGGCGACCAACTCGGCGTCCGCGGGCAGCCCGTCGGCCTGCGGCCAGTCCGTCAGGTGCACCGACCGCTCGCCGGTAAGACCGCGCCAGATGATCTCGGTGATCAACGGAAGCAGCGGGGCGGCCAGTCGCGAAGCGACCTCCAGCACGGTGTGCAGCGTGTCGATCGCGTCGTTGTCTTCTTCCCAGAACCGCGAACGTGACCGGCGCACATACCAATTCGTCAGCGCCTCGGTGAACTGGCGCAGCTGTTCGCAGGCCCCGGAGATGTCGCAGATCTCCAGCGAGCCGGTGAGCTCATCGCGCAGCACGGCCAGCTTCGCCAGGATGTAGCGATCGAGCACGTTGGTCGAATTGGTGCGCCAGGTACCGACTTTCGGCGCGTAGAGGACCAGGAAGCTGTAGGCGTTCCACAGCGGCAGCAGGACCTGGCGCACGCCCTCGCGGATGCCCTGTTCGGTGACGATCAGGTTGCCGCCGCGCAGGATCGGCGAGGCCATCAGGAACCAGCGCATCGCGTCGGATCCGTCGCGGTCGAACACTTCGCTGACGTCCGGGTAGTTGCGCAGCGACTTGCTCATCTTCTGGCCGTCGGAGCCCAGCACGATCCCATGTGCCACACAGGTTTTGAATGCGGGCCGGTCGAAGAGCGCGGTGGCCAGCACGTGCAGCGTGTAGAACCAGCCTCGGGTCTGCCCGATGTATTCCACGATGAAGTCACCCGGATAGTGGGTGTCGAACCAGTCGGCGTTCTCGAACGGGAAGTGCACCTGGGCATACGGCATCGAGCCCGAGTCGAACCACACGTCGAGCACGTCGGGAATCCGCCGCATCGTGCTGCTACCGGTGGGGTCGTCGGGGTTGGGCCGGGTGAGCTCGTCAATGTAGGGCCGGTGCAGATTGGTGGGCCGCACCCCGAAGTCGCGCTCCAGCTCGTCGAGGCTTCCGTAGACGTCGATGCGCGGGTAGGCCGGGTCGTCGGATTTCCATACCGGAATCGGGGTGCCCCAGTAGCGATTTCGCGAGATCGACCAGTCGCGCGCACCCTGCAGCCACTTGCCGAACTGGCCGTCCTTGACGTGTTCGGGGTACCAGGTGATCTGCTGGTTGAGTTCCACCATGCGATCCCGGAATTCGGTGACCGTGACGAACCACGACGACACCGCCCGGTAGATCAGCGGATTGCGGCACCGCCAGCAGTGCGGGTAGGGGTGCTCGTAGGTTTCGTGACGGATCAGTACCGGCTGGTTCACCGCCGCCGGCCCGCTCTGGTTCTTGAGGTCTCGGATGATCTGCGGGTTGGCGTCAAAGACGTGCTGGCGCTGGTAATCCGGGACGGTGACGTCGAAGCGGCCCTTGGAGTCGACCGGGGTGACCGGCACGATGCCCACCTTGTCGGTGGTCGCCATGTCGTCCTCACCGTAGGCCGGCGCCATGTGCACGATCCCGGTGCCGTCGTCGGTGGTCACGAAATCGCCTGGGAGCACCTGAAATGCGTTAGCAGTATCCATGAAATACGGGAACGGCGGCAGGTAGCGGGTCCCCAACAGGTCGGCGCCGGAATAGGTCCCGAGTACCTCGGGCTCTTCGCCGAGCTCTTTTTCGTAGGCGCCCAGTCGCGCCTCGGCCAGCACGAAGCGCCGATCCCCGACCTTGACCTGGGCGTAAGTCACGTCCGGGTTGACGGCAACGGCCAGGTTGGACGGCAGCGTCCACGGCGTGGTCGTCCACACCAGCAGATAAGCGCCGTCCAGCTCGCCACCGGTGACCTTGAAACCCACCGTGACGGCCGGGTCCTGGCGGCTCTGATAGACGTCGTCGTCCATCCGCAATTCGTGGTTGGACAACGGGGTTTCGTCGCGCCAGCAGTACGGCAGCACCCGGTAGCCCTCGTAGGCCAGGTCCTTGTCCCACAGCTGTTTGAACGCCCAGATCACCGACTCCATGTAGGGCAGATCCAGCGTCTTGTAGTCGTTGTCGAAGTCGACCCAGCGCGCCTGGCGGGTGACGTAGGCCTGCCATTCGTCGGTGTAGCGCAACACCGATTCCCGGCAGGCCTCGTTGAACGCGGCGATGCCCATGTCGTCGATCTGGGACTTGTCGGTGATGCCGAGTTGGCGTTCGACTTCGAGTTCGGCGGGCAACCCGTGGGTGTCCCAGCCGAAGCGGCGGTCCACCTTGTAGCCGCGCATCGTGCGGTACCGCGGGACAATGTCTTTCACGTAGCCGGTCAGCAGATGCCCGTAATGCGGCAGCCCGTTGGCGAACGGCGGTCCGTCGTAGAACACGTACTCTTCGGCGCCGTCGCGGTGGGCGATGCTGGCCCGGAAGGTGTCGTCGCGGGTCCAGTAATCAAGGACCTCGAGTTCCAGCGCCGGGAAGTCGGGCGCTCCCCCGGCCAGCTTGGGATAAGCCCTGGCGTCAGCGTTTTCGGTCACGGTGCGCGTCGTCTCCTGCGTGCCTACGGTCAGGCCGGGGACGAAGTCGCGCAATCTGCGCGAGCACCGCGGTACCACCCCGCTTGCCGCGCTCACGCGCGGCCGCTCGATTCAGGCTGTGACGGGCCTACCCGTTCGGGTCTACTGGGCCGCGCGGGCTGTTCTTCCGAAGGCTCCCCGGTGATGGCCGGATCGATGCCGCTCCACTTTACCGCGAGACTGCAACTGCCTACGCAAACGCCGAGTAAGAACGTCGGCAGATGCAGTCTCGCGTAGGCAAGCTCAGGCCTTGACTTCGAGCACACCGACTCGCCACAGCGCCGCGTAGACGTGCCGAACGGGGACGCTCAGCAGGCGAGCGGCACCGGCCACCAGCGGGTCGCCAGCGCCGAAGTATCCGGCGTCGGCGGGCCGGGCAACCTTCTTGGGCGCGGGGGCCTGCGTCGGGGTGGTGTCGCGCACGACGCGCAGGTTGCGGACGGGCGCTACGGCAACTACTTCGTCGAAGAGTACAGCGGTCATGATCGTCTCCTAACGGAATTGCAAACGGGTACTGACTGGACTGATATGTCCCGACCCGTAAGGGTTCCGATCCGAGAACGCTTGAGCAGTAAGCGGATTCGCTAGCTCGAGGCGTCGGGCCGGAGGTCGGATTGGGACGGCGCTTGTCCCGGATATCCATCCGGACTGCCACTGGAACTCATGCGTCCCTCACCTCCTCTACGGCCACGACGCGTGCGGGTTACCCGCGCCTATTTGCGCGCACCAGAAGGAGTTCAGAATCCGGCGACCGCCGGAAATCCGCACCCCTCTCGTCAGAGCTTTGGCACCACACGACGTGTCCGGAACTCCGGAAGCCACTTGGACTCAACCCTTAAGCCGGGAGGAGCTGTCCTGACCCGGGGCGTCTTTCGACGTTCGGGGTCAGTGGCCTGTGTTCGTGTAGCCGCCTCACCTAACGAGGTGCTGCTGTAAATACTCCACGAGGGGTCCAACCCGGTCAATGTGATCTGGCCCGTGTTGCGCAACTTTTAGGCATCTTCACAGCTTTCGCCCAGGCTTTGGGCCGCTGACCTGCGTAAATACGGATCTGTGGGATCGTTCACATCCGCCGAAATGCGCCCCGACGGTCAGTCGTCAGCTAAGTTCTCCAGCCGCCCGATGGTCTCGGCGAACTCCTCGATCATGTCGAGCATGACCGAACGGGTCGGCCGGACTCGGTCCAGCGAACCGACCACCTGGCCGACGAAGTAGGTTGCCAGCTCACGCGCTTTGGCGCCGGGATGGGCGGCCGCTTGGCTGATGCGCATTTGCGGTTCGGTGACCAGGGTGGTCTGCAACGGCATACCGAGCGGAGCCGGGTTTTCGGGCCGCTCCCATTCATCGGTCCAGGCCGTCCGCAGCATCCGAGCCGGCTTGCCCGTCATCGACCGCGATCGCACGGTGTCCGACGAACTGGCGGCCAGGAACTTCTCCTTGACCACCGGGTCGGTCTCGGCTTCCTCGGTGGTCAGCCAGACCGAGCCACACCACACGCCCTCGGCGCCAAGAGCCAGGGCCGCCGCGATCTGGCGGCCGCGGGCGATCCCTCCGGCCGCCAGCACCGGGACGGGTGCGGCCGCATCGACGACTTCGGGCACCAGAACCATGGTCGCCACCTCGCCGGTGTGCCCGCCCGCTTCGGTGCCCTGCGCGACGATCAGGTCTACTCCGGCCGCGGCATGCCGTCGCGCGTGCTCGGTGGTGCCCGCCAGCGCGGCCACCAACACGTCGTGTCCGTGCGCGCGTTCGACAAGGTCGGCCGGCGGCGGCCCGAGCGCACTGGCGATCAACCGAATGTCGTGCGCGAAGGCCACTTCCAGCAGCGGCTCGTAGCCCTTGGGCGAGATGTTGAGGCCGCCCACGGATGCCCGCGGCGGTTCGGCCGGTGCCGTGATGCCATATCGGGCGAGCAAGTCCTCGACGAACGCGCGGTGCTCCTGCGGGAGCAACTCCCTGACTTGCTTCGCGTCGATTCCGCCTTGCTCGGCGCCGACGTACTTGGGCGGCAACAGCAGGTCGACCCCGTAGGGCTTGCCGCCGGTCTGCTCCTCGATCCAGGTCAGCTCGTTCTGCAGCCGCTGCGGGCTATGCGCGACGGCACCGAGGACGCCGAAACCGCCCGCGTTGGTAACCGCGGCGACCACGTCGCGACAGTGGCTGAAGGCGCATATCGGGAACTCCACACCGAGCATCTCGGCGACTCTGGTCCGCATTCCTCGACGCTAGGAGTTATCGCGGGACATGGCAATCAACCCGCGGGTGCACACCCGTCGGGCGGCCAGCCCGCCACACCGTCCTCAAGCGGGACGTCGAGACTCTGCAGAATCGACGAGACCATTCGCCATGCGCTGATGGCGGTCACGAGTTCGACGAGAATCGTTTTGTCACTATGTAATTCGCGCTCACAGGCCGCCCAGCTCCGCGGGCTGACCGCACCGTCGCGCACCACATCGTCGGTGGCCGCCAGCACCGCGCGCTCGGTGGGCCCGAATCCGTCGTGCTGTTGCCAATCGCGCACACCGAGCAGGTCGTCGGTCGTGACGCCCAACCGGGTAGCGACGCGCCAATGCTGCGTCCATTCGTATTCGCACGCGGTGAGCCAACCGATCCGCATGATGACCAGCTCCCGTAACCGCGCGTCCAGCGAACCGTGCCACAGCATGGTCGCAAGCAGGTCGTTGACCGCGCGCGCCAACTGTGGATGATTCAGCAACACCTGGAAGATGCTGAGCTCGGCCATGTAGTCGGGTACGGCCGCCTCGTCGGCGGCGGCCTTGGCCTCGCCGAGCGGCAGTCCGGGCACGCGGGCTGTTGTCATCGTGTGAGCACTCCGATCAACTGGCGGAACGTCTTCGCGTTCACCGGTAATCGTAGTCAGCGGTACGCGTCGCCTTCGGGGTGCGGTGGGCGAATAGGCAACCCCCGGCCGAGCGCAGATAGACACGTGTTGAACGACGGGCGTTTACCGGTGAACGTTCCACGAAAATGCGGCTGTTCGCCCCGATGCTCAGCCGCCAAAACAACTACGGTTTTAAGAAAAGGGCGCAATGAATTGTTCGCCCTCACAGCTGAATTCGAGGCCGGCTGCCTATGGCGCTGGCTGTCCTCGCACGTCCGCAGATTGGTGTGTAAGCCATGGCGCAACAGCCCTCGGTCTCAATCGTCATTCCCGCGTATAACGAAGAACGGTTCATCGGCAAGTGCCTGGAATCGTGCATCAACCAGACCTCGGCGCCGGACGAGATAATCGTCGTCAACAACAAGTCGACCGACGACACCGCGTCGATTGTGCGCAGATATCAGGCACAGGCGCCGCACCTGGACATCCAGCTTCTCGACCAGAACACCCACCAGGGCCTGGCGCCGACCCGCGACCACGGGTTCGACCACGCGCGGGGTGACGTTTTCGGCCGTATCGACGCCGACACGGTCATTCCGCCGGACTGGGTCGAGACGGTTCGCCGCTGCTTCTCCGACCCCGACATCGACGCCGCGAGCGGTCCGATCGCCATTTACGACCTGCCGTTCCGGGGCTTCCTCTTCTGGGTGGATTCCACGCTTCGCCACCACTTGCACAAACACGTCCGCAGTGAGCGGTTTCTCCTCGGCTGCAACATGGCAATTCGCGCCACGGCGTGGAAGGGCGTCCGTCTTCAGACGCAACTGGATCCGGAAGTGCGCCTGCACGAAGACATCGACCTGGCGCTGACGTTGTTCAAAAACGATTTCGAGATTTCCTATGAGCCGGCGATGGTCGCCGACATCTCTGGCCGGCGGGTGGAATCCCCACCGCGCGAGTTCTACCGGTACGCCACGCGTTACACGCGGACGACCCAACTGCACGGCATCAAGAGCCCGACGGCCCACACGACGATTGCCACCCTGCTGTTGCTGTATTACCCGTTCCGGACGATGCGGTTCTTTTATGACGCAGACGAACAGAAATTCACCCTGGCAAAGCTGCGGGACCGGCTGCGCAACGTAGGCCGATCCGCCGCGATACGGTCGCGCGCAAACGTCCGGCGCGGGCTGGCCGTGACGCAGCCGCCGGCTGCCTAGTGATCAACTAGCTTGCGGCAGTTGATAATCGGGACTAGAGCAGGCCCACCAGCTGCAAGTCGGTGACGTACTTGATGATCACCGGTGCCGAAATGTGCGGGATGTCGTTGTCCGCGCCGATCTTGGCTTCCTGCACCGCGGCACGGAACCGGTCGGTCGGCGCGAACGATCCGCGGGTCGGCTCGAGCGGTTGTATCTGCTCGGGATTGTGCAACATCAACTGCAGCATCTGCAGCACGGAGTGCTGGCGCTGCCGGTCCGGCAGGGCCCGCAGGCCGGCCTCGAACTGCCGCACCCACTCCCCGAAGTCGTCGATGCGCTGGATCGGATAGCCGGCCTCGATCAGCCAGTCGACGTAGGTGTCGATTCCGATGCCGTCGTCGTGCGGGTTCATCACGTGATAGGTCTCGAACCCGTCGACCACCTGGGCCCCGAGGGTGGCGATGGATTCGGCGACGAATTCGACCGGCAGCGCGTCGTAGTGCGCCCGTTGCCGGTTGCCGTTTTCGTCGCGCGTGTAGAACGAACCGGGCGCGACGCCGGTGGCCACCAGGCTCAGGATCATCCGGGTGACGACGTCCGTCACGTTGAACTGGCCCGCGTAGCTGACGTCGGACAGGATCATGTCACTGCGGAACACCGAAACCGGAAGCCCGAACGCGTCATTGGCCTCGCGCAGCAGCACCTCACCGGCCCACTTGCTGTTGCCATAGCCGTTGGCGTAGCTGCCGTCGAGGACGCGGGTTGGGCTGATCGCCCGGATGTCGGCTTCCTCGGTGAACAACGCCGGCTCGATCTGGCGACCGAGGTCCGACGTCGACACATAGGCGTATGGCTTCATCCGCGAAGTCAGCGCAAACTTGATCAGTTCGCCGGTGCCAACGACGTTGGACCCGAACAGCTCTCGGTAGGGCAGCACACCGTTGACCACGGCGGCCGAGTCGACGATCAGATCGACGGTGTCGGTCAGCCGTTGGTAGGTCTGCTCGTCGAGACCCAGGTTGGCTTCGCCCTTGTCGCCGGCGACGACCTCGAGATGGTCGGCGGCCAGCTGGTGGAAGCGGTCCACCAGCTGCGGGTCGCCGCTGTCGAATGTCTTCTCCAGACGGCGCCATGCCTCCTGATCGGAGCCGGCTCGCACCAGGCAGATCAGTTTGCCGTCAACACGTTTCAGTTGCTTGAGCCACTCCAGGGCCAGGTAACGGCCCAGGAAGCCGGTCGCCCCGGTCAACAGCACGGTACGCGCTTCGGCGCTCGGGCCCGGCAGCGTCGGAGCACCGAGCAGCGTCGTCTCGTCGATGAACTTGTCCAGGGTGAGGTCGCTGGCACGCAGTTCCTCGGTGTCGCGTCCGTGCACGGCAACGTAACTCGGGCCGTTGGCATCGGTCTCGTCCGAGTCGACGTCACTGTCCAAACGCTGGCTCATGGCGCGAACCGACGGCGCCTCGAACAGCGTGCGCACCGACAGGTTGCCGTCGAACGCCGTGTTGATCGCGGCGACCACCCGCATCGCCGACAGCGAATCGCCGCCCAGATCGAAGAAGGAGTTCTCGACGCCGACCCGCTCGATACCGAGCACCTGGCCATAGATCCCGGCCACGATCTCCTCGGTGGGTGTCGCGGGCGGGGTGTAGCGGACAGCACTCTGGTATTCGGGTGCGGGCAGCGCTCGCTTGTCGAGCTTGCCGTTGACGGTGCGCGGCAACGTGTCGAGCACGACCACCGCCGTCGGAACCATGTAGCCCGGCAACCGCTCGCTCAGCGCATGGCGCATCTGGGCCGTGTCGACTTCGCCGGTGACGGTCACATAGCCCACCAGCCGCTTGTCGCCCGGCCGATCCTCGCGGGCGATCACGGCCGCGGCCTGCACCCCGTCGAGGGCGGCCAACGCCGCCTGAACCTCACCGAGTTCGATGCGATAGCCGCGGATCTTGACCTGCTCATCGGCACGGCCGAGGTACTGCAATTGCCCGTCGGAACCCCAACGCACCAGGTCCCCGGTGCGATACATCCGCGACCCAGGCCCGCCGAACGGGCACGCCACGAACCGCGACGCGGTCAGACCGGCCCGGCGCAGATAGCCAACCGCCACGCCGCGACCGGCGATGTACAACTCACCGACCACACCTTCGGGCGCCGGCCGTAACCACTTGTCCAGCACGAACAACGCCGCGCCCGGCACCGGCACACCGATCGGTGCGCCTTCGCCAGCCTTCATCGGCGCGCTGATCGCGGCATAGATCGTGGCCTCGGTCGGGCCGTAGGCGTTGATCATGACCCGCCCCGGCGCCCACTTGTCCACTATTTCGTTCGGGGACGCCTCCCCCGCCATCACCAGCGTTGCGGACTCCAGCCCTTCGCCCGGCATCATCGCCAGCGCCGACGGAGTCTGACCCACCACGGTCACTTGTTCGGCGATCAGCAGGTCGCGCAGCTCGTGCGCGGACGCCGCCGCCGAATCGGGCACCACGACCAGCCGCGAACCATGGAGCAGGGCATTGAAGATCTCCCACACCGAAACGTCGAAGCTGTAGGAGTGCCATTGCGACCACACCTGCCCCGGACCGGTGGGTGCGCCCGGATCGGGTGCTTCCAGTAGCGACGTCGCGTTGTGGTGGGTGATCGCCACGCCCTTGGGCACCCCGGTCGTACCCGAGGTGTAGATCGTGTACGCCAGATCCTCCGGCGCAGCCACCGGGAAGGTGATGTCCGAGGGGATGGCCAGGTCGGGATCGTCGACGTCGATGACCGCCAAATCGGCCCCGTCGAAGCGTGACCGCATGGTCGCGTTGGTGATCGCCGCGACCGGTGTCGCGTCGCCGAGCATGAACTCGAGCCGTGCGTCGGGCATTACCGGGTCGATCGGCAGGTAGGCCGCTCCGGACTTGAGCACCGCCACCATCGCCACGATCGCCTCGGCCGACCGGTTGAACAGCAGCGCCACGCACTCACCCGGGCGCGCACCTTGAGCGACCAGCGCCCGCGCCAACCGCTCGGCCGCCTCGTCGAGCTCACGGAAGGTCCACGACCGCTCGCCGTCCACCAGTGCTACCCCGTCCGGGGTGCGGGCTACCTGCGCGGCGAACATCTCCGGGATCGTCGTGCCCGCCGCCGGCTGGGTCAGCACCGCACGGTTGCCCCAATCGTCAAGGCGCGCATGCTCACCGGCGTCCAGCACGTCCATCGACGACAGCCGCTGGGTCGGGTCGGCGGTCATCGCCACCAGCACCCGCTGGAACCGCTCCACCAGCGTTTCGATGCTGGCCGGGTCGAACACGTCGGTGTCGTACTCGACGCGGATGCCCAATTCGTGGCCCGGCAAGGCCATTACGGAAAGCGGGTAGTGGTTGTATTCGCGGTTGGTGACGTCGGTGATCGCCAGTTCGTGGACGCCCACCGGCACGTTGGTGTCGATCGGGTAGTTCTCGTAGAGGAACAGCGTGTCGAACAACTGGTCGTGGCCGGTGGCGCGGTGAATGTCGCTCAGCCCCAGGTGTTCGTGCTCGAGCCTGTTGTTGTGCGCGGTCTGCAGCTGGTCGAGCAGGTCGCCGATGGTGGTGGACACGGTGGTGTTCGCCCGCACCGCAACGGTGTTAATCAGCAGGCCCACAATCGATTCCGAGCCGATCACTTCGGGGGGCCGGCCCGAGACCGCGGTGCCGAACGCGACGTCGCGCTGGCCGGTCAGCCACATCAGCAGCTGTGCCCACCCGGCCTGTAGCACGGTGTTCACGGTGGTGTGGCAGGAGCGGGCCAGCGTGCTGAGCGCGCGGGTCGTCTCGGCGGACACCCGATACGAGTCGACGCGTCGCCGCCCGAGCGCGATCCGGGTGGCGGGTCCGACCAGAGTCGGGTTGTCGAAACCTTCGAACATTTCGCGCCACGCCGCCTGGGCCGCGCCGCGGTCCTGCTCGGCAAGCCAGGTGAGAATGCTGCGATACGACGCGGGCGCGGGCAGCCGCTCACCGTAGTAGCTGGCGAAGATTTCGCGCAGCAGGATCGGCAGCGACCAGCCGTCCATCACGATGTGGTGGTTGGTGAGCACGAACCGGTGCTTGTTCTCCCCGATCCGGATCAACGCCGCGCGGAAGGCCGGCCGGCCGAGCAGGTCGCTGACCGCGTCGCGTTCGTCGGCGCAGAGCCCCTCGATCTGCTCGTCGTGGCCGGCTTCGTCGCTGTCGAGCTGGATGTACCGCCAGGCCATGACGGGCTCGGCGGGAATGACCTGCACCGGCTCGTCGAACTGAGCGGAGAATCGGGCCGCCAGGTTGGGGTGCCGGTTGACCACCGTCTGCACCGCTTCGCGCAGCCGCTGCGGCTCAATGGCACCGGCGATCGTGATACCAAGCTGCACCGCGTAGACGTCGTCGCCGTTGTCGCCGCCCTGGGCGACGCTGGCGTGAAACAGCAGACCCTGCTGCACCGGGGTCAGCGGCAACACGTCGGCAAGGTGGTACTGCTGATCGAGTTGGTCGAGCTGCTTTTGAGTCAGCCGTGTGGGCGCCAGGTCGGACGGCGTCAAGCCACCCCCGCCGTTGCGCACGTGCGCGCAGATGCCCGACAGCGCCTCGAACCACAGCTTGCTCAGCCGGCTGATCTGCTCGCCGTCCAGCGCCGAGGGCGCCCAGGTCCAGCTGGCGTGCAGGTGCGGGCCCGCTTCGGTGTCCATGGTGCCCGCGTTGAGGTCGACGGTGTGCATGAGTGGCAGCGGCACCGCGGTGGCCGCGCCGGCGACGGACAAACCTTCTTCGGAGATCCGCCATAAATCACCGGAGAGCTCCGCGGCCGTGCCGGCACCCAGCCGGCCCAGGTAGTTGAACCCGATCGCCGGGTCGTTGCCGTGCAGGTCCACTTCGTTGTTCGCGTAGCGCAGCAGTCCGTAGGTCAGCGGATCGGGCAGCCCGCGCAGCTGCTCCTTGGCCTCTTTGACCACCGGCCCCAGCGCGCTGCCGCCGGCCACCACCTGCGCCCAGTCCAGCTCACCGACCGACAGCGACACCGGGTATTTGGTGGTGAACCACCCCACCGTGCGCGATAAGTCGACGCCCCGAGCCAATTCCTCGTGGCGGCCGTGACCCTCGACGCCGATGCCGATCGGCGCGCCGCCGGTACCCAGGAACTCCGCCCAGGCCAACCCGAACGCGATCAACAGAATGTCTTGCACCCCAGCGTGAAACGCCGCCGGCACCTCACCCAACAGCAGCCGTGTCGTCTCGACATCGAGCTCGGCCGATAACTGTTCGGCGGTGACGTAGGTGTCCACCTCGGGGCGCACCGCCGGCAACGCGGCCGGCACCGCGGCAACTCGCCGCCACGCCTCGACATGCTCGGTCACCGCGGGGCGCTGCGCGTACTCCTCCAGCAGCGACGACCAGCGGGCAAACGACGTCCCGCCCGGGGGCAACTCCACCGGCTGCCCGCTGTGATGCAGGGCCCAGGCGATGTTCAAGTCTTCCAACAGGATTCGCCACGACACACCGTCGACCGCCAGGTGGTGAATGATCAGCACCAACTGAGACGTCGAGCTGACCCACAACGCGCTCAACATCACTCCGGCGGACGGGTTCAGCCGCGACCGCGCCGCGACGAGCGCCTCGTCGGACAACACCTCGACCGACTGCAGCAGACCCGCGGCATCCACGGTCCCGACTTCGGGTACCTGAAGCGACCACTCGCCCGCGTCGTCGTCCTCGACACGCAACCGCAGGGTGGCGTGCCGATCGACCAATGCCTGCAGCACGGGCGCCACGTCGGCCTCGGTCGCTGCGGTCGGAGCCTGCACCACCATCGTCTGGTTGAACTGCTCGACGGGGCCCACCACGCCTTGCAGCCAACGGATGATCGGGGTGGCGACCACGTCCCCGATGCCCTCGTCGACGACGCCGTCGGCGCCATCGGTCATCGTTGCTACCCGGGCCAGCCGGGCGACGGTCTGCTCGACGAAAATGTCACGGGGACGGCACAATACGCCCGCCGCGCGGGCGCGCGCCGATACCTGCATCGACAGGATGCTGTCGCCGCCGAGGTCGAAGAAGGAGTCGTCGACGCCGACCCGCTCGACACCCAGCACCTGAGCGTAAATCCCGGCCAAGATCTCCTCGACCGCGTCGGACGGCGCGCGGTATTCGCCGCCGCCGGCGTATTCGGGTGCGGGCAGGGCGCGTCTGTCGAGCTTGCCGCTCACGTTCAGCGGCAGCGTGTCGAGCACGACGATCGCCGTGGGGACCATGTAGGCCGGCAACCGCTCGGCCAGCGCGGTGCGCATCTGCGCGGGGTCCACATCCGCGGTGACGGTGACGTAACCGACCAGTCGCTTGTCGCCCGGGCGATCCTCGCGGGCGATCACCGCCGCGGCCTGCACCCCGTCCAAAGCGGCCAAAGCCGCTTGTACCTCGCCCAATTCGATGCGGTAGCCGCGAATCTTGACCTGCTCGTCGGCCCGCCCCAGGTACTGCAGCTGCCCGTCGGAACCCCAGCGCACCAGGTCGCCGGTGCGATACATCCGGGCGCCCGGCTCACCGAACGGGCACGCCACAAAGCGCGACGCCGTCAACGGAGCCCGGCGCAGGTACCCAGTGGCCACCCCGCGACCGGCGATGTACAGCTCACCGGTCACGCCCTCGAGAGCGGGCCGCAGGAACTTGTCCAATACGAACAGCGCCGCGCCCGGCACCGGCACACCGATCGGCGCCCCCGCGTCGGGGGTCAACGGCGAGCTCATCGCCGCATAGATGGTGCCCTCGGTCGGACCGTAGGCGTTGATCAACACCCGGCCCGGCGCCCACCGGTCCACCACCTCGGACGGCAGCGCCTCGCCGGCCACGAACACCGCAGTGGACTCCAAGCCTTCCGACGACAACATCGCTGCGGCAGAAGGGGTTTGGCAAAGAACGCTGACCTTTTCGGCGATCAGCAGCGCATGCAGGTCGTCGGGTGAACTCGCCACGGTTTCGGGAACGATCACCAGCCGCCCGCCGTGCAGCAGGGCACCGAAGATCTCCCACACCGAAACGTCGAAGCTGTAGGAGTGCCACTGCGACCACACCTGCCCGGGGCCGGCCGGCACGCCCGAGTGCAGTTTTTCCAGCAGCGACGTCGCATTCTGGTGGGTGATCGCCACACCCTTGGGCACCCCGGTGGTGCCCGAGGTGTAAATCATGTACGCCAGATCCGACGGTGCCGGCGCCGACAATTCGGTGCCGGGGTCGGCGCCGGGGTCGTCGAAGTCGACGACGACCAGATCGGCACCCTCGAACCGCGACCGCAAGGCCGCGGTGGTGACCGCCGCGACCGGGGTCGCATCGCCGAGCATGAACTCCACGCGCGCGTCGGGCAGCGCGGGGTCGATCGGCAGGTAGGCCGCTCCGGCCTTCAACACCGCCATCATCGACACGATCGCCTCAGTCGACCGCGAAAACAGCAGTGCCACAGTCTGACCCGGGCCCGCGCCATGTCCGGTGAGAACCCGCGCCAATCGCTCCGCGGCCTCGTCGAGTTCGCGGTAGGTCCACGACCGGTCCCCGCACGCCAGTGCCACGGCCTCTGGAGCATTCGCCACCTGCGCGGCGAACAACTCCGGAATCGTGACGGCCTGCACGGGCCGGGTCAGCACGGCGCGGTTGCCCCACTCGTCCAACCGCGCGACTTCGCCGCCGTCGAGGAGATCAATCGATAAGAGCCGCCGTTTTCCGTCGGCCATTACTCATCCCCTGCATCGTCAGTCATGGCTACCAGCACACGCCGTAACCGCTCGACCAACGTTTCGATACTGGCCTTGTCGAAGACATCGGTGTCATATTCGATGCGAAGACCCAGTTCGTGGCCCGGCACGGCTTGCACTGACAGCGGGTAGTGGTTGTACTCGCGGTTCGTGAACTTCGTGATCGTTAGATCCTGAACGCCCGACAACGCTGCGGTGTCGATCGGGTAGTTCTCGTAGACGAACATAGTGTCAAACAGCTGGTCGTGCCCGGTGATTCGGTGAATTTCGTTCAATCCCAAGTACTGGTGTTCGAGTGTTTCGGTGTAAGAGCCTTGCAGTTGGTCGAGCAGGTCGCCAATCGTGGTGGCCGAGTTGATGTTGGCCCGGACCGGCACCGTGTTGATCATCAGGCCGACGATGGATTCCGCGCCCGGCAGGTCTGTCGGCCGCCCCGACACCGCGGTGCCGAAGGCGACGTCGGGCTGACCGGTCATCCGCATCAGCAACTGGGCCCAGGCCGCCTGCAGCACGGTGCTGACGGTGGTGCGGCAGGACCGGGCCAGCTCGCTCAGCGCTTGGGTGGTCTCGGCGGACACCTGGAAGTCTTCGACGGCTCGCGCTCCGAGGCCCATCCGTTGCGGCGGCCCGACCAGGGTCGGGGTGTCGAAGCCGTCGAACACCTCGCGCCACGCCGCCCGGGCCGCACTGCGATCCTGATCGGACAGCCAGGTGACAAACCTGCGGTACGACACGGCCGCGGGAAGCTTGGCGCCGTAGTAGCTGGCGAAAATCTCTTGTAGCAGAAGCGGTTTCGACCAACCATCCAGCACGATGTGGTGATTGGTCAGCACGAACCGGTACTGGTCCTCCGCGGCGCGCAGCAACGCCGCCCGGAAGGCCGGCAAGGCGGCGAGATCGCAGACGGCGGCGCGTTCGGCCGCGGACACCTGCTCAACTTGCGCGTCGACGTCGCCGCCGCCCAATTCGAGGTACTGCCAAATCAATTCGGGCTCAGCAGGAAGGATCTGCAGTGGCTCGTCGAAGTCACCGCTGAAGCGGGCCACCAGGTGTGGGTGCCGGGTGACGACGGTGTGGACCGCATCGCGCAGCCGATCCGGGTCGACGGCGCCGCTGATGCTGATGTCGAGCTGCACCGCGTACAGATCGTCGCCGCTGACGCCGAGGTCCTCCGCGGTGCTGGCGTGGAAGAACAGGCCCTGCTGCAGCGGGGTCAGCGGCAACACATCGGCGAACTGATCGGTTTGCTGCAGTTCGTCGATCTGCTGCTGGCTCATCCGCGCCGGCGCCAGGTCGGACGGTGTCAAGCCGCCCCCGCCATTGCGCACGTGCGCGCAGATGCCCGACAGCGCGTCAAACCACAACTGGCTCAACCGATCGATCGCAGGCTCGTCCAGCGCTGAGGACGCCCAGGTCCAGTTGGCCTGCAGCTGCGGGCCACCCTCGGCGTCCATGGTGCCGGCGTTGAGTTCGACGGTGTGGGCCAGCGGCATCGCGACGGCCGTCGCCGCCGCCACGGCCGGCAGGTCGTCCTGCGAGATCTGCCACAGGTCACCGGAGAGGTCCGCGGCACCCGCGCCCAGCCGGCCCAGGTAGTTGAACCCGATCGCCGGGTCGGATCCGTCCAGGTCGACATCGGGGTTCAGGTACCGCAGCAGACCGTAGGTCAGCGGATCGGGCAACCCGCGCAGCTGCTCCTTGGCCTCTTTGATCACCGGCCCCAGCGCCGTGTCGCCGGCGACCACCTGCGTCCAGCCCAGCTCGCCGACGGCCAGCGACACCGGGTACTTGGTGGTGAACCAGCCAACCGTCCGCGACAGGTCTACATCTGCGGACAATTCCTCGTGGCGGCCGTGACCCTCGACATCGATACCGATCGGCGCGCCGCCGGTACCCAGGAACTCCGCCCAGGCCAAACCGAACGCGATCAACAGAATGTCTTGCACCCCAGCGTGAAACGCCGCCGGCACCTCACCCAACAGCAGCCGTGTCGTCTCAACGTCGAGCCCGACCGACAGTTGCCCGGCCGTGGCGAACGTGTCTGCCCCGGGCTGCGGCGCCGGCAGCGCGGCGGGCACCGCGGCCACCTGCCGCCATGCCTCGGCCTGGGCGACGACTTCGGGAACCCGCGCGTGCGCGTCTAGCAGCGACGACCACCGGGCGAACGACGTGCCGGGCACCGGCAACGCCACCTCTTGCCCGCTGTGATGCTGGGCCCAGCCAATGTTGAGGTCCTCCAACAGGATTCGCCACGACACGCCATCGACGGCCAGGTGGTGAACGATCAGCACCAACTGCGACGTCGAGCCAACCCACAAGGCGCTCAACATCACTCCGGCCGACGGGTTCAACCGCGACCGCGCCGCGACGAGCGCCTCGTCGGACAACACCTCGACCGACTGCAGCAGCGCGGCGGCATCGACCGAGCCGACCTCGGGTACCCACAACGACCAACCGCCGGCGCCGTCGTCGTCGACACGCAGTCGCAAAATCGCGTGCCGATCCACCAGCGCCTGCAGCACCACCGTCGCATCGGCTGCGGTCACCCCGTCGGGGGCCTGCACCACCATCGTCTGGTTGAACTGCTCGACCGGACCGTCGGTGTCCTGCAGCCAGCGAATGATCGGGGTGGCGATTACCTCGCCGAGACCCTCGTCGACCGCGCCATCGCCCTCGCCGCCCAGGCGGGCCACCCGAGCCAGCTTTGCCACGGTCTGTTCGACGAAAATGTCACGCGGACGGCACATTACGCCGGCCGCCCGGGCCCGGGCCACCACCTGCATCGACAGAATGCTGTCGCCGCCCAGGTCGAAGAACGAGTCGTCGACGCCGACGCGCTCGACGCCCAGCACCTGGGCGTAGACCCCGGCGAGGATTTCTTCGATCGCGTCGCTGGGGGCGCGGTAGCTGTCGGCGTCGGAGTATTCCGGCGACGGTAGGGCGCGGGTGTCGAGCTTGCCGTTGACCGTCAACGGCAGGGCATCCATGACCACCACCGCGACCGGCACCATGTACGACGGCAGCCGCTCGGCCACCTGGGCGCGGATCTCGGTCGGGTCCGCGGTACCGGTGACATAACCGACCAAACGCTTGTCGCCGGGGCGATCCTCGCGCGCGATCACCGCGGCCTGCGTCACCCCGTCCACGGCGGCCAGCGCCGCCTGGATCTCCCCGAGTTCGATGCGATACCCGCGGATCTTGACCTGCTTGTCCGCACGCCCCATATAACGCAGCTGGCCGTCGGTACCCCAGGACACCAGGTCCCCGGTGCGATACATCCGTGATCCGGGCCCGCCGAACGGACACGCCACGAACCGTGTCGTCGTCAGGTCCGGCCGGCCGATGTACCCGCTCGCGACGCCGGCGCCGGCGACATACAACTCCCCGACCACCCCGGGTGCGACGGGCCGCAGCCAGCCGTCGAGCACGAAGAACGCGAGATGCGCCAACGGCACCCCGATCGGGCTGGTGTTGCTGTCCACGTCGGCGTCGACGATCTCGCGGAAGGAGGCGTGCACGGTGGTCTCGGTGATGCCGTACATGTTGATCATCCGCGGCAGTCCCGGATGGTTGTGCAACCACGTCTGCAGGCGTTGCGGCTCAAGCGCTTCACCGCCGAAGACCACGGTCTGCAGCTTGAGCTGTTGTCCCAGTTCGGGGGCCAGCGCGTCGGCGGCTTGCAACGCGTAGAACGCCGACGGCGTCTGACTCAAGACGCTGACTTGCTCGCTGACCAGCAAGGCGTGCAGGTCTTCGGGTGAACGCACCACCGAGTCGGGCACCACGACCACCCGGCCGCCGTGTAGCAGCGCGCCCCAGATCTCCCATACCGAGTAGTCGAATGCCAGCGAGTGGCATTGCGTCCACACCTGTCCCAGTTCCATCTCGGCGTCGAGGGACTCCAGCAACTGCGTCACGTTGCGGTGGGTGACGGCGACGCCCTTGGGCTTACCTGTGGTGCCCGAGGTGTAGATGATGTAGGCGACATGGTCGGCCGCCGGGGTCGGCAACGCGGTGTTCGGCGCCGCAATGATGGCCGGGTCCTCGATGTCGATGACCTGCAGGGCAGCGTTCTCCAACCGCGGGCGCAGGTCCGCGGTGGTGAGGGCGGCGATCGGCGCGGAATCGGCCAGCATGAATTCCATCCGCGCCGTCGGGTGCGCGGGATCCATCGGCAGATACGCCGCCCCGGTCTTGAGCACCGCCAACAACGACACGATGGCTTCGGCAGATCGGTTGAGCAGCACCGCCACCCGCTGACCCGGTCCGGCCCCGCGATCGGACAACACGTGCGCCAACCGGTTCGCGGCCTCATCGAGCTCGCGATACGTCCACGACCCGTCTCCGCAATTGACGGCCACGGCCTCCGGGGCGCGCGCGACCTGCGCGGCGAACAACTCCGGAATCGACACCGGCGTGCCCGCGGGCTGGGTCAGCACCGCCCGATTGCCCCACTCCTCCAACCGCGCATGCTCATCACCGTCAAGCAAATCAATCGACGACAACCGACGCGTGGCATCGGCCGTCATCAACACCAACACCCGCCGCAACCGCTCGATCAACGAGTCGACGGTGGCGACATCGAAGACGTGGCTGTCGAATTCGACGCGCAGGCTCAGTTCGTGGCCCGGCGTCACGACCACCGACAACGGGTAGTGGTTGAATTCGCGACTGCTGAAATCGGTGATGGCCAGCTCTTGGACGCCGAACAGCGCCCCAGCGTCGACCGGGTAGTTCTCGTACAGGAAAAGCGTGTCGAACAGCTGGTCGTGACCGGTCACGCGGTGGATATCCCGCAGCGCCAGGTGGTCGTACTCGATCGTGTCGTTGTGGGACCGCTGCAACTGGGCCACCAGCTCGGCGATCGTGGTGGTCGCGGTGGCGGTGGCCCGCACTGGCACCGTGTTGATCAGCAGACCCACCAGCGCTTCCGCGCCGGGCAACTCGGTCGGCCGGCCGGAGACGGCGGTGCCGAAGGCGACATCGTGATGGCCGGTCAGCCACATCAGTACCTGCGCCCACGCCGCCTGCAGCACATTGCTGACGGTGGTGTGGTTCGAGCGCGCCAGCTCGGTCAGGGCCTGGGTCGTGTCGGCAGGCACCCGATACGATTCCACGCCGCGCTCGGCCGCCTGCCCGGGCGGACTCACCAGCGTGGGCGTGTCAAAGCCGGCCAGCACTTCGGCCCACGCGGCTTGCGCGGCATCGCGATCCTGCTCGGCCAGCCAGGTGACAAAGCTGCGATACGACGGGGGCGCGGCCAACCGTTGCCCGTAATAAAGAGTGAAGATCTCCTGCAGCAGGATCGGCAGCGACCAGCCATCGATCACGATGTGGTGGATGGTCAGCACAAACCGGTGCCGGTTGTCCCCGGTGCGGATCAAGGCGACCCGGAAAGCCGGCTGGTCGGCGATGTCGCAGACCGCGGCACGTTCGTCGGCGCACAGCTGTTGGACCCGCTCGTCGACTTCGGCTTCGCCGCCGGCCATTTCGACGTACTGCCACGCCATCACGGGCTCGGCCGGGATGATCTGGATCGGCTCGTCGAACTGTTGGCAGAACCGCGCCGCCAGGTTGGGGTGGCGGTTGACCACCGTCTGCACTGCCTCACGCAACCGCTTCTGCTCGAGCGGGCCGGTCACGGTGATGCCCAATTGCACCGCGTACAAATCGTCGCCGGAGCCCTCCGCGAGCGCCGTGTGGAACAACAGCCCCTGCTGCACCGGGGTCAGCGGGAGCACGTCGGCAATGCGCAGCTGCCGGGACAGATCGTCGATTTGCTGCTGACTCAGACGCGCCGGCGCCACATCGGACGGTGTCAGCCCGCCGCCACCGCGGCGGACGTGTGCGCAGATGCCGGCCAGGGCCTCGAACCACAGTTGGCTGAGCCTGTTGATCTGGGTGTCGTCCAGTGCCGACGGCGCCCAGGTCCAGTTGGCGTGCAAATGCGGACCCGCTTCGCCGTCGACGGTGCCGGCGTTGAGTTCAACGGTGTGCGCCAACGGCATTGGGATCGCCGCGGCCGCACCGGCCAGCGCGAGGCTTTCCTGGCTGACCCGCCACAGGTCCTCGGAGAGCTCGGCCGCCGAGGCGCCCATGCGGCCCAAGTAGTTGAAGCCGATCGCGGGGTCGGCTCCGGCCAGGTCCACGTCGGGGTTCAGATACCGCAGGAGACCGTAGGTCAGTCCGTCGGGCAGGGCCCGCAGCTGTTCTTTGACGTCTTTGATGACGGCGCCGAGTGCCGGGTCGCCGGCGACCACCCGCGACCAGTCCAGGCCACCCACGGCCAGCGACACCGGGTACTTGGTGGTGAACCACCCGACCGTGCGCGACAGGTCGACGTAGGGATTCAGCTCTTCGTGGCGCCCGTGACCCTCGACGTCGATGCCGAGCGGCTTGCCCGGGGAGCCCAGGAATTCCGTCCAGGCCAACCCGAATGCGATCAACAGAATGTCTTGCACCCCAGCGTGAAACGCGGCCGGGACCTCACCCAGGATCTGCCGGGTCGTGTCGACATCCAGGTCCACCGACAGCCGTCCGGCGTTGGCGTGCGTATCCACCGCCGGCTGTACCGCCGGCAACACGGCCGGGGTCGCCGCCACCTGCCGCCAGGCGTCCGCCTGCGCCACGACCGCCTCGCTACGGGCGTGCTCTTCGAGCAGTGACGACCACCGGGCAAACGACGTCCCCGGTGCAGGCAACTCCACCTCTTGCCCGCTGTGATGCTGGGCCCACGCGATGTTGAGGTCTTCCAACAGGATTCGCCATGAGACGCCATCGACGGCCAGGTGGTGAATGATCAACGCCAACTGGGAAGTAGAGGTAACCCACAGCGCGCTGAACATCGTCCCAGTGGCCGGATTCAGCCGCGAGCGCGCTTCGGTGAGCGCCTTGTCGGTCAACACGTCGACCGATTGCACATGAGCGCCGGCATCGACGGACCCGACGTCGGGCACCCACAGCGACCAACCGCCGGCGCCGTCGTCGTCGGCACGCAGCCGCAGGGTGGCATGCCGATCCACCAGCGCCTGCAGCACCACCGCAACGTCGGGCTCGGTCACTCCGGCCGGGGCTTGCACCACCATCGCCTGGTTGAACTCCTCGACCCGACCGTCGATGTCTTGCAGCCAACGGATGATCGGGGTGGACACCACCTCGCCGAGACCCTCGTCGGCCGCCCCGATCTCACCGGTCGCCACGCTGGCCACCTGGGCCAGCCGCGCTACGGACTGCTCAACGAAAATGTCGCGCGGACGCAGCAGCACACCGGCCGCCCGGGCCCGCGCCACGACCTGCATCGACAGGATGCTGTCGCCGCCCAGGTCGAAGAACGAGTCATCGATCCCGACCCGCTCGAGGCCCAGGATTTCGGAGTAGATACCGGCCAAGACCTCTTCGACCGCGGTCGTCGGAGCACGGTAAGCGCCACCGACGTTGTGGTATTCCGGCGCGGGCAGGGCGCGGGTGTCGAGTTTGCCGTTGGGCGTCAGCGGCAGCGTCTCCAAGACCACCACCGCGGCGGGAACCATGTATGCCGGCAGCCGGTCGGCCAGCCTGGCGCGGGCCGCGGCGGGGTCGACGGTGCCGGTGACATAGCCGACCAGGCGCTTGTCGCCGGGACGGTCCTCGCGGGCGATGACCGCGGCCTGCTTGACGTCGTCCAGCGCGGCCAGCGCGGCCTGCACCTCACCCAGCTCGATGCGATACCCGCGGATCTTGACCTGCTCGTCAGCGCGTCCGAGGTAAAGCAGTTGTCCATCGTCGCCCCAGGAGACCAGGTCTCCGGTGCGGTACATCCGGTCCCCCGGCTGCCCGAACGGGCATGCCACAAAACGCGACGAGGTCAAACCCGCCCGGCGTACATAGCCACACGCCACGCCGGCGCCGGCGACGTACAACTCACCGACCACGCCGGGCGGCACCGGCTTCAACCACCTGTCCAGGACGAACAACGCAGCACCCGGGACCGGCGAACCGATCGGCACCACACCGGATCCCGGCACCAGCGGGGCGCTGATCGCCACACACACCGTCGTCTCGGTGGGGCCGTAGCCGTTGACCATCACACGCCCGGGCGCCCACTGATCCACGACCTCGGCCGGGCAGGCCTCGCCCGCGACCACCAATGCGGCGGTCTCCAGCCCCTCTGGCGACAGCATCCCGACCGCCGAGGGGGTCTGGGTGAGCACGCTGACGTGTTCGCCGACCAACAAGGCGTGGAAGTCTTCTGGCGAGCGGGTCACCGACTCCGGCACCACCACCAGCCGTCTGCCCCCGAGCAGGGCGGCCCAGATCTCCCACACCGAGAAGTCGAAGGCCAACGAGTGGCACTGCGACCACACACCGGTCCGCGGCAGGCCGGCATCGAAGCAGGCGAACAGTTGCGTGACGTTGTGATGGGTAACCGCAACACCTTTGGGCATGCCGGTAGTGCCGGACGTGTAGATGACGTGGGCGACGTTGTCCGGGTCCGGCGTCGGCAGCGCCGTACTGGGCTGCGCCGCAATGCGGGGATCGGCGACATCGATGACCACCAGATCCTGTCCATCCAACCGCGACCGCAGGTCTGCGGTGGTGACCGCCGCCGTTGGCGCGGCATCGGCAAGCATGAACTCGGTGCGCGCTGACGGGAGTGCGGGGTCAATCGGCAGATATGCCGCGCCGGTCTTCAAAACGGCCAGGATCGCGATGATCGCGTCGGCCGAACGGGAAAACTGAAGCGCCACAACGTGGCCCGGGCCGACACCCTCGCTGACCAGCTGGTGCGCCAATCGGTTGGCGGCCTCGTCGAGTTCCCGGTAAGTCGTGGACCGACCCTCGAAAGTCACCGCGACTGCCTCGGGGGTGCGCTCTACGTGTTTGGCGAACGTCGCCGGAATCGACACCTTCGCCGGTGCGAGCTCCGTGAGGACAGCCCGATTGCCGATCTCGTCCAGGCGGTGCGTGTCATCGGCATCCAGCGCCTCGATCGACGAGAGCGGCGCCGTCGGGTCCTCGACCATCGCCAACAGCACCTGCTGGAACTTCGCCGCCAGATCGGCGACATCAAAGTTCGCAAACGGCTGCCCAGGACCGGCCGTGCTCAGGAAGAGTTGGTCGCCGGCGCCGAGGAAGAAGAACCCGAAGTGACCCACCGGGCCGTGGTTGGTGTACCCCGCATGTGCCGGCGCACCGGCAAGGTTCAGGGTCAGGCGGGACGGGATGAAATTGACACCCACCCGGTTTGCGCCCTGCCGGGCGCCGCCCTCGCCCTCCAGGACATGCACCGGGAAACGCTGATGCTGCAACAGCTCCCGAATACGTATGTCGACGTGGGCAACAAAATCGGCGACCGTCGCGTCCGGGGACGTCGACAATACGAGTGGAACAACCCCGGCAAGCATCGCGGGCAGTGTCTTCGACTCTGGAGTTACCCGCCGGCTGACCGGGAAGTCCAGCGTCACCTCGGAAGCGTTACCGGACCATCCGCGCACCAACAGCGCACACGCGGCGGTAATCGCCGAATACCGGCGCACCCGCAACTGTTTGGTCAACTGTTGCATTCGGCTCACAACGGCCGGATCCAACTGCACCGAGGCGGAAGTCAGATACGGGTCACGCTCTTCGGTGAGCTGAGGTAGCCGATAGTGGAATCCACTTTCGGTCGGCAGATGTTCCTGCCAATAGGCCTGGTCATCCTGGTAGTCGGCGGACGCCTCGTAACTGGACTCGCAGTCGATCAGGTCCTGCAAGGAACCGAAGTAGGCGTCCGGCACCGGTTCACCGGCGACCAGAGCCGTGTAGACGGTGGCAACCCGGCGGCTCACCAGCGCCATGCCCATGCCGTCTACCGCGATGTGGTGGCAGCACGCGAACAAATAGAATTGATTATCTTGTGTTTGGAATAACACGAAAATAAAAAGGGGACCCGAGAATGGCATTGGCGTGCGCTGAATTGAGGACGCCATTTCGCGGACTTTTTGCACCGGATCGTCCGAGCCCCTGAAATCATAGAAGCCCAGCTCTGTATCCGGATAATCGACAGCCTTTTGCAAAACGTGGCCGTCGGCTTCGAAGAACGCCGCCCGGCCCGACTCGGCCTCGGCAACGACTTGCCGGATCGCCTGCTGCAGCAAATCGCGATGTACGGCGCCCTCGATCAACACCAAAAGGCCAAGCTGCCACTCGGTACCCGCGAAACCGGTTTCCTGCGAGAGCCAAATATCGAGCTGTCCGCGGGTCAGCGGGTGTGCCCGCTCACCACGTTCCATATGAGTCCCCCAGAGCTCCACCCGAGTCCCCATACCCAGGCGGTTTACTTATCAAAACTCCGACCCGCTGCCAGCCGCTCGCGCAGACTCTTCGGCCGGATATCGGGCCAGTTCTGCTCGATGTAGTCCAGACACGCCGCACGGTCGGCCTCGCCGTATACCACCCGCCATCCAGCGGGAACATCAGCGAAGGTCGGCCACAGGCTGTGTTGCTCCTCGTCATTGACCAACACGAAAAAACTGCCATTATCGTCGTCGAACGGATTCGTGCTCACAGTTCTCCAGGCGTTCTCTCGATATACGTGGGGTCGTTCCAAACCATACTGGAGGCCTACAGGCTCGGTCGGAGGTTTCGACAAAGTTCCTGATGTGATCTGTTAAGCACTCGTTACACCTCTTGGCAATTCGGTGCGCGGCGCAACGCTCAGGCGTTGACGTCTCGGAGTGCAGTGACCTGCAGCGACGGTATGGGCGGTCTGCCGCCCGCCAAGAGTACGGTACCCGCGGTCAGAAAACGAACGAGTTACGCTCTCGTTGCTCGTTAGTTGCCGCGCTGGAATACCGGCGAAGCGGCCAGAGCAAGGACCCGCAGATCAGACCGGAAACGCCGGCGAGATGGCCACAGCAAATGCGCGTGCGCCGCGGTAGCTACCGGGGTGCGAGGGCCGATGGCATCGCGCGACTGCCCGGTTCCTCGCTGCCGCCCGGCCTCAACACCGGCCGTTGATCTGACGACGACAAATCAGGCGTACAGCCACCTCAGCGAACCACTCACACTTCGTTAGCTGGCCACGATTGGCGGATGACCTCTTGTGCACGGGATCGCGCCGGAATGTTATGTGTATCACCATTGCTCGGGACAATGACGCATACAACACCCGCTCCGCGGGCAGATTCCACGCATTGATACCGTGCCCTTACCCACGCGATACGAGTAACGATCCCGTACCGGGTTACGAAAGATCTGATGTCGGAGCCAATGGCATGGTTTACTCATCAAGATCTGGTCGCACGCGCCGAACGCCGCTCGTTTGAGCTGACCGCCGCAGGTCTGGCGTGGTGCGATGGAGGTTTGGGCAGGTGTTGGAGCGGTTAAATAGCGAGTCTGTGAACGGGTTGAAGGGGGTGCGGTGGTCGAACACGATGTTCGAGCCCGATCCGACGTCGCCACCGAAGGTAGCCAGGGCGTGAGCGAGCCCACTGGCCGCTTCCGGCGGTTCGGTCGCCGGTCAGCACCCGGATCCCAACCCGATGGAGCTCGAAAGGGTCGGCGGAATCCGGGGGCGGGAGCGTTCAAGCTTCTCGGTCGGCTGTGGATCCCACTGCTGATCGTCGCGGTCCTTACCGCCGGCGGATTCACGGTGTCGCGGTTGCACGGGATATTCGGCTCCGAGAAGCGCCAGTCGTATGCCGACTCCCGAGTCAAAGACAGCAAACCGTTCAACCCGAAGCATCTGAAATATGAGGTCTTCGGAGCGCCGGGGACGGTGGCCGATATCAGCTATTTCGACGTCAACGCCGACCCGCAGCACATCAACGCTGTGACTCTGCCGTGGTCGATGGATCTCTCGACGACACTGCCGTCGATCGTGGGAAACGTGGTGGCACAGGGTAATACAGACACGATCGGCTGCCGCATCATCGTCGATGGCGCCGTGAAGTCCGAGAAGGTGTCGCACGAGGTGAACGCCTTCACGTACTGCGTGCTTACGGCTGCATGAGCGACGAAAGCTTAGGCACGGAGCGGCCCGCGCGACCCTTCATCGCGCGGAACGTCCACCGGTTTTCCATACTCATCATCTTGGGTTGGCTCGGGCTCACCGTCTTCTTCACCGTCGGCGTGCCGCCGCTGGAGGTCGTCGAGCAAGGGCATTCGGTATCGCTGAATCCCGTAGACGCACCGTCCTTCAAGGCGATGGCACGCCTGGGCCAGGACTTCAAGGAATCGAATTCCGGCGCTCTCGCGATGATCGTGCTCGAGGGGGACCAACCCCTCGGCCACGACGCGCACCAGTACTACGACGAATTGGTGCGCCGGCTTGAAGCCGATACGAAGCATGTCCAGCACGTCCAGAACTTCTGGGGAGATCCCGTCACGGCGGCCGCCGCGCAAAGTATCGACGGCAAGGCCGCTTATGTGCAGTTGAACCTTGGCGGTCTCCAGGGCGCATCCGCGGGAGACGCATCGGTCGCGGCCATCCGCGGCATCGTGGCCGGCCTGCCCCCGCCGCCCGGACTCAAGGTCTATGTCACCGGCCCCGCCGCAACCGTCGCGGATATGAACAAAGCGGGCCAGCAGACAGTCACGACGGTCACGCTGGCGAGCCTTTCCGTGATCTTCATTACGTTGCTGCTCGTCTATCGTTCACTCTTTACCGTCATCTTGTTGTTGCTGATGGTCGGTCTGCAATTAACGATAGCCCGAGGAATGGTTGCATTTCTCGCCTATCACGGGCTCATTGGTCTTACCACTTTCGCAGTCAACCTCTTGGTGGCCGCGGTCATCGCCACGGGAACCGACTATGGAATCTTCTTTGTTGGGCGATATCAGGAGGCCCGGCAGGCCGGCGAAGATAAAGAAACCGCTTTCTATACCACATTCAGCAGTGTCGCCAAGGTTGTGCTGGCCTCCGGCTTGACGATTTCCGGAGCGGTTCTGTGCCTGAGCTTTACCCGGCTGCCCTATTTCCAGCCACTGGGACTTCCCAATGCTACGGGTATTGCCGTCGCTGTCCTGGTCGCGCTCACGCTCACGCCCGCGCTTCTCGCTGTTGGGGCCCGTTTCGGTCTGTTCGAGCCCAAGCGGAAGATCCGGGTGCGCGGGTGGCGCCGAATAGGCACGGCGATCGTTCGCTGGCCCGCGCCCATATTCATTGCCACATTGGCGGTCGCCCTCATCGGGTTGCTGACGTTACCCGGATACAATCCGAGTTACGACGACCAGAAATTCATCCCCGAAGATATCCCCGCCAGCATAGGAAATGCGGCCGCGGGGCGCCATTTTCCCGAGTCGCGCATGATGATGCCGGAAATTCTCTTGGTCGAAGCCGACCACGACCTGCGCAACCCCACGGATATGCTGGTATTGAACCAATTGGCCAAGGGCATCCTCACGGTGCCGGGTGTTTCCACGGTTCAGAGCGTGACTCGGCCCGAGGGAACCCCGCTCGCGCACACCAGCATTCCGTACATCATGAGCATGTCGCAGTCGTCTCAGCTGACGAATATGGCGTTCCAAAAGGACCGCATGGCCGACATGATGAAGCAGGCCGAAGAACTGGCCAAAATGATTGCGCTGATGCAGCACATGGTGGGAATAATGAAAGAGCTCACCGCCACCACTCATGACATGGTCGGCCAGACACATGAAATCCAAAAGACCACGGCGGAGTTGCGAGACCGCGTCTCGAACTTCGAAGATTTCTTTCGGCCATTGCGTAGCTACTTCTATTGGGAAAAACATTGCTACGATATTCCCGTCTGCTACGCGATCAGGTCGGTATTCGACGCAATCGATGGCGTCGACGAGGTCAATGACAAATTCACTGAATTGGTGGCAGACCTCGATAAATTGGATTTAATTCTGCCGCAGCTGGTCATACAAATCCCGCAAATGATTGAAACCATGCAAAGCATGCGGACCATGATGCTGACAATGCACAGCACCATGGAAGGAACCCTCGGCCAGATGGAGGTGAATGGCGGCCAGAACCCGAACGCCATGGGGCAGGCATTCGACACCTCCAAAAACGACGATAGTTTCTACATCCCACCGAGCATCATCGACAGCTCGGAGACGTTCAAGCGGGTCATGAAAATCTTCCTGTCACCCGACGGCAAGAACGCCCGCATGCTTATTGCCCAAAAGGGTGATCCGGCAACGCCCGAGGGCCTTTCCCGGGTGGAGCCAATCAGGACTGCCGCCGAGGAGGCGCTCAAGGGCACGCCGCTGGAAGATTCGAAGGTTTATCTCACCGGAACCGCTGCCGTGGTGAAGGACTTGGTCGAGGGCGCGCAATACGACCTCTTGATCGCGGGAGTCGCCGCCCTCTGCCTTATTTTCATCATCATGCTGATCATGACGCGTAGTTTCCTCGCCGCGCTGGTCATCGTGGGTACGGTATTGCTTTCGCTGGGCGCTTCCTTCGGGATGTCCATCCTGGTTTGGCAGTATTTGCTTGGGCTGCAAATTCACTGGACCGTTCTTTCGATGGCGGTGATCGTGCTCCTGGCCGTGGGTTCTGACTACAACTTGCTCCTGGTTTCCCGGATGAAAGAGGAATTGGGCGCCGGCATACACACCGGAATCATCCGCGCCATGGCGGGCACCGGAAAAGTCGTCACGAACGCGGGCTTGGTATTCGCATTCACCATGGCTTCGATGGCGGTCAGCGACCTGCGCAGCATCGCCCAGCTGGGCACCACGATCGGGATGGGCCTGATGTTCGACACCCTGGTGGTGCGCGCCTTCATGACACCGGCCGTTGCGGCGCTGCTCGGGCGCTGGTTTTGGTGGCCGCAACAGGTGCGCACCCGCCCCGCAAGCCAAATGCTGCGGCCCTTGGGATCTCGCCCGTTGGTACGTTCGCTGCTGCTGAAAGAATCGCGGTGAGGCGCGCATGACCACAGAACCAATACCTACCGCGCCCGCCGCGCCCCCCGTCCGGAAGCCGTTCGTAGCGCGCACGCTCCGCAACCTTTCGCTGGTCTTCGTCCTGGGCTGGGTGGCGCTGACCCTACTGGTGACTTTTGCCGTCCCGTCGCTGGAGCGGGTCGGCCGGGAGCACTCGGTGCCATTGGCGCCGCAAGACGCGCCGGCAGTGCAAGCGATGATGCGGATGGGCAAGGTCTTCAAAGAGTCCGACTCGGACAGCTTCGTGATGCTAGTGATCGAGGGGCAACAGGAACTCGGGGACAGCGCGCACAAGTACTACGACAAATTGATGCGCCTGTTAAAGGCCGACACGAAACATGTTGAGCACGTTCAGGATTTGTGGGGCGACCGGCTCACCGCGGCGGGCGCCCAGAGCGCCGACAGTAAGGCCGTCTACGTCCAGATGAATCTGGCCGGCAACCAGGGCACTACGCAGGGCCAGGACTCCATTGCTTCCGTCCGGGACATTCTCGCGAAGAATCCGCCGCCGCAAGGCATTAAGGCTTACGTCACCGGCCCGTCGGCGCTGTTCTCGGACATGCAGGAGGCCGGTGACAGATCGATTTTGAAGATGACCGCGGTCGGCGCGGCGATCATTTTCGTGGTGCTGCTTTTCGTCTATCGGTCGATCATCACGGTGGTTCTGTTGTTGATCACCGTCGGGATCGAGGTACTCGCGGCCCGCGGCATCGTCGCGTTTCTCGGCGATCACAGCCTGGTTCAACTGTCGACGTTTGCCGTCAACCTGCTGGTGGCCCTTGCGATGGCGGCTGGCACCGACTACGGGATCTTCTTCTTCGGCCGATATCAAGAGGCGCGCCAGGCCGGCGAGGATCGGGAAACCGCCTACTACAACACCTTCCGCGGGGTTGTCCCCGTCGTGTTGGGTTCGGGCTTGACGATCGCCGGAGCAATGTTGTGTCTTAGCTTTACCCGGATGCCCATCTTCCAGACCATGGGCGTGCCGTGCGCCATCGGCTTGGTCGTTTCCGTGGTGATCGCGCTGACGTTGGTGCCGGCGATCCTCACCATCGGGGGCCGCTTCGGGTTCCTCGATCCAAGGCGAGCCATCCGCTTCGGTCGGTGGCGCCGAATCGGCACGGCAATCGTCCGCTGGCCGGTGCCCATCCTCGTCGCGACCATTGCCGTCGCGCTGGTCGGTTTGGTCACGCTGCCCGGCTATCAGACCAGCTACAACAACCGGCTCTACATGCCCGACGACATTCCGGCGAACGTCGGCTATGCGGCCGCCGACCGGCACTTCACCCAAGCGCGGATGATGCCCGAGATTCTGATGATCGAATCCGATCATGACATGCGCAATCCGGCCGATTTCATCGTCCTGCACAGGCTGGCCAGAGCCATATTCAAGGTGCCCGGAATTGCCCGGGTTCAGGGCATAACCCGGCCCGAGGGAACACCGATCGAACACACCTCGATCCCCTTCATGCTCGCCATGCAGAATTCGGCCCAGTCACAAAACATCAAATATATGAAGGCTCGCATGGACGACATGCTCGAGCAGGTCCACATGATGGACATACAGATCGCGTCAATGAGACGCCTTTACGCATTGCAGTCGGAACTTACCGCCCTAACGCACGAATCGATCACCAAAACCGACGAGATGACGGCGCTCTTGTACGAGTTGAGAGACCATTTTGCCGACTTCGAAGATTTCCTCAGACCCATCAAGAGCTATTTTTACTGGGAAAAGCATTGCTTCGATATCCCCATATGCTTTGCGTTGAGGTCGATCTTTGACACGCTAGACGGGGTCGACGAGCTGAGCGACAAACTCAAGGATCTGTTGGTGGATCTCCACAAAATGGATGCCTTGCTGCCGCAACTGCTTGAGCAGTTCCCGCAGATGATTGCAAGCATGCAGTTTTTCAAGTCGACGACGCTGACGATGCACAGCACCATGGGTGGAATCCTCGGCCAAGTAGATGTCGACAATAAAGACGCCACCACCATGGGTCAGGCGTTCGACAACTCTAGAAACGACGATTCCTTCTATCTGCCTCCGGAGATTTTCAAAAACGCGGACTTCCAGAAGGCGATGAATCAATTCTTGTCGCCCGACGGGAAAGCCGCGCGGTTCATCATCTCCCACAAAGGAGACCCGGCATCGCCCGAAAGCGTGGACCGGGTAGACAAGATCAAGACGGCGGCCGAGGAGGCGCTCAAGACGACGCCCCTGGAAGACTCCAAGATCTGGCTCGCCGGCACCGCGTCGACCTTCAAGGACTTCAAAGACGGCTCGAAATTCGACCTCTTGATCGCGGGAATCGGCGCGCTGTGCCTGATCTTCACGATCATGCTCATCATCACGCGCAGCTTTGTCGCCGCCCTGGTCATCGTCGGTACGGTGGCTCTTTCGCTGGGCTCATCGTTCGGGCTTTCGGTCCTGATCTGGCAGTACATTCTGGGAATCAAGCTGTACTGGATGGTCCTGCCGATGTCGGTGATCGTCCTGCTGGCGGTGGGGTCTGACTACAACTTGTTGTTGGTATCCCGCATGAAAGAGGAAATAGGCGCGGGTATCAATACCGGCATCATTCGCGCAATGGGCGGTACCGGAAAGGTCGTGACCAACGCCGGTCTGGTGTTCGCCTTCACGATGGCGTCGATGGCGTCCAGTGATTTGCGGATCATCGGTCAGGTCGGTACGACCATCGGCCTCGGGCTGTTGTTCGACACCCTGATCGTCCGCTCGTTCATGACTCCCACCATCGCCACGTTGCTCGGACGCTGGTTCTGGTGGCCGCAGGTAGTCCGGCCGCGCCCGGCCAGTCAAATGCTGCGGCCGGAAGGCCCCCGTCCGCTGGTTCGCGCTTTGCTAGGCCAGGAGCACGCTGGGGACGCGCCTACGGCCGAAATCCCAAGGCAGTCAGTCTAGTTGGCGACGCCGATTGCGAGTGGGGAAAAGTTTGAGCACATTTCGCAAATAGAACAGTTGCGCGCTGGACCTTTTGCGGCGGCGCTCGAAAAGCACTGTCCTGGACCATTTAACAGCAAAACCGTCAACGCACTGGCGCCAACGATGGAATACTCCCTACCGTGAGCTCACTGGCAATCGAAGTCGACGGCCTTGCGAAGACATTCGGGCGAAACACGCCTGCGCTGAGTGGCGTCAGCTTCTCGGTTCCACCGGGAACAGTTTGCGGCCTGCTCGGCCACAACGGCGCCGGCAAGACCACCACGATCAACATCCTGTCTACGCTGATCCGTCCAAGTTCAGGCCGGGCCACTGTCGCCGGATACGACATTGCGCGCCAACCCGCGCAGGTGCGCGCCAGCATCTCGATGACCGGGCAGTTCATCACGTTAGACATGTTGCTCACGGGCCGGGAGAACCTAGTCCTATTCGGCAGACTTCGCGGGCTGCGTCGCAGCCAAGCGAAGGCCCGGGCTGACGAACTGATCGAACGGTTCGATCTTGTCGCTGCCGCCGACCGGGCAATATCCACCTATTCCGGAGGCATGCAACGGCGCGCTGACCTCGCCGCGGCACTAATGGTGTCGCCTAAGGTGCTCTTCCTCGACGAACCGACCGCCGGGTTGGATCCGCGCACCCGCCGCGATGTGTGGGCCCTGGTGAGCTCCTTGGCCGAGCAGGGAGTCACGGTGCTGCTGACCACGCAGTACCTCGAAGAGGCCGACATGTTGAGCGACTCGATCGTCGTCATCGATCAAGGAAAGGTGATCGCCAGTGGCACCGCCGAGGAACTGAAGCGCCGCGCCGGCACCGGCTATTGCCAGGTGAGCCCGGCAAATCCGGACGACCTGCCCCAGGTCGCGGCGGCTCTGACGGGACTAGACGGAGTCGTCGTCAACGGCGACACCAACTCGGTGTCGGTGGTTGCCCCCGCCGGAGTGGCTACCCTGGCCGACGTGTTTCGCCGCGTCGATGCGCTCGGTGTCGAACTGGCCGACATTTCGCTGCGTAAGCCGTCGCTGGACGAGGCGTTCCTGCACATCACGGAACGGACCGTCGCCCAATCGTGAGTGCCTTGGCCGCCCTCACCGAGCGTTCGCTGATATCCGCGGCGCGCGACGGCGAGATGATTTTCGAAATCGTGTCGCCTGTCGCGTATTTGGCGGGTTTCAGCGTCGCGCTGCACGGCCTGATCGACACCGGGCACCTGAGTTACTCGCAGTATCTGGTGCCCGCAGTGGTCGTCCAGTCGATGATCTTCGTCGGGCTACTGACCGCCGACCGCGCGGTGCGCGACCATCTGAGCGGTCTGGGCAAGCGTTTGCGGACGCAGCCGATCTCCGCGGCAACCCCCGTAACCGCGCGCATGGCGGCCACTCTGGTCCGGGCCGCGCTAGCGCTCATAGTGGCGATGGTCGCCGGCTATGCGTACGGATTCCGAATGACGGGCGGACTGACGAACGGCGTAGCCTTCGTGCTTATCGCGCTGCTATTGTGCCTGGCTGTCGGGCTGGGCGCCGACGCGTTGGGATCGAGTTCGAATAGCCTCCAGGGCGCCAGCTACACGTTGTTTGTCCCCCAGTTGCTGCTGTTTCTATTATCCACCGGGATTGCCCCCGAGAAGACATTTCCCGCCTGGTTGCGTCCGTGGGTTCGCAATCAGCCGGTATCCCAGGTTGTCGAAACGCTGCGCGGCCTCGGCGGCGGTCATGTATTGGTCAACAATTTGGCGGTCAGCTTGGCCTGGTGTCTGGGCATGGTGCTGGTCTTCGGCGTCATCACGGTGCGGATGCAGAGGCGGGGCTCGTGATATCTCATCCCGAAATGCCGGGCTCACTGCTGATCGAGAGCTGGCTGCAAGCCGGTCGACTCCTGATCCGGTGGCGGAGAGACCGAGCTGTGTTGATGGGTTCGTTGCTCTTCCCCATCTTCCTGCTGGTTCTTTACCAAGTGATCTTGGGCGAGCAGGTTCGTAGGGTCACCGGCATCGACAGCGCCTACGGCGTGGTCCCGTTCTGCGCCGTGCTGTCCGCGCTGTTCGGCACCCTGGGCAACGCGATCGGCATCACGATGGACCGCCAGTCGGGTGTGCTCAGCCGGATGTGGGTGCTGCCGGTGCACCGGGCAAGCGCACTCACGGGCCGGCTCGCCGCGGAGGCCATTCGGGCTCTCGTCGGTACGACACTTATCACCGCCCTCGGCATCATCATGGGGCTGCGATTCGCGCATGGCTGGGCGTCGGTACTGGTGTACGTCCTTATCCCGTCGATCGTGGCGGTCGGTTTCACGGCGGTGGTAATGGCCCTCGTCATCCGCACCAAAGGCCGTACCATCATGACCTGGCTGGTGGGCGCGACCGTCGCGCTCGCCTTCCTCAACCCCGCGACCACGCCGATTTACCTCTACCCGAGTTGGCTCCAACCGTTTGTCCGCGTGCAACCGATATCACCACCCGTCGAGACGATGCGGACACTGGCCCTCGGCGGACCAGTGTTGTGGCCCCTGATGATGACCCTTGCCTGGGCGATCTTGCTGCTCGCGGTCTTCGGTCCCTGGGCTGTGCGCGGTTACCGGCGTGCCGCCGAATCCAGTATGTGAGACGGTTTCCCAGGTCTAGCCCCTGGCTTTGGCCCGGACCAGCCATTGACGAAAAACGGATTGGCGAACTTCCTTTTGCTTGAAGAGCGCCAGCGTTCGGCCAGAAATCTCGAAGGCCGCCGCCCAAAAGAATATGGGCAGCCGTTTCCTGAACTCCTTATCGACCATGCTGCTGATGCCGGTCACGTCGTTGTACAACGTGACAACTATGTCCATGTAACGGGTAACGAGCGCCGGGTTGGAGAAGCAGCGGATGTTGAAGTCCCAGTCGGCCCAGATCCTGTAGCGCAGGTTGTAGGGCCCAATACCGGCGAAAAGCTCGCGGCGATAGAAGATCGCCTGGTGGCACATATTCGTCTCGAAGAGCAGACGGTCGAGATCGAACTCGCCGGCATGCCGGGTCCCGGTTGAACGGTTGATCACATCGCCGTATACCAGGTCGCTGGGCTGATGGTCGCCGACGAAGGTGGCGACCCGGGCCAGCGTGTCGACCTCGTAGAGGGTGTCGTCACCGCCAAGGAAGAGTAGCCAGGCCCCGCTTGCCATTGCCACTCCACGATTCATCGCGTCGTAGGGCCCCTGATCGGGACCGGAATGTATGACCAGTCGTGTACCGAGCTCGGAGGCAAAGCTTTTCGCGATGTCGAGGGTTCCATCCGTGGAACCACCGTCCACCAAGACCAGCTCAAAGTCGTTGCTTGTCTGTTGGACGACGCTGCGAAGACAGGCGTCAAGAGTCGCCGCAACATTGAACGTGGGAACGATGATCGAAAACATCGGCGCATTCATGGCGCTAGCTACGTTAGCAGCGTCAGCCCAGGCATGCGCCTCGCCCGCGCTGAATCAATCTTCCTGACGAAAAAAGATGCCGTCGGCCTGCAACATTTGGCCATCCCGCGGATCGACGAAGCACGGCAATAACCCCGTCAATATAAATCCCATCGAATACACCAGATCGAGCGCTTGGTTGATGAGCATTCCACCTTCGTACAAAGGGAGGAATGACAATTCGAGTTGCAAACCGGCGCAACGGTCTTTGATCGTCGATTCGCCACCAGCAAGCACGTGCTGTTCAAAACCCTGAACGTCAATCTTCAGAAAAGTTTTGTCGGTCGGCTTCAAGATTTCCGGCGCGACCGCGTCCAGCCGACGTATCGGCACTTCTTCGGCACCGACATAATTCGCCGGCGGGTAGGCGTCCTGATGGCGTTTCAACATTGGTAAGACAGAACTACTTTCGCCGGCATTGCCTGCGACATTGACCGAAATCGTGCCTTCGGTGTCTCCCAGGGCACAACGCCGGCAATCCCAAAGGGGATCGTCCGACGCATTACGCTCCAACCGCGAGAAAGGTTCCGCAAGCGGCTCGAAGGAGATCATTCGCCCCTTGAAGCCCGCCGAGCGTACACCGGCAGCATATTGCCCTGAGTTAGCGCCGATATCAAAAACTACATTCACCTCATGCGATTCAAGGTGCTTGACGAATTGGCGCTTTATATCCCGATCAGAATAGGAACGCGACAGCTGAAGTGCAACGCCACGTGCGATCAAGCCGGCACGACCAAACAAATTCATTCTGTGACACTAACACGCGAATACAGGGGCGGAATGGACTCCCCAACAACGTGACGACCCGAACGTGAACAACGGCTAACCGGCAGGGTTCCGACGCTCTCCCCCACCGCATCGCACCAGCGCCGGCGCGCTCAATTGCGCACCGCACCGGCGTTGGCGCGATACCACGCGACCGTCGCCCCGATACCCTCTCGCAACGCAATTCGGGACTGCCATCCGGTCTCACGCAGAACCGACACATCCAGCAGCTTGCGCGGCGTGCCGTCCGGTTTACTCGGGTCCCACCGAGTTTTGCCGCTGTAACCCACCGTCGTGGCGACCATTTCGGCGATTTCAGCGATTGTGTGGTCGATGCCAGTCCCCACGTTCACGTGGCTTGGACCGTCGTAATGTTCCAGCAGGTGCAGGCAGGCGCTTGCAAGATCGTCGACATGCAGCAACTCGCGCCGTGGCGTGCCGGTTCCCCAGTTCGTCACCTCCGGCACGCCGCCGGCCTTCGCCTCCTCATACCTGCGGATGAGCGCCGGCAGCAGATGCGAATCCGATTGGGAAAAGTTGTCACCCGGTCCGTAGAGATTGGTTGGCATCGCAGAGATCCAGGCCAGGCCATATTGTCGTCGGACGGCCTGGACTTGAAGGATGCCGGCGATCTTGGCAATGGCGTAGGCGTCGTTCGTCGGCTCTAGCGAGCCGGTGAGCAGCGAGGTCTCCTTGATCGGCTGCGGAGCGAATTTCGGGTATATGCACGACGATCCAAGGAATAGCAGCCGCGGTACTCGCGCAGCCACGGCCGCGTCGAGCAGATTGACCTGGATCTGCAGATTCTCGGAAAGGAACTCAGCGGGATAGGTGTTGTTGGCCATGATGCCGCCCACTCGCGCCGCAGCATCGATCACGACGTGTGGCTGGGCGTCCCGGATGAAGCCAAATGTCGCGGACCGATCCGTCAGGTCGAGTTGATCGTGAGAGCGCACAACTAGATTGGTGAATCCCGCCGCCTGTAGGCCACGCAGCAGAGCGGAGCCAACCAAGCCGCGGTGTCCGGCGACATACACCGGCAATCCGCGATCCAGCACTCCGACCCGAGTATCCATCCGGTTTCTCAGCTCCAACCTGAGAGGCTGGGCTTGTCAATCCAGGCTTTGCCGTCGCATTCCAATGCCGCGAGGTCCGCGTCCACCATGATCCGTGCGAGCTCCCCGGTGTGGACGGAAGCTTTCCATCCGACCGACTGCGCCGCCTTGGTCGCGTCGCCTATCAGCGAATCGACTTCGGTCGGACGCAGATAGCGCTCGTCGAATTTCACGTACTTCTGCCAGTCAAGCTCGGCATGCTCGAAGGCGGTCTGGACGAACTCGCGAACGGTATACCCGCGCCCTGTCGCGAGAACGAAGTCGTCGGGCTCCTTGGCCTGCAGCATCCGCCACATTCCTTCGACGTACTCAGGCGCGTATCCCCAGTCGCGGACAGCGTCGAGGTTGCCCAAGTAGACGTCTTCCTGGACGCCCGCCTTGATCCGCGCCACGGCCCGGGTGATTTTTCGAGTCACGAATGTCTCACCGCGCCTTGGTGATTCGTGATTGAATAGGATGCCGTTGACCGCGAACATCCCGTAAGCCTCGCGATAGTTGCGCGTTACCCAGTACGAGTAGACTTTTGCCGCGCCATACGGCGAGCGCGGATAGAACGGCGTCTGCTCGCTCTGCGGCGGCGGCGAGGCGCCGAACATCTCCGACGACGACGCCTGATAGAACCGGCAATCCACCTTGGACAGGCGAACCGCGTCCAGCAACCGGATCGATCCCATGCCGGTGGTGTCACCCGTGTGCACGGGTTCGTCAAAGCTGACGCGCACGTGTGACTGCGCCGCCAGGTTGTACACCTCGTCGGGTTCGATGGTGCTCAGCAAGGTGACGAGGCGGGTGCCATCGGTCAGGTCGCCGTAGTGCAGAAACAATCGAGCGTCCGGTTGGTGCGGGTCGACGTACAGGTGGTCGATCCGTGAGGTGTTGAAGGTCGAAGCCCTTCGGATCAGCCCGTGAACTTCGTACCCCTTCGCCAGCAGTAGTTCGGCGAGGTACGAGCCGTCCTGGCCGGTGATTCCGGTGATCAACGCTCGCTTCATCAGAGTCCCCCCGGGGCCGACGCGTCCTCGTCACCAAATGTCCGACATTCCATCATCGCGGCCGCTTCACTCCTCACGTTGCTGCATCTGTAAGGCCCCGCTGTCGACTCATAGTAAGTGTCGCGGGCTAGAGACGTTGAGCGATGGGCATACGGTCGCCGCGGCGGCTATGAATGAAGCGCTTCCAGGGCGCGGCTCAGAGCTTCTCTTCGGCGTTCGTCCGAGTATTGACCACAGGCAATCCTTTCAAAGAAGCCAGTCGCCGCTCGCCGCGCAGATAAGTCAGCCGGCCCTTGCTGTCCCTGGACTCGGCGAACTTGGATGTCACGTAGCCCTCCGCAGCGGTCAGGACCTTGAGTCCGTGCTGCAAGTCGGAGCGAACAAAATAAGCGTTGTTGCCTGCACTGTTGCTGCCGACAAAGTCATATCCCTTGGAACTAGCGAGGTCGCACATCGCCGGCAGCGAGGCGCCGAAGTACAGATTGTTGATGCTCGCTCTACTGAAATTCGGGTCGTAAGGGATCGTGATCGCGCGGTCGGCGCCGAACACGCTGTTGTACTCCATGATCGCGATCGCGGGTCGTACGGCAGTGAGGCCACGCCAGACCCAGTAGTCGTTGCCGTCAATGTCGATATGAAGAAGTCCGATCTCACCTTCGAACCCATGATCCAGCATCAATTGGTCGATATTTTCCACCGTCACGAAGGTGCACGCGCTCTGGAGATCATGGCGCCACGAAATCTCGTCGCGCTTGATGACGGCGACGTTGCGATCGGAGCTATCCATCACCAGTCCGCGCCAGTTGTCGTTCAGCAGCAGGAATCGGGTGTTGGACTCTCGATAGTCCCCGACGCCGAATTCTACGAAGGTCTCGCTCAATCCCGAAAGCCGATGGATGAGCCACTGAATGATGCCGTCGTCGCCGAATTGACTGAACACCGAGAATTCCACGTCGGCTAGGCCGTTGATCACTTCCCGTTCGCACACCTGCCACGTGAGCCCGCGGCCAATCAGAGTGCGCTGCTTAGCTTCGCCCGCGGTCAGGGCTTGCGCGAGGAGGGCCAGCGGATTGAGATTGAGTTGCACGTGAATCCTATTCCGCTGCCCACACCCGCCGCGGCCCGATCCGCGATCACTGAGTCAGCAACTCTATTCTTAGCAAAGCATCTCTATTCTTAGCAAAGCATCGACCCAAGAGGCAATGGGCATTGAGGGTCGTCACGCTGTCCGCTAAGTTGCTTCGAATATCAAGGTACCCAACGGCTTCCGTGACGACTTCCGCGCCAAACACCAGCCAGTAGTCGGATTTTGGCGCCGAGTCGAGAAGCGCTGACGAGGTTGATATCTCGCCATCGTGAACGCGAAAGGTGCTCTGCCGCAGGGGTAATCGGAATGATTTAAGACGCCGATATCCAAGATGGGAGTGCGCTTACCAGAAGCTGGCTACTTGGACCGATCGAAAAATGCTTTCGTCGAGGCTCGTGGCCGCGACGTGGTCCAGACGCATGAGCAACGCAATCCCCCGCGTGCTGCTGCCCGACGCAACAGGTCCGACCAGCGGCTTGTCCTCGGCGTACTTCCTTGGAGGAAAGTAACCCGGGGTACTCCCTTGGATTAGGCGGACGGCCTCGGGTGCGGCGGCCGTGCAGGTCGTGTGGTCCTCTAGGCGCACGCCGCGCCCGGCCATTGGGGCCTGTCGCAGCTCTCCATCAGAATTCATAGCATCGACTTTTGCGATGAAGCGGCGGTCCGTAAGGTGAGCGCCGCATCTAAGGTGGAAGCTTGCTCATCACGCGGAACGTACCGTACGTTCTGGTTGTCCTCCTTGCGCGTTTGCTGACGTGGCGGGAGACACCTCAGGAGGGTTTGATTGAGAGCGCTCATCTGCGGTATATCAGGCCAGGACGGCGCGTATTTGGCGCGGCTGCTCCTCGACAAGGGCTATCAGGTGTTCGGCACGTCGCGCGACGCACAGATTGGCACCTTCGCGAACCTGACGCGCCTGGGAATCCGTGACCGCGTGAACCTGGAATCCGTGGCCACCAATGACTTTCGCAGCGTGCTCAACATACTGCGCGAGACCGATCCCGAAGAGATCTACAATCTGGCCGGACAGAGCTCGGTTGGCCTGTCGTTCGAGCAACCGGTAGAGACCCTCGAGAGCGTCGCGATCGGCACGATCAACCTGCTTGAAGCGATCCGCTTCCTCGATAAGCCGATTCGCTTTTACAGTGCCGGCTCGAGCGAATGCTTCGGAGACACAGTGGGTGGCCCGGCGAATGAGCAGACACCGTTTCGTCCCCGCAGCCCTTACGCCGTGGCGAAGAGTACGGCGCATTGGCTCGTCGCGAACTACAGAGCGGCATACGGGCTCCACGCGAGCACCGGCATATTGTTCAATCACGAATCCCCCTTGCGCCCTGAGCGCTTCGTGACGAAGAAGATCGTGGCGGCAGCTGTCCGTATCGCCGCGGACGAGCGGTCCCGCCTGACGTTGGGCAACGTTCAAATCAAACGAGATTGGGGATGGGCACCCGAGTATGTCGATGCGATGTGGCGGATGTTGCAGCAGCCTGAGCCGTCTGACTTCGTGATAGCTACCGGCGAGAGTCACACTCTCGAGGAATTCGCGGCGACTGCGTTCAGCGAGGTGGGGCTCGACTGGCGCGAGCATACAGATCTCTCGGAGGCACTAAGGCGCCCTTCGGATCTCGCCGAAGGGCGCGGTGATGCTTCGAGAGCCAGGGAGGTCCTCGGCTGGTCGGCCACCTACCGGATGAGCGACGTCGTCAAGGCAATGGTCGAGGCCGAGTGCGAAAGGGCTCAACGCCCGTGAAAATTGCCTTTGATCACCAGATCTTCTCATTCCAACCGTATGGCGGCGTTTCACGCTATTTCTTCGAACTGGCGAGCCGCCTACCGAACCATGGCGCCTCCGACGTCTCCGTTGTCGCGCCATGGCACGTCAACAAGTACCTTGCTGATTCCGGCGGCAGCTTCACACGCGGTAGGTACGTAAATATACCGCCTCTGACGATCGGTGGGATTTCGCTTATTCCCAAGGCAAATCAGCTCGTCGCACCGTGGACGTGGCGGGGAACGAACCCCGACATCGTCCACGAGACCTACTTCTCCCTCAAGCCCGTCGGAAAGGGCCGTCGCCGCGTGGTGACGGTGTACGACATGATCCACGAGCTGCTCCCTGCAGAATTCCCGGACGCCAAACGGATGACCGCAGCCAAACGCGCCGCGGTCGATCGGGCAGACCATGTGATCTGCATTTCCGAGAACACGCAACAAGACCTTGTGCGTATCTACGGCGTCAACCCGGAGAAAACGAGCGTTGTCCACCTCGGCTACTCAATGACCGCGGGCGCCGACGCGACGACGACGCAGGAAGATCGCGAGAAGACCGCGCCCTTCCTTCTCTACGTGGGGAATCGCCGGGGCTACAAGAACTTCAGCACGCTGCTGCAGGCTTACGCGAGCTCCCCCGTCTTGCAAGAGTTCGAACTGATCGCCTTCGGCGGTCCTCCCTTGGTGCCCGACGAGCACGAAGAGATCGGGGCACTGGGCATCACTGATCGGGTGCGGTACGAGTCGGGATCTGATCAGAAATTGGCCGCCCGCTACCGGGCAGCTGCCGCGTTCGTCTGTCCCTCCAAATACGAGGGATTCGGGCTTCCTCCGCTAGAGGCGATGGGTCATGGCTGCCCGGTCGTGTGTAGCAATGGCGGCTCGATTCCCGAAGTAGTCGGGGACGCGGGCGTTTATTTCGACCCGAACGATCACGAAGAGTTGCGGGCGGCACTGGAACGTGTAGCTACAACCGACGAACTGCAGGCCGATCTACGCGCACGGGGCTATGCGCGCACCGCCGTGTTTCCCTGGGACAAGTGCGCGGCCGAGACGGCGCAAATCTATCGGGAAATCATCTGATCGCGTTCATTTGTCGACCGATATTAATGGAGGGTGTCGATTGTGAGACTCGTTCTGAACCTCCCCCCCTCAGCCCTGCGCCATCCATTTCGTGGCCGACGCAGAATGCTCAGGACGTTAGGGCCCGATCTTGCGTGCAAGCACCGAACCTAAGTAGCCAGTCAGATGCGGGGTGACAGAGTTGACCCGGGGCAGCGCTTAGACCCGGAAGTGGCCGAGCGGCACGGTTGGAAGGGGCACCAATGAAAGCCGTATTGTTGGCTGGCGGGTTGGGTACTCGCCTCAGCGAAGAAACCACGATCCGCCCCAAACCCATGGTAGAGATCGGCGGACGGCCAATCCTATGGCACATCATGAAGCTCTACTCCCACCACGGTATTCACGATTTTGTTGTGTGTTGCGGTTACAAGGGTTACGTCATCAAGGAATACTTCGCGAATTATTTTCTACACATGTCGGACGTCACCTTTGATATGTCCGCTAATAAAATGGAAGTCCACCGCCGCCACGCGGAACCCTGGCGAGTGACACTGGTGGATACGGGTGAGGACACCATGACAGGCGGGCGCCTCAAGCGAGTGGGATCCTATATCCGGGACGATGAGGCGTTCTGCTTTACGTATGGTGACGGGCTCAGCGACGTGAACATCGGCGCGAGCATCGAATTTCACCGCCAACACGGCCGCCTCGCCACGGTTACCGCGGTGCTCCCGCCGGGGCGGTACGGGGCCATAGAGTGCACGGGCGACCGGGTGACGCGGTTTGCCGAGAAACCACGTGGTGATGGCGGCCTCATCAACGGTGGATTTTTCGTCCTTTCGCCCGCCATACTCGATTACATTGAGGGCGACCAAACCTCGTGGGAAGGCCCACCCTTGGCTCGTCTCGCTGCCGATGGCGAAATAATGGCCTTCGAGCATTCCGGCTTTTGGCAACCCATGGACACGCTTCGGGACAAGAACATGCTCGAAGAACTCTGGAGTAGCGGCGAAGCGCCGTGGAAATGCTGGAATTGAACGCTTTCGGATCGGCGTATCGCGGACGCCGGGTGCTGGTCACCGGTCATACCGGCTTCAAAGGCAGCTGGTTGTGTCTGTGGCTGCAATCGCTGGGCGCCGAAGTCACTGGGCTCGCGTTGGATCCGACGTCGGAGCCCAACCATTGGAACCTACTGCAACTAGCGATCCAGGATCATCGCATCGACATCCGCAACGAAGCGGAAGTCCATCGAGTATTCGCCACCGCAAAGCCCGAGATCGTATTCCATTTGGCGGCACAGCCTTTGGTCCGTCGCTCCTACCGCGAGCCGATCACCACCTGGGCCACCAATGTGATGGGCACTGCGCATGTGCTCGAGGCCGCCCGCCACGCACCGGACGTGCGTGCCATCGTCGTCGTCACGACCGACAAGTGCTACGAAAATCGCGAATGGCCCTGGGCATACCGAGAACGAGATCGCCTGGGGGGCCACGACCCCTACAGCGCGTCCAAGGCCGGCGCCGAATTGGTGGCCGCGAGCTTTCGGACCGCATTTCTGCAACAGCCGTCGGCACCGCTGCTCGCAACGGCCCGGGGCGGCAACGTAATTGGCGGCGGTGACTGGTCCGAGGACCGGCTGATTCCCGACCTGGTGCGTTCGGTTGCCGCCGGCGAGCCGCTCGTCATTCGCTCGCCGCACGCCACGCGACCGTGGCAGCACGTACTGGATTGCCTCAGCGGCTACCTGCTGCTGGGTCAGCGACTCCTGGCAGGCGACGCTGGTGGCGCCGATGCGTGGAACTTCGGGCCGGACGGCGAAGGGAACCGGACCGTCGAGCAGGTACTCCACGATCTTGCGCACACCTGGCCGCAGCTGCGGTGGCAAATGACATCTGATCCCCAGCCGCACGAGGCGGGCCTGCTGCAACTGGACAGCGCCAAGGCGAGGATGCAGCTAGGGTGGCGTCCCGTGTGGACGCTTGACCAGGCAATCCATCACACAGCCAACTGGTATCGGCTCCAGTTGGAATCGGGTTCACTGACGAGCGCCGATGAACTGGCGGCCTACGTCGCCGATGCGGCCACCGCGGGATTAGGTTGGGCGACCACATGAAGATCCTCGACACGCCGCTGGCCGGCCTCAAGATTGTGCAGTCGGTGCCGCACCGGGATGCCCGCGGCGCCTTCACCCGCCTCTTCTGCGCCGAGGAATTGCAGCCCGTGCTTGGCCAGCGCCAGATCAGGCAGATCAATCACTCCCGGACCAGCAGCATCGGCGCCGTGCGCGGCATGCATTTCCAACACCCGCCGTACGCGGAAATGAAGATGATCCGCTGCCTTCGCGGCCGGGTCTGGGACGTCGCGGTCGACCGGGTGATCATCTCCGAGTGAGGCTGTCGTGGAGTTCCCTGACTGTATCTTCATAAGTCAGGCGGGGGGCATAACCTGTATCATTTTCCAACTCGGCAATGGAGAAATCTTCTTCAGTGAGTTTCACGTCATTGTAGGGAAGCTTTCCAAACTGCATCTCTATGCCTGACGGGTACAGGTTGTACATTCGTTCGACGTATTCCCTCAGAGGCTTTGGGTTTCCCGACCCGACCCAATATTCCTTGCCGGGCAGCCCTTTCTCGCAGATGAGTGCGTAGCCTCGCACGCAGTCGCTTGCGGACACGACGTCAAATAGCTGTTCGCCAGTCGAGAAGATCAATTCCTCGCCGTTGATGAGCTTCCCTAACGTGACTTGCAGGAACGAATCCTTGTCGTCATCTGGCGCCATGACGTGAGAATGCAGTACGTAAATAAAGTCTATGCCAAGTTGGCTGGCCTTCAACTTGAGCGCATATTTCGCGGCGATTTTGGCGACTGAGTAAATTACGTGACGGTTGTATTCGCTGTTCTTGTTATGATCTAACTCAAGATACCTGTAAGTGAATGCCTCCTCCATGGTCCCTACATGGAGGAATCTTTCGCACCCTATCGCGTAGGCGGCGTTGAGTGCATCTACTGCTGACATCACGTTGCTCAACTGCGCTTGCACGTTCAGGTCGGACAGCCGGGTGACGCCACCCCAGGCGAGATTAAAAAATACACACTCATCGCCGGTCTCCCATCCGAGGCTCGCCGAGGCTTCTGGGAGCCTTAAGATGTCACGCATATCGATCTGCAAGTATTCGGCTGCGCTGAGTTTCTGCCGCCTCAAAGGTCTGATCTCTTCGGGAGTCTTACGTCCGAGCGCCAGTACCTCCACGCCCATCTGCGTCAGATATTCGACGAATAGAGATCCGATGAAGCCTGTCGCTCCAGTTACGATTGCTTTTTTCATGCCTACACCAACGATCGAACGAAGTTTTCATATGAGATGGACGGAACGAAGCCTGTGTCGTCAACCAACCTTTGGATCGAGAAAAGATCATTAGCGGCACAACCTTTTCCTGAATCGGCCGGGAAGCTAAGATCGCCGTCTCTTATTCGCTCACAAATTTCAAAATATTCTCGCAGAGTCTTCGGCCTAGAGGTTCCGATAAAGTAGTCCGCCTTGTTTTTTCCTCGCTGGCCTAGTCGAAAGTATGCTTCAGCCACATCCTGAGTGATGATTATGTCGAATAGCTGACCGTTCAACGGCATTTGGTACGGCTCTCGCCTGAGAATCTTTCTCGTCGTCGAACATACATATCCGCCCCGGACTAGGAATTCGTCGAGCGGTACCGAGAGTCGCGTGTGGATGTAATCTATTTTCTCAAGATATGCGACCATTTTTGACATGTCTCGAGCAGCGAGTTTCGCAATCGTGTAATTAGCCTGTGAGGACTCGTATGATGAGAGTTGCGTACGTCCCGCCAGGTATAATTCTGCGAAGGTTTCCTCCATCGTCCCTGCGCTCACGAATTTTATGCAGCCTGCATGTTTCGCTGCAGCGACGGCGTTCGCTGTGTAGATCGCGTTCACGAACTGATCGCGAAAGTCACCGTCTACCAATTTTTCCCGCCCGCTCCATGCGAAGTGATAAAATACGCAAGAGTCGCCTGGGTTCCAATGAATCTGATCCATAGCGTCCGCTAAAGTTTGGATAGTTTCCATTCCGATTGCCAAATATCTGGTATTTTCTGAGCCGATTACAGCTGCCGCCTCGGTCTCCGTAAGCTGCTTTCGACCCAAGCACAGAACCTCTACCCCTCGAGCGGCGAGATGTTTCGCGACTGCTGAGCCGACCAGTCCAGTCGCGCCCGTGATAATTGCCTTTCTCACGATAGCCGATCTCGGGGGGCCGCATATTCGGACGCTGAGCATTGGGCCGGCGCTGGGTTAATCAAGGAAAAGGTCCTCCTAGCTCCCCGTGCCGTGCTATCGGGTCGTCGCGGTACCAACACGCGCTGAACGTACCCGACCAAGTATATGGCTAGGGCAACTGGGCCACCGCGCCGAGGACGTCGTAGGGCAGCCGGGAACTGGTCGCCGCAGTGCCTCCTGACCCTACCGGGGCCCCCTTGGGGCAGCCGGGGCCGGGATCAGCGTCGAGGTGCGCCAATCCGGCACATCCTCGATGCGTTCGGGACGCGCCGGCACCGCGGCGGCGGCCTCGACCGGCGGCCTCGTGGCCGGATTTGGTGAACCGCCAGTGGAACGACGGCATATTTACTGCGGGCGTTAATCTAGATCTAAACTGCGGCCGCCCGAGCCTGCTGAAATCGGCAAAGACTTACCCGGTCTCAAAGGCTTCGCCAAAACCTGAGTCAAGTTCGCTAAGGCGATCAGCAACTAGGCCCCATTCGAGGTCCTTTTCGGACAACACTTGCGGAGCGATTGGCCATTCTATCCCCAACATCGGATCGTCGAATCGAATACCCGACTCATGATCTGGGGCGTATGCAGCAGATACCACGTAAACAACGGTCGAATTTGGCTCCAACGTGATGAACCCGTGCCCAAAACCTTCCGGTATCACTAGACTAACGCCATTTTCAGGCGTCAAGACTGTCCCGGACCATTGAAACCTAGTTGGTGACTGAGGCCGAAGGTCAACGCCGACGTCCCAGATAGCGCCTGCAGCACAAGAAACGATCTTGGCTTCCATGTGCGGTGGAAACTGGAAGTGGAGGCCCCGCAGCGTGCCGACCTCAACTGAGGTTGACGAGTTAACATGAATCGCCGCAGTAGGACGACCAGCGGCAGCGAGTTCGTCGGCACCGAACAATCGGCTAAAAAAGCCGCGCCGATCCCGCCTAACAGGCCGTTTAAGCACGAACAGGCCTTCTAAAGCAGTGGTCTTAAGTTCCAAGATAAATAACTCCGTTCAAATCTGCCGCATCGACGGTTGGGCCACCCAAATACGTGCCTGCGGAGCAAGTACCTCTATACGTTTCGCTAGCTCCGGGGCGATATTCCAAGGCAAAATCAGCACATCAGTGGGCTTTGCTGCATTGAGTTCATCAGGTGGGAGAACTGGCACTTGGGACCCCGGAAGGAACTTGCCGTGCTTCTCCTGGCTAGCGTCAACGACGTAGACTAAGTTCTTCGATGCTTCGCCCACTGCATTCAAAAAGGTGTTACCTTTGTGCGCAGCCCCGTAGCCAGCCACGACGTCTCCTGCCTGCTTCCGTTCGGTCAGCCACTCACGAAGCCCAGAAATAGCGGTCCTGGACCGCTGCGAGAAAGACTCCCACATTTCAGGCTCAAATAACCCATCCTTGACTTCGGCATCTAACGTTGCTTTAACAGTTTCATCCGGCGGGCGATTCCGGCTTAGCCAATATCGATTCGAACCGCCATGAGTCGGCAAATGGTCCACATGAAACAAATCGAGTCCGTGTGACTGTGCGACGGCCCTGACAGAATGCGCGGTTAAATAAGAGTAGTGCTCGTGGTAGATCGTGTCGAACAACGCCTGCTGCAAAAGAACTGAGAACGAAGGGTTTTCAATTGTTATAACGGTCTCGTCGTCAGCAAGAATCGCCATCCCTTCAGTGAAATCATGCATATCAGGGACATGGGCAAACACATTGTTTGCAACAATCAGTCGCGGATGGCCGTGCTCAGAAACCAGCACTTTCGCAAGTTTCACACCAAAAAATTCGGAGATGGTTGGAACACCCGTTGCCTGGGCAATTTCAGCCACGTTAGCCGCAGGTTCGACTCCGAGCACCGCTACGCCCAACTGGCGAAATTCGGACAACAAGTACCCATCATTACTGGCTAGTTCCACGACAAGGCTCGAAGCGTCGAGTGAAAGCTTTTCTGCCATCACCGAGGCGTACTGTTTCGCGTGCTTCACCCACGTCGAACTTGCCGAGGAAAGATAGGGGTATTTGGCATGGAAGATTCGCTCAGGTAAAACGTACTCGCCCAACTGCCCAAGTCCACAACGGGGACAAATGCGTAGGTAAAGCGGGAAAGCATCTTTCACTTCATCTTGGCTGTATCCGTATTCGGCTGGCAGGGGTTGTGCACCGAGGTCCAAAACGTTAACAAGATTGTCGGAATCGCAGACACGGCATTCGGAAGACCCACGTCTTGAAATCAACTCAGCCATGCTTACTCCCTAGATACCGATTTCCAAGAATATTATGTCGTCTTTTGCTATTCATCCATGTTGCAGCCAGATAGTAGGTTACTACGATGTCCTGCGGAAGTCGGTGTGACGATCTGGCGAGGTTGTCCCGAGTTCCGTGGAACTTCGGTGGCGGTCCGGTGAGCATCAGGCTGCGCTCACCTGGTCATTGTGCACTACAGGTTCGGCGGTTTCGCGTTCGAGTGCAGCGCGGACTGTTGGGAAGGTGCAGGTGGCCGTTGACGCGGCGGAACTGTTTGCCGGCTTCGACCATGCCGGCGGCGCACCAGCGCAGCGCCATCTGCCCGTCGCGCCAGCGTTTGACGTTGCTTGCGTGTTCGCGGCAGACCGAGATCATCGACTCGATGGCGTTGGGAGAGCGCAGCGTGCGCGCCAGCGTGGGTGCTACACCCAATCGCAGCGACGTCGACGTTTGCGCCCCGAGTCACTTCTGCACTGATGCTGTTGACCAGGCGCGAGTTTCGTGATGCCGGTTCCTGAATTGAGTTTCCTATGAAGCCGCGTATCGCGTACACCAAGCCATCGATCACCGAGCTCGAGGTGCGCTAAGCCACCGATGCCGCTGGAGCGACACGGCAACCCGGCCGACTACTCCGAACCCCCGAGGCCGACGACTAATCGTGGCGCACCAGCCATGGAGGTGGGTTACTATCCCGACCCATGGAGTCTGTCGCCGACATCTACGGCTGCCAGCTTGCTCGGCTCCCCGACTGCGACGGAGCCTGCCCCCACTGTTCGACTCCCTGCCAAGATCCTGGTGGCGCCGGCATCGGTTACCGGCATGAGTGTTCCTGTATCTGCAACCAAGGTCACCCGCATGATTCTCAGCGACCCCACCGTTGTGGCTGCGGCCCTGTGTGGACGTGACTGTCGCTGTCACCGGGGCAACCGGCTTCGTTGGAAGGCATGTAGTGGCCGACCTGCTCGACCGCGGCATACCCGTGCGCGCAATCGGGCGTAGCACCACCAACCTGCCCACCCATACGCTGCTCACCACCGTGCCTACGCGAGACCTGTTCACAGAGAACGTGTCCGACTTGACCGAACTCGTCACCGAATCCAGCACCCTCATCCACCTCGCCTGGTACGCCGAACCAGGCAAATATCTCAACTCACTGCACAACCTCAACTGCCTCACCGGCACCCTACGACTGGCCGAGGCGTTCGCCGACACTGGTGGCCGGTTCGTCGGGATAGGCACATGCGCTGAATACGATTCGGCCCCAGGTGTTCTCACTACCGACACGTCATTGATACCCACCACGTTGTATGCCGCGTGCAAAGCGTCTGCCTACATGACCCTGCTCAACTACTTCGCCCTCAAAGACAACAGCTTTGCCTGGTGCCGACTGTTCTACCCGCACGGCGAAGGCGAGCCTGAACAGCGGTTGGTGCCCTATGTACGCCGGCAGCTGGCCGCGGGCGAAGACGTGCTTCTGTCGCGCGGCAACCAGGTCAGGGATTTCATGGACGTGAAAGACGCAGCCCGGATGATCGTCGACACAGCGCTAAGTGATCGCGAGGGCGCCGTCAACATCTGCTCAGGACACGGAATCACCGTGCGAGAACTCGTGGAAGAGATAGCCGCCGAGTATGGACGTAGTGACCTACTGCGGTTCGACGCCAAACCGGACAACGCTTTCGATCCTCCGAAAATTGTTGGCGTGCCATGAAAGAGATAGCGCAATGGGAATGATATTACACCGATATATCTGCACGTTGCCCATGGCGATACCGGACCCATCGAAGTGTGCCTCCTCTCATTGAATTCACGATCGCCCGCCTGCCGTTCAAAAGGCACGTTCGCGAACACCCGGGCTATCTCGACGACTTACGAAAAATGAATCGGATCTAACACATCCAGTCCGAAATGATCTCTACATGAACGAACTGGTGGAGCGAGTCGCGAAGCGATCTGGGTTGCCGGCTGGGACTCAAGCCCCGGACTACGTCCACTGCGCAGATTTCTGCGGCGGTGCAAGTGACCGGCGCTTACGCCAGGCCTGTGCAGCGGTCGACATCATCCTCAGTACATGGTGAACACTCCCCGATGCGTCCCCTAATCGCGACCTTCGGGTCCAGACACCCGGCTCGAATCACCGGCGTCTCGGGCAAGAAGACACTGAAAATCGACACAAATATCTTCCTCTGCGGCGGGCTCGGCTCTCGACTCCGCTCGAGCTGGGGCCCTGAATCACCTTAGGAGCATGAACGTGGCCGAACGAATTCAGACCGACCATCAGCGGAGCGTGATCGAGAATGTGGAGGCTCTCGCCAAAGACCAAGAAATGGCTCGCCTGTCTGCGGAATGGACCAATCAAAGCGTTATGCGTCGCTACTCGTACAACTTCGAGTGGCTCGGCCGGCCGATCATCCAATACCCGCAGGACATCGTCTGTCTACAGGAGTTGATTTGGAGGATTAAGCCTCGTGTGATCGTCGAGACGGGAATCGCACATGGAGGTTCATTGATCCTCAGTGCTTCCGTCCTCGGGTTGCTTGACTTATGTGACGCGCTCGCCAATGACGTACCGCTTGACCTGCAGGCTCCCAGCCGGCAGGTCATCGGCGTCGATATCGACATACGGCCTCATAATCGGACCGCGATAGAAGCCCATCCAATGTTTAAATACATTACGATGATCGAAGGATCTAGCATTGAGCCGAACATAATTCAACAGATTCATGATCTGGCGCGCGGCGATGGCCCTGTACTGGTCTGTCTCGACAGCAACCACACGCATGAGCATGTGCTCGCCGAATTGTGGGCCTATGCGCCTCTGGTGACGCCGGATAGCTATTGCGTGGTATTCGATACCGCCATTGAAGACTTGGGCGGCGACGCGGGCAATTTTCCCGACCGGCCGTGGAGTCGGGGCAACAACCCGAAGACGGCAGTCTGGGAATTCCTCAAATCGCATTCCGAGTTCGAGATTGACCGGAAAATTCCGCAAAGATTACAAATAACCATGGCGCCGGACGGTTTTCTCCGCAGGATCCGGTGACGTGGGCTTCTTAGCTGTTCAGTTACCCCTCAGCATTGGGTGCAGACCGGCCGGCCTTGTACCGCTGATACAACGCGGTGAATGCTTTCCCATAGGCCCCGCGCCAGTTGAGTACCATAAGCCGAGAAAATAGTGACACTCTTTCGGTCAGAGGGAAAGATTTGGCCAATTTGAGCGCATAGGCCGAGAAAGTAAAGAACGGCAGTACAGCTTCGATGCGGCCATTACTGAGAACACGCCATGCGTCCGCGCGGCTACTGTCTCCCGACGCACCGAGTTCTAACCAGCCGTCATCGGTTCGATTTATGTTTCCACGCGAGGCAAGGAACAGATCGATCGCCCAATCTGCCGCCCAGAATGGCTGACCGATGAAATCACATTGGCGCAGGATTGCGGTCCGAACGACAGAGTAGTACACAGCTTGAGATTGCCAGCAGTGGTCCAAAAAGCCCGCAAAGCGTTCGCCCGGAGTGCCGACAAGCGAGAAGGTGACATTGTCCGCTTCAGCCTGCCCTTTGAACCTGTTCGGGCAGGTTGACGCTACATAGTCGACATTTTCCTCCAGGAAGTTGATATTCAATTCCAAGAAATTGTCTGACCGCGTATCGTCTGCAGCGAGCCAGTGAAAATATTCACCGACTGCTTTATCCAATACGAACTTAAAATTGGCATGAGGGCCAATATTATTTGGCTGGCGGAAGTATTTAATTCGCGGATTAATTGCAGCCATTTCTCGACAAATTTGCGCCGTATTATCCGTGGACGCATTGTCAGAGATGATCACCTCATAGTCACGGAACGACTGAGAACTTATAGATCTGAGAGCCTGCTCAAGAGACGCCTCGCCATTGTAGACGGGAATGCCGATACTTATTCGAACTTGGCCATTCACGTTCACATCTTCCTGCGCAGGAACCCGCGTGGCGCCACTGAGATCGGCAGGTCTTCGACAATCGTCGCCGCAATATCCTGAGGGCGGTTAAGCGCGGCGAAATGGTATGAGTATCGAGCACTAGTAGACGCGGAAGTCCATTGAGAAGAAAGGTGCGTAAGCTCTTGGGTTTTGCCCTGTTCGGCGACTTCCTCGGCACATTCAGCGCAAACTTTTTCATGCTCGTTCACGGGCGCTTTCCTATCTTAATTCGCACTTCATACTCTTCTCCCTATCCCGAAACCAACATCCTCGACCGGCCCAGCATGACTTCGCCGCACAAACGCCTGCGCCGCCATGTGGATCACCAGAGCCGGTTTGTGCGATGCGCAATGACTCCACGAGTTTAAAGGATCGCGGATGTCCGCAAGCGTTTCCCCGGAGAGTAGTTTGCGCGCCGACGCCAATTCGAACAGGCTCGGTTTCCCTTTGGGGGCAGGACATAGCCATACACGTCGCATCCCAACCGCTTAAGCAGCGCCGTCATCCAACTGCCCTCGAACCCCGTGTGACCCGACGGTTACCTGCGTTGCGTGTGCTAAAGCCGTAACGCCGATCAGCGGCCGTCCGGTCGCATCACGAGATGCATTTCGGTCATACCATGGTTTGCAATCAGGGGACAGCGAGCGTCCGCTGGTGCCACTGTTGGTAACCAACGGCCAGCTGGGCGGGGCCACCCAGCCAAAGCGCATCTGAGAGTCGAGGACCAGTGTCATGGCAGCGGCGTCGTCCTACTGTTCGACACACGGAAGGCAGGACAGGTTGTGAAGTTTGCTCTGGCGAGCTATGGAACCCGCGGCGATATCGAACCCAGCACCGCTGTCGGCCGTGAACTGCAACGCCGAGGGCATGAAGTCCGCTTGGCCGTGCCGCCCAACCTGGTGAGCCTGGTCGACTCGGCCGGGCTCGAGACGGTCGCCTACGGGCCGGACCAGCAGGAGGGGTTCTGGGACGTGGACTTTCTCGGCAAGTTTTGGAAGATCCGGGAGGTGATCGACTCCTGGCGCAAAACCCAGGAGCTATTGACAGTCTCGCTGGCCGAGATGAGCAAGACGCTGGTCACGCTTGCGGGCGGAGTCGATCTGTTGTTCAGCGGCCCTGGTTTCCCTCAGGTGCCCGCCAATGTCGCTGAGTACTACGGGATTCCGTTCGCCACCATGCACTACTTTCCGATGTTGCCCAACGGCCAGCTCTCTCCGGGCGCGCCGGCACCGCTGGTCCGCACCGCAATGAAGGTGCTGGACTGGCCGCAACGGTTCGTGACGAAGAAGGCCGAGGACGCGCAACGTCGTGACCTGGGCCTGCCGAAGGCAACGGGTCCGGCGCCCCGACGGATCACCGCACGCGGATCTCTCGAGATCCAAGCCTACGACCAGGCGTGTTTCCCAGGGCTGGCATCCGAATGGGCCAAATGGGGCGACCAACGGCCGTTTGTGGGCACGCTGACGATAGAGATGTCCACCGAGGCCGACGACGAGGTCGCGTCGTGGATCGCCGCCGGCACTCCCCCGATCTTCTTCGGCTTCGGCAGCACTGCGGTCAAGTCTCCCGTCGAGACGGTGCAGATGATTGGCGCCGCCTGCGCGCAGCTGGGCGAGCGAGCCTTGGTGTGCTCGGGTTGGAGCGACTTCAGCGACGTGCGACCTGTCGACCACGTCAAGGTGGTCGGCCCGGTGAACTATGCGACGGTCTTTCCCGCCTGCCGCGCCGTGGTCCACCACAGCGGTGCCGGCACCACGGCCGCGGGCCTGCGCGCAGGAGTTCCCACGCTGAGCCTTTGGAGCCTGGGCGATCAGCGGATCTGGGCCGGCCAGGTCAAACGACTGAAGGTGGGCACCGCCCGGCCCTTTTCCGCCACCACTCAAGAAACGCTCGTCGGCGACCTGCGGGAGATCCTCGCCCCGGACTACGTCACCCGAGCCCGCGAAATCGCCACCCGGATGACCACACCCGCGGAAAGCGCCGCCAAGACAGCCGATCTCCTAGAAAATTTCGCACGCATACCGGCAGCGAAAACTAGCTGAAGCAATCCCGGATGGCGCCGTCGGACGGCAACTGAAAGGCTTGGCTCCTGATGAAATTTGTCCTGGCAAGCTATGGAACCCGCGGCGATATCGAGCCATCCGCCGCCGTCGGCCGCGAACTGCAGAGCAGGGGGCACGAAGTGTCCCTGGCCGTCCCTCCTGGACTGCTGGACTTCACCGAGGCGGCAGGGCTGCAGGCCGTGGCTTATGGGCCACCGATAGAGGAATTCCTGGACGAGGACTTCCTGCGCAATATGTGGACGGATTTCTTCCGCAGCGCCTGGACGATCACCGGTCCGATCAAGGTGGTCCGCAAGGTGTGGGAACCCATCATCGTGCACTGGGACCAGGTGAGCACGACGCTGATGTCGATGGCGGACGGGGCCGACCTGCTGTCGACCGGCATCAATTTCGAGCAGGCCGCGGCCAATGTGGCCGAGCACTACGACATCCCGCTGGCCACCTTGCATCACTTCCCGATGCGGGCCAACGGCGAGCTCGTCCCGACCATGCCGGCACCGCTGGTCCGCTCGTCGATGACGGCGATCGAGTGGCTGTTTTGGCGCTCGACGAAGAAGGCCGAGGACCAGCAGCGCCATGAACTCGGCCTGCCCAACGCGACATGTCGCTCACAGCAACGGATCGCCGCGCGAGGATCCCTGGAAATTCAGGGTTACGACGAGGTGTGCTTTCCCGGGTTGGCGGCCGAATGGGCGAAATGGAATGGCCGCAGACCCTTTGTCGGTGCGCTGACGATGGAATTGGCCACCGATGCCGACGACTCGGTCACGTCGTGGATCGCCGCGGGAACACCCCCGATCTGCTTCGGCTCGGGCAGCATCCCGGTTGAATCTCCGACCGAGTTGGTCGAAATGATCGGCGCGACGTGTGCGGCGTTGGGTGAGCGAGCATTGGTCTGCTTCGGCGGAACCGACTTCGCCGACGTGCCGCATCCCGACCACGTCAAGCTGGTGGGCCCGGTGAACTACGCGACGGTTTTCCCCGCCTGCCGCGCGGTGGTTCACCACGGCGGATCGGGCACCACCGCGGCAAGCATGCGCGCGGGCATTCCCACGCTGATTCTGTGGAGCTCGGCCGATCAGCCCTATTGGGGAGCTCAGGTGAAACGGCTGAAAATTGGTGCCGCCCGGCGCTTTTCGACCGCCACGCAGGAAACGCTGATCGCGGATCTGCGCGAGATCCTGGCCCCGCAATACGCCACCCGCGCCCGCGAACTCGCTACCCGGATGACCAAACCCGCCGAAAGCATCGGCCGCACTGCCGATCTGTTAGAAGACGCCGCCCGCAGAAACGCCTCCGCCTGAGCCGGTCACTGGGCCGGCTTGATCAGCAGGCCCTGCCCGGTGGGTAGTGCGCAGATGACCACGCCGACTTCGGCTGCGACGGCATCCATGGCGGCACGCTGCTCGTCGCGCCCTCGATTCGCGTAGTCGTCGAGGAGCACAAAGGCGCCCGGCGTCAGTCGCGGCCAGAAATGGCGCAGCGCGGCGACTTCGGGTGGCGCACAGTTCATGTCGAGATGGAGGTAAGCGATCGTGCGCGCCTCGACTTGGTCGAGGGTCTCCGGAACCGCGCCGACGATGATGCGCTGGTTTTTCCACTGGGCGAAGTTGGCCCGCACACCCTCGACGCCGCTGACGTACATCCCATTGCGCAGCTTTAGCTGGCTTCGCTCAAACTCCCCGGATTGCAGTTCCGTGTCAGTGACGAAGCGCGAATCGATTCCGGCGAAGGTGTCGAGCAGATAGAACGTTTTGCCCAGCCGATCCCAGTCCAGGTGCTCCATGATGGCGCTGCTCAAGAACCCATAACTGACGCCACACTCGACGAAATCGCCGTCCAGCTTGCTCGCGCTCTCCGCCGCCCAAAGCCCGACGTGCACCCGCCACTGCCACTGGTACCAATCCTGGTCAGGGAGGGCACGCGCGCCACGTTTGTAGGCGCGCTGGAACGCGGGGTTGTCCAGGAACGCGTCATTGTGAAAGCTGATCAGGCCGTCGCTCGCGTAGACGTCGGGCAGCACCGTGCGGGCGAGCCAATACTCACCGCGCACCCACCACATCAGCAGGCGAGTCTTAACGTCTAGACCGTTTGCCACGGCGGCAACCATAACATTGGCGCCCACCGCGTCTCCGGCGAATCGGATGGGTTCGCCACCTAGTCACTTGACCTATCGCGCGGCACCTAGTACAGCAAACACGTTCGTAGGCATGGATTTCCGGCGAACGACACTTGCCGTTCGCACTTTTGGGAACCGGACCAGGTCTTAGGGCTGTCTGGTGGTCAGGGCTTGCGCCAGAGCACGCCGGTGCCGTCGATTTCCACGATCTCGGCGGTTATTCCGTGCTTCTCGCGGTAGTCAGAGACCGCTTGCTCACACGCTTTCAGGGCGTAGTAGTCGTCGATGATGCAAAAACCCCCCGACGACAAACGCGGGTAAAGCGCATCGAGAGCCTGAATCGTCGATTCGTACAGATCACCGTCAAGCCGCAACACCGCGATCTGCCCGATCGGAGCATCGGCCAACGTGTCCTTGAACCACCCCGGCAGAAATCGGACCTGCTCATCGAGCAACCCATAGCGCTCGAAATTCGCCCTGACTTCCGCCTCTGGAATCCCTAAGACGTTCGCATGCCGGTGTAGCCTAATGCCCTTGTCCGCCTTGTAATTCGCCGTATCCGGGGGAGGCACACCCGCAAACGAATCAGCAAGCCAGACACGCCGCGTCTGGTCCCCGTAGGCCGACAGGACCGCACGCATCAAAATCGAAGCCCCGCCACGCCACACACCACACTCGACCAAATCACCGGGAACCCCGTCGGCCAGCACCGTCTCCACACACTGCTGCAGGCTGGCCAGCCGCTGCATACCAATCATGGTCAAGGCATCAGCCGGCCAATCCAAGCCGCGATCTCGCGCATATTGATTGAACGGGCGCTTGCGCACCAGCATGAAATTCCGCGCATTGAACAGTGGTCGCCCCAGCCGATACCACCCGACCGGTACCAGCTCATCCTGACCATATCGAGTGAGGTCACGACGAAGCAGGTCGAGATAAGCAGACCGCGAGTCGTAATCAGTCACGGTCGAAACGCCCTCTCCTCGCATGCCACTACTTCCAATCATCGAGCCTAGAGGCCCTTGTACGTCACCGACGCGTTCCACAGTCTTTCGTCAACTCCCCGCTCGACCAGTCATCCCGATCCCGCATTGCCACCCAAGGGTTCAAGATGCCGTCCGTACCGACCCCCCAAAGCATGTTAGCTGAGTACCGGGCGCATGACTCCCGAACCGCGGTGCTGAAGAGCGATTTCGACGCCGCTTACCCGGACGCGCCCCGCCTCGCCGTAGCGCCGATCACGCAAAACGCCCGTTGTGAGCGAAACTTTCCAGCAGATCGGCTGAGCGGCTGACGCTGTCGTCCGCCGACGTCATCTGGGCGGCCAGTGCCCGTGCTTTGACCGCGAATTCCGGGGTAAGGATCTCTCGCAGATCCTCGATCAACGTGTCCTTGGTGGTGAGCGAAAACTTCCGGGCGGCACCGACTTTCAGCCGTTTGAGGTGACCGCCCCAGAACGGCTGATCGCCCGCCGTCCAGAGGATCAGCGTGGGGATCCCGGCACGTAGCCCTGCGGCCGTGGTGCCCGAGCCCCCGTGATGCACCACCGCGCGGCAGCTGGGGAACACCTTCGCGTAGTTCACCGCACCGACCACCTTGACGTGATCGAAATGCGGCACTTCGCTGAAGTCGGCCCAACCGGCGCAGATCAACGCCCGCTCGCCCAACTGCTCGCAGGCCGCGGCGATCATCTCGACCGTGTCGGTCGGCGTTTCGCTGACCGGCATGCTGCCAAAGCCGAAGACGATCGGCGGTGTTCCGGCGTTCGCCCACGCCGCGACCTCGTCGTCGATATCCGTCGTCAACCCCATCGTCAACGCGCCGACAAACGGCCGTCGCTCGCCCCATTTCGCCCATTCGCGCGCCAGGCCCGGGAAGCACACCTCGTCGTAGGCCTGTAGTTCCAGCGATCCGCGTTTGGCGATCCGCTGCGGGGAGGCGCAGGTGGTTTTCGGCAGGCCGAGCTTGCGGCGCTGCGTGTCCTCGGCCTTCTTGTTCATCCGCCAGACCATCCAGTCGTACGCCGCCATACCAGTACGTACCAGCGGCGACGGCAGGTTCGGGATGAGCTGCCCGTTGGGCCGCATCGGGATGTAATGCAGCACTGCCATCGGGATGTCGTAGTACTCCGCGACGTTCGTCGCCAGGTCCTGGTAGAGCTGGCCGGTGAAGAGCACGTCGGCCCCGGCGGTCAGCGCCGTCAGGGTCTCGCTCATATCCGTCCAGGACCGCAGCACGGGTTCCCAGGCTTCTTGCACCAACTTGATCGGACCCTTGACGGTCCAGAACGTGCGACGGAATCTGGACCAGAAGTTGCGCAGGAACTCGTCGTCCCAGAACGCCTGCATATCCGGTCCATAGGCAACCGCGTCAAGTCCGGCCGTCTCGGCCAGGCCAAGCAGGTTGGGCGGGATGGCCAGGCGAACTTCGTGCCCTCTGCGCAGCAGTTCGCGCCCCGCAGCGAGCGAGGGCTCGACATCCCCCCGGGTTCCATAACATGCCAGAGCAAATTTCATCGCGAGGCAAGACCTATCACTTCCCGTCGGCCTAAGCAAGCCCACGCTCGCGTGTTTACTCCCGGTTCACACCGTTCTTTCACCGTCCGGGGCCGAACCGAAATTCGCCACCGCCGCGCACACATCGCCGTTCCTAGGTAGCCAGCTACTCTGGGCCATCAGAGGACGTGATGGGAAGACCAAAGGTGGTCTGTGGATTTAATATTCAACAATTCAAAGCCTCGGCAAAGTTTGTGCATTTGCAGCAAACGAGACGAATGGAACGTTGCCTCGGGAGGGAAAGCCGCGCTCGCCGATTAGGCAAAATGCTTCGCGCGAGCGAACTCTTCCACCAGATCGGCAGCGGTGCTGACACTCTCGGCGGGTTTTGTCATCCGGGTGGCGAGTTCACGCGCTCGGGTCGCGTATTCCGGGACAAGGATCTGGCGCAGGTCCGTGATCAACGATTCGCGGCTGGTACTCGAAAAGCGGCGGGTGGTCCCGACTTTCAGTCGTTTGAGCTGCGCGCCCCAGATCGTCTGGTTGGGGTCCATCGAGAGAATCAAGGTGGGAACCCCCGCGCGCATGCTGGCGGCCGTGGTTCCCGAGCCGCCGTGGTGCACGACGGCGCGGCAGGCGGGAAAGACTTTTGCGTAGTTCACCGCGCCCACCACCTTGACATGGTCGAATTGCGGGACGCCGCTGAAGTCGCTCCACCCGGCACACACCAATGCCCGCTCGCCCAACTCCGCGCAGGCCGCACTGATCATCTCGATGGTCTCGGCTGGAGATTCCACCGGCATGCTGCCGAAACCAAAGCAAATTGGCGGCGTGCCCGCGGCAATCCAAGATGTGACCTCGTCGTCGACCTCGGTCGTTAGCTCCATCGTCAGCGTGCCGACGAAGGGACGGTGGCCGTCCCATTTCGCCCACTCGGCTGCCAGTCCGGGAAAGCAAGCCGCGTCGTAGCCCTGGATCTCCAGGGATTGCCGTCCAGCGATCCGTGCGGGAGACGGGCCGCTTGCCTTCGGCAGGCCGAGTTCACGGCGTTGCGCGTCCTCGACCTTCTTGTTCAGCCGCCAGCAGAACCAGTCGAACACCGTCATCGAATAGCGGGCCAGCGGCGGCGGCAGGAACGAAACGACTTGGCCGTTGGGCCGCATCGGGACGTGATGCAGCGTGGCCAATGGAATGTCGTAATACTCGGCGACATTGGCGGCGGGCTCCTGGTAACTCAACCCGGCGAACAGCAGGTCGGCACCATCGGCCAGGGACACCAGTGTCGTGTTCATCTGTCTCCAGCACTGGTCGCTGAGCTCCCACATCTCGCGCCACAGCCGTCTCAGCTGCCGGACCCGCCAGAACCTGCTGAAGAACGTCGTCCAGAGGTTGCGGTACACGTCCAGCCAGCTCCGCGTGTCCAGCCCGTAGGACACCGCCGGAAGCCCGGCCGCCTCGACGAATTCCATCAGGTCGGGCGCGACGGCCATCTGCACGTCGTGGCCTCTGCGCTGCAGCTCGCGTGCGACAACGAGGGAGGGCTCGACATCGCCCCGAGTTCCGTAATTTGCCAGCACGAATTTCATTGCGAACTCAGGCCTTAGGTTTTATGGCTTGCGCCAGAGCACACCGGTGCCGTCGATTTCTTCGATCTTGGCGGATATCCCGTGCTTCTCGCGGTAGTCGGCGACAGCCTGCTCACACGCTTTCAGCGCATGGTAGTCGTCGATAATGCAATAGCCTCCGGACGACAAGCGCGGGTAAAGGGCATCGAGGGCCTGAATCGTCGATTCGTACAGATCGCCGTCCAGCCGCAGCACCGAGATCTGCTCAACCGGAGCATCAGCCAACGTGTCCTTGAACCAGCCGGGGATAAAGCGGACCTGGTCATCGAGCAACCCATATCGCTCGAAATTCGCCCTGACTTCCGCCTCCGGGACGCCCAATATTTTCGCGTGGCGGTGCAGCTTAATCCCTTTATCGGCTTTGTAGTTCGCAACATCTGGGGGTGGCACACCGGCAAACGAATCGGCCAGCCAGACACGTCGCGTTTGGTCTCCGTAAGCCGAAAGAACCGCACGCATCAATATCGAAGCGCCGCCGCGCCACACACCACACTCGACCAGGTCGCCCGGAACCCCGTCGGCCAGCACCGTCTCGACGCAATGCTGCAGGCTGGTCAGCCGCTGCATTCCAATCATCGTCAGGGCGTCCGTCGGCCAATCCAGGCCCAACTCCCGCGCATGCTGGTCAAAGGGATATTTACGGACCAGCATAAAATTGCGGGTATTGAGCACGGGCCGGCCCAGGCGGTACCACCCGACGGGCACCAACTGGTCCTGACCGTATCTGGTGAGATCGCGACGGAGCAGGTCGAGATACGCCGATCGCGAGTCAGTTTCGGTCGCGGTCAAAACTGCCCCTTACTTGCCATACCTCTTACTCCCATGTTGTCAATCGGTTGTTCAGCCTAGACGTCCACCGATGCCGCCAACGCGTTTCGCGGTTATCCTTCGAGCCTCCGGCGCGGCCGGCCATCACGCTCGCGAACTTACCGAGCCCCACAGCGTGTGGCAGTCTACCGCCAATCGCCCGTTAGCTAGCGCGTCCGTTCGAGCTTACCCAGACCGGAAATCTCGAGACTCACCGACTTCCGCGACCCGGCGGCACCAAGCAGGAAAGCCATGTCGCCTATCGGAGCACCCAGCCAAAATCGCCAAAACGGCTTGCGCAAGAACTTCACGGCGAAGCTACCCTCCCCGATCAGCCAATACACCGGAATCGCGACCATGCGATAGAAGGCGCGTTTCCATCCGGCAGTAACCATCTCGAGATTCATCTCCATCATCTCGAGGCCCCAAGCTCGGTATTGCCATTCCAGTTCGTAGCGTGACTGAAACTCGAAGAAGGCCCGCATTTCGCCGTTGGTGACAAGGTATTCGTCGAAGACAAGAATCGACCCCGGGACGAAGTGCTCCTTGCACGTTTCTAGCGCGTGCAGGCAACTCTCATAGGTGTCCAAATCCATATGAAAGAGCCTGATCGGCGCATTTGGCCGCTCAGCGAGAAATGGGGCCAGCGTGTCATAGGTACTTCCCTTGATGAACTGGACTTTACGACCCAGGGCATCGGGCAGGCCCTCGTGGAAACTCACACCGGTAGCGTGCATAAAACGTTGCGCGAACGGATCTGACAAAGAAAATGTTCCGCGCTTGACGACATGGTCCTCAAGTTTCCAGTCCTCGACGAGGCCCTCGAAGCTGTCGAAACCGTAAACCATCCGGTCGCTCGCATCCGAGATGAGCCTTGTCGACCATCCGATCCAGACGCCGAGGTCGAGGATTAGTTCGTCGGAGTCCCCCAGAGATGGCCCCGCCAGGCTCGAAGCCTCCGACAACAATGTGTGGCTTCGAATTCGGCGCCGACGCAAATCCGACATCGTGTGATGAATGAACTCACGGTAGGCGTCGTCATAAATCCTGGTGTCACGGGCATACAGGTTGGGAATGTAGCGATCCCGCCCCGGATAAACGATTCGTCCCACTACCAGCAACAGCAGCAGTGCGCCGATTGGGATGAGCAGAGCCGGCACGAAGAAGCATGCCGTAACCACGACGAGCGCACTGCCAATCAGGACCGCTTTCCACAGACGATGAACTGCCGTCCGCTCCACTGGCTGCCTGTCGACCCCAACGCCCACCGGTTCACCTCCCTCTCCTGGCTAGATTAAGGCGAATCCCTCTAAGTTAATGAATGAATCACACGATTGCCCATAAATCGCCCTGGGTCGCCAGCGAACCCGGCTTCATCGCATCCAAGCCACCGGGGCGCCTGACCACTGGCCGGCGGCAGCGGAGGCGCCAGCAGGTATTCGACCTGTTAGTTCCGTCCGGCATGTTCCGCTACCGAGCGGTTTGATTCGGGTGCGTGATCGGTTGCTGCGGAAGGGTTTTCGCTCTGCTGCCCAATCCATTCCAGCAGTTTTTGCAAACCGTCATCGAGCGTCCACTTCGGGCGCCAGTCCAGCGCTTCCTTGGCAGGCTCGATGTCGCAGCTCGCGGCCCGCACATCGCCGTCGCGGAATTTCGATACGACGACCGGTTCGGGGGCCCCGCAAACGGCGCTGATCGTTTGCGCCAGCTCATGAATCGTTGTTGGGGTGCCCGATCCGATGTCCAGGCAACGTTGCTCGGCCGCGGGTTGCTGCACCGCCGCGAACAGGGCATCGATCACGTCGTCGATATATACGAAATCGCGCACGATCCGACCGTCTTCGTAAACCTCCAGCGAATGCTGCTCGCGCGCCAACCGTGCGAAGAGAGCAACAATTCCGGTATACGAATTGGTCAGCGACTGGCCCGGCCCGTAGACGTTCTGCAGGCGCAGCACACTCACATTCGTGTCGTGTGCGGCGGTCCAGGCTGCCAACGTGTGCTCCTGGGCGAGCTTTGTCGCCGCGTAGACGTTGGTCGGCCGGGGCTCGGTTCGGCCCGCGCGGCTCGGAAGTGGCACCGCCGGTTCACCCGTGGGGCTTTGCGGATCCCAGATACCCGCGACCAGCTGCGCATGACTGCGCGGCCGCGGATAGAAGATTTGGGCGCCGCACTGCCAAGCGCCCTCGCCGTAGACAGCCCGCGATGACGCCACGACAAGCTGATCGGGCACTAGTCCCGAGCGGCTCAAGGCATCAAGAAGCTGCGTGGTACCGACCACGTTGACCGAACCATGGCGGGTCGCCTCGGAGAGCGACTGTGCCGTTCCCGTCTCGGCCGCCAAATGGACGATCTGCGACGGACGGAACAACCGAAGCACCGCATCCCAGTCAGGTGCGTGGGTGACGTCGCCGGTTAATAACCGCACGGATGTCGGCAAATCGATCGCCTGACCTGGGGCGTGCACCTGCGGGTGCAGGACATCCATCACAGCGACGTCATAACCGGCTGTGACCAGGCGGCGCGACAACGCAGACCCGATGAATCCAGCTCCACCAGTGATAAGCACGGATTGTGACAAGAGCTAACGTCTCCCGTTCGTCAATGGGTCCGGTCGATCATATCGAGGGACCGTCCGCCCACTGGCGGCATTCCGGATATACGCAGCAATTCCGATGTGGCCCACATCCCATGGCGACTATGGGTCTGCAGGACAACGTTTTTCGGCAGGCCGGCGAATCGCTAGGCCCAGGTCCCCCGGCGCCGGTGTGCCATCGCGACAAACTCCATCATCGGCATCGCGATCGAGGGCCGCAGGAAGCGGTACAGGGCTCTCTTGGAAAGGGCGCGGAAATCCTCGAAGGCCGAGCGCAACTCATGTTCGTTCGCGCGATACGACTCGTAAATGCGATCGAGTGGGGCCCCGTCCAGCGGCTCGTCGTGCGCACTTGCGCAGAGCGTGTCGTGGACGGTGGAAATCCAGTCCGCGCCGCCGAGCCCTTTCACGCATCCCGAGTGTCGCTGGCGCCGGAGATCAGCAGAGAGGAACTCCTCGATTGCGGCCTCTTGCTGGGTGTTCAGCTCGACATCAAGTGTCGTGGAGATCCGTTTTATTTCCCGGCGCCAGTTGTCAAGGAAGTCGGCGTAGTCGACGAAAACGCGCGGCAGGTCGCGTGTGTATCGCTCTGCCAGCAGGCTGTATTTCAACCACAAGGCACCCGAGAGCTCCCGCGAAACTTGCCAGGTCGCGGCCACGGACGAGATCACCTCCATGGGATGGCGTACCGCGATTACGGCCGCAACCTCGAACCCGGTCCGCCGCGCGGCTTCGAACCAGAGGTGCGACAGCGTGGTTATTCGGGGCTCCTTGATCACCAGCAGCGGTGCGGTAGGCAGCCCGGTGAGATAGTCCTCGATCTGAGCGATGCAGGCAGCCTTCTCGTTGGCGTCAAGCACGTCGTCGTCCATCGAACGCAGTGACGGGTCGAACCAGGCGCTCTTGTGGCGATAGAGGATGGTTTCGTTGATGGCGATGGCTTTACGCGGTTCCCAATAGCCACGCGGATTGCCCGCGTCCGCGCCCAGCATCCCGGCGGGCAGCGCACCACCGGAGAGCGAAAGAACGCGCGTGATTGCCGACGTTCCCGACCGTTGCGGCCCGAGCACGAACAGGACGACCCTGCGATATGCGCTCTTGGCCTGGCGCGCGTTCTCGGCCCGGCCGACCGTCGCCGTCACGAACACGGCTCCAGGCGGGATACGGCGCGGATCACTGTCCTGTGCGCCGCGGCGCTACATCGGCTTCTACTCATCGCGCGGGTAATTGACGGGTTGGCAAGAAAATAAACATGGGCAGGTCGGTTGCGTATTTGGCTATGCGCACCGGAAAGCCTTTCGCTCGGCCCCTAACCTCGTGGTTCGTTGGCTGGCAACCGGGCGTTCACCACCGAGGGTTCGATGATGTTATCGCCGGAACCGGAATTTTGCAGGGAAACGCGCCTCAGCCGACGGCGGCGTCGGGCTCGCTGAACGGTGCCCCGAACTCGGTGACAGGCCGGAAACCGCGCTTGCGGGCCTTGCCGACACCCACCCGGAGCAGATTGCCCAGCGTGGCCACCCCGGAGTGATCCAGCACCAGGAACGGCGACAACAGCCGGTTGTGCACGAACGCGAATGCCAGCCCCGACGCGGGGTCGGCCCAGCCGAACGACCCGCCCATCCCGACGTGCCCGAAGCCCGGCATCACATTGCCGAACGGGACGCTGTGATAACCCAGGTGGAATGACAAGGGCACCATGATGTTTCGGTCCCGTTTCAGGCTGCGCCGCCCGGTCAGCCCGGCGACGATCTCCGGCGACAAGAACCTGGTGCCGTCGATCTCACCGCCGTTGGCGATGGCGCCGTACATCCGCGCCAGCCCGCGAGCCGTCGCCACCCCGTTCGCTGCCGGCATCTCGGCGTCCAGCAGTGGAATATCGCCCTGTACGGCAGCCATGACGCCGCGGAAGTACAACGAACGGAATCCGGGAGACAGTTGGGTGGCGACCTTGGTTGCCACCGAGCCGACTACCGGGTTACCGATGATGCTCTGCGGCATGATGATCTCGGCTACGCGCGTGGGGGACCCGGCGGGCGGCCGGCCCAGGTGCATGCCGTCCGTGCCCAGTGGCTCGGCCAGCTCCTCACGAATCAGCTGTCGCATGCCTTTGCCGGTTACTGCCCGGGCCAGGCCGGACATCAGCCAGCCGAAGGTCAGCGCGTGGTAGGCCGGTTTGCCCAGCAGGCGACCGGGCGGAGCCGCGGCCAGGCGCTGTTCCATCACGAGGTGATCCAGCAAGTCTTCCTGGGTCGCGCCCCGCAAGCCCGACAGTCCGGCCCGGTGCCTCATCACCTCGCGCACGGTGAGAGTCGATTTCCCGTTGGCCCCGAACTCCGGCCAGTACTCGGCAACGGGGGCTTCGTAGTCGATCAGCCCCCGATCGGCGAGCCGGTGGATAACCGTCGCGGCCATGCCCTTGGTCGCGGAGAACACCATCGGCGCCCGGTCTGCCGTCCAGGGCACCTGGCCCGCCCGGTCCGACCAGCCCGTCCACACGTCGACAACCGGTTGGCCATCGAGGTAGACCGCCAGCGCTCCACCGCCGAAGCGGCGGCCGGGGAACAGGCTCGAAAAACCGCGTACAACGCAAGAGAAGTTTGGGTCCACCGCACCGAACACACGATGACCTGCGTCAGGGACATCGTGGGAGGGGTTCGTGCGGCGAGCGACCCCGTTGTCTACCGTCACGAATTCAAATTTACTTGCATTTCACAGTGCCCAAGTGCAGAACTTCAATAATTGACCAGACCGTTAGCGAGACGCAGCGTCTAGTATTTGCTGGGCCGCCATCGCGGGTGTCAGCTCGCCCGCTTTGACTTGCCGCTCCAGGTCGGCGCGCATCTTGCGCACCGCCGGGTTGGACAGCACCCGGTCCAGGACCGTGTCCCGGACCATCTGCCAGGTCCAGTCGACCTGCTGCGCGCGTCGTCGGGCTTCGAACTCTCCGGCCTCAGTGAGCACCTCACGGTGCCGCTCGACGGTGTCCCACATCTCGGTCAGACCACTCCCCTCCATCGCGCTCATCGTGAGAACCGGTGGTCGCCATAGGGTTTCGCGCGGGTAGATCAGCCTGATCGCCGACGAGAGCTCCCGGGCGGCTTTGCGCACCTCGGCCAGGTGCTCGCCGTCGGCCTTGTTGACCACGACGATGTCGGCCAGCTCGAGCACGCCCTTTTTGATGCCCTGTAGCTGGTCCCCGGCGCGGGCCAGGGTCAGCAGCAGGAAGGTGTCGACCATGTTGGCCACGGCCACCTCGGACTGGCCGACACCGACGGTTTCGATCAGGATCACGTCGAAACCAGCGGCCTCAAGGAGGACGACGGTCTCCCGGGTGGCCTTTGCTACGCCGCCCAGGGTGCCCGACGTCGGCGATGGCCGGATGTAGGCGTCGGGGTGCGCCGCCAGCCGCGACATCCGGGTCTTATCGCCGAGGATGGAGCCGCCGGTCCGCGTCGACGAAGGGTCGACCGCCAGGACCGCCACCCGATGGCCGCGGTCGATCAGATGCATGCCCAGCGACTCGATGGTGGTGGACTTTCCAACCCCGGGGACCCCGGTGATGCCCACGCGATGGGCGTTTCCGGAGTCGGGCAGCAAATCCAGCAGCAACTGCTGCGCGCGCTCGCGATGGTCGGCGCGGGTGGACTCCAGCATCGTGATAGCCCGTGGCAGCGCCGCACGATCGCCGCCGCGAATAGCTTTGGCCAGTTTGTCGACGGTGTCTTTGCCCTCGGATGTCATCGGGCCCGCCAGCGAACGGCGGGATACGACGTTGTGCCCGCCTCCGAGCGACAATTCGGGCGCGAAGGTCCGCGGCACTCAGCGCTCCCGCCAAGTAGTCGCTCAGAGGCGGGCAAAATCGGTGTCCTCGGCGCGAAGACCAGTGTGGCTGGTGTGACCATTGCGATCCGACCTAACTGAGGTCGTAGCCCAACCGCTCGGCGAGCTTGTGCAGCAAGCCGATCGCGGCGTCGGCGATCACCGTCCCGGGCGGGAAGATGGCGGCGGCCCCCGCGGCGTAGAGCTCGTCGAAGTCGCCGGGCGGAATGACGCCACCGACCACGACCATGATGTCGGACCGACCCACCTCGGCCAGCGCGTCGCGCAGTGCGGGCACCAGGGTCAGGTGTCCGGCGGCCAGCGAGGACACCCCGACCACATGCACGTCGTTGTCGGCGGCCTGGCGGGCCACTTCCTCGGGTGTGGAGAACAGCGATCCGACGTCCACGTCGAACCCGATGTCGGCGAATGCCGTCGCGATCACCTTCTGACCGCGGTCGTGGCCGTCCTGGCCCATCTTGGCCACCAGAATCCGGGGCCGGCGGCCGTCGGCCTCGGCGAACTTCTCGACTAGTTCGGTGGCGGTTGCCATGTTCGGAGCCTTTCCGGCTTCGTCGCGATAGACGCCGGCGATCGTACGAATTTCCGCCTGGTGTCGGCCGTAGACCTTCTCCAGCGCATCCGAGATCTCCCCCACCGTGGCCTTGTGCCGTGCCGCGTTGATGGCCAGCGCCAGCAGGTTATTGCCCAGCCCATCTTCCCCGGCGCGGCCGTGCGCTCCAGCTGCCCGGGTCAACTCGGCCAGAGCGGCTTCGACGGCCTGCGAATCCCGGCTTGCGCGCAGGTCTTTCAGCTTGGCCAGCTGTTCGGTGCGCACCCGGCTGTTTTCGACCTTGAGGACCTCGACCTCCTGGTCCTCTTCGACCTGGTACTTGTTGATCCCGACCACGGGCTGGATCCCGGAGTCGATCCGGGCCTGGGTTCGCGCGGCGGCCTCCTCGATGCGCAGCTTGGGAATGCCGTCGTCGATGGCCTGGGCCATACCGCCGTGCTCGGCGACCTCGGCGATGTGAGCACGTGCCCGCTGCGCGAGCTGATGGGTCAGCCACTCCACGTAATAGGAGCCGCCCCAGGGGTCGATCGGCCGCGTGGTGCCCGACTCCTGCTGCAGCACCAGCTGGGTGTTACGAGCGATCCGGGCGGAGAAGTCGGTGGGCAGCGCGAGCGCCTCGTCCAGCGCGTTGGTGTGCAGCGACTGGGTATGGCCCTGGGTCGCGGCCATCGCCTCGATGCAGGTTCGGGCGACGTTGTTGAACGCATCCTGTGCGGTGAGCGACCAGCCCGAGGTCTGCGAATGTGTGCGCAGCGACAGCGATTTCGCGCTCTTCGGGTCGAATTGGCTGACCAGTTCGCTCCACAGCAACCGGCCCGCGCGCAACTTGGCGACTTCCATGAAGAAGTTCATCCCGATGCCCCAGAAGAAGGACAGCCGCGGCGCGAACTTGTCGATGTCCAGGTCGGCGTCCAGACCTGCCTTGATGTAGTCGACACCGTCGGCCAGCGTGTAGGCCAGCTCCAAATCGGCTGTGGCGCCTGCCTCTTGGATGTGGTAGCCGGAGATCGAAATGGAGTTGAACTTCGGCATCTTGGCGCTGGTGTAGCCGAAGATGTCGGAGATGATTCGCATCGACGGCTTCGGCGGGTAGATGTAGGTGTTGCGCACCATGAACTCTTTGAGGATGTCGTTCTGGATGGTGCCGGCCAGCTTCTCCGGCGGTACCCCCTGCTCCTCGGCGGCCACCACGTATAGCGCCAGAATCGGCAGCACGGCGCCGTTCATCGTCATCGACACCGACACCGTCGACAGGTCGATCCCGTCGAACAGCTGCCGCATGTCCAGGATGGAATCGATTGCCACGCCCGCCATTCCGACATCACCCTGCACGCGGGGATGGTCGGAGTCGTAGCCGCGGTGAGTGGCCAGGTCGAACGCCACCGACAGACCCTTCTGCCCGGCGGCCAGGTTGCGGCGGTAGAACGCGTTGGACTCCGCGGCGGTGGAGAAACCGGCGTATTGCCGGATTGTCCACGGCTGGTTGACATACATCGTCGGGTACGGGCCGCGCACGAACGGCGGTTCACCCGGGAAGCTGTTCAGCGGGTACCCGTCGGCCTCTGCGGCGGCCCGATCGGCGGCGATGTAAACGGGTTTGACGGCAATGTCTTCCGGCGTATGCCAGACCAGCTGATCCGGCGTGTACCAGTGCGCGGCGGCGGCCGCGGCGACGTGCTCGTCCACCGCGGCTTCGGTGGGTTGGCGCCCCTCACGATCGCCGTGCAGTGGAATGTCGGCGAAACTGCCGATCACAGGAGTAGACGTGGTCATCGTGTTACGCCCCCAACCGAGTGAGCAGATCCGAAAGGGCTTCGATCGCATTGATTTTGGCTGTCAGGTATTCGTCGGGCCGGTGCTCCGGATCGGTATCGGCGATCGCTTTTTCCGGTCCGGCCAAGTAGACCCGCGATACGCCGGCGTTGCGCGCCGCGTCGACGATTGCGGCCACCTCGGTTCCGTAGCGCTTGTCGGTGCCGCAGATCACCGCCACGGCAGGCGATCCCGCATCGGACACCGCCGCGGCGATCCCGTCGGCGTCGAGCGTTCCCGGGTTGACGGCCTCGATGCCGCCCGACGCCAGCAGGTTCGCCGCGAACGTGGTGCGGATGTTGTGCTCGGCCAGCGGGCCCAGCGGAAGCAACAGCGCCTTGGGGCGGGAATCGGTGCGCGCCAGGAAGGCATCCGAGCGATCACGCAGCGCCTCGAATCCCGCGGCGTAGCGCTGCAAGTTCCCGACATCGGGCTGGCCGATCGAATCGCTTTGCGGCAGTGCAGGTTCGGCTAGATTCGGAAATTCGTTGACGCCGGTGATCGCAGTGCGGCGATGCGCGATGTCGTCGGCACGTCGTGCGGCAGTATCGGCGATCGCCTCGGCGATGTAGTCACGCGCGTTGACGAATCCGCCGCGGCCCTCGATGGCCTGAAAATGCTCCCAGGCGCCCTCGGCAAGCCGTTTCGTGAGGTCTTCGACGAACCACGATCCGCCGGCGGGGTCCAGCACCCGGCCGACGTGCGACTCCTCCAACAACAGCAGCTGGGTGTTGCGGGCGATCCGGCGCGCGAAGCTTCGCGCCGTGCCGGGAAACCCGCCCGGGATCGCGATGTCGAACGGGAAGACCAGCACGGTGTCGGCACCGCCAACGCCGGCGCCGAAGGCGGCCAGTGTGCTGCGCAGCATGTTCACCCACGGATCGCGCTGGGTCATCATCGGCAGCGACGTCTCGGCGTGCACGATCGCCCCGCCGGCGTCGGGCTCTCCAACGACATCCGCTACCCGCGCCCACAGTTGGCGCACGGCACGCATTTTGGCGATCGTCAGGAACTGGTCATCGTCGGCGGCCAGCCGGAAACTGATCTGGCCCAGCGCCCGGCGGACCGGGATCCCCGACTCGGTGAGCACCCGCAGATACGCGACCGCGGCCGCGATGCCGCCGGCCAGCTCCCACGTCGCGTTGGCGCCAAGGTTGTGGAACGCGGGTCCGTCGACGGTGATGGCCCGCACGCCGCGATCGTCGGTCACCCGCGACGCGACCGCGACGACGTCGTCGATCGTCGGCGCGGGACGCTCGCTCAGTGCCGCGGTCAACGGGTCGGCGCCCAGGTCTATCGACAAGGTGGCGCGCTGGTCGGATTCGACCTCGGCGACCAGAGCCAGCATCGCGTCGGCCGCCGCCGCATAGTCGGCGCCGGCCTCCAGGATGATCGGCGCCATGCTCAGGTAGACACCCGCGAGCAGCCCCTCAAGCTCCTGCGGTGCGACGCCGTCCGCCCCCACTCGGAGCAGCAGCGCGCTGACCCCGTCGCCGAGCGCCCCCAGCACGGCCGCGTTGGTTTCAGCGGCGGTGGCTCCCGCGGACGGGAACGCCTCGAGGACCTTCCAGCCGGACTTAACGTCGCGGAAGGGGTCGGAGCCGCGCAGGTAGGGCCACTCGCCGGGCAGTGACGGCTCGGGCAGCTCGTCGAACGCGGTGTAGAGCGGGCGAACCGCGAACCCGTCGTAGGTCGGTGTGTCCAGCAGCTGCTCGGGTTGTTCGCCCAACTCGGCGGGTTCCTTGCGGGTGCTCTTGGCAAGCACACCGGCAACCGCGGTGCGCCAGCGCTCGCGGACCTGTTCCAGGCCGGCGAGCTCGGGTACATCAATGGACACCGACTGCTCCTGTTTTCGCAGCTATTGGCAACGTTGCTTGAGGTTGGCGAGCAACACTCGACTTGCTAATCAGGCTAAATGATTGCCTCCGTCGCAAAAAACCGCGGGTGACGGGATCGGGCCAGGGTATGCGCGAAACACCAGGCTCGGGATACAAGTTATTCATTTCCTGCCCGTAACGTGGAGTGACGTGACGGGTCCCGCCACCACAAAAACAGCCAGCATGCTGCGCAGTCTCTCGCGCGCGCTGGGCGCGAGCGTGCGCCAGCTGTCCCGGCCGCGCGCCATCGCGGCAGTGGTCGGTATCACAGTCTTGGTCGTCGTGGCGCTGTGGGTTCCGCTGCCCGGCGCGCTGCAACTGCGCGATTGGGCCCAATCGCTGGGGCCGTGGTTCCCGTTGGCATTTCTGGTGGCGCACATCGTCGTCACGGTGGTGCCGGTTCCCCGCACGGCGTTCACCCTGGCCGCGGGGCTGCTGTTCGGTCCGGCCCTGGGTGTGCTGATCGCGGTGGTCGCCAGCACGGCGAGCGCGGTGCTGGCCCTGGTCTTGGTCCGCGCCGCGGGATGGCGGCTGGGCCGGCTGGTTCGCTATCGCGCGATCCAACGAGCTGACCAGCGCCTGCGCGAGCGGGGCTGGGTGTCGGTCTTGTCGCTGCGACTGATTCCGGTGCTGCCGTTCTCCGTGGTAAACTATGCGGCCGCCGCGTCCGCCGTCGGCATCCTGCCTTACACGCTGGCCACGCTGGCCGGCCTGCTGCCCGGGACCGCCGCGGTCGTTTTCCTCGGCGACGCGCTGGCCGGTCACCCCAGCCCGCTGCTGTTCCTCGTGTCGTTGGTCACCAGCGCTCTCGGGCTGACGGGGCTGTTTCTCGAAATACGTCATTACCGCCGGCATCACCACGCGCGGCATCCCGAGGAGCCTGCCTCCGAGCCGGTCATTTTTAGCTAACTGCGCCGCACTGTTGAGTGCGCCGCTAGTTGCCTGAAAGATCTACTCAATGGAGCGGGTCTACGCGCAGCAGCTTGCGAGCTTCGGCCTGCAGCCGTCGCGGGCCGGCCTGCTGATGCTTCTGCTCGGCGCCCTCGCCTCGGTGGCCGTCGCGGTCTTGTCCTTCCTGCTCGACCGAATCAAGCTGAATCGCGTTCCGTCCGGCGGCGTCCTGGCCGCACCGGTCGTCCTTCACCCACCGGCACCGCGGGAACGGGCGCATACCTCGTGGCTGACGATCGGCGCGGCGTTCGCCGCTGTCGTGTGTATGGCTGCCATCTGGCTGACGCCCAAGAATGTCGAGTACACCCAGGAACCATCGCAGCCCGACCTGACGCCGATTGCCTTGCCCGCGTCCGCTGCCGTGGGCCCGGGTGCGGGCATCTACGTCGAATACCCCGACGGTTCCGGCGGAATGGGTTGTACGGCTGGGTTTTTGGTGCGGACCAGCGCCGGAGTGGCCGGTGTACTGACGGCCGGCCACTGCAATCGGTCGCGCAAACTAAGCAAGGTGGTGATGAACCTCGGCGGGGTCCTGCCGTACGCAACGCTGGGCACGTTCATCCAGACCGTCAACGAGGGGGTTCACAACGAGCAGCACGACATCGGCCTGATTCTGCTCGACGGCGACAAAGTCCCGCAGAGTCCGGCCGTCGCTGCCACGTTGCCGATCACGGGGGTCACCACCGCCCTGTCGATCGGACAGGAGCTGTGCAAGTTCGGCATGAGCAGTGGTGAGGCCCAATGCGGGGCGATCTTCGACATCACCGACAGCAAGGTGTCGTTCGCGGCGGGCGGCCAATGCGGCGATTCCGGCGGCCCGGTGTATCTCATCCAAAACGACGGCACCGCCGCCGCGGTCGGCATCGACATCCGGGGCAGCAATCCCGCCAATCCCACCGCGGGATGCCTGGCCCCGGCTAGATTCTCGGTTGCCGAGCTTGTGCAGCCGTGGCTGGACAAATGGCACCTGACCGTCGTGACCGCACAACAACCCGGACCGCGCTGACGGCCGGCGCACTACCGCCCTCAATACGACGAGCAACGTGGGGACCGACATGACCTCCGACAACACTCACACCGGCGCGCCCGGACGGCGCTTTTCCACTGCGGCGCTGGTCGCTGCCGGGCTGGTTGGCCTGATCGTCGGCGCGATCGCCGCGTTCGCGATCACAGGGTTGGTCTTCACCATCCGGGTGCAGCTGCCGCCGCCGCCTTATCCGCCGCCGTTCTCGTCAACATCGGCGCCGGCATATCCCGCGCCGCCTGCCGCTCCGGCCAGCGTCGCGCCGGCGCCGGCACCGAGCGCCGTGCCTGTGCCGCCGTTACCGCCGGGACCCTAAGCAGCACAAGCACATTCGCGATAGCCGGACTAGCTCTGGTCCGGTCCCTTCACCGTCATCGCGGCGACCAGCGTCAAAAACAGCGCGGCCGGAAGGCCGTTGACGACCTTGTCGCGCACTCGCACATGCGCGCCCACCGCCAACACGAAGTACAGCGTCAGCATCGCCGTCGTGAGCCTGGCGAGGCCGGGAAAACGGGTGACCGACAACAAGCCGACCGCGGCGGCCGCCTTCACCACCGGCAACACGGGCCGAATGTTGTCCGGAAGTCCCACGTCGTCCAAAACCTTCTTGATGGGCGGCACCTGGATGCCACACAACACCGCATCGACGGCGTGGAACGCGCCCAGCGCCGTGTAGGTCTTCGGAGATGTCAAAGCACTCATCCGGCGATCCTATTGGGTCAATTCCGGCGGCTGGCCGTCGATCGCCTGGCCGGCTATCGCCTCGGCCTTGGCGACCACCTGGGCGATCTTGGGATCGGTCTCGGTGGAGAACCAATCGGCCACCTCGGCGTCTTCCGCGTCGGCCGAGTGTTTGGGCACGTCCTCGACGGGTGACGGCTGGAAGCGGAATACCCCGTCCTCACCCGGCGTGCCCAGCAGCCTGGTGAAACCCTGCAGCGCCGCGCTGAAGTCGCTGGGCACCACCCACACCTTGTTGGCGTCACCGCGGGCCATCTCCGGCAGCGTCTGCAGGTACTGGTAGGCCAGCATCTCCGGGGTGGGCCGGCCGGCCTTGATCGCGGCGAACGTCTTCTCGATGGCCTTGGCCTGCCCCTGCGCCCGCAGATAGGCCGCGGCGCGCTCACCTTGGGCCCGCAGCATGCGCGATTGCCGGTCGGCCTCGGCGGCCAGGATCGCGGCCTGCTTGGCGCCCTCGGCGGCCAGGATCTGCGATTGCTTGGCGCCTTCGGCCTGGGTAATCGCGGCCTGCCGGGTGCCTTCGGCGGTCAGGATCATTGCCCGCTTCTCCCGGTCGGCCTTCATCTGCTTTTCCATCGAGGCCTGAATCGACGGTGGCGGGTCGATGCTGCGCAGCTCCACTCGCGCGACCCGTAGACCCCAGCGGCCGGTCGCCTCGTCGAGCACGCCACGCAGCTGGGCGTTGATCTTGTCGCGCGAGGTCAGCGTCTGCTCCAGCGTCATGCCGCCGACCACGTTGCGCAGCGTGGTCGTGGTGAGCTGCTCGACGCCGACGATGTAGTTGCTGATTTCGTAGACGGCCGCCTGTGGCACGCTGACCTGGAAGTAGACCACGGTGTCGATGTTGAGGGTCAGGTTGTCCTCGGTGATCACCGGCTGGGGCGGAAACGACACCACCCGCTCGCGCAAGTCGACTCGCGCCCGGATCCGGTCGATGAACGGCACCAACAACGTCAGCTGCCCGCTCACCGTGCGGCTATACCGGCCCAGCCGCTCGATCACCGCCGCCTCGGCCTGCGGGATCAACGCAACGGACTTGGCCACCACGATGATCGCAAAGATCACCAGGACGGCCAGCAACACCAAACCTGCAACCGCACCTTCCACCGGAGTTCCTTTCTCTCGCAGCGTCTTCGCAGCGTCTGTGCCGGTCGGCTACTCGTGTTTGAGTACCATCGCCGTCGCGCCGTCGATGTGCACGACGGTGACCGATTCGCCTGGCTCGTAGACGTCGCCGTCGTTGAACGGCCGCGCCGTCCACACCTGGCCGTCCAGCTTCACCCGGCCCTCATCGCGGGCGACCCGAGCAAGCACCAATGCGGATTTGCCTTCGAGCGCCTCGATGCCCGTCGGCAGCGACTTCGGGGTCATTCGCTGGCGCAAAGCCGGCCGGACCAGCACGACCAGCAGGACCGAGACGACCAGGAACACCGCGCCGTCGGCCAGGATCGGCCAGTCCGTGAGCCACGCGGTGGCCGACGCTGCGACCGCACCGCCCCCCAACATCAACAGGAACATATCGCCCGTCAACGCCTCGGCACCGGCAAGGGCCAGCGCGAAGATTAGCCAGCTCAGCGCGATCGCCATGCCGTCACAATACGCGTGATCCGCCTTTGCCGGACCGAACAACTACACTGCGTGATCATGTGGTGTCCGAGTGTTTCGCTGTCCGTGTGGGCCAACGCCTGGCTCGCGGGCAAGGCCGCGCCCGACGACGTGTTGGACGCGTTATCTCTTTGGGCGCCAAAGCAATCCGTCACCGCGTATGATGCCGTCGCAGCCGGTCACACCGGGCTGCCGTGGCCCGACGTCCACGACGCCGGAACCGTCTCGTTATTGCAGACGCTGCGCGCCGCGGTTGGCCGGGTGACGCTGCCGGGGGCCGCCGCGGCCCCGGGCCCACTGCCCGGGACGATCAACGTGGTGTTGCCGGTTCCCGGCGACGTGCGCGGCCTGGCCCCTGGGACACAGTTCGAGCGCGACGCCCTGGCCGCGGGTGAGGCGGTGATCGTCGCCCACCCCGACGATCCCACCGCGGCCGTCGGCCTGGTCCCCGAGTTCTCCTACGCCGATCTCGAAGAGGCCGGCGACGACGACCCGGGTGCATCGGAACTGTGTGCGTTGGCATGGACGGTGTATTCATTGCCGGGCGCACCGGTGTTCGATCACCACGAGCTGGGCGATGCCGAATACTCGCTGCGGTCGGCGGTGCGTTCGGCCGCCGATGCGCTCGGCGCCATCGGACTGGGATCGGCCAGCGACATCGACGATCCGCGCGGACTCGTCGAGCAGTTGCTGGAATCCGCACGGCAACACCGGATTCCCGACCACGCGCCGTCGCGCGCATTGCGGGTGCTGGAGAACGCCGCGCATGTCGACGCGATCATCGCGGTCAGCGCGGGGCTCAGCCGGGCCGACTCGCCCGACCGTTCCACCGCGCCCATCGCCGCCGGCTTGGAGCCGGTAGGCACCCAATCGTCGTCGGAGGCACGGATCGCCGGCGACGCACTGCGGCCGCTCAACGCGGTGGTGCGTTCCGCGCGAATGGCCGCAGTGAACGCGATCCTGCACTCGGCCTGGGCCGACTAACCGTCTACTCGCGCAACGCAATGCGGCGGACCGCACGCCGCACCGTTGATGCTGGCCAGGCAGCCCGCCACCGGGTCGGGACCACTCGCCCGCTCGGGCGCGCGGCCGTACCGCAGTTCGTCGATCAGGTCGGCGGCCAGTTGCGCGAAACGTGGATGGGCGTTGGGCGTCGAAGCCCGCACCAGGGCCACGCCGGCCGCCTCGGCCTGGGACGCCAACTCGTAGTCGAGGTCCCACACCACCTCGATGTGGTCGGCCACAAAACCGATCGGGCAGATGATGACCGCCTTGGTGCCCGCGGCGGCCAGCGTGGTGAGATGGTCGGCGACATCGGGTTCCAGCCACGGCACCTGCGGCGGACCCGAGCGAGACTGCCAGGCCAGGTCGTAGTCGGTGTATCCGGCGGCCGCCGCGACAAGGCTTGCGGCGTAGGCAACTTGGCGGCTGTACAGCCGCGGCCCGAGACGCTGGTCGGCGGCATCCGGAATCGAATGTGCGGTGAACACCAGACGCGCACCGGCCTGTTGCTCAGCGGTCAAGGCACCGGAGGCCGCACCGATGGTGTCGGCGAAGATCTGCACGAACCGCGGGTGGTCGAAATAGGGTCGCAGCTTGACCAACTCGGGCGCATCGGGCCCGGCGGCCGCACGGGCGCGGGCGATGTCTTCGGAATACTGCGTGCAGCTGGAATACCCGCTCCACGCCGACGTAGTGAACACCGCGGCCCGACGAACGCCGTTGTCGCGCATCGCCGTTACTGTCTCTTCGACGTACGGCGCCCAGTTGCGGTTGCCGAAATACACCGGCAGCTGCAGGCCGCGGTCAGCCAGCGCGGCTTCCAATTGCGCGATCAGCGCGCGGTTGATGGCATTGATCGGTGAGACGCCGCCAAAATGCAGGTAGTGCTCGGCGACGTCGTCGAGCCGTTCCGGCGGCACATTGCGGCCCCGGGTCACGTTCTCCAGGAACGGCCGAACCTGCTCAGGGCCCTCTGGTCCGCCGAAGGACAGCAGCAGGACTGCATCGAAATCCATTGCTGTCTATAGCAATTGGGTGCTGGCGCCGCCGTCGGCGTAGATGATGGTGCCGGTGGTCGCCGGCAGCCAATCCGAAAGCAGCGCGCAAACCGTCTTGGCGACCGGTGTCGGATCCTTCATGTTCCAGCCGATCGGGGCGCGCTGATCCCAGCCCTCCTCGAGCAGCTGCATCTGCGCACCCGCCTCCTCGCCGAGCGCGCCACCGACGATCGCGCTCATTGCGAGCGTCCGGATCGGTCCGGCAGCAACAAGATTCGAGCGCACACCGGACTTGCCGGCCTCGCGAGCCACGAATCGGTTGACCGACTCCAGCGCGCTCTTGGCGACCGTCATCCAGTTGTAGGCCGGCATCGCCCTAGTCGGGTCGAAGTCCATACCGACGATGGAGCCGCCCGAATTCATAATCGGCAGTACCGCTTTGGCCAGCGAGGCGTAGGAGTACGCCGAGATGTGGATGCCCTTGGCCACGTCCTCGTAGGGCGCGTCGAAGAACGGGTTGATGCCCATCCCCGTCTGCGGCATGAAGCCGATGGAGTGCACCACACCGTCGAGTTTGTTGCCTTCGCCGATCTCGGCGCTGACCCGGTCCGCGAGAGAAGCGAGATGCTCCTCGTTCTGCACATCGAGTTCGATCAGCGGGGCCTGCTCCGGCAGCCGGTCGGCGATGCGCTGAATCAGCCGCAACCGGTCGAACCCGGTCAGCACCAGCTGCGCGCCGGCCTCCTGCGCCGCCTTGGCGATGTGAAAGGCGATCGACGAGTCGGTGATGATCCCCGTGACGAGGATCCGCTTGCCTTCGAGTAGTTCTGCCATTTCCGTCCTTCGTCTCTCAGTGGCCCATGCCCATGCCGCCGTCGACCGGGATGACCGCACCGGCGATGTAGCTGGCATCTTCGGACGCCAGGAAGCTGACTACCCCGGCAACCTCCTCGGCGGTGCCGACCCGCTTGGCGGGGATGAACTCCAGCGCGCCCTCCTGGATCCGCTCGTCCAGGGAACGAGTCATCTCGGTGTCGATATAGCCCGGGGCCACCACATTCGCCGTGACCCCGGCCTTGGACAGCTCGCGGGAAATCGAGCGGGCCATGCCGATCAAGCCGGCCTTGGCGGCCGCGTAATTGGCCTGGTTGCCGATGCCCCAGCTGCCGGAGACCGAGCCGATGTAGATGATCCGGCCGAAACGCTTTTTCTGCATGCTGCGTGACGCACGCTGAGTCACCCGGAACGCCCCGGTGAGGTTGGCGTTGATGACCTCTTCGAACCGTTCCTCGGTCATCCGGATGAGGAACGCATCCTTGGAGATGCCCGCGTTGGACACCAGTACCTCCACCGGACCTTGGTGCTCCTCGACCTCCTTGAAGGCGCGGTCGACGGCCTCGTTGTCGGTGACGTCGCACTCGACGCCGAACAGACCCTCGGGCGCCCCGGATCCGCGGTGCGTGACGGCTACCTTGTGGCCGTCGGCTGCCAGCCGCTGCGCGATAGCCAGCCCGATCCCCCGGTTTCCACCGGTGACCAGGACCGAACGGGATACGAATGCGGGTTTGCCGCTGCCGGCGGCGAGCTCGGTGGCTGTTTCAGTCACTTGGCCAACTTATCGTCTCGGCGCGGCGGCACCGCAATCGGCTTGCTGAGACGAGGCCGCATCACCGGCTCGCGTTCTCGCCGCGAACCTAGATCGTGGTTCGGGTCGTTGCCGAGAACCATCCCGACGACATCATTCATCGAGTGCGGGAAGCGCGCGCCTCGCGAGGCTAACCGCACTGCGAAAATCCGGGCCGAAAATCGCAGCCAGGTTAGGTTCGCGAGGAAAGGACGCTAGGTCGGCAGTCTTCGGTTAATCAGCAACGACGCCAGCGCTGCCAGCGCCAACACCAGCGCACCCAGGCGCAGCCAGCCCACGCTGGCATCCCCCTTGATCGTCTCGTAGCCGATCTGCTGCTGCAGCGACGAGTAGACGGCCTTGAGCTCCTGCAGGGTCGCGGCGTTGTAGAAATTGCCGCCGGAGAGCTGGGCGACCTTGCGCATCGTCTCGTCGTCGACCGGCACCGGCTGGCGCTGGTCGTTGATCTCGACGAAGCCGTACGGCGTGCCGAACGAGATCGTCGAGATGGGCACACCCTGGTCCTTGGCGGTGCGCGCAGCGGTATAGGCGCCCTTGGGGTTGTCCGGGTTCGTCGGCATCGTCTCCTTACCGTCGGAGAACAGCACGATGCGGGCCGGGGGCGGCTTGTCGCCGCCCCCGATGACCGCACCGACCGTGGCGATGGCCTGCAGCGCGGTGAAGATCCCCTCCCCGGTGGCGGTGCGGTCGGCGAACTGGAGCTTGTCGAGCGCGATCTTGGTCGCCTCGCGGTTGGTCGTCGGCGACACCAGCACCGTCGCGGTCCCCGCGTAGGCGATCAGCCCGAGGTTGATGCCCGGGGTGAGCTCGTCGGCGAACTGCTTGCCCGCCTCCTGCGCGGCGGCCATCCGGTTGGGTTCGACGTCGGTGGCACGCATCGATTGCGATACGTCGATCACCAGCATCACCACCGCGCGGTTGCGGGGAATCCGGACGTCGTTCGTCGGTCCCGCCATCGCGATGGTGAACAGCACCAGCGACGCAACCAGCAGGATCGCCGGCACATGCCGCCATTTGGCGGGCCGCTTGGGGGCCACGCTTTCCAGCAGCTCCATGTTGGCGAATCGCAGCATCCGCCGCTGGCGGGCCAGCTGCATCAGCACGTACAGCACGGCCAGCGCGACGACCACGAGCAGGAAAAGGAAGAACCACGCGTGAGCGAAACCGGACAGCGACATCGTGCCGAGCAACGGCATTGTCATCGCAGACCCGTCTTGCTGTGGATGACCGCCTCAGGAAAAGCGCGAGTCACTGGCGCCCCGCCATAGCCCCGCGCCGGCGGGACTCCACGAAGCGGACGATGTCGGCGATCCAGTCGCGGTCGGTGCGCAGCGTCAAAACCGGTGCGCCACAACCGCGCACCGTTCTGGCCACGTCGGCACGATGCGCCGCGGCCGCCTTGGCGAAGTCGTCCCGCAGTTGCGCATCGACGGTGAATTCACGGGTCACACCGGTCTCGGCGTCCTGCAGCACGACGTCGCCCACGTCGGGCAGTTCGACATCGCGCGGGTCGAGCACTTCGATGGCCAGCACCTCGTGGCGGGCCGCGATCGCACGCAGCGGGCGCATCCAGTTGATTGGACCCAGGAAATCGCTGATGATCACGGCCATCCCGCGTCGGCGTTCCGGCCGGCGCAACGCGTCGATGGCCACCGCCAGGTCGCCGCGCACTCCCACCGGGGCCTTGGGCATGGTCGCGATCGTGCGCAACAGCGTCTGCTCGTGTTGACGCCCGGACCGCGCCGGCACCCGCACCGTCGTTGCCCCGTTGGTGACGAGGGCACCGAGCCGGTTGCCACCGCCGCTGTTGAGGAACGTGATCGCGGCCGCGGCCGCCACCGCCAGGTCACGCTTTTCGCAGACCGTGGTGCCGAAGTCGAGGCTGGCCGACATGTCGACCACCATCCAGGTTTCCAGCTCGCGGTCGGCGATCATCTGCCGAACGTGCGGGTGGGTGGTGCGCGCGGTGACCGCCCAGTCCATCCGCCGGACGTCGTCGCCGGGCTGATACTCGCGCGACTCCCCCGGTTCCGAACCCGGCCCGGGGATCAAGCCGAGATGGTCACCGTGCAGGACACCGTCGAGCTTGCGCCGGACCGTGAGCTCGAGCGTGCGCAGCGCCGCCGACAATTTCGGGTCGTCGAGCTGCCCGCGCTGAAACGACGGCGGATGTAGAGCCGCGGACTTGGCGGCGGGTTTCGGATCGGTCACCGATTGCTAGCCGCGCCCGCAGCCTGCATCACCGGCGGTACCGAATGCCCTTGCTGCGGAACGGCATTCACTTGCGGAAGGGAAACCGTCTGCAGGATACGGTTGATCACGATCTCGGGCGAGATCTCGTCGGCCAGCGCGTCGTAGGTCAGCACCAACCGGTGACGCAGCACGTCTGGAATGACCTCGACGACGTCTTGCGGGATCACGTAGTCACGACCCCGCACCAACGCCAGCGAACGGGACGCCGCGATGATGCCCAGCGAGGCCCGCGGCGATGCGCCGAACGAGATCCAGGTCTTGACGTCGTTCATGCCAAGCTGCTCGGGATGGCGGGTGGCGGTGACGACGCGCACCACATAGTCGACCAGCGCGTGGTGGACGAAGTTGTTGGCCGCGACATCCTGCAGCCGCAGCAGGTCGCCGGTGTCCAGGATCTGCTTGGGCTGTGGCGGCTTGACGCCCATCCGGTAGATGATCTCGCGCTCTTCCTCGGGCGTCGGGTAGCCGACGTTGATCTTGAACAGGAAGCGGTCGCGCTGCGCCTCGGGCAGTTGGTAGACGCCCTCGTGCTCGATCGGGTTCTGCGTCGCCATCACCAGGAACGGGTTGGGCAGCGGGAATCGCTTGCCACCGATCGACACCTGACGTTCGGCCATGACCTCCAGCAGCGCCGACTGCACCTTGGCAGGCGCACGGTTGATCTCGTCGGCGAGCAGGAAGTTGACGTGGACCGGGCCGAGTTCGGTGTCGAACTCTTCCTTGCCCTGCCGGTAGATGCGGGTACCGATGATGTCGGTGGGCACCAGGTCGGGGGTGAACTGGATACGGGCGAAGGTGCCGCCGACGACCTTGGCGAACGTTTCGACGGCCAGCGTCTTGGCGACGCCGGGCACACCTTCGAGCAACACGTGGCCCTTGGACAGCAGGCCGACCAGCATTCGCTCGACGAGCTGGTCCTGACCCACGATGATCCGCTTGACCTCGAAGATGGCCCGTTCCAGGGTGTGTACTTCGGCAGCCAATCCGTCGCCGCCACCTGACGGCGCGGCATGGGCTCCGGGACCAGACTGCCCGCCCGGACCCGAGTAACCGCTGGCGCCCGGGGGCGGCCCACCTGCTGCTGTCATCTACTACATCCTCTTCCCGGTTCAACCGACAAAGCTCAATCAGACACAACTGCCATCACGACGAATGTCGTGCGGCAACGACGTGCCTTTGTCCAACTATTCCAGGCCCCTGGGATTCCGTCGACGTCGCGCTTCGCTGACGAGCAAATCAAACCCGCCAGGTCCGGCCGCGATCCCGACGGCATGCCAGGGTCAGTACTCGATGATCCTAGTCAGGTACGGCGTCATGCCGGGCTTGCGCACGGCGCTCACGGTCACCTTGCCCGCGCTTCCGGAGGCCTCCAGCATCTGGCCGTTGCCCAGATACATGGTGACGTGCTGGCCGCCGCCGGGGCCGTAGAAGATCAGGTCGCCGCGCCGTGCCTCACTCGGAGGAATGTGGCGCCCGGCGTTGTACTGGTCACCGGAGAACCGCGGGATCAGCACGCCCACCCCGGCGAACCCGTACCGCATCAGCCCCGAGCAGTCGAACCCGGTGATGTTGGCGCCGTCGTCGATGCCCTTGCTCGGGCCCTGTAGCGAACCGCCACCCCACGAATACGGCACACCCATCTGGGCGCCCATCCGGCGGATCACGTACTCGATGGCCTGACGGCCATTCGCCCGCGGAATCTTTGCGCCCGGGTTGCTGGGCGTGGCAGCGGCGGCGGGCGCATCCCCGCCGAGGTTGATCCCGAGCCCGCTCAGAAATTGCTTGCCCAGGTCCATCGTGGTCTGGGTGGCCTGCGCGGTGGCCTGCAGCGAGGCGTTCGCCACCGCCAGCGGGTCGCCGGGGGCGCCGGCACTGATGGTCGCCGGCAGCGTCGGATCCCAGGCGCCGGGGTCGGCGTTGGACGGAGCGGCGACGGACAACATCAGCCCGGTCACCAAAGTGGTGACCCAGGCCAGGTTGACCAGGCGAAAACGCTTCTGCCGCATAGCTCCTCGTTTAGTAGTCGATGTAGCGGATCACGTATGGCGTCATGCCGCTGGTGCGCACCGGCGCAACGCGCACCTTCAAACCGATGTCGGGAGCCTCGAGCATCTGGCCCTGACCGAGATAGATCGTCACGTGCTGGCTTCCGCCCGGGCCGTAGAAAATGACGTCGCCGCGGCGCATTTGGGAGGACGGGATCTTGCGGCCCATGCCGTACTGCGAACCCGAATAGTGCGGCAACTTGATGCCCACCCCGGCGAACGAGTACAAGACCAGGCCCGAGCAGTCGAAGCCGGTGATGCCGGCGCCGGAGTCGATTCCGTGGCTTGGGCCGGCCGCGTTGCCGCCGCCCCACGAGTAGGGCACGCCGATCTGCGACATGCCGCGGCGGATCACGTATTCGGAGGCCTGCCGACCGTAGACCCGCGGAATACGTCCCCCGACCCCACCCGGTGTGGCGTTGGTGATCCCGGTGTCGTCGGGCTTGAGAATGCCGAGTGATTGCAGGAAGCCCTTGCCCATGCCGGCGGTGACCTGCGTCGAGGTGGCCGAGATGCCCAGGACCTGGTTGATCACCGCGACTGGGTCACCCGGGATGTTGGCACTCGGCACCATCGGAAGCGTGGGATCCCAACCGTCCCAATGCCGTCCGCCGGACGGAGCCGTCCCGGCCGGCGCTCCCGGATCCCACCGGTCGCCCGACGTCGGCGCACCGGGGTCTCCCGCGCCGGTCGACCAATGCGCGGACGCGAGTTGCGCCTGCTGGAGCTTGGCCTCGGCCTCGTCCCGCTCGGCGGCCAGGCGGGTGATCTGCTCACGCTGTTCTTCGAATTTCTGCTTCGAGTTGGTGAGCGCGGCGACGGCGGCATCCTGGCTGGATTTTGCGTCGGCAGCGGCCTTTTCGGCTTTCTGCTTGGCCAGCCGCGCCGCGGACTCCTTGTTCACCTGCTCGGTGCGCGCCCGCTGCAGGTTGTCCATCACCGTCTGGGAACTGGCCGCCAGGGTCCTCGAGGCGCTTTCGGTGGCGATGATGTCCTCGGGACTGCGCGCGGTCAGGTAGCTGCCCGACGGACCATTCATATAGGTAGCCGCCGCGAAGGTGTCGAAACGACGTTGGGCCGCAGCGATTGCCGCGTTGGCATCCTTGACCGATTGCTGGCTGACTTCGAGGTCGTGCTCCGCTGCGGTCACGTTGTCCCGTGCGGTCTCCACATCGACCAGGGCCTTGTTGACGGCCTCTTGCTCGCCTTGGATTTCGGCACTCAGGTCTTCCAGGCGCTGGTTGGCCTTGGCGACGTTGGCGATCAGCACGCCGAGGCTGTCGGCGTTCGGATCAGCCTGCGCCAGACCCGGTGTGGTGAAGAGCACGGCCACACTCAGGACCGCCGGAATGACCGGACGAACCAGCCTGGCGAACGGTCGCGCGGCAGAGCCCCGGCGTGTGAGTCTCATTCGACTTTGCTCCCCTTGGGCTTAACGCGGACGGCGGCGCCAGCCCCATTTTTCTCTACAAGCGCCAAAGACAACACGAGCATCATTTGCACCGTACGTCACACGGGTCGCCGGGGAAATGCTCGTCACAAATCGCAACCCTCTACGTGCGTTTAATGTGACCGAACGGTGATCTGCCCGATTTGCGGTGGAACATCGGGGGTTTGCCCCCACCCAATCGGCCGAGTCAGATATGCGTGCTTAGACGCCCTTAGCGGGCTCTGCGGTATGAGTTTCTGCCGCATTCACCGAGGTTGCTGCCCGCCTGCTGCGCAGCTGCAGGAACCGGGCGCCGACGGCCGCGGCGAGCACGCCGATAAGCAGGAAAATAGTCAGCCCGGTCCAAGGAAATTCGGGGGTTTTCAGCTCGTGCAAAAAGTGCTGCGCCGAGACCACCGGGTTGCCCGTCTTGGCGATGTCTTCGCCGGCTTCGAGGGTGACGCGCGGGAACTGCGTGCTGTAGGTGCCGACGAAGTTCGGGCTGAGCGTCAAGACCGTGGCGTCGTGATAGTCGGCGCCGACCACGGTGGAGATATCACGTAGCGGCGTGTCGTTCGGCGGGTTGTGGTCGAGCAAAACGATTTTCAGGTTGATACCCGCGGCATGAGCCTGGTTGACCACGTCGAGCAGGGCCGGCATCGCGTCCGGCGGCGCACTGACCCCGGCGGCGGCAACCTGCGCTTTGACCGCCGTCATATCGACGTCTTGGGGGATGTAGGCGGGCAGGATCGGAACGGTCTGAACGAAAGAGTCGTGCCCGGTCATGGTGCCCTCCTGCCCTCCAAACAGCCCAGCGCTACAGGCACCGTACGCGAACAGTCGGCAAAAGGGGTTTCAACCCGGCCCCGACCCGACGACACTGAAAAATTGGAGTCCCGCTTTATATAGGACAAGCGTACTGTTAGAGTTGCACCGCACCGCCGACACGGCCCGTCGGCGGCAGAACTTAATCCCAGGGAGTTGATGTGACTAGCCAAGAATCTGTGAACTCGTTCGGAGCCCGCGACACCCTGAAGGTCGGCGAGCAGAGTTACCAGATCTATCGTCTCGACGCCGTTCCCAACACCGAGAAGCTGCCCTACAGCCTCAAGGTTCTTGCCGAGAACCTGCTGCGCAACGAAGACGGCGCCAACATCACCAAGGAACACATCGAGGCGATCGCCAACTGGGATCCGAAGGCGGAACCCAGCATTGAGATTCAGTACACGCCCGCCCGCGTCGTGATGCAGGACTTCACCGGGGTGCCGTGCATCGTCGACCTGGCCACGATGCGCGAGGCGATCGGCGACCTGGGCGGCAACGCGGAGAAGGTCAACCCGCTGGCGCCGGCCGACCTGGTGATCGACCACTCGGTGATCGCCGATCTGTTCGGCACCCCCGACGCGTTCGAGCGCAACGTCGAGATCGAGTACGAGCGCAACGGCGAGCGCTACCAATTCCTGCGCTGGGGCCAGGGCGCGTTCGACGACTTCAAGGTGGTGCCGCCGGGCACCGGCATCGTGCACCAGGTCAACATCGAATACCTCGCCAGCGTGGTGATGGAGCGCAACGGGGTCGCCTACCCCGACACCTGTGTGGGTACCGACTCGCACACGACGATGGTCAACGGGCTCGGCGTGCTGGGCTGGGGCGTCGGTGGTATCGAGGCGGAGGCCGCGATGCTCGGCCAGCCGGTGTCGATGCTCATCCCGCGGGTCGTCGGCTTCAAGCTGACCGGCGCGATTCAGGCCGGTGTCACGGCCACCGACGTCGTGCTGACGGTCACCGAGATGCTGCGCAAGCACGGCGTGGTCGGCAAGTTCGTCGAGTTCTACGGCAAGGGTGTGGCCGAGGTGCCGCTGGCGAACCGCGCCACCCTGGGCAACATGAGCCCCGAATTCGGTTCCACCGCAGCGATTTTCCCGATCGACGCAGAGACCATCAAGTACCTGGAGTTCACTGGCCGCAAGCCCGAGCAGCTGGCGCTGGTCGAGGCCTACGCCAAGGAGCAGGGCATGTGGCACGACCCCGAGCACGAGCCCGTGTTTTCGGAGTATCTGGAACTGGACCTGTCCGAAGTGGTGCCCTCGATCGCGGGCCCGAAGCGTCCGCAGGACCGAATCGTGTTGTCCGAAGCCAAGTCCACGTTCCGCAAGACGATTCCCAGCTACGTCGGCGACGACCCCGACAAGAACGAGTACTCGAAGCTCGACGAGGAGCTCGACGAGACGTTCCCGGCCAGCGACCCGGGTCAGGTGGCCAACGGCCACGCCGACGACCGCGCTCCGGTGCAGTCGGCCGCCGCGTACTCGAAGGGCCGGGTGAGCAACCCGGTGTCGGTGAAGACGGAGGCGTACGGCGACTTCGTGCTCGACCACGGTGCGGTGGTGATCGCGGCGATCACGTCGTGCACCAACACCTCAAACCCCGAGGTGATGCTGGGCGCCGCGCTGCTGGCCCGCAACGCCGTCGACAAGGGACTGGCATCCAAGCCGTGGGTGAAGACCACGATGGCGCCGGGCTCGCAGGTGGTCAACGACTACTACGACAAGGCCGGCCTCTGGCCATATCTGGAGAAGCTCGGCTTCTATCTGGTCGGCTACGGCTGCACCACCTGCATCGGCAACTCCGGCCCGCTGCCCGAGGAAATCTCAAAGGCGATCAACGACAACGATCTTTCGGTGTCGGCCGTGCTGTCCGGCAATCGCAACTTCGAGGGCCGCATCAACCCCGACGTGAAGATGAACTACCTGGCGTCGCCACCGCTGGTCGTCGCCTACGCGTTGGCCGGCAGCATGGATTTCGACTTCGACACCCAGGCACTCGGCCAGGACAAAGAAGGCAACGACGTCTTCCTCAAAGACATCTGGCCGTCGCAGCAAGACGTCTCCGACACCATCGCCGCCGCGATCAGCCAGGAGATGTTCGTCAAGAACTACGGCGACGTGTTCAAGGGCGATGAGCGCTGGCAGAATCTGCCGACCCCGAGCGGCAACACCTTTGAGTGGGCCGAGGACTCGACGTACGTGCGCAAGCCTCCGTACTTCGAGGGGATGTCCGCCGACCCCGAGCCGGTCAAGGACATCAGCGGAGCGCGGGTGCTGGCACTGCTCGGCGATTCGGTGACGACCGACCACATCTCCCCCGCGAGCAGCATCAAGCCGGGCACCCCGGCCGCGCAGTACCTCGACGAGCACGGCGTTGAGCGCACGGACTACAACTCGTTCGGATCGCGCCGGGGCAACCACGAGGTGATGATTCGCGGCACGTTCGCCAACATCCGCCTGCGCAACCAGCTGCTCGACGACGTGTCCGGTGGCTACACCCGCGACTTCACCCAAGACGGCGGGCCGCAGGCATTCATCTATGACGCGGCGCAAAACTATGCGGCAGAGAACATTCCGCTGGTGGTGCTGGGCGGCAAGGAGTACGGCTCCGGGTCGTCGCGGGACTGGGCGGCCAAGGGCACGGCGCTACTGGGCGTGCGGGCGGTGATCACCGAATCGTTCGAGCGCATCCACCGGTCCAACCTGATCGGCATGGGCGTGATCCCGCTGCAATTCCCCGAAGGGGAGTCCGCGGGCTCGCTGGGACTGGACGGCACCGAGACGTTCGACATCACCGGGATCGAGGCGCTCAACGACGGCAAGACGCCAAAGACGGTGCACGTCAAGGCCAGTAAGGCCTCCGGTGGTGACGCCGCCGGAAAGGTCACAGAGTTCGACGCGGTGGTGCGCATCGACACCCCCGGTGAGGCCGACTACTACCGCAACGGCGGCATCTTGCAGTACGTGCTGCGCAACATGCTCAAGTCCGGCTAGCCCAAGCCGACCCACGCCCGGGCCCATGCCAAAAGTCAGCGAGGACCATCTGGCGGCTCGCCGTCGTCAGATCCTTGACGGCGCTCGTCGTTGCTTCGCCCAACACGGCTATGACCGAGCCACGGTTCGCCGGCTGGAGCAGTCGATCGGGATGTCGCGTGGTGCGATCTTCCACCACTTCCGGGACAAGGACGCACTGTTTTTCGCACTGGCGCACGAGGACGCCGAGCGGATGGCCGACGTTGCGTCGCGCGAGGGTCTCATCCAGGTGATGCGCGACATGCTCGCCGCGCCCGAGCAGTTCGACTGGTTGGCCACCCGGTTGGAGATCGCGCGCAAGCTGCGCAACGACCCCGCGTTCAGCCGCGGATGGTCGGAGCGTTCCGCGGAACTGGCGGCGGCGACACACGATCGACTGCAACGGCAGAAGGAAGCACACCGGGTGCGCGACGACGTACCGGGCGACGTGTTGCAGTGTTACCTGGAACTGGTCCTGGACGGATTGGTGGCCCGGCTGGCCTCCGGGGAACATCCGCAGCGGCTGTCCGCCGTCCTCGACTTGGTGGAGAACTCGGTGCGCCGCAACGATTCTGGGCCCTAGCGGGCCGCGGCCCGAGTGCGCGCTCTAGCGGTGTCGCGACGTGTGATTTGGTCCGCCCCGGCTGCGCATCGTGGTACCCGACTCGCGCAGCATGCTGTGAATCGACCCGTACGACCTGCCGGTGTTGGCGACGAGCTTGCGAATGCTCGCTCCGCTCTCGTAGGCATTGCGCAGCTCGTGCAACAACTCGGCGCGCATCTCTTTCGACTTTGCCACTGACCCCTCCACGCTTGAATCTCAAACCCAAGCACCAAGGGTAAGAACTCGCTGTCGTGCGCGTGTCGATTTCGCAGAATTCGCGTGTGATGAGTTAGGGGGCTCAGGCGAGCTCGATCAGATCCCGGTATTCCTCGGACCAATAATCCTCGGTGCCGTCCGGCAATAGGACAACGCGTTGCGGGTCGAGTGCTTCGGCCGCACCCGGATCGTGGGTCACCAACACCACCGCGCCTTGATAACTGCGCAGCGCATCGAGCACCTGTTCCCGCGACGCGGGATCGAGATTGTTCGTCGGTTCGTCGAGCAGCAAGACGTTCGCCGTGGATGCGACCAGACCGGCCAGCGCGAGCCGCGTCTTCTCACCACCGGACAGGGTGCCCGCCGGTTGGTCGAGCTGCGCACCGCTGAACATGAATGCTCCCAGCAGGCCGCGCAGGTCCTGCTCGCCCGAGGAAGGTGCGGCGTGCCGGATGTTCTCCCACACGGTCGCGTCGTTGTCGATGGTGTCGTGCTCCTGCGCGAAATAGCCCATGCGCAAACCGTGTCCGGGCTCCAGCCCTCCGGTGTCGGGCGTCTCGGCGCCGGCCAGCAGCCGCAGCAGCGTCGTCTTGCCCGCGCCGTTGAGCCCGAGCACCACCACCCGCGAGCCCCGGTCGATAGCCAGGTCGACCCCGGTGAACACCTCGAGCGAACCGTAGGACTTGCTCAGCCCCTTGGCCACCAGCGGGGTGCGCCCGCACGCGGCCGGGGTGGGAAACTTGATCCGGGCCACCCTGTCGGCGACCCGTTCTTCGTCGAGAGCGGCCATCATCCGATCGGCGCGCCGCAACATGTTCTGGGCCGCAACGGCTTTGGTGGCCTTCGCACCTAGCTTGGCCGCCTGCGAGCGCAACGCGGTGGCCTTGCGTTCGGCATTGGTGCGTTCGCGGCGGCGGCGCTGTTCGTCAGTGGCCCGGGCGTCGAGATACTTCTGCCACGTCATGTTGTAGACGTCGACCTCGCCGCGCACAGCGTCCAGAAACCACACCCGGTTGACGACGTCGGCGAGCAAGTCGACGTTGTGGCTGATGACCACCAGGCCGCCGGTGTGGGACCGCAAGAAATCCCGCAGCCAGCCAAGCGAATCCGCGTCGAGGTGGTTGGTCGGTTCGTCGAGCAGCAGCGTGGTCGACGAACCCGCACCGGTGTCGGAGGCGGCGAACAGGATTCGCGACAGCTCCACCCGGCGGCGCTGGCCGCCGGACAGGGTGCGCAGTTGCTGCGTCATGACCCGTTCCGGCAGGCCAAGACTCGCGCAGATTCGTCCGGCTTCGCTCTCGGCGCCGTAGCCACCCAACGCGACGAACCGTTCCTCCAGCTGACCGTAACGACGGATCGCACGGTCGCGCGCTTCATCGTCGGCTACCTCGGCCATCAACGCCTGCTGCTTCTCCAGATCGGTGAGCAGAACGTCCAATCCGCGAGCCGACAGCACCCGGTCGCGGGCCAGCACGTCGAGATCGCCTTCTTTGGGATCCTGTGGCAGGTAACCGATTTCGCCGGTGCGGGTGAGCGATCCGGCGTACGGTTCGCTTTCCCCGGCCAGGATGCGCAGGGTCGTGGTCTTGCCCGCTCCGTTGCGCCCGACCAGGCCGATGCGGTCGCCGGGCTGAATCCGGAGGTCGGGGCCGTCGGGTGAGAGCAGGATGCGCGCACCAGCGCGGACCTCAAGGTCCGTAGCCGTGATCACGATCGCTCTCCTCGATACCAGTAGTTATTTGTCGTCGGTGAACACCGGGGGACGCCGCTCTGCACGCGCAGTAACCGCTTCTTCGAAGTTCGCGGTGAGCAGTCGGACAAAAAGCTGTCCCAAGCCTTCGGCTTGCATGTGCCCTTCCAGGCTACCGGCGTCCAGTCCACTCCACAGTGTGCGTTTGGTCAACTCGATTCCGGGCCGGGAGAACGCGGCGATCCGCGCGGCGATCGCATAGCAAGTGTCCAGCAGCTGGCCCTCGGGCACCTGGCAGGACACCAGCCCGATGCGCTCGGCCTCCTCGGCGGTGACGTCGCGACCGGTCAGCATGATCTCGAACGCCCGCGACGCTCCGATGGCCCTGGGCAGCAGGTAGGACAGACCCAGTTCGCTGGCGGTCAACCCGTTATTGATGCCCGCGGCCCGAAAATAGGCGTTGGTGGAGGCCACCCGAATGTCGGCGGCCAGCGCCAGACACAGCCCGCCGCCGATGGCCGCGCCGTTGACCGCGGCGATGACCGGCTGATGCAGGCGCCGCAGCATCAGGATGACGTCGTCGAGGAGCTCCATCGAGCGCAGCGCATACGTCGGGCGGGTCAGCCCGTCCACATTCGGCACCGTGCCCGCCGACTTGTGATCGGCACCCGAAGAGAAGCCTCGACCCGCCCCGGTCAGCACGACAACCCGCACGGAGTTGTCGTAAGTGACCTCTTCCAGGGCCGCCTTCAACGGCACCATGACGTCGAACGCCATGGAATTCATCCGCTCGGGCCGATTGAGGGTTACTAGGGCGACGCCGGGCCGCGGGTGTTCAACGAGTACCAAACTCACCCGTGAACGGTATCGCGACCGTTGCCAGCGACCTATTCGGCGGCGCTGGTCAGGCTTGCTCTGCTTGAACCGCGTCGATGTCGAAGTCCCTGACTTGCTGCACCAAATCCTCCAGCGCCGCCGGCGGCAGGGCCCCCGGCTGGTTGAACAGCAGTTTGCCCTTTTTGAATGCCATCAGCGTAGGGATGGACCGAATCTGGGCCGCGGCGGCCAACTGTTGTTCGGCCTCGGTGTCGACCTTGGCGTGCACGATGTCTGGGTGCTTCTCCGACGACGCCTGGAAAGTCGGCCCGAACTGGCGGCATGGCCCGCACCAGGAAGCCCAGAAGTCGACCAGCACGATGTCGTTGTTCTCGATGGTCGCGTTGAACTGCTCCGCAGTGAGATCCTGTGTTGTCACATTTCGCCTAACGCCGGCTACTGCTCGGATGTTCCCGCGCGAATGTCGGCCAGTCGCGCACCCATATACTGCCCCCGCCAGGAGTGATTGGCCAGCGCAACGGTGTGCACCGCGTTGTCGAGGGAGTAACGCGGGCCGATCTTCCCAATGAACAGTTGGGATTTCGTTGGCGGGCGACGACGGCCAGTGCCCCGAGGTTACGGTTGCGGAGGGTTTCGGTGCTCGGAGACACTTAGGGCTGATGATCCGTCGCCGGACGGGCCAGCCGAGGGAGATGTCTTGGGCCACTACATCGCCAACGTCCGTGATCTCGAGTTCAACATCTTCGAAGTTCTCGAGGTAGGCGCCGTTCTCGGCGCCGGGCAGTACAGCGAGCTGGACGCTGACACGGTGCGGACCATCTTGTCCGAAGCCGCTCGCCTGGCCGAAGGCCCGGTCGCCGAAACCTTCGCGTTCGCCGACCGCAACCCGCCGGTCTTCGATCCCAAGGCACACACGATCAGCGTCGCGCCCGAGCTGGCCAAGACCGTGCAAGCGATCAAGGACGCCGAGTGGTGGCGCCTCGGCCTGGCCGAGGACATCGGTGGCATGCCCGCACCGCCGCCGCTGGCATGGGCGGTCAACGAAATGATCTTTTGCGCGAATCCGTCGGCGAGCTTCTTCTGCCTGGGTCCCTTTATGGCGCAAGCGCTTTACGCCGAGGGCGATGAGGAGCAGAAGCGTTGGGCGGCAGAGGGCGTCGAGCGCGGCTGGGCCGCCACGATGGTGCTCACCGAGCCCGATGCGGGCTCCGACGTCGGCGCGGGCCGGAGCAAGGCCATCGCGCAACCGGACGGCACCTGGCACATCGAGGGCGTCAAGCGGTTCATCTCGGGAGGTGACGTAGGCGACACCGCCGACAACGTCTTTCATCTGGTGTTGGCGCGCCCGGAGGGCGCCGGCCCGGGCACCAAGGGGCTGAGCCTTTTCTATGTGCCCAATTACCTCTTCGATCCCGACACGTTCGAACTCGGTGCCCGCAACGGGGCTTTCGTCACGGGGCTGGAACACAAGATGGGCATCAAGTCCTCCCCCACCTGCGAGGTGACATTCGGCGCCACGGATGTTCCCGCCGTGGGCTATCTGGTCGGCGGCGTGCACAACGGGATCGCGCAGATGTTCACCGTGATCGAGCACGCTCGCATGACGATCGGCGTCAAGGCCGCCGGCACCCTTTCCACCGGCTACCTCAATGCACTTGCCTACGCCAAGGAACGGGTGCAGGGCGCCGATCTGACCCAGATGACCGACAAGGCCGCACCGCGGGTCACGATCATGCACCACCCCGACGTGCGCCGCAGCCTGATGACCCAGAAGGCGTACGCCGAAGGACTGCGAGCGCTGTACATGTATGCCGCTGCACATCAGGATGATGCTCTCGCACAACAAGTTTCGGGTGCCGACCACGAGATGGCGCACCGCGTCGACGATCTACTGCTGCCCATCGTCAAAGGCGTGAGTTCCGAACGGGCGTACGAGATCCTGACGGAGTCGTTGCAGACGCTGGGCGGCTCGGGCTTCCTGCAGGACTACCCGCTCGAGCAGTACATCCGCGATTCCAAGATCGATTCGCTCTACGAGGGCACCACCGCGATCCAGGCCCTGGACTTCTTCTTCCGCAAGATCGTTCGCGACCACGGCGCGGCCCTGCAGTTTGTCACCGCGCAGATCAGTCAGACCATCGACAACTGCGACGAGGCACTGAAATCGCAAGCGCAGGCAGTGCAATCCGCCCTCGACGAGGTCACCTCGATGACGGGCGCGTTGACCGGTTACCTGATGTCCGCGAGCCAGCACGCAGGCGAGATTTACAAGGTGGGACTCGGCTCGGTCCGCTATCTGCTCGCGGTCGGCGACCTGCTCATCGGCTGGCGATTGCTGGTGCAGGCCGGGGTTGCGCACGCCGCTCTGGCCAGCAATCCCGGCGGGAAGGACGAAGCCTTCTACCAGGGCAAGATCGCGACGTCGGCGTTCTTCGCCAAGAACATGCTGCCGAAGCTGACCGCGCTGCGCCGCGTCATCGAATCCCTCGACGACGACATCATGCGCATTTCCGAAGACGCGTTCTGACCTATTGACGCTAGGGCGTCACGGGTCTGTTGACGTCGTTGAACCTGACGATCACGCGCTCGAGCCGTTTGACGCGTTCGGCTTTCGCCTTCTTGGCGTAGACCAGACGATCCGCCGGCGTGAGTTCGGCGGCGTCGCTGAATGCGCTCAGCAGTGCACGCGGGTACAGCTGCTCCGCCAGGACGACGTTCAGCTCGGCACAGAGCACCAGCGTGGTCGACACCAGATACAGGAAAGCAAGCAAGCCCAGCACCAACGCGAAAATACCGTTGGTGGCACTGGCGGTCCTGACGGTGTGCTGGATATAGCCGGCGCCGAACCACTGCAGTATCTGCCAAATGAACGCTGCCGCAACGGCTCCCGGCAGCACCTGCCGGTAGGTGAGTTCTTTTGCCGTGGTCATGCGAAAAACCGCCAGGCAGATCAGCGCGTTGATCGCCACAGCGGCCAGCGTGACACCGATCTTTCCGGATACGCCCAGCGCCCCGGTCGTCTGAGCGATCCCGGACACGACGGTGGCCGCGATCACCGCCGAGCCAAGAACGAGCAACAAAACGAAGCTGCGCACGCGTGCCCGAATCAGGTTGCGACGCTTGTTCTTCGGCACCGCCCACACCGAGTCCATCGCGTTCTGCACGGCTTGGCCGACGCCCAGACCGCCATAGAGCGCGCCCAGGATCCCTACGACAACGGCGACCGTCCCCCCGCTGAGCCCCGCGGGCTCATGCAGCTGACTGCCGATCACCGGGAACTGGCTCAGGGCGCTGTGCAGCACCTGCTCTTGCAGGTCGGGGCGACCGGCGAGCACCACACCCAGCCCGGTGGTCAACAACAGCAGCATCGGGAACAGCGACACGAAGCCGTAGTAGGTGATCAGCGCGGCCAGGTAGCCGCCTTGATCATCGAGGTATTTATAGATGACGGAAACGGTCACACTCACGCCGCGGTTTCGTCGCTGCAAATCATCCAACCAGCCGACCATTGCCGATCACTCATCCCCCCGGAAAGCGACACCCCAATCGAAACACCGATGAGCAGGGCATACCCCGATTCGCCGCCGGCCAACCGCGCCGGGCAGCCCGCTCGACTCATAGGTCCGGCACAGGTGGATCCGGTAGACCCGTCGTTGGGACGTTGGGACCATCCCACGATTGGAGACACGTTGATATCTGCCAGCTCTCACCGGCTTACCCGATTCGCGATGCTTGGGGTCACCGGAGTCACCGCGCTATCCGTCGTGGCGTGTGGTTCGTCGACCACGTCAAGCCCCAGTTCGTCGCCGGGCCCCACAAGTTCGGCGATGTCGTCGGCGCCGCCGTCCACCTCGCCGCCGGCGACCGGCCAAGCCCGGGTGCGTGGCCTGATCGCGTCGGTGTCGGGAAACACCGCCCAGGTCACGCAGGAAAAGGGCAATGCCGCCGTGGTTTTCACGACGTCGACAAAGGTCACTGAGGTCACTGCGGGCGCGCTGGGTGACGTCACCGTCGGCAGTTGCGTCACCGTGCGGCCCGCCCACCAGGAATCGCAGCCCGGCCAACCGCTCACCGCGGCGTCCGTGCGCGTGAGCCCCGCCGTCGACGGGAAATGCCCGCCCGTCACACCCGGCGGCACACCCAAACGAGCGCCCGTGCGGGGCGCCGTCGCGTCCGTCGCGGGTTCCACGATCACCGTGACGAGCATCGACCCCAGCGGCGCCGGCTCGCAGACGGCGGTGACGGTGACTGACCAGACGCGATACACCAAGCAGGCCGGCTCCGACACACAGGCCATCGCGCAAGGCAAATGCATGACGGCACAAGGCATTCGGGACGGCAACGGCACGCTGCAGGCGACAACTATCGACCTGCGACCGGCGCGTGACGGCAAATGCGGGGGCGGCCACAAGCCATCGGGCCACCGCGGGCTCGGCGGCTAGCGGCGCTCAGACGGTGAAGCCCAGGGCGCGCAACTGTTCGCGGCCGTCCTCGGTGATCTTGTCCGGGCCCCACGGCGGGTTCCACACCCAGTTGATCCGCAGATCGTTGACCAGACCGCTGCCGACCAGCGCGCTGCGCGACTGGTCTTCGATCACGTCGGTCAGCGGACAGGCCGCCGACGTCAGCGTCATGTCGATGGTTGCGACCTTTCCTTCGTCGCCCTGTTCGACGTTGAGGCCGTAGACCAACCCCAGATCGACGACGTTGATCCCCAGCTCGGGGTCGACGACGTCGCGCATCGCCTCTTCGAGGTCGGCGAGAAATTCCTCGTCGGGTGCGGTGGTTTCGCTCATCGTTGGTCCTCCTCGAAAGCATGGCTGGCTTGGGCCAGTGCGTCTTTGCAAGCCATCCACCCCAGCAGAGCACATTTCACCCGCGCCGGGTACTTGGCTACTCCGGCGAACGCGATTCCGTCGCCCAGCACATCCTCATCGCCCTCGACCGTTCCCCGCGACGACACCATTTCGGTGAACGCCGTGATGGTCTTGAGCGCTTCCCCCACGCTCTGACCGATCACCTGCTGGGTCAGCACCGAGGTGGCCGCCTGGCTGATCGAACAGCCTTGGCCGTCATAGGAAACGTCGGCGACGGTCTGGCCGTCGCCGGACAACGTCACCCGCAGGGTGATCTCGTCGCCGCAGATCGGGTTCACGTGGTACACCTGCGCACCGAACGGCTCGCGCAGACCGCGGTGCTGCGGGTGCTTGTAGTGATCGAGGATCACGTCTTGATACATCTGCTCAATGCGCACGGCTCACGCTCCGCCGAAGAATTCCACGGCCCGGCGCACACCGGCCACCAGCCGGTCGACCTCGTCGGGGGTGTTGTACACCGCGAACGACGCCCGCGCCGTGGCAGCCACCCCGAACCGGCGGTGCAGCGGCAACGCACAGTGATGGCCGACCCGCACCGCGACACCCTCGTCGTCGAGCACCTGTCCGACGTCATGCGCGTGCACGCCGTCCACGACGAATGCGACTGGCGAGCCACGGTTTTCCATCGACGTCGGTCCGATGATGCGCACGGCCTCGATACCGGACAGGCCCGCCAGCGCCGCGGCCACCAGCTCGTTTTCGTGGGATTCGACGGCGGCCATGCCGATGTCGCCGAGATAGCGTGCGGCGGCGGCCAACCCGACGACCTGAGAGGTCATCGGAGTACCGGCCTCGAACCGCTGCGGGGGCGCGGCGTACGTCGTGCCTTCCATCGTGACGGTCTCGATCATCGAGCCGCCGGTGATGAACGGCGGCAGCGCCTCAAGCAATTCGCGGCGGCCGTAGAGCACTCCGATTCCGTTGGGGCCCAGCATCTTGTGTCCGGAGAAGGCACCGAAGTCGACGTCGAGGGCACGAAAGTCGACCGGCTGGTGCGGCACCGACTGGCAAGCGTCGAGCACGGTCAGCGCGCCCACCGCCTTGGCCCGGGCGACCAGCTCCCGCACCGGAGCCACCGCGCCGGTCACATTCGAATGATGGCTGAAAGCAACAATTTTGACGCGCTCATCGAGTTCCAGCGAATCCAGGTCGATACGTCCGTCGTCGGTCAGGCCGTACCAGCGCAACGTCGCCCCGGTCCGCCGGGCCAGCTCCTGCCACGGCACCAGGTTGGCATGGTGTTCCAGCTCGGTGATGACGATGACGTCGCCCGCACCGACGGCACCGTCGAAACGCTTGTCGCCCAGCACATAGGACACCAGGTTCAGCGATTCGGTGGCGTTCTTGGTGAAGACCAGCTCGTCGGCGTCGGCACCGACGAACGCCGCGATGTCGGCCCGGCCCTGCTCGTAGGCGTCGGTGGCCTCTTCCATCAGCTGGTGCGCACCGCGGTGCACGGCGCCATTGGACGTCAGCAGAAATTCCCGTTCGGCGTCGAGCACCTGCAACGGGCGCTGCGACGTGGCGCCGGAATCCAGGTACGCCAACTGATTTCCGCTGCGCATGATGCGCTTGAGGATCGGGAAGTCAGCGCGGATCGCCGCGAGATCCAGTGGAGTCACGGAGGCCGACATCGTTACGCCCCCGTGGCAGCCGATTGCGCAAAGCGCTCGTAGCCGTGCGCTTCGAGCTCGTCGGCCAGCTCGGGGCCGCCGGCCTCGACGATGCGCCCGCCGACGAAAACGTGCACGAACTGCGGCTGGATGTAGCGCAGGATCCGGGTGTAGTGCGTGATCAGCAGGACACCGCCATGCTCGGCTTCGGCGTAGCGGTTCACGCCCTCGCTGACCACCCGCAGCGCGTCGACGTCGAGCCCGGAATCGGTCTCGTCGAGGATCGCGATCTTGGGCTTGAGCAGCGACAGCTGCAGGATCTCGTGGCGCTTCTTCTCGCCACCGGAAAAGCCTTCGTTGACACTGCGTTCGGAGAACGCCGGATCGATCCCGAGGCCCTCCATCGCGCCCTTGACTTCCTTGACCCAGTGCCGCAGTTTCGGTGCCTCACCGCGCACGGCCGCGGCGGCGGTGCGCAGGAAGTTCGACATCGATACCCCGGGCACCTCGATCGGGTATTGCATGGCGAGGAACAAGCCGGCCCGCGCCCGTTCGTCGACGCTCATCGCCAGCACGTCCTGGCCGTCCAGCGTGATAGAGCCGGACGTCACCTGGTACTTCGGGTGCCCGGCGATCGCATAGGACAGGGTGGACTTGCCGGACCCGTTCGGGCCCATCAGCGCGTGCGTCTCCCCCGACTTCACGGTGAGATCAACACCTTTGAGGATCGGGATGGCCTCGGCATCATTGGCGGGCGAGACGCTGACGTGCAGATCCTTGATTTCGAGCGTGGTCATCAGTTCTTGATTCCTTCGGTTAACTCAAGTTCGTGTTCAATCGCCTCGGTCAGCCGATCCCGCACCGAAGCCACAGCGATCTTCTGGATGATCTCGGCGAAGAAGCCACGCACGATCAATCGGCGGGCCTGGTCTTCCGGGATACCGCGAGCCCTTAGGTAAAACACCTGCTCGTCGTCGAATCTTCCCGTGGCACTTGCGTGTCCGGCGCCGACGATCTCGCCGGTCTCGATTTCGAGGTTGGGCACCGAGTCGGCGCGGGCGCCGTCGGTCAGCACCAGATTGCGGTTCGCCTCATACGTGTCGGTGCCAGTGGCCTCCGCGCGGATCAGCACATCGCCGATCCACACCGTGTGGGCGTCGGGCCGGCTGGAGTCCGGATCGCCTTGCAGCGCACCCTTGTACAACACGTCCGAGCGGCAGTTCGGGTGCGCGTGGTCGACGAGCAACCGGGATTCGAAGTGCTGGCCGTCGTCGGCGAAATAGGTGCCGAGCAGCTGCGCGTCGCCGCCGGGCGCGGTGAACCGCACCGTCGTCGTGGTACGAACCAGGTCGCCCCCGAGCGTCACGTTGACGTGACCGAGCACCGAATCCTTGCCCAGCCGTGCGTGATGCGCGCTGACGTGGACCATGTCGTCGGCCCAGTCGGCGATCCAGATCACCCCGAGCGCCGCCGAGTCACCAACGATGATCTCGACGTTGTCGGCGTAGGTGCCGCTGCCGCGCAGGTCGACGACGACGATGGCCCGGGCGAGTTCTTCGACGCGGATCTGCAGATGGCCGTAGGCGACCGCGCCCTCGCCGGGCCCGGTGACGACGATCTCGATCGGCTTGGCGACCTCGGTGTCGCGCGCCACGGTCACCACCGTCGCGGAGTTGAATGACGAGAATGCTTGGGCCGCAACACGGTCGGCGGGAACGCCGCCCTGACCCAGCCGCTCGTCGCCGCGGCGCACGATATCGGTTTTTACGCCGGGCTGTTCGCCGACAGTGATCTGTGCCTTGCCGTTGGCGACGGCCGAGCCGTCGTGCAGGCCGCGCAACCGCTTCAGTGGGGTGAACCGCCAAATCTCGTCGCGGCCGTGCGGCACCTCGAACGCGTCCACGTCGAAGGACGCGAACAGCTCGCCCTTGTTCAGTGCCGAGCCTTCGATAGTTGTTGTCCGCGCGGTCATCCGACCGCGCCCTCCATCTGCAACTCGATCAGCCGGTTGAGCTCCAGCGCGTATTCCATCGGCAACTCTTTGGCGATCGGCTCGACGAAGCCGCGCACGACCATCGCCATCGCCTCGTCCTCGGTCATGCCGCGGCTCATCAGGTAGAACAGTTGGTCCTCGCTGACCTTTGACACGGTGGCCTCGTGACCCATCGTGACGTCGTCCTCGCGGATATCGACGTACGGATAGGTGTCACTGCGGCTGATCGTATCGACAAGCAGCGCATCGCATTTCACGCTGGAGCGCGACCCGTGAGCACCCTTGTTCACCTGCACCAGGCCGCGGTAGGACGCGCGGCCGCCGCCACGTGCCACCGACTTGGAGACGATGTTGCTCGACGTGTTGGGCGCCAGGTGCAGCATCTTGGCGCCGGTGTCCTGGTGCTGGCCCTCGCCGGCGAACGCCACCGAGAGCACCTCGCCCTTGGCGTATTCGCCGGTCATCCAGACCGCCGGGTACTTCATCGTCACCTTCGACCCGATGTTGCCGTCGACCCACTCCATGGTGGCGCCGGCTTCGGCTCGGGCCCGCTTGGTGACCAGGTTGTAGACGTTGTTCGACCAGTTCTGGATGGTCGTGTAACGGCAACGGCCACCGGGCTTCACGATGATCTCGACCACTGCCGAGTGCAGCGAGTCGCTCTTGTAGATCGGCGCGGTACAGCCCTCGACGTAGTGCACGTAGGCACCTTCGTCGACGATGATCAGCGTCCGCTCGAACTGGCCCATGTTCTCGGTGTTGATCCGGAAGTAGGCCTGCAGCGGGATGTCGACGTGCACACCCTTGGGGACGTAGATGAACGAGCCACCCGACCACACCGCGGTATTGAGCGCGGAGAACTTGTTGTCACCGGCCGGGATGACCGTGCCGAAGTACTGCCGGAACAGCTCGGGGTGTTCCTTCAGCGCGGTGTCGGTGTCCAGGAAGATGACGCCGAGCGCCTCGAGATCCTCGCGGATCGAGTGGTAGACCACCTCGGACTCGTACTGCGCCGCGACGCCCGAGACCAGGCGCTGCTTCTCCGCCTCCGGGATGCCGAGCTTGTCGTAGGTGTTCTTGATGTCGGCGGGCAGGTCGTCCCACGTGGCCGCCTGCTTCTCACTGGAACGCACGAAGTATTTGATGTTGTCGAAGTGGATGCCCTCGAGGTTCGAGCCCCAGTTCGGCATCGGCTTCTTGCCGAATGTGCGCAACGCCTTCAGCCGGATCTGCAGCATCCAATCCGGCTCGCTCTTTTTCGCCGAGATGTCCCGCACGACCGCCTCGGACAGGCCACGCTGCGCGCTGGCACCCGCGACGTCGGAGTCCGACCAGCCGTAGCCGTACTTGCCCAGGGATGCGATCGCCTGCTCCTGGGTCAACGGCGCTTCGGTAACCGGCTTGGTTGCCTCTGGCGTGAGTGTCATTCGGACGCTCCTTTGGTGCTCGAAGGTGCTGGCGCGGGCTGGGCGCCGCTTGATGCTAGGTCTTGCTTGCTGCCTTGCTCGCAACCGGTGCGAGTGGCACGTGGGTGGTACAGGCGCAATCACCGTTGACGATCGTCGCCAACCGCTGCACGTGAGTGCCGAGTACCTCGGCCATCGCCTCCCGCTCGGCCTCGCACAGCTCCGGGAATTCCTCGGCGACATGCGATACCGGGCAGTGGTGCTGGCAGATCTGCACGCCGTGCAGCGGCGGGCCCACCCGAGTCGTGGTGGCGACGTAGCCGGCCTTGGTCAACGCGCCGGCCAGCCGCTCGGCGGCGGCCTCGACGTCGGCGTCGTCGGCACTATCGGCGGGCTGGACATCGGCCAGGATCGTGTCGATGCGGCGCCGGGCGAACGTCTGCACCGCGCCCTGTCCGCCGATCTCGCGCAGCTGGCGCATCGCCGCGGCCGCCAGGTCGTCGTAGGCGTGGTCGAGCTTGGCCCGGCCGGCCGACGTCAACCGGAAACGCTTCGCGGGACGCCCGCGTCCGGCCTGCTGCCAGGCCGCGGCCGCCGCGGACTCCGCGTCGCCCGCTTCGATCAGCGCGTCGAGATGACGGCGCACGCCGGCGGCCGCCAGGCCCAGCCGGTCACAGATCTCACTGACGGTGATCGACCCGGATTCCAGCAGCAGCCGCACAATGGCGCGGCGGGTGTGACCATCCGGCAGCACAGCAGGAGCCGCGGCGCCGATTACGGGCGCGGCAACGGCTTCGTCAGCGGTCCGGATTTTCACAACACCAGTGTGACTCAATTCCGGAAATCGGTCTAGCAAGGCTGCCCTCAGTCGCGGGTTGTGCCGACCCCACGGCGAGCACCGGGCCGCGGCTTGTCGACATGTCGCTACGCTGCACTGATGGCAGTGCGCCACCACACGCTGAGCTCGTCGATCGCCGCCCTGCACGGCGACGAGAAGCCCGTGGGCTCACCGCTTAATGAGACCGAACTCACCGCACTTCGGCGCACCCGCCTGTTCGGCGCCACCGGAACGGTCCTGATGGGGATCGGCGCCCTGGGTGCCGGGGCCCGGCCCGTCGTGCAGGACCCCACCTTCGGCGTCCGGCTGTTGAACCTGCCGTCCCGGATCCAGACGGTGTCGCTGACCATGACCACGGTCGGGGCGGTCATGATGGCGCTCGCCTGGCTGATGCTGGGCCGATTCGCACTGGGCAAGCGGCAGATGTCGCGCGGCGAGCTGGATCGCACGCTGATGCTGTGGATGTTGCCGCTACTGATCGCACCGCCGATGTACAGCAAGGACGTCTACTCCTACCTGGCGCAGAGCCAGATCTCGCTCGAGGGTCTGGACCCCTACAAGGTCGGTCCCGCGTCCGGGCTTGGTCTCGGCCATGTGTTCACCCTGTCGGTGCCCAGCGTGTGGCGGGAGACGCCGGCGCCCTACGGTCCGTTGTTCTTGTGGATCGGCCGCGGGATCTCGGCGCTGACCGGCGAGAACATCGTCGCCGCGGTCCTCTGCCACCGCTTGGTCGTGCTGGCCGGCGTGGCGATGATCGTGTGGGCCGTGCCGCGGCTGGCCCGGCGCTGCGGCGTCGCCGAGGTGAGCGCGCTGTGGCTGGGCGTCGCCAACCCGCTGCTGCTGATGCATCTGGTCGCCGGCATCCACAACGAGGCACTGATGCTCGGGTTGATGCTGATCGGCGCCGAATTCGCGCTGCGCGGTATCGATTCGCCGCGGCTGTGGCCCACCTCGTGGCGCCACCTCGGCCCGGACTGGGAGCCGCTGGGGATGCTGCTGGCCGGCTCCATCCTGATCACCCTGTCCTCGCAGGTGAAGCTGCCCTCGCTGTTGGCGCTGGGGTTCGTGACGATGGCGCTGGCCTACCGCTGCGGCGGCAATCTGCGGGCGCTGCTGCTGGCGGGCGGCGGGATTGGCTCGTTGTCGCTGGCGGTGATGGGCCTGGTGGGCTGGGCCAGCGGACTGGGGTTCGGCTGGATGTTCACGCTCGGCACCGCCAACGTGGTGCGCAGCTGGATGTCGCCGCCGACGCTGCTGGCCCTGGCCACCGGGCAGGTGGGGATTCTGCTGGGCCTGGGCGATCACACCACCGCCGTGCTGGCACTGACCCGTTTTATCGGCGTGCTGATCATCATGGTGCTGGTCAGCTGGTTGCTGTACGCGGTGTTCCGCGGCCGGCTGCATCCGATCGGTGGCCTCGGTGTCGCGCTGGGCATCTGCGTGCTGCTGTTTCCCGTCGTGCAGCCCTGGTATCTGCTGTGGGCGATCATTCCGCTGGCCTGCTGGGCGACCCGCACCGGCTTCCGCGAGACGGTCATCGTGATCACGCTCGTCGTCGGCATCTTCGGACCGACGGCCAACGGCGACCGCTTTGCGCTGTTCCAAATCCTGGATGCCACCCTGGCCAGCGCCGCCGTGATGGCCGTGCTGGTCGCGCTGACCTACACCCGGCTGCCCTGGCGACCGCTGCAGTCCGCGCCGACCGGCAGCGGCGAAACGAACGGCGACGGGCCGCCCGGCGCCGGGGCCCCCGCGACCCCGGAGACCCCACGGGCCACCCCTAGATCCGAGTCGGCACCCGACGCCTACGCTGACTCGACGTGAGTTCGGGCCAGCATGTCCCTTTAGATGTCCCCCAAGCCCCCGAAACAGTGGTGCGGCTGCGCGGGGTGAGTAAGCAGTACGGCTCGACGACAGCTGTCTGCAATCTGGATCTCGAAGTTCGCGCCGCCGAGGTGCTGGCCCTGTTGGGCCCCAACGGCGCCGGCAAGACGACGACGGTCGAGATGTGCGAGGGCTTCGTACGCCCGGACGCCGGCACGATCGAGGTGCTGGGGCTGGACCCGGTCGCCGACAACGCCCGGCTGCGCGCGCGCATCGGGGTGATGCTGCAGGGCGGCGGCGGCTATCCGGCGGCCCGCGCCGGCGAAATGCTCAATCTGGTCGCGTCCTACGCCGCCGACCCGCTGGACCCGCAGTGGCTGCTGGCCACCTTGGGCCTGACCGATGCGGCCCGCACCACCTACCGGCGGCTTTCCGGCGGGCAACAGCAGCGGCTCGCGCTGGCCTGCGCGCTGGTCGGGCGTCCCGAACTGGTGTTCCTCGACGAGCCGACCGCCGGCATGGATGCGCATGCCCGGTTGCTGGTCTGGGAACTGATCGACGCACTGCGCCGCGATGGAGTGACGGTGGTGCTGACCACCCACCAACTCAAGGAGGCCGAGGAGCTGGCCGACCGGATCGTCATCATCGACCGTGGGGCGACGGTGGCGGAGGGCACTCCGGCGGAGTTGATGCGCTCCGGCGCGAAAGGCCAGGTGCGGTTCACCGCGCCGCCGCGACTTGACTTGTCGCTCTTGGCTTCTGCGCTGCCGGAGGACTACAAGGCCACCGAGGTGACGCCGGGCGAGTACCTGGTCGAGGGCTCGGTCGACCCGCAGGTGCTGGCGACGGTGATGGCGTGGTGCGCCCAAATCGATGTGTTGGCAACCGATGTGCGGGTCGAGCAGCGCAGCCTCGAAGATGTGTTCCTGGAGCTCACCGGCAGGAAGTTGCGGTCGTGACCGACACCAACAGCCCGGTGTTTCCGCCGGGGACCTTCACCCCCGATCCGCGTCCCAGTGCCGTGCCGAAAATGCTTTCCGCCCAATTCGGGCTGGAGCTGAAGCTGTTGCTGCGCAACGGCGAACAGCTGCTGCTGACCATGTTCATCCCGATCACACTGCTGGTCGGACTGACGCTGCTACCGTTCGGCTCGTTCGGCCACAACCGCGCCGCGACGTTCGTGCCGGCCATCATGGCGCTGGCGCTGATCTCGACGGCCTTCACCGGGCAGGCGATCGCCATCGCGTTCGACCGGCGCTACGGCGCGCTCAAACGCCTTGGCGCCACGCCACTTCCCGTCTGGGGGATCATCGCCGGCAAGTCTCTGGCCGTGATCACCGTCGTGTTCTTACAGGCAATTATCCTGGGCGCCATCGGTTTTGCGCTGGGCTGGCGCCCCTCTCCGCTGGCTCTTGTACTGGGCGCGGCGGTTATCGCGCTGGGCACCGCCGCCTTCACGGCGCTCGGCCTGCTGCTCGGCGGCACGCTGCGCGCCGAGATAGTGCTCGCGGTCGCCAACCTGATGTGGTTCGTCTTCGCCGGGTTGGGCGCGCTGACTCTCGAGACGAACATGATCCCGACGGCCGTCAAATGGGCGGCCCGGCTCACCCCGTCCGGCGCACTGACCGAGGCACTGTCGCAGGCGATGACGCTGTCGGTCGACTGGTTCGGCGTCGTCGTGCTCGCGGTGTGGGGCGCGGTGGCCGCGCTTGCCGCGCTGCGCTGGTTCCGCTTCACCTGACGATGCCGTACTACAGGCCGTAGTTTTCGTTGGCCTACGATCGGGCGGTGGCAAGACGAGTGCTGATGCGGTTGGTGGACCTGCTCCCCGACCCCAGCCTGCGCGTCCAGCGGATCATTGCCGCCACCGTGATCGTTTCTCAGGGCGGTATCGCCGTCACCGGCTCGATCGTGCGGGTCACCGCGTCGGGACTCGGTTGCCCGACCTGGCCACAGTGTTTTCCCGGCAGTTTCGTCCCGGTCGCGGTGGCGGAGGTGCCGCGGGTGCATCAGGCGGTCGAGTTCGGCAACCGGATGTTCAGCCTCGCGGTGGTGGTCACCGCGGCGCTCGCCGTGCTGGCGGTTTACCGCGCCCGCCGGCGGCCCGAGGTGCTGACCTATGCGTGGCTGATGCCGGTGTCGACGGTGGTGCAGGCGGTGATCGGTGGCATCACGGTGCGCACCGGGTTGCTGTGGTGGACCGTGGCGATTCACCTGCTGGTGTCGATGACGATGGTGTGGCTGTCGGTGCTGCTGTACGTCAAGGTCGGCGAGCCGGACGACGGCGTGGTGCACGAGCGGGTGGCCAAGCCGCTGCGCCTGCTCACCGCGCTCACCGGGGTGAACCTGGCGGTGGTACTGGTCACCGGCACGCTGGTGACCGCGGCCGGCCCGCATGCCGGAGACCGGAGCCCGAGCCGGACGGTGCCGCGGCTGAAAATCGAGATCACGACGCTGGTGCACATGCATTCGTCGCTGCTGGTCGCCTATCTCGCACTGTTGGTCGGGCTGGGCTTCGGGCTGCTCGCGGTCGGCGCGACGCGGGCGATCATGCTGCGGCTGGGCGTGCTGCTCGCCCTGGTGTGCGCCCAGGCCGCGGTCGGTACCACGCAGTACTTCACCGGCGTCCCCGCCGCCCTGGTCGCCGTCCACGTCGCGGGCGCCGCGGCCTGCACCGCCGCCACCGCGGCGCTATGGGCGTCGATGCGAGAACGGGCCGAGCCCGAGCCGCTCGCAGGCTGACTCCACGGCCAGCGCGAACTCGCGCTGGGCCAGGCCGCGGGTGTCGGGATCCAACCGCCGCCAGCCCAGCGACGGGTCCACCACATCGAGCCCGGCCACCCGGATCCCCGCGGGCCCGCCGGTGACGTCGACACGCGCGTACAGCAGCTCGCCCGTGCGGATTTCGGCGCGTTCGGCCACCGCGGCAATGGCGGCATAGCCGACGTCCCAGAACTCGAACTCCGGCTCGACCGCGTGCTTTTCGGTGAACGCATGCGACTGCTGGCCGCCGAAAAAGATCAATGCCACCGATTTTCCCGGTGCGCGGGTGCGCACCGTCGGCACACCCGCACCCTCCAGGTCACCCAGGTAGCCCGCATCGACATTCCAGGCGACCACGTTCGGTGCGTTCAGCAGATTCTTGACGCGGGTGGTCCAGCCCAGGAACTCCTCCAGCCGCCCGTCGTGGTCGTCAGTGGCGCGCAGGATCACCAGATCCGCCTCGCGGGTGCCGGGGTCATCCCAGGACAGCCAGCGCGCGTGCAGACCGCGCTGCCGCAGCGCGGCGACCAACCCCGCGTCGTCGCCGTCACCGGCGGGATGCTGGGGACATCCGGCCAGCACAATGCGGGGGTGAAAGACGTCCGGGCGGGCAAGCTTCATCCCCGGGCATGATAGCCACATGCACGCAATCCAAGTCAGTGAAACTGGCGGCCCCGAGGTCCTGCGCTACGTCGACACGTCACAACCGTCTCCGGGCCCCGGCGAGCTGCTGATCGAGGCCGAGGCCATCGGCGTCAACTTCATTGATACGTATTTCCGGTCCGGGCAATACCCGCGCGAGGTTCCGTTCGTGCTCGGTTCCGAGGTGTGCGGCACCGTGGCGGCCCTGGGCGAGGGAGTCGAGGACTTCCTTGTCGGCGACCGGGTGGCCTCCGCGGCGGCATCCGGCGCCTACGCTGAATTTGCTACCGCGCCAGTGCATTTGACTGCCAAGGTGCCCGACGGCGTCAGCTCCGAAGTGGCGGCCTCGGTGCTGTTGAAGGGCCTGACCGCGCACTACCTGCTGAAGTCGGTGTATCCGGTGCAGGCCGGCGACGCCGTGCTGGTGCACGCCGGCGCCGGCGGCGTCGGGCTGATCCTGACCCAATGGGCGCACCTGCTCGGCGTCCGGGTCATCAGCACCGTCTCGACGCCGGAGAAGGCCGAACTGTCCAAGAAGGCGGGCGCCGACGAGGTGCTGTCCTACCCCGACGACGCCGCGCAGTTCGGCCAGCGGATTCGTGAGCTCACCGGGGGTGTCGGCGTGGCGGCGGTGTACGACGGCGTCGGCGCCACCACCTTCGACGCCAGCCTGGCCAGCCTGGCCGTCCGCGGGACCCTGGCCTTGTTCGGCGCCGCCAGCGGACCCGTGCCACCGGTGGACCCCCAGCGGCTCAACGCCGCGGGCTCGGTGTTCTTGACCCGCCCGACGCTGGCCCACTTCATGCGCACCGGCCAGGAGTTCAGCTGGCGCGCCGATGAATTGTTCGAGGCGGTGGCCGGCGGCGCGATCAATATCGAAGTCGGAGGCCGCTATCCGCTGGCCGAAGCGACTCGCGCCCATACCGACCTGCAGGGCCGCAAGACCGCCGGCTCGATTGTCCTACTCCCGTAGTCGAATTCGTCAGGCCTTGGGACAGAAGATACCGAGGATCTGCTGGCAGTTGTCCTTGTTGATCAGACCCGGCGGCGGCGGTGGGGGTGGCGCCGGCGGATTGTCGCCGTCCCAAATGTTTTGCGCCACATTGCCTTGCCCGAAGTAGACGTAAAAGTAGGTGTGGCAAATGTTGTTGTCCCACACCACTGGGTTGGTGACGTGATTTCCGGTCGGCGGCAAGGGTTGCCCCGGACACCAGTGGCATGGCCCCGCCGGGTGATCGTTCGGACAGCCGGGCCAGGCATCCAGCGGTACGGGCCCGGGTTGAGCCCCGGCGATGGCCGCGGTCAGGCCGAAACCGGACAGCGCCAAACCGCCCGACAGCAACGCCGCGGCGGTCAATTTCTTGACGAAGTGGTGGTGTGCCATGGCCTCGAGTCCTTTTCTGCACCCTTTGCTGCTGAGGGTCAGTATTGGGCCGCGCCCTTTGCGCTGCCTGGGTTTTGGCTATGCGAATCAGCCGGACCCATTACATCCGCGGCGGTTTGCTACCGATCCCAACAAAAGAAAGCGATATCGAATGCGCTATCGCCGTGAAAACCCGGGCGAACGGGTCAGAGCAGCGTCGGCAACGCGATCACCGAGTCGACCGCCAGCGCGCAGAACACCACCGCGAGGTAGTTGTTCGATTGCAGGAACAGCCGCAGCGGCTTGACCGGCTCGCCGGCCCGGACCCCGGCGTACAGCTGGTGGGCCATCGCCAGGAACCAGACCCCGGCGAGCACGGCGACGGCCGCGTACAGCCAGCCGGCGGCCAGCGCCAACACCATCGTCGCCAGCACGGTCAGCCAGGTGTAGATCAGGATCTGCTTGGTCACCTGACGCTCGGTCGCCACGGCGGGCAGCATCGGGACGCCGGCCGCCTTGTAGTCGTCCTTGTACCGCATCGCCAACGCCCAGGTGTGCGGCGGCGTCCAAAAGAAGATGATCGCGAACATCGCCAGCGCCGGCCAGCCGATGGTGCCGGTGACCGCCGACCAGCCGATCATCACCGGCATGCAGCCGGCCGCGCCGCCCCAGACGACGTTTTGCGAGGTACGGCGCTTGAGCAGCAGCGTGTAGACGAACACGTAAAACGCGATGGTGGCGATCGCGAGCAGCCCCGACAGCAGGTTCGTCGTCCACCAGAGCCAGAAGAACGAGCCCACGGTGAGCACCAGCCCCAGTATCAAGGCGTTGCGCGTCGACACCGCGGCCCGCGCCAGCGGCCGGCGCGCGGTCCGCTTCATCAGCTTGTCGATGTCGGCGTCGGCCACGCAGTTGAGCGTGTTGGCCCCGCCGGCCGCCAGCATTCCGCCGACCAATGTGTTGAGGATCAGCAACGGATCGACATGGCCGCGGTGCGCCAGCAGCATCGCGGGTATCGCCGTGACCAGCAGCAGCTCAATGACCCGCGGCTTCGTCAGCGCCAGGTAAGCCAGCACCGTGCCGCGAATTCGGCTCGGCGCTCGGGTTGACTCGAAGCGCCCGCGAACGCTCACGCAATAACTCCTCGGGGTCGCAGCGGGGCGCAGGATCTACTACGCACGATGGTAGACCGCGTTGCCCCCGCGGCCAGCCTCCAGGGTCGATTCACACAGAATTTCCCGGCGGCGGCACTGATCGCAAGCTCTGCGACGCCTGGATGTCATATCCAGCGAGGGGCCGAGGAATACCCCCAATCCCGCACTGCAAACGCTGGCACTCCCGCACTAGGGTGAGAATTGATCTGCGCATGATTACGGCCACCCCAAGGACTGACGCCTGTGACCACTCTGGAAGAGATCTCCTCGCTGACCCGACCGCAGCACCCCGACGATTGGACCGACATCGACTCGGCCGCAGTCGATACCGTGCGGGTGCTGGCCGCCGATGCGGTGCAAAAGGTCGGCAACGGCCATCCCGGGACCGCGATGAGCCTGGCCCCGTTGGCCTACACGCTGTTCCAGCGCGCCATGACCCACGACCCCAGCGACCAGCACTGGCTGGGCCGCGACCGGTTCGTCCTGTCGGCCGGGCACAGCAGCCTGACCGTGTACCTGCAGCTCTACCTGGGCGGGTTCGGCCTCGAACTCTCCGACATCGAGGCGCTGCGCACCTGGGGCTCCAAGACTCCCGGTCACCCGGAGTTCCGGCACACCAAGGGTGTTGAGATCACCACCGGTCCGCTGGGCCAGGGCCTGGCGTCGTCGGTCGGGATGGCGATGGCATCGCGCTACGAGCGCGGCCTGTTCGACCCCGACGCCGCGCCCGGCGAGAGCCCGTTCGACCACTTCATCTACGTGATCGCCTCCGACGGCGACATCGAAGAGGGCGTGACCTCCGAGGCGTCGTCGCTGGCCGCGGTGCAGCAGTTGGGCAACCTGATCGTGTTCTACGACCACAACCAGATCTCGATCGAGGACGACACCAACATCGCGCTGTGCGAGAACACCGCCGCTCGGTATCGCGCCTACGGCTGGCACGTGCAAGAGGTGGAGGGCGGCGAGAACGTCGTCGGGATCGAGGAGGCCATCGCCAACGCGAAGGCCGTCACCGACAAGCCGTCGTTCATCGCGCTGCGCACCATCATCGGCTACCCGGCGCCGAACATGATGAACACCGGGAAGGTGCACGGAGCTGCCCTCGGCGAGGAAGAGGTCGCGGCGGTCAAGAAAGTTCTCGGATTCGATCCCGACAAGAACTTCGAGGTCCGCCACGACGTCATCACCCACACCCGGGGCCTGGTCGCCCGGGGCAAGGAGGCCCACGACCGCTGGCAGATCGACTTCGAAGCGTGGGCGCAACGCGAACCCGACCGCAAGGCGCTGCTGGATCGGCTGCTCGCGCAACAGCTGCCCGACGGCTGGGACGCCGATGTCCCGTACTGGGAACCCGGATCCAAGGCACTGGCCACCCGCGCCGCCTCCGGCAAGGTGCTCTCCGCCCTGGGACAGAAACTGCCCGAGCTCTGGGGCGGCTCGGCCGACCTGGCAGGCAGCAACAACACCACCATGGATGGCGTCAAATCGTTTGGGCCACCGTCGATTTCGACCGATGACTACACCGCCGAGTGGTACGGCCGCACCCTGCATTTCGGGATCCGTGAGCACGCCATGGGCGCGATCCTGTCCGGCATCGTGCTGCACGGGCCCACCCGCGCCTACGGTGGCACCTTCCTGCAGTTCTCCGACTACATGCGGGGCGCGGTGCGGTTGGCGTCACTGATGGACATCGACCCCATCTACGTGTGGACGCACGATTCGATCGGGCTCGGTGAGGACGGGCCCACCCACCAACCCATCGAGCACCTCGCGGCGCTGCGGGCCATCCCGAACCTGTCGGTGGTGCGTCCGGCGGATGCCAACGAAACCGCCTACGCGTGGCGCACGGTGCTGGCCCGCGGTTCCAGCACCGGTCCGATCGGGCTGATCCTGACCCGGCAAGGCGTCCCGGTGCTCGAGGGCACCAGCATCGAGGGTGTCGCCCGCGGCGGCTACGTGCTGAGCGATGCCACAGAAGAGGAACCCGATGTCGTCCTGATCGGCACCGGCTCCGAGGTCCAGCTTGCGGTAGAGGCCGCAAAGCTGTTGGCGGACAAGGATATTCTCGCGCGGGTCGTATCGATGCCCTGCGTGGAATGGTTCGAGTCGCAGCCGGCCGAGTACCGCGACAGCGTGCTGCCGCCGTCGGTCTCGGCGCGGGTGGCCGTCGAGGCGGGCATCGCGCAACCGTGGCACAAACTGGTCGGCGACACCGGGAAGATCGTCTCGATCGAGCACTACGGCGCATCCGCCGACGCCAAGACATTGTTCCGTGAGTTCGGCTTCACCGCGGAGGCCGTCGCTGCCGCCGCGGAAGAAGTAGTCGACAACTGAGAAAGGCTGATTCACATGACCCAGAACCCGAACCTTGCGGCCCTGGCCGCCGCGGGCGTATCCGTGTGGCTTGACGACTTGTCGCGGGAGCGGCTGAAGTCGGGCAACCTGCAGGAGCTGATCGACACCAAGAGCATCGTCGGGGTGACCACCAACCCGTCGATCTTCCAGAATGCTTTCGCCCACGGCGACTCCTACGACGGCCAAATCGCCGAGCTGGCCGAACGTGGCGCCGACGTCGATGCCACCATCCGCACCATCACCACCGACGACGTGCGCACCGCGTGCGATGTGCTGGCACCGCAGTGGGAGGCCTCCGGCGGGATCGACGGCCGGGTTTCCATCGAGGTGGACCCGCGGCTGGCCAACGAAACCGACAAGACTGTCGCGCAGGCCATCGAGCTGTGGAAGATCGTCGACCGGCCGAACCTGCTGATCAAGATCCCGGCCACCAAGGCCGGTCTGCCGGCCATCACTTCCGTGCTGGCGGAAGGGATTTCGGTCAACGTCACGCTGATCTTCTCGGTCGAGCGGCACCGTGAGGTGATCGACGCCTACCTGGCCGGCCTGGAGAAAGCCCGCGAGGCAGGACACGACCTGTCCAAGATCCACTCGGTCGCATCGTTCTTCGTCTCCCGGGTGGACACCGAAATCGACAAGCGGCTGGAGAAGATCGGTTCCGCCGAGGCCCTTGCCCTGCGCGGGCAGGCCGGCGTCGCCAACGCCCGGCTGGCCTACGCGGCGTACCAGGAGGTCTTCGAGGGCGGCGAGCGCTACCAGGCGCTGCAGGCCGACGGCGGCCGGGTGCAGCGCCCGCTGTGGGCGTCGACCGGTGTCAAGAACCCCGACTACTCCGACACCCTCTACGTCACCGAGCTGGTCGCGCCAAACACGGTGAACACCATGCCGGAGAAGACAATTGACGCTGTCGCCGACCACGGCGTGGTCACCGGTGACACGATCACCGGCACCGCCGACGCGGCCCAGCAGGTATTCGACAACGTCGCAGCGGCCGGCATCGACCTGACCGACGTGTTCGTGGTCTTGGAGAACGAGGGCGTGGAGAAGTTCATCGCGTCGTGGACCGAGTTGCTCGACGAGACGCAGAAGCAGCTGAGCTCTCTTTCCAAATGACCCCGGGCGCTGAGGGCGCGCAATGGCGTAACCCATTGCGGGACAAGGACGATAAGCGGCTGCCCAGGATGGCCGGACCGTGCGCCATGGTACTTTTCGGCGTCACCGGCGACCTGGCGCACAAAAAGGTGGTGCCCGCGGTCTACGACCTGGCCAACCGCGGGTTGCTGCCGCCGACCTTCTCGCTGGTTGGCTTCGGCCGCCGCGACTGGGATCACGACGCCTTCGCCCAGGTGATCCACGAAGACGTCAAGCAGTTCTGCCGCACCCCCTTTCGGCAGGCCATCTGGGAGCGGTTGGCCGAGGGACTGCGGTTCGTGTCGGGCGCCTTCGACGACGACGCTGCGTTCGCACGGCTGGCCGAGACGCTGGACAAGCTCGACGCCGAGCGGGGTATCGGCGGCAATCACGCGTTCTATCTGGCGATTCCGCCGAAGTCGTTCCCGGTGGTGTGTGAACAACTGCACAAATCCGGGCTGGCCCGGCCCCAAGAGGATCGATGGAGCCGGGTGGTCATCGAGAAGCCGTTCGGCCACGACCTGAAGAGCGCGTGCGATCTCAACCACGTGGTGAACTCGGTCTTTCCGGAGGAGTCGGTGTTCCGCATCGACCACTATCTGGGCAAGGAGACGGTCCAGAACATCTTGGCGTTGCGCTTCGCCAATCAACTGTGGGACCCGATCTGGAACGCGCATTACGTCGACCACGTGCAGATCACGATGGCCGAGGACATCGGGCTGGGCGGGCGCGCCGGTTACTACGACGGCATCGGGGCGGCCCGCGATGTCATCCAGAACCACCTGATGCAGCTGTTGGCGCTCACCGCGATGGAGGAGCCGGTCAGCTTCAATGCGCGCGCGTTGCAGGCCGAGAAGATCAAGGTGCTCTCGGCCACTCAACTCGCCCTGCCGATCGACCAGACCACCAGCCGCGGCCAATATGCGGCCGGCTGGCAGGGCGGCGAGCAGGTGGTGGGACTGCTTGACGAGGAAGGTTTCTCGAAGGACTCCACCACCGAAACCTTTGCGGCGATCACGCTCGAGGTGGACACCCGACGCTGGGCCGGGGTGCCGTTCTATCTGCGCACCGGAAAACGCCTGGGCCGCAGGGTGACTGAGATCGCCCTGGTCTTCAAACGTGCGCCGCATCTGCCGTTCGACGCCACCATGACCGACGAACTCGGCACCAACGCCCTGGTTATCCGGGTGCAGCCCGACGAGGGCATCACGCTGCGGTTCGGCTCCAAGGTCCCGGGCTCGATGGAAGTCCGCGATGTCAACATGGACTTCTCCTATGGCGCGGCGTTCGCCGAAGACTCCCCCGAGGCTTACGAACGGCTGATCCTGGACGTGCTGCTGGGTGAGCCGTCGCTGTTCCCGGTGAACGAGGAGGTCGAATTGGCTTGGCAGATACTCGATCCCGTCCTCGACCATTGGGCAACAGACGGAAAGCCCGACCCGTATGAGTCGGGCACCTGGGGGCCGGCGTCGGCGGATGAGATGTTGCGCCGCACCGACCGGGAATGGCGGCGGCCGTGATCGTCGATCTGCTCGACACCACCACCACCGCGGTCAACAAGAAGCTCGACGCGCTGCGCGAAGAGGCCGGCGTGGTCATGATGGGCCGGGTCGGGACGCTGATCATCAAGTCGGACAACGACACCCTGCTCGAAGAGGCCATCGAGGCGGCCAACGCCGCCAGTCACGAACACCCGAGCCGGGTCCTGGTCGTGGCGGCCGGTGATACCGACGGCCGCGATGCGCGCCTGGATGCTCAGGTCCGGGTCGGTGGTGACGCCGGTGCCGGCGAGGTCGTGGTGCTGCGGCTGTCCGGCCCGTTGGCCGGCCACTCGGCGAGCGTCGTCATTCCCTTTCTGCTTCCCGACATCCCGGTCGTGGTGTGGTGGCCCGACGTCGCCCCCGCGGTTCCCGCCCAAGACCCGTTGGGCAAGTTGGCGATTCGCCGCATCACCGATGCGACCAACACCGACGACCCGCCGTCGGTGATCAAGAGCAGGCTGCCCGGGTACACCGCCGGGGACACCGATCTGGCCTGGGCGCGGATCACCTACTGGCGGGCGTTGCTCACCTCCGCGGTCGACCAGAAGCCGCACGAGGAAATCGAATCGGCGCTGGTTTCGGGTCTGCGCACCGAACCCTCGCTCGACGTGCTGGCGGGCTGGTTGGCCAGCCGGATCGACGGGCCGGTACGCCGGGAGGTCGGCGAACTGAAGGTCGAACTGGTGCGCAAGAGCGAAACCATCACCCTGAGCAGGCCGCAGGAGGGAACGACGGCCACCCTGAGCCGGACCGGCCGACCGGATGCTCTAGTTCCGTTGGCGCGCAGGGAAACCCGCGAATGCCTGGCCGAAGACATGCGCCGCTTGGACCCCGACGAGGTCTACTTCAGCGCGCTCGAAGGAATCGATAAGGTGCAATACGCGTGAGTACAACCGTTGAAGTCTTCCCGGACAGCGACACCCTGGTCGAGGCCGCCGGCCGCCGGCTGGTCGAGACCATCCAGGCCGCCGTGGCGGCGCGCGGGCGCGCCCAGATCGTGCTGACCGGCGGCGGCAACGGCATCGGGCTGCTGAAGTATCTGCGCGCCCAGGCCGACCAGGTCGACTGGCCGAAGGTGCACCTCTTCTGGGGCGACGAGCGCTATGTTCCTTTAGCCGACGGCGAGCGCAACGAGAAACAGGCCCGCGAGGCCCTGCTCGATCACATCGACATCCCGTCGAGCAACGTGCACCCGATGGCCGCCAGCGACGGTGAATTCGGCAGCGATCTCGTCGCCGCGGCACTGGCCTACGAACAACTGCTGGCGGCCAACGCCGAACCCGGCGATCAGGTCCCGAATTTCGACGTTCACCTGCTGGGCATGGGCCCCGAGGGGCACATCAACTCGCTGTTCCCCGACACCGCGGCGGTGCGCGAGACCACCCGCATGGTGGTGTCCGTCGACGATTCCCCCAAGCCGCCGCCGCAACGAATCACCCTGACGATCCCGGCGATCCGGCGTTCCCGTGAGGTGTGGCTGATGGTGTCCGGGGCCGCCAAGGGCGATGCGGCCGCCGCCGCCATCGGTGGCGCGCCGCCCGCCGAGATCCCGGCCGCGGGGGCCGTCGGGCTCGAGACGACGCTCTGGCTGCTCGACGAGGACGCCGCCGCCAAGCTGCCCGCCGGACAGTAAGCAGGGTTTCCCAGACCGAGTTTCGATCAAAATTGCGGTAGCTCAGAGCAATTCGGCTATGACGTGTTGTGCCACGCCGGGTCCGTCGCCTGCGATATGACGACTTGACCGGTGATGCCGGTAGTAGCCCCGTAGGAGCCGCCGGTGGAGACGGTGACGGTTTCGCCAGTCCCGATGCTGAGGACGCCCCCCGAGGCGACGGGCACGCTGCCTCCGGAGTCGACCGTGAGGGTGGCGCCGGTGTTGATGGTCAGGGTGCCACTGGAGGAGACTTGGAGGGTGCCGCCCGAGTCGACGGTAATGGTGCCGGAATCGGTGAGCAGACCGGAGTCGGTCACGGTGGCGCCGGATTCGACCACCATGGAGCCACCCGAGTTGACGGTCACCGTGCCGGCATCGGTGAGGGTGGAGTTGACGTCGAGGAAACCGTTCTCGGTGAGGGTGCCGCCGTGCGCGACCGTCAGGGTTCCCCAGTCGGTGAGGGTGCCGGAATCGGTCACGGTGCCGCCGGATTGGACCGTGAGGGCGCTGCTGTCGTAAAGGGTTATGCCACCGCCAGTCTGGTCGGTGAGGGTGCCACCGGACTCGATGATGTAGGACCCATCGCCCAAGCCGTACAAGTTGCCGCCGGACTGGATGTTGATGGTGCCGTAGTCTGCGACGCCGCCGTAGCAGTTGAACGTGCCGGCGTTCTCGACGGTGAAGGTGCCGTAGTTGGAGAGGGTGGCACCGTCCTCGGTGGTGAAATAGGCGCCGAACTGGATGTCGACGGTTCCGCCGGAGTTGACGGTCATGGTGCCGGCGTTGGTGATGTTGCCACCGTAGGCCTCGATGGTGATGTGACCGGAGTCGATCAAGGTGCCCTCGGGTCTGATGGCCAGATAGCCGCCGGAGTCGACGTTCAAGGTACCGCCGTTGGTGAGGGTGCCACCGTCGAGGGACAGATAGCCGCTGGGGCTGATTTCAAGAGTGCCGTGGGGGGCGACGGTCAGGGTGCCGCCGGACTGGATCAGGGTGCCCGTGTCGGTGAGGGTGCCGCCGGATTCGACGGTGATGCTACCGCCGGTGTCGAGGGTGACAGTACCGCCGGAGTCGATGGAACCGAAAGCGCTGTTGTCGATGGTGAGAGCGCCGTAATCGGTGATGGGACCGGAGTTGGTCAGGGTGCCGGTGACTTCGACTTCGAGGGTGCCACCGGCGTTGATAGCGATGGAACCGGAATTGGTGAGAGTACCGGCGTCGGTGAGCGTGCCGCTGATGCTGAGGGTGCCGGTGTTGGTGAGCGTGCCGTTGACGGCGAGGGTGCCGGTGTTGGTGAGCATGCCGGCGTTGGTGAGCATGCCGGCGTTGAGCGGGCTGCTGGCGGCGTCGACGGTGAGGGTGCCGGCGTTGGCCAGGGTGCCGCCGGAGTCGACCGTGAGGGTGCCGCCGGAGGCTACTTCGAGGCTGCCGCCGGAGTCGACCGTGAGGGTGCCGCCGGAGGCTACTTCGATGGAGCCGCCGTTTTGGATGACGACGGCTTGGTTGGTTCCGATGGTGTAGCTGGTGGTGACTGTCATCGGGGTGTTGATGTAAGTGGTTGTGACGGGGCCATTGGTGGTGGTCGTGAGGCCGCTAGTGGTGCCGCTGAGCGTGGTGTTCGTGGCGCTTGTGGTCCCGGTACCGGTGGTGCTCCCGGTGGAGGTTGTTGGCCCAGAGGGGTCGCCCGGGGCGACCTGTATGGGGCCGCCGGAGCGGCGGCTGGCGGTGTTAGTGACGGATTGTGCCACCGCGCGGGCCTGGTCGGTCTGCCCGTTCTGGTTGGTGGTCTGCGGCGGTTGGTCGAACGACGTGAGGGTGGTCGCGGCCTGCGAAGCGCTGGCATAGCCGTACATCGCGGTGGCGTCCTGAGTCCACATCTCCATGTATTCGGCTTCGGTAGCCCCGATCGCCGGGGTGTTTTGCCCGAGGAAATTGGTGGCGATCAACGCCATTAACCGCGCGCGGTTGGCCGCGATCAGCGGCGGGGGCACGGTCATCGCATACGCCGCGTCGTAGGCCGCGGCCGCCCCGTAGGCCTGGGCGGCGGTCTGCCCGGCCGCGGCGGCACTGGCCTGCAGCCATTCCACGTAGGGGGTCACCGCGGCCGTCATCAGCTCCGAGGAAGGGCCAACCCACGCCTGTCCCGTCAGCTCCGTGACCGTCGAGGAGTAGCCGGCCACAGTGGACTCCAGCTCGGCAGCCAGTGCCTGCCAGCTGGCCGCGTTCGAGAACATCGGCGCCGACCCGGGCCCGGCATACATCAGCCCGCTGTTGACTTCCGGCGGCAGCAACCCAAAGTCCATGCCCGTTATCTTTCTTTTGCGATTGCTTTTCAGTTGAGCGCGGTGATGGGTCGGCAGGATTGCCGCCATGTATCCGGTGGAGCTGGCTGGAATCATATGAATCTAATTTGAAATCAACCTAAGATAATGCTGCAAGCGACATGTTTCAACTTGAAATTCCATGAAAGCAGCAGCGGCCGGCCAAGGATCAATCCGGGATAAAGCGATGGGCGAGCGGATGTTTCGCTTCCGCCATTTGATCTTGACGCGGAACGCTTTTCGGTGCTCGAACTCACGGCGGGCAGCCCACGATGCAATACCTGGGTGCCGCTGCTGCCCTGCTTGTCCGATTCGAAACCCGCCAGCCCGGTCGCGTACGGCCGCAACAGCTGCTGACGCCGGGGCGGTTACGGTTCCGGTTGGCGACGGTGGGCCGGTAGCTCGTTGCCGCCAGCAAGCTGTGGTGGTTTTCTTCCGCTGAGTTCTGGTCATAATTACCGTCATGGCAGACAGAACGGTGCGCAACGGGCCTGAGCGAAACCGGATCAAAACGCTCACTCAGGCAGCTCTGAACGCCGACAAGACGGTCGAGCAGGTCGAGGACGTCCTCGACGGCCTCGGCAAGACGATGAACGAGCTGAGCAGCTCCCTGACCCGGTTGAACGGCACGGTCGAGCGCTTGGAGGGCGGCCTGGACCACCTGGAAGGAACCCTGGAAAGCCTCGACGAGCTCGCCAAACGACTCATCGCGGTGGTCGAGCCGGTGGAGTCGATCGTCAAGCGCATCGACTACATCGTGAGCGTGGGCGAAACGATCATGTCGCCGGTATCGATGACCGAACACGCGGTCCGCGGTGTGGTGGACCGGCTGCGGATCCGGACGCCGCGGTAGATCGTGACCGGCGCCGAGCCGGTGCCCGCACCGCCCTACGCCGAGAGCACGGGTCTGCCCTGGGACGTACCCGTCACCGATGCCGTCGCGGTAATCGCCGCCGCCCGCGCCCGACACGGCGATACCTTCGCCGTGAAAAGCGGTCGCGATCGCTATCTGCTCACCTTCTCGCCCACCGGCGTCGAGTCGTTCTACGCGCTGACCGAGGAGACCGCCAGCAAGGGCGTCGCCGACTACCTGATGCTGCGGCGCAAGCTGCCCGACGAGATCTTCGCCGGGCGACGCACCTTGCCGAACATGCTGTTTCGCCGCGACGACGTGGCCGGTTATCTGGTCAACCTGGACCGGGCGCTTGGGCAGACGACGGTCGAGCTGGCAGCGGCGGGATCGGTCGATGTGTTCGACCTGATGCGACGGCTCGGACATCGGATGGGGCTGGCCTCGTGGGCCGGACCCGGGTCGGCCGACGGCGAAACCTTCGAACGTCTGGTGCGCGCGTTCGACACCCTGGATGGCTCCGACGCGTTTGTTCACCCCGATCGGATGGCCGCGGTGGCGGCAACGGACAAGCGGGCCGAGCGCGCCGCGCTCGACGAGATCGCCGAGGCCATCGCGGCCGCGGTGCACAGCTTCGACGACGGCGACACACAAGATCATGCGCTCTTCGGCCGGATCGTGGACGCCTGGTCGACGGAGCCGCAGCCTTCCCGGTTGCATGGCATCGCGTTCGACGTCGCGCTGATCCACATCGCATCCATGTCGAACCTGGCTGCGGCGTTGGGCTGGGCGTTGGTCGATCTGCTCGAGCACCCGGCGCAGCTGCAGCGAGTTCAGTTGGGCGACAATGCCTTTGCCCAGAGCTGTGCGCTGGAATCGACGCGCATCGCGCAACGCTCGATCATGTCCCGCAGTGTGCTGTCGCCGGTCTCGCTGGACACCGGCGCGATCACCTACCAGGTGCCGCCGGGCTGGACCATCGCCACCTTGCTGCCACTGCTCAACACCTCGGCGGCACCGGGCCTACAGCTTTGGGATCCCGATCGATGGACTCGCCACCAGCTGACCGAAAAGGACGCTCTCCCTTCGCCCATGCTCGTCACGGCGTTCGGGCACGGCAAGCATTCTTGTCCGGCCCAGCCGTTCTCGCTGTCGGCGATGACGGCGGCCATGACGCACCTTTTGCGTGAGTACGAGATGACGCCGAAGTGGACGTCGCATCCGCAACCAGTCCCGGCTCAGATCGGCGGTGTCGCACGGGCGGCCGGGCCGTGTCCCGTTGACTATGTCAGCCGCTGTTCCTGAGCGCGCTTGCCAACCCGTTCATCGTCAGCAGAATCCCCCGCTGCACCAATTCGTCGTCGTCACCCGAGCGGTAGCGCCGCAGCAGCTCCACCTGCAGGTGATTCAGCGGCTCCAGGTAGGGGAAGCGGTTGAACACCGAACGGGCCAGCGCCGCGTTGTCGGCCAGCAGGTCATCCTGACCGGTGATCAGCTTGTGCATCGCGATCGTGCGCTGATGCTCATCGGCGATCTTGTCGAAAACCCTGCGCCGCAACGATTCATCGGCCACCAGTTCCGCGTAGCAAGCCGCCAGCCCCAGGTCGCTCTTGGCCAGCACCTGCGCCATGTTGGACAACACGCTGCGGAAGAACGGCCACCGCTCATACAGGTCGTGCAGGATTGCGACTCGCTCATCCTCGTCGCCGGCGGCGATCCACTGCTCGAACGCCGATCCGGTGCCGTACCAACCGGGCAGCATGACCCGCGACTGGCTCCAGGCCAGCACCCACGGGATGGCCCGCAGGTCGGCGATCGACTCGGTGGGCTTGCGTGAGGTGGGACGGCTGCCGATATTCAACGACCCGATCTCGCTGACCGGCGTCGAGGCCTTGAAGTACTCGACGAAACCCGGTGTGTCATGGACTAATTCGGAGTAGGCGTCACGTGCCAGCGTGGCGATCTCGTCGAGGACAGCGTAGGCAGGCTCCGCCTCGTCGCCGAGGCCCTCCATATCCAGCAGCGTCGACTCCAGAGTGGCCGCCACCAGGCTTTCCAGATTCCGTTGCGCCAACAGCGGTTCGGCGTATTTGGCCGCGATCACCTCGCCCTGCTCGGTCAGGCGCAGCGAACCGTTCACCGCCCCGGGCGGCTGCGCGAGGATCGCCTGATAGCTGGGCCCACCACCACGGCCGACGGTACCGCCGCGGCCGTGGAAGAGCCGCAATCGAATTCCGGTCTTGCGGGCCACCTCGGCCAGCTCCAGCTCGGCCCGGTAGACCGCCCAGTTCGCGGTCAGATAACCGCCGTCCTTGTTGGAATCGGAGTAGCCGAGCATCACCTCCTGGCTGTCGCCACGGGCAGTCACCACCGCCCGGTAGATCGGGAGCTCCAGCATCGCGTGCAGTATCTGCGCCCCGTTGTGCAGATCGTCGATCGTCTCGAACAGCGGGGAAATGCCGACAGGACAATAGGGTTCGGGCCCGGAGACATCCAGCAGGCCCGTTTCCTTGAGCAGCAGCGCGGCCTCCAGGACGTCCGAGACGGACTGACACATCGAGATGACGTAGTTGGGCACCGCCGCCGGACCGTATCGGTTGACGGCGTGCGCGGCGGCCTCGACCACACTCAACTCCTTATGGGCCAGCTCGGATAGCCGCGCGCGGTCGCTGAGCAACGGGCGCCGGGTGGTCAGCTCCTCCGCCAAGAGCTCGACTCGCTCGTCTTCGGGCAGCGAGCCGTAGTCGGCGTGCACCCCGGCCCAGGCCAGCAGCTCGGCGACCACTTCCTCGTGCACGTCGGAGTTCTGCCGCATGTCCAGGCCGCTCAGGTGAAACCCGAAGACGTGCACACCTTCTCGCAACAACCCGAGCCGATCCTCGGCCAGCAGCGCGCTGCCGTGGCTGCGCAGCGAATCGTCGACGATGTCGAGATCGGCCCGCAGCTCGTCCGGCGTGGCATACGGCTCCAACCCCAGGTCGAGCAGATGCAGAGGTTCGTCGTCCAGGATCTGGGCGGCCGTCGCACTGAGCCGGCCGCGAATCACCCGCACGGCCCGCCGATACGGCTCGTCGGCCCTGGCCTGCTCGGGACAGCTCTGCTCCAGCGTCGTCAATTCCGGTGTGACGCTGATCAATCGCGCCGACATCGAGAGCTCCTGCTCGAGGTCGGTGAGCTCGGACAGATAGTGGGCCAGCGCGGTGAACGCGGCGCTGGCGGTGGCCCGCCGCACGACCGCGGCGGTCACGTTCGGGTTCCCGTCGCGGTCGCCCCCGATCCACGAGCCCGGCTGCAGAATGGGCGCGGACAGCAGCTCGGCGTCGGGCCAGCGAGCGCGCAGCGCGTCCCGAACCCCGGAGTTGACCTGCGGGATCACCTCGAACAGCGCGGCCTGGTAATACCGCAGTCCGACGTCGATTTCGTCGGTGATCTGCAGCCGGTGCAGCCGGATCAGTGCGGTCTGCCACAGCGTGAGCACCTGACGGCGCAACTCGCGCTCGACGCTGCGGCCGTCGCTGGTCTCCCGGAGGCCCTCGGCGTGCAGTCGCATCAGCTCGGTGATCCGGTGCTGGACGACAAAGACGGTGCGCCGGCGAGTCTCGGTGGGGTGCGCGGTGATTACCGGTGAAACCAGCGCACCCTTGAGGGCCTCGGCCACCGTTGCCGAATCCAGTTCTGCGGAATCCAGTTTCGCGTACGTGGCGGCCAGGCTGCTGTCCTGCGGTGGTTCGCCGGCGTCGACGTGAACATGACGCCGGCGCTCGCGGTGGATGTCCTCGGCGACGTTGGCCAGCAGCGCGAAGTGGCTGAACGCCCGGATGATCGGAATCGCCAAATGAATGTCGATGCCGTCGAACATGTGCGAGATCTCGGCGCGATCGATCTCGGAGCGACGCACCCGGAAGGATTCCACGCGGGCGCGTTCGACCAGCTCGAATACCTCGTCACCGTTCTGCTCGCGCACGGTGTCGCCGAGGATGGTGCCGAGCATCCTGATGTCGGCGCGCATCGGCTCGGTCGCCTCGCGACCGACCCGGGTCCGCTGCACGGCACCGATCGGCGCCAGCGCGGCTTCGGAAACGGGCTCGAAGACCTCAACCATGCGTTCCAGTATCGGCGCGGACGGCGTTACCCGCCCGCCGAGAGGTCAGTGGGTGAGCGCTAGTTGAGCAACGTCACTTGTATTTGATCTGCAGGGCCATGCCGATGATGCACACCAGCCAGATGCCGACCACGAATACCGTCAGCCGATCCAGGTTCTTCTCCACCACCGTGGACCCGGACAGGCTGGACTGCACACCACCGCCGAACAGCGTGGACAGGCCGCCGCCCTTGGCGCGGTGCAGCAGCACCAGAAGCACCACCAGGATGCTGGTGACCACCAGGGTGATCTGTAGGCCCAAAACCATGACCGACAGCTTACCGGCTACCGCTGGACCGGCCGTAACCGCTGCTTCCCAAGGGTCCCGATGCCCACGCGGTCGCGGTCTGATCGAGGTTTTCCAGCCGGCGTCGCACCTGGACGATCAGCGCCGCCGGATCCTCGCCGGCGTCCACCGCCGAGCTGACCGCGGTGATCGCGTCCACGGTGTCTTCCAGGTCGATCGCGGCGGGAATGACCCGCAGGGCCAACGAGCTCACCGGCGGCGGTTCCAGGGCGGCGGCTTCCGCGGTGCCGCGTACTTGATGCGCCAGCCGGTAGGCATCGGCCCGGATCGATTGCCAGTGCCGCCGCTGCGTCGCGGGTTTGACCGCCTCGGTCAAGTAGCTGTGCGAGGCCGTCAGTCCGCGGACCAGCTGGGCGTATGCGGGGAACCGCCTCGCTTCGGGCCACAACAGGTAGCCGAATACCACCGCCACCGCGGCTCCGACGAAGGTGTCCCACAGCCGCACCGCGGGCGCGACCGGGTCCGGCTGGCCGATCGACTGGGACAGCAGCGCCGAGGTGGTGATTCCGATCACAGCAAGGCCGTACAGCTTCGGCACCGAGAGCACAACGAAACCCAGCGCCAGCGCGGTGGCCACCACAAGCGGCAGGCCGGGCGAGAGCACCGCCAGCACGGTCGTTGCCACCAGCGCGCCGATCAGCGTGCCGAATATCCGGTTCACCGTGCGTACGAAGACCGAGGCGTATTCGGGCCGCACGATGACGGCCGTGGTCAGTGGCAGCCAGAACGAATGGGTTGGCTGCCGCATCGCGACCGTGAGCGCGGTGGCCACCGCCATGCATAGGCCGAGCCGCACCCCGTTGGCCAGGCCGGCACGTGAGGTAGCCGTACGCAGCAGGCCCGACAACCCCGGAGCCTCGGGCTTCACCGTGCCCGGCCGCTGCGGCTGCCGACTCAGCGCATCGGCCAGCTCGACCAAACCCGGATCGCCATCGGCATCCGCTTCCGAAAATGGGACCGAAACGGGTATACCGTCCCAAATCTGTTGTCCTGCTTGGCGAATCGCCGCGATCGCGGCCGGGGGCACGGGTCTGCCCTGAGCGTAAAGCGTCGCCGCCGCAAAGGCCACCAGATCGGCCCTGCGGCGGTTTCGCGCAGCGCGGGCAACGGCCGACGCGGCGGCCAGCCGGCCACGCGCGGCACCGGCCTGCTCGGTGCCGATCGCAGCGCACAAGTCCGCGGCGGCGAAGTACACCGCCGCCTGCGCCCGGCGCTCGGGTTTGTCGCGATGAAAAGCCCACGGCGCCAATACCGAAACCGCGGCGACCGATGTCCCGGCCAGGTACCACACCGCCTGCTGCCACCAGGGCAGCGACGATCCACCGAACTGGCCGAAGGCCACCCCGATCGAAAGCATCAGCCCGAATGCCGGTGCGCTGGGCCCGGTTCCGCCGACCATGCCCGAGATCGCCCCGGCGACCGCCGCGGTGAGAACTTGCCCGACGCCGAAGCCCGGCCACAGTTGCGCACCCACGCTGATGCCCACCGCCCCACCGATGGCCTGGGCGACCCAGGCCCACCACCGGGCGCGGTAGAAGCCGCGGACCAGGAAGATGACCGCGCAGGCGGCTCCGAGGTAAGCCAGACCGACCAGCTGCAATTGGCCGAACAGGACGCCGGTCCCCGCGATCAGTGCCGCTGTACCCGTCGCCCAGAGGGCGGGCCCCACGGCCCAGGGTGCCTTGGACGGGCGTAGCGATCCGGCGATGCTGCGGCCGAGTGCCGCCGCCAGCGAACCCATCGTGGCAGCGGCGTTGTTACGGCAGCGGCCCACCGGCGGCGATGGCCGCCAGGGTCGCGAATTGCTCGCCCTCCAGCGACGCGCCCCCGACCAGCCCGCCGTCGACGTCTTCCTGCGCGACGATCTCGCCGACATTCTTCGCGTTCACCGAGCCGCCGTAGAGCACCCGCACGGTCTCCGCGATCTTCGATGACGCCAGTTCGGCCAGCTGCCGGCGGATCGCCCCGCAGACCTCCTGGGCATCCCCGGAGCTGGCCACCCGGCCGGTGCCGATCGCCCAGACCGGCTCGTAGGCGATGACAACCTGGCCGATCTGCTCGGCGGAGAGCCCGGCCAGTGATTCACGGACCTGCTTCTCGCAGTGGCTGACGTGCTCGCCCGCCTCCCGAACGTCGAGATGTTCGCCGACGCAGACGATCGGGGTCAGGCCGTTCTTGAGCGCGGCGGTGGCCTTCGCGGCCACCAGCGCGTCGTCCTCGTTGTGGTAGGTGCGCCGCTCCGAGTGGCCCACCACGACGAAGGTGCAGCCCAGCTTGGCCAGGAATGTTCCGCTGATGTCGCCGGTGTAGGCGCCGGAGTCGTGCTGGGACAGGTCCTGGGCGCCGTAGGTCAACCGCAGCTTGTCGCCGTCGACCAGGGTCTGCACGCTGCGCAGGTTGGTGAACGGCGGCAGCACCGTGACGTCGACCTTGTCGAAGTACTTGTCCGGCAGCGCGAATGCGATCTTCTGCACCAGCGCGATGGCCTCGAAGTGATTGAGGTTCATCTTCCAGTTGCCGGCGATCAGCGGCTTACGGCTCACGACTCTCCTTCGCTCGGCTGCGGGCGGCCCAACACCTCGATGCCGGGCAGCTCCTTGCCTTCCAGGTATTCCAGCGATGCGCCACCACCGGTGGAGATGTGCGAGAAGGCGTCCTCGGGGATCCCGAGCGCACGCACGGCGGCCGCGGAGTCACCACCGCCCACCACACTGAATGCACCCTTGGCCGTCGCCGCGGCGATGGCCTCGGCGACACCCTTGGTGCCCGCGGCGTATGCCGGGAATTCGAAGACGCCCATCGGCCCATTCCAGAAGACGGTCTTGGCGTTGGACAGCAGCGTGGTGAACCGCTTGACCGAACCCGGGCCGATATCCAGACCTATCAGATCGTCCGGAATCGCATTGGCGGCCACGAACTGTGGGGGCGAATCTGCGCTGAAGTGCTCGGTCACCACGATGTCGCCGGGCAGGCGCAACACGTCGGCGTAGGTGTCCAGCAGGTTGCGGCAGGTCTCGACCATGTCTTCTTCCAGCAGCGAATCGCCCACCGAATATCCCTGTGCGGCAAGGAATGTGAAGCACATCCCACCACCGATCACGATGCTGTCCGCCTTGGTTGCCAGCGACTCGATGACGCCGAGTTTGTCGGACACCTTGGATCCGCCGAGCACGACGGCGTAGGGCCGCTCGGTGGAGCTGCACAGCCGTTCCAGCACCTCGATCTCGGCGGCCACCAGTGTGCCCGCGTAGTGCGGCAACAAGGTGGCGACGTCGTACACCGAGGCCTGCTTGCGGTGCACCACTCCAAACCCGTCGGAGACGAAAGCCCCTCCCGGCGAGACCAATTCGACCAGCTGCTTGGCCAACGCCAGCCGCTCACCGTCGACCTTGCTGGTCTCGCGCGGGTCGAAGCGGATGTTCTCCAGCAGCAGGATGTCCCCGTCGGTCAGACCCTCAGCACGCGCCAGCGCGTCGGTACCGACGACATCGCCCGCCAGCTGCACGTGCCGGCCCAACTGCTCGCCCAGCGCGGCCGCGACCGGCGCCAGCGACAACATCGGATCCGGTCCTTGCGTGGGACGCCCCAGGTGCGCGGTCACCACGACCTTGGCGCCGGCATCCACCAGCGCCTGCAACGTCGGCACCGACGCGGTGATTCGGCCGGGGTCGGTAATGACGCCGTCGCCGTCGAGCGGCACATTCAGATCGGACCGGACCAGCACGCTGCGACCCGAAACACCTTCGGACAGAAGGTCTTCGAGGTTTGGGACGCTCACGGTTACAGCGACTTGCCGACCAGCGAGACCAGGTCAACGAGCCGGTTGGAGTAACCCCACTCGTTGTCGTACCAAGAGACCACCTTGGCCTGATTGTCGATCACCTTGGTCAAACCGGAGTCGAAGATCGAGCTGTGCGGGTCGGTGACGATGTCACTGGACACGATCGGCGCGTCGTAGTACTTCAGGATGCCCTTCATCGGCCCCTCGGCCGCCGCCTTCATCGCGGCGTTGATCTCGTCGGCGGTGCCCGCCTTCTTCAGCTCCGCAGTCAGGTCGGTGACCGAACCGGTGGGAATCGGCACCCGCAGCGCATAGCCGTCGAGCTTGCCCTTCAACTCGGGCAGCACCAGGCCGATGGCCTTGGCCGCACCGGTGGAGGTCGGCACGATGTTCAGGCCGGCGGCGCGGGCGCGGCGCAGGTCCTTGTGCGGCCCGTCTTGCAGGTTCTGGTCCTGGGTATAGGCGTGGATGGTGGTCATCAGGCCCTTGACGATGCCGAACTCGTCGTTGAGCACCTTGGCCAGCGGACCGAGGCAGTTCGTGGTGCACGACGCATTAGAGATGATGTTCTGGCTGCCGTCGTACTTGTCGTCGTTGACGCCCAGCACGATGGTGATGTCCTCGTCGCTGGCTGGCGCGGAGATGATCACCTTCTTGGCGCCGGCGTCCAGGTGGCCCTGCGCCTTGGCACGGGCGGTGAAGAGACCGGTGGATTCGACGACGACGTCGACGCCCAGGTCACCCCACGGCAGTGCGGCCGGGCCCTCGCGGACCGCCAGCGCCTTGATCTTGGCCGGGCCCACCACGATGGTGTCCTCGCCTTCGAGGCTGACGTCGTGCGGCAGCCGGCCCAGGATGGAGTCGAATTTCAGCAGGTGCGCCAGGGTGCTGTTGTCGGTGATGTCGTTGACCGCCACCACTTCGATGTCGGCGCCGCCCTTCTCCTGCTGGGCCAACAACGCACGGTAGAAATTGCGTCCGATTCGACCGAAGCCGTTGATGCCTACTCGGACTGTCACTTGTGTCTCCCTCGTCTGCGAGTCTGGTGTTGAAACCCTGGCCGTCAGCCTAGATCAGTAGTGGCAACGGTTGCTGAGTCGGTAACAGTCCCGAAACCGCGAGAACCAAACGCCGAGCTAAACGGCCACCCGTCGAGTCGGGCGGCGCGAATGCCGTAGGTCGTTGCGGCCCTAGCGGACCACGAGCCGCGGCCCCCGGGCAGCGTCAGCTGTGGGCTGCGCCACAAATCGGCGCTGCAAGTTTTCGACCAGGCCGTCGAGTGCCTTCCGCTCCTGCTCCTCGACGCGCGCGGTGCGCCGGAAGACGCACGCACTTTCGGCGTCACCTCTGGCTTCGGCGACGGCAATCGCCTTGTAGTAGCCGTCGATCCGTTGGTCGATCAGGCGGCGGTTCTGAGTGAGCAGACGCAGAAAGTAGTCGGCCTGGCGTTGATCCGCTGTGTCGGCCGCAACCGTGGCGCGATCGACAGCACCGGCGGGACGGCCTGCGGTCACCGCCGATCCCGATTGGTGAACATGCCCCGTGCCGGGACGGACTGCGGTGCCGCGAGCCTGACGCCCGCGCCGGTCACGGGCACCACTCGACCTGTGCGCTGCGACCGAGCGTGCATCACGCTCGTCAGACGAACCAGCGAAGTCCATCTCTTCTTCTCTCAACTGGCAGTTCAGTGTTTAGCGCGGTAACCATAACCCCGCGAATCCGGCCAGCGCCATATGCTTCGGCGACGAAGACTAGGTCGCTTTTGCTAGCACGGCATAAATGCCAGGTCAGCCGCTCAGAGGCCGTGACTACTTCGGCGGCTCAGAGGTGGTGGCTACTAAGGACATTCGTGGGCCATGTGCAGCAGCGCCGGAGCCATCCACCGACAGGCCTCCAGCGCGATCTGCACCCGGAACATCGCGTCGGGGTCGCCGAGACTTTGACCGCACAGCTGCATGGCCCGAGTCACGGCTTCCTGAATTATGTTGGGGGGCAACTGCATTGCGTCAGCGGTCGCGACGTGGCTGCGATTGCGGGACAAGAACTCCCGCAACGTCTCGCGCAACCACCGGGTGCGTTCGTCGTCGTGGCCGAGGTCGCCGAGCACGTCGGCGACAAAGGAGCGCAGCTCGTCCAAGTCGCCTGCCATCAACGCAATTGGGGCGACCTCGGTGTAGAAAACCACCCGGGCATCGCAGCGGGCGCCGCCGGCAAAAGCAACCGCCTTTACCCGTTCCGCCTGTTTCAACGATGCCCGGAATCCGCTTTGGCCGTCTTCCACCCGGCCAACCGCCAGACCGGCGCGAACACCCGCAGACTCGAAAGCGGTGCGCACCCGCGACTGGTCGATGTCCCGTTTGCCAGATCCGTCGAGCGCAAACCACAACCGGGCCTCGCGGTCATGCGTCGGCACCATCAAGGTGCCGTTCACCGCGCCCACCGCCGCACCCAGCGCGCGTCGCACCCGATCGAACGCCGCCGCCACGTCGTGGACCGGTACCGCCTCGTCCACCCACAACGCCGCGGCGATGTGCACGCCGCCCAACGGGTAGGTCAACACGCTGTCGGCCACCTGGGCGGCGACCGGGATGTTGTCCGCCATCTCGCCGACCGCGAGCGGCTGCCGGCCGCCGGGAGCGCTTCCACATTCGTCGCGCTCCAACTCGTAGGAGACCGTCAGTTGATCGGCGACCGCGTCGACGAAGCTCGCCGACCGCGACACCAGGTCGACGACCGTCGGCACCTGCCGGGCCGGCTCCACCAGCGCCACGAACCGGATCGCCGCCTCCAGGAAGCGCGAGTGCACGATGCGGTGTGCCCGCACCAACACCGACAGTGGAACGTCGCGCTGCGCGGCCGCGCGCACGTAGGCGACCGACGCCGCCGGCGCCTCTAACCACTCGGCCGTCGCACCCTGGGCCAAGAATTGGATACCGGCGACCACGCTGTCGGTGAGGCTGGCCCGCCACAAGTCGACCATCACGGCGTCGTAATTGAGGTCCCGATTCTCGGCCTTGATCTCCTCGAAGACTTCGGCGATGAAGTCATCGCGAATGCGGTCCATCTCCCGGGCGATCACCGACATGGGATCCGCAATGACGTCGACCACGCCGGCCACCTTCCATCCCGTCGTCCCCCACCCATCACTGTGCGCGACCGGGAGTCCGAAGGTAAGAGAGTTTGCCTGTTAGCCATCCAATGCAAAGCCCTAGCTACCATCTAGGGACTCAACGCGGGAATTCTCCAGCGACGCCAAAGGGGGCAACGGTGAGCGAAGTGCGCGATACCGGCAGTGACGATCCCGAGCTCGGCAAATTCGACCCCGGCCTGACCCAGCGCCTGATGGGGGTGCTGCGCCCGGTATTGAAGAGGTATTTCCGCTCCGAAGTGCACGGACTGGAGTCCTTCCCGCCCGGCGGCGCGCTGGTGGTCGGTAACCACTCCGGCGGCATGTTGCCGATGGACGTCCCGATCTTCACCGTCGACTTCTACGAGAAGTTCGGCTACGACCGCCCGGTGTACACCCTGAGTCACGACATCTTGTTCATGGGCGTCACCGGCGGGCTGTTCCGGCGGCTCGGCTACATCCGGGCCAACCGCGAGAACGCGGCCAGCGCCCTGCGCTCCGGTGGCGTGGTGGTGGTGTTTCCCGGCGGTGACTACGACGCGTACCGGCCGACGGCTTCGGAGAACGTCATCGACTTCAACGGCCGCAAGGGATATGTCCGCACCGCGATCGAAGCCGGCGTGCCGATCGTTCCCGCGGTGTCCATCGGCGGCCAGCAGACGCAGCTCTATCTGACCCGCGGCACCTGGCTGGCCGAGCGGCTGGGCATCAAGCGCTTGCTGCGCAGCTCGATCCTGCCGGTGTCGTTCGGCTTCCCGTTCGGGTTGAGCGCTGTCGTCCCACCCAATGTGCCGCTACCTACCAAGATCGTCACGCAGGTGCTAGAGCCCATCGACATCGTCGCGCAGTTCGGCGAGGACCCCGACATCGACGAGGTCGACGAGCACGTGCGCTCGGTGATGCAGGAGGCCCTCAAGGACCTCGCCGCCAAGCGTCGCTTCCCGATACTGGGCTGAGAGATGCCCTCTCCCCTGGAGCAGGCCCGCGGCGTCTTGGGCGTCGTGGCCACGCTGCAACGCGCCGGAATGATCGCGCCGATGCGGCCCGATCGCTACCTGAAGATGGCCGCGGCGATGCGCCGCGAGGGCATGGGCATGACGGTCGGTTTCGCCGGCGCCGCGCAGCGCTGCCCGGACCGCCCCGCCCTGATCGACGAACTCGGCACGCTGACCTGGCGGCAGCTCGACGAGCGGATCAATGCGTTGGCGGCCGCGCTGCAGGCCCTGCCGACGGGCCAGCCACAGGTCATCGGGATCATGTGCCGCAATCACCGCGGCTTCGTCGAGGCACTGGTGGCCGCCAATCGGATCGGCTCCGATGTCGTGCTGCTGAACACGTCGTTCGCCGGGCCGGCAATGGCCGAAGTGGTGAACCGTGAAGACGTCGACGCCGCCATCTACGACGAGGAGTTCACCGCGACGGTCGACCGTGCGCTGGCCGATAGGCCGGACGCCACCCGCATCGTGGCCTGGGCCGACGCACCGCACGAGTTGACCGTCGAGAAACTCATCGACGACCACCTCGGCGCGCAGCCGCAGCGCACCGGGCGCAAGGGCAGGATGATCCTGCTGACCTCCGGGACCACCGGAAGTCCCAAGGGCGCCAAGCAGTCTGGAGGCGGCGCCGGCATCGGCACGCTCAAGGCGATCCTGGACCGCACGCCGTGGCGCACGGAGGAGACGATCGTGATCGTGGCGCCGATGTTCCATGCGTGGGGGTTCTCACAATTGATCTTCGCGGCGTCGATGGCGTGCACGATCGTCACCCGGCGCAAATTCGACCCGGAGGCCACGCTCGAGCTCGTCGACCGCCATCGGGCGACCGGCCTGGCGGTGGTACCGGTGATGTTCGACCGCATCATGGAACTGCCCGACGACGTCCGGAACCGCTACAGCGGCAAGACATTACGGTTTGCCGCCGCATCGGGTTCGCGGATGCGCCCCGACGTGGTCACCGCGTTCATGGACCAGTTCGGCGACGTGATCTACAACAACTACAACGCGACCGAGGCGGGCATGATCGCGACGGCCACACCGGCGGACCTACGCGCCGCACCCGACACCGCGGGCAAGCCGGCGGGCGGAACCGAGATCCGGATCCTGGACCCGGAATTCAACGAGATGCCCACCGGCGAGGTCGGCACGATCTACGTCCGCAACGACACCCAATTCGATGGTTACACCTCCGGCAACACGAAGGATTTCCACGCCGGGTTCATGTCGTCGGGCGACGTCGGTTATCTCGACGAGGCCGGACGGCTGTTCGTCGTCGGCCGCGACGACGAGATGATCGTGTCCGGCGGCGAGAACGTCTACCCGATCGAGGTGGAGAAGACGCTTGCCGCGCACCCGGAGGTGGCCGAGGCCGCGGTCATCGGTGTGGACGACGAACAGTACGGCCAGCGCCTGGCGGCGTTCGTGGTGCTGGGCCCCGGCTCGGCCGCTACCCCCGAGACGCTCAAACAGCACGTTCGCGACAACCTCGCCAATTACAAAGTGCCACGCGAGATTTCGGTTCTCGACGAGCTGCCCCGCGGCAGCACCGGCAAGATCCTGCGCGCGGAGCTGCAATCCAAGGTCGGTGGCTGATGCGCCGCCTCAAGCCCAGGCCGCTGGCGCGCGCGGCGCTGGAATTGGCCAACGCCGCCAACGGATTACGGCCGCTGGCCCGCAAGGGCTACACCACCGTGCTGGTGTTCTGGTTCGGCTGGCCGACCTCGGAAGTGCCCGGCCTGTACGCGGGTGCCTCGTTGCTGGACGTGCTGCGGCGCGGCCGCCGCGGTGACTTCGCCGGGCGCCGGGGCAAGGCGGCGCTGGCCCTGACGGCGGCGTCCTGGGCGATCCTGGCGGTGATCCGCTATCGCAACGTCACCACCCCGGGCCCGGTGCTAGAGGCGGGGCTGCGCGAACAGCTGGGCCCCGATTACGCCGAGGCCGTGGCGTCACTGCCGCAGACCCAGCCGGAGCGCCGAGGGCGGCTCAGCCTGCCGCGGGGCATCGCGGTGGCGCGCCGGCGCTATGTCGAGAAGACCAACGTCGTGTCCTACGGGCCGCATCGCGCCAACCGGGCCGATATCTGGCGGCGCCGCGACCTGCCGCGCGACGGCAAGGCGCCGGTGTTGGTACAAATCCCCGGCGGTGCCTGGGTGATCGGGATGCGACGCCCCCAGGCCTATCCCCTGATGAGCCATCTGGCCGCGCGCGGCTGGATATGCGTGTCGGTCGGCTATCGGGTTTCTCCGAAGCACACCTGGCCCGATCACATCGTCGACGTCAAACGGGCGCTGGCGTGGGTGCAGGAGAACATCGCGGCCTACGGCGGCGACCCGGATTTCGTTGCCATCACCGGCGGCTCCGCGGGCGGGCACCTTTGCGCGCTGGCCGCGCTGACACCCAACGACCCCGAATTCCAGCCGGGTTTCGAGGACGCCGACACGTCGGTGGTCGCCGCGGTTCCCGTGTACGGGCGCTACGACTGGTTTTCCACGACCGGCGAGGGCCGCCGCGAGTTCGTCGAGCTGCTCGAAAAGTTCGTGGTGAAGCGCAAACTCGACACACACCGCGACGTGTTCGTCGATGCGTCACCGATTCGGCAGCTGCGCGCCGACGCGCCACCGTTCTTCATCCTGCACGGCCATGACGACTCGCTGATCCCCGTCGGCGAGGCGCAGGAGTTCGTCGAGGAACTGCGGGCGGTGTCGAAGTCGCCCGTCGCCTATGCCGAATTGCCTTATGCGCAACATGCTTTCGACATCTTCGGCTCCCCGCGGGCGCACAAATCGGCCGAGGCGGTCGCGCGCTTTTTGTCCTGGGTGTACGCGACGACCTACCTGAACCGCGACTAGCCCAGCTCACTCGCTTTCTCGAGCTCGGTCAGCGCCGGCTCGATGGCATCGGCCATTTGGTCGATGTCATTGGCGATCTCGGGGGTGGTGACAAATCCGAAGTCCAGGGAGTCCTGGTAGGAGAAGCAGGTGATGTTCAGGGCGACGTCCATCACGGGCGGTCCCAGCGGCGCCAGCATGTCCAGTTTTGCTCCGGCCATGTACAGCGGCATCGGCGGACCGGGAACGTTCGACACGACCAGGTTGATCGGGGCGAGGTTTCGCGATAGCCCGCTGGCGGTGTAGGCACGTGCGGCCAGCTGCAGCAGCCCGGGCGGCGTGGTTTCGGTGAGCCCCATGATCTGATGCGCGGACAGCGCCGCGGCCATTACCTTGGCGCTTTGCGTGCTTTCGTGGATGACCCGCAGCCGCTCGACGGGGTCGTCGATGTCGGTGGCAAGCGATGCCGTCATCGAGCTGATCTGGTTGCCGACGTCGTCCTTGCTCTCGTCGGTTCGGGTGGAGACCGGGATCTGGGCGATCAGCGGTTTGGCCGGCAGCTCACCGCGTTTCTGCAAATATTCGCGGGCGGCGCCGGCTACCAGCGCCAGCACGACGTCGTTGAGCTTGACACCGTAGGCGTCCTTGACGGCCTTGACCCGGGCCAGTTCGACGCGGGCGCCGGTGATCCGCCGGTGCGGCGAAACCGGTGCGTTGAACCGAGTCTTGGGCGCCTCGAAGAAGCGCGGCGGGCGACTGGTGAGACCCAGCGCGGCGATCTGCTGGCGGACCGTCTGCTCCACCAGCCGCGCGATCCGGAACGGTGTCTTGATGCCGACGTTGATCAGCGCACCCACCGCGCGCCGCTCGATCCCCGGAATCTTGATGCCCACCAGCGATCCCACCGTCTCCTGTTGCGGCGGACGGGGTTCCGGCGTGACGTCCAGCAGGATTTCACCCAGGCCGGCGCCGGAGACGCCGTCGACGATCGCGTGATGCATCTTGGTCAGCGTGGCGATCCGGCCGCCCTCGACGCCCTCGATCACCCAGAGCTCCCACAGCGGCCGGGAACGGTCCAGCTTGTAGGACATCAGCCGGCCGACCAGCTCCTCGAGCTCTTTGCGCCGGCCGGGGGCGGGGACCCCGATGCGGCGGACGTGGTAGTCGACGTCGAGGTCCTCGTCTTCGACGAACCACGGCCGGTCCAGGCCGAGCGGCGCCCCGGTGACCCGCCAGCGCAACTGGGGCAGCTCGGGCAGTCGCTCGATCAGCAACTCGCGCAGTCGCTGAAAGCTGTAATCCGGTGCATCGCTGGGATCGCAGATCGCCAGTGCGCCGACATGCATATGCCAACCCGCGGTTTCCGCAGACCAAAACGCCGCATCAACGCTCGAAAGCCGCTTCATGCGATGACCGTAGTCCTTGCCAGCAAACGAAGTCGAACAATCGCCAACAAACCCACCACGCCCCCCATATCGCCCGCCGCTTCGCGGCTGGGCGGTTACCCCCGAGCGCAGCTAGTTAAGCATCCTCGAGCAGATCTGGCGTCACCGCCGACTCGGTGTCGGGGATGCCTTCGACCTTCGCCTTGCGGTCGGCCATCGATAGCAAACGCCGAATACGGCCCGCCACAGCATCTTTCGTCATGGGAGGGTCGGCGAGTCGGCCCAGTTCCTCCAGCGAGGCCTGCCGGTGTTCAACGCGCAGCTTGCCGGCCGAGGCCAGATGGTCGGGGACGGTATCGCCGAGGATCTCCAGCGCCCGCTCCACCCGGGCGGCCGCGGCGACGGCGGCCCGTGCCGAGCGGCGCAGGTTGGCGTCGTCGAAATTGGCCAGCCGGTTGGCCGTCGCCCGCACCTCGCGACGCATCCGGCGTTCCTCCCAGATGAGCCGAGTGTCCTGGGCGCCCATCCGGGTCAGCAGTGCGCCGATCGCCTCGCCGTCGCGCACCACCACGCGATCGGCACCGCGCACCTCGCGGGCCTTGGCGCTGACCCCGAGCCGGCGGGCCGCGCCGACCAACGCCAGCGCCGCCTCCGGGCCGGGGCAGCTGACCTCCAGCGCCGAGGAACGTCCGGGCTCGGTCAGCGACCCGTGCGCCAAAAAGGCACCCCGCCACGCGGCTTCGGCGTCCCCGATGCTGCCGCCGACCACCTGGGCGGGCAGACCGCGTACCGGGCGCCCCCGCATGTCGAGCAGCCCGGTCTGGCGGGCCAGCGCCTCACCGTCGTTGGCGACCCGCAGCACGTATCGGGTGCTCTTGCGAATCCCGCTGGCCGACAACACATGCACGACCGCGTTGTAGCCGTAGAGGTCGAAGATGTCCTTGCGCAGCCGGCGGGCGATGTTGCCCAGATCCACCTCGGCCTCGACGACCACGCGGCCACCCACGATGTGCAGCCCACCGGCGAAGCGCAGCAGGGAGGTGACCTCGGCTCGACGCGCGCTGACCGATTTCACTACCAAGCGGCTCAGCTCGTCCTTGACTTCGGTCGTCATCGCCACGCGTCGTCACCCCTTGGTCCGCTGCCAGCCGGTCCGTTCACGCCCGTCGTTGAACTTTCACCGTCAACCCGAATCTCTGCGGTGGCCTTCGCCGAAGGCGCTGCCGGACCCGTGCGGCCCGTTCGGACCCCGTCCAGGGCCGCCGCAAGCTTGCCCGGATCATGTAAAGGTGTACCAGGTCGGGACACGTCGGCGAAGTGGACCTCGGCCTTTAGCAGGGTCGCGGTGCGGCGCAGTTGTTCGCGCTCGCGCTCGCTCGGCACTCGATCGGCGTCGATGATGATGTCGTTGACGGTGAACCCGGGTGCATGCTGGGCCAATACGTGCAGATGGCGCTCCACCGAGAACCCGGCCGTCTCCCCCGGCTCGGCCACCAGGTTGAGCACCAGGGCGCGGCGGGCCGACGTGGCACGCAGCGCGGCGACCAGCTCCGGGACCAGCACGTGCGGGATCACGCTGGTGAACCAGGATCCGGGCCCCAGCACCACCAGGTCGGCGGCCATGATCGCGTCGACGGCCTGCCGGGTCGCCGGCGGATCCGGCGGCAGCAGCCGCACCCGGCGCACCTTGCCCGGGGTGGTCGCGATCGCGACCTGACCGCGAATCTGCCGGAACATCCGCGGGTCGGCCTCCAGGCCGGACACATCGGCCTCGATCTGCAGCGCGATCGGGCACATCGGCAACACCCGCCCCTTGACGCCGAGGATGCGCCCCAGCTCGTCGAGGGCGGCGACCGGATCGGCCAGCACCTCCGACAGCCCGGCCAGCATCAGATTGCCGATCGGATGTCCGGCCAGCGCGCCGGTGCCGCCGAATCGATGCTGCATGATGGTCGCCCACAGTCGCCCGTATGGACTGTCAGATGCCAACGCCGCCAACGCCATTCGCAGATCACCCGGTGGTACCACGTCCAATTCGCTGCGCAGCCGGCCCGACGAGCCGCCGTCGTCCGCGACGGTCACCACGGCAGTGACGTACGGCGTCAGGCGGCGCGCCGCGGACAGCGTCGCATACAAGCCGTGCCCACCGCCCAGCGCGACGATGCCCTCGCTCTGTGGTGGATTCATTCGCGGCCCAGATCCCGGTGCAGCACCCGCACCGTGAGTTGCTCATCGGCCCGCAACAACTGCATCAATGCCTCCGCGATCGCGACACTGCGGTGTTTGCCGCCGGTGCAGCCGATCGCGACCGTCATGTAGCGCTTGCCCTCCCGGCGGTAGCCGTCGACAACCAGAGATAGCAGCCGATGGTAAGCGTCGAGAAACTCCGCCGCCCCCGGTTGGCCCAATACATAGTCGCGCACGGCGGGGTGCTGGCCGGTGTGCGGCCGCAATTCGTCGACCCAGTGCGGGTTCGGCAGGAATCGCACATCCATCACCATGTCGGCGTCCATCGGCAGCCCGTACTTGAAGCCGAACGACTCGACGGTGACGCTCGTCGACGTGGCCGCGTCACCACCGAAAGCGCGCTCGATGCTTTCCCGCAGGCCCCGCACCGACAGCGTGGAGGTGTCGATGATCAGGTCCGCGGTCGCGCGAACCGGTGCCAGCATCCTGCGTTCGGCCGCGATGCCCTCGGCCAGCGTCTGCTGGCCCTGCAGCGGGTGGCTGCGCCGATTCTGTTCGTAGCGGCGCACCAGCATGTCGTCGGACGCTTCCATGAACACCACGCGCGGGTTGATGTTGCGGGTGGCCAGTTCGTTGCGGACCTCGTCGAGGTCGCCGGTGAATCCGCGCGACCGCACGTCCATCACGACGGCGAGCTGGGTGATCCGCGATCCGGCCGCCAGCCCGAAATCCACCATCCGGGTGATCAGCTGGGGAGGCAGGTTGTCGGCGACATACCAGCCGAGGTCCTCGAGCACCTTGGCGGCGGTACCCCGCCCGGCGCCCGACAATCCGGTGACCAAGACGACGTCGATCCCGGCGGCATCCCCCGGGTGGCCGTCGCCGCGCTCCGCGTGCGCAGACCGCTGCTCGCTGTCGTGACTCGTCATGCCGAGGCTCCCGGTTGTTCGGGTTGCTCGGGTTGCTCGGGTCGCAGCGCCTCGAGGACGGCCGTGGCCGTTGCCACGCCGATACCCGGAATGGCGGTGATCTGGTCGACGGTGGCCTCCTTGAGGCGAGCTATCGATCCGAAGTGAGTGACCAGCGCTTTGCGGCGATGTTCTCCCAATCCTGGCACCGAATCCAGCGCTGAGGCGGTCATTCGCTTGGATCGCTTGCTGCGATGGTAAGTGATCGCGAACCGGTGCGCCTCGTCACGCACCCGCTGCAGCAAATAAAGTCCCTCGCTGTTGCGCGGCATGATGAGGGGATCCGGCTCGGACGGCACCCACACCTCTTCCAGCCGCTTGGCCAGCCCGATCACCGCGACATCGGTGATGCCGAGCTCGTCGAGAACGGCGCTGGCCGCATTGACTTGCGGCGCGCCGCCGTCGACGACGTACAAATTGGGCGGATAGGCGAACCTGCGTGACTTGCCTTCCGCGGAAAGCATATTCGGGTCGCTCTGGTCACTGAGGTGGCGCAGGAAGCGGCGCCGGGTCACCTCGGCGATGGAAGCAACGTCGTCGGAGCGCCCAAGACCCGCGGCCTCCCGGATTCCGAAGTGCCGGTAGTCCGACTTGCGCGGCAGGCCGTCCTCGAATACCACCAGCGAGCCCACCACATCGGTGCCCTGGACGTGGCTGACGTCGACACACTCGATGCGCAACGGCGCGTCGGCCAACCCCAGCGCGTCCTGAATATTCTGCAGCGCCGCGGATCTGGCGTTGAAGTCACCGGCTCGCTTCAGCTTGTGTTGCTGCAGTGCCTCTTTCGCGTTGCGCTGCACGGTTTCGGCCAGCGCCCGCTTGTCGCCGCGGCGCGGCACCCGCAGCACGACCCGGGATCCGCGCAGCCCGGACAGCCAGCTCGCCAACTCGTCGGCATTCGACGGCAGGCACGGCACCAGCACCTCGCGCGGAACCGGGTTGGCGGATTCGTCGGCGGCGCCACCCAGCTCCGCCTGGTCGCCGTAGAACTGCGTCAGGAACTGCTCGACCAACTGCTCTTCGCCGGAATCGCCTGGGTCAGCAGCTTTTTCAACGATCCACCCGCGCTGACCGCGGACCCGGCCACCACGGACGTGAAACACCTGCACCGCCGCCTCGAGTTCGTCGTCGGCGAAGGCCACCACGTCGGCGTCGGTGCCGTCGCCGAGCACCACGGCCTGCTTCTCCATCGCCCGCTTGAGCGCGCCGAGGTCGTCGCGAAGCCGTGCGGCCCGTTCGAAATCGAGCTGATCCGACGCCGCGTGCATTTGCTGTTCCAGCTCGCGAGCGAACCGGTCGGTCCGGCCGGACAGGAAGTCGCAAAAGTCGTCGACGATTTGACGATGTTGCTCGGCGCTGACCCTGCCGACACAGGGCGCCGAGCATTTGTCGATGTAACCGAGCAGACACGGACGGTCGATCTGCTTGTGCCGCTTGAAAACTCCGCCGGAACAGGTTCGCGCGGGAAACACCCGGGTGAGCAGATCCAGCGTCTCCCGGATCGCCCACGCGTGCGAGTACGGGCCGAAATAGCGCACCCCCTTGCGCCGCGGGCCGCGATAGACCATCAGCCGGGGAAACTCCTCGTTGAGGGTGACGGCCAGCACCGGGTAGGACTTGTCGTCGCGGTAACGCACATTGAAACGTGGATCGAATTCCTTGATCCAGTTGTATTCCAGCTGCAACGCCTCGACTTCGGTGTTGACCACTGTCCACTCGACCTTGGCCGCGGTGGTCACCATCTGCCGGGTGCGCGGGTGCAGATTCGCGATATCGGCGAAATAAGACGTCAGCCGGCTGCGCAGGCTCTTGGCCTTGCCGACGTAGATCACCCGCCCGTGCGTGTCCCGGAATCGGTAGACGCCCGGCTCGACCGGAATGGATCCGGGAGCGGGACGATACGTGGCGGGATCTGGCACGTATCCAGGCTAGTAGCCGCTAAACGGGCGGCGGCAGATCGGGATCGCGTGGCGGAAATCAGCCGCTTTTCGCCCGGCGCGAACACGTCGGACGGTTTGGGCGGACTCGGTTCGGGCTAAGCACCGGGTTAACTGTGCCGCTACAGTGGGGGCAAAGCTGGAGGGAGCTTACAAATGAGGAAACGACCGTTGGCCGGGCTGGCCGTTGGGGTTAGCTGTCTGGCATTGTCGTTGAGCGCGGGGGCGGGTGTCGCATCAGCTGTCCCCGATATCGGACCGATGGTCAACACCACCTGCACCTACGACCAGGCGATGCGGGCGGTGCACGCGGAAAACCCGATGGCCGCTCAGTACCTGGACCAATCGCCGCCCAACCTGCAATTTCTGCAAACGTTCATGGCTTCGTCGCCGGACCAGCGGGTCAACCTGCTGAAGCAGATTCAGAACAACCCGGGAGCCGACCAGGCGTTCCCGATCTTCAAACAGATGATGACCGACTGCAAGAACTACTGAGCAAACTTCAGGCAGGCCGGCTGTCGAGCTGCGCTCGTCGTTTCGCAGCCCAGTCGGCCATGGGGAATCCGGGTTTGAAGTCGCAGGCCGACAGCATCAGCGCGGTGCGCGGAACCACGACCAGCCCGTAATCGCAGGTCCAATCCGCGCGGGTCATGGTCCACACCAGGACTCCGCTCGACGGTGTGCCGAAGGAACTGAGCCGCATCGGCCGGAAGTCCCCGAGGGACGAATGGCCGATGGCGTCGCCGTGGCACTTCGACACGGCGCCGAACCCCTTCCAGACCACCTCATGGGCGTTCAACTTCTTGTCGTAGACGTCGGCCGATTCGGCGTAGAGCGCCGGACCGCCGAATTTGTATTCCGATTCGGCATGGTCCGACGAGCGGGCCGGTGGCAGCGGCGAACCCTTGAACAGCAGCGCCGCGGCGCATTCGGTTGGCTGCACGCTGGTGAAGTAGGTGGCGCCCACCGGGACCGCCCGCGCCACACCGAACGGAGTCGTGTCGCCGTCCTGCAGCAGCAAGTCGCGCGCCGGAATCCCTGCGGGCGACGGGGCGGCGGACGTCGTACCCCCGGGCGGGGACTGCTCGGGAGCCCGAATCGCACGGCCGCTGACCGATGTGGTGCACGCGCACGTCGTCAACGCGATCAGCAACGTCGCGACCGCCCCCCGCAATTGACGTGCCATCGGGCGATCCTACGACAATGTCGCCGCTCTCGTTGTTCAGCGCGCGCGCAGGTCAGGCCGATAGCGGGCCAGCAGCGACCGCACGGAGTCCATGGCATCCACGGCCCGGTCCTTGTCGACGGCCTGGATCGCCATCACCGGGATGTACTCGTCGTCGGGCAGGTCGATGTGCGCCCAGCGACTGCCGGCCGGAAAAGACACGCCAACCAGCTCTGACCATGGAACTAACCTGTCTCCCAACAGGTTTCGCACCGAAAGCCCGGCGGGCCCGACTCGCAGCCGGGGCCGGGCGAACAGGAGGATGAGGCCGGCAATGACGAGCCCCAGAACGGCCATCGCCACCTGGTCGGCGGTTTGGAAGATCACGCCACTGGAGCTCACCTTGAGCAGCACGCCGACGGCAATATGCGCCACGGCGATCAGAAATGCTGCACCGTAAGCAAATATCGGCGTCCAATGCGGACGCAGTTCAACATCCCATTCCGCACGGGACGACAGCCGAGTCACGACCGAGCGCGCAGGTCACGCAATGTCAGCGCGGCGGTCAACGCGGCCCCGGCGGCCTGAGCTCCCTTGTCCTCCGCGGACGTCGGCAGGCCGGCCCGGTCCATGGCCTGCTCCTCGGTGTTGGTCGTCAGCACCCCGTTGCCTACCGGCGTCGAAGCGTCCAGGGAAACCCGCGTCAGACCCTGGGTCACCGCATCGCAAACGTATTCGAAATGCGGTGTTGCACCGCGGATTATGACGCCGAGGGCAATGACGGCGTCGTGGTTGCGGGCGAGTTCCTGGGCCACCACCGGGATTTCGATCGCGCCGTGCACCCGGACCACCGTCGGGCTGTTGATGCCGGACTCCGCGGCCACTTTCTGGGCGCCGGCCAGCAGCGCTTCGCAGATCGTGCTGTGCCAGGTGCTGGCGACGATGCCGAGCCGCATGCCGGACGCGTCGAGCTCCCCCACCTCGGGAACGCCGACTCCACTCACAAAGCACCACCGAATTCGCCTGGCAGATGTACGGATTCGTGGAAGTCGTCCAACCCGGCCAAATCGTGTCCCATCTTGTCCCGTTTGGTCATCAGGTAACGAATGTTCTCCGCGTTGGCCCGCACCGGAAGAGAGACGCGCTCGATGATGTGCAGCCCGTACCCGTCCAGCCCAACCCGTTTGGCCGGGTTGTTGGTCAGCAGCCGCATCGAACGCACGCCGAGGTCCGACAGGATCTGCGCGCCGATTCCGTAATCCCTTGCATCGGCTGGCAATCCGAGCTTGAGGTTGGCGTCCACGGTGTCTTCGCCAGCGTCTTGGAGCTGATAGGCCTGCAGCTTGTGCATCAGGCCGATGCCGCGGCCCTCGTGACCGCGCATGTACAGCACCACGCCGCGCCCCTCCCGTGCGACCATGGCCATCGCGGCGTCGAGCTGGGGCCCGCAGTCGCAGCGGCGCGAGCCGAACACGTCGCCGGTCAGGCACTCGGAGTGCACCCGCACCAACACGTCGTCACCCTCGCCGTTCGGCCCGGCGATGTCGCCGCGCACCAAGGCAACGTGTTCGACTTCCTCGTAGATGCTGGCGTAGCCGATAGCGCGAAACTCGCCGTGCCGGGTCGGGATGCGGGCCTCGGCGATCCGCTCGATGTGCTTCTCGTGCTTGCGCCGCCACTCGATGATGTCGGCGATGGTGATCAGCGCGAGATCGTGTTCGTCGGCGAAGACCCGCAACTCGTCGGTCTGGGCCATCGAGCCCTCGTCCTTCTGGCTGACGATCTCGCAGATCGCACCCGCGGGTTGCAGGCCCGCCATCCGGGCCAAGTCGACGGCGGCCTCGGTGTGGCCGGGCCGGCGCAGCACGCCGCCGTCCTTGGCACGCAACGGAACCACATGGCCGGGGCGGGTGAAATCGTCGGCAACGCTGGTGGGATCGGCCAATAGCCGCATCGTGGTGGCGCGGTCGGACGCCGAAATCCCGGTGCCGACACCGTTTTTTGCATCGACGGTGACGGTGTACGCGGTCCCGTGCTTGTCCTGGTTGACCGCGTACATCGGGAGCAGGCCCAGCTTGTCGCAGATCGCGCCGTCCAGCGGGACGCAGAGGTAGCCCGAGGTGTAGCGCACCATGAATGCCACCATCTCCGGCGTCGCCTTCTCGGCGGCGAAGATGAGATCGCCCTCGTTCTCGCGTTCCTCGTCATCGATGACAACGACGGCTTTACCGGCCGCAATGTCGGCAACCGCCCTTTCGACGGAGTCCAACCTCGTCATCTGTGCTGCCTTGCTGTCGTGCCGAGCAACACGCGAAGCCCGCGCATTGCTTCAAGTATGAACCACGCGGGGCGCATCGTTATTGCCCCTACTTTGGGCACCACTTAGATAGTGACGTCGCGGATTCGCGTGACGTTCATCCCGGCTCCGGGCAACATGCGCCGTCGTGCCTGCGTGCACCGGGGTTCAGCCTCGTCACCACCCGCTTTGACCAGCGGTGATCGCGAGCCCGTCGGTCCCGAAGACAAGGCGCGTTGTGACGATTCTTACCGGAAATGTTGGGCGCACGACGATCGATATCCACGCGATGCCGCGGCTGCGCCGAAGCCATGCGGCGGGTGGGAATTGCTAAACGCTGCGCCTCAACGGCATCTGGATAACCTGGCCGCCACCACAATCGACCGCGTAGTGGGCCAGCCACCTGCCGACCGAGCCACCGACCTCGATGAAGTGCGTCCACTTGCTGACCGCGGCGGTGGCGGCGGGGTAAGTGGAAAACCGCCCGAGCGACACGTCGCGCCCATCGTCACCGACCAACTCGTAACTCGTGTAGTCGCGCACCCGGTGCTCAACGATCGTCAGCGTGGTGTCGTTGACTTCCTTGCTCCATACCGCTCGCGATTGCGCTTCGGCCTTACGGCCGGCCAGTGTCGCTACCGCTTCAAATGCGAGGTCTTCGTAGACGGCCTCGGCCAACCTTTCGACGGACATATCTGCAGCTCCTTCGCTTAGTGAAGCCGGCCGGCCTATGCGCTTGAGTATGGACCCGCGAAGGGCTGCGTGGGGATTTAGAACAGGCGTGTCGCCATGGTGTAGTGGGATCGTGACTATTGTTACCAAGATGTAATCTTTGGGCACCGGCCCTGCCCACCCCTAGTAGCCGCCCGCACACCTACTTAAGGTCAGTTATTCTCTTGCGGCAGAACAGGTTTCGCTGCTTAACGCCAGCTGGCCGGCAAGTCGATTACGTGATTCGGGCAGAAGTCCTGTGTTGCGAGTGCGATCACGTTTCTGGCGTCCCCGGCCGTCATCTTGCCGCGCAAAACCATGAAGGCATATTCGGCGGGCTGATAGCCCAAATCATGTCCGGCGGGATCATCCATCAGCTGACACGCCTCTTGTTCCTGATTCGCGTTGGCATAAGCGGTGCCACCGCCGCACAGCGACGCGATCCACAGCAGGGCGCCGGCGACGATTGCGGCGACGACCCTCATTGGTTTCTTGCGGTCATCAGACGCTCGACATATTTCGCGATCACGTCGACTTCGAGGTTCACCTGGGTGCCGACCGGAGCAGCACCGAGGGTGGTCAGGTCCCGGGTGGTCGGGATCAGCGAGACCTCGAACCAGTCCCGCGGTTCGGCGCCGAGCCCGGACACCGTCAACGAAATTCCGTCGACGGTGATCGACCCCTTCTCCACGACATAGCGAGCGACCGCCGCGGGGATCTCGATGCGCACCACCTCCCAATGCTCCGAGGGAGTGCGGGCCACCACCTGGCCGGTGCCGTCGACGTGCCCCTGCACGATGTGCCCGCCGAGCCGGCTGTTGACCGCGGCGGCACGCTCCAGATTGACCCGCTTGCCCACCTGCAACCCGCCCAGGTTGGACCGGTCCAGGGTCTCGGCCATCACGTCGGCGGTGAATTGGCCATCGGCGAGCAGCTCGACCACCGTCAGGCACACGCCGTTGACCGCGATCGAATCCCCGTGGCCGGCGTCGGCGGTGACGACGGGTCCGCGGATGGTCAGGCGGGCGGCGTCGGCGAGCACGTCGCGGCCGGTGACCTCGCCGAGTTCCTCGACAATTCCGGTGAACATTCCATCAGGCTAATTCGCCGCTGCTTTGCCTGGTGAGCGCCCACGACCGACACGCGAAACGCCCACGTCGCAGCCCCGAGGAGACCCCGCGTCCGGGAGTCCGGTCATCCCGCTCCTCTACGATGCACGGTATGCAGACACGCCGCCGTCTCACGGCCGTCCTCGCTTCCCTGACTGTTGCCACCGCCCTGATCGCGGGTTGCTCGTCGGGTTCGAAGCCGAGTGGTGGCCCGTTGCCCGACGCCACAACATTGGTCAAGCAGTCCGCCGACGTCACCAAAACCGTCAAGAGCGTGCACCTGGTGCTGTCGACGCAGGGCAAGATTCCCGGACTGCCGATCAAGCAGCTGACCGGCGACCTGACCACCGTCCCGAGCACCGCCGCGTCGGGCAATGCGCAGCTGTCGATGGCGGGCTCCGACATCGACGCCAACTTCGTGGTCTACGACTCGGTGCTGTACGCCACGCTGACCCCGAACAAGTGGAGTGATTTCGGTAAGGCCTCCGACGTCTACGACGTCTCGGTGCTGCTCAGCCCGGACAGCGGCCTGGCCAACGTGCTGGCGAACTTCACCAACGCCAAGGCCGAGGACCGCGAAACGATCAACGGCCAGACCACGATCAAGATCAGCGGAAATGTCGCCGCGGACGCGGTGAACAAGATCATCCCGAGCATGAGCGCGACTCAGCCGTTGCCGGCCACCGTCTGGATTCAGGAGAGCGGCGACCACCAGCTGGTCCAGGCCAACCTGCAGAAGAGCCAGGGCAATTCCGTCCAGATCACGGTGTCGGACTGGGGCAAGCCGGTCACGGTCACCAAGCCTCCGGTGAGCTGATGAGCATGCGAGCCGGACGCGGAATCGCGATCAGCGCGGGCAGCCTCGCCGTACTGCTGGGCGCCCTGGACGCCTATGTCGTCGTCACGATCATGCGCGACATCATGAGCGACGTTCATATCCCGATCAACCAATTGCAGCGCATCACCTGGATCATCACGATGTACCTGCTGGGCTACATCGCCGCGATGCCGCTGCTGGGGCGGGCTTCCGACCGTTTCGGCCGCAAGCTGGTGCTGCAGATCAGCCTGGCGTTGTTCATCGTCGGCTCGGTGGTCACGGCGTTGGCCGGACATTGGGGCGACTTCCACCTGCTGATCGCCGGCCGCACCATCCAGGGCATCGCCAGCGGCGCGCTGTTGCCGGTCACGCTGGCCCTGGGCGCCGATTTGTGGGCGCAGCGCAATCGCGCCAGCGTGCTGGGCGGCATCGGTGCCGCGCAGGAGCTCGGCAGCGTGCTCGGCCCGCTCTACGGAATCTTCATCGTCTGGGTGTTTCACCAGTGGCAGTACGTGTTCTGGATCAACGTGCCGCTGACCCTGATCGCCATGGTGGCCATCCAGTTCAGCCTGCCGTCCCATCAACGCGCGGAGCAGCCGGAAAAGGTCGACGTCGTCGGTGGTGTGCTGCTGGCCATCGCGCTGGGCCTGGCGGTCATCGGGCTGTACAACCCGGCGCCCGACGGCAAGACGATATTGCCCAGCTACGGATTGCCGCTGGTCATCGGGGCGGTCGTCGTCGGCGTGGCGTTCATCCTCTGGGAGCGGTTCTCCCGCACCCGGCTCATCGAACCCGCCGGGGTGCACTTCCGCCCGTTCCTGGCCGCGCTGGGCGCATCGGTGGCCGCGGGCGCGGCGCTGATGGTGACCCTGGTCAACGTCGAGCTGTTCGGCCAGGGCGTGCTGCAGATGACCCAGACGCAGGCCGCCGGCTTGCTGCTGTGGTTCCTGATCGCACTGCCGATCGGGGCGGTGCTGGGCGGTTTCATCGCCACCCGGATCGGCGACCGTGCCATGACGTTCATCGGGCTGCTGATCGCGGCCTACGGCTACTGGCTGATCCACTACTGGCGGATGGACGTGATGACCCAGCACCACGACATCTTCGGGGTGAGCCTGCCGCTGGTCCACACCGACCTGCTGGTGGCCGGTCTGGGACTCGGCCTGGTGATCGGGCCGCTGACCTCGGCCGCGCTCCGGGTTGTTCCGTCGGCGCAGCACGGCATCGCGTCGGCGGCGGTGGTGGTGGCCCGGATGACGGGCATGCTGATCGGCGTCGCGGCGCTGAGCGCCTGGGGGTTGTACCGGTTCAACCAGATCATCGCGGGGCTGTCGGCGAAGATCTCGCCCGACGCGACGCTGCTGGAACGCGTCGCCGCCCAGGCCACGCTGTACCTGAAGGCGTTCGCCCTGATGTACGGCGACATCTTCGCGGCCACCGTCGTCATCTGCGTGGTGGGCGCGCTGCTGGGTCTGCTGCTCGGCAGCCGCAAGGAACACGCCGAGGAGCCGGAAGTCGCCGAGCAGGAAGCTGTGTCACTCGGGGAGCGCTAGCTGCGCTGTTAGCCGCGCTGCGGCACCAGGCTGAGCAGCAGATCCGGGCCGACCCGGTCGGCGCCGTCGAAGCGCCACCGCAACGCCCGCGCAATGGTGGGCACGCCGACGTCCCCGACCGCGGTGACGGGTCCGCCCAGCAGGATCGGCGCGACGTAGGTCAGGATCCGGTCGATCGCCTCTTCCCGCAGGAAGGCACTGGCCAGGGTGGGACCGCCCTCCAAGAGGACATCGGTGCGGTCCGAAAGCGCCTTGAGCACCTCCAGGGGATCGTGGGTACGAATCACCATGGTGCGCGAATCGTCGTTGAGAACCTTTGCCTCGGAATGTATTTCGCGCATGCCCACCACGACGCGCAGCGGTTGCTTGTCCGCCAGCGAGCCGTCGGGCAGCCGGGCGGTGAGCGCCGGATCGTCGGCCAGGACGGTGCCGGTCCCGACGATGATCGCGTCGGCCGCGGCGCGGCGGCGGTGCAGGTCCAGACGCGCCGCCTCGCTGGAGATCCACCGGCTGGTGCCGTCGGCGGCGGCGCTGCGGCCGTCCAGGCTGCTGGCGTATTTCCATGTCACATGTGGCAATCCGGTCCGCTGCTTGTGCAGCCACTCGCGCAGCGGCCCGCCGGCGACCTCCTCGGCCAGCACGCCGGATGTCACTTCGACGCCCGCTTCCGACAACCGGGTCGCGCCGCCCGCCGCGATCTCGTTCGGATCGGTGACGGCGTAGACGACCGTCCGCACGCCGGCGTCGATCAACGCGTTCACGCACGGCGGCGTCTTGCCGTAGTGGTTACACGGCTCCAGCGTGACCACCGCGGTGCCACCGACGGCCAGGCCGCCGGCTCGGCGCAGCGCCAGCACCTCGGCGTGGTCGCCGCCGGCCGGCTCGGTGCCACCGACGCCGACAACCCGGCCGTCGGCATCCAGAATCACTGCCCCCACCGGTGGGTTCGGATAGGTACTGCCCTTGACCAGATACGACTGATCGATAGCCAAACGCATTGCGGCGTCCAGGCTCTCGACAGGCTGAGCGCTCACTGTCGTAGATGCGGCGACGCGGCGGCGGCCTGGCGTCGCAGCGCCTCGATCGCGGCCTCGGGGTCCTGCGCGCCGTAGACCGCGGAACCGGCGACGAAGCAGTCGACCCCGGCCTCGGCGGCCTCCTCGATGGTGTCCGCGTTGATGCCGCCGTCGATCTCGACCAGGATCGTCAAATCCCCCGCGTCGACCATCTTGCGCACGGTGCGAACCTTGCTCAGCACCTCGGGGATGAAGCTCTGGCCGCCGAACCCGGGCTCGACCGACATGATCAGCAGGGTGTCGAACTGCGGCAGGATTTCCAGATACGGCTCCAGCGGGGTCCCCGGCTTGACGCTGATCCCGGCCTTGGCGCCGGCGGCCCGGATGTCGCGGGCCACCCCGATCGGGTTCGCGGTGGCCTCGGCGTGAAAGGTGACGTTGTAGGCGCCCGCCTCGGCGTAGGGCGGCGCCCACCGGTCCGGATTGTCGATCATCAAGTGGCAATCCATCGGAATGCTGGTGACGGCCAGCAGGCTCTCCACCACCGGCAGGCCGATCGTCAGGTTGGGCACGAAGTGGCCGTCCATCACGTCGACGTGCAGCCAATCCGCGCCGGTCACGGCGGCCGCCTCGTCGGCGAGCCGGGCGAAATCGGCGGCCAGGATCGACGGGGCTATCAGGGGTCCACCGGAGCTGCCAGCCATGTGCGACAGCGTACTGAGCCCGGCAGTCACTCGCTCCCGCTACTCCGCTACACGGACTAGCGCCGCCGCGAACATGGCATCGGTGCCGTGCCGGTGCGGCCACAGCTGCACGTACGGGCCTTGTGCAGATGGGCCGAGCTCGGCCGGCTCGAACAACGGCCGGGTGTCCAACGCCTGCACGGGATGACGGCGCAGCGCGTCGGCCACCACTCCTATTGTCTCGGCGAGATGCGGCGAGCAGGTCGAATAGAGCACCACCCCGCCGGGGCGGGTCAGCGCGATCGCGGCGGCCAGCAGCTCGCGTTGCAGCTTGGCCAGCGCCGGCACGTCGGACGGCTGACGGCGCCAACGGGCCTCCGGCCGGCGGCGCAGCGCGCCCAGCCCGGTGCAGGGCACGTCGACGAGCACCCGGTCGAAATCCGGCTCGAGGCCGGTCTCGCGCCCGTCGACCCGCTGCACGTCGACGTCGAGCCCGCGGGTGTTCTCGACGACCAGGTCCGCGCGTCCCGACGATGGCTCGACCGCGGTGACCCGAGCTCCGCTGTCGACGGCCAACGCGGCCAGCAGCGCGGTCTTACCGCCCGGGCCGGCGCACAGGTCGAGCCAGCGGCCGGTGTCACCGTCGACCGGCGCCAGCGTCAGCGCGCGGGCCACCAACTGGCTGCCCTCGTCCTGGACCAGGGCCCGGGCGTCGCGCACCGGCGCCAGCGCTCCGGGGTCACCGCCCGGCAGGTACACCGCGTACGGCGAGTAGCGGCCGACGGTGCCACCGACGGCCTCGGCCAGCTCCCCCGCAGTCAGCACACCCGGGCGCGCGGCCAGGTGCACCTGGGGCCGTTCGTCGTCGCTGGCCAGCACCGCGTCGAGTTCGCCGGCGTCGGCACCCAGCGCGTCGGCGAAGGCCTGGGCGATCCAGCGCGGATGGGCGTGCACGAATGCGGCGTGCCCGATCGGGTCCCGCGCCGGGTCGGGGGCCAGTTCGTCCACCCAGGACTTCTCATCGCGCCCGGAGATGGTCCGCAGCACGCCATTGACGAAACCGGCTCGCGCCGTATCGAATTCGATCCCGGCCTGTTCGACGGTGGTCGACACCGCGGCGTGCGCGTCGACCCGGGTGCGCAGCAGTTGGTAGGTGCCCATCCGCAGCAGATCGAGCAGCACCGGGTCGATCACCTCCGGCGGGCGTTCGGCCGCCGCCCCGATGACCGCGTCGAGCAGGCCGCGGCTGCGGCAGGTGCCGTAGGTCAGTTCGGTGGCGAACGCCGCGTCGCGTCCGGTGATGCCCCGATCGCGCAGCAGCGCGGGCAGGGCCAGGTTCGCGTAGGCGTCTCGCTCGCTGACGGCCCGGAGCACCTGGAGGGTGGCGGCCCGGGCCGGATCCAGCGGCTTGCGCCGCTTGGGCGGCGGAGCCGGCCGGCGCTGTCTCGGTGCCGGGCTCATGACGCCCGCGCGGCGGCATCGAGCCGGGCGCCGCGCGCCCAGTCGACGGCGTTCATGAGTTTCTTGCCGGGCGGCTGAATCTGGCCCAGCCGCACCGGTTCCGAGCCGGTGCCGACCCGCACGTTCTTGCGATCCACGTGAATTGCGCCGGGCGGCAACGACTCTGGAGCATCCGTGTCGATCTGCACCGGTCCCAGTTTGATCCGCAGATCATCGATCATCGTCCAGGCCCCCGGGTTGGGCGTGACGGCGCGGATCCGCCTCTCGACCACCGCCGCCGGCAGATCCCAGCGCACCCGGGCCTCCTCGACCGTGATCTTCGGCGCGATGCTGACGCCCTCGGACGGTTGCGGTCGCGGCGTCAGTGTCCCGTCGGCAATACCGTCCAGTGTGACCGAAAGCAGCGCTGCACCCGAAATAGCAAGTCGCTCAAGCAGATCGCCCGTGGTATCCGTCGGCTGGATCGTCTCGGTCACGACGCCGTAGACCGGTCCCGAGTCCAGGCTGGGCTCGATCTGAAACGTCGTCGCTCCGGTGATCGCGTCCCCCGCGGCGATGGCGGCCTGGACGGGCGCCGCCCCGCGCCAGGCCGGCAGCAGCGAGAAGTGCAGGTTGACCCAGCCACGCGGGGGCACCGCGAGCAGGCCGTCGCGCAGCAGCGCGCCGTAGGCCACCACCGGGCAGCACTCCGGCGCAAACTCCGACAGTTCGGCGACGAACTCTGCGGAGTTCGGGCGCGAGGGCCGCAACAACGGAATACCGCGGTCCAGTGCCTCGCGGGCCACCGGTGACGGCTCCGGCTTGCCGTGGCGCCCGGACGCGGCATCGGGCCGGGTCAGCACCGCGACGACCTCGTGACCGGGCGAGTCGATGAGGCGACGCAACGCGGGTAGCGCGGGTTCGGGGGTGCCGGCGAAGACGAGACGCACCGGGACAGTCTATGGAGCCGGATCCGGATCCACGGCGCGAGTGCATTCACAGCAGACATACAGTTGCGTATGCATACTATTTCTAGTGGACAGATTATCGTGGCCACTGTGCCGCTGGCGACGACGAGGTCGGGTGTGCAGCCCTTTTCCGACAGCAGGAGGACTGATGACTCTCGACGTGACCATCCCCGAAGACCTTGCGGCCACCCATCGCGCGATGTGGGCGTTGGGCGACTACGCGTTGATGGCCGAGGAGGTGATGGCCCCCCTGGGCCCGATTCTGGTCGCTGCCACCGGCCTTGGCCCTGGCGTCCGAGTACTCGACGTCGCCGCCGGCTCCGGCAATATCTCGCTGCCCGCCGCCCAAGCGGGCGCCACAGTGGTGTCTACGGACCTCACACCGGAGCTACTAGCGCGGTCCCGCGCGCGGGCCGCGGCGCAGGGACTGACGCTGGACTACCGGGAAGCCAATGCGCACGCGCTGCCGTTCGGCGACGGTGAATTCGGCGTCGTGATGTCCGCGATCGGCGTGCAGTTCGCGCCCGACCATCGGCGCGCCGCCGACGAACTGGCCCGGGTCTGCCGGCCCGGCGGGACGATCGGCGTGATCAGCTGGACCCCGGAAGGTTTCTTCGGCCGGATGCTGGCGACGATCAGGCCGTACCGGCCCAGCCTCTCACCGGCCGTACCACCGGCGGCGCTGTGGGGACGTGAAAGCTACGTCGCCGGGCTGCTGGGCGATCGAATCGGTCGTATCGCCACGGCGCGCGGCATGTTGGAGGTCAACCGATTCGACTGTGCCACAGCCGTTCACGAATACTTCAAGATTCACTACGGCCCGACGATCGAGGCCTACGCAAACATCGGCCACAATCGGGTACTGGCCGCCGAGCTCGACGCGCAGCTCATCGAGCTCGCCGAGGAATACCTGACCGGCACCACGATGCGGTGGGAATACCTGCTGCTCACCGCCGAAAAGCGCTGAGGCCCAGTTACAGATCGATGTCGAGGGTGGCGTCGGGCTCCCCGCCGGCGGCGGTGAAGGCCGTCAGGGCCCGTACCAGCCCGTGCCGCTCGGCCACTGGCATCTTCTCCACGATGGCGGCGATTTCGGCGCGCCGATGGGCGGTGACCCGCCGCACCACCTCGCGGCCCCGCTTGGTCAGGGCGGCGATCAGCTCCCGCCGGGAAGTCGGGTGCGGCAGCCGGTCGATCAGCCCGGCGGCGACGAGCCGGTCGACCATGCGTCCGGTGGCCGACGGCTGCACCCCCAGCAGGCCGGCCAGCGTGGCCAGGTTGACCGGCCCCCGGTTGGACAGGATCACCAGGGTGCGGAACTGCGCGATGGTGATGTTCTCGTCGACCTGTCCGATCGACCGGGCCGAAAGGCTGACCAGCAACCGCGAAGCGGTGAGCAACGCATCGGTGATGGCATCCAGCGACTCGCTGGCTTCCAGCGTGTTTTCCATGGACATCCTGGCTCCCCTTTCCAGGGCCCCTACGAATGTCGTAGGAAGGGACTATTGCTCATGAATACTATCGCTACGGTAGGCGATTCGCTCGGCAGACGGGAATATTGCTGTCCGGCCTACCCAACGCGGTGGCTAGCCGATGTGCAGCAGGTCGATCCGCACCGGCTGGCGAAATGCCGAGTCGGTTGCTGAGACGTATTGGCTCACACGGTTATAAGGTCTTCGGCAAACGGCGCGAGAAGAGACACGTCGCAACCGAAAGGGCCTTCACTATGAGAATTGCGACCACAGCACTGCGGCGATTCGGCCTAGGGAAGACGGCCGCCTTCGCCGCAGCGGTCGGGTTGGCACTCTCGGGGACGGTCGTCGCGCTTCCGGCGGTGGCCGCGGCCGACAACAGGTCGCAGACCTACGACATCTGGAATTTGACCAGCACCGCGCTCAATGTCACCGGCTACGAGAACGCCAGGGACTACAACAAGGTGCCGGCGGACAAGCTCCCGCAGACCAAGGTCATTCCGCTGGGCCAGAACTTCCAAATAACGATCGCGATAGGCCAAGGAGTGATCACCAGCTTCGCGGGCAGCCAGCCGGCCCAGCAGGGGGGCACGCAGACGTGGCAGGTCTCGACGCTCCTCGAAGATCTGGATTCTATGGTGCCGTATGTCCATCTGGTCTGCATTCCCGGCGACACCCGGATTGCCGCATGCGGTGTCACCAGCGGCAACAACGTCCGAGCCCTGGCCGACGCGCCGGGTACGACCATCAATGTCCCCGCCTCCGATAAGCAGAAGCAGGCCGAACTCCTTTCGGTGTTCTGCGACCATCCGTATCGCAAGACTCTGCAGATCCAATGCAAGGATATGGGCGGCTCCAAGTTCGTCATCGCGGGGAACACGACCTGGACCTGGCCAGCCGGCAGATGAAAAGCACAGCCGCGCAACAGAACTGGAGCGCGGCAAGGCGAATCTAACCGATTTGCAGGGGGTCGATCTGCACCCGCACCGGTTCGTGAGCTTGCCGCGCGCTGAGCACACCGACACCGCGGCGCAGGCTCGAGGCCAGCGCCAGGCCCTGCTCGCGGCGGACCCGCACCAGCATCCTGATCACCGGCACGCCGGACGGGGTTCCGGGCGGCCGGCGCACGCCCGGCGGCAGATCGACCGGGCCGAGCAACTCGGCTTGGATAGTTTCGAGGTCGGGCAGCGCCGCCTCGTCGAGCAATGCCGTCACCGCATCGGCGCTGCCGTCGATGGCTGCCATGTGCACACTGGGCGGCAGCCCGACCTCGCTTCGCGCCGCCAGCTCGGCCTCGGCGTGGCCCACCGGATCCCATCGGATCAGCGATTGCACTGTGGGAATTGATGATTCGGCGATCACCGTCACCACGCCGCCGTCGCCGCGGGCCCGCACCAGCGCCGCGGCGGTCATCCAGCGCCACAGCGCGTCCTCGGCGGCCCGCAGATCCTGCCGGCCCAGCAGTGCCCAGGTGTCCAGCAGCAGCGCCGCGCCATACCCGCCGTCCGCGCGGGGTTCGGCGCCCGGCGTGGCGACCACCAGGGCCGGGTGGGCGGCGACCTCGGCCACGATCGCATCACCCGACGAGGTGATGACCTGCGTGCCGGCGAAGGCGCGGCCCAGCTCCTCGGCGGTGCGCCGGGCCCCGACGACCACCGCTCGTACCGCATCCGACCCGCACCGCGTGCAACGCAGCGCCGGCTCGGACCGTCCGCACCACCGGCACACCGCCCCGGGTCCGCGCTCCTGCAACGACATTGGCCCGGTGCAATGCCGGCACCGAGCGATCGCGCGGCACCGCCCGCAGGCCAGCGACGGCACATAGCCGCGGCGCGGCACCTGGACCAGCACCGGCGCCCCGGCCTCCAACGACGAGCGGGCGGCCCGCAGCGCGATCGACGGAAGCCGCGCGGAGCGCGCCGCCGGGTCGCGTTCGTCGGCGTAGCCGGTGTCGTCGAGGGCGACCACCCGCGGCGTGCGGGCCCGCACCACCGGCCGCGTCGCGACGATGTCGTGGGCCCAGCCGCTGCGCACCAGGGCGTGGGCCTCGGCGGTGCGGGAGTAGCCACCGATCAGCGCGGCGCAGCGCGCCTGGTGCGCGCGCAGCATCGCTACCTCTCGGGCATGCGGGTAGGGCGCCCGAGGCTCGGCCAGGCTGTCGTCGGCGTCGGACCAGACCATGACCAGTCCCAGGTCGTTCAGCGGTGCGAAAACCGCGCTGCGCGTGCCGATCACCAGCCGCGCGTGGCCCCGGAGCGCCGCCAGCCAGCGCCGGTAGCGTGCGGCCGGTCCCAGACCGGCGGACAGCGCGACCACGCTGTCCTCGCCGATCCGGGCGGTCGCGGCCAGCCACAGCGCGTCCAGATCCCGCTGATCGGGCACGATCGCCAGCGCCGCACGCCCGGCGCGCACGGTTTGCGCCGCGGCCTCGGCGAACCGGTCCGCCCACTGTTCGCCCGGCAGCGCCTGCCACACGGCCCGCGCGGCGCGCGATTCGGCCAGCGCGCACAGGAACTGCTCGCCGCGGCCGTACACCTCCCAGCAGGACGGGTCGACGGGCGCGGGGGCCGGCGGCGGCGGGATCGCCGTGGGTTCCCGCTCCACCCGGGCGTGCCGGGCCGGGACGGCCAGCCGCAACACGTCCGGGCGGGTCCCCGCGTAACGCGCCGCGACGGCATCGACGAGCCGGCGGATTTCCGGGGTGAGCACCGGTTCGGCGGAGACGACGCGATCGAGCCAGCCCAGCTTGCCGACATGGTCGGTGTCGTTGCGGCGCTCCAGCACAAACGCATCGACAAGCCGGCCGTGGAACCGGACCCGCACTCGCACCCCCGGCTGGGCGTCGTCGGATTGCTCGGCCGACACCAGATAGTCGAACTCACGATCCAGGTGCGGCACCGACAGCATCGGCAGCACCCGGGCGATCGGTTCCACCTCGACGGGCGTGCGCACGGTACTCACCGCACCCTCGAATCACCAAAGGTGTTGTCAGCCAACATTGTTACCGTCCGTGGCCACACCGTAGCGGTGACCACCGACAGTTAGCCTTCGACGGGCCGGGGGTCATCGTCGTCGGCGGCGTCTCGACCGAAGAAGAACCCAGCCGTGATCAGGATCATCGCGGCGGCGTACAACCACCAGATCGGCACCGCCAGCGCCTCATGCCCCAGGATGAATCGGCTGATCGCGATCATCGCGTCCGATGTCATGAAGCACACCGCGCCCACCGGTACCCAGATCGTCGGCATCCGCGCCGCCAGCGCCGTGCACGCCATCGCGGTGAGCACGACGACGTAGACCGTCACCGGGAACGTCAAGTTGTCCTGACCCAGGTGCGGCCAGAACCACACCAGCAACCCGATCGCGGCCACGCACAGCGCCACCATGACGGCGACGCGAGTAGGCGACAGCGCCTCCTTGACGACCAGCGGCAGCATCGCGCCGATGAAGCACAGGTGCGCGCACAGAAATGCCGCCAGCCCCAAGACAAATGACATCGTCCACCACGGGATCGCCAGCAGCCAGTCGCCGGTGGCCGACAGCAGCAGCGCGGGCATCAGCCAGCGCCGCTCGCTGACGATGGGATGCGCGAACGCGGCAACGGTCAGCAGCAAGGCCATCAATGCCTTGAACGGCGGCTGCAGGATCCAATGTCCGGTGAGCTCGGTTCCCGGCGGGGATTGCACGGCGATCACGGTGAGGTAGACGCCGTAGGCGATGCCCGCCCAGCCCGCTGCCACCCAGCAGCCGGCCATCACGCGGGGTGCGTACGGTACCCCCATGCCCAGCTTTGACAAAGCCGACGAGAAACCTCCTATCGACCCCATTCTGCTGAAGGTACTCGACGCGGTTCCGTTCCGGCTATCCACCGACGACGGCATCGACGCTGCGCGCCAGCGGTTCCGCGATCTGCCGCGGCGGCCGGTGCATCCCGAGCTGCGCGTCGAGGACCGCACCATCGAGGGCCCGGGTGGTGCGATAGCCATCAGGATCTATTGGCCGCCAACAGATTCCGATGACAGCACGCTGCCCGTCGTTGTCTACTTGCACGGCGGCGGTTTCGTGATCGGCGACCTTGACACCCACGACGGCACCGCCCGCCAGCACGCGGTGGGTGCCGACGCGATCGTGGTGTCCGTCGATTACCGGTTGGCTCCCGAGCACCCGTATCCCGCTGCCGTCGAAGACGCTTGGGCCGCAACGTTGTGGGTCGTCGAGCACGGCGACGAGCTGGGCGCCGACCCGGCTCGGCTTGCCGTCGCCGGTGATTCGGCGGGGGGCAACATCGCCGCGGCGGTCGCTCAGCAGAGCCGCGACGAGGGCGGACCGCCGATCGTCTTCCAGCTGTTGTGGTATCCCTCCGTGCTCTGGGACCAGTCGCTGCCCTCCTTCGCCGAGAACGCCACCGCGCCGATTCTCGACACCAGGGCCATCGCGCAGTTCTCCCGTTGGTACGCAGGCGATGTCGACTTGTCTAACCCGCCGGTGCGAATGGCGCCGGGGCGGGCGAAGAACTTGGCCGGCCTGCCGGCGGCCTACATCGGCGTCGCCGGTTACGACCCACTGCGCGACGACGGCATCACGTACGGCAAGCTGCTGGCCGCCGCGGGCGTGCCCGCCGAGGTGCACAACGCCGAGACGATGGTGCACGGCTATCTCGGCTATGCCGGCGTGGTTCCGGCCGCCACGGCCGGGTCGGACCGGGGGCTCGCGGCACTCCGGAATGCGCTATCCAGGTAAACGGCAGGGGTACGGTGGACGAATGATCGAGCCGCCCCTCGCCCGACCTGAAATCGACCCGACGCTGAAGGCGTTGCTCGACGCCTTCACGATGACGTTCAACGCGGACGACGGCGTGGAGCTTGCCCGCACCCGACTGCGCCAGCTCAAGGTGCCGGAGGAAATGCTGCCGCAGCTGCGCATCGAAGACCGCACGATCAGCCACGGGGACCTCAGCGACATCCCGATCCGGGTCTACTGGCCGCCGGACACCGAGGCTCCCCCGCCCGTCGTCGTCTTCTACCACGGCGGCGGCTTCTGCCTGGGCGATCTGGAGACCCACGACCCCGTCGCCCGTGCGCACGCGATCGGGGCCGAGGCCATCGTGGTGTCAGTCGACTACCGGCTCGCCCCCGAACACCCGTTTCCGGCCGGCGTGAACGACAGCTGGGCCGCGTTGCAGTGGGTCGGCGAGCACGCCGCCGAACTGGGCGGTGACCCGAGCCGGATCGCCGTCGCGGGTGACTCCGCCGGCGGGAACCTCGCGGCGGTCACCGCCCTGCTGGCCCGCGACCACGGCGGCCCGGACCTGACGTTCCAGTTGCTGTGGTATCCGGTCGCCACGGCGGACCTGTCGCTGCCCTCGCACACCGAGAACGCCGTCGCACCAGTGCTGGACCGTGAAGTCATCGAGGCGTTCCTGGCCTGGTATCTGCCCGACGTCGACATCGACGGCGATCCCACGGTGTTGCCCGTCACGCTGGCCCCGGCCAATGCCGCCGACCTGTCGGGTTTGCCGCCCGCCTACATCGGGACGGCCGAACACGATCCGCTGCGTGACGACGGGGCGCGGTACGCGGAGCTGCTCAACGCCGCGGGTGTGCCTGTCGAATTGAGCAACGAGCCCACCATGGTGCACGGCTACGCCAGCTTCGCCATGGTGATCCCGGCCGCCGCGGAGGCGACCGAACGCGGGCTTCGGGCACTGCGGAAGGCGTTGCACCCCTAAGCTCCAGCCATGAGCAAGGAGTTTTCGCGTCTCGACGAGTCGCTGCGCGAATTCATCGACGGCCAGGCCATGTTCTTCGTCGCCACCGCCCCCTCCGAAGGCGGCCGAATCAACCTCTCCCCCAAGGGGTATCGCGATACCTTTGCGGTGCTCGACGATCACACCGTCGCCTATCTCGACCTGTTCGGCAGCGGTGTGGAAACCATCGCACACCTGCGTGACAACGGGCGGATCACGCTGATGTTCTGTTCGTTCGCCCGCAACTCGCGCATCCTGCGGTTGTACGGGACCGGACGCCCGGTCCGGCCCGACGACGCCGAATTCCCAGCCCTGCTAACCCATTTCGGCGATCAGCATGCCGGCGTGCGGGCCGCCATCGTCATCGACGTCGAGCGGATCGCCGACGCCTGCGGATTCGCGGTGCCGTACTACGAACTCGTCGACGAACGGCCGGTGCTCGACACGTATCACGCGAAGGCGTCCAACGAAACCCGCGTGCACGGCATCGAACGCAACCAGCGCAGCATCGACGGGCTGCCCGGGTTGGAACCCGACCATCCGCTGCTCGGCTAGATCGCGCGCTTGAGGTCGTCGACCTTGTTCAGCTGCTCCCACGGCAGCTCGATGTCGGTGCGGCCGAAGTGGCCGTACGCCGCGGTCGGCGCGTAGATCGGACGCAACAGGTCCAGGTCGCGGACGATCGCTCCGGGCCGCAGGTCGAACACCTCGGGCACGATCTTCTCGATCTTGACCGGGTCGACGGTCGCGGTGCCGAACGTCTCGATGAACAGCCCGACCGGGGCGGCCTTGCCGATCGCGTAGGCCACCTGCACCTCGACCCGTTCCGCCAGCCCGGCAGCAACGATGTTCTTGGCCACCCAGCGCATCGCGTACGCCGCCGACCGGTCCACCTTGGACGGGTCCTTGCCGGAGAACGCGCCGCCGCCGTGGCGGGCCCAGCCGCCGTAGGTGTCGACGATGATCTTGCGGCCGGTCAGGCCCGCGTCACCCATCGGGCCGCCGACGACGAACTTGCCGGTCGGGTTGATCAGCACCCGGGTCGACGACGAGTCCAGCGTCTCGTGGGCGAGGTCTGCCAGCACGGTCTTGATCACGTGCTCGCGCAGGTCGGGGTCCAGCGTCTGCACCAGGTCGATGTCGGCCGAGTGCTGGGTGGAGATCACCACGGTGTCCAGCCGGACCGGGACGTCGTCCTCGTAGGCGATGGTGACCTGGGTCTTGCCGTCCGGCCGCAGGTAGGGCAGCGTGCCGTTCTTGCGGACCTCGGTCAGCCGCCGCGACAGCCGGTGGGCCAGCGCGATGGGCAGCGGCATCAACTCCGGGGTGTCGCTGATCGCGTAGCCGAACATCAGGCCCTGGTCGCCGGCGCCCTGGGAGTCCAGTGGGTCGGCAGCGCCCTCGACACGCGTCTCGTGGGCGGTGTCGACGCCCTGGGCGATGTCGGGCGACTGCCGGCCGATGCCGATGTTGACGCCGCAGGTCTCCCCGTCGAAGCCCTTGTCCGAGGAGTCGTAGCCGATCTCGAGGATGCGCTCGCGCACCGTGTTGGCGATGTCGGCGAATGCCTCCTTCGCGGTCGTCGTCACCTCGCCGATGACGTGCACCTGACCGGTGGTTACGGCCGTCTCGACGGCCACCCGCGAGCGCGGGTCTACCGCCAGCAGCGAGTCGAGCACCGAGTCGCTGATCGCGTCACAGATCTTGTCTGGATGCCCTTCGGTCACCGACTCACTGGTAAACAGCCGACCCTTTTCGCTCACTGCGTCATCCTTCCGTACTGACTAATGTTAGTTAGGCAAATTATCTTAGGCACTTTCAACTCAACCGGCTCCGGCGGGCGATTGCAACCTGGTGTTACCCGTCTTCGCCCTGCAGAAAAGTGACGATCGCGTCAACGATTCGACTGGCCATCAACGTCTTCGACCCGTGCTGCAGCGCGGCCTCGGTGCCGTCGGACGCCAGCAGCCAGCCGTCGTTGCTGTCCACCTCGAACGCCCTGCCGTCGCCAACCGCGTTGACCACCAACAGGTCACATCCCTTGCGGCGCAACTTCGCTCGGGCGTGGAACAACACATCGCCGTTGGCGTCGCCGGTCTCGGCGGCGAAACCGACGATGGCCCGCATGTTGGGCAGCTCCCCGTGCGCTCGCGCGCGGACCGCGCCGGCCAGCACGTCGTCGTTGCGCACCAACTCGATGGTCGGCGCGTCGTCCTGATCGTTCGGGCCTTTTTTGATCTTCGCGGCGGCAACGTGCGCGGGCCGGAAGTCGGCGACCGCGGCCGCCATCACCAGGACGTCGGCGGCCGGAGCGTGCTTGGAGACCGCGTCGGCGAGCTGCTGGGCCGTGCTGATGTGCACCACTTCGACACCGGCCGGATCGATCAGCCCGACGGTGTGGCCGGCGATCAGCGTGACCTCGGCGCCGCGCTGGGCGGCGACCCGTGCGACCGCGTAGCCCTGCTTGCCGGAGCTGCGGTTACCGATGAAGCGGACCGGATCGATCGGCTCGCGGGTGCCGCCGGCGGTCACCAGAAGCTTGCGGCCGGCCAGGTCGAAGGGCAGCGCGTCGCCGCGCTCCAGCAGCAGCTGGGCCAGCGTGGTGATCTCTTCGGCCTCGGGCAGCCTTCCTTTGCCGCTGTCCGCGCCGGTGAGCCGTCCAAATGCCGGTTCCAGCACAACAGCGCCCCGACGGCGCAATGTCGCCACATTGTCGACCGTGGCCGGGTGTAACCACATCTCGGTGTGCATCGCGGGGGCGAACAGCACCGGACATCGCGCCGTGAGCAGCGTCGCGGTCAGCAGATCGTCGGCCCGGCCGTGCACCGCACGGGCCAACAGGTCGGCGGTGGCCGGTGCCACCACGACCAGGTCGGCCTGCTGGCCGAGCCGGACATGCGGCACCTCGGGAACGTCGGTGAAGACACCGGTGTGCACCGGCTGCCCGGACAGGGCCTCGAATGTGGCGGCGCCGACGAAGCGCAGGGCGGATTCGGTCGGGATGACGCGGACCTCATGGCCCGCCTCGGCGAGCTGCCGAACGACGGTGCACGCCTTGTACGCGGCGATACCACCGGAGACACCGACGACGATCCGCTTGCGATCCACCTACGCCGGCCCTTCTTCGTTGAAGCGGCTCTGCACGTCCGGCCCCGTCCCGTTTACTCGCCCTCGGTGTGCTCGAGCAGGTCGGCGTGGATCTCACGCATCGCGATCGAGAGCGGCTTTTCCTGCAACCCGGGCTCGACCAGCGGGCCGACGTACTCGAGGATGCCCTCGCCGAGCTGGTTGTAGTAATCGTTGATTTGCCGAGCTCGCTTGGCGGCGTAGATCACCAGCGCGTACTTGCTCGAGACGCGGTCCAGCAATTCGTCGATGGGCGGGTTGGTGATGCCCAATGGGGTGTCGTAGGCGCGCGGACCGCCCGCGGAAGGATCGAATTGATCCACGGCGGTCAGCGACGCGTCGGACTGCGGAATACTCACTAAGACTTTCTCCTGGCGCTTGGTCTGTTCAAGAGCGGTTGAAACGGCTAGAAACTTGATTCTTGATCGCGTCTGACGAGTCGGCTCAGGCCGTACCAGACGCGTTTCCCACCAGCAAGGATACCAATTCCGCGCACGCAGACTCCAATTGCCTGTTGACGACGACCTGGTCGAAGTCGTCTTGGGCCGCCAGTTCCTCCCGCGCGGTCTCCAGGCGGCGCGCCATGGCCTCCGGCGTTTCGGTGCCACGCCCAACGAGCCTGGCCTGCAAATCCGCCCAGCTGGGCGGGGCCAGGAACACGGTGATGGCTTCCGGCATCGCCCTTTTGATCGCCCGGGCTCCGGCCAGATCCACCTCGATGAGCACCGGAAATCCCGCGGCGGTCGCGGCCCGGACCGGCCCGGCCGGGGTGCCGGATCGCTGCAGTCCACCGTGGATTTCGGCCCACTCCAGCAGGGCACCCTCGTCGATGAGTTGCTGAAAGCGGTCGGGACTGACGAAGTGGTAGTCGACGCCGTCGACCTCGCCCGGCCGCGGCGCCCGCGTCGTGGCCGAGACACTGAAATGCAGGTTCGGTACCTGCTCGCGCAGACGCCGAACCACTGTTGACTTGCCGACCGCTGAGGGACCGGACAGCACCACCACACGCCCGTCGCCTGATGGCTCAGGACGTGCGCGGTGCTCGGCGTCCGGTCCCTCGTCGACGGTCACCGGCGCCCCTGAGTCGGGGCACCCACAGGCCAATCGGCCTGCATCGCCGCAGGTCGGGTTAGGCGGTGCCGAACTTTTCCAGCAGTGCCTTGCGCTGGCGATCGCCGAGACCGCGCAGGCGGCGGGTCGGAGCGATCTCGAGCTCGGTCATGATTTCCTGCGCCTTGACCTTGCCCACCTTCGGCAACGCCTCCAGCAGCGCAGAAACCTTCATCTTGCCCAGGACTTCATCACTCTCTGCGTCCTTGAGCACCTGGGTCAGGTTGGTGCCACCACGCTTGAGCCGGTCTTTCAGCTCTGCTCGTGCTCGACGTGCGGCAGCCGCCTTCTCCAACGCGGCCGCGCGCTGCTCGTCGGTCAACTGGGGAAGGGCCACGATTCCTCCGTATCTAGATCCATCTCGTGTCTCTGCCGGGTACTTGGGCCCAGCGGAGACGACCGTACTCACGCTTCCTGACGAAATCTAACCCGACCCCCTGGTTAAGAGGTTAAATGCCCAGCGTGCGCCGCGCCTACTCGTGCTGTCAGCGGCATGCTTCGGCATCGCTGGCAGCGCCTGGATCGGGCCCTTGGGCGGCGGCCGCGTGCTCGCGCCATGGATCCTGATCACGCTCTCTACCTGCGGTTTTAGGAGTTGACGGCGGATCGCTGGAGGTGAGTTGAGGAGCCGTCGCGAAGGGTGCCGACTGATAGCCGCAGGGCCTCGTGCGGGGGATCACGATTTGCCATGGCGTGTCGCGCGTGTCGCGGCGCGGACAAACACCTGGTCGCCGGGTGCAAGCCGGTAGGGAAAGATTCCGATGCTGTTAACCGGAGCCCCGAAATCCCGGCTATTGCACACCGAGATAGGCGACGGAGTCCAGCATTTGTTCGCCCGCGGCCCGCAGATCCGACACGCTCGGTCCGGCCCGCAGCACCTCGCGGGCCACCGCGGGCAGCAATTGGCCCGGAACGGCCCCACCCAGGCCCGCCAGGGCCTCAGGACGCCCGCCCTGCACGCCGACGCCCGGAACCAGCACCGGCCCGCCCAGCGCGCTGACGTCGGGCGCCTCGAAGACCGTCGCACCCACGACCACGCCGACGTATCCCGGCTCATTCGGAGTCGACGACCGGTTGACCACCGCCGCCTGGTCGATGACCAGCTGGGCCACCGTGCGGCCGTCGAAGGCGGCACGCTGCACGGTCGCGCCCTCCGGGTTGGAGCTGGCCGCCACCACGAACACCCCCCGATCGTGGGCGGCGGCGGCCTCCAGCAGCGGGCGCAACGAGCCGAACCCCAGATAGGGCGAGGCGGTGACGGCGTCGGCGGCCAGCGGCGAATCGCCGGCCCAGGCCGCGGCGTAGGCCGACATCGTCGTCCCGATGTCCCCGCGCTTGGCGTCGGCCAGCACCAGCACCCCGGCCGCGCGCAGCGCGGCGATCGTGCGTTCCAGCACCGCGTAGCCGGCGGAGCCGTAGGACTCGAAGAACGCCACCTGGGGCTTGACGACGGCGAAGCCGGAAAAGGCCTCCACACAGATGTCGCAGAACTTGGCCACGCCGTCGGCGCTGGCCGGCAGGTCCCACGCCCGCAGCAGCTCGGGGTGCGGGTCGATGCCCAGACACAACGGCCCGCGATTCGCCTTCGCCTCGGCCAGCCGGACGCCGAACCCGGTCATCGAGCGTCCCTTTCGGCCGGGCCCCGGCGTCCGATCACGCTGTGCAGCTCCTGCAGCGACCGCACCCCGATGTCCCCGCGGATGCCGGCCTCGATGCCCTGCACGGCGGCCGATGCGCCCTGCACGGTTGTCACGCAGGGGATGTTGACCGACACCGCGACGGAACGGATTTCGTAGCCGTCGATGCGTGGACCGGAGTTCCCGTAGGGCGTGTTGATCACCATGTCGACCTCACCCGCCTTGATCGCGTCGACCGCCGACAACGCGGGCCGCCCGGGCTCCGGTGGCTCGAAGTGCTTGCGCACCTCGTCGCAGGGAATTCCGTTGCGGCGCAACATCTCCGCGGTGCCTTCGGTGGCCAGCACCCGGAAACCCAGGTCGGCCAGCCGCTTGACGGGGAACACCAATGAGCGCTTGTCGCGGTTGGCGACCGAGACGAACACGGTGCCCTGGGCCGGCAACGAACCGTAGGCCGCGGTCTGGCTTTTGGCGAAGGCAGTGCCGAAGTCCCGGTCGATCCCCATCACCTCACCGGTCGATTTCATCTCCGGGCCCAGCAACGAATCGATGCCCGATCCGTCGGCACGCCGGAACCGGTGGAAGGGCAACACCGCTTCCTTCACCGCGATCGGGGCGTCCAGGGCCGCGTGGGCGCCGTCGCCGGTCGGCACCAGCATGCCTTCGTCACGAAGCTGGGAGATGGTGGTGCCCAACATGATCCGGGCACACGCTTTGGCCAGTGGGATCGCGGTGGCCTTGGAAACGAACGGCACGGTACGGCTGGCCCGCGGGTTGGCCTCAAGGACATAGAGCACGTCGTCTTTCAGGGCGTACTGCACGTTGAGCAGCCCCACCACACCGATGCCGTGCGCGATGGCCTCCGTCGCCCGGCGGACCTTCTCGATGTCGCTGCGGCCCAGCGTCACCGGGGGCAGCGCGCAGGCCGAGTCCCCGGAGTGAATGCCGGCCTCCTCGATGTGCTCCATAACCCCGCCGATGTAGACCTCGGCGCCGTCACACAGTGCGTCGACGTCGATTTCGACCGCGTCCTCGAGGAACCGGTCGACGAGCACCGGGTGCTCGGGCGACAGCTGGGTGGCACGGGTGATGTAGCTCTTCAGCGTCTCCTCGTCATAGACGATCTCCATGCCCCGCCCGCCCAGCACGTAGGACGGACGCACCAGTACCGGGTAGCCGATCTCGTCGGCGATTCGGCGCGCCTGCGCGAAAGTCGTTGCGGTGCCGTACTTCGGCGCCGGCAGCCCCGCCGCACCCAGCACGTCGCCGAAGGCACCGCGGTCCTCGGCCAGGTCGATGGCCTCCGGCGGGGTGCCGACGATCGGAACGCCGGCGTCGGCGAGCCGCTGGGCCAGCCCAAGCGGTGTCTGGCCGCCGAGTTGCACGATGACGCCGACCACTCCCGGGCCGCCGCTGCCCGACTCCGCTTCGGCGCGGAACACCTCGAGGACGTCCTCGAAGGTCAGCGGTTCGAAGTAGAGCCGGTCGGCGGTGTCGTAGTCGGTCGACACCGTCTCCGGGTTGCAGTTGACCATCACGGTTTCAAAGCCGGCCTGGCTCAGCGTGGTTGCCGCATGCACGCAGCTGTAGTCGAATTCGATCCCCTGCCCGATCCGGTTCGGCCCCGACCCCAGGATCAACACCTTGGGCTTTTCGGCCTGCGGTGCGACCTCGGTCTCGGCGGCGGGGTCGAGTTCGTAGCTGCTGTAGTGATAGGGCGTCTTGGCCTCGAATTCCGCGGCGCAGGTGTCGACGGTCTTGAACACGGGGTGGATGCCGAGGCGTTCCCGCAGCGAGCGCACCCCGGCCTCGCCGGCCAATTCCGGTCGCAGCGCAGCGATCTGGCGATCGGACAGTCCGCTGTGCTTACCGTGCCGCAGCAGATCGGCGTCCAGCACCGGGGCGGCGGTCAGCTCGTCGCGCAGCGCCACCAACTCGCCGATCTGCGCGACGAACCACGGGTCGACGCCGCTGGCTTCCGCGACCCGCTCCACCGAGGCGCCCAGCCGCAACGCCAGCTCGATGTCGTACAGCCGGCCTTCGGTCGGAGTCAGCAGCCGGGTCAACACTTCCTCGACGTCACCGTCGGGGTCGGGGCCCGTCCAGAAGCCGGCCCGGTCGGTCTCCAGCGAGCGCATCACCTTGCCGAGCGCCTCGACGAAGTTGCGGCCCAGCGACATTGCCTCGCCGACGGATTTCATCGTGGTGGTCAGGGTGGGGTCGGCCCCGGGGAACTTCTCGAATGCGAACCGCGGCGCCTTGACCACGACATAGTCCAGGGTGGGCTCGAAGCAGGCCGGGGTTTCCTTGGTGATGTCGTTGACGATCTCGTCGAGCGTGTAGCCGATGGCCAGTTTGGCGGCGATCTTGGCGATCGGAAAGCCGGTGGCCTTGGAAGCCAGTGCGCTGGAACGGGATACCCGCGGATTCATCTCGATGACGATCAGCCGGCCGTCTTTCGGATCGATCGCGAACTGGATGTTGCAGCCGCCGGTGTCGACGCCGACCTCGCGCAGGATCGCGATGCCCAGATCGCGCATCCGCTGGTATTCCCGGTCGGTCAGCGTCATCGCCGGCGCGACCGTGACCGAGTCACCGGTGTGCACGCCCATCGGGTCGACGTTCTCGATCGAGCAGACCACCACGACGTTGTCGTGGCCGTCGCGCATCAGCTCGAGCTCGAATTCCTTCCAGCCGTAGATCGATTCCTCGATCAGCACGTTGGCGCTGGGCGATTCCGCCAGCCCGGCGCCGGCCATCCGGTCGACCTCCTCGGCGGAGTTCGCCATCCCCGAGCCCAGCCCGCCCATCGTGAAGCTAGGCCGCACCACGACGGGCAGACCGAGGTCCTCGACCGTTTCGCGGACCTCGTCCATCGTGAAACAGACTCGGCTGCGTGCGGATTCACCGCCGACCTTGGCGACGATGTCCTTGAACATCTGCCGGTCCTCGCCGCGCTGGATGGCGTCGAAGTCCGCGCCGATCAGCTCGACGCCGTAGCGCTCCAGGGCGCCGTTCTCGTACAGCGCGACCGCGGTGTTGAGCGCGGTCTGCCCGCCCAGCGTCGCCAGCAGGGCGTCGATCTTGTTGCCGCGCTCGGCCTGCTGGGCGATCACCTTCTCCACGAAGGCCGGCGTGATGGGCTCGACGTAGGTGTGGTCGGCGTACTCCGGGTCGGTCATGATCGTGGCCGGGTTGGAGTTGACCAGGCTGACCTGCAGACCCTCGGCGCGCAGCACCCGGCAGGCCTGGGTGCCGGAGTAGTCGAATTCGCAGGCTTGACCGATGACGATCGGCCCGGAACCGATCACCAGGACATGACGCAGGTCGGTGCGGCGCGGCACTAGCGTGACTCCCTTGCCATCAGGTCGGCGAATTGGTCGAACAGGTACTCCGCATCGTGTGGGCCGGCGGCGGCCTCCGGATGGTATTGCACCGAAAATGCCCGTCCATCAAGCAGTTTGACACCCTCGACTACTCCGTCGTTGGCGCAGGTGTGGCTGACGATCCCTTGGCCGAACGGCGTGTCGAACTGCTGGCCGGCCTCACCTTCCAGCGCGAAGCCGTGGTTCTGCGCGGTCACCGCGACCCGCCCGGTGGCATGGTCGATGACCGGGATGTTGATCCCCCGGTGACCGAAGACCATCTTGTAGGTGGACAGGCCGAGCGCCCGGCCCAGGATCTGATTGCCGAAACAGATGCCGAACAACGGGATTCCGGCGTTGAGCACCTCACAGGTGAGCGCGACGATGTGGTCCGCGGTGGCCGGGTCGCCGGGCCCGTTGGATAAGAACACCCCGTCCGGCTTGATGTCGGCGATCTGCTCGAAGGTGGCCGACGCCGGCAGCACGTGGCTGCGGATTCCGCGCCGAGCGAAGTTGCGCGGCGTGTTGGTCTTGATTCCCAAATCCAGGGCTGCGACCGTAAATCGCTGCGGCCCTTCGGGTTCCACGATATATGTGCCCGGGGTGCTGACCTCGCGGGCGAGGTCAGCACCGAGCATCGACTGCTGGTCGCGCACCCGGTCCAACAGCTCGTCCGGCTCGGCCAGCGCCGCGCCGGAGAACACCCCGGCCTTCATCGAGCCGCGGCTGCGCAGATGCCGCACCACGGCGCGGGTGTCGATGCCGGCGATCCCGACGATGTGCTGGCGGATCAGCTCGTCCTCCAGCGTCGACGTGGCACGCCAGTTCGAGGCGCGCGGCGACGGGTCGCGCACCGCGTAACCGGCGACCCAGATTTTGTCGCCCCGGCTTTCGGCGTCCTCGCCGTTCCAGCCGGTGTTGCCGATCTGCGGTGCGGTGGCCACCACGATCTGGCGGTGATAGCTGGGATCGGTCAGCGTCTCCTGGTAACCCGACATGCCCGTGGAGAAGACGGCCTCCCCGAGGGTCTGGCCGATCGTGCCGAACGGCGTCCCGGTGAAGACGCGCCCGTCTTCAAGTACCAGTTGGGCTGCTTTAGTCACGGGCGCCGCTCCTCCTCATTACTGCGTGCTGCATCGTCGTCGGCGCGGCTCACGCAGCCTCCTCGAGCCAACCGTCGTATCCGCCGCGATTGCCGGCCCGGAACCCGGTGTCGATTTCGACGCCCGACGGTAGCCGCCACCGGATGGCCAATATCCCACTGCGGGCGCCGAGCTTGCCGGCCAGCACGCGTTCGGTGCGCACTTCGGAAATTGCGCTCTGCGGAATCCAAATCGGGTTGGCGCCGATGCGTTCCAACAGGATTCCCTCGGGATAGCGGCTCAGCACCGCCTTGCTGCGAAACCCGAGATCACCGGCCGTGACCCGCTCATTCCATTCCGGGGCCAGCGTCGACCCGACGTAGACACCGCGCAGTGTGGTGGTCGCCATGCCCACCTCGTCGGGTATGGCGGGCAGGTTGCCGATCAGTTCCTGCTGGCGCAGCGAGCGCCGCCGCCAGCCCAGCATCATCAGCTGGATGACCACCGCGATGACCACGACCAGCACGGCCGCGAAGATCAGCGACCCCACCAGCGTTGCGGAATTCATGCCGGGCTCTTCCCGTCCCGAGCGGTGATCTTTCCGCGCAGCAGCGTGGCGGTCACGGTGGCGGGCAAGGTCATCGACTCGTACGGAGTATTGGCCGAGCGGCTGGCCAGGTCGCCACCGGTGACCGTCCAGGTCGCGTCCGGGTCCACCACGGTCAGGTTGGCCGGCTCCCCTACTTCCAGCGGCCGGCCGTGATCGGGCAATCCGACTATGCGCGCCGGGTTTTCGCTCATCACCCGAGCGACATCGCGCCAGGTGAGCAATCCGGGTGCCACCATCGTCTGCACCACCACCGACAGCGCGGTCTGCAGCCCCAGCATGCCGGGGCGGGCGGCGGCGAACTCGCAGCATTTCTCGTGCTCTGCGTGCGGGGCATGGTCGGTGGCCACACAGTCGATTACCCCGTCGGCCAGTGCTTGACGCAACGCGATCGTGTCGGCTGCCTCACGCAGCGGCGGATTGACCCGGTTCACCCCGTCGTAGCTGACCAGCCTGCTGTCATCCAGCAACAGATGATGCGGCGTCACCTCGGCGGTGATTGAAATGCCTTGCCCCTTAGCCCATTTCAGAAGCTCGACCGTTCCCGCAGTGGAGGCGTGGCAGATGTGCACGCGGGCGCCGGCGTCGCGAGCCAGCAGCGCGTCGCGGGCGACGATCGATTCCTCGGCCACCCGGGGCCAGCCCGCGAGTCCGAGCCGGGCGGCCGTGGGCCCCTCGTGCGCCACCGCGCCGACGGTCAGTCGCGGCTCCTCGGCGTGCTGGGCGATCAGCACGCCCAACCCGGTGGCGTATTCCAGCGCGCGGCGCATGATCAGCGGGTCGTGCACGCAACTGCCGTCGTCGGAGAACATCCGCACCTGTGCGACGCCGGCGGCCATCATGCCCATCTCGGTGAGCTCGGATCCGGCCAGTCCGACCGTGACCGCGCCGACGGGGTGCACGTCCACCAGGCCGACCTGCTGGCCGCGATGCCAGACGTGATCGGTGACCACCGGGCTGTCGGCCACCGGTTTGGTGTTCGCCATCGCGAACACCGCCGTGTATCCACCCAAAGCCGCTGCTGCCGAACCGGTTTCGATGTCCTCGGCGTATTCGCGGCCGGGCTCGCGCAGGTGGGTGTGCAGGTCGACGAACCCGGGCAGCAGCACCTGACCGGTGGCGTCGATGACGTCGGCGGTATCCGGGATAGCCTGCTTGGCCCCGATTTCGGCGATCTGGCCGTCGTCGATCCGGACGTCGACTCGATCGCCTTCGCCGTACAACCGGACTCCGCGAAGCAGCACACTCATGCCACCACCTCTTTTGCCTTCTGCTCCGCAGAATCGGTACCGACCAGCACGTGGAACAGCACGGCCATCCGCACGTGCACGCCGTTGGAAACCTGTTGCAGCACCGCGGATTGCGATGAGTCCGCCACCGACGACGCGATCTCCATGCCGCGCACCATCGGGCCGGGGTGCAGCACGACGGCGTGGCCCGGCAACATGGCCTGGCGCCGGTCCGAAAGGCCGTAGCGCACCGAGTATTCGCGCACCGACGGGAAGAACCCGCCATTCATCCGCTCGGCCTGCACCCGCAGCATCAACACGGCATCCGCGGCGGGGAGCTCCGCGTCGAAGTCATAGGAGACGGTGGCCGGCCAGCCCTCGACGCCGACCGGCAGCAGTGTCGGCGGCGCCACCAGCACCACCTCGGCGCCCAACGTGGCCAACAGCATCACGTTGGAGCGAGCGACCCGGCTGTGCAGGATGTCGCCCACGATCACCACGCGCCGACCCTCGATGGCACCGAGCCGCTGGCGGATGGTCAACGCGTCCAGCAGCGCCTGCGTCGGGTGTTCGTGGGTGCCGTCGCCGGCATTGATCACCGACGGGCCACCTTCTTCGCCGTCGCCGCGTGCGGTCCAATCGGCCAGCAGGTGCGCGGCACCGGAGGCCGGGTGCCGGATGATCAGCGCGTCGGCACCGGCCGCGTGCAGCGTCAACGCGGTGTCGCGCAGCGACTCCCCTTTGCTCACCGACGATCCGGAGGAGCTGACGTTGATCACGTCGGCGCTCATCCACTTCCCGGCCACCTCGAACGACACCCTGGTGCGGGTGGAGTTCTCGTAGAACATCGTCACCACGGTGCGCCCGCGCAGCGTCGGCAGCTTCTTCACCTCGCGCCCGACCAGAGCCTGCGCGAACCGGTCGGCGTCGTCCAGGATCGCGGTGGCATCGTCACGACTGAGATCGCCGGCGGCCAGCAGATGTCTGGTCATTCGGCCCCGTCCCGCGAGATGACAACGCCGTCGCGATCATCGTGCTCGCGCAGCTGAACATGCACACTCTCGGTGCGCGAGGTCGGCACATTCTTACCCACGTAGTCGGCGCGCACCGGCAGCTCGCGATGGCCACGGTCGACCAGCACCGCCAGTTGCACGGCCCGCGGTCGGCCCACGTCGCGCAGTGCGTCCAGCGCGGAGCGCACCGAGCGCCCGGAATACAACACGTCGTCGACGAGAATCACCAGCGCGTCGTCGATGCCACCGGCCGGGATCGACGTGACCTCCAGCGGGCGGGGCGGCTTGGTCATCAAATCGTCACGGTACAAAGTGATGTCGAGCGCCCCATGGCCGACCTCGACACCACAGAATTCACCGATGTTGGCGGCCAGCCGCGCGGCCAGGGTCACCCCGCGGGTCGGGATTCCCAACAGCACCACGTGCGGCGCGTCGGGACCATCGAGCGCGGTCTTTTCGATGATCTGATGCGCGATACGGGAAATGGTTCGGCCGACGTCGGCCGCCGACATCAATTCGCGGCCGGATGCGGAATCACCCGCGGCACTCATGCGAAACCTTGACCTCCTTCTCCGCCTCTCCGGACGGATCGTTAAAGGATGTCGACTGTCGGGCAGCGTAGCATTCCGCGACTCGCCCGACGACGCCGGACGCGCCAGGCCCCGAGCGCCGCGGCACGACAGCGCGGCAACAACCGATTCCCCATTCCGAAATGACCGCCCGGCATGACGATCCAGAAGATTGGTCACCCTGCCGCAGAAAAATGCGCGTACCGACCTACACGGCCTGAATTTTCAGCGCGCTGTTAAATTTTTGTATAATAGCGCACTCACGAGCGCGATGCGGCACAATAAGCCGAACAGAAGGTTACCAACAATTCACCGATAGCTTAATCGTCCCGAGCCGGGTGATGGCGCTTGGCCTGGGGCTATGCCGGGCCGAAAACCGTCGTTCGCATCATCGTGACGGAATCTCGGGCGAACGGAACCTCAACCCCGAATTCATTGATAAGACCGCACGAATTCATCGAGAATTATCTGTTGCAAAGGTTTTGGCCCTATGCGAGGATTTCCATGGCACGGCATTCTGCCGGCTATTTAATTTCTGAATTGGAGTTGTCATGCGCGCCGCGAGTTCGCATGCTGACTGCACGCAAATCATCACTTCACCGCGCGGCGCGCTGGCGACTCGTCCAGGCGTCCCGCTGGCGGGCACGCACCGTGGCGATTGCGGTATTGAGACCACGCCGGCGCCCCGTCGCGGGGTCGGTGCTCGCGAAATCCGTTGCCAAGCCCGCGAACATCTGCTCGCTGCGGGTCTCCGATGCATCATCGGCGTTGTCGCGCAGGTACTTGTCCGGCAGCGACAACTTGGCGACGGTCCGCAGCGTCTTGGCGTACTGCAGCAGAAATGGGCCGGTGGTGTAAGGCAGATCGTATTTCTCGCACACCTGGCGCACCCGCGCCGAGATCTCGGCGAGCCGATTGCTCGGCAGGTCGGGATACAGGTGATGCTCGATCTGGTAGCACAGGTTGCCGGTCATGAACCGCAGCACCGGGCCCGCGTGAAAGTTGGCGCTGCCCAGAATCTGGCGCAGGTACCACTGGCCCGTCGGCTCGCCGATCATGTCCGACTTGGTGAACTTCTCGGCGCCGTCGGGAAGGTGCCCGCAGAAGATCACGGTGTGAGTCCACAGGTTGCGGAGCACATTGGCGAGCGCGTTGGCTTTTGCGGTGGACTTATACGTCGCGCCCGGCGAGAACGAGGTCAGGACCGGGAAGGCGACATAGTCCTTGAACACCTGGTGACCGACTTTGACGCCGACCTCGCGCAGCCGCGCCTTGGCGATCTCACGACCGATCTTGCCCTTGAAGGTTCTGCCAACCTCCAAGTGATGCAACGCGATTCCCCATTCAAACGCGACGGCCATCGCCGCGATGTACATCAAATTGAAAGCGTTGTACCGCGTCCAGCGCTGGTCTCTAGTCACGCGCAACGTGCCGAAGCCGACATCGTCGTCCATACCAAGGATGTTGGTGTACTTGTGATGCATGAAGTTGTGGACATAGCGCCAGTGCTTGGACGGTGCAACGATGTCCCACTCCCAGGTGGAAGAGTGAATCTCGGGGTCGTTCATCCAGTCCCATTGGCCATGCATGACGTTGTGGCCGATCTCCATGTTCTCGATGATCTTGGCGGCGCTCAGGGCAAGCACGCCTGCGCACCAGGCGGAGCGGCGCGAACCGGCGGCTAGCAGCACCCGGCCGGTCACCTCCAGCGCCCGCTGCGCTGCGATGGTGCGGCGGATGTAGCGGGCATCGCGTTCACCGCGCGAATCCTCGACGGCGCGGCGGATCGCATCCAGCTCGACGGCCAGGCTTTCGATGTCGGCTTCGGTGAGGTGTGCAAATACCTCTAAATCGCTGACCGCCACCGGGCTTCCCTTCCCACCGCTGATGTCTCGGGCATAACACGATCAATTCTGCGGCACGACCTTTCCTTAAAAAGCGGCCAATGCTCAAACATTGACGGAAGTTCAAGCGCATAAGGCAACAGCCATTTAATTATGGGTTACGCATTGCCGAAAAGAACCTGCACTCGACTACGGCCCATATACTCGATGCACCAATCAGCAAAGTAGGCTCCGGTAGCTCCCGACCACGGCGCCACGTCGGTGCGAAGACGGACTACGCGGAACATTCAAGCGCCGAGAAAGAATGTGACCGCGCTGACAGTGGCCCGCCTAAGCGGCTCGCGGCACCGCCCGGGGTGCGCGGCCGGCCAGAGCCATAGCATGACAGCCAGGAATAGCATCGCCGAAAAATACTTTTTCGCAGTGCTTTTCATCACACTCGATCGACCTGCGCACCAAACATCTCCGGCGTTACGCTCGGGCCGCAACACCCCGTGATGGGTGCGGAGTCCATGTTCCGCGGCAGTCGCGGACACGTGTCGTGTCACAACCGCGACACGTGCACACGTGATCATCCGAGCAGAGATGAGATCGATCATGCGCCCTGCGGTGTCTCGACGGGCAAACGTAGTGAGGAATGGCATGGCGCTGCTATTTCGGTTGCAGAAATTTCGCGACGATGCGAAGATGTCAACCGCTAGAAAGCAAATTGAACTGCGGCCTTCTCGTTGACTGCGCGCATAAAGGGGTTGCCATGGGCACCGATATTTCATTGGCAATGAATTCGGACGCGGAATCGCTTCTCACGACCGCTGTCTCGTCGTCACTTCCGGTACGGCCCGCGCGCGGCGTCCGTTCCGGACGCATTGTGCGGAGCAATTACCTGCGGTCGAAATCGCTGCAGAGCGCGCAGCGCTCCGAGCTGATGGACCAGCTCTACGCAATCTTCAGCGACACCCTGTACGGCTGCACGCGCGATGAACTCGAGGAGGTGATGTTCAGCGCCGGCGACATCGACCTCATCCTCTGCTACGGCGTGCACGACGAACTCGTGGGGTTCTCGTTCGCCGGCATCGAGCACATCGAGCACGCGGGCCGCACGTTCGCGGTGTTCACCGCGGGCGGGTTCTTCCGACCCGGCTATCACGGCGGGGTACGAAGCATATTGTTCGGCTTGGGCCAAGCGACCCGGGCGAAGCTGCGTAATCCGCGAATTCCGGTGGGCTACCTCACCCGCTGTACCACACCGGCGGTTTACCGCCTACTCGCCTCGAAGATGCCGCGGGTCTACCCCAACCGCAGATACCCGACACCCACCGATATCGAAGAGTTGGTCCAAGCGATCAGCGCGGGTCGCCACTACACCGTGATGGGCGAAAACCCTTGGGTGGTGGGCTCGATCGGCAAGATGCATCACCCGTCGCGATTGCGCCGACTCGAATACGATCCCGAGGTGCGGTTCTACACCGAACTCAACCCGCGCTTTGCCGAAGGCGAAGCGCTGCTGGCCTGGACGCCGCTGGACGTGGCCAACATCGCCGGTGGATTCGCTCGTGCCCTGCGCGCGCGGTTGGACCGATGAACGTTCCATGACCGGCATTCTCCAACGCATCTGGGTGCCGATCGTCATGGTTGTCGTCCTGACGGTCGGTACCCTCACCGTTACCCGGCTGCACGGAATTTTCGGTTCCCATCAACATGATTCGGACAAGAGCAACGCCGACGCGATCGTCGCGTTCAACCCCAAGCACGTCGTCTACCAGATCTTCGGCCCGGCCGGCGCGACGGCCACCATCCACTATTTGGATGCCGACGCGCAGCCACAGGAGGTCAACAACGCGACGGTCCCGTGGACGTTGCGGATCGACACCACGCTCAGCGCGGTGGTGGCCAACGTCGTGGCGCAGGGCAACAGCGAACATCTCGGATGTCGCATCGTTGTCAATGACGTTGTCCGCGATGAACTTACGGTCCAGGCGCACAATGCCGCGACCAGCTGCCTGGTGAAATCCGCGTGACAGCCGATTCCGACGCGGGGCCGCTGCATACCGTTGCCCGGACAGTCCGCTGGCTGGCGGTGGCCGTCATTCTGTTCTGGGTGGCGCTGTGTGCCGTCATGAACACGGTGACACCGCCGCTGTCCGAGGTCGCCGGAAAGCATGCGGTCTCGTTCAGCGCCCACGACGCGCCGTCGCTGATCGGGATGAAGCGCATCGGCAGGAATTTTCAGCAGTTCGATTCCGACACCACGGCGATGGTGGTGCTGGAGGGGCGAGACAAGCTGGGCGAGAGCGCACACCGGTTTTACGACTCGCTGATCGCCAAACTGCGCGAAGACAAGGCCCACATAGAGCACGTCGAAAACTTCTGGGGCGACAGCCTGACCGCGGCGGGATCACAGAGCACCGACGGCAAAGCCGCGTATGTCCAGTTGTACCTGGCCGGCGACCAAGGCAGCTCGATGGCGCACGAGTCGGTGGGCGCGGTTGAGCGCATTGTGGACGGCATGCCGGCCCCGCCCGGAATCAAGGCCTATGTGACCGGCCCCGGCCCGCTCGAAGGCGATCAACACACCTACGGCGACCGCAGCCTGGAAAAGATCACCCTGATCACCGTCGTCGTGATCGCGATCATGCTGCTCATCACGTATCGCTCGGTGAGCACCGTGGTGTTGGTGCTGCTGACGGTAGGTGTCGAATTGCTCACGGCCGAGGGCATCATCGCGACCCTGGCCAACAACAACGTCATCGCCCTATCCACTTTTGCCGTCAATGTGCTTGTGGCACTGGCGATAGCGGCCTCGACGGACTACATCATCTTCCTGATCGGTCGCTACCAGGAGGCGCGGGCAGCCGGCGTGGACCGGGAACCGGCTTACTACGCCATGTTTCACGGAACGACCCATGTGATTGTGGCGTCTGGGCTGACCGTCGCCGGGGCGATGTACTGCCTGAGTTTTACCCGGCTTCCGGTCTTCAACACCCTCGGCTGGCCGTGTTCACTCGCGATACTCGTGGTGATCGTGGCCTCACTGACCCTCGCGCCCGCCGTGATCGCCGTGGGCGGCCGATTGGGAGCATTCGACCCCAAACGTCAAGCGAGCACCCGGCGTTGGCGCCGGATCGGCACGGTTGTGGTCCGGTGGCCCGGCCCGGTGCTCGTCGCGGCGATCCTGGTATCGCTGATCGGCCTGATCGCCTTGCCGATGTACCAGACCGGCTACAACGGGCGTTACTACATCCCCGCGGACACACCGTCGAACATCGGTTACGAGGCTTCGGACCGCCACTTCGCGGCGGCCCGCATGGAACCCGAGCTGCTGATGATCGAGGCCGATCACGACCTGCGTAACCCGACCGACATGCTCATCCTGGACCGGGTCGCCCACAGTGTCTTCCACACCCCCGGTATCGCACGGGTGCAAAGCATTACCCGGCCGCTGGGCTCCCCGATCGACCACGCCTCGATCCCGTTCCAGATCAGTGCGCAGAGTGCCGTTGCGATCGAGAACCTCAACACCATGCGGGAACGCATCGCGGACATGTCCCGGATGACCAACGAGCTGCAGCACATGATCGACGTCTCGTTGCACATCCAAGACTTGACGCGACAGCTCACGAACGTGACCCATGGCATGGCCACCGACACCCAGCAGATGCGGGCCACCACCGACGAACTGCGGGATCACCTTTCCGATTTCGACGACTTCTGGCGGCCCATCCGGAGCTATTTCTATTGGGAGCGACACTGTTTCGATGTTCCGCTGTGTTGGTCACTGCGTTCGTTGTTCGACGGAATCGACGGGATCGACAGGCTCAGCGAGGATGTCGGCAACCTGGCACACCACACCGATCAGCTCGACCGGCTGATGCCGCAAATGGCGGCGCAGATGCCCCCGCTGATCGCGGCGATGCAGACGGTCAAAGAGCTCGCCCAGACCGCGACAAGCACCTTCTCCGGCTTGATCACCCAGATGGACGCATTGACGCGCAACGCGACCGTGATGGGACGAGCCTTCGACGGTGCCAAGAACGACGATTTCTTCTACCTTCCGCCGGAAGCGTTCGAGAATCCGGACTTTCAGCGCGGCCTGACCATGTTCTTGTCCCCGGACGGCAGCTCGGCGCGGTTCATCATCACCCACAAGGGTGACCCCGCGACGGCCGAGGGGATTTCGCACATCGATCTGATCAGGCAAGCCGCGGACGAGGCCGTGAAGGGCACTCCCCTGGCCGCCGCGAACATCTATCTGACGGGTACCGCGTCGACCTACAAGGACGAGCACGACGGGTCGATGTACGACCTGATGATCGCTGCGACCGCGTCGCTCTGCCTGATCTTCATGATCATGCTGGCCATCACCGGCAGTGTGGTCGCCTCCGCGGTGATCGTGGGAACGGTCACGATCTCGTTGGGCTCATCGTTCGGCCTGTCGGTGCTGATCTGGCAGCACATGCTGCACCAGCCGTTGCACTGGCTGGTGCTCGCGATGGCCATCATCGTCATGCTGGCCGTGGGATCGGACTACAACCTGCTGCTGGCCGCGCGATTCCGGGAGGAAGTCGGAGCGGGACTCAAGACCGGGATGATCCGATCGATGGGCAGCACGGGCGGGGTCGTCACCACTGCCGGACTGGTGTTCGCGTTCACGATGGGCGCGATGGTGACCAGCGATCTGCGCGTCGTCGGCCAGATCGGCACCACGATCATGATCGGGCTGTTGTTCGACACCCTGATCGTGCGCTCGTTCATGATGCCGGCCGCCGCGACCCTGCTGGGGCGCTGGTTCTGGTGGCCCCGCCAGGTCCCCACCCACGCCGCGCCGCGGCCCGCCCGTCCGGCTGCCGTCGAGCAGCGTCCGGCCGCCGAGTACGCCGTGAGCGCACCCACCACCGAATGACGTTCGGCCGCTACGCTGGCGAAAATGACAGGCAGTAACCCCTCCGGCTTTCCGTCCGGATTGCAACGCATGGACTTCGACGCCCTGTACCGCGGCGAGAGCCCGGGCGAGGGCATCCCACCGATGACCACACCGCCCTGGGATACCAAGGCACCCAAGGAGAATGTCATCGGCTGGCACACCGGCGGCTGGGTCCACGGCAATGTCCTGGACATCGGCTGCGGGCTCGGCGACAACGCCGTGTACCTGGCCCGCAACGGGTATGTCGTGACCGGCTTGGACATCTCCCCGACCGCGCTGATCACCGCCGAGCGCCGCGCCAAGGACGCCGGAGTGGACATCAGATTCGCGGTGACCGACTCCACCAAGCTCGAGGGCTACACCGACGCGTTCGACACCATCGTCGACAGCGGCATGTTTCACTGCCTCGACGACGAGGGCAAGCGCAGCTACGCCGCCGCCGCACACCGCGCCACCAAACCGGGTGCCACGCTGCTAATCAGTTGCTTCTCCGACGCCAACCCGCCCGATCCGGAGCGGCCACGGCCCGCGGTATCCGAGCAGACGCTGCGCGACGTGCTCGGCGGCGCCGGGTGGGATATCGAAGCCCTGGAACCCGCCGCGGTGCGACGCGAGGTCGACGGCAGCGAAATCGAAATGGCGTTCTGGTATGTACGCGCGCAGCGGCGCTGACTACCCCACGGTGCAAGAATATTGCCCGTTGACCACACAATTCGACGGTGGCGTGTAGGTACCGCTCAGCACGCCCCGGAAACCACCCGTGGCGGTACCGCCGGGACCAATCTCGCGATCCCAATTCGCGGGGGTGACCACATAGTGCGTGCCGGATTGGGTAACGGTGCTGTTCCACGCGTGCAAGACCGATTGTCCCGCCGGCATATCGAAGTCAATCCTCCAGTCGGCCAGCGACGACATGTTCGGGTTGGTGACGGTGAAGTGGGCGATGAAACCGGTCTGCCACGTATGTTCCACCTGCAACGTCGCCATGGCCGCGGCCGCATGAGCCGCGGGTGCGCTGGCGAGTCCGAGGATGGCAACCAACAATGCCGACACGGTTACCTGAAGCGCTGTGCGCCAGCGTTTCACGTAGCTGTTCAGTGCGGCCATAGCAGCCAACACTAAAGCCAAACAGGCGATATCGGCCCTCGGATCGCGGCTACGCTGCTGTACCTTTGCTCAACCGAAACCGTCATGAAATTTTGGCCCGCGATATGCGCCGTGGGCGTGGCGGCGGATTCGCAGCTAATCTGACTCGCGTGAGTGACAACGCCGGCGGGCCAGCCCGCCCGCTGATCGGGTTCATCACCGGCGATAACGCGCCGCAGATTGCCCCGGCTTCGGTTAACCGGGCGTGGATGACTGCGCAGTCGGAGGCGGACAAGGGTTGGCCGAGCCGCTGCCTGCCGATGCTGATCGCCAACCAAAGCGGCTGGGAGTTGCGCAATCCGTGCGCGTTCACCGCTACCTGGATAGCTCAGGATGGCATGGACGTGATGATCGAACCCGATCGGTACGTGGCCGATCAGTTCCTGCCCGCCAGCCACTTCGGCAACGGAATCCTGACCTGGCGTTTGCCGATGCTGTTTCGCACTCCCCCGGGCTACAACCTGTTGGTCCGCGGGCCAGCAAACTATCCGAAGGACGGCGTGTGTCCGCTGGAGGGCATCGTCGAAACCGACTGGGCAAGTGCGAGTTTCAGTATGAGCTGGAAACTCACCCGCAAACTGATGCCGGTGCGATTCGAGGTCGACGAGCCGATCTGCATGATCGTCCCGCAACGCCGCGGTGAACTCGAAGAGTTCGCCCCCGAGCTCAAGAGCATCGCGGCTGATGAAGAGCTGCGGCGCAAGCATGAGTTGTTCCTTCGCGAACGTGACGCGGCAAAGCATGCCGAGCAACTAGCGAGGGTCGCCGCGGGAGACCGGGTGGACTGGCAGGGCGACTACACGCGCGGCAAACACAGAGACGGCGAGGCCGGGGCACCGGATCACCAGACTCGCCGTCGCCTTCGTTCCTTTGCTCAGCCCGAGGATGAGTCCCGGTAATAAAGCTCAAACCCCGGGCGTATTCAGCGAATTCGCAGGTTTCCCTTTTAACCTCGCTGGCGTGAGTGAGAGGTCCAACGAGACGCTCCGTCCGTTGATCGGGTTCACCACCCGTGACAACGCACCACCGATCGCTCCGGCACCGATTAGCCGCCCGTGGATGCCGGAGATGTCAGAGGCCCGTGCGGGCTGGCCGAACCGGTGTTTGCCGATGCTGATCGCCAACCAAAGCGGCTGGGAGCTGCGCAATCCGTGCGCGTTCACCGCCACGTGGATGGCTCAGGAGAATGGCGTGGACGTATTGATCACACCCCATGGGCGCGATACCGGTCAGCTCCTGCCCGCCAGCCACTTCGGCAACGGCATCCTGACCTGGCATCTGCCGATGCTGTTTCGCACTCCCCCGGGCTACAACCTGTTGGTCCGCGGTCCAGCAAACTATCCGAAGGATGCCATCTACGCGTTGGAAGGCATCGTCGAAACCGACTGGGCAAGTGCGAGTTTCAGCATGAGCTGGAAGTTCACCCGCAAACTGATGCCGGTGCGATTCGAAGTCGACGAGCCGATCTGCATGATCGTCCCGCAACGCCGCGGCGAGCTCGAAGAGTTCGCGCCAGAACTCAAACCTATCGAGTCCGATGAAGAGCTAGAGCGCAAGTACGAGCTCTTTCTTCGCTCCCGCAGCCGGGCAAGGCAAATCGAACAGATAGCGCGGGTCAACGCCGGCGAGCAAGTGCAGTGGCAGGGCGACTACACGCGAGGCAGACACCGAGACGGCGAAGCCGGGGCACCGGATCACCAGACTCGCCGTCACCTCCGTTCCTTTGCTCCGCCACCCTTTGCGCAGCGCCACGAGGCGTCCCAGGACCTACGCGCGCAACAGGGCTAACCAGACGGTTCGGTTGACTCACCTGTGCTCCAACACCTCTCGCGGATCCCGGCGTACGAAGGCGAGTGCGCAACGATCTGCTTGGCGAGCTGCCGTGACTGCTTGCCCACATGCCCGATCAGCGACGGTCGCAACTGATAACCGATGAACCACAGCCCGTGCGCGGCCGGTTCGGGCGCCAGTCGCATCGGATAGCCCCGGTGGTCGAGGAGGCCGAGATGACCGACGACGTCGTGGAGCCCGGATCGGAAGCCCGTCGCGCAGATGACGACATCGGGCTCTAGCCGGGTGCCGTCGACCAGGGATACGGCGCTCCGGTCGAAGCTATCGATGGTTTTGACCACCTCGATGGATCCATTCCTGATCGAACCGATTACGCCGGCGTCGACGACGGTCGGAGGATCGTTGCGCGCCGCGCAGGCGGCGAACGGACCGTCGTTCGGGATCGGCAAGCCATAAGGGGTGAGATCGCCGACGGTTCGCAGTCGGACGAAACGGGCGACCGCATCAGCGACGGCAACCGGCGCGTGATAAAGTGGTGCTGCGATAAGCTCCGGCGAGACGCCTTGAAACCCATTGCGTATCAGGATATTCGGCGGATTTCGAACCGCGAGCCACACCTTGGTCGCCACCGGCGCCAGCGCGTGAGCGGCCTCCAGGCCGCCCGGGCCCGAGCCGACGACCAGGACCCGTTTGCCGGCATGATCCACGGCATCGCGGAATTCCGACGAGTGCAGCAATTCACCGGTGAAAGTGTCCAACCGAGTCCACGCCGGAATGTATGGGGTGTTCGCATGGCCGGTCGCGATGACGACGTTGTCGGTGGCGATATCGCCGTCGGATGTCACCACGGTCCAACCGCCCCGGTGCGAATCAATGCGCTCAACCGTGATTCCCAGCATTAGCCTGATGCCGTCTTGGTGCGCGTAGCCAGCGAAGTAGTCCGCGACCTGACTGCAGGTGGGAAATGTGGGCGTGCGCTTGGGGTATGGGCGACCCGGCATATGCGAGAGGCGGTTAGGGGTATTGAGTCTGTCCGTCTCGCCGCGGCTTCGCCACCAATTCGCCACCTGGTCCGCCCGCTCCAGCAGGATCGGTACCACTCCGCGATCCCGAAGGCTGACCGCCGTGGACACGCCAGCCGGGCCCGCGCCGACGATTACCGCACGTTCTTGGTGCATTTTCCTCGCCTCGACCTCATAGCCCCAAGCTATCGTCATCTGGTAGCGTATGCAATCAGATGGCGTGTGATCTCAGATACTCCCCGGCATCGGCCGGTGTCCCGTCAAGGACTTAACGAAGCGGCCGCTACCCTGACCGAGTGAATCTCGATGGCAATCAGACCTCGATCCGCGAGGTCTGCGACGCCGGCCTGCTCGCCGGTGCGGTAACGGTGGTGTGGCGGCATGGAGAAGCCCTGCAGGTCAACGAGATCGGCTACCGGGATGTCGGCGCGGGCCTGCCAATGCAGCGAGACACGCTTTTTCGCATCGCGTCGATGACCAAACCGGTCACCGTGGCCGCGATCATGAGCATGGTCGACGAGGGCAAGCTGACGCTCAAAGACCCGATCACGCGCTGGGCGCCGGAGTTGGCCGACCTGCGGGTGCTCGACGACCCGCGCGGTCCGCTGGACCGCACCCACCCGGTGAACCGGGCAATCCTGATCGAGGATCTGCTGACCCACACCAGCGGCCTGGCCTACGGATTTTCGGTGTCCGGGCCGATCTCCCGGGCCTACATGCGGCTGCCGTTCAATCAGGGCCCGGATGTGTGGCTCACCGAGCTGGCCAAGCTCCCGTTGGTGCATCAGCCCGGCGAACGGGTCACCTATAGCCACTCGATAGATCTGTTGGGCGTCATCGCTTCTCGCGTCGACGGCAAGCCGTTCTACGAAGTGCTCGACGAGCGGGTCCTGGGCCCGGTGGGCATGCCCGACACCGGATTCTTCGTCTCGCCCGAAGCGCGGCGACGCGCCGCGACCATGTATTCGCTCGATGACGATCACCAGCTGCGGCACGACGTGATGGGGCCGCCGCACATAACGCCGCCGTCGTTCTGCAACGCCGGCGGCGGGTTGTGGTCGACCGCGGAGGACTACCTGCGGTTCATCCGGATGCTGCTCGGCGACGGGACCGTCGACGGCGTGCCGGTGTTGTCGCCCGAATCGGTCCGCCTGATGCGCACCGACCGGCTCACCGACGACCAGCGACGGCACGACTTCCTCGGGGCGCCGTACTGGATGGGACGCGGGTTCGGATTGAACCTGTCGGTGGTGACCGATCCGGCGAAGTCCACGCCGCTGTTCGGGCCGGGCGGCGTGGGAACGTTCAGCTGGCCGGGCGCCTACGGGACGTGGTGGCAGGCGGATCCGTCGGCGGATCTGATCCTGCTGTATCTGATTCAGAACATGCCCGACCTGACCGTGGACGCGGCCACCGCCGTCGCGGGTAACACGTCGCTGGCGAAACTGCGTACCGCGCAACCGAAGTTCGTCCGTCGCACGTATCAAGCACTCGACCTCTAGCACCGTGGTCGACTACCCTCCCGATCGCATCGTCGGCCCGCGACTCGTCTTGCGGCTACCCACGCTCGGGGACGCCGGCGCGCTGTATCAACGGGTCGCCCGCGATCGCGCGGTCACGAAATATCTGCTGTGGTCCCCGCATCCCGACGTGGCGACGACGCGGCGGGTGATCGCCGAGAAACTCAATGCCACCGACGAAGAGCGAACCTGGGCCGTCGAACTGCGGCACAGCGGCGACGTCATCGGGCTGACCAGCTGCCGGCGCTCGGCGCCCGAATCGGTCGAGATCGGTTATTGCCTCGGCCGGAAGTGGTGGGGCAGGGGTTTGATGTCCGAGGTGCTGGACATGCTGCTGACCGCGCTGCACGCCGACCGGGAGCTAGTCCGCGTCTGGGCGACCTGCAGCGTCGACAACGTACGGTCGGCGCGCCTGCTGGAGCGAGCCGGGTTCGTGCTGGAGGCCCGGCTGGCACGCCATGCCGTCTACCCCACGATGGGACCCGAGCCGCGCGACGCCCTGCTCTACGGCATGGCCCTGCGCTGAGTGTGCATTGCCCCGACTACGCGTTCCGGACTTCCAATGCCCGGCGCGCATAGGCCCGCACGTCGGCGTCGCTGTCCTTGAGCGCGATGCCGAGTGCATCACGCGCGGCGGCCTGATCGGCCCAGCGAGTCAGGCTGAGGACGGCCGCCTTGCGCACGTCCAGGTGTGCGTCGGACAACGCATCGGCCAACCGCGGCACCGCGAGTTCGGTCGTGGCCCCGGCCAACGCACGAGCCGCGCCCTCGCGTATCTGCCATGCCGGTGCCTGCAACGCACGTTCGACGGCAACGAAATCATCGTGACTGCAACCTAATTCACCGAGTGCCGCGAGTGCGGCCGCACGTACCAACGGATCGGGGTCGGCAATCAGCGCGCTGACCGCCTCGACGCCGGACCGCAACGTGGCCAGGCCGGCGGCCGCGGCGATGCGGACCTCCCGGCTCTCGTCGCGGGTTGCCGTCTGTACCCCGTCTACGTCGTCGACCGAGACCAGCGCGCGCACCGCCTCGATCCGCACCCGGTGGTCGGGATCGTCGAGCGCGCGCCGGTATTGGCCGGCGGCACCGGCCCGGCGGGCGGACAGCAGGTAGACGGTGGCCGCGCGCACGACCGTGTCGGCCGACAGCAGATACGGCTCGGCGCCGGCCGGGTCGGGCAGCACCTCGACCAGTTCGCGGATCCCCTCGGCGCTGGTGCGACGCACCCCGGCGTCGGCGTCGTCGAGCGCGGCGAACAGCGCGGGCGCATAACCGTCGGGAATGGACTCGGTGAGCGTCGCCACGGCGGTCCGGCGCACCCCGGGATCGGCATCGGCCAGATAGGGCTGCAGGTCGGCGATCGTCGGCTCCTCGAGGGCGAGGACCTCGGCGATCCGCGGTGACGGCGGCTCGAACGTGGTTGTGGCCGAAGCGATTCGCGAGCCGGCGGTGGCCGGTGCTTTGCCGCCGACCAGCGGCGGCTGTTGCACCTCGTGCACCGTCTGGTCCAGCGGCGGCAGTCCGTCCAGCTCCGGGACCGATACCAGGTACGGGGCGACGGGGCGCTTGAGGAATGCCATCTCGCCGTCGGGTCCCTTGCGCAGGTTCAGGTGATAGCCCCACTCGCTGTCGTCGCGGACCGGCATGTCGGCGCGTTCGTGGTAGAGGCCCCAACGGGATTCGGTGCGGGTGAGCGAGGACCGTGCGGCCATCTCGGCGCAGTCCCGGATGAACGACACCTCGACGGCCCGCATCAGCTCGTGCGGATTACGGGCCCCCATCCCGGCGATCTCGTCTTGCATCCGGTCGAAGGTGCGCACCGCGATCGACAGCTTGGCCGCCGTCTTCGGCGGCGCCACATAGTCGTTGACGAACCGCCGCAGCTTGTACTCGACCTGTGGCTGCGGCGGCCCGTCCGGATGCTGCAGCGGCCGGTAGATCAGCTCGTGCGCCTCGCGTAATTGCTCGTCCGGGAGTTGCTGTGGTGCGGCGACTTCCGAGCGTATAGAGGCGGCGTGCGTGCCGGCGAGGTCGCCGAACACGAAGGCCCCGATCATGTAGTTGTGCGGGACACAGGCCAGGTCGCCCGCGGCATAGAGCCCCGGCACCGTGGTTCGCGCGTGTTCGTCGACCCAGACTCCGGACGCGGAATGCCCGCTGCACAAGCCGATTTCGGAGATATGCATCTCGATGTCGTGCGTCCGGTAGTCGTGGCCGCGGTTGGCGTGGAAGGTGCCCCGGGTGGGCCGCTCGGTGGTGTGCAGGATGTTCTCCAGCGCGGTCAGCGTCTCGTCCGGCAGGTGCGACACCTTGAGGTAGATCGGCCCGCGTGCGGAGTCGATTTCGCTCTTGACCTCGGACATCATCTGTCCCGACCAGTAGTCGGAGTCGACGAATCGCTCGCCGTCGGCGTTGACCTGGTAGCCGCCGAACGGGTTCGCCACATAGGCGCACGCCGGGCCGTTGTAGTCCTTGATCAACGGATTGACCTGAAAGCACTCGATACCGGACAGCTCCGCGCCCGCGTGGTAGGCCATCGCGTACCCGTCGCCGGCGTTGGTCGGGTTCTCGTAGGTGCCGTACAGGTAGCCCGACGCGGGCAGCCCGAGCCGACCGCACGCCCCCGTCGACAGGATCACCGCCTTGGCCCCGATGGCGACGAATTCGCCGGTGCGCGTGTTCAATGCGGCGGCCCCGACGGCCCGGCCCCCGTCCACCAGCACCCGCACCGGCATCAGCCGGTTCTCGATCTGGATCTTCTCGCGCATCGACCGTTGCCGCAGCACCCGGTACAGCGCCTTCTTGACGTCCTTGCCTTCGGGCATCGGCAACACGTAGGAACCCGAGCGGTGCACCCGGCGCACCGCGTACTCGCCGTGCTCGTCCTTCTCGAACTTCACCCCGTAGCGTTCCAGCCGTTGCACCATCGCGAACCCGCGGCTGGCCGTCTGATAGATGGTGCGCTGGTTGACGATTCCGTCGTTGGCGCGGGTGATCTCCGCGACGTAATCCTCCGGTTCGGCCTTGCCCGGGATGACGGCGTTGTTGACCCCGTCCATGCCCATCGCCAGCGCACCGGAATGCCGCACGTGCGCCTTTTCCAGCAGCAGCACCTGCGCGCCGCTCTCGGCGGCCGACAATGCCGCCATGGTTCCCGCGGTGCCACCGCCGATGACCAGCACGTCACAGTCCAGGCGCACCGGCGTGCTGGGATCTGGAGTTTCCATCATGCTGCCACCGCCGAATGATCGAGTGCGGCAATAACTTCGGCGCGCAGCGCGGCGCGCTGCTGATCGACTCGCGGCTCCGGCACGTCGATCAGGGCGCGCAGCGGCTGGCCGGCCTTGCCCAGCACGGCGATACGGTCACCCAGCAGCAGCGCCTCGTCGACGTCGTGGGTGACGAAGACGATCGTCGTCGGATGAGCGCTCCAGGTCTCGATCAGCAACCGCTGCATGGCCGTACGGGTTTGCGTGTCCAGCGCACCGAACGGCTCGTCCATCATCACCGCGCGCGGCGTCCCGGCCAGGCCGCGAGCGAGCTGAACCCGCTGGCGCATGCCACCGGACAGGCTCTTGGGCAGGTAGTCGCCGAAGCCGGTGAGACCAAGCTCGGCGATCCAGCGGTCGGCCTCCACGCGGCGGCCGGAACGCGGGACACCACGCAACCGCAGGGCCAACTCGATGTTGGACCGCACGGTGCGCCAGGGCAGCAAGGCGTTGTCCTGAAACACCATGCCCCGGTCGCCCGAGGTGGTGGTCACGTCGGCGCCGTCGGCCAGAATCCGGCCGGCGTCGGGCCGCAGCAGTCCCGCCACGGCGCGCAGCACAGTCGACTTGCCGCAGCCCGAGGGGCCGGTCAGCACCAGGATCTCCCCCGGGCGCACGGCCAGGCTGAGCTCGTCGATCACCGGATCGCCGCTGTAGGACAAGCGAACTCGATCCAGTTCCAGACTCATTCCCGCTTGTTTCAAGGTCATTGCCGGCCTTCCTCCTCTGCGCGCGGCAGCCAACTGGTCACCCGACGGCCCACGACTTCGACGGCCGCGGCTGTCGCGAATCCGAGCACGCCGATCGTGATGATGCCGACGAACACCTGCGGGTAGGCCAGCACGGTGTAGTCCTGCCAGGTGCGATAGCCGATGCCGAGGCGCCCGGAGATCATCTCCGCGGAGATCACGCAAATCCACGCCACTCCCATGCCGACCGACAAGCCGCCGAACACTCCGGGCAGGATGCCCGGCAACACCACCTGTTTCAGCACGTCCCACCGGTTGCCGCCGAGAGTGCGCACCGAGTCTTCCCACAGGGTGGGCAGCGCCCGAACCGCATGGCGGGTGCTGACCATGATCGGGAAGTAGGCCGCGAGGAACGTGATGAACACGATGCCGGCCTCGTCGGTCGGGAACAGCAGGATCGCCACCGGAACCATCGCGATGGCCGGGATGGGCCGGGCCAGTTCGGCCAGCGGGCCGAAGGTGTTCGCGAACAACCGGGACCGGCCCAGCAACACGCCCGTCGCGACGCCGATCACGGCGGCCAACCCGAAACCGGTGAGAATGCGAATCAAGGACTGCGCCAAGTCAAGCCAGTACTCATAGGTGCCGAGCCGACGCTGCAGTGCGTGGACGATCTCGGTGACGGTGGGCAGCGTGTCGAAGCGCAGTAGCAACCGCACCTTGTCGGCAGTGAGCAGCTGCCACAGCCCGATAGCCGCGACGACCGAGGCGAGCCGCAGCAGTCGCCACTGCCACGGCGAGGTGGCCCGCCGCGGCGTGCCGGTCACCGGAGCCGCGTCGACGACGTGTCCGGTGACCGGCACTGCCGGATCGCCGGTCAGGTAAGCAGTCATACCGAACCTCCAAGGGCCTGTTGGTAATTGACGACAGTGCCGCCAGGGTGAGCGGCGAGGTAGCGGTGTGCGCCGGCCGGGGTTCCGAACGGCAGGTAGTTCTGGCCGTCTTGCACCCAGACCGCCTTGTCGGCGAACCACCGGGTGCCCAACTCGGCGTCGGGAACATAGGCGGCGCGGACTTTGGCGCCGTGGGCGGTCGCATCCCGCACCGCCCGCAGCAGGCCGTTCGGGTTGGCGAGCGTCTGGGTGGCCTCGGATCCGTCCAGCCACAGTTCGCTGGCCAGGGCGGGGTCGCCGCTGAGCACCGACGGATTGGCGGTCGCGGCCCGGGTCGCGTCGTAGTTGAGGCCGCGGGCGCCGAACACGGCGCGCAACGGTGCGTCCTGGATGAAGCCGGCAACGTCGAGTTCGGCGAAGTCACCGATCGACTTCAGGTACGGCACATCGTTTTTCAGCGCTTCGACCAGTGACGGTTTGAGCGTGGTATCGAAGGACGTGCCGCCGGGACCGTTGTAGAGATAGACCACTTCCTGCGGCAACCCACTGGACTGGGCGACGATGCGGGCCGCCTCGAGTGGCTTCTGATTGAGGAAGTCGGTGGCATCGAGTTGCGCCTGCAGGAAAGCGCCCAGCACCTCCGGATGCGACGCCGCATACGAGCGCCGCACCACCACACCGTGCAGGGTCGGCAGGTTCAGCTCGGCGCCGTCGTACAGCAGTTTGGCCTTGCCCTGGAACACCAGCAGCCCGGGCCAGGCGACGAACTGCGAAAGCCCTTGTACCTGACCGGATTCCAGGGCAGACGCGCCAATCTGCGGCTGCTGGTTGAGCACCTCGACACCTTTGATCCCGCCCCTATCCAGGGCCCGCATCAGCGTGCCGTGACCGGCCGAGCCCACGCTCGCCGAAACCTTCGAGCCGGCCAGGTCGTTCAACGTCGTGGCCGACGAACCGGGCGCCACCACAACCATGTTCAGCGCGCCCTTGGGGTTGTAGCCGGTGATCGAGACGATTTCGGTTTTCGCCAGCGGGTTGGCCTGCGTCTTGGAGCCGTTGATCAGCATGGGGTAATCCCCCATCGAGCCGATGTCGATCTTCTCGGCCAGCATCTGCGCGGTGATCGGGGCGCCGGTGTCGTAATCCTGCCACCGGACCGCGTATTTGGTGCCGGTACGGGTGGTGATGTCGGCGAGTCGGCGCTCCAGGTAGCCCTGGGCGCGCAGCAGCGTCCCGGCGGTCACGGTGTTGATGGTCTTGGACTGGTAGCCGATGACGACGTTGACCACACCGGAGGACGCCGATAGTGATTCCAGCGAGCAACCGGACACGACCGCGATGATCACGGCCGCGACCGACACCAGCCTTAAGGCGTGTCGTTTCATGAACTGTCCTGGGCTGTAGGTTATTTCAGCGAAGTAGATACGGCATGTTGACCGTGACGGCACCGGTCGGGCAGCGGGCGGCACACGGGCCGCAGTACCAGCATTCGTCCACGTGCATGAACGCCTTGCCGGTGTCGGGGTTGATGGCCAGCGCGTCCAGCGGACAGACGTCGACGCAGAGCGTACAGCCGTCGATGCAGAGCGACTCGTCGATCGTGACCGGCACGTCGACTCGGTTGTTGTTGACCAGCGTCATGGCTTGCTCCTAATTAGGTGGCCGCGCATCGTGATTCGATCGCCGCGCATCCGGATGTATTCGAGGTCGACGGGCCTGCCATCGTCGAGACTGGTGAGACGTTCGAGCATCAGCAGCGCCGACCCGTCGGGCACATGCAGCGTGGCCGCCGAATGCACATCGGCGGGGATGGCCTCCAGCGCCAGCGATGCCTCGCCCAGCCGGTGTCCGCTCACCTGCTCGATCAGGGCGAAGAGGTCTTGCGTATCTAGGGGGTTTTCCAGCGGGTGATCCAGGATCTGGGCTCCGATATCCGGGGCGAGATAGGTCAGGTCGAGGCTCAGCGGCAAGTCGCCGAGGTAACGCAACCGCTCGATGAACACCGCCTGTTCACCGGGCTCCAGCTGCAGCCGGCTGGCCACCGCCGGCGGTGCGACCACCGGCATGGCGGCGCGCACCTCGTTACGGACTTCGCCGATGTGTTTGAAGGTCTCTTTCAATCCCAACAGGGAGTCGATCCGGTGGTCGTACTTGCGCTGCGCGACGTGGGTGCCGACCTTGGGTCCACGGTCGATCAAACCCTCGTGCTTGAGGATGCCCAGCGCCTCGCGAATGGTGTTGCGGGACACCGCGAACTCGGCCGACAGGTCGCTGTCGGCGGGCAGGCCATCCGGATAGGCCCCGGCGTGGATCTGCTGCCGCAGCACATCGGCCACCCGGCGGGCACGATCGGCCCGGGGTCCGCGAATGGGTATCGCCTCAGCCACGTCGCCACGCTAACGCAGCTCAGGGGCATATTTCGGGTGAGCGATCGACGCCCGTGACGGCGGGTAGACGTATTGCGCCGGGTGCACTTCAGTGGCGACCAGCGCAAACCCGGGCGCCGGCGGCTATTGCGCCACCTGGGAAAACGCGCAGCCTTTGCGATCCCGGTGAGTAGAAGTTAGCGGCGAGGGGCACACGACGTTTTGCCCGCCTCTGAGCGACAACCCGGTGGATGTCGGGGCGCAATGGAACAGTTCGGCGGATGACGACCAACTCGTTGCGACTGCGTGGAATCGAACTCCGTTATGTACTGACCTGGCATCTGGCCCTGCATGGTGCCGCGGCCGTCCCCGACCTGATCCACGCGTTGGCGCACCACAACTTTGACGCCGGCGCGCGTCCGTCGAAGTCGATTTCTGACGCGCTGCGCTGGGAGATCCGCTACGGACGAGTGGTGCGATTGGCCCGCGGCTGGTACGGACCCGGCTGTATGCCGCGTGGTACAGAGCATCGAATCCACCAACGGGTACTCGCACTGCGCGCACGAGCAGAGTCGCTCAGAGGCGGGCAAATCGACAGGTGGTTGATCGCGTGCGGATCAGAGCCCGCGTGAGCCCATCCTCACACGTCTTCGGTGACGACCTCGACGCGGTCACCGTTGCGCGCACCGTTCAAAATCGACGTGTCCGAAGGCAGTTCGAAGCCCGGGAACACCGAACCGACCGCGGCGGTCGCCGCGCTTCGTTGCGCTTCCAGGCGGGCCAGCGCCTCCGGGGTGAACACCGACAACCCGAGATCCGGGTTGTACCCGTGGATTTCCTTCACGTCGAGTTGGGCCAGGAAGTACAGGATCTCTTTCGAGACCACCTGACCCGGGACCAGCACCGGGAAACCCGGCGGGTACGGCACCACGAAGGTGGTGGAGACCAACTTCCTGCCCTCGGCAATCCGCCGCCCGGCGCTACCGATCTGCACGTACTCACGATCGGACTCTTCATAGCCCGCGTAGAACGCCGCCCGCATGTCACCGAAGGCGCAGGCGTCCACCGGGCGGAACGCGATATCGAATTCGCTGAAGTCGGGAAGGTGCGGCAGATCCTCGGTGATCTCCTCGACGCGGCGCTTGTGCAGCGTCCAGTCGGCCACACTGGCCAATTCCCGCTCCCGCTCGAGGTCGGTGGCCACCCGGCGCAGCACATCGAGCAGATGGTGCACGCTCGACCAGGTGACACCGATCGTGAAGATCAGCAGCACGCTGTTGATCGACGTCTTGTTGATCTGAATGCCGAAGCGCTCCATCAGGATCTTCTCGCGGAAGTCGTACCCGTTCATTCCGGTGTTGCCGAGGAACAGGGTGACGCGCGTCGGATCCAGCACGAACTGGTCGGACCGCCAGGCTTCGTTCCACTCGGCCAGCGCGCCCTGCCGCACCTCGCGATAAGAGCTCACCGCGGAGGCCCGGAACTCCTCGGGCACCAGGTCGGCTTCGTCAAGGATGCGGAACCACTTGCTGATCAGCCGGTCCTTGCGGACGCGGTGCCGGAACACCAGCGCCATGTCGTAGACCTGCCGGACCAACTGGAATCCCTCGATGTCGACCTGCCGGCGTGCCAGGTCCAGCGAGGCCAGCAGTTGCTGGTTCGGCGACGTCGAGGTGTGCGTCAAGAACGCCTCACCGAACGCATCGCGGGCGCGCGAGTTGAAGTCCCGGTCGCGCACGTGGATCATCGACGCCTGCCGAAACGCCGACAGCGACTTGTGCGTGGAGTGCGTCGCATACACCCGCACCCGCGCCTTGGTCGGGTCGGGCAGCAGCCGGTGGTTGACCCACTCCGACCGCGGGACCCCCTCCATCGACGCGGCCCAATCACGGTATTCCGCAGCGTATTCCGGCGATGCGAGCATCTGCTCGAGCCGATCCGCCGCCACCATCGCGGTGCGTTGCCGGGCCCACGGAACCGCGGTCGCAAACGCGTACCAGGCCTCGTCCCACAAGAAGCAGATGTCCGGCTTGATCGCCAGCACTTCCTCCATCACCCGCAGCGGGTTGTAGACGACGCCGTCGAAGATGCAGTTGGTCACCAACAGCATGCGCACCTTGTCCAGCTGGCCGGCCGCCTCGAGATCGAGCAGCGCCTTCTTGATCGTGTCCAGCGGCACCGCCCCGTAGATCGCGAACTGCGGCAGCGGGTAGGCATCCAGATACAGCGGATAGGCGCCGGCCAGCACCAGACCGTAGTGGTGCGACTTGTGGCAGTTGCGGTCGATCAGCACGATGTCGCCCGGCCGGGTCAGCGACTGCACGACAATTTTGTTGGCCGTCGACGTGCCATTGGTGACGAAGTACGTCTGATTGGAATGCCACGTCTTGGCGGCCTTGTCCATCGCCTTCTTGATGTTGCCGTGCGGGTCCAGCAGCGAGTCCAGGCCGCCCGAAGTGGTCGAGGTCTCGGCCATGAAGATGTTGCGGCCGTAGAACTCTCCCATGTCCTGCAGGGACCGCGAGTTGAAGATGCTGGCGCCCCGCGCGATGGGCAGCGCGTGGAATTGGCCGACCGGCGAATCCGCGTACGCCCGCAGCGCATCGAAAAACGGTGTGGCGAAGCGGTTTCGCAGACCGGCCAATACCGTGCTGTACAGATCGGTGACGTCGTTGAGCCGGTAGAACGTCCGGTCGTAGATGTCGTGTTCCTCGTCATTGCCCGCCGCGATCGACTCGTCGGTGAGCAGGTAAAGGTCGATGTGCGGCCGCAACTCACGGATCCAGTCGCCGCATTCGATGCAGTCGCTGCCGCTGTCACGTCCGACCGCATCGTCGGCGACGCCCAGCAGGGTGTTCATCAACGGCACCCGGTCCCGCGACCGCAACGCGACGTCGTGACGGATGATCGCGGCCTGAATCTCGCCGTTCAAGGCGACGGCGGTGATGGCGTCCTCGACGCTGGGCACCACCAGCAGTTCGAACTGCACGTCATCGGACGGGCAGCGCAGCGCCCGCAGGGCCTCGGCCAGGCAGTCGGGTCCGGTATTCGGCGAGTCGTCGGCGAGCAACACGGTATAGAACTGCTGCTGCTTGGCCTGGGCCACCAACTCCTGGTCGGCCAGTGGGGTCGATGTGTCGAAAAGTGCTGTGCGGTCCCCGTATTCGCTCAGCAGCCGCACCGCCAGCGACACCTCCTCGGCGAGCCGCACCGTGGACAGGCTTTCGAGGTGAGCGCGGTAGGTCGCCAGGTTGTCCGCCCCCGGATACAGCCAGTAGCGCTCGTATGCTCCGAGGCGGTCCATCAGCCGCCTGACCTTTGCCACCTCGTGCGATTTGTCCAGCCCGGCCAGGTCCACCTCGGCAAGGTGACGGCATGCATCGTCGAGCAGGTTCCAGGTGTCGATGCGCGTATACGACGGGTTGGCGACCGCGGCCAGCGCGGAGACGCGCAGCCGTCGCGTGTAGGAACTGTAGGGATTCATGTCGTCACCTGTTCTTTTGGTGAGGGTTGCGGCCGCCGGCGCAGCTCCAACGTATCGCGGCAGATTGCGCGACCGCCGTGAATGTTTCCCGACACCGACCTGAACGACTCGTACTCATTGTTATCCGCTCTGGCCTGCGTCCGCGATCTTTTCGCTCAGGATCAACGCGATCGGTCAGCGGTCGGTGTCGTCACCGTCGACCACCCCCCGACCGCCACGGCTGCCGTCCATCCACCGCAGCATCGGCAGCTCCCGCCCGCGCGCCGGCAGATCGGTGACGTCGCTGAGCGACCTCACCACGGCCTGCGTCAGGCCCATCAGAGCGGCCATCACCGGCAGCAGCGGCTGTAGCGGCTTGGCCGCCGACCGCACCGTGCTGATCCGGCGGGCGACGATCAGACGCTCGATCGAGTGATACAGCCAGGCGCCCACACCCAGTGCATAGATCGAGAGCGCCGAGGCGACGATGGTGAGCCCGTACGCCGCACAGATCACGGCACCCAGCACCACCGTCGCAGCCAGGAAGGCGGCGATGTAGGCGCGGAGTTCCAGTCGGGTCATGACGGCGGTTCGGGGTTCTCCGGTGTCGGGGCGGCGACCGCTGCCCCTCGGACCGCCTTGGCGGCGGCCCGGATCTGCGGCGTCACCAGCATGACCTGGCCGAGGACCCCGTTGACGAACCCCGGTGAGTCGTCGGTGGACAACTCCTTGGCCAGCTGCACGGCCTCGTCGACCGCGACCGGCTCCGGCACGTCGTCGGCATAAAGCAACTCCCACACCGCAACTCGCAGGATCGCGCGGTCGACCGCGGGCAGCCGGTCCAGTGTCCACCCCTGCAGGTGCGAGCTGATCAGGTCGTCGATATGGGCGGACTGGTCGCCGACGCCATGCGCCACCGCGACCGTATACGGGTGCAGTGCCTTGACGTCGGGATTGGCTTCGGCCAGCACGGCGCGCACGTCGGCCACCTCGACCGGGCTCAGGCCGCGCGCCTCGGCCTCGAACAGCAAGTCCACCGCGCGTTTACGGGCATGATGGCGTCCCTTGCTGGGCCTCGGCGATTTACCGTCCGCCATGGTCAGGCGTTGACCCGACCCAGGTAGCTGCCGTCGCGCGAATCCACCTTCAGCTTGTCCCCGGTGTTGATGAACAACGGCACCTGAAGTTCCGCACCGGTCTCCACGGTCGCCGGCTTGGTGCCGGCGCTGGACCGGTCGCCCTGCAGGCCCGGTTCGGTGTGGGTGACCACGAGTTCGACCGACACCGGCAGCTCGAGGTACAGGGGTGCACCGTTGTGGAAGGCCACCTGCACCGGCAGGCCCTCCAGCAGGAACCGGGCGGCGTCGCCGACCAGCGATTCCGGCAGCGGATGCTGTTCGTAGTCCTGGCTGTCCATGAACACGAAGTCCGAGCCGTCGCGGTACAGGTAGGTGGCGTCGCGGCGGTCGACGGTGGCGGTGTCCACCTTCACGCCGGCGTTGTAGGTCTTGTCGACGACCTTGCCCGAGAGCACGTTCTTCAGCTTGGTACGTACGAAGGCCGGGCCTTTGCCCGGTTTGACGTGCTGAAACTCGGTGATCTGCCACAGCTGGCCGTCGATCACCAGCACAAGTCCGTTCTTGAAGTCGGCAGTCGATGCCACGGTCGCTCTATCTCCTACAGGATGGCCAATTTTCCAGGGCCGAGCAGTCGCCCGGCAGCGGTTTCCGCCGCAAAGGGTGCGAGCAGAACAGCACCGGATGCAGCTTACCCGCGCTGCGGTCCAGCACTAACCGCGCCGCTAATGGAGCTGCCCGGCACCGCACAGCCCGAAAAGGCCGTCGTTGAGATCGCACGGGTCCGTCGCGTGGGACGGCGCAACCATGTCGGAGGCGGGCGAAGGGGGTAGGTGGTTTGCGGCGAGGTTGCCCAGCAAACCCAGCGCAACGCCGGCCGCGATCAGAATCGGGCCTCGCCCGGCCACCCGGCGGGCGGCCGTCATGATGACCCCGGCTCGGTCATAGTCGTGGCCGACGAACAACACGGCGGTGAGCCAGAACCCGGCAAGAGCGGTCAAGGCGCCCACGACGTAGACGGCGATGAGGGCTATATACGCCATTTTCCGGATCCTACGCAGGCCCGGAGTTCGGGCAGGGCGACGGGTTATCGGCCGCTATGCCGCCCAGTGCAATGTGGGGCTAGACAACCGGCATGGTGCCGGACGTGCATCCTGCCGCCGCCAACGCGGAAAGGGCGAAAACTGTTCGGCCACCATTCATGGCGACGTTTGGGGCCTGGCCCAGCTACGTCAGGATGGCCAGCTCCTTAGGGAACCTAGTCAGTAGCTCCGCGGTCTGACCCCTGGTTTCCGACGCATCGCCGGCGACGACCAAGGTGTCCTCGATGCGGACACCGCCGCGGCCGGGCAAGTAGACGCCGGGCTCCACCGTCACGACCGAACCCGCGAGCAACGTCCCGGACGAGGTGGCACCGATTCCCGGTGCTTCGTGGATCTGCAGGCCCACCCCATGTCCCAAACCGTGGCTGAATTGCTCGCCGTAACCCGCGTCGGCGATCACCTGGCGTGCGGCGCCGTCCACTTCACGCAGGTCGGCGCCGGGCCGCAGCGCCTCGCGGCCGGCCCGCTGCGACTCGGCAACCAGCTGGTAGATCTCCAGCTGCCAGTCCGCGGCCTTGCCCAGCACGAACGTGCGGGTCATGTCCGAGTGATAGCCGGCGACCAGCGCACCGAAGTCGATCTTGACGAAGTCACCGTCGGCGAGAACCGCATCGGTCGGCCGATGGTGCGGGATCGCCGAATTCGGTCCGGCGGCCACGATCGTCTCGAACGAAATCGCGTCGGCGCCGTGATCGAGCATCAACCCCTCAAGCTCGCGGCTCACCTCGCGCTCGGTGCGGCCGGGCCGCAAACCGCCCCGCGCCACCAGCTCTTTCAGTGCGGCGTCGGCGGCCTCGCAGGCCAGTCGCAGCAGTGCCACCTCACCGGCGTCCTTGATCTCGCGCAGCGCTTCGACCGTTCCGGCGGCCCGCACCAGCTCGGTCTTACCGCCGTGCTCGCCCACCTCGCTCGTCAGTACGTCGAAGCCGTCCACCGTGACCACATTGCTTTCGAAGCCCAGCCTGGACACGCCCGCGTCGCCCGCCCGCCCCGCCAGGTAGCGCCCGACGGCCCGCTCGATGGCTACTTCCAGATCGGGCGCCTGCGCGGCGGCCTGGGTGCGGTAACGGCCGTCGGTAGCCAAAATGGCTTCGCGATCGTCGGAAAAGACCAGCAACGCGCCGTTGGACCCGGAGAAACCTGACAGATAGCGCACGTTAATCAGGTCCGTGACCAGCATCGCGTCCAGGCCGCTGGCACCGATCTGGCTTTTTAGATTGTCTCGACGCTGGGAATGTGTCACGACTCACGACGGTACTCGCTACGCTGGTCAGCCATGAGTAACTGGATGCTGCGTGGATTGGCGTTCGCTGGGTTGATGGTGGTCGTCCGGTTGTTTCAGGGGACGATCATCAATGCGTGGCAGACGCAAGCCGGGCTGGTAAGTGTCGTACTGCTTCTCCTCTTCATCATCGCCGTAGTCGTGTGGGGGGTGATGGACGGCCGGTCCGACGCCAAAGCCAATGCGGATCCGGATCGCCGCGCGGACCTGGCGATGACCTGGCTGCTGGCCGGCCTGTTCGCCGGGATTCTCAGCGGAGCCGTTTCGTGGCTCATCGCGCTGTTCTACAAGGGCCTCTACACCGGGGGCCTGATCAACGAGGTGACGACGTTCGCGGCGTTCACCGCGCTCTGCGTCTTCCTGCCCGGAATCATCGGGGTGGCCGTCGGCCGCTGGCGGGTGGACCGCAATCCCCCGGCCGACCGGCCAGGCGGGCCGGACGAGGAGCGGGCTGACACCGACGTGTTCGCCGCCGCCCGCAGCGACGAGGCCACGACGGGCGCCGTTGCGCCGGAGGCACAGACCTCGGCGGTGGCCACCGCCGAACGCGAAGCGCCCACCGAGGTGCTTCCGACGGGCCGATGGGGAGCGCCCACCGAGACGATCCCCACCACGGAAGACGACGCCAAGACCGAGGTCATTCGCACCGACGACCCGAAGAAGGACTAGCCGCTGGTCCTGGTCTCGACCAGGTAGCGCAGCGCAAGCAGGTAGCCCTGGACGCCCAGCCCGACGATCACTCCGGTCGCCACCGGGCTGAGATACGAGTGATGCCGAAACTCTTCGCGCGCATACACATTGGAGATGTGCACCTCGATCAGCGGGGCGCGCAGCTCGGCGCAGGCATCGCGAAGCGCCACGGATGTGTGGGTCAGGCCGCCGGCATTGAGAATCACCGGCTCCCCCGCGTCGGCGGCCAGATGAATCCAGTCCAGTAGTTCGGCTTCGCTATCGCTTTGCCGCACAACGGCTTTGAGCCCCAGGTGGACGGCCTCACGTTGGATCAGCGCGGCCAGCTGCTCGTGGGTGGTGTCCCCGTACACCTCGGGTTCGCGCCGCCCCAGCCGGCCCAGGTTCGGCCCGTTGATCACATTGACTGTCTTGCTCATGGCGCACAGACTCCCGCGTAGGCCGTCACCAGCAGACCCGGGTCCGGTCCCACCAACCGGCCCGGCTTGGCCAGCCCGTCGAGAACCACGAACCGCAGCACACCGGCGCGGGACTTCTTGTCTCCAGCCATATATTCCAGCAGCTGGGGCAGCGCGTCGGGGTCGTAGCTCACCGGCAGGCCCAACGAGGTCAGGATGGCGCGATGACGCGCGGCGGTGTCGTCGTCGAGCCGGCCGGTAAGCCGGGCGAGCTCGGCAACGAACACCAAGCCCACCGATACCGCGGCACCGTGCCGCCACTGGTAGCGCTCCCGGCGTTCGATGGCATGCGCCAAAGTGTGTCCGTAGTTGAGGATTTCGCGCAGCTCGGATTCTTTTTCGTCGGCGGCGACGACCTCGGCCTTGACGGCGATCGCGCGACGGATGAGCTCCGGCAGCACGTCACCCTTGGGGTCCAGCGCCGCCTGCGGGTCGGCTTCGATGAGGTCGAGGATCACCGGATCGGCGATGAACCCCGCCTTCACCACTTCGGCCATTCCGGCCACGATTTCGTTGTGCGGCAACGTTTCCAGGGTGGCCAGGTCGACCAGGACGGCTAGCGGCTGATGGAAGGCGCCGACCAGGTTCTTGCCCGCCTCGGTGTTGATGCCGGTCTTGCCGCCCACCGCCGCGTCGACCATGCCCAGCAACGTCGTCGGCACATGCACGATCGAGACGCCACGCAACCAGGTGGCCGCGGCAAACCCCGCGACATCCGTGGCCGCGCCGCCGCCGAGGCTGACCAGGGCGTCCTTGCGGTCAATTCCGATGCGGCCCAACACTTCCCAGATGAAGCCAACGACCGGCAATTCTTTTCCGGCCTCGGCGTCCGGGATTTCGATGCGGTGTGCGTCGACGCCCTTGTCGACCAGGTAGCTGCGGATCGCCTCGGCGGTCTGCGCCAATACCGGTTGATACAGGATCGCGACCCGGTGCCGGTCGCCGAGCAGTTCGCCCAACTCGGTGAGCAAGCCGGTACCGATCACCACCGGGTACGGCGGGTCGACGGCCACCTGCACGGTGACCGGCGGGGTGGGTTCTGTCATGTGATGGCCCCGGTGTTCTGCGGCAGCCGGGACATGATGTAGCGCACCACCGCCCCGGGATTGCGGCGGTTGGTGTCGACCCGGAGCGTCGCGACGCGCCGGTACAGCGGAGTTCGTTGCGCCATCAGGGCGCGGTATTTCTCGGCGCGATTTCCGCCGGCCAGCAGGGGCCGGGCGGAGGTGCCGCCGGTGCGCCGCACGCCTTCTCGAGCCCCGATCTCCAAGTAGATGACGGTGTGGCCGGCCAGCGCATCGCACACCCCCGCGGTGGTGACCGCGCCGCCGCCGAGCGATACGACACCGTCCTGGTCGGCCAGCGCCGCGCGCACCACGGCTTCCTCGATGCGGCGGAATTCCTGCTCCCCGTCGGTCGCGAAGATGTCGGCGATCGTGCGGCCGGTCTGCTGCTCGATCAACACGTCGGTGTCGACATAGCCGACGCCCATCGCCTTGGCCAGCCGACGCCCGATGGTCGACTTGCCCGAGCCCGGCAATCCGACGAGTACCGCCCTGGGGGTCACGGCGCGCCTACCCGGACGCCTTGGCGCGTGCGGCCGGCGCTTCGTGCTCGGCGACCGCGCGCTGGTAAGCCTCGATGTTGCGCCGGGTTTCGGCCAGCGAATCGCCACCGAACTTGTCCAGCGCGGCCCGGGCCAGCACCAGCGCCACCATGGTCTCGACGACGACGCCGGCGGCCGGTACCGCGCACACGTCGGAGCGCTGGTGGATGGCGACGGCCTCGTCGCCGGTGGCCATGTCGACGGTGGCCAGTGCGCGCGGCACGGTCGAGATCGGCTTCATCGCCGCCCGCACCCGCAGCACCTGGCCGTTGGTCATGCCGCCTTCCAGGCCGCCGGCCCGGTTGGTCGAGCGGATCACGCCGTCGGGCCCCGGGTACATCTCGTCGTGGGCCTGGCTGCCGCGGCGGCGCGCGGTCTGGAAGCCGTCGCCGATCTCCACGCCCTTGATCGCCTGGATGCCCATCACGGCGGCCGCCAGCTGGCTGTCCAGGCGGTTGTCGCCGCTGGTGAACGACCCCAGCCCGACCGGCAGGCCGAGTGCCACGACTTCCACCACACCGCCCAGGGTGTCGCCGTCTTTCTTGGCGGCCTCGATCTCGGCGATCATCGCCTGCTCGGCGGCCTTGTCGAAGGCGCGCACCGGGCTGGCGTCGATCGCGGTCAGGTCGTCGGATCCGGGCGGCGGTCCGTCGTAGGGCTCCGACGGACCGATCGCGATGACGTGCGAGAGCACCTCGACGCCGAGTGCCTGGCGCAGAAACGACCGGGCGACCGTGCCCGCCGCGACGCGGGCGGCGGTCTCTCGCGCGCTGGCGCGCTCCAGCACCGGCCGGGCGTCGTCGAAACCGTATTTGAGCATGCCGGCGTAGTCGGCGTGTCCGGGCCGGGGCCGGGTGAGCGGCGCGTTGCGTGCGATGTCGGCCAGCTCGGCGGGGTCGACCGGGTCGGTGGCCATCACGGTTTCCCATTTCGGCCACTCGGTGTTCCCGATCTCGATGGCGATCGGCCCGCCCAGGGTTAGGCCGTGGCGCACCCCGGCCAGCACGGTGACCGCGTCCCGCTCGAACTGCATGCGGGCGCCGCGGCCGTAACCGAGCCGGCGACGGGCCAACTGGTCGGCGATTTCGGTGGAGGTGACCTCCACACCCGCGACCATGCCGTCGACCACGGCTACCAACGCGCGGCCATGGGACTCCCCGGCGGTGATCCAACGCAACACGAGTCCCATTCTCCCATGGGGACATGCGTGGGCTTAAATCCGCGCGCTGCCTCAGAAGAAGCTGGTATCCGGCAGTTCCGCGCCGTTGACGGCGACGTCGCCGAGCACCCGCGCCTTGTAGACCGTCGGGTTGTGCGAGAACAGCGTCCGCAGGTTGCGCCAGTGCCGGTCCAACAGCGCCGATGCCTGTATCGCGGAGGCACCACCCGCGTCGAAGACGCGCGATGCCGCCCGCAGCGCGGGCTCCTGGATCGCGACCTTGACGCGGGCGGCCGAGATCGACGCCCGCTTCTCCAATTCGGGGTCGATCCCGGTGTCGCGCGCCGCGTCGAGCGCGGGCGCGAGTTCGGCCGCCGCGCTGCGCACCAGCGCCTGCGCGGTGTAGGCCACCGCGTCGATCTCGCCGACGATCTGCAGCAGCTGCGGGTCGGCGGTCGGTTGGTCGACGCTGGCGAAGGTGTAGGTGCGCCGCCGCCCACGCACCAGCGCCGCGGCGTCGGCCGTCAGCGCGCGCAGGATCCCGGCGGCGATCGCGTGCAGATACAGCTGCATCAGCGCGCCCCGGGCGCGGTCCAGACCGATGTTGGCGCCCAGCGGGAACACCTCGTCGGCCGCGACCTCCACGTCGTCGAATACCGTTGTGCCGCTGCCCGTTTGGCGCTGACCGATGCCGTCCCAGTCGTCGACGTGCTCGACGCCGGCCCGGTCGACCGGAATCACCACCGCGGTCGGGGCGCCGTCGTCGCCCTGCGCGGTGATCCGCAGATGGTCGGAGAACTGCGCGCCGGTGCTGTAGAACTTCCGGCCACGCAGCCGCAAGCCGTGCTCGGTGGCCACCAGCCGGGTGTCGCGGTTGTTGCCTCCGATCGACGTCTGGCTCTGCTCGGAGTTGGCCCCACCGATCAGCCCGCCCTCGGCGACGATCGCGATCCAGCGCTCGCTGCCCGGGCGCTTCGGCCTGATCTGCAGCTCCTCGACCAGCGCGTGGTGCACCCGCAGGATGTGCGCCAGATCGGGGTCGGCCGCGGCCAGCGCGATGAGGTGGTCGAAGAACTCCGGCACCGTATAGCCCGCGCCACCGTGTTCGCGGGCCAGCCGCACGGCGCCCAGCCGCTGCTCCCGGACGAGTTTGAGCCCGCGCAGCGGCGGCTCGGTCAAGCCGTCGGCCAAGCGCAGGCGGTAGTCCCCGGCGATGTCGGCGAGCACATGATCGACCCCAGGCATGCGCCGAAAGTTAGGCGCGCACAGCCAAACCGGCAACGATTTGCAGCGTCACAATTTTTAACCGGGCTCAACCGAGCAGCACTGCACCCGCGGTGGCCAGGCACATCGACGGACCGTGGGGCACCGGGGCGGCGCGGCACACCACGCCCAGCAGCACGGTCAGCACCGGCGCGGCCAAAGCCGCCAGAAACCAGACCGCGACGCCGAAACCGCCGGCCAGCCCGCCCAGGCCGATCGCCAGTTTCACGTCGCCGGCTCCCATCCCGGCCGGCGCGATCAGGTGCACCAGCAGATACAGCCCGGTCAATGCCGCGGCTCCGGCCAGCGCGGGCACGCCGCGCCCGAGGCAACAGGCGGCCACCAGGATCAGCCCGGCCCCGGGCAGCGTCAGCAGGTTGGGCAGTCGGCGTCGCCGGATGTCGTGGCAGCTCAGCGCCACCAGCCAGACCAGAACCACCGCCGCCGCTGTCGCCCGCACCCGCGGGACCCTAGTCCAGGGCGGCCAGAGCGCCAGTCATCGCTTCGCGCGGGGCGGGCAGCCCGGTGAACTGCTCCACCTGCGCGAAGGCCTGGTGCAGCAACATCTGCACGCCGTTGATCACGCGCCCGCCCACGTCGGCCACCGCGGCGGCCAGCGGGGTGGGCCACGGGTCGTAGACGGCGTCCAGCAGCACCGGAATCGTCGCGAAGGTGCCGGCATACCGCGCGGCCACCTCGGCCGGGATCGTGCTGACCAGGACCTGCGCCGCCGCCACCTCAGCGGCCAGGCCGTCCCCGTCCAGCTCGCAGAACCGCGTCGGCACGCCGGCCCGCGCCCCCAGATCCACCAGCCGGGCCGCCTTCTCCGGGTTGCGCGCCACGACGGTGATGCCGCCGACTCCAAGCTGGGCCAGGCCCACGACGGCCGCCGGCGCGGTGCCGCCCGATCCACAGACCAGCGCCCATCCAGAGGCCGATCCGATCGCCCCGCTGACGCCGTCGATGTCGGTGTTGTCCGCCCGCCAGCCGCGGGGCGTGCGCACCAGCGTGTTGGCCGATCCCACCTGCTCGGCGCGCTCGGTGCGCTCGTCGGCGAACCGCAGCGCGGCGAACTTGCCCGGCGCCGTCACCGACACACCGACCCATTCCGGCCCGAACCCGCCGACGACACCCGGCAGTTCCTCGGCGCCGCACTCGATGCGCTCGTAGGTCCAGCCGTCCAGGCCCAGCGCGCGATAGGCCGCGAGGTGCAGTTGCGGCGATTTCGAATGCGCGATCGGCGACCCGAGGACGGCCGCCTTGCGGGAAGGCGCCGGGTTAGCGGGGCGTGCTGTCGAGGACACCGTTGTGCTTAGCCAGCTCGATATTGGCCAGATGCTGCTTGTAGTCCTTGGTGAACAGCGTGGTCCCCTGGGCGTCGATGGTGACGAAGTACAACCAGTCACCCGGCTCGGGATGCTCGGCGGCATGCAGCGCATCGATGCCGGGCGAACAGATCGCCGTGGCGGGCAGACCCGGCGAGACGTAGGTGTTCCACGGCGTCTTCTGGGCCCGGTCGGCGTCGCTGGTGGCCACCTCGCGGCGGTCCAGCGGATAGTTCACCGTCGAATCGAACTCCAGCGTGTGGTGCGCGTTCAGGCGGTTGTAGATGACCTGCGCCACTTTCGCGAAGTCCTGCGAGTTGGATTCCTGCTGCACCAGCGAGGCCACCACCAGGATGTCGTACGGCGACAGCTTCATCGCCGCGGCGGTGTCCACCAGCCCGGACTGCATGTACTCCGCGGCCCCGGCGCTGATCAGGTTCGCCAGGATGTTCTGCGGCGTGGCCGACGGGTCGACGTTGAAGGTCCCGGGCCCGATCAGCCCCTCGATCCGGCGGTGATCGGTGCCCAGCTCGGTGACCGGCTGAATCGCCCAGGCCGGCACCGACAACACGTTGGGCGGGGTGTTGCCCGCCGCCGCGCGCAGCTCGTCCACCGAGACGCAGTGCTTGTTGCCGTCGAGATCCACACAGGTGGCGCGCGAGATCAGCGTCAGGATTCCCGGGTTGACCTTGTTGGTCTTCATGTCGGTGGTGTCGTCGAGCTGACGCCCTTCCGGAATCACCAGTTTGCCCACCCGGTTGCCGGGGTCCGTCAGCCGCTCGACAGCCGAAGCCGCCGGGATTTCGGTGCGCATCCGGTAGAAGCCCGGCTGGATCGAGTTGATCGCGGCGTTGCCGTGCGCGGCGTTGATGAAGGCCCGGACGGTCTTGATCACACCCTGGTTGAGCAGCGTCTCGCCGACGATCGTCGTCGAGTCGCCGGCTTGGATCTGAATCACGATGTCGCGCTTGCCGTCTCCGCTGTAGTCGTCCCCGGCGCCGAACACCGTGTGCCACATCTTGGAGCCGACGAAGACCGCGGCCACCACGATCACGACGAGCACGCCCAAGACGATGCGGCCGGTGAAACGGCGCCGCCGGCGCCCGCGCTCGGCCTTGATCCGGGCCATCCGGCTGGTGCGGTGCCGGGGTGGACCGACCGCGGTCGGCTCGGCCCGTTCGTCCCGCGCGCTATCCACCATCGATGACATCCCCCGCCGCCTGGGCCCCGGACTCGGCCAGCGTGGCCCGGCGCTGATCGAGCCAGCTCTGCAGGATCGCCACGGCCGCCGCCTGGTCGATCACCGCCCGCTGCTCCTTGGCGCGCACACCCGCCGCGCGCAGGGCACGCTGCGCGCTGACGGTGGTCAGTCGTTCGTCGGCGAGCCGCACCGGCGTGGGCGAAACCCGCCGCGCCAGCGCCTCGGCCAGCTCGATCGCGTCGAGCGCCGACGGCCCGGTGCGGTCGGCCAGCGTCCGGGGCAACCCGACGACCACCTCGACCGCTTCCAGTTCGGTGACGAGCTCGGCCAGCCGTCGCAGGTGCTTGCCGGAGCGGTCCCGGCGCACCGTTTCCACCGGTGTGGCCAGGATGCCGTCGGGATCGCTGGCGGCCACCCCGATGCGCACGGTGCCGACGTCGATGCCTAGCCGCCGTCCCCGCCCGGGGTCGTGGTTAGGGTCGCCGGGCCGGTCGGGCAAGCGATGCTGTGCCAATTCCACTCAACCGACCCGCGCTATCACGGCGATCTCGGAGCGGATCGCGTCCAGCGCCGCGTCGATGCCGGTCGGATTCTTTCCGGAGCCCTGCGCCAGGTCGGGCTTGCCCCCGCCACGGCCGTCGACGGCCGTGGCGAGCTGTTTGACCAGTTCATTGGCCCGGATCCCGAGGTCTTGGGCGGCCGGATTGGCGGCTATCGCGTAGGGGACGGTCTCGCCCTCCCCCTCGGCGATCAGCGCGACCACCGCGGGATCGCTGCCCAGCTTGCCCCGAATGTCGCCGACCAGGGAGCGCAGATCGCCTGCCGTCATCCCGCCCGACATCCGCTGCGCCACCACACGGACGTTACCGATCCGCTCCGCACCGGCCGCCGCATTCGCCGCCGCGGCCTTCGCGCCGGCCTGCCGGGCGCGTTCGAGTTCCTTCTCCGCAGCCTTGAGCCGCTCGACCAGATTGGCCACCCGGGCGGGCACCTCATCGGACGGCACCTTCAGCGACGATGCCAGCCCCGCCATCAGCGCCCGCTCCTTCGCCAGGTGCCGGAACGACTCCAGCCCGACGTAGGCCTCCACCCGGCGCACCCCGGAGCCGACCGACGATTCGCCCAGGATTGTCACCGGGCCGATCTGCGCCGAATTGTGCACATGCGTTCCACCGCACAGCTCCAGCGAGAACGGGCCGCCGATCTCCACCACCCGCACTTCGTCCGGGTAGGCCTCGCCGAACATCGCCATTGCACCCATCGCCTTGGCCTTGTCGAGGTGCTCGAGGAACGTGTGCACTTCGAAGTCGGCCTGCACGGCCTCGTTGGTCACTTCCTCGACCTGGGTGCGCTGCTCGTCGGACAGCGGGCCCTGCCAGTTGAAGTCGAAGCGCAGGTACCCCGGACGGTTCAGCGATCCGGCCTGAACAGCGTTGGGGCCCAACACTTGTCGCAGTGCGGCATGCACCATGTGGGTACCCGAGTGCCCCTGGGTGGCGCCCTTACGCCAGCCGGCGTCTACCGCCGCGACGACGGTGTCGCCCTCGACGAATTCGCCAGACTCGACGTTAACCCGATGCGTCCAAAGGGTTTTGGCGATCTTCTGCACATCGGTGACCGCGGCCCGCGCGCTCTCGCCGGCACCCGTTCCGCTGATCGTGCCCTCGTCGGCGATCTGCCCACCGGACTCGGCGTACAGCGGCGTGCGGTCCAGAATCAACTCGACGCGATCGGCGCCGACGCCGTCGGCGTGCGACACCACCGGGACTCGTTTGCCGTCGACGAAGATGCCCAAAATCCTTGCCTCGGAGCTTAACTCGTCGAAACCGGTGAACTCGGTCGGGCCGGCGTCAACCAGCTCGCGGTAAGCGGTCAGGTCGGCGTGCGCATGTTTGCGCGCGGCGGCATCGGCCTTCGCGCGCTTGCGCTGTTCGGCCATCAGTTCCCGGAAGCCGATTTCGTCGACCTGCAGGCCCGCCTCGGCGGCCATCTCCAGGGTGAGCTCGATCGGGAAGCCGTAGGTGTCGTGCAGGGTGAAGGCGTCCGAACCCGAAACCACCTTGGCCCCAGCAGCTTTGGTGGTTCCCGCAACGTCGTCGAATAGCTTCGACCCCGACGCCAGGGTGCGGTTGAACGCGGTTTCCTCGGCGACGGCGATGCGGCGGATCCGGTCGAAATCCGTGACGAGTTCGGGATATGACGGGCCCATCGCGTCGCGGACGGTGGTCATCAGGTCGCCGACGATCGGGCCTTCGATGCCCAGCAGCTTGGCGGAGCGGATCACCCTGCGCAGCAGCCGGCGCAGCACGTAGCCGCGGCCGTCGTTGCCCGGGCTGACGCCGTCGCCGATCAGGATCGCGGCGGTGCGGCTGTGGTCCGCGATCACGCGGTAGCGGACGTCGTCGTCGTGGTTGCCGGCGTCATAGCCGCGCGGTGCGCGCGCGGCCACCAGGTCGATGACCGGCCGCAGCAGGTCGGTTTCGTAGACGTTGTGCACGCCCTGCAGGATGAACGCGACCCGCTCCACACCCATGCCGGTGTCGATGTTCTTGCGCGGCAACGGCCCAAGGATCTCGAAGTCTTCCTTGCTGGTTCCCTCGCCGCGCTCGTTCTGCATGAACACGAGGTTCCAGATCTCGATGTAGCGGTCCTCGTTGGCGATCGGGCCGCCCTCGATGCCGAATTCCGGGCCGCGGTCGTAGTAGATCTCCGACGACGGACCACACGGCCCGGGGATGCCCATCGACCAATAGTTGTCGGCCATGCCCCGGCGCTGGATCCGTTCGAGCGGCAGGCCGGCGATCTCCTGCCACAGCTGGACGGCCTCGTCGTCGTCGAAAAAGACCGTCGTCCATATTTTTTCGGGGTTCAGCCCGTAACCACCCTCGGAGACGCTGTTGGTCAACAGATCCCAGGCCAGCGCGATGGCCTCGCGCTTGAAGTAGTCGCCGAACGAGAAGTTGCCGGCCATCTGGAAGAAGGTGTTGTGCCGGGTGGTGATGCCCACCTCGTCGATATCCGGGGTGCGGATGCACTTCTGGATGCTGGTGGCCGTCGCGTACGGCGGGGTGCGCGCGCCCAGGAAGAACGGCACGAACTGGACCATGCCGGCGTTGACGAACAGCAGGTTGGGGTCGTCGAGGATCACCGATGCGCTCGGCACCTCGGTGTGACCCGCCTTCACGAAGTGATCAAGAAACCGTTTCCTGATCTCGTGTGTCTGCACTCTTTTCCGCTTCTTCCTATAAGGGCTGTCCAACGACGCGTTTCGACCGCTCACAGTACCGGTCCCGGCGCCGTCGAATTCCCGGCAGCTAACCCTCCAAAAAGCTCAACCGCACCGAGCGCCGCGGGTTGTCCCGGTTGAGGTCGACCAAAACAACGCTTTGCCAGGTCCCCAGCTGCGGCTCGCCGGCCGCGACCGGCAGCGTCACCGACGGCGAGACGATCGCCGGCAACACGTGGTCGGCGCCGTGTCCGGCCGAGCCGTGCGCGTGCCGGTAGCGGTCGTCGCGCGGCAACAGCCGGTCCAGCGTGTCGAGCAGGTCGTCGTCGGAACCGGCGCCGGTCTCGATGATCGCCACCCCAGCCGTCGCATGCGGGACGAACACGTTGCACAAGCCATCCCCACAGGAGAAGCAAAACCTGCGCACCGCATCGGTCAGATCCACGATGCGACGACTGGTGGTGTCCACCTCGAGCACATCCGTATGCATCTGACCAAGAGTACGGCGCGCCCGCGCTGACCAGCCAATCGTCTGTGAGCACGGCCACACGAAGCGGACACGCCGAGAACACTGCGGGAAGCCATTGCCAGCGCTAGCCGGGAGGAGGAAGGTTACTTGTCAGGGGGGCCGAACGCGACGCCGGGGGCGTTGCTCAGACGAGTTAGGGGTCCATCCGTGTTCGCACGTTCTTTCACCATCGAGGGACAACCCGAGTCGGTCGACACCGGAATCGCGCATTGTCGCGACGTCGTCGTGCCGGCCATGGAGGAGCTTGACGGGTGTGTCGGCCTTTCGCTGTTGGTAGACCGACAATCCGGCCGCTGCGTCGCCACCAGCTCATGGGAGAGCATCAAGGAGATGCGCGCCAGCGCCGAGCGGGTGGCCATCATTCGCGACCACATCGCGCTGATGTTCGACGGCAGCGCGAGCGTGCAGGAATGGAGCGTGGCCTTCCTGAACCGGCGCCAGCCGTCGCTCGAGGGCGCCGCGGTGCGGGCCACCTGGGTCAAGATCGTGCCGGACCAGCTCGAGCGCTCTCTCGACTTCTACCAATTGATCGTGGTTCCGGAGATGGAGGACCTCGAGGGTTTCTGCAACGCCAGCCTGCTGGTCGACCACCCCACCTCGCGGCGGGCGGTGTTGTGCACGACGTTCGAGAGCCAGGAGGCGATGGCCCGCAACAGCGACACGGCCAGCGAGCTGCGCAGCCGGCGGGCCCGCGACCTGGGGGTCGAGATCGTCGACGTCGCCGAGTTCGAGCTGGCGATCGCCAACGTGAAAGTGGCCGACCTGGTCTGAGCGGCTAGCCGCGCTTGCGGCGGATGATCGCGCGCAACCGCTCCAGGCGCCCGGTGATCTCGCGTTCGACGCCGCGACCGGTGGGCCGGTAGTAGTCGACGTCCGCCAGCTCGTCCGGCGGATATTGTTGCGCGACAACGCCATCCGGGTGGTCGTGGGCGTATTTGTAGCCCTGCGCATTGCCGAGTGCGGCCGCTCCCGAGTAGTGGCCGTCGCGCAGATGGGCAGGCACCAGGCCAGCCCTACCCGCCTTGATGTCGTTCATCGCCGCGGCCAGTGCGGTGGTCACCGCGTTCGACTTCGGCGCGGTCGCCAGGTGAATCGTGGCGTGCGCCAACGTCAGTTGCGCTTCGGGCATGCCGATCAGCGCCACCGTCTGCGCGGCGGCGACCGCGATCTGCAGCGCCGTCGGGTCGGCCATGCCGATGTCCTCGCTGGCCAGGATCATCAGCCGCCGCGCGATGAATCGCGGATCCTCCCCCGCGACGAGCATGCGGGCCAGATAGTGCAGCGCCGCGTCGACGTCGGAGCCGCGCATCGATTTGATGAACGCGCTGATGACGTCGTAGTGCTGATCGCCGTCGCGGTCGTAGCGCACGGCGGCTTTGTCCAGTGATTGCTCGACGGCCGCGACCGTCAGCTCGCCGCCCGCCTCGACGGTTTCGGCGGCGACTTCCAGCGCGGTCAGCGCGCGGCGGGCATCGCCCGCGGCCAATTGCACCAGCAGGTCGACGGCCTCGGGTTGCACGCCGATCTGGCCGCCCAGGCCCCGCGAATCGTCGATCGCGCGCTGCACCACGACGCGGATGTCGTCGGCCGTCAGCGGGCGCAGCTGCAGGATCAGCGACCGCGACAGCAACGGCGCCACCACCGAGAACGACGGATTTTCGGTCGTCGCGGCCACCAGCAACACCACCCGGTTCTCCACCGCGGACAGCAACGCGTCCTGCTGGGTTTTGGAGAACCGGTGCACCTCGTCGATGAACAGCACCGTCTGCTCGCCGGCAAGCAGCGCCCGGCGCGCGCTGTCGATGACCGCGCGGACGTCTTTGACCCCGGCCGACAGCGCCGATAGGGCTTCGAACCGGCGGCCGGTCGCTTGGGAGACCAGCGCCGCCAACGTCGTCTTGCCGCTTCCCGGGGGGCCGTACAGGATGGCCGAGGCCACCCCCGAGCCCTCGACCAAGCGGCGCAGCGGCGACCCGGGCGCCAGCAAGTGGTCCTGCCCGACGACTTCGTCCAGCGATGCCGGGCGCATCCGCACCGCCAGCGGCGCACCGGCCGACACGCCCAGGGCGTCGTTGGCCGTCCGCGACTCGCCGGGCAGGTCAAACAGACCGTCGGACACGGCTTCAGACATACCACGCAGCTCGGACAGGTACGCGCATTGGTGGCGACCGCGCCCGAACAGGCGCGAAGCAAGCAAAGCTCAATCCTCGCTCCCCCGGCGCATATTTGCTAAGTTCCGGGTTGCCAAGTTCCGTGCGTGTGCCCGCCAGCTTTTCCGACAGCAAACTAGGACGGCAAATGAGCCAGCCCCCAGAACAACCAGGTGACCCGGCCGACCCGCTCGGCGGCGACCAGAACCCTCCGGGCTACTCGCAACCGCCTTGGCACGCCGCGCCGGGCTATGGCGCACCGCCCCCGCCGCCACCGGGCTACGGCCCGCCGCCGGGCGGCTACAACCCGCCCGGACCTCCTCCCGGCGGCGCACCGCCCCCCGGCTACGGGGCACCGCCCCCGCCGCCCCCCGGGTACGGCGCACCGCCGGCCGGCTACCCGCCGCAGCCGGGCTTCGGTGGCTCCACCGCGCCGAAATTCGACGTCGGCGAGGCGGTCAAGTGGTCGTGGGCCAAGTTCATGCAGAACCCCGCGGCGTTGATCGTTCCGGTCTTGGTCTACGGCACGGTGATCACCGTCTTCGCCCTGATCGCCGGGCTGTTGCCAATGGTCTTCGGTGAGAGCACCGCCACGACCTACACCAACAGCTACGGCGAGACCACCAGTGGCGTCGACATCGCCTACGGCCCCGCTTCGATCGCGGTGATGATCGTCGGCTACATCCTGGTCTTCATCGCCGCGATATACATGCACGCTGGGTTAACGACCGGCGCCCTGGACATCGCCGACGGCAAGCCGGTGAGCATCGGAACGTTCTTCAAGCCCCGCAATCTCGGCCCGGTATTCGTCGTCGCGCTGCTGGTTGCGTTCGGCGCGGTGGTCGGATCGATCCTGTGCATCATCCCGGGCCTCATCTTCGCGTTCCTCACGTTGTTCGCCATCCCGTTCGTCGTCGACCGGTCGCTGTCACCGGTGGAAGCCATCAAGGCCAGCATCGCGACGACGCGGGCCAACATCGGCCCCGCGCTGCTGTCGTGGCTCGTGCAGTACGCGGTGGTGCTGGTGGGCGAACTGTTGTGCGGTGTCGGCATGATCGTCGCCATCCCGGTCGCGGCGCTGATTCAGATCTACACCTACCGCAAGCTTTCCGGCGGTCAGGTCGTTGTGCTGGAGCAGCCCGGTTACCAGCCGGGACCGCCGGCCGGGCCCCCACCCGGACAGCAGTTCGCCTAGTACGTCGCCGGCGGCGAGGACCCAGAAACCCGCCTGCGCCAATCCTCGCCACCCGACCGCTTATTTGTTAAGTTCCGGGTGGCCAAGTTCCGCGCATTCACATGAGGACGGCAGATGAGCCAGCCCCCCGAATATCCAGGTAACCCGGCCGACCCCTACGGCGCGCCGCCGCCACCGCCACCCGGCTACGGCGCACCCCCGCCACCGCCACCCGGTTACGGCGCACCCCCGCCGCCGCCCCCCGGCTACGGCCCGCCACCTGGCTACGGTGCGCCGCCCCCCGGCTACGGCGCCCCACCCCCCGGCTACGGCCCGCCACCGGGCTACGGCGCCCCGGCCGCCCCGCAATTCAGTGTGGGTGCGGCGTTCAGCTGGGCCTGGAACACCTTCACCAAGAACGCCGCCGCGCTGATCGTTCCGACCCTGGTCTACGGCCTGCTGTTCGCCGCGGCGTCCGCCCTGAACTTTGTCGGCCAGAACATGAGCGCGAACGTGACACCGTATGACTCCTCCGACTACGACTTCGACTTCGCTGCGAATCTCAGTCCCACCGGAACGGCCATCGTCGGGCTCGGCTACCTCGTCTCCTTGCTTGTGACCGCGTATGCCCAGGCCGCGTTCCTGTCGGGATGCCTGGATCTCGCGGACGGCCGGCCGGTGAGCATCGGATCCTTCTTCAAGCCGCGCAACCTCGGCATGGCGTTTCTCGCCGCATTCCTGGTCAGCATTCTCACCTCGATCGGCTACGCCGCGTGCTTCGTTCCCGGCATCGTCGTGGGGATCTTCACCCAGTTCATCATCCTGTTCGTCGTCGATCGCTCGGAGAACGCCATCAAGGGGTTCGGGTCGGGCTTCTCGTTGGTGGGGTCGAATTTCGTCAACTCCCTGCTGGTGTGGCTGGTGACAATGGCGACGATTTTCGTCGGTGCGCTGGCGTGCGGCGTCGGCCTGTTGGTGGCGGCGCCCGTCGTGGCGCTGATCCTCACCTACGCCTACCGCAAGCTTTCCGGCGGTCACGTCGCGTCGGCCGAACAGCCCGGCTACCAGCCGGGACCGCCGGCCGGCCCGCCACCGGGGCCGCTGCCCGCGTAGGCGGCCCGGCTCCGCGACCGGCGGCGCGCTGCGGCGTCGCTGCCCTTGTGATGAGATCAGCGGTTATGAGCATCAAAGTTGCGCTGGAGCATCGCACCAGCTACACCTTTGACCGGGGGGTCCAGGTTTACCCGCACGTGGTGCGGTTGCGCCCAGCGCCCCACTCGCGCACGCCCATCGAGGCCTACTCGCTGCGGATCGAGCCCGCTGACCACTTCATCAACTGGCAACAAGACGCGCTCGGCAATTTCCTTGCCCGGCTTGTGTTCCCGAACCCGATGCAGCAGCTGACGATCACCGTCGGGCTCATCGCCGACCTCAAGGTGATCAACCCGTTCGACTTCTTCATCGAGGAATCGGCCGAAACATGGCCTCCCGCTTCGGGGTTGATGTATCCCAAGGCGCTCGCCGACGACCTCAGGCCGTATCTGCGCCCGGTCGACGAAGACGTCGAAGGATCCGGGCCCGGTGAGCTCGCGCGGGCGTGGGTTGCGAACTTCTCGGTGCCCGACGGCACTCGCACCATCGACTTCCTGGTCGCGCTCAACCACGCGGTCAACGCCGACGTGGCCTACAGCCTGCGGATGGAACCCGGCGTCCAGACACCGGATTTCACGCTGCGTACCGGCGTCGGCTCGTGCCGGGATTCGGCGTGGTTGCTGGTGTCGATCCTGCGCCAATTCGGGCTGGCCGCCCGGTTTGTGTCCGGCTACCTGGTGCAGCTGGCCTCCGACATCGAAGCGCTCGACGGGCCGTCGGGGCCCGCCGCCGACTTCACCGACCTGCACGCCTGGACCGAGGTGTACATCCCCGGCGCGGGCTGGATCGGGCTGGATCCGACGTCGGGACTGTTCGCCGGCGAAGGCCACATCCCCCTGGCGGCCACGCCGAATCCCTCGGGCGCAGCACCGATCAGCGGCAGCACCGGCCCGTGTAAGACCACCCTGGAGTTCTCCAACACCGTCACCCGCATCCACGAGGATCCGCGCGTCACACTGCCCTACACCGACGCGGCGTGGGAGACGATCTGCGCGGTCGGGAGCCGCGTCGACGAACAGCTCGCCGCCGGCGATGTCCGGCTGACCGTCGGTGGCGAACCCACCTTCGTGTCGGTGGACAACCAGGTCGACGAGGAGTGGACGACCGCCGCCGACGGCCCGCACAAACGGCAGCGCGCGTCCGAGCTGGCCGCCCGGCTGAAATCGGAGTGGGCCCCGCAGGGACTGATCCATCGCGGACAGGGCCGCTGGTATCCGGGAGAGCCGTTGCCGCGCTGGCAGATTGCGCTCTACTGGCGCACCGACGGGCTGCCGCTGTGGACCGACGACACGCTGCTGGCCGACCCGTGGGCGACCGAGCCGACGAGTTCGACGGCGGACGACGAGAGCGCCTACCAGGTGCTCGCCGGGGTGGCCGAGAGCCTGGGATTGCCACTGTCCCAGGTGCGGCCGGCCTTCGAGGACCCATTGGCCAGGCTCGCCGCCAAAGTCCGCCTGCCACGCGGCGACGCGGTCGAGTCCAGCGACGACCTCACCGACGACGATGCCGCCGCCCGCACCGCACTGCTGGCTCACCTCGACGAAACCACCACGACCCCAGCGGCATTCGTGCTGCCGTTGCACCGCCGCGACGACGACCTCGGCTGGGCCAGCTCGAACTGGCAGCTGCGCCGCGGCCGCGTCGTGCTGCTCGAAGGAGATTCACCGGCGGGGCTGCGGCTCCCGCTGAATTCGATCAGCTGGAAAGCGCCGCGGCCGTCGTTCGACGTCGATCCCCAGACCGTGGGCGAAGCCTTGCCGGCGGAGCCCGGCAAGGCGGCCGTGGACGACGACGACACCGCGCCGCGGACCACGATGGTCGCCGAGGTCCGCGACGGGCTGCTGTACGT